>NZ_JAPCHW010000003.1 GCF_026107515.2 Glutamicibacter sp. MNS18 | reverse complement strand
CAGTTGCTGGCTTCGGGGGTCGCGGTGCCGTGGGCGTTGGAGGCCCAGGAGATCCTGGCGACGGAGTGGGGGGTGTCGGCGGATGTGTGGAGTGTGACGTCGTGGAATGAGTTGGCTCGCGAGGGTCAGGGGTGTGACCGGGCTTCGTTGGATGACCCCTCGGTTGCGGCGCCGGTGCCGTATTTGCGGCAGGTTTTGGCTTCCGCGACGGGTCCGGTGATCGCGACCAGTGATTACCAGCGGGCGGTGTTGGAGCAGGTGCGCCCGTATGTGCCTGGTGAGTTCCATACGTTGGGGGCTGATGGGTTCGGGTTCAGTGATACCAGGGCTGCGGCGCGTCGGTTCTTCAAGATTGATGCGCATTCGTTGGTGGTCAAGACGTTGCAGTCGTTGGCTGAGCGGGGTGAGATCCCGGTCGGGACGCCGGTGGAAGCGCATCGGAAGTATGATCTGAATAACCCGAACGCGGGGGTGTCTGGCAACGCCGGAGGCGACGCGTAGGCGTTAGCAGTTCCGTAAAGATGGCGTGGTGCCCGGTTTTACCGGGCACCACGCCATCTGGTGTTTAACCACAACGCCGACAGCTTGCGACTGTACCGGAGGGGATCGGTGGCGGCCCGAGCGCGGCAGGTGAGCGTCACGTTTACACCGTGACTGTCGATGTCTGTACCCGAATTGCGGCATTGCGCTGATCTTCAGGCCAATGCGTGGTTCCAGGCTGGCGGAACGAGGGGCGATCGACCTCGCCCGCGCGCAACCGGTCGGCATCGAACCGCGTACGGAGCATGACCCCCCGGCAGGGTTCGATGCGCCCTCGCAATCTGCCGAAGGTTGGGTTTCGGAAGCCGGCGACCGGAACCGCCAGATGGCCGCGTAACCCGTCGCATGCTCCGGCAGCATCGAAACGGCCAGCCAGCGCAGTGACCAGCCAAACACCATGCCTAATGAATATAATGTTGTATTGACTATAGTGTGTGAGACACAGTATTGTTTCTTGCATGAGTTCGGAATTTGAGGCCCATCTGCAGGAGCTGCGCCGCGGCACCATCGTGCTGGCCAGCCTGCGGATGCTGCGCACCGCCGGGTACGGCTATCGGCTGCTGCAGGAGCTGGAACACCGAGGCCTGAGAACCGATGCCAATACGCTCTACCCGCTGCTGCGCCGCATGGAAAAGCAGGGCTATCTGACCAGCGAGTGGAACACCGATGAGGCCCGTCCGCGCAAGTTCTACCGCACCTCGTCCGAGGGCATCCGCCTGGCCGAGGCCCTGGACGGCGAATGGGCTGCACTTACCAGGGCCCTGGCCTCGATCACCGACCATCCACTGACGGATGAGGAGCACTGAGATGACCACCACGTTGACCCAGCGTTATATCGACGCCACGATCAGGACCATCCCGTTGCCAGCCCAGGACGATGTGCGCGCCGAGTTGGAGGCGTCCATCTTTGACGCGATCGAAGCCAGGGTGGAGCAGGGGGAGGATCGGCCCGCCGCCGAGCGTGCGGTGCTCACCGAGCTGGGTGACCCCGCGGCCCTGGCAGCCGGGTTCGCCGACCGCCCGCTGCACCTGATCGGCCCCAAGTACTACCTGTCCTGGTGGCGGCTCTTGAAGCTGCTGCTGTACATCGTGCCGGCCTGCGTGTTCGGGGCCGTGGCCCTGGGCCAGACGCTGGCCGACGCCCCGTTGGGTACCGTCATCGGCCAGTCGATTGTGGCGGGCATGGGCACGGTGTTGCACCTGTGCTTCTGGGTGACGATCGTGTTCGTGGTCATCGAGCGCACCGGCGCGGATGCCGGGGTGCGCTGGGATGTCGACCAGCTGCCCGAGCCACGCCAGGTGGGGACCAGCCGTACCGATCTCATCGCCGGTGTGCTGATCCTCGCCCTGTCCGCCGGCGCGATCCTGTGGGACCAGTTCCGCGGTTTCGCCCGCCTGGAGGGGCAGTCGTTGCCGATCCTGCATGCCGGGATCTGGCCGTGGATCATGGTGCTGATCGCGCTGCAGGCGCTGTTCACCGTGATGCTCTATGTCCGGGGACGCTGGAGCCCCGCCTTTGCCGTGGGCAATACCGTACTGGCGCTGCTGTTCATGAGCCTGGTGCTCACCGCACTGGGCCGGGCGCTGCTGTTCAACCCGGAGTTCCTGCACACCCTGCAGGCGGTCAGCGGGATGAGCGGGGAAACCCTGCGCATCCTGGCGGTGCTGCTGGTCTTCGGTGTGATCGGCGTGTCGCTCTGGTCGATCATCGACGGCTGGATCAAGCAGCGGCGAAGCGCGCGCTGAAACGCCCGGCGTGGGAAACTGAAGGCATGAATGCACCGAAGGAAAACCTCTGGCTCGCCGCGGTGCGGGCCAACCCCGACCATGCCCGCAACTATGCCGAGCGCTGGCGCGGATTCGTCGAACAGGGCCGGGACATCTACGGCGAGGCCCGGCTGGTGGACGCGATGGCCGATCGGGGTAGCCGGATCCTGGATGCCGGTTGCGGCACCGGGCGCATCGGCGGCTGGCTGGCCGAGCGCGGCCACGAGGTCTTCGGGGTGGACCTGGATGAGCACCTGGTCTCGGTGGCCCGCCAGGACTACCCGCAGGCCCGGTGGTCGGTGGGCAACCTGGCCGATTTCGGCCTGGTCGACGAGTCCGGCGCGGTCCGCCACTTCGACCTGATCGTCTCGGCCGGCAATGTGCTGACCTTCCTGGCCCAGGCCGAACGCCTCCCGGCCCTGCAACGGCTGCGTGAACACCTGGCCGCCGAGGGCCGGCTCATCGTGGGTTTCGGGTCCGGTCGCGGTTACGCCTTCGACGAGTTCGCGGCGGATGCGGCCCGGGCCGGGCTGCAGCTGCAACAGCGCTACTCGACCTGGCAGCTGCATGGGCCGGCCGATGACTTCCTGGTTGCCGTACTGGGTCGGAGCGGCAACTAGGCCGGAACCGGGACCTGGCGGCGTGGTGGCCGGCACTGTGCCACGTAGCCGGGTGGCTAGAGCCCGCCACGGCGCTTGGCCCGCAGCCTCCACAGGGAGGTGGTTTCGCGGGAGCGCGCGGCATGCAGCGGATCGGTGCCGTCGGTGGCCCGGGCATGGGTGGGCACAGTATCCAGCCGGTCGATGACCTCCAGTCCGGCCCGGTCGATGGCGTCGGGCAGCATGCTGGTGGTGCGTAATCCCAGCAATTCTGCCAGATCCGAGATGACCAGCCACCCCTCGCCATCCTCGGTGAGGTGATCGGGCAGGCCGCTGAGGAACTGCAGCAGCATCTTGCTGCCCGGGTCGTAGACGGCGGCATCCAGGCTGGTGGGGGCGCTGCCCGGCAGCCACGGGGGATTGCAGATCACCAGTGACGCCCGCCCCGGCGGGAACATACTTGTCAGCTGTGCTTTGGCGGTGTTTTCGATCCCCAACCGGGCGAAGTTGTCATTCGCGCAATCCACGGCCCGCTGGTGGATGTCGGTGCCGATGACCTTGCGGACACCACGGGCGGCCAGCACGGCGGCCAACACACCCGTCCCGGTGCCGATGTCGAAGGCCAGCTCCATGTCCTGCAGCGGTGCGGCCGCCACCAGATCCACGTACTCGTGGCGGGTGGGCAGGAACGTCCCGTAATGCGGGTGGATCCTGGCGCCAAGGGCCGGGACCTCCACCCCTTTCAGGAACCATTGGTGACCGCCCTGGATGCCGAGCAGCTCCTGCAGGCTGAGAACCGCGTCCTGCTTTCCGTAGCCGGGTTGCCGGTCGTAGCCGAAGGCCACCGCCGCACCCAGCTGTGGTGCTCGTGGCAACGGCACCGTGGCCGTTGCATCGGGGGTATCGAAGCTGATCGGGACCAGTAACAGGGAGAGCATGCGGGAACGCTGGGCCCGGGTCTGGCGGATCCGGTAGAAATCCTCGGACGGGCTGCTGCCGGGCTGCGCGTTCCTCTTCGCCGCGGTCCGCTCCAGCCGTCGGTCCATGGCACCGAGCAGCTGCCTGGCATTGTGGAAGTCGCCCAGCCACAGCATTGCCACACCCTGGGCAGCGTATTTCATTGCCTGGCTTGCGGTCAGCCGGTCATCGACCACCACCAGGTTCTTCGGTGCGGGCCGGTCGTTGGCCGACCACCAGCGCCCGGATTTCGTGCTTCCGGCATGCTCCCAGGAAAGGAAATGGTCTGCGGTATGCGTGTGCGGACGGATAGGACATGACCTCGATCGGTAAACGGCGCTCACCCTGCAAGCAACCGTGCACGAGGAGCAGTCCGGCGCGGCATCTGGATACCCCCAGTCTACCGAACCGGGCAGGCCGTTCCGCCGGAAAAAGGGCCGGTGTACCCTTGGGACTAGGTGCACGGCTCCCGTGCCGTACCACCCAGAGAGAGTAGACCATGGTTGTTTCCAGTCCATTGACGCTCGGCGTCATCGCCACATCCCAGAAGAAGAACGAACGCCGTCTGCCCATCCACCCCGAGCATCTTGAGCGGATCGACGAGCGCTTCAGGAGCCGGATCATCATCGAATCGGGTTACGGTGAATCCTGCGGGCTGGATGATGACCAGCTGGCACCGTATGTCGGGGCCATCGCCTCACGGGATGAGATCATGGAGGCGGCCGACATCATCCTGCTACCCAAGCCGCAGGCCGCGGACCTTCAGCAGATGCGCGAGGGCCAGGTGCTCTGGGGGTGGCCGCACTGCGTGCAGGATGCGACGATCACCCAACTGGCCATCGACAAGAAGCTGACGCTGATCGCGTTCGAGGCCATGAACCACTGGGGCAGCGACGGGAGTTTCGGATTGCACGTCTTCCACAAGAACAACGAACTGGCCGGATACGCCTCGGTGATCCACGCCCTGCAACTGCACGGCTCCACCGGCGACTATGGCAAGCGGTTGAGCGCGGTGGTCATCGGTTTCGGCGCCACCGCCCGTGGTGCGGTCACCGCCCTGCACGGGCACGGCATCCACGAGGTCAAGGTGCTGACCAACCGGTCGGTGGCGGCCGTCGCCTCGCCGATCCACTCGGTGCAGATGGTCCAGTTCGAGCACGAAGGCGGTCCGCACCTGAGCGAGGTCATCACCGATGCCGGCCGGCTTCCCCTGGCGCCGTTCCTGGCCGAGAGCGACATCGTGGTCAACTGCACCCTGCAGGATCCCAACGACCCGCTGATGTACCTGCGTACCGGGGAGCTGGCGGCCTTCACCCCCGGCAGCATCATCGTGGATGTGTCCTGCGACGAGGGCATGGGCTTCGAATGGGCGGTGCCCACCACCTTTGATGAGCCGATGTTCACCGTCGGGCCGAATATCAACTACTACGCGGTGGACCACAGCCCCTCCTACCTGTGGAACTCGGCCAGCTGGGAAATCAGCGAGGCGCTGCTACCGTTCCTGGACGTGGTGCTGGATGGGCCCGAAGCCTGGAAATCCAACACCACCATCAACCGGGCCATCGAGATCCATGAGGGCGTGGTCCGGAACCCGGCGATCCTGCAATTCCAGCAACGTGCGCAACGCTACCCGCATCCGGCCCTCGGATAGTCCCTCCGACAGCCGAAGGTCCAGCCTGGGTGCCATGAGGTTGCCCAGGCGGGCCCTTGCCGGTTCCGCGCTGCTATTGATCTGCGCCTGCTCGGCCGAACCGGCACCCTGCACCGAGATCGGCGTGCCGAGCGGGATTGGTCTGGAAATCCCCGCGGCACAGGCCCGGGAGGTGGCCGGAGCCGGCCTGCGGGTGTGCTGGGACAGTACCTGCCAGGACACGGAACCGGACTTGGTGCCTTCCACCCGGGCCGGGGACGAAACCTGTGCCGGGACCATGCCCGGGGATAGCTGCTCGGTGCGGATGGTGCCCACCGGTGCATTGCACGGTTTCGCCGATCTTCCCGGGCTGCCCGAGGCCCCGGTCCAGGTGCGCGTGAGCCTGCATGATGCCACTGGTGCGACACTGTTCGACCGGGAGATCAGCGTGGTTCCGCAGCGGGTCCACCCCAATGGGCCGCACTGCCCGGGGGACGGATTGCAGACCACGGTGATCGCCGAGGGCAACCAACTGCAGCTGCCCGCCCGGTAGCTGCCCGGGCCGTTCAGCCTGCCGCATCGCTGCGGGCGAGCCCCACCAGACGCCGCGCCCGGATCGGATTCGCGCGGTCGGCCTTGGGCTGGGTGCTCCAACCGGCGGTTTCATCCATGCGGTGGCCGCCGACCAGCCGCGTGGCCAGCTGCGCCCCGGCCAGCAGGGAGGACATCTTAAGGGTGGAGCCATGACGCGAAAGCCTCCCGGGAGATGGCCAGGTTGTGCGCCCCGATGGACGCCTCGTCGGTAGCACCGATATCCAACAGGTCCGCCCAGGGGCCGCAGTTCCCGGCGCAACGGCACTCCGGGCAGCCCGATGGCCCACTGGTGGTGTTTGATGGCCGCTGCCCGATCACCCTCGCATTCATGCAATAGCCCCCGCAAGTTCTCCGGTTCACCGGCCTGGCGGGGACGGAATTGGTCCGCCGCGGCCAAAGGCGTGTCAAATGCCTCCGGCTGTGCCCGGGCGATTTCCGGACCCCGCCCGGGTTTGCCCGTGCCGGCGCTGAGCAGGATCCAGGCGCCCGGATCCGGTTCCACGTAGCGGTTGAGCAGCCAGCCGGATTCTGCCTGATCCCAATCCTGTTGCCGGCGCTGCCGAACCGCCCCGAGAGTCCGGGGCCCACCAATTCGCCGATCCGTTTCAGGACTCGGCTCCACGCCCCGCCGCCAATTAACCCCGGAGAAAAGTGCTCCGCGCTCATGCTCCTTGCCCACGCCCGGCCCGGCAGGACGCAATGGCCTCGACGGTCAATGTCGTGGAACAGTGTGCAACGTTGGTGGATGTTCCTGGCGGCCCGGATAATCTGCCTGTGAGCAGGGCACGGCCGGGCGGCTCGTCGGCACCCCGGTAGCAGCGTTGTGGGGTGTGGCATCCCGCGGGAACCTTCCGGTTCGTGCGGTGGAACCAGGCACAGCCCGGTGGCCCGCAGTCCATTTCCGTCCTGCCGGGTCGAGAGGACACACCGATGAGCAATATCGCCGCAGCCCATGCCGAGTCCGGCCTGATGCGTACCACGGTGCTGTGCAGCGAACGGAGCACCGAGCACATGACACGGGTGACCTTTGCCGGCGAGGACCTGCACAACTTCCGCTTCCGCGGATTTGACCAATGGTTCAGGCTTGCGATCCCGGTGGGTGTCGACGCCCGGTTCGATAACCTTCCGGCCCGTGGGCAGCGAGCGTGGAACCGGGCACCCCGGTGGCGCTGATTGACCAGGGCTGCGGCTGGAATCCCGCGGAAGCCACGCACTCGCTGATCGTTGCCGATGAGTCTGCAATACCCGCAGCCCTGGGCATCCTGCGCGACCTGCCGCGCGATGCGTCAGGGCATGCACTGATCGAGGTCTTCGACGGGCGTGACCGGCAACCCCGATGAGGCGCCCGACGGGGTGCAGGTGCACTGGATGGTGCGTGAACCCGGGCAGCAGCCGGGAGCCGAGGCGCTAGCGGCCCTGAGCCGGCTGCAACTGCCCGGTAGCCTCTACGCCTTTGCGGTGGGGGAGTCGGCCCTGGCCACCGGGGCGCGACGACACCTGGTCGGCGAGCGCGGATTGCCCAAGGCCAACGTCACCTTCTCCGGGTACTGGAAACGGGGCAAGGCCTCGCCAGGCTAGGAGACGGGCTGCGCCTGGGCGGCCACCGTTGCGGCTTGACGTGGGGCGCCGGTGATATGCCCCGGTGCGGGTCTATCCCACGTGCTGCCAGGAATCGCCTTGTTCGCGCCATTCGGAGAGCAGAGTCTGGTGGTGGCATGATTCCTGGCCGCAAGTCACCGGTTGGATGTTTTCCATCGGATGGTGCGTGGCCTCGGAGACCTCGTGCACGCCGCTCACACCGCACTTGGGACACTGGCCGATCAAACTGGAAGTATTTGACATGGCCCGAGCCTAGCGCCTGGCAGTGACCGGATCCATGGATAGGGGTAATTCCCAGCAGGAACTCGGAAACGGCCGGTGCCGGAGCCCGCACCCCGGCGTGCCCTGCTGGTGACCGTGACCGGGGTAGCGAAGAATATGTCCATGTGCAATTTCGTGCTGTGGGCAGTGAACGCCCACGCCTTCGACCAGGAATTCATTGATGCCACCACCGGGCAGCTCGGGGTCGCTCCCGAACCCAGCGACATCAGCCTCAAGTCATCACGGGTCCGTGCTGGCGCCCGCTATTTCACTCTGACACCGAATATGTGCAACTGCGGAACCCTGATGGGGTTGGGGGATAGCGGGCAGCCCAGTGACGGGATCGAGACCCAGGCGCTGCTCGGCTGGATTGCCCGGATGCCCGAATTCGCGCCCAGGATCTCCCGGCTGGCCCTCTACAACGCATGGAGCCCCGAGGATGACCAGATCACCCCGGGTCGGGCCAAGGGCATCCAGGTTGCCCAGCTGGACGAGCTGCTACTGCGCCGGCTGCCGGAGGATATGCTGCTGACCATCGATTATCCCGCCCGGTACTGAAGACCGTGGTGACTCGTGGCTTCTGGGTGCACCGGTTGTCCCTGCTGAACCTGTTGTGGTGAACGCGAACCACAAAATCACCAAGTCACCGGGGGTCTTCGAAGCTTCACAAGGCCCTGGGCATGTGAAAACATGGGCAGGTCAACACACCTTCGAAGCCCGGGAGCCAGAGTGGATGCACTGCCGACGGAAAATACCCTGTCCCAGATCAACGAACTGATCCGGTTGGACACCACCAGTCGGGACAGCAACCTGGGGTTGATCGACCTGGTGGCCACCCGGCTGAAGGCGGTGGGACTGGATTACACGCTGATCCACAATGCCGAGGGAACCAAGGCCAACCTGTTGGCCACCATCCCGGCGCTTGACGGCGGTACCACCGGCGGCATCGTGCTGTCCGGGCATACCGATGTGGTGCCGGTGGACGGGCAGGACTGGACTAGCGACCCCTTCGAACCGCAGATCCGTGACGGCAGACTTTACGGCCGCGGCACCTGCGATATGAAGGCCTTCATCGGTGTCATCCTGGCCAGGCTGCCGGAACTGGTCGCTGCCAAGTTGGACGAACCGATCCACCTGGCGTTCTCCTACGACGAGGAGATCGGCTGCGTGGGTGCGGTCAGCCTGGTGGAGAGGATCACCGAACTCGGCCTGTCGCCGCGCGGTGCCGTGGTGGGCGAACCGTCGAGCATGCGGGCCATCCGCGGGCACAAATCGATGAACGTGTTCAAGGTCGACTTCCACGGGGTGGCCGCCCACTCCTCATTGCCCGGGGATGGGCTGAACGCGATCAGCTACGCCACCGGCTTCGCCCGGTTCGTCGACGAGGTTTCCGCCGAGCTGCGCCAGGGTCCGCGGGACGAGGCGTTTGTCGAGCCGACCACCACCATGAATGTGAACCGTATTGATGGCGGGATCGCGGTGAATACGATCCCTTCGCTGTGCACGGTGTTCTTCGAGTACCGTTCGCTGGCCAGTGTGGACCGCGAGGCGCTGACCGGCCGGTTGCGTGCCGAGGCGCGGCGGCTGGAGGCGCAGATGCAACAGGTCCATCCGGCCGGGCGGGTCGAGTTCACTCCCATGGCCGGTGCCCCGGGGCTGGATACCGCGGCCGATGAGCAGATCGTTGGTCTGAGCGCCTCATGGGGCGCGATCGCGGTGGATGAGAAAGTCACCTACGGCACCGAGGCCGGGCTGTTCGCCGCAGCGGGCATCCCCGCTGTGGTCTGCGGTCCGGGCGATATCGCCCAGGCCCACGCACCGGATGAATTCATCGAACTGTCCCAGATCGCCGCCTGTGAGCGGTTCATTGACCGGATGATCCGTTCGCTGTCCCGGTAATTCCGGGTGCAGTCGCTCCATGCTCCGGCTGGCCGGGGGTTACCCGACTACCAGCAGGACCGCCCACCAATGGCAGAGGTAGGCGATGATGGTGCAGGCGTGGAAGATCTCGTGGAACCCGAAGACCCCGGGTAGCGGGTTGGGTCGTTTGGTGGCGTAGAAGACCGCACCCACTGTGTAGAACAACCCGCCCAGCACGATCAGGATCATCATGGCCGGGCTCGCGGCGTAGAAGGCCGGCAGGTACATGACCGCGCCCCAACCCAGCAGGATATACAGTCCGACCGACAGCCACCGCGGGGCCGCTGGCCACAGGATGCGCAGCAGGGCACCGCACAGCGCACCGGCCCAGATGATCGAGAGCACCAGCACCGCCTGGTTCCGGGGCAGCACCATGGCGGCCGCCGGGGTGTAGGTGCCGGCGATGAGCAGGAAGATGTTCGCATGGTCTGCCCGCCGCAACAAGGTGCCGCGTAGCGGGCCCCAGTGCCCGCGGTGGTAGAGTGCGGAGGTGCCGAAGAGCAGGATGGAGCTCAGCGCAAAAACCGCCGCAGTCCATTCCCCGGTGGTGCCCTCGGCCAGCAGTACCAGCAGGATCCCGAGCACGATCGCCGCCGGGGTCGTCCAGGCGTGCAACAGGCCGCGCCAGCGGGTGCGTTCGGTGCCCGGGGTGACGGCCCGGCGCGGCTTCGGGGTGGAGGGGTCGGCCGGTGAGTTCAAGCCAGTCATCATCAGTCCTTGAGCGTGAATTCCGCCCGTTGTCCGGGCTACCCCCAGTCTAATTGACTGTCCAGTAACAAGCCGATGCCGTGTTGCCGGGAATAACCCCTCGACATCGGGCACCCGGGGTGCTAACTTTAACTTTGTAATGCAAAGTACTTCGCAATATAAACTACTTTGCGCCAGGTTCGAAGTGAACTACCGAGGAGATGGTCCACCATGGACGCCGAAGGAAAGAATCTGGATCCGGCACGGATCCTGGCACGGATCGACGCCGAATCAACCAAGGCGCGTACCGCCATGAGCCCCGATATCCGCCTGCTCTACTCCCTGTGGGGTGCCATGTGGGTCATCGGCTTCCTGTCCTTCTATGCCGCATTCATCCCGGCGGGCAACCCGCTGATCTCCGCCTGGTGGGCGCTGGCCATCACGGTGGCCGCTCTGGCAGCCGCCATCACGATCTCCACCATCCACTCGGTCAAACGCGGTTCGGGAACCCGTGGCCCCTCGTTGGTGCAGGGCGCCATCTTCGGCAACTGCTTCTTCCTGAGTTTCGTGCTGGTGGGCCTGCTGGGCTGGAGGCTCGCGGCCGCGGGGCTGGATGGCCCGGGGCTGCTCTCCTACGCCGTGGCCGCCTGCGCCCTGGTGGTCGGGGCGCTGACCGTGGTCGGTTCGCTACTCTGGAACGACCGCTCGCAGCTCATCTTCGGTGGCTGGATCCTGGTGGTCGGGCTGATCTCGCTGGCCCTCCCGGCGCCGCACAACCTGCTGGCCGGTGCCCTGGGTGGTCTGGGGTTGGTGGTCCTGGGCATGGTGCACGGTCGTCATCCGAAGCTGGTATCCGGAGTGGTGGTGCCTTCCCATGGTTGAGCTCGACCCGGTGATCCATGCCCAGGCCCGGCTGCGCACGGTCACCATCCTCAATACGCTGGGCCCGGGGGATACGCTGGCGTTCCCCAGATTGCAGGAACTGCTGGACATGACCTCGGGCAATCTGGCCACACACCTGAGAAAACTCGAGGACAGCGGATACGTGCAGGTGCGAAAGGTCCTCGAGGGACGCACCCCGGTCACCTATGTCGGACTGACCGAGACCGGACGGTCGGCCTTCAGCAACTACAAGCAGGTGCTCCGGCAACTGCTGGAAACCACCGGATAGGTCCAGGCGGCGGAGCACGGGACCCGGATGCGGGCAGGCGTTCAGCGTCCCGGTTCGCCGCGCCTGGGCAGGATCCTGTCAAGTAGCTCGTAGAAGGCGTCATTGGTGAAGTAGGCCCCGTGGTTGCGGGGGAACGGTGCCCGGTTGTCGATCCGGTGATCGGTGATCCCGGGGCCGAAGAGTCCCCCGGACTTGTAAGCCAGCAGGTCCCTCGGGTCGTAGACGAAATGTGTGGCGGGAAAGTCCTGCGGCAACTGATACCCCTTGGCGAAGCGCTGGGATGGCAGCGCGTCCAGTTCGAACAGCAGACCGCTCTGGGTGGCCACCGCCACCAGCATGCCCACCTTGGGGTGCCGGTTGTCGATCAGCAGGTCCAGGCACGCCACGGCACCGAGACTGTGGGCCACCACGATGACCTCATCATCCTCGATGGCATCCAGATCCTGGCCGATCAGCTGTCGCAGCGCCCTGCCGCGGCTGAGGTACTTGAGCGTATCGCCGATCCCGGTGGCCGCTTCCTGGGTGAGGCGCACCCTGTTGCGGGCCGCCCAATTCGTGACCAAAGACAGCACCCGGTCCAGGATGATTCCCTTCAGCTGCGGCTGGATGGCGCCGGGCGGGACATCGGGGTGGGCCACGGCCTGCGCGGCGGCCAGTTCAACCGCTTCGCGGTGCTGGCCGTCCACGGGGGCCAGGCAGCCGAGTTCGGCATCGCGCAGGCCCAGCGCCAAGGCGGTAAAGGCCCGGGCCAGGCATGCGGCCTTCTGCTCGATGCCCAGCTGCGGGTTTTCAACGATGTCGGTGAACTGGTCACTGGCCACCAGCTGGGTGGCCGCGGCCATGGCCGTGGGGCCCAGACCCGCATTGGCCAGTTTCCCATGGAGGTCGGTGCCCGGTTCCAGTGCCCGGCCCAGCCGGTCGACCACGGTCCGGGCGGTCTGTTCATCGCGGGCCGGGTGCGCCACCCGGGATGCGGATGACAAGGCGTCAAGTTCAACCAGCGGGGCGGTGTCCATGATCTCCCAGAGGGCCAGCTGGGAGTCCTCGGGTCCGGGCTCCACCAGGGTGCGCAGGGCAGCGACCTCGGAACGCTGCCGGAGCAGGTCCGCCGGGATGCTTGCCCCGCCCGCCAGCAGGCTGGCTCCGACGATATCGCCCCAGCGGGTGGCGTGTACCGTGACCTCGCCACGGATGCGCTGCACCCCGCGGCGCAGCTGCTCCAGGTACTCGTTGATTCCGGCATCGCGGACGCCGGTGCCATGGATGAAAAGAATCGTCGTCATGACAGGCCTTCCTTGGCTGTGCTGCGGTGTGCCCAGTGTATGCGCTGGGTTTGCCGCGGCGGTAGCATCCTGCAGGTTCTCAGAAGGGCAGGGTGGGGTGCCTCAAGGGTGCCGGGACAGGCGAAACCCGCCTGCACGCGGTGGCAAGCGCCGGTGCAGACGGGTTCGGTAGGGGAGCGGGACCCGCATCCTGTGCGGATCCCGCTGCCGGGGTTAGGACTTCTTGCGTGTCAGGAACCCCCAGACAACCAGCACAATCAGCGAGCCGCCGATGGCCAGCAACCACGTCTGGATCGACCAGAATTCCGTGATCTCCACGTTGAAGATCAATGATCCGAGCCAGCCGCCGACAACGGCGCCAACGACACCCAGCAACAAGGTGGCCAGCCATCCGCCGCCTTGCTCACCTGGCTTGATTGCCTTCGCGATCGCGCCGGCAACCAAACCCAAAACTATCCATCCTAGAAAACCCATTGGTTCACCTCACTGGTTGCAAAGTTCCTAGTGCCCGGGTTGAGCTACTGATCCCGACGATACCCTCAACTGGTGCTTGAACCTATGGATTGTTGGTAAATATTCAGCTACAGCTGTAGGCCAGTGGCTCGGATGCCAGGGATTCCTGCTGCCGGCCGGGGCCCGACGGTCTCCGTGATGTTCCGTAAAATCAGTGGTCAATCAATGTTTTTCCGGTTTCTTGCGGGTGGCGTGTGGTGCAGGCAGGTGAAGAAGGCGTGATGCCGGGGGTCTTTGCTATTGACTCGGACGGCCCGGAAGTTTAGTCTGAATAAATCAGATTTAAAGTAGCAATCAAAATCATAAGTCTGACAATAAGGTTCGGCACAACGGAGTGAGCAGATGACAGGACAGGTTGTACCCATGGTGGTCATGGGTGTTTCCGGCAGTGGCAAATCCACCATTGGAGAACTCTTGGCCCGGGAACTGGGTGTCGAATTCATCGATGGTGACCATCTGCACCCCAAGGCCAATAAGGACAAGATGGGTCTTGGCATCCCGTTGGACGACGCCGACCGGGAGCCCTGGCTGAAGATCATCGGACAGCGCCTGGCGCAACGTGGCCCGGCAGGCCAACCAGTCATCATCGCCTGTTCGGCACTGAAACGTTCCTACCGTGAACTGATCCGTGCCCACGAGCCCGCCACCCGGTTCATCCACCTGGTCGGCGGCAAGGAACTGATCCAGGATCGCATGGATTCCAGGGATCACGAGTTCATGCCCACCTCCCTGCTCACCAGCCAGCTGGACACCCTGGAAGAACCCGCGGCCGAAGAACGGGCCATCAGCGTGGAGATCAACCAGAGCCCGCAAGCGATCGTCGATGCGGTCCTGGCCCGGCTGGCCATCGATTCACCCGCCCCGGGCAACTAACCCCCTCCCCATTGATCAAGGACGACAATGAATACTGACCTTGCCCTGAACTGGACGCTGGGCACACCGGCGTTGCTGGGCCTGGCCGTTGCGGCCATTGCGCTTTTGCTGGTTCTCATTATCCGTTTCCGAGTCCACGCGTTTATCGCCCTGGTGCTCACCAGCCTACTCACGGCAATCGCCGCCGGCATTCCCGCCGGGGAGATCATCGGCACGCTGACCAGTGGGTTCGGTGGAACCCTGGCCAGCGTGGCCCTGCTGGTGGGTCTGGGTGCGATGCTCGGCCGGATGCTGGAAACCAGTGGTGGCGCCCAGGTGATGACCCAATGGCTGATCGACAAGTTCGGTGAAAAGCGTGCCCCGCTGGCCCTGTCCATGGCCTCGCTGCTCTTCGGCTTCCCGATCTTCTTTGATGCCGGCCTGGTCGTCATGCTGCCGATCATCTTCACCGTGGCCCGCCGTTTGGGCGGCTCCCTGCTCTTCTACGCGATTCCCGCAGCCACCGCGTTCTCGGTGATGCACATCTTCGTCCCACCGCACCCCGGTCCGGTGGCCGCCTCCGGGTTGCTGAACGCCAATGTCGGGCTGGTGCTGGTTCTTGGCCTGATCGTGGCGATCCCCACCTGGTACTTCGCCGGTCATCTCTACGGCAAGTTCGTGGGCAAGCGCTTCGACATCCCGGTGCCGCACATCCTGGACGCCGCGCTGGGCAACGGCAATGGCAACGACAAGGATGCCTTCAAGTCCTCCCCGTCGGTGGCCACCGTCTTCGGCCTGCTGCTGATGCCGCTGCTGCTGATCTTCCTGAACACCGGACTGAACATGCTCGGTACCGCCGGTGTGGTTGATGCCGAGGCGACCTGGGTCCAGTGGTTGCGCCTGCTGGGTGAAACCCCGGTGGCCCTGATGCTCACCGTGCTGCTGGGCATGTACCTGCTGGGCTTCCGGAAGAAGAAGGAAAAGACCCTGATCGAAACCGTCGTCGACTCGGCGCTGGGCCCGGTGTGCTCGATCATCCTCATCACCGGTGCCGGCGGCATGTTCGGTGGGGTGCTGCGTGCCAGCGGTATCGGCAATGCGATCGCCAATTCGCTGGAATCCGTGGGCCTGCCGCTGATCGTGGCCGGGTTCCTGATCGCCGCCGTGGTCCGGGTGGCCCAGGGGTCGGCCACGGTGGCCCTGACCACCGCGGCGGCCATCGTCCAGCCGGCCGTGCTCGACGACCCTTCGCTGTCGGCCCTGCAGGTGGCCACGATGGTGCTCGCCCTGGCTGCCGGCTCGGTCTTCGCCGGTCACGTCAACGATTCGGGGTTCTGGCTGATCTCGCGGTTCTTCCAGATGGACGTGCCCACCACCTTGAAGGTGTGGACCGTGGGCCAGGCCCTGGTCTCGGTGATCGGCTTCACCTTCGTCATGGTGCTCTACTCGCTGGCCACCCTGATCGCCTGATCGCCTGAACCTGGTACGGGATATCTTGCCCGTGCAACGCACCGTGCCCCTGCCCACCGAGCATTCGGTGGACAGGGGCACGGTGCGTTGCATATCAGTGGGTGAAGGTAGCGGTCCGGTAGCCGGGCATTCCGGGAATGACATCCACCACCGCCTGGGTCGCATCGGTCATGATGAAGGCCATCTCGAATCGGATACTGTGGCCGTTGGGCACGGTGGTCAACGGGGCCCGGAACCGGCCGCGTGCTCCGATGTCGAAATGGGATGCCTCCTCTCCACCCGAGGCAGCTGACAGGAACAGGTGCAGGGGGTTGTAGTTGCTGCCGGTATGGTTGCGTACCTCGACGGCTACCGCCACCGGTATGCCGGCGTTCTCATCCGGAAGCGGTTCGGTGGGTTCGTACGGTTCCGGGGCGCCGACCACGACTTCCAGCCCGTTCTCCCACCTCGCGCTGTGGCCGAATGTGGTGGTCTGGCCCGGGATGTCCAACTGGATCAGTTCGACGCCTGTGCCATACCGGTCCGTGGGCTCCTGGCGAGCCGGCGCCAGGACGTGGCAACCGGATACGCTCAGGGAAATCATCAGACATAAGACGCAGGCCCGGTTTGGCATTGCCCTCATGGCGCACTCCTTGTTGGCAGGTAGGACTCGGCCATCCTAGGCCTGCGGTGCGTTGTCGATGGCGTGGAGCGACGAAATGTGGAAAAGGTGTCTAGGGTGCTGCCGGGGGATCGACGAACAGGCGATCCTGGTCCTGCCAGATCCCGCAGATTTCGCTGTGCGTGCGGCGCATGATGTTCTCCATATTCGCCCGGGCCGCCAGCGGGTCGCGGTTGGAGACCGCATCGGCCACGGCCTGGTGCCAGGTGAGGGCCTCCTCATGGGGGCGCTCGGGCATCAGACCCAATTCGGTGCGACCGCGCAGCGTCTCGCCGATCGGGATCGACAGGTTCGCGAACATCTCATTGCCCGAGGCGGCCAGCAGGACCGCATGGAAGCGGATGTCCAGATCCAGGAAGCGGTGCAGGTCCCCGGTTCGTCCGTAGTGGTTCATCTGCGCCGAGAGCGTCATCAACTCCTCGCGAAAGTGATCCGGCGCGTACTGCGCCGCCAGCTCGGCGGCCATCGGTTCCACGGAGATGCGCAGCTCGGTCAATGAGCGCAATTGCTTGCCCTGATGTCCGCTGGCCAGACGCCAGCGGATGACAAGCGAGTCGAAGGGGTTCCACTTCTCCACACCCTGGACCCTGATGCCCACCCGCTTGGTGCTGGTAACCAGGCCGCATTGGGCCAGGACCCGCACGGCCTCGCGCACCACCGAGCGTGAGACCTTCAGCTCGTCCTCGAGTTCGGAAGCCAGCAGGACACTTCCGGCGGCGATGCTTCCGTTCACGATGCGAGAACCGAGGACCTCGACCACATGCGAGTGCAGACTTGTTGCCATTGCATCATCCTATCCAATCCGGGTACTGCAATACCCCAACTCACCGTGAGTGGAAGCAAATAAATCTGCTTTGTTTTTGGTGTGGATCTGG
Source organism: Glutamicibacter sp. MNS18 (assembly GCF_026107515.2). Lineage (GTDB taxonomy): Bacteria > Actinomycetota > Actinomycetes > Actinomycetales > Micrococcaceae > Glutamicibacter. The sequence continues at coordinate 444,973 of NZ_JAPCHW010000003.1, read as the reverse complement.
GTATCGGCACGGTCGGGCGGTAGGATGGAAGACGTCACGAAGCCGTGCGGGTGCGGGGAACGTGCCCGGTTTTCACGGCATAGCTTTCCGGTCAAAAAATGGAGTAATGAATTTATGCCTGCACAGATTGGCGTCACAGGTCTTGCCGTGATGGGCGCGAACCTCGCCCGCAACTTCGCCCGCAACGGGTACACCGTTGCCCTGCACAACCGCTCGGTGGGCAAGACCGACGCATTGCTCGATGCCCACGGGACTGAAGGCGATTTCATCCGCACCGAGACCCTTGAAGAGCTGGTTGCCAATCTGGAAACCCCGCGCCGGGTGCTGATCATGGTCAAGGCCGGTGCTCCGGTCGATTCGGTCATCGAACAGCTGGTTCCGCTGCTGGAAAAAGACGACATCATCATCGATGCAGGCAACTCCCACTACACCGACACCCGCCGCCGTGAGGCGGCGCTGGCCGAAAAGGGCCTGCACTTCGTTGGTGTGGGGGTCTCCGGCGGCGAGGAAGGTGCCCTGCTCGGCCCCTCGATCATGCCCGGCGGCTCGGCCCAGTCCTACCAGGCACTTGGCCCGATGCTGGAGAAGATCTCCGCCAAGGCCGAGGACGGCACCCCGTGCTGCGCCTGGGTCTCCACCGACGGTGCCGGCCACTTCGTGAAGATGGTGCACAACGGTATCGAGTACGCCGACATGCAGGTCATCGGGGAAGCCTACGACCTGCTGCGCCACGCCGCGGGCATCGGGCCCGCCGAACAGGCCGGGATCTTCGCCAACTGGAACCAGGGCGAACTCTCCAGCTTCCTGATCGAGATCACCGCCGAAGTGCTGGGCCACACCGATGCCGCCACCGGCCAGCCGCTGGTCGATGTCATCCTCGACTCCGCAGGACAGAAGGGCACCGGCCGTTGGACCGTGCAGTCCGGGCTGGACATGGGCTCACCGGTCTCGGCCATCGCCGAATCGGTCTTCGCCCGCTCGCTGTCCTCGCAGCGCGAGATCCGTGCGGTGGGCCAGCAGGTGCTGGCCGCGAACACCTCCGAGGTGCAGGTGCCGGAGAACTTCGTCGAGGATGTGCGCCAGGCGCTGTTCGCCTCCAAGCTGGTCTCCTACGCCCAGGGCCTGGACATGCTCACCTCCGCTGCCGGGGAATACAACTGGGAGCTGAAGCTGGACGAGATCGCCGGGCTGTGGCGCGAGGGCTGCATCATCCGCGCCGCCCTGCTCAAGGACATCACCGCGGCCTATGCCGCCGATCAGAAGCCGGCGAACCTGCTGTTCGCCCCGGCCTTCGCCGAGGCCATCGCCCAGGCCGTGCCGGCCTGGCGCCGCGTGGTGTCGATCGCCGTGCAGCTGGGCATCCCGGCACCGGTCTTCTCCTCCTCGTTGGCCTACTACGACGGACTGCGCCGTGACCGCCTGCCGGCCGCGCTGACCCAGGGACTGCGCGACTACTTCGGTGCGCACACCTACCGCCGCACCGACAAGGAAGGCACCTACCACACCCTGTGGAGCGGTGACCGTTCCGAGGTGGCGGCGGAAGACACCCACTAGCCACGAAGCCAGAACCGGCCAGGTACCGATCTCCTCGGGACCTGGCCGGTTTTTTCTTTGGCAGGATCGGTGGCAAACGCACCACCGGAGGGCACGGATTACCGGATGCGTGGAGCAGGGGGTCACCCGCAGCCGGACGCACGTCACACCGGTTTCCGGGAATTCACAAGGTGGGCAATTACCGGATACAGGCTGGACACAGTGGAGAACCAAAGAATGGGTACAACCCCTCCCGGACGACCCGACTGCCGCCTTTGCCGCGGCGGACCCAACACAAGGACCCGACCCATGAAGCTTCCCGTCCCCACCAAGATCGTGACATCGATGGCCGCACTGTCCCTGGCGCTGACCCTGGCCGGATGCGCCGCGGGAGGCCAGGGCACGGTCGCCGAGGCCGGTAACACCTCAGCTGCCGAGGCCACCCCCGGCGCTCACGCCGCGGCGTCCGGCAGCGGAACCACCTCCGTCGACGCCGACCAGGTCACCGAGGACACCCATTTCGACGCCGACGACCTGCAATGGGATGACACACAGGAGACCAGCATTGCCCTGTCCGATGGCGGCTCCACGGTCCAGGGACAGGACGCGTCGGGCGTCTCGGTGGATGGCGGCACTGTGACCCTATCCGCGGCCGGCACCTACCGGCTCTCCGGCGGGTTGAGCGACGGGCGGATCGTGGTCAGCGCGACCAAGGAGGAGGTGGTGCGGATCATCCTCGACGGGGTGAGCATCTCGAACTCCAGCGGCCCGGCCGTGCAGGTCGACGAGGCCAACGAGGTGCTGCTGTACCTGCAGGATGGCACCACCAATACCCTGAACGACGCGACCAGCTACGCGGACACGGCGGATGAAGCAGCGAATGCCGCCGTGTACTCGAAGGCAGATCTGACCATTGCCGGCGAGGGGTCGCTGGCGGTGCAGGGCAATTACCGGGACGGCATAGTCAGCAAGGACGGGCTGGTCCTGGTTTCAGGTTCGGTCACGGTGACCGCCGCCGATGACGGCATCAAGGGCAAGGACTATCTCGCCATCCTCGGCGGCACATACACGGTCAACGCGGCGGGCGACGGCATCAAGTCCACCAACGACCAGGACGAGGGGCGCGGCTGGCTGCACCAGTACGCCGGAGCGCTCGCCGTCGCCGCCGGGGATGATGGCATCAAGGCGGAAAACGAGCTGACACTCAGCGGCGGGACCGCGACCGTGACCGAGTCCACCGAGGGAATCGAGGCCGCCGCCATCAACCTGTCCGGGGCCACCGTGAACGTGACCGCGGCGGATGACGGCATCAATGCCTCGGCCGACTCCTCCCGGGAGGTCCTGCTGAACATTTCCGCCGGCTCCGTCACCGTCACCGCGGATGGGGACGGCCTGGACTCGAACGGCGAGATCACCATCAGTGGCGGCACCACCGTGGTCAACGGGCCTACCGGCGGCGGCAATGGTGCACTGGACGCCGATGGCGGGATCACCGTGACCGGCGGCCTCCTGCTGGCCACCGGCAGCGACGGGATGGCCCAGGGGCTGGGATCGGGTTCCGAACAGTCCGGCGTGCAGGCCGCGCTGGGCACCACGGTTCCCGCCGGTACCCCGATCCACGTGGTGGATTCGGATGGCAGCATCGTGGTCAGTTTCGTACCCACCCGGGATACGGCCAATGTGCTGTATTCCGCCGGGGAGATCACCGACGGTCAGGGCTACGGCTTCTGGGTGGGCGGCAGCGCCGACGTGGAATCAGGTCTTGGTACCGGTAGCCTCGACGGGGCAACGGAACAGGCCACCGCCACCGCCGGCCAGTTCACCTCCGGCATGGGTGCGGGGATGGGGCGCGGCCAGGGTGGTCCCGGCTCCGGATCGGCCCCGGGCAACTAGCTCCATGCCAACCACCGGCGTCGGCGGTACCCGAACTTCGCGGACGGTACCGCCGGTGCCCGCGGATTACCGGTCAACCAGCTCCGCGGCGCACCGCACCAGCCGAACGGCTTCGGTCCGGCTCACGCGCACCAGGGCGAAAGCCGCGATGACCAGCCCGGTGACGGTATCGGTGAGCAGCGCGTGTCGCGCGGCATCCAGATCGGGCCGTGCTGCCCCAAGACCGCGGCCCAGGGCATCGTGCATTTCCTGGCGGTAGGCCCCGACCACCGCGGACACGGCCTCATCCGCGGAGATGGGGGAGTTGGCACTGTTCACCAGCAGGCAGCCGTTGGCCGCAGGCAGGGAACCCGGGTGCCCAAGGGCCACCGCCAGCGAGTCAAGGTACCGGCCCAGGGCTGAGGGCTCCACGTCCGCGGCCAGCAGCGGACGCAAGCGCGGGCGGACGATCTCCTCCAGGTAGCTGTGAACCGCGGCGTCGAACAGGCCGCGTTTGGAACCGAAGGAATTGTAGATGCTGGAGCGGCTCAGCCCGGTCGCCTCTTCCAGTTCGGGAATCGAGGAGGCCTCGAACCCCTTGGACCAGAACACGGTTCGGGCGCCTTGGACTGCCACCTTGCGGTCAAAGGCCAATGTCCGGGCCATCACAGGACCTCCCTCTTTTCGAAACGTCCATTCCAGTATATATTGAAATGGTCGTTACAGAATTGGTTCCCGGCGGCCGCGCCCGCCGCCCTCCGAAAGGCGCCCCATGCTTATCGCATCGCAGATCCTGGCACTGCTGGCCGCACTGCTCCATGTGTACATCTTCCTGCTCGAATCCCTCTGGTGGACCAGGCCGGGCACCCGCAAGGTCTTCGGCACCACCGCCGAGGAAGCGCAGATGACCAGGACCCTGGCCTTCAACCAGGGGTTCTACAACCTGTTCCTGGCCATCGCCGTGTTCAGCGGGCTGGGGTTCCAACTCGCCGGACAGCCGGTCATCGGTTCAACGCTGCTGATCACCGGACTGGCCTCCATGGCCTTGGCCGCGACGGTGCTCATCATTTCCAGTCCGGACAAGGCGCCGGCCGCCGTGAAACAGGGCGCGCTACCGCTGCTGGGGTTGGCGGCCCTGGTGCTACACCTGGCCGCCTAGCAGCCGGACCCGACGACAACAAGAGCCCCGCACCGCCCCGGGGCCGGACCACCACAGATAAGGAACACCCACCCATGAGCGATAACCTCAGCACCCGGATCCTGCTCGCCTCCCGCCCCAGCGGCTGGCCCGTCCCCGGGAACTTCGAGGTGCGCACCGAGACGCTGCCCGAACTGGAGCCGGGGCAGGTGCGGGTACGCAACGAATTCCTCTCCGTCGACCCGTACATGCGCGGGCGGATGAATGACACCCGCTCCTACGTCGCGCCCTACCCGATCGGCGGGCAGATCACCGGCGGTGCCATCGGCCAGGTCATCGCCTCGGCCGACGAATCGATGCCTGCCGGCACCCTGGTACTGCACCAGCACGGCTGGTCCGACACCGTGCAGGCGCCCGCCGACAGCTTCCGTGCGGTCCCGCAGCTCGACGGGGTGCCCAATTCGCTGCGCCTGCACATGATGGGCATGACCGGCCTGACCGCCTACGTCGGCCTGACGGTAATCGCCCAGCTGGCCGAGGGGGACACGGTCTTCATCTCCGGGGCTGCCGGGGCCGTGGGAACCGCCGCCGGGCAGATCGCCAGGCTGCTGGGCGCCAGGCGCGTCATCGGATCGGCCGGCAGCGCGGAAAAGGTCGCGTTGCTGACCGACAAGTACGGCTACGACGCCGCCTTGAACTACCGCGACGGGGATGTGGCCGGTCAACTGGCGGCGCTGGCCCCGGAAGGCATCGACGTGTTCTTCGACAACGTGGGTGGGGAACACCTGGAAGCGGCACTGGAGAATTTCAACGACGGCGGCCGCGCCGCCCTGTGCGGGGCGATCTCCGGATACAACACCACCCAGGCGCAGGCAGGGCCGGGGAACATGGCGAATCTGATCACCCGCTCACTGAAACTGCAGGGATTCACCGTGGGCGGCTACCTGCGGTACTCCGCCGAGTTCTCCGAGCGCATGGCCGGCTGGTTCGCCGCCGGGCAGATCGCCTACGACGAAACCATCGTGGAGGGGATCGGCAACACCGTCGGGGCCTTCATCCGGATGATGCAGGGGGCGAACACCGGAAAGATGCTGGTACGGATCTGAGTCCGGCCGTGCCCCGTGATCAGCGGCGCACCATCAGGGCGTCGGTGATCTCCGGGGCCAGGGGGTCGATTCTGGTCAGCCCGTCGAACCCGAATCCGTTACGCCGGTAGAACGCCACCGCCCGGGCATTGGACTGTTCGACCCAGAGGAAGGCCGGATCGGCCTGCAGCACCCTGTCCAGCAGGCCCTGCCCGATGCCGGTGCCGTGGTCGCTGGCCAGCACATAGAGGTTGTACAGCTGCAGTTCCGGCAGATCCGCGGGCCGTGCCCCGTCCACCGGTGGCGCGGCCAGCGCGAACCCGCGAAGCCGCCCGTCCGCCTCGGCCACGGCCAGCCGGTGGGCCGGGTTCTGCTCGGCCAGCAGGCGCTGCCATTGCCCGGTGCGCTGTTCACGGTGCGCGTTATCGAAGAATCCCTCGGGCAACAGGTGCGCATAGGTTTGTTCCCAGCAGCGGATATGCAGGGCAACAAGTTCCGCCTCGTCCTCGCGGTCCGGTTCGTGCAGGATAATCCCCATATTTCACCTACTGACGTGTTCATCGACGGAAATTTTCAAATCAGCCTAGCAGGCCGGTGAACCCTATGGTGAACAGGGGTGCCGAAGCAACGAATTTCGGTCAGCGGCCCGTGAGGTTTACCATTGTGACTCGTGCGTTACGCCACACCTGCCACAACGCACGCACACTCATCCAAACCCCGTTGAGAAAAGGTCCCGTGTGAAGACGCTTCAAAGAATCCCCCTGCTGGGGTGGATCATCATTGCCATTGTCCTTGGTATCGTCCTGGGCCCGGTCATGCCGATCTGGCTCGGGGGTGTATTCCTGACCTACAACTCGATCTTCTCCGGGTTCCTCGGGTTCGTGGTGCCGCTGATCATTTTCGGCCTGGTGGCCCCGGCCATCGCCGAACTGGGCAAGGGAGCCGGCAAATGGCTGGGCATCACCGCCGCGCTGGCCTACGGCTCAACCATCTTCGCAGGCCTGCTGGCCTACTTCGTCAGCCGCTGGCTCTTCACCGCCTCGCTCTCCGGCGGCGGGCTGGCTGAACTGGGGGATGAGGGAGGTTCCGGATTCGAACCGTACTTCTCCGTGGTGAACAGCTCCTCGGGCGGAGCCACCGAGGTCGTGCTGGCGCCGTTGCTGGGCGTGATGACCGCACTGGTGCTGGCCTTCATCATCGGGATCGGCATTACCGCCTTCAAGAGCACGGTCATCTTCCGCGGGACCGTGGAGTTCCGCACCATCATCGAGGCGGTCATCCGCCGGCTCGTGGTTCCCGCGCTGCCGCTGTTCATCTTCGGCATCTTCCTTGACCTCTCGGCCAGCGGAGCGGCGGTGACCGTGATCTCCAAGTTCCTGCTGGTGGCCGTGGTTTCCTTTGCGCTGTGCCTGGTGGTGCTGTTGATCCAGTACACCGTGGCCGGTGCCATGAACAAGGAAAACCCGCTCAAGTCGCTGTGGAATATGCGCGACGCCTACTTCACCGCCCTGGGTACCTCCTCCTCGGCGGCCACCATCCCGGTCACCCTGGCCTCGGCGAAGAAGAACAAGGTCACCGACGCGATCGCCGGGTTCGTGGTTCCGCTGTGCGCGACCATCCACCTGTCCGGTTCGATGGTCAAGATCATCTGCTTCTCCATCGCCGTGGTGCTGCTGTCCGGTGGGGATGTCTCCCTGGCAGCCTACCTGCCGTTCATCCTGATGCTCGGGGTGATGATGGTCGCCGCACCGGGTGTCCCCGGTGGCGCCATCGCCGCGGCCGCCGGCCTGCTGGTGCAGATGCTCGGTTTCGGCGAGGTCGAGATCGGCCTGATGTTCGCCGCCTACATCGCGCTGGACAGCTTCGGTACCGCCACCAACGTCACCGGTGACGGCGCGCTGGCCATGATCATGAACAAGCTCACCCGCGGCAACCTGGGAACCCAGGTGCAGGATCCCTCCGATGAGCGGATCATCACCGCCGAGGGCAGCAAGATCGAGCCCCACACCCTGGGCGACTAGCACCGCCAGGGCGCACACACCAAAGGTGCCGCAGACCGGGAAACCGGTGTGCGGCACCTTTGGTGTTCCGGGGGATGCTAGGCGTTGGGGTCCACATAGGCGGCCAGGTGCCGCCCGGTGAGCGTGTCGGTGCGGGAGAGCTGCTGCGCGGTCCCCTCGAAGATGACCCGGCCGCCATCGTGCCCGGCTCCCGGTCCCAGGTCGATGACCCAGTCGGCGTGCGCGATCACCGCCAGGTGGTGCTCGATGACGATCACCGTATTGCCCTCGTCGACCATCTGGTCCAGCAGCGCCAGCAGCTTATCCACATCGGCCATGTGCAGGCCGGTGGTCGGTTCGTCCAGCACATAGGTGCCGGCCCCCTTGCCCAGGTTGATGGCCAGCTTCAGGCGCTGGCGTTCGCCGCCGGAGAGCGTGTTCAGCGGCTGGCCCAGTTTCAGGTAGTCCAGGCCCACCTGGTTCAGCCGGGTCAGGATGGTCTTGGCCCGCGGGATCTTCAGCTGTGCCAACGCCTCCTCGATGCTCAGGTCCAGCACTTCGGCGATATTCAACCCGTCCAACCGGTAGTCCAGCACCTCGGCGGTATAGCGTTTGCCCTCGCACAGTTCGCACAACAGCGCCACCCCGGCCATCGACACCAGGTCGGTGTAGGTGAACCCCACCCCGTTGCAGTTCGGGCAGGCCCCGGCGGAATTCGCGCTGAACAGGGCCGGCTTGACCCCGTTGGCCTTGGCGAAGGCGGTACGGATGGGATCCAGCAACCCGGTGTAGGTGGCCGGGTTGCTGCGCCGCGAACCGCGGATCGCCGACTGGTCCACCACCGCCACATCCTCGCGTTTGGAAATGGTGGTATGGATCAGCGTGGACTTGCCCGACCCGGCCACCCCGGTGATCGCACACAGCACCCCGCGCGGGATATCCACCTCCACGTCCTTCAGGTTGTGCGTGTTCGCCCCGCGGATCTGCAACGGGTCGTGGCCCGGGCGCGGATCGGTCTTCAGCGGGACGGTGGCGGAGAAGTGCCGGCCGGTCAGGGTATCGCTGGCCAGCAGCCCTGGCACATCCCCGGCGTAGGTCACCTGCCCGCCATGGATGCCGGCGCCCGGCCCCAGATCGATCACGTGGTCCGCGATCCGGATGACCTCGGGTTTGTGCTCCACCACCAGCACCGTATTGCCCTTGTCCCGCAACTCGCCCAGCAGCGTGTTCATCCGCTGGATGTCGTGCGGGTGCAGGCCCACGGTGGGTTCGTCGAAGACATAGGTGACATCCGAGAGCGCACTGCCCAGGTGGCGCACCATCTTCACACGCTGCGCCTCCCCGCCCGAGAGCGTCCCGGCCGGGCGGTCCAGGGAAATGTAGCCCAACCCGATCTGCACCATCGCCTCGAGCACCGCCCGCAGGTTGCCCAGTAGCGGGGCAGCGTCCGGGATATCCAGCGTATCCAGCACCGCGATCAGGTCGCTGACCTGCAGGGCGCTGAGTTGCGCGATACCGTGCCCGGCGATCCGCGAGGCGCGTGCCTTCTCGGCCAGCCGGGTGCCCTCGCAGACACTGCACGGGGCGGTGGTGGAAATCCGTTCGATCCAGTCCCGGATATGCGCCTGCTTGATCTCCCGGCCGGAGTGGATGTAGTTGGACTTGATCCGGGTGACCAACCCGGAATAGCTCATATTCGCTCCGTTGAGCTTGACCTTCCCGGCCTCGGCGTACAGCAGCCGGTGCAGCATCTCCGCCGGCATCTCACGCAGGGCCACATCCAGATCCGGTGCGGTGCCGGCGGTCAGCGTCTGCCAGAGCCAGGAGTCCGGGGCGAAATTCGGGGCCTTGATCGCCCCCTCGTTCAACGTCTTGTCCCAGTCCAGCAGTTCGTCCAGGTCGATGCTCGCCTCGGTACCGAAGCCTTCGCAGGCGCTGCAAGCCCCCTCGCCCAAGTTAAAGGAGTAGGCCCCGGCCCCGCCGGCGCTGGGGGTGGAATACCGCGAGTAGAGCACCCGCAGCAGCGAGTACGCATCGGTCGCGGTGCCCACGGTGGAACGCGAGTTCGCCCCCATGCGTTCCTGGTCCACCACGATCGCGGCCGACAGGTTTTCCAGCACCTCGACATCCGGGCGCGGCATCGAGGGCATGAAGGACTGGATGAAGGAGGTGTAGGTTTCGTTGATCAGCCGCTGCGACTCGGCGGCAATCGTGCCGAACACCAGCGAGGACTTGCCCGACCCGGAGACCCCGGTGAAGGCGGTGATCCGGCGCTTGGGAATATCGGCATCGATACCGGTCAGGTTGTTCTCCCGCGCCTGGCGCACGCGGATCATGTCATGGGTGTCTGCAGGATGCTGGCTCATGGGTTCAAGACTACTTAATGCCCGACGGCCCCCGCACCCGGCACCGCTATCCGGCGCCACCGGGACAATCCGGGCCGTGCTCTTGCCGCCGGGCACCGGAGGTGAAAACATACAGCATGAACCCGATGCAACGATCCAGCCGGCTCAGCGAGGTCCGCTACGACCTGCGCGGCCCGGTACAGCAGGTGGCCAAGCAGTTGGAGGCCGAAGGCCACAGCATCCTGCGCATGAACCTCGGGGACCCGGCACCCTTCGGGTTGGAGGCCCCCGAATCGATTGTGGTGGACATGGTCCACCACCTGCGTGAGGCCCAGGCCTACAGCGATTCCAAGGGGATCTTCTCGGCCCGTACGGCCATCGTGCAGTTCTACCAGACCCGGGGGCTGATGCAATTCGGGGTGGAAGACATCTTCATCGGCAACGGGGTGAGCGAACTGATCTCGATGACGCTGCAGGCCTTCCTGGAGCCCGGGGACCAGGTGCTGATCCCCTCCCCGGACTACCCGCTGTGGACCGCCTCGGTGCTGCTCAGCGGCGGGGAAGCGGTGCACTACGCGTGCAACGACCAGGAGAACTGGTGGCCGGACATGGCCGATGTCGAGGCGAAGATCAGCGCACGCACCCGCGCCATCGTGATCATCAACCCGAACAACCCGACCGGCGCCGTCTACCCCAGGCACATCCTGGAACAATTTGCCGAGCTGGCCCGGAAACACGAGCTGGTGCTCTTCTCCGATGAGATCTACGAGAAGATCCTCTACGAGGACGCCGTGCACATCCACACCGCCGCGGTGGCACCCGACCTGCCGGTGCTCACCTTCTCGGGGTTGTCCAAGGCCTACCGGATGCCGGGCTACCGTGCCGGCTGGGTTGCCGTCTCGGGGAACCGTACCGCGACAGCCGGGTACCGTGAGGCGCTGGAGCTGCTGGCCTCACTGAGATTGTGCCCCAATGTCCCGGCCCAGCACGCGATCCAGACCGCGCTGGGCGGCTACCAGAGCATCGAGGACCTGGTGAAACCCGGCGGCAGGCTACGGGTGCAACGTGACCTGGCCTGCCGGTTGCTCAACGACATTCCCGGGGTCAGCTGTATTCCCGCCGCCGGGGCCATGTACCTGTTCCCCCGGCTTGACCCGGCGATCTACCCGATCACCGACGACGAGCAACTGGTCATCGACCTGCTGCGCAGCCAGAAGATCATGATCTCGCACGGCACCGCCTTCCACTGGCCCGCGCCCGACCACTTCAGGTTCGTCATCCTTCCGCGCGAAGCGGAAATCCGCGACGCCGTGGACCGGATCGCGACCTTCCTCGGGCAACTGCGCGCCCAGGCACCCGCCTAACCGCGGCCCGGGCCAAGCCCCTGCGGACAATGGACCTCCGGCCCGGAACCCTGTGACAGGGTTCCGGGCCGGAGGTCAACGCGTCTCTGGGCAGCTGCCGGGACTCAGATCCACATGGCCGGGTCGATGTACTCGGCCGGATCCACCGCGGGCTTGCGTTCCTCCGGGGAGCGCGGACGGTTACGGGCCGGGATCCCGGTCACGATCGAACCGGCCGGGGCGTCCTTGACCACCACCGCGTTGGCGCCAACCGCCGAATCGTCGCCGATCAGGATCGGGCCCAGGATCTTCGCCCCGGCACCGACCACCACACGGTTTCCCAGGGTCGGGTGGCGCTTGACCTTGGCCAGCGAACGCCCGCCGAGGGTCACCCCGTGGTACAGCATCACGTCGTCACCCACCTCGGCGGTTTCCCCGATCACCACCCCCATCCCGTGGTCGATGAAGAACCGGCGCCCGATGCGGGCCCCGGGATGGATCTCGATCCCGGTCAGCGCACGGTTGAGCTGGGAGAGCAAACGGGCCGGAAAACGCAGGTTGGGGTTCTGCCACATCCTGTGGGCCACCCGGTGCATCCAGATCGCATGCAATCCCGAGGCCGCGAAAAAGTTCTCCATGTCATTTCGCGTGGCCGGGTCGTGGGTGCGGGCAGTGGCCAGGTCTTCACGAAGCCGGGAGAAAAAGCTCATATATCCACCTTATGGGTCATACGCGGGTGCAACGGCATTCGTGAACGCCGCGGCACAAGAAACGGTGCGCCGGATGATTGGATCTCTTTACCCCAACCCACCGACGCACCGTTTTATTCACTCAAGTGCGAACAAGTTGTCAGTTAGCCGCGAATATCGTCGAACAGCAGGGTCGAGATGTAGCGCTCGCCGAAGTCCGGCACCACGGCCACGATCAGCTTGCCGGCGTTCTCCTCGCGGGCAGCGACCTGCAGTGCGCCCCAGACGGCGGCGCCGGCGGAGATACCGCCCAGGATGCCTTCCTGGACACCCAGGGCACGCGCGACCGACACCGAGTCGTCAACCGGCGCATCGAGCACCTCATCGTACAGCTCGGTATCCAGCACCTCGGGAATGAAGTTGGCGCCCAGGCCCTGGATCTTGTGCGGGCCGGGCTTGCCGCCGTTGAGGATCGGGGAGTCCTTGGGCTCCACGGCCACGATCTTCACGTTCGGGTTCTTGGACTTCAGGTAGCGTCCGGCGCCGGTGATGGTGCCGCCGGTGCCGATACCCGAGACCAGCACGTCGATCTTTCCGTCGGTGTCTTCCCAGATCTCCGGGCCGGTGGTGGTCTCGTGGATCAGCGGGTTGGCCTCGTTGGCGAACTGCTGGGCCCAGATGGCGTTTTCGGTGGTGGCCACGATCTCCTTGGCCTTCTCCACCGCACCGCGCATGCCGTCGGCACCCGGGGTCAGCACGATCTCCGCGCCGAAGGCACGCAGCATCACTCGGCGCTCGGTGCTCATGGTCTCGGGCATGGTCAGCACCACCTTGTAGCCGCGGGCCGCGCCGACCATGGCCAGGGCGATACCGGTGTTGCCGCTGGTGCCCTCGACGATGGTGCCTCCCGGCTGCAACGCGCCGGACTTCTCCGCGGCATCAACAATCGCCACACCGATACGGTCCTTGACCGAATTGGCAGGGTTGTAGAACTCGAGCTTGACCGCGACGTTGCCCGGCAGGCCCTCGTCCAGGCGGTTCAGCTTGACCAGTGGGGTGCCGCCGATGACCTCGGTGACGTTGTTGTAGATTTTGCCCATGGTGTCTCTTTCCTTTGCGCTCTAGGTAGATGTGAGCCCTGCGGCTACGAGTTGGTCACTGGCCTGTGAACGCCAGTGAAGAGGTCCACTGTCTAGGTTAGTGTTCTGGCTATTTACTAGGATTCTTTAAGCCATAAGCCGTAATATTTCTTTACCTTGGCCAGTTTCGGGTCGATGATGACCCGGCAATAGCCGGATGTTGCGTAATTGTTGTAATAATCCTGGTGGACATCCTCGGCCAACCAGAAGTCGGTGACCGGTTCAAAGGTGGTCACGATCGGGTCGTCGTAGACTTGCGCGTACTTCTCCACGGCGGCCTGGAATTCACGACGCTGGGTCTCATCCAGCGGGAACATCGCGCTACGGTACTGGGTTCCCACGTCGTAGCCCTGCCGGTTCAGGGTGGTTGGATCGTGCAGGGTGAAGAACATGTCCAGGATGATCTCGGCCGGGACCTCGGTTTCATCGAAGATGACGGCCACCGCCTCGGCATGGCCGGTCAAACCCGAACACACCTGTTCATAGGTCGGCGCGGGGTTCCGTCCACCGAGATAACCGGAGATCACCGCATGCACCCCGCGGGTGCGCTGGTAGACCGCGTCCAGGCACCAGAAGCAGCCACCGGCCAGCACGAAGGTGCGCAGCTGGCGGCCTTGGTGTTCAAATGACGCGTTGAATGTCAGGGCCTGGGTACTGGTTTGAGAGCTCACACCCATCCTCAACGCCACGGCGTTGCATTCTGTTCCCTCCCCGCCCCGGACGCGTAGGCTAGGGGTATGCACAGCAAGGCGAATGACCCGGCCGGCAAAGCCCAGCCGGATGAAGCAGCACAGCAGAACCAGGGCGCCGAGGGCGCGGGCCCACAGGACACGCAGTCCCGGACCCCCGGGCGGCCCGCTGCACCCACCACGCCGACGCTGGGCGATGTACTGGAGGCCGTGGAGGAGCTGTGGCCGCAGTCGCTGGCCGAGGACTGGGATGCGGTGGGTTTGGTGGCCGGACGCACCACCGCGAAGGTCTCCAAGGTGGTGCTCGCGGTGGATCCCACCCTGGAGGTCATCGAGGACGCCATCGAGCGTGGCGCCGACCTGTTGATCACCCACCACCCGTTGCTGCTCAAACCGGTGAACCAGGTCGCCGGCACTTCGTTCAAGGGCGAGGCCATCCACCGCCTGATCGAATCCGGCTGCGCCCTGCTGACCGCGCACACCAATGCCGACAGCGCCATCGGCGGCGTGAATGACGCCCTGGCCGATGCCTTCGGCCTGACCGAGTGCGTCCCTCTGGTGGGCACCAAGGACGGGCTGCCCGAGGAAGGGCTGGGACGCGTCGGTGTGCTGGAGAAGCCGATGAAGCTGCAGGATTTCGCCGAACGCGTGTACTCGGTGTTGCCGGCCGTGGCCGGCGGGGTACGGGTGGCCGGTGAACGTCACGCGATCGTACGCAAGATCGCGGTGTGCGGCGGGGCGGGGGATTCGCTGTTCGACGCGGTCCGCGCCCATGACGCCGATGTCTACGTCACCGCCGATCTGCGGCACCATCCGGCCAGCGAGGCCCGCGAGGCCGCGGGGGAGTCCCACCCCTACCTGATCGACGTGTCCCACTTCGCCTCGGAATGGGTGTGGCTCTCGGCCGCGGCCCGGGCGCTGCAGAACGTGGTCCGGGACCTCGGTTTCGAACTCGAGGTCGAGGTTTCGCAGATTAATACCGATCCGTGGGACTTCATCCTCACGCCCTAGCCGGCCCGGTGCCCGACCCAGGCCGGGAACCTGCAACGCCCTCGGGCGCGGAACCAGCTGGTTCCGCGCCCGAGGCGATGACTGGCAGCATGTCGCGCTGCGCCATGCCCGCTGCTCCCCGCGGGGCCGGCACCCATGCGGCCATCCGGCAGACCAACCCCGCTGTCTGCCAGGCCCTAATGCCGCTCACGTCGGTGCCGGGAATACCTGGACACGACGGTCCCGAGGGCAAGCACTGCCAAGGCCGCCAGCAACATCCATGGCTCGGAACCGGTGTCGGCCAATCCCTCGGGCCACCGGTCGGGGTTCGGTTCGATGGTCCCCGGCCCGGGTAGCTCGCTGATCTCGACATGCAGGTCGATACCGCTACCCGGGTCGGTAGCCGTGCTCATCGGCCGGCCCCCTGGGACTGCAACCGCACCTGGGCGGCACCATCCTGCCTGGCCTGGTCCAGCAGCTGTGCCAACCGGGCATCCTGTCTGCTCTTGCGCCGCCGCAGACCGGTAAGGCATAGGAACACCCCGGCGGCCACCAACAGTTGCGGAAGTGGCAGCGCCCAGACCCAGATGCGCTCGGTGAGCAGTACCTGCCGGCTTCCGGCGGTGTCCGTGCCCGTTACCTCGATGGTCGCCGGAACCAGGAACAGCGGCCACACATTGGGCAGAGCTGCGGAGACCTGCGCACTGTCGCCGGGCAGCAGCGAGCCCGTTTCCAGGGTGTCCGAGCCCGCAGCCAGGGGAGCGGCAAGGCTGGTGGCCGGATCCAATTGCAGGTTCCCGTCATTGCCTACCGACAGGTCCGCGGTGATGTGACCGGGTGCGAAGGGATTCCATGACTGGTTGTATGCGGCTTCGATCGACCCCACGGCCAAGGAGGGTTGCAACGGTCCCTCCACACGGGTCATCACCCGGAACCCGATCCTGGATTCGAGCCCGATACTGGCTCCGTCCCCGGATTGCCCGAGACTGCTGACCACCGAGGCGACCCCGGCCGCATGGTCGCCCGGGGTGGCGTTGGACGGCACCGTGACGGTAAAGGGGACCGTTTCGGCGGACTTCGCGTCCACGCTGACCTCGTCCTGGATACTGATCCAGGTGCCGGCGGCATGTGAGGGCTGGTCGGAGGAGAGCATGTTGAAGCGGCCGCTGTCGGTGAAGTAGCCATCGGCAGCCTGCAGGCCAAAGGTCGCGGGCTGCTCACTGTGGTTCTTGAGCACCAGCTGTTCGGTCCGGGTTTCGCCCGGGCTGAGCTCCATCTCGATCCAGTGTCCGTGACCGCTGTCCGCGGCCGGGTTCATGGACCAGGTGATCGACGGTTCGCGGTCCGCTGGGGCAGCCGCGGCCAGTGCGGGAGCCGATGCCAGGCTGGCCGTGAGAAGCGCCGCGGCTGCGACGCGGGAGATGAGATTCTGGGGTTTGTGCGGCATGTCCATCCAATGGTGGGAATGATTCGGGCGGCCAGCGGCCGCCCGAATCACGTATGTCCTTGCTGGTTACTCGAACAGTGACAGGGTCAGTTTCGAGCTGTACGATCCAGGCTCGACAGACACCGGGGTGCGCAGGAACAGCTCGGCGTTGGCCGTCCAGGTACCCTCGTCAAGTACTTCCGCCGAGTCCCAGGCCATCGCCAGCAGTTCCTGGTCCACCAGTCCGACATTGTCCGGGCCCGGGTCGACGGCTGTGTCCACTTGTTCGCCCTCGGTGACCGCGCCGGATTCGCCCCCGTCCACCAGATTCGGTGTCCAACCCAGGTGCTCGGCTCCGATGGTGTCTCCACCGGTGCTGGTAAAGGAACTGGCACTGCCCAGCACATGCCAGTAGGCGCCGTCGGCGATGTCCTGGGCAGAGCGCGTGTCGGTGACGGTCACAGTGGGCAGGGTGCCGGTGAACTGGCGGATCATCTCGTCGGAGCCGTTTTCCTCCAGCGTCATCGATCCCGCGCCGGCGACGGTCATGGCCAGCACACCCGGCTCATCCAGTTCGACGATATCGACGTTGACCTCGATCTCGTTGGTGCCGTGTTCCACGGTATCGGCTATTGCCGCCGCACCGACGCCCAGGAGCACCGAGCAGCCCGCCGTGAGGGCCAGAGCGCGGGGAAGGAAGTTCTTCTTGATCATGATGTGCACGTTGTCTTTCTGTGTGGAATTCTCGGAAGGAGTTAGCACGAGGCTGCCGCGAAGTCGACCTGCTGGCTGCTGGTGCTCTCGCCGCTGACGGCTTCAACCGTGACGGTGCCGCCGGCCACGTCGGCCTGCCGGGTTGCGAAGGCCGCGGTGCCCTTCTTGCCGCTGTGGACCTCCGGGAACTGCTTGCTGCCGTATTCGCTGATGATCTCCAGTGAGATGGGTCCGGATTCCCCGTTGGTTGCGGCGACGGTCAGGGTGGCCTTGCCGGCCAGGCAGCGTACCGAGGTGGCCACGTCCACTGCCAGTTCGGGGTCGGAGATCCCGGGCACGTCGATGCCGGCTTCGGTGACCCACTTGGTGCCCGCATCGTCCTTGGTGATGGTGAATTCATCCCACACCTGGCCGACCTCCAGGTCGGTGGTGGCGGTGTCGGTCTTCTCGGCCAGGTAGGACTTGTAGGTCAGGGCATTATCGGTGACATCGATGATCTGGTAGGTGCTGAAGCCACGGCCTCGCTGCACCTGGGTGGCATTGTTCTGGGTCCAGACATTGTTATCCACCGGGGCCAGCTGGTAGTGCTTGGCTCCGGAGTTCGACACGATGTACACCGGACCGTCGGTGACACCCTCGTGTTCGGTGGTGTTCTCGTTGTTGTATCCGCGGGCGTAGACGTGGTCGTGGCCCATCTGCACCAGATCGATGTTGTGCTTCTGGAATACCGGAACCCAGTGCTCACGAAGCACCGGTTCATTACGGCCGGAGGACGCCGAGTAGACCGGCTGGTGGAAGGTCACCACGTTCCACTTGGAATCGCTGTTCTCCAGGATGTGATCCAACCAGGCGGCCTGGAACTGGATCCACAGGGCGGACTTGTTCCCGTTCGGGCAGCTCGCACCCTGACAGGCCGGCATGTTCTCCGGGGTCAGGAAGCCGTTGTCGCGGGTGGCGTTGATGGTGATGAACCGTACACCCTGGTAGTCGGTGTAGTACACGGTCTCCTGGGCGAATTCGGTCCAATGATCGAACAGCGCCCGGTACTGGGCCGCTTCCGGTGTATCGCCGATGGCCAGTACGGCCAGTTCGCCAGCGGTCTCGACGCTCGGGTTATTGGCCGGGTACTCGAAATTGGCCTTCCAGGCCTTGAGCTTGTTGTCCCCGGAGTACTCGTGGTTGCCCGGGGCCGCCATCACATTGGTGGTGGCCGCAGCAGTGCGCATGCCCTTGAACCAGTTGACCCACTGGGTCTCGTTGCTGGCGGTATCGATCAGGTCGCCGGCGTGGACCGAGCCCACGATATTCGGGGCGGCGGCCATGGCCTGTTCAACAACCTTGGGCCAGGTGGTGTCCAAACCGATCTGTGCATCACCGAAGTAGATGTACTGGAAATTCTCCGCATCCGGGTCGGCCGTTGTGAAGCTGTGCCACTCGCTGTGCGACGGGCCGTTGACCACGCGGTAGGTGTAGCCGGTGGCCGGTTCCAGGCCGGTGATTTCGGCGGAGAAGTGCGGCAGCGGGTTGTTGTTGACCCGGTCCACGAATTCCGCTTCGATGCTGCGGATCTCGGTGCCGTCGGTCTCGCGGATTTCCACCCGCCCGGTTTCCATATCGGCGATGCCGCCCAACCAGGAGACGTACTGCGAGGTTTCGGGGGTCTCGGTGGGGGTCAGGATCACCCGGGTCGGTGGTTCATGGTGCTCGGTGGCATGCAGGGTCAGTTGCGGCATGTCCAGGTAGATGTCCGAGCTGCTGGCCCGATCCTGGTGCAGGCTCACTGCCACGGTGTTCTGCCCGTCCACCAGGACATCGGCCGGTACCTGGAAGGTGCTGGCGATCGGATCGCCATTCGAACTGCCCGCGTACTCCTGGTTACTCCCACCGGTCAGGCGGTCGTCCAGGAATCCGGCGACCTTGGTGCCGTTGATCCAGAGAACCACGGCGTCGTCGAAGATGACGTCGCCGCTGACCTGCACGTACTGGTCCGCCTCGCCTTCATCCAGCTCGAAACTGGTGCGGAAGAAGTAGGTGGGCACCGCGGTGGTGCCCTGCTCGGGCAGGTAGTGGTTCAGCAGGGTGTTCGGGGTGTGCGGACCCACGGTGCCCAGCGCTCCGTTCTTCGCTCCGAAGCTTCCCCTGGCGCTCTTCCACGAACTGTCGTCGAACTCCGTCGCGGTCCAGGCATCCAACGACGCCAGGCCTTCGGCCGGATCGCTGCCGTCGTCCAGGTACTTCCAGTCGGTATCCGCAGTGCTGATCACGGTGGTGTCTTCTGCTTCGTCGTTCGGTGCAGCCAGTGCGGACTGGCCGGCCACGACCGAAGTGCCCAATAATGCCAACGCAATGGCGCTGACACCAGTGCGTTTCAGCCACAGTGCGGCTTTGGAGTTTAGTTGCATCTCAACCTTCATTGCGAGTTGTGTCGATGATGCCCAGCCACATGGAGGGCAGGGCCAGAAATCATCTAATCCCAGCCGCAAAGATCACCGGACAACGTCAAGTGAACGTTGGATTTCACTAATGGAAGTTGATATGTCGCAAGGGTACCGCCGGACGGGATGCGGCCAATTCCCGGGACGGACTCCCTGCCGCAAGGACGAAGACCGCATTACCAGAGATCAGCCACGCAGGGTTCGCGGGAAACTTCCACCCCTGCGCACACCCACATCCTGCCGTTATGCCGCACCACGTTCTTCAGGCTCCCAAAGATGAAGTGGAAACCGTGGTCATCGTCCTCGGCGCGAACCCCGGTATGCGGGAAGCTTTGACCGATGGATTCCGCCCTCTGGTCCGAAAGGACCGAGAACCCCTGGAGCGCACAAGGGTCGTTCAGGAGGGATCGGTGGAGGCCGAATCCGGGGTGATGCTGTGCATGAGATCGGCTCCAGGCCCGCCCGTGGAGTTCGATCCGGGATGGCCATGTGACAGCGGATTGAAGGCTACGTGCCATCCACCTGGCAGTCACGACATCTCCCGGGTCCAGTCAATCCATGGGGGTAACGCACGCTGCTTTATGTGCTATTTTGCGGTCGTGAACTGGTGGTCCTCGGCCAGGGTGATATTCAGTGCCAGGCCCTTCCTGTCCTCCGACAGGCTGGCCTCCCAGCGGCTGCCGGCCAACTCCAGCAGTTCCTTCGCAGTGGCCGGCGCCTGGTCCTGTTCGACCAGGAAGCGGGCGACCTCACCGCGGGTGTGTTTGGCAAAGTGTGAGACCACCTTGGGTACGCCGTTGCGGATCTGGAAGACGTTGACCGCCACCGTATTGCCATTGCCGGGTTTGTAGGCCGCCGCATAAGTGCTCGATCGGGCATCCACCACCAGTTGGTCGCCAGCGACCGCGTCCAGTACAGGTGTCAGCCGTTTCTTCCACCAGCTGGCCAGCTTGCCCAGGTGATCCAGCTTCGCGGACATCGACAAACGGTAGGGAGGGATCCTGTCGCCGAATCGCACCGCACCCCAGAGCGCGGAGACCACCAGGATCGACTCATCGGCCCGGCGTTGCGCGGCGCCATCCAACGTGGCGTAGCCCAGCGCCTCAAAGAGGACGCCCGAGTAGATATCGTGGGCCCGGGCAGCCGGCTCGGTGTGAAGGCAGATGTTCCGTGCCACTTCGGCGGCCAGCGATGCACCAACGCCCAGGATGTCCATGGCATCCTCGCGGGCCGAGACCTCGGCCAGGGCATCAAGCACCTCGGAACGCGGTCCGGACAGTTCCGGGAAGGACAACTCACCGAGCTCGAACGGATCGCCGGTGGCGTGGGCGGTCTTGCCTTCGGAAGGCGGCAACAGAATAAGCACGCCTTTCAGCTTATAGGATCGCCTACATTCTGGCTCCGAAGTCCTGGGCCTAAACGCCCATGGTTACGGTGGACATGTCAAGTGCATGATGAAACTGGACTAGACTTGAGGCCGAATGGGATGACCAGGCGATCGCGTGCCACTTCGGTGGCCCGAGGAACGTCCGGGCTCCACAGGACAGGGTGGTGGGTAACGCCCACTCGGGGTAACCCGCAGGCCAGTGCCACAGAAAACAGACCGCCCGGGGCAACCCGGGTAAGGGTGAAACGGTGGTGTAAGAGACCACCAGCACCCCAAGTGATTGGGGTGGCTAGGTAAACCCCACCCGGAGCAAGGTCAGACAGACTGCGTTACGAGGGCTGTTCGCCCCATGCAGTCGGGTGGACCGCTGGAGGTTGTCGGCAACGGCAACCGTAGATAGATGATCGTCACCGCTGAGGCGGGACAGAACCCGGCGTATCGGTCATCCCATTCACCACCTCCCGCACCATCCGGAGCGCTCCTGCCGCAGGCCCCCATTGACCGATTCCGCGGTTATCACCGACGGGTTCGTGCTTCGTCCAACAGGATTCTGGTGACTCGGGTGACCGGTTTCACATGGTCACATTCTGCGCTCAATGGCTCAGCGTTTATGATGGATATGTATTCAACGGGGAATGATCCTGACACCCCGTTCCACCGTAATGCAATGGTGCTTCTCACGGTGCCAACCGACTTTAAGGATCCGGAAGTCGGCTGATTTGGAAGGGATTTTCTGTGACCCAGCAGTCTGTCGTTGCCCAGGAAGAATGGAGCGGGCGCGAAGAGCTCGCCGAGGCCATGATTCCACTGATCGGACGTCTTTACCGCAAGAACAATGTGGTGACCTCCATCTACGGCCGCAAGTTGATCAACCAGTCGGCTATCGACATCATCAAGGCCCACCGCGTGGTGCGTCGCATCGATGGTGAGGAGTTGGCGCTGACCGCCACCATGCCGATCCTTGAAGCCATCGCCGAGCTGAACATCGGCGCCGTTTCGGTTGATCTGGGACGCCTGAACAAGAAGTTCGTTGAATCCGGTTCCACCGACCTGAAGTCCTTCCTGACCGGGGAACTGGGCGAGAAGGTCGGCCAGGCCGGGGCAACCGACGCCGAACCGCAGGACGTGGTGCTCTACGGATTCGGCCGTATCGGACGCCTGCTGGCCCGCATCCTCATCGAACGTGGCGGCTACGGTCTGCGCCTGCGCGCCATCGTGGTCCGCAAGGGCAGCGACAACGACCTGGAGAAGCGCGCCAGCCTGCTGCGCCGCGACTCGGTCCACGGCAAGTTCGATGGCTCGATCACCATCGACGAGGAAAACAACACCATCCTTGCCAACGGCACCCTGATCCAGGTCATCTACTCGAACGACCCGGCCAGCGTCGACTACACCGCCTACGGCATCAACAACGCCATCGTGGTGGACAACACCGGCCGTTGGCGCGATGAAGAGGGCCTGGGCCAGCATCTGAAGGCCAAGGGCGCCGCCCGCGTGCTGCTCACCGCTCCGGGCAAGGGTGATGTGAAGAACATCGTCCACGGTATCAACGACTCGGTGATTACCGCCCAGGACAGCATCGTCTCGGCCGCATCCTGCACCACCAATGCCATCACCCCGGTCCTGAAGGCGCTGAACGACAAGTTCGGTGTCTCCCACGGTCACGTCGAAACCGTTCACTCGTTCACCAACGACCAGAACCTGATCGACAACTTCCACAAGGGCGAGCGCCGTGGCCGTTCGGCCGCGTTGAACATGGTGATCACCGAAACCGGTGCCGCCAAGGCCGTGGCCAAGGCGTTGCCCGAGTTCGCCGGCAAGCTGACCGGTAACGCCATCCGCGTTCCCACCCCGAACGTGTCGATGGCGATCCTGAACCTGAACCTGGAGAACGAAACCAGCAAGGACGAGCTGAACGCCTACCTGCGTGAAGTGTCGCTGACTTCGGACCTGCACAAGCAGATCGACTACATCGATTCGCCAGAGGTCGTCTCCACCGACTTCGTCGGTTCACGCCGCGCCGGAATCGTCGATGGCCTGGCCACCATCGTCAGCGGCAAGAACGCCGTGGTCTACGTCTGGTACGACAACGAGTTCGGCTACTCCTGCCAGGTGGTCCGTGTCATTGAAACCATCGCCGGAACCCATCCGGTGGCTGTGCCTTCCCTGAAGGCAGAGGCAGTCACCGCCTAGGCAAGAACCCCAGGCACAGCAAACGCCGCTTCGACCAGCTGACGGTCGGGGCGGCGTTTGCCGTGTCGGCCCGGTGGCCCGGTGATCCGGAGGCCGCGACACCGCTAGCATTCACCACCGTTTCGCCCGGCAGACATCCGCGGTTCACCAGGAGTCGGCATCATCGACTACGGGGACAACCCTGCCCGGGCCGACCGCGGCCGGGTGCCGGCGGTTCCCCGTGTATCGGCAGTCCGACACCGGAGGGTGGGAGCCACAATCCCATGCAGTACCCGCAGCGCACCGGCAGCTGGCCGCCGGGGATGGCCATCACCGTCGATACCCATGCGCAGCCATTGCTGGTGCTGTTGTATGTGCGCCAGGCGTGGTCCCTGGCCGAGACGCTGCAACTGCCGGCCCTCTGCCCGATCCCGGACACCGGTTGCTGCCAACGTCCCGCATCGGTGGCGAAGCCCGTCTGGGAGCGGCGCTGGCTGAGCCTTTGGGGCAGGGCATGGGGATGGTACGGGCCGGGGAGCATCCGCATCCCGGGCAGCCTGCACGACCGGCAATTCGTGACCGGTTTGGCCATGGCGCAGGCCGAACGCGGGGTCGCGTTCTGGTCCACGCGCTTCGGGGCCGAGGGGATCGACGCGGCCGGGTTTGACGCCTGGGAGATGGACTACCTCGCCCGGGAAGGCGAACTGGACTTCGAGCGGGTCGAACCGGTGCTGGTGGCCGCCTGGGAACGCGGGCTGCGCGGCATCGTGGAATTGCCGTTGTCCGGCCCGTACCTGCACCGGCTCAGCGATAGGCACCTGGTGGCCTCGTCGCACACCCTGCGCAATGAGGGCGAGCTGGCCGCGGGGTTGGCCGGCTGGATCCGCGGAAGCTGAGGTCCTGATCGGCCGCCGGAGCGGTGGCTGCCGCCACGCTGTGCCCGGCAGCAGCTCGGGTACACTCGTTGCATGGAAACGGTCGTGAACCGTCGTGGCATGCTCTGCGCCCGCATGACCAGCCACTTGCTCCTGGACCCCGCGGGATCGATCCCGGCGGCCGCCCGGCACATGCTGGCGCTGCAATCCCAGGACCTGGCGGCCGGACGCTATGCGGTGGCCCAACGGGCCGGCCAAGCCGTCACCGCGACCGATATCAACGGTTGTTTCAACCGCCGTGAGCTGGTGCGTTCCTGGACCATGCGTGGCACCTTGCACATCTGTGCCGCCGAGGATGTGCGGTGGCTGGTCAGGGCCAGCAGGGAACGCACCCTGCGCTCCATGCAGTCCCGACTGCGGGAACTGCAGATCACCGGTGCGGATATCGACCGGGCCGGCATCCTGGTCGCCGGGCTGCTGGCCGAGCGGCAATCGGCCAACCGGGCACGGCTCTTCGCGATGCTCAACGCGCACGGGATCGCCACCAACGCCCAACGCGGCGTCCACCTGCTGGTGGCCCTGGTCATGGAATCGCTGATCTGCCTGGGGCCGGTTCCCGCCGGCTCGGGGGTGGCCGCCCAGGACTTCGTGTTGCTCGATGACTGGGTGGATGCCCATCACACCCCGGAGGAACCGTTGCGGGAACTGCTCACCCGGTACCTTCGCGGGCATGGGCCGACCAGTCTGCGTGATGCGGCCTGGTACACCGGGCAAACCCTCACCACGCTCAAAGCGGTGGTGCAGGAGCCGGGATCCGACATCGCCGGGGTGGGACACGATCGGCACGGCGAGGCGCTCTATACCACCGCCGGATCGGCGGCCCAGATGCTACTCGAGGAGCGGGCCACGAGGCATCTTCCGCTGCGCCTGCTCGGGCATTTTGACGAATACTACCTGTCCTACGCGGATCGAAGCACCGTGGCCGGATCTCGGATGCAGCAGGCGATCGCGCCGGGCGGGAACGGGATGTTCCTGCCCTTCTGGCTGCGCGGCGGCCGGGCCGATGAAATATGGCATGCCGATGCGGTGCCCGCTGCGCCCAAGGCCGCGGCCCTGCATCACCGCTACCTGGGATTCAGGGCCTGAGAGTGTGCCTGCGCCCGCCAACAGGATTTTGCTAGGCTCGAGACCATGAAGCCGTTCACCCGCCACCCGATTCTGTTCCCGGCCCTGGTCACCCTGGCCGCCGGGGGTTTGCTGCTGACCGGTTGTTCCGGCACCGGTGAACCGGCCGAGCAGGCAACGGGCTCGCCAACCGAGACACAGCGGCTGGTCCTGGGGGTGAGCGAAGAGCGCCCGCATGCGGTCCGCGGCAATTACTCGTTGGGTGGACCCGCCATGGATGCGCTGGCCCAGGGCGATTTGGTGATCTCCGCCGGCGGCTGCCTGCATGTGGCCACCGCCGACGGGGCCCCGACACTGCTGGTCTTCCCGCAGGATGCCGAACCGATCACCGAGGGGCGCCCGGGTATCCGGTTGGATTCCCACGAGTACCTGGTCGGTGAGCGGGTCGAGTTCGGCGGAGGCGGCCTGGAACTGGATGCCGGGCAGGCCGGGGCCATATCCCGATGTGCCCCCGAGGGAAACGTGTTCCTCATCCAGTCGACCAACCACTAGCCATTCGGCTTTTAGCAACTTGCCGTTAACCTGCCTACGATGGTTAAGGCCGTTGGCCATCCACCAGGTTCTCGATGCAGGAGTCATTCCATGACAGGTGCGCTCGCACAGCCCCGTCCATCCCGTCCCGCCACCCGTTGGGCCCTGGGCCTGCCGGCATTGGCGCTGTCAACCGTACTGCTGGCCGGGTGCGGCAATGACTACCCGCTGGGCGATGCGCAACGCGAGGCCGCGCAGAACAACACCTCCACCCTTGAAGGGACCATCACCGGTGGCGGTTCCACCGCACAGAACGCGGCGATGAATGCCTGGAGCAGCAGCTTCGCAACCGTCCACCCCAAGCTGCAGGTCCAGTACGCCTCGGTCGGTTCCGGTGCCGGCCGCGCGGGACTATTGGCCGGAGGCACCGACTTCGCCGGATCGGACGCATTCCTGAAGGACGAGGAAGTGGCCGACTCGATTACCACCTGCGGGCCCGACGGGGCGATCAACATCCCCGCCTACATATCCCCGATCACCGTGGCGTTCAACCTGCCCGGGATCCAGAGCCTGAACCTGGATGCGCCGACCATGGCACGGATCTTCAACGGAGAGATCTCCAGCTGGCAGGATCCGGCGATTGCCGAACTGAATCCGGAGCTTTCGTTGCCGGATACCCCGATGACCGTGGTGGTGCGCTCGGATGATTCGGGCACCACCGAGAATTTCACCGAGTACCTGCACGACACGGCCCCGGAGCAATGGCCGCATGACCCCAGCGGCTCGTGGCCGGCAGGGGCGCGGGTTGAGCAGGCGCAGGGCAATTCCGGGGTGGTGACCACCGTGGTGCGCACCGAGGGTGCGGTGACCTATGCGGACGATTCGCTGGTGGATGCCTCGTTGGGCAAGGCCGCGGTGAAGGTGGGTGATGGTTTTGTCGAGGTCAGTGGCGAGGCTGCGGCCCGGGCGGTTGAGGATGCGGACCGGATTGACGGGCGTGGGCCCCATGATATCTCCCTGCACCTGAACCGCACTACGCAAGCCGCGGACGCCTACCCGCTGGTCATGGTTTCCTACTTCATCCTCTGCAGCAGCTATGAGGATGCCCACGCGGTTCAGCTCCTCAAGGAATTCGCGCACTACGTGGTCAGCGACGAGGGGCAGCAGACGGCGGCCGACTCGGCCAAGAGCGCCCCGATGCCGGCCAGCCTGGCCGAGGAAGCCGCTGCCGCGGTGGATTCCATCAGCGTGCGCTGACGGGCGGAGGATCACACCGCTCCACGGGCAGGGTGCAGGGCAAAGGCGGCAGTCCGGAACCAAGTGTTCCGGGCTGCCGCCGTGGCGTTGTCCTACTCTCCGTGGCCGAACGGGTCCTCATCGGTTCCCGGGAGCCAGGTATTGCCCGGCACCCCCCACCCCAGGGATTTCTTGGCTTTCAGCCAGCGCTTATCCCATTTGGGGACCAGTTTGTCCACGTACAGGAAACCATCCAGGTGGTCGTATTCGTGCTGCATGATGCGGGCGAACCACCCGTTCGCCTCGAAGCTGACCGGTTTGCCGAACTCGTCCACACCCTCGATCTTGGCGTAGTCGGCGCGTTTGAGCGGGAAGGAGAGTCCGGGCACCGACAGGCAGCCCTCGGATTCCTCATCGGCGTCCGGTGAAGCCTGCGACACCTTGGACAGCGTCAACCTCGGGTTGATCACCACCCCGCGCTCGGGCGCGGTGTCCTGGTCGGCGTAGATGTACGTGAAGATGCGCAAGCCCACACCGATTTGCGGGGCTGCCAGTCCCACGCCATGGGCGGCATCCATGGTGGCATGCATATCTGCCACCAGGGCGCGCAACTCGTCGTTGAATTCGGTGACCTCTGCGGCCCGTTTGTGGAGTACTGGTTCACCATAGACGGTGATCTGCCGGATTGGCACTGGTTCAG
Organism: Glutamicibacter sp. MNS18; assembly: GCF_026107515.2. GTDB lineage: Bacteria > Actinomycetota > Actinomycetes > Actinomycetales > Micrococcaceae > Glutamicibacter. The sequence continues at coordinate 417,549 of NZ_JAPCHW010000003.1, read as the reverse complement.
GTCCTTTCCAAGATCCCAGCCGTTGACTCATCCATAATTCCACGCCGGACCGTCCCGTGCCAGTTGGCACCCGCCGGGAAACACCGAATGTGACCACCGGATCACCTGCCCGCCCGGCTAGATCACTTCCAACGGGATCTTGGTTTGCGGGGCGGGGAAGGCCGCATCGATGCGTTCGGTGTGTTCCGGGCCCAGCTGCAGTTCCAGCGCCCGGGCGTTATCCCGCACATGGGATACCTGCGAGGCCTTGGGCAGCGCGATGACCCCGGGGTTGCGGATGGACCAGGCGATGAGTAGCTGCGCGACGGAGGCACCCAGCTGCCGGGCAATGTCCCGCAGTACCGGATGGTCCAGCAGCTCACCCTGCCCAATGGGGGAGTAGGCCATCACCGGAATGGGCTGCTGCGCTTCGCGTTGCGCCGGCAGCAGGTCGTATTCGATCCCGCGGCTGGCCGGGTTGTACAGCACCTGGTTCGCCGCCGGCGGTACCGGCAGCATCCGCAGGTCCTCGGTGTCGAAATTACTCACTCCCCAGTCGCCGATCAGCCCGCGGGACTTCAGCGACTCGAAGCCCCGGATGGTGTCTTCCAGCGGGTACGGGCCGGGCCAGTGCAACAGGTACAGGTCGATCCAGTCGGTTCCCAGACGCCCCAACGATTCCTCGCAGGCCTTGACGGTGCCCTGCTCGGAGGCGTTGGACGGCAATACCTTGCTCACCAGGTACACCTGATCGCGGATCGGGGCGATGGCCTCGCCGACCAGTTCCTCACTGCGTCCGGCCCCGTACATCTCGGCGGTATCCACCAGCGCCAATCCCAGTTCGACCCCGGTGCGCAGGGTCGCGATTTCCTCGTCACGGCGTGCCGGGTCATCCCCCAGGAACCAGGTTCCCTGTCCAACGGGAAGGACCGGTGCCCCGTCGCCCAAGTGCAGTTGCGGTAGTGCGTCCATGAATGCAGTCTATGCCCGCGCGGCGGCGTTATGACAGGGATACGGCCACCCCCAGCCGTATTCGAAGATACATTCTCATCAGGTGCGTTGGGCCGGCTGCAAACTCTCCCGCCGGTGGGTGCGGGGCATCGGCAACGAGAAAAGCCAGCACTTGTGGGTGCTGGCTTTTCCCGGTATCGGCCGCCGTCACTCGAAATGCACCTGCAGATGCACTCCGTATAGACCTGGCATACTTGCAATCGACCGTGTGGCACGCCCCCCAAAGCGTTCGAGTACCTTGTGGCCAATTGACACTAGCTTATTGGCCAGCCCGGGGAATTGCAGTAGTACCGAGTAGCCCGGTAGCCATATTTAGGTAGTGCCTCACCGGTACGGATCAAGCGCCTGGGGTGCCCTCCGACTCATCAATCAGTTGTCGACGGTCGCGGATCCCGAGTTTTGCGTAGGATCGCTGCAGATGCCCCTCGACGGTCCGGGGGGAGAGGAACAGTGCCGCGGCGATCGCCGTGTTGCTTTCACCCCGTGCCGCACGGGTGCAGGCGGCGAACTCACGATCGCTCAGCAGCCCCGGATCGATCCGGGCCCGGCCCAGGCGGGGGGTGTTCACACTGGCCAGGGGGCGGCAGATATCGGCGCACAAGCCCAGCAGTTGCGAGGACCGTGCACGCATTCCACGGGCCAGGGCCACCTCCGAACCATGGTTGGCCAGTTCCGCGGCGTACAACAGGCGGCCCTGGTCCACATGCCTTTGCACCAGCTGCTCAAGTTCGGGCCCCAGGGTATCCACGGCCGCGGCATACCCGGACAAGGTCTTGGCCAATTCCCCTTCCAGCTGCCCGGCCAGGGAACTGAAGGGCACGGGATCCTCGCTCAAGCCCAGACGCCAGGCATCGTGCTGGATCCGTAGCGTCAGCATCGGCAGGCCGAGCTCTTCCGCCTGACCGAGCAACGCACCGGCATGGGCCCGGGCTTCCTGCGAACCGCGCAGCTGCAGGATCACCGGGAGCAGGGCACGCTCGGCTTCCAGCCGGGACCACTTACCCTCTGCCCAGTTGCCGGACTCGGCGATGTCCAGGCAGCGGCGCATCTGCTCCCGGTCACCCAGCATGCCAGCGGCCCGGGCCCGCAAGGCGGCCATGACACCCAGCATCAGCTCCGGGTCACACAGCTGCGCCAGCGACATGGCCTGGGCCAGCGAATGTACCGCAGCCCCGGCATGCCCCTGGTCCAGCTCGATCGATCCACGCGCCAGCAGGTAGCGGGAGCAATTGACCAAGGGCACCTTTTCCTCCATGCCCACCAGCTTGGAATGCAGCTCATGGTGGGTGCTGCCTTCCATGAGCAGTACCGGATGCAGGGCCGCAAACAACCGGCCTTGCCCGCTGGGACTGATCTCCGGCCAACCGACCGACATCAAACGCTCAACAAGCAGGTCCACAGTGCGCGAGGGGCGTCCCCGATAGGCCAGCCAGACACAGTACTGGGTCAGCGCCTGGACCTGCAGATCCGTCGACAGCCGTGGATCCGTTGAGTACCGAAGCAACAGGTGGGCGGTATCCGGTGACCCCTTCGCGTTCAGCACGATCTGGCGCAACGCCTCCACCTTGGGAGGATCCTGCGCCCGGGCTTCCAAGAGGCCCAGCGCCTGATCCAGTTGGCCACGAGAGAGGTGGATTTGGGCCGCCGCCAGACGCACGATCGGGTTCGAGGTTCCCTGCACCTGGCCCAGGGTGGCCAGCCCGGCCGCCGAGTCGCCGGACTCATGTTGGGCCATGGCCCGGGCGGCAAGCAGTCGAAGGTACTCTTCTTCGCCCAGTACCTCGCTCTCCAAATGTTCGGTCAACGACAACACGCTGGAATACCGCTGGGCGGCCAGGGTCGTCGACACGGTTTTCAGCAGATCCGCCGCAGGAGGTTCGATCCCCACCTCACGACACAACACCGCGATATTCGTCCGCGTTTTCTCGCCCAGGACCACCCCGTCCACGGCGGTGATCAGCGATTCCAGATGGGAGCGCAACTCGCCACGGCCCAGGGACGCCACAACGGTGGACGCCGGAAGGTCAGGCACCAGCCCCACACTGCGCGATCCATTCGACTGCGACCCGTGGTGCCGGATCCGGGCCAGCCCGGCATCCACCACCGCATCAAGTTCCGCGGCACCAAGCAGGGTACGGGCCAAGGGCAGGGGAAGGGTGCCGGTGATCGCGATCCTCACTACGGTCGCGCGCAAGGGTTCGGCCTGTTGGGACAACCGGGTATGTACCAGATCGGTGATGCGCTCGCCGGTGGGCTCCCACAGCGGATGCAAGGTCCAGTAGCCGCCGGCCAGGCACAAGGCGTTAACCGCCCGCGCATCGGCCATCAGTTCGCGTAAATGCAAGGGGCTGCCACCGGAGCTCTGCAGCAACCGCCGGGTCGTCGTGGAATTCACCGGCCCACCCAGATGCTCGCTGGCCATGAACTGTGCATCGTTCATATCCAGCGGCTTGATCTGCACCCGGTGTGAATGGTGCATGGCCGCCAGTTGCCCCAGACACTGGGGCAACTGGCGCAAACCGCAGGTGGCGACCACCAAATGCAGGTGTTGGGCCGTGGCCAACTGCGCCAGCACGGCCGCGCTTTGCTCATCAACCTCCTCGGCCCGGTCCAGGAGAATCCAGGTTTCGGTATGCGTCACCAAGCCGGTCAGTGCCGCAATCATCGACCCCGGGGTTCCGGCGGATTGTTGCGTATCAGGGATTTGCGAGCACAAGCCGGTCAGTACGGCAAAGGGAACCTCACGCAGCGCCGCGGCTCCGGTCACCCAGTAGAAATGATGCCCGAGCTGTCGAAACAACGACAAGGCAAAGGTGGTGCGCCCGCTTCCCAGAGCTCCGGCAACAAAGACCGTCTCGCCGCCACGTGCCGCCTGCATGGCGTCCTGCAATGGCTTGCGGCGGGATGGGAGCAATGCCGGGAGGTTAGCAATCGGGCCAGTCATGGGTGCGGAAGCTTTCGCGGGAGGGATGAGTCGCCAAAAGTAGAACCGGAAGAAATGTTCGAGCGAAGCTAACTGGGCGACGCCTGCCAGGACGCGCCAACAAGTCGTCGGACGTCAGGGCCCACGCGGGCCACACCTGTACCTGAGACAAAGCCCCGCGAACGATAAGGTATGGCACTCATTTATACAGTTTGGCACTGCGAGGAGGAATTCTGAAGACCCCCGCGTTCCCGCGCCTCAACGACGGGAACCTTACGGGCGTGCCAAGATCAACGCCAACGGCGCCCAAGAACCCCCAAAGCTCTACTCAGCATCCGAAAAGACCCGGAGCCCTTCGGTGCCATGCGCTCGCCGAAGAGGCGGGCAATGTATATCGGTGGAAGTCCAGCTGTTGGTGGTTTTCTGGGCAACTTTCCCAATACTAAACAGTAAAGGAGTATGCAGCTCGCCTTCTGTGGTCACAAGTTTTGAGCAAAGGATTCTCCGCTATCACAAATGAATATGTTGTTCAGTACTACCTGCAGAGGGGGCACGCGCGCTGAGAAACCGTATCGCTCACCATGAGCCTCTTTTGAGCACCCACGTGAAATCATGTTCCATTCTCTTAATTAGGAACTCTTAAATAGGAACTCTTAAATAGGAACGGCATGAAACCCGGGACGATTCATTCCCCACCACCACGGCTGGTATCAACCGGGCCATCAAATGGGTGGCCCGGCGCACCGACGCCGACGCCGACACCCTCTGGGTCATCGAAGGAGCCGCGTCTTACGGGGCGATCCTAGCCGGCACCGTGGCCACCCACGGATTCCCCGTCACAGAGGCCCCGCGCATGGACGCCAGGAAGAACCGCGGCGTCGGCAAGTCCGACGTGTTGGATGCCCACCGGATGGCCATGGCCGTGCTTCCGCTGCCGGTGGAGAAACTGCGCCGTCCCCGCCTGAATGAAGGGATCCGCCAGGGCCTGCGGATCCTAGTGACCGCCCGGGAATCCATGTCCAAGGACCGTACTCGTTCGATCAATGCCCTTAATGCCTTGGTGCGAAGCAACGACCTCGGGATTGATGCGCGTAAGAAGCTCACCCCGGTCCAGATCGAGGAGATCTCCCGGTGGCGTGAGCGCGAGGAAGATCTGGCCTTGGGTATCGCCCGTGCCGAGGCTGTCCGATTGGCCAAGCACGTTCTGGGCCTGGAGGAGCAGTTGAAGTCCAACGAGCAGAAGTTGGACGAGCTGGTCAAGGTCAGTGAGGCGGCACCCCTGCTCGAGGAGAAGGGCTTCCGGGCGGTGACCGCGGCGAAATGCTTGGTGGCGTGGTCACACGAGGGATGGGTCCCGTAGCCAGGCTGCCTTCGCCTTCCTGGCGGGAGTCAATCCTATCCCTGCATCGTCGGGGAACAAAGTTCGGCATCTGCAGAACCGGGGTGGCGATCGAAGACTCAACAGCGCCTTGCATATGGCTGCGATCACCAGGATGACCTACGACACCGAGACCTGCGACTATGTCGAAAAGCGTCGCTCCGAAGGCAAGACCGACAAGGAAGTCCGACGTTGCATCAAGCGCTATCTGGCCCATCGTATATTCAGGATCCTGAGTGCCGCGGCCCAAGCGAAAAAAGTCCAAGAAACGGCTTGACAGACATAGAAGAGCCAAGCAGAAGCGCGATGCGGAAACCCTTGCAGTGCTCGGGCGCGTGCGAGAGTAGCAGTAGCCGTCGTAGCCCCAGACTCGGCATGCTGGGTAATTCCTGTCGCGTGAGATGTTGCCGGAAAGCCCAACTACGGTGCATTCTCCCTTTCGCAGGCCTCGGCCGCGCTCATCGAGCGGCACCGCCCCTCCGCGTGGGCGGAGGCGGCCTGATGAGTTTCAGTGGACTCTTCACGATCAGCCGCCTGATCCTCCAAGTGTGTCACGTTGGATTCCCCATCATCTGTGACCGGTTCCTGAACGGCGGCTTCCTGATTCAGCCGTGCACTGGCCCGGTAATTGGGCTCTGCAGGATTGGGAGTGTAGACCCGTAAAGCACCGCACCCGATCTGACGAGCTTCACCCGCCTGGACCAGCTGGGACTGACCGCAACCGGCCAGCACCTCACAGCAGTGAAAGCAGAGATCCTCTGCGAGGTCACGACACCTGATCCGTGGTGCCGTACCTGCGGTGCGGTCGGGGTTCCCCGCGATACCGTGACCTGCAGGCTCGCCCATGAGCCCTTCGGTTGGCGGCCGACCGTTCTGGTGATCAGGCACCGCCGCTACCGGTGCCAGCACTGCCACCGTGTGTGGCGTGACGACCTGGGCACGGCGGTGGCACCACGACAGGCAATCTCCCGCACCGGGTTGCGGTGGGCACTGAACGGGCTGGTTTGCCAGCACCTCTCGGTCGCCAGGATCGCCGGGGGTCTCGGGGACACCTGGAACACTGCCAACGACGCGATTCTGGCCGAAGGTCACCGCGTGCTGATCAACGATTGAACCCGGTTTGACGGGGTGAAGGTACTGGGTGTGGATGAGCATGTCTGGCGGCATACCAAGAGCGGGGACAAGTACGTGACGGTCATCGTGGACCTCACCGGTGTGCGTGATGGCACCGGCCCCTCTCGCTTACTGGACATGGTCTCTGGCCGCTCCAAGGCGGTGTTCAAAACCTGGCTGGCTGAACGTGACACCCAGTGGGAGGATGGGATCGAAGTGGTTGCCATGGATGGGTTCACCGGCTTCAAGACCGCTGCCGCCGAGGAACTGGAGAACGCGGTGGAAGTACTGGATCCTTTCCAGATCGTGAAGCTGGCCTCCGAAGCGTTGGATACCACCCGGCAGCGGGTTCAGTGTGAACAGCATGGGCGGCGGGGCCGGAAACAGGACCCGCTATACAAGTGCCGGCGGACCTTGACCATGGGATTATCGCTGGCCACTGAGAAGCAAAAGAAACGGATCGCCCAGCTATTCACGAACAAGGCCTACGAACAGGTGGAGCTGACCTGGAGCGTGTCCCAACGAATGGTGGACGCCTACCGGCAACCGAAAGCCGAAGTCGGCCGGTGAGCCATGGAACAGCTGATCAACAGCATCGGGACCAAGACCCCCAAGGGACTGCCCGAGCTGAAAAAGCTTGGCGGAGCCCTCAAGCGCCGAAAAACCGATATCCTCGCGCACTTCGAGCACCGTGGAAGCTCGAATGGGCCCACCGAAGCGATCAACGGCAGGCTGGAACACCTACGCTGTATCGCGTTCGGATTCGAAAACCTGACGCACCATATCGCACGCTCGTGGTTGGAAGCCGGGGCTTCAGACCTCGTTTACACCCTGAATCTTGAAGAGCCTCGAAAGCTTAGTAGAAGGCGCAGATCATAAACTTCCTAATCCTGAACGGACCGCAATACCCCATATCTCGGAGTAATTTGCTTAAGGGGAGTCATGACCAGGACTACAGATTGCACATAAGCGTGTGCTTTCAGGGTTAGGGGCAAAGACAGGTCGTAAATACCAAAACGTTAGTGCTTTCTGGTATAGGTGTGAATAACGTGGATGCAGTGGAGAGAAAAAGGTAAATCGATGGATGCAGTACTTGGGGTGACCATCGTTGCTGCGATTCTCACTGCCTTAGGCCTTGTCATACCTCTGTTGTCGTACTTGAAGCCATACCCTAAGAAGATTCTGGAGTACCGAGTAGAGGTAATTCCTCTTATGCGAAGCGCAGGCATTTTCTCTCAACGTCTGAAGGTATTTGTCGATGGATCGGAAGTGCAAGAACCGTATGCTTTAGAAATTGGGGTTCGTAGCGTGGGCCGAGTTGACATTAAAAAGCGTGATTTTGACGGTAAGGAACCTCTGGTGTTCCATCTAGGTGATCAAACAAAGCCCATAGACGATATCTTGAACAGTGAATCATGGTGTTTGGAAGGGAACCGCCTGGAGTTGAGGCCGCGTCTTATAGCACGGCAAAATGGTGAAAATGCGGTGAGATTTCTTTGCTCGGGAGAACCAGACGTCAGGCTACAGAAGCCACTTCCTCTTGCGGACACCACTGTTAAGGCAATGAAAACTAGTAACGAAAGATCCTTACAGAAGTCAAAGCTCGCTGGTTGGGCAGGCTTAGCTGTCGTTCTAGTGACATGGATAAGCTATGTGACTTGGGTACTAACTCTCTTGCAGAGATGAGCCATTATGCCAAAGGACCTTTGTTTCGAAAGAACCTTTAGCTGAATGTTGATGGCACTAGACTTCAGCTATTTAACCTTGTGGTGGGCCAAGCCGACGGGTTGGATGCATGCTTTGTGCCGGTTTCGGCTGCCTTTGGGCCGTCCCGGGCCTGGCCTGGTAGCTAACGGCGGGTTCGCCGGATACACCAGATTCTGGCACACACGCCGATAGGTCTGACGCACCGGCCCGGACTGAATGCCAGCGGGTCCGCAACCTTTGCCTGCCACGGTAACTGGCGCCCTAACGCCACAGTCCGGGTTAAACACAGCATAGTGTACGCAGCGACCACCACCCAGGTCCAGGTATCCGCCGCTAACCCAACGGTTTCATCGGAGCATTGAGGCCGCTGATTTCCGATTTTTCTGGGAGTCAGCGGCTTTCTCCTGTTTCGGGGTCGCGGATGGCACCAGCATCACTGGTGTGGGTGCCGGGCTCCACTGTTCCGGTCGTGGTCTTTCATCTCGTTGACGGGCAAGGTAGGGGCCGGTTCAGGCGGGCAGGTGGCCCTGGCGGCACTGCCGGTACCCTGCGTGGGTTCGTTCCTACAGGTCGATGAGTAGCGCTGATTCCGGTGCCGTTGTGGGGATAAGTAGCCGGGTTTGCCTTCCGGTGCTGATCAGTTTGCCCGCGATCGCGTACAGCCGGTAGCGCCACCGCTTCACATCCCAGCAGCCGGCAGGATGCCCCACCGGGAGCACCGCGAGTTGAATCCAGCAGGTGAGGTTCATGGCCAGTACGGCCAGGTTCGCCCAGGCCTGGTTCGCTGTGAAGGACCAGTAGGGCAACTTGCCCAGCCCGCAGGCCTTCAAGGTTTTGATCCTGTTTTCACACCGTCCCCGGGCCCGGTGCCGTGCGTCAAGAAACGCCGGGTTGTAGCGTGGCGCGTTCGTGAGGAACGCGGTGATGCGGTTGCCGTCGGTGTCGAACAGTGAGGCTTTCGCCCCGGGATGTAGCGGCTCGGCGCGCAGATAGATGCGGGTGCCGGGCGGGTAGTCCTTCAGTACCAGCACTTTGCTCGCATCGATCACCCACGCGTCATCGCGCAGGTTGCCGTGTTGATCGGTGGCCGATTCCCAGTACTTCTTCTCATTGATCCACCGGATGAACCGTTCATTGACCACCGGCAGGGCGTAGGAAGTGGAGAACTGGATTCCCAGTGCGTGAAGGTGGTGCAGGAACTCGCGTGAGGCACCAGCGCTGTCGGTGCGCACCAAGATCTTCTCACCAATCAACGCCCCGTCCTTGGTATAGAAGTCCTCGGGCAGCTGCGCTAAAGCCTGGCCCAAGACGGTGATGTGATCCTTCGCTGAGTTCGCGCCCTTGTTGCCGGGGCGTAGGAGCACGGCCAGGGTTTCGCCGGTGCCGTTCTCTTTGCCGTAATCCACCGAAGCGGTCATCGGAGCGAACCCGAAGCCGCGCTTATAGGTGCCCGTAGCGTGTTCCTTATCGGAGTGCACGTGCACCAACGTGGCATCGAGGTCGATGATTAATGGGTTCTTGACGCTGGCCCGGGCGGCGGGGCTGCGGGTCCCGGCTGCGGCCCACACCCGGGAGCGCAAGGTGCGGTGCATAGTGGCGAACGCGTAGTCGAACGCTTCGGGCTGGTCCTTGATCCGGGCCATCATGCGGCTGATCGTGGCTTCGAAAGGCGACCGGTCCGAAGAGCCCCGGTGAGGCGCTGAGCTGGTCGATATCGGTGACTTGCTCGCCCCCAGCAGCGAGCATGATGGCCAGGCCAGCGATCATCTTCCCCGGGCGATGAATGGCCGTGGCAGGAACGAACTGGGAGAACCTGTCCTCGCAGAGCTGGCGGAAATCCAGGGCGTTGAGGAAGCTGGTCAGTACCCCGAGTCCTGCTTGGGATACCAGTGCTTGGCTGGTGAGTTGGGCCGGGACATGCGGGAAAACGCGGGTAGAATGGTGCATCGAAAAGGTGATCCTTTGAACTGGGTGGATGAAGCTTAGACACCTCTATTTTCCCAGTTCAGGTCACCTTTTCCTCGTTAAAGAAGGTTAATGACGCCTCAAACGATGAAACCCCCGGGCTAACGGGTCCTGCAGCTTTGGCTTGGCCCAACCCAGGCTTTGCTTCAGGAATCGGAACGTGTGCTCCAGATCGAAACGGCGCAAGTACATGGACCACCAATGATTAACCTCGGCCAAGTTCCCGGCTATAGGCTTGGAGGCCCACAACCACATCGGTTTCGGGGCTTGCCCGCCGGCCAGGTGATGGATCTGCACCCCGATCACGGTGCCTTCCAGGACCACCGGGCGACCCTGCTCATCGGGCAGCCTGGATGCGCACTCAGTCGGCATCTTCGCAAAAGAGTCGGCCTGAAGAGTGGCATCCGGGCCAATATTCAAGCATTGCGCGGCACAGCCTCTATGCCAATGAACCTAGGAAACGGGAAAACTTCTGGTGTCTCAGGCCCACGAAGTTCCTCAAAACAAGAAATTTCTAATCCACTATTTTGAAGTCCTTGAATATATCGACCGAGCGGTCGATGTACGTGAGTGGTAGTCAGCGAATATTCAAACGAAGCCGTCTTGAATGGTGCTTCGACGAAAATCTCATCTGAGTAGTTGAAATTCGGATGACTTGCGTACCCCCAGTAATCAGGCCAGAAAGCTGGATGTGTAAACGTAACAAGTAATCGTCCACGTTGGCTTAGGTGCGCAAGCGCTGCAAACATTTCATCGATGTGCAGGGCATCCATCAAGACCATATTTGCAACGACCAAATCGAATCTGGCATGAGGATTTTCCGCAGTCCACTCCTCGACAGTGGCAACTACATAGTCACTTCGAACATCGTGTGATCGCGCGATCTCGATACTCGAAGCACTTGGATCAAGCCCTATTACTTGTCTGTTTGACCGCTGAAGCTTAGAGGTAAGGCGTCCCGTTCCGCAGCCTACGTCCAGGATGGATCTTGATTCTCCTAGACGACTGAGGAACCATGGTTCGAGAACTCGGCTGAAAGATGCATCGTGATCGGATGCAATTTGCGCATCTCTTTCGGGTGCAATTATGTCCCACTCGCGCGTAACGGCGGCTTGACTTTTCTCTGTCAGGAATCGAATCTCTTCATTCATGACGACGACGCAATCTTGGCGTTCCGCTTCATCAAACGATATAGATCGTCCGCAAGATGAATGGCCGGGTCATCTTTAGAGCTAATCTTCCTGATCGTGTGAACTTGTTCTGCGCCATGACCGATTGCGACCCACGCATCCGATCGTAAAGGGTTGACCAAAGTGAATCGGCTTGCAAACTTGAATTCATCGTCGCCGTAATAGTGAGCAACAGCGCCTTGGCCAACTAGGTATTTGCTGATCTCATTCTCAAGTGGCATCACCAGTGTTAGTGATTTCTTGGCTGCCTTATCAGCAAGCACCTCCTTGGCAACATCATCCACCCAACTAAGATCATTAGAAGAGATCACGCATTGCGCTTGGGACTTGAGCAACTTGATCATGTATTTTAAAATCTTCGCATCACGTTTAGGGCCTTTAAAGCGAAGTGGTTGTGATTTGTAAGTACCGAAAATTTCCCATATGGCTACAATAATTGCAGCCAACACGGCGACGCTTCCCAATATTACTTTCCATGGTGTTGTGAACACATTATTTAAATCATTAGCGAGCATAATGCTCGCAATCAACGCGACTATTGCCGCAATCTGAGTTACCAATGTCCTAGTCATAGCCCAACAATATCGACTCAGCTACAAATACTCGATATTGGGCCCTAGGCTCAGGGCTCTGTATATCGTTGGCTCGCGACCGGGTGAAGTTCCCTGGAAAATCGAATGACGACCCATTCAGCGAGTCGGGGTTCCGCACCATGAAGTATCGTCCGGGGTACCCGAAGGTCTTCGCCACGCTCGCGGATGCGCAGGCCTACCTGGAGGAGTACGTGCCGTGGTACAACCGGCAGCATAAGCATTCGGGGATTGCGTTGTTCTCCCCGGCCCAGGTCCATGACGGGTCGTGGGAACAGGGTTGGGTCGGGCGGGAACAAGCGTTGCAGGAGTACTACCGGAAGCACCCGGCACGATTTCGTGCCCGTCCGGTAACGCCGTCACCTGCAGGAATTGTCGGGATCAACCTACCTTCTGTAAAGGCAGGGGATCTGTTGCAGACTGCTTAGTGACTCCACGCAGCTTGACATTTTTCGTCTCGACGGATTCTCTGGTGCCGAAATACCGAAGGTCCACGACGAGCGGAATTCGCCCCGGCCCATCAAGGATGACCGTAGCCTCCCGGCGAACCAGGATGCGACAAGGCCTGACGGCACACCGGGTCTGGAGCCCTGAGCGCCGTCAAGGGCCTTGGGGGATTGGCATCGTCGGCGCGATGCGCTGAACGGTTCACGCGGCTGCTCAAGGATGGAAGCGAATTGTCCGGACAGTGAATCCGAGCCGGGAGCCTGGTCAGCGGGAAGGCGGAAGGTGATTTCCTCATCCAAGAAGCCGATGCCTTCAGGGGCGTCAGGTGTGAGCCGCCCTTGGGGACAAGCGGCCATCAGCTCCGGCCGGGGCGGTTGGTGTCCTTCCTGCGGTATCTACGGCTGCCGGTGCCGTCTGCGGCGTCGGCAACCAGGGTCCGCAACCAAAAAAAGATCTGGTCAAGAGAATCTTCTCTTGACCAGATCTTTTATCCGGGTGAGTAACGGGGCTTGAACCCGCGACCTTCTGGACCACAACCAGACGCTCTACCGACTGAGCTATACCCACCATATTCGTGTCCGTACTTGTCAGAACGCTTTCCGCTTCCTGATTTCGTACCGGGCAACGAGAATCATCATACACACAATTGGCTGGTGAATGCCAACTCGGAATCCGCCTGATTCGCTGTGTTGTCAATCACCAGCCGCCAGTCGGCGTTGCTACTTGCGCAGTGCCGCCGCCTCGGTGATCTCCTGCGCGACCTTTGCCGCTTCGGCCGAGGTCGGCCCGGGGGAGGGCACCATGATCGTGGCGCGGTAGTACTTCAACTCGTCGATGGAATCCTGGATGTCGCCCAACGCCCGGTGGTTGCCGGTCTTGGCCGGGGCGTTGTAGTGGGCCTTGGTGTGCCAGCGACGGGCCAGTTCCTTGAGCGTGGAGACATCGATGACCCGGTAGTGCAGGTGCTCGATGACCGAGGGCATGTCGCGGGCCAGGAAGTTCTTGTCCATGCCCACCGAGTTCCCGCCCAGCAAGGCCTTCTTCGGTTCGGGTACCCGGGTGGTGATGTATTCCAGCACCAGGCGCTCGGCCTCGGCCATCTCGATGCCGTCGGCCAGCTCGGGCAGCAGCCCGCTGGTGATGTGCATATCGCGCACGAACTCGTCCATTTGCGCCAGGGCGGCGTCACTGGGCTTGATCACCACGCTGATTCCCTCGTCCAGCACATTCAAGTCCGCATCGGTGATCAGCACCGCCACCTCGATCAGCGCATCATGAACCAGATCCAGTCCGGTCATCTCGCAGTCGATCCATACAATCATTTCTGAATTACTAGCCACGGGAACCAATCTACCGCGCGGTGGTGGACATTACTCACTTGCCGCCGTGTGCACCGGTGTCACGACCGGATCCGTGCAGCGCCGAATGCTAAAATCGTGTGAGCTTTTCCCGTGCCGCCCGCCCGCAGCCAAGGAGGGCAGAACCCTTGGAACACGGTGGCGTCACGGTCTCGCGGTCCCCGCGGGCCGCGTCCCCTGACCTAATCCCACGAGGTGTATCGGTGTCCATTAACCAGCCAGAGGTCTTGGCCAAGAAACCCCATACCGGTGTTTCGCGTACCCTCTTCAGCGGGTTGATCGGTTCGGCACTGATCCTCTTCGGATCCTTCGGGGTGGGCTGGCTGGCCAGCGTCTCCCCGTTGAACCAGGACCGCTTCTTCATCATGATGCGTACCGAAGCCGCAGGGGTGCTCACCAGCGTGGTGCTGTTGACCCTGGGCTGCTGGGTGCTGGTGCGCTCCTGGTGGCGCCTGGGGCAGAAGCTTGCCGGCTGGCCCCAGGGGTCGTTGAAGACCATCCGCCGCGCGGTGTACCTGTGGAGCGCGCCGCTACTGATCAGCATCCCGATCATGTCCCGCGACGTCTTCGCCTACATCGGGCAGGGGCGGCTGGTCATGGCCGGGCAGGACCCGTACAGCGACGGCATTTCCTCGGTGAGCAACTGGTTCCAGCTGGGCACCGATACCATGTGGGCCGAGGACGGCACCCCCTATGGGCCGTTGTTCCTGGTCATCGAGTACCTGGTGGTGGCAGCGGTGGGGTTCTCCACCGACCTGTCGATCCTGGCCTTCCGGCTGATCGCCTTCAGCGGTGTGCTGCTGTGCCTGTACTACGTGCCGAAACTGGCCCGGCTGCATTCGGTGGACCCGGCCAAGGCCACCTGGGTGACCGTGGCCAATCCGCTGTTCCTGCTGAACTTCGTGGCCAGCGCGCACAACGACTCGCTGATGGTGGGCCTGTCGGTCATGGCGGTCTACCTGGCCTGCCAGCGCAAGGGGGTGCTGGCGGTTATCGTGCTGACCGCCTCCATCGGGATCAAGCCGATCACGCTGGTGCTGTTGCCCTTCATCGGTCTGCTCTGGGCCGGCAAGGACGCCAGCTGGCCGCGCCGGATCCTCTACTGGTTCTACTCGGGCATGATCCTGCTGCTGCTGATGACGCTCTTCGGCTACCTCAACGGCTACTGGTTCGGCTGGCTGAAGGTCATGCTCTTCACCGGCACCGGGTACTCGATCTTCTCCCCGCTGGGTATCGCGGTCATGTTGCTGACCGGGGCGGTCTCCGCCTTCGGGCTGTCCACCGACTGGATCCTGCCGGCGCTGAAGCTCTTCGGCCGGCTGGCCGGGGTGGCACTGGCGATGATCGTAATCTTCCGCGGCAAGTACTCGCACCTGGTCCAACGCCTGGCCATCGGCTTCTCCGCCATCGTGGTGCTCTCCCCGGTGATCCACCCGTGGTATCTGCTCTGGCTGCTGCCCTTCTTCGCGGTGACCGGGATCCGTGATGACTGGCAAATGCTCTGGGTACATGTCACGGTGCTCTTCTTTGTCGCCTACCAGGCCGCCGACCAGCTGTTCATCTGGCAGTTCCTGCAAGAGGACCTGGTGCCGCTGGCCTCCATGCTCTCCTGGGCGATTTCCCTGGCCGCCATCGCCTACCTGGTCTTCCTCGACCGGCACACCCGTAGCGTGTTGCCGCAACTGCTGAAGAAGACCCCGTGGCCGGGCAAGCGGAACTGAGGCCCGAACCCATGGCCCAAGACACGGTGCGCCGCACGCCGCTTTCCTCGCTGGCCTGGCAGGGGATGGCCGGTTCGGCGCTGGTGGCGGCCGCCAGCTGGGGGGTGGGCTGGTTCCCACGCAACCAGCTCTCGCAGCTGGCCCGTACCGGGTTTTTCATTGAGTTCCGCACCGAGCTGCTTGGCGTGCTGGTATGCATCGCGGCCATGGCGCTGGGCATCACCTGGCTGATGCGCGCCTGGCTGCTGACCCGGCCGTGGGTGTCGGATACCGGCAGCATCAGCGAACGCCAATTGCGCGGGCTGCTCATCGCCTGGGGTGCCCCGCTACTGGTCAGCTTCCCGATCCTCTCCCGCGACGTGTACTCCTACCTGGCCCAGGGACGCATGCTGCATGCCGGCAAGTCCCCGTACACCGAGGGGGTCTCGGCCCTGCCCGGATGGTTCGACGGAGGATCGGACGGGCTCTGGGCGCAGTCGCCCTCGCCCTACGGCGTGCTGTTCCTGGTCGCCTCCCGGGCGGTGTTCTTCATTTCCGGCGGTAGCCCCGAAATCGGTGTCGGGTTGTTGCGGGTGCTGGCCGTGGCAGGGGTCATCGGCTGCTACTACGCCACCGGCTGGCTGGCCGCCAAGCTCGGGCATAACCCGCGCTGGGCGTTGTGGGCGATCGTGGGTAACCCGCTGTTCCTGCTGACCATGATCGGCGGGGTGCATAATGACGGGCTGATGATCGCGGCGACCTTCTGGGCCTTCGGGCTGGCCGTCGGCGGGCGGGCGCTGTGGGCCACCCTGGCCCTCGCACTGGCGGTGAGCATCAAGCCGATCGTGCTGGTGCTGCTGCCCTTCCTGGGCCTGGCGATGTTGCCGGCCAACCCGTCGCTGCGTGCCCGGATCGCGGTGTGGAGCAAGATCAGCGCGATGAGCGCGGGGTGGTTGCTGCTTTTCGGCGCACTCACCAACCTCTGGTTCGGCTGGTTGCCGGCCATGTTCACCTCCGGGTCGGCCGCCTTCCCCTACGCCCCGGTGGGGCTGTTGGGCACCGTGCTGGGCCATCTGGGATCGATCTTCGGGCTGGACCCGGCCATGATCGCCACCGTGGTCTTCTCCCTGTTCCGGCTACTTTCGCTCTATCTGGTGGCCCGGCTGGCCCTGCACGGCGATACCTCCAGGCCGTTGCGGCTGGCCGCGTGGGCGCTGTGCGCAGTGGTGCTGCTGGCCCCGATCATCCAGCCCTGGTACATCCTGTGGATCTTCGCGCTGTTCTTCATCAGCGACCAGGTGTCCTGGCCCAGCGAAAGGCTGATGGCCTGGTTGACCATGGCGATCACCCTGGTCGTGTTCGTCGACCAGCTCTCCATCGAGCAGTGGCATTCGATTTGGCTGCTGAAGGCCGGCGCCGCGGTGCTGGGTATCGCGCTGATGGTGCTGCTGGTGCGCGTGGACCGGCCGGTGCGCCGGATGCTGGCCTCGGCCCCCTTCACCGCCGGCAGCCCGGGGCACGGGGCCTAGCGAGCCGGATCTCACACCCGGCGGATGCCGGATGTGACCAGTGGATGGTTTTACCCTAGGGTATGCAAAGGATTACGGAAATGCTGTGGCCAGGGGCGATTGCCATCCTGTTCGCCGGACTGTTCATCATGGCCGCCGGCATCTTCCTGCTGGCCCTGCAGTACCACAAGCACGGCCGGCTGTCCTGGCGCCGGACCATCACCAGCCTGGTCGTGGTCATCTACGTGTTCGGTTTGTTCAGCTATACGATGCTGCCGCTACCGGAAACCCGCGACGCCTTCTGCCGGCCCGGGGTGGCGCAAACCCAGCTGGTGCCCTTCCAGTTCCTCCAGGATTTCGAGCTGGCCCTGCAGGGCGGTCGGCGCGCCTTTGCGACCAGCTTCGCGCTGTGGCAGGTGCTGTTCAACGTGCTGCTGTTCATCCCGGTGGGGATCCTGGCGGTGCGCTGGGCGCGGGCCAATATCCTCACCGGCACACTGATCGGCGCCGCGCTCTCGCTGGTCATCGAGGCCACCCAGTTCACCGGCATCTGGGGGATCTACACCTGCGCCTACCGGGTGGCCGACGTGGATGACCTGATGGTCAACACCGCCGGTGCCTTCGTGGGCACGCTGCTGGCCTACCTTCCGGTCTTCGCCTTCCTCTCCGCGCCGAATGAGCGTGATGCGGCACGGCAACCACCCCGCCCGGTGACCCGGGCACGCCGGGCCATGGCTTCCTTCTTCGACCTGGCCTTCATCACCGCGGGCGTCTTCGGCCTGTCGCTGCTGCTGGAGGTCGGCGAACGGTTGGGCATGGATTCTCAACGGGTCACCATGCTGCAGGGCGCGGGAACGGTGGCCGTGCTGCTGGCGGTGGTGGTGATCCCGGCCTGCGCCCCGGCCCGGGCCACCCTGGGCCAACGCTGCAGCTGGTTCCAGGTGCGCGACCGGGCCAACCGCCCGATCGGAGCAGGCCGGGCCCTGGTACGCACGCTGCTGGGACTGGGCGGGATCTACCTGGCCAACACGCTGCTGCAGCTGCTGCCCGCCGAACACCTGCTGGGGCTGCTGTCGCTGCCCGTCACCGGATATGCCGTGCTGTCCCTGGCCTGGCTGGTCTTCGACCCGTCGGCGCGCGGGCTGTCCGCCCGGATGACCGGCACCCGGTTCACCGATCGGCGCGCGTAGCGTAGCTCACGGTGCAGTTCATGGTTGACTGGGGCTAAAATGACAGTTGGCGCCGCCGACTCGCAACCCGGCGCTTCGAAGTCACCAATGCCTGTTTCCCATAGACAAGTTAGGCCTGCCACCACGCATGGATAACCAGCCAGAAATCCCGAACGAGCCACATCGCGCCGTGTTGCGCACCGCAGTAGGCGCCACGGTGCTGATCGCGGTGGGCGCATTCGTGCTCTCCTTCGCCGCCCTGACCGACCTGGCCGAACGCTCGGGCATCGAACCGTCGCTGGCCTGGATCTGGCCGATCATCATCGACGGCATGATCGTGGCCGCGACGGTGGCGATCGTTGCGCTGAACGGATTCCCGCGCAAGGCCATGGTCTACCCCTGGGCCTTGCTGTTCTTCGGCGCGATCGTCTCCACCGCGGCGAACTCCACGCACGCGATCCTGACCGTGGACTCGATCTCCAACGGGGTGCCTCCGCTGGTTTCCGCCCTGGTCGCCGCCATGCCGCCGGTGGTATTGCTGGCCATCACCCACCTGACCGTGCACATGTACCAGAAGAAGTCCGAAGCCGCGAAACTGCGTGCGGCCTACGAATTCGATGCCGAGGCCGAGGCCGCCGAGAAGTACGGCGTGGCCTATGACGACGGCTACCAGGCCGCGGTGGGCGACACCCAGTCCGCCGAGGCCGAGCGCCTGGCCGAACTGGAACAACAGCACCAGGACGCGCTGGCCCGTACCCGCGCCGAAACCATGGCCGAGGCCCGCAAGGCCGCAGCGCAGGCCCCGGCACGGAACACCGCCGCAGCCCAGGCCAAGGGCCAGTCCAACGGCCAGGCCAAGGTCACGGCGACCACGGCGGCCACCGTGGTCGACGAGAAGGCTCCGCTCTACGACGACCTGGCGCAACGGCTGAACCAGAACTGAACGCGGGCCGCACACACCCAGACTCACAGCAACACCACCTTGAGGGGAGCAGCTGATGGCCGAACCGGTCGAGGCAGAGCATGATTTCGACGCGCTGATCGACGAATCGGTGGCGCGCTACGCCATGGTGCGGGACCAGCTGGACGAGGTGCTGGCTGCGATGCTGATCCGCATCCGGGCGCTGTTCGATGAGCACACCGAGATCCAGCCGCTGTTCATCACCGGTCGGGTCAAGACCGTGCAGTCCTTCCGCTCCAAGGCCGCCCGGGTGCTGCAGGGTGATCCGCAGGCCGAACCGGTGCTGGAGTTCCCCAATCCGCTGCGGGAGATCCACGACATGGTCGGCGTGCGCATCATCGTCCAGCTGCCGCACGAGATCCAGCAGGTGGCCAACATGATCAAGGCCCAGCGCGCGGATTTCGACTGCCGCAGCGACCGCGAGAAGGACATCGGCTCGGTGGAGTCCGGGACCTACGGGTACTCCTCGCGCCACCTGCTGCTCAAGACCCGCAACGAACCCACCGTGCGCCGCTTCCAGGAAAGCCTGGGCAAGCCCGTGGTACCCAGCGGCAACTTCACCTTCGAGGTGCAGATCCGCACCATCCTGCAGCACGCCTGGAGCGAGATGGAACACGACATCCGCTTCAAGAACACCGGCCGCCAGGTCTGGAGCCCGCAGCTGGACCGCCAGTTCACCGCCACCGCCGCGATGCTGGAGACGGTGGAGAACTACTTCACCGAGATCGACGAGCTGTACACCACGCTGGGGGACTACCAGGACCACAACGGCCTGGGCGGGCAGCCGCTGACCGGTGAACGCATCGGCGAGATCTGGCAGACCCTGCTGCCGCATGTGGACCGCAAACGCGATGACGACTGGACCTGGGCCGCGGAACTGCTCGGCGCCCATGGCATCAGCGCCACCTGGCAACTGGCCGAACTGTTGGACCCGAATGTGGTCACCGAGGTGCGTGCGGCCCTGGACCACCGCTATTCACCGGGCCCGGACCGGCTGCTGGATGACATGCTGCTCTGGCACTTCGGGGGCAGGCACATCGAGAAGACCAGCGGGGATGACGAACGCCGCGAGGCCTCGCTGCGCCGCCGGCTGATCCAGATGAACGACCACCGCAACCGGCAACGGTAGCCGCTGCCATCGATGCCCGTACCCCTGGCCGGGTAGGCGGGACCGGTTTGTTAGCTTGTGCACGTTGGCACCGGGTTTGCCCCGCACACCGGTAAACTGGACAAGTTGCCCGCATCGGGGCATGTCTAACTTGCATCCTTCGAAAGGGGTTCACAGATGATTTCCGTAGCCAACCTTGAGCTACGCGTCGGCGCGCGACTGCTGATGGACGAAGTGAACTTCCGGATCGACAAGGGTGACAAGATCGGCCTGGTCGGACGCAATGGCGCCGGCAAGACCACCATGACCAAGGTGCTGGCCGGCGAATCCCAGCCCAGCGGCGGCGAGGTCGCCACCCGCGGCTCGATCGGTTACCTGCCGCAGGATCCGAAGACCCCGGATATGGAACAGCTGGCCCGCGACCGGATCCTCTCGGCCCGTGGACTGGATGTCATCATCAACAAGCTGGCCAAGGCCCGCCTGGATATGGCCAGCGAGGACCTGGACGTGGCCGCGAAGGCCATGCGCCGTTATGACCGTCTGGATGCCGAGTTCATCGCCGGCGGCGGGTACGCCGCCGAATCCGAGGCCGCGGCGATCTGTTCGAACCTGGATCTGCCCGATCGCATCCTCGACCAGCCGCTGCGCACCCTCTCCGGTGGCCAGCGCCGCCGTGTGGAACTGGCCCGGATCCTGTATTCGGATGCCGGTACCCTGCTGCTGGACGAACCGACCAACCACCTGGATGCCGATTCGATCATCTGGTTGCGCGATTTCTTGAAGAACTACGCCGGCGGCGTGTTGATGATCAGCCACGATACCGGTCTGCTGGAAGCCACCGTGAACAAGGTGCTGTACCTGGATGCCAACCGCGCCACCGTTGATGTCTACAACATGGGCTGGAAACGCTACCAGGTGCAGCGTGAAACCGATGAGCACACCCGCCGCCGCGAACGGGCGAACGTGGAGAAGAAGGCCAGCACCCTGCTGGCCCAGGCCAACAAGATGAAGGCCCGCGCCTCCGGTGCCTCGGCGGCGCAGTCGATGCTCAAGCGCGTGGACCGCATGCTGTCCGGGCTGGAGGAGGAGCGCACCAGCGATAAGGTCGCGGCGCTGCGCTTCCCGGATCCCGCCCCCTGCGGCAAGACCCCACTGATGGCCGAGGGGCTGTCCAAGTCCTACGGGTCGCTGGAGATCTTCACGGATGTCTCACTGGCCATCGACCGCGGCTCCAAGGTGGTCATCCTGGGCCTGAACGGCGCGGGCAAGACCACCCTGCTGCGGATGCTCGCCGGGGTGTCGCAACCCGATACCGGCGCGATCCTGCCGGGGCACGGGCTGAAGATCGGCTACTTCGCGCAGGAACACGACACCCTGGACACCGAGAAGACGGTGCTGGAGAACATGCGCCGCTCGGCACCGAGCGAACTGGGCGATGCCGAGGTCCGCTCGATCCTGGGCTCTTTCCTGTTTGTGGGCGATGACGTGCACAAGCCGGCCGGGGTGCTCTCCGGTGGCGAGAAGACCCGCCTGGCCCTGGCCACCATCGTGGCCTCCAGCGCGAATGTGCTGCTGCTGGACGAGCCGACGAATAACCTGGACCCGGCCTCGCGCGCCGAGGTGCTCGGCGCCCTGTCCAACTTCTCCGGCGCCGTGGTCATGGTCTCGCACGACGAGGGGGCCGTCGCGGCCCTGAATCCCGAACGCGTGGTCATCCTGCCCGATGGCGACGAGGACCTGTACAGCGAGGAATACCTGGAACTGGTCTCACTGACCTAGCCCATACACACCAGCCGGCACCCCACGGGGTGCCGGCTGGTGAGTTCACCTTCGCCAACTGTCCTGGCAGATAGTGGGCGGCATCTAGGTGGCTTGTGCGGTTCGCTCGACTTCAAAGTTCAGCAATGCGGCGGTTCGCACGTTATTCTCGACACCCAAGGCGTCGTTCAGTCGGGCAATATCTTTCGCTCGAGCCGCAAGATCCTCAACCTGCGCCCCGGACAGCGGCCGGCTTAGTTCCTTGCCGTCCGTGCTGTGCAGAATAAACAGGTCTTCGTCGATCGGCACCAATTTTGCTGTTTCCCCACGACCCTGCTCATGAAATTCGCCTGAGACATTGCCCGCGGACAGTCTCACGTGTGCTCGCCGCCCTTCATCTCGGATGTGGAATCAATGGTATCGATTGCACTCTGCATTTTCGAAGAGTGCTTCGGTTGCACGTTGCTCAATGGGTCCTATCGCGGTCCAATATCCGTTCCATCAGACCACGTAGATACCGTGTTTCCCTGGCAGGAACTTTCCAGAGTCCACGGCTTCGCAGGGCGTGGAGGAGGCGGTCGCCCGGGCCTCCTTCAACCCCCGGTGAATCGCGAGATCGTTGCAGGCCGAGTAGCTTATGTGCTTCGTTGTTCAATGGTGCCTCGGGATCATTGGTCGGGTCTAGTGCGTACTCGACCCGCTTCCACCATTGATCGGATTGGTCAACACGCAACCGAAGCCAGAGCGTTCGGAAACCGGCAATGGCGACAGGCAGCGCGACGAATAAGGTCCCTGACGGTGCCAAGAGGATGATCATTTTCACCGGATCTGGCAGAGAAGTCAGCATACTGTTCCAGGGGCTACCCCATATTCTGGAGTGATTCTATTTCCCTGAAGACTGCTTGATCCGATGCCATCCGATACAGGCATGTTTCATGGGTATGTTTGCGAGCCTGAGGATTGGCTAAAGAGAATCATCGAGTCCGGATATCGATATGCCTGCTTAGTGGTCGCACGAACATCGGATGTTGCGACAGTTCCTCATGCCGGGTCGCGGCCAAGGTTTCTCCCTGCTCACGGTCGCTCGCGGTCCATCGCACGACGGTGAGTGAATCGTTCGGCGCAAGTACGGGTCATGACACCTGATATTGAGCTGTCGTGGGGCTCCTGCAGCGTCCTGATTCCTGGGTGTGCCGCGCACCGTTTATGCGGTACGCGGTGATGAGCAGTCCACCTGGTGCGATACGACTTCCGGGCTTTCAATACCCAGCTGGTTCCGCGCAGGCCGTGTGATCATCGCTGGACGACCTATCAGCCGGTGCCGGAGGCGGGCCGCCTGATTGCAGCACAGCGGGTAGTCCTGGCGGTTTCCCCGGCGGGGACCGACCTCCGACCCCGTTGCAGCCGGCACTTTGGGATTCCCTTGTGGCCGTCGTGCATGAGGGAAAGCGTCGGGTATGGTTTTTTCCAGCTCAAGGATTCCAGCGCAGGGGAGGAACCATGGTCCGGATATTGCTGACCGGCCTGTCCGGGGCCGGCAAGAGCACGCTGCTCAACGAGCTGGTGCGCCGCGGCCATGACGGTGTGGACACCGACTACGGAGGCTGGATGCCCCTGGGCGCCATCTGGGATGAGTCGCGCATGGATGCGCTGCTGGCCGATCCGGGGTACCAGGACGGTGCCGGGCACCTTCTGGTGGTCGGCACGGCCGAGAACCAGGGCCGCTTCTACGACCGCTTCGACACGGTGGTGCTGCTCAGCGCCCCGCTGGCGGTGCTGCTGGACCGGGTCAGCGGGCGCAGCAACAACCCCTACGGCCGCAGCGCATCGGATCGTGCCGAGATCGTGCGGTACTTCCACGAGGTGCAGCCGCTGCTGCGCGCCGGCGCAGATGTCGAACTGGATGGCACCCACTCGGTGGGTGACCTGGCCGATACCATCGAGTCGCTGTTCGGCAATGCCGGCTAGGGACGCCGCGTCGCGACAGGCAGGAAAGTTTGGCGTCGGGACCGGCGGTACTCAACAGACCGAGGGTCGCTGGCCGCAGATGTTCGGGGCTCACCACATCTTCACAAGCGCCGAATAGCCTAGGGTGCCTCATGTTGACTCTTCAGGCGATCCCGACACCCATAGCCTACTGCGAATCCGGAGATTGTCCAGAGCCTGCCCTGCAGAGGTTCCGGACGTTTCGGCCACAGCTCGCTTAACGGTCGCCCGCGCCCGGCCCGGCGACCTGGTCACTGCCATCGAGCATGGCGTCCTCGATGGCCTCATCGGTCAGACTGCCGTCGCGGCGGTACCTCTTGACCTGCTTGGTGCGGATCTTGCGGACCTTGTGGATCGGCTCGTCGAATCCCGCGGCCTTGGCCTCGGCCAGTTCCTCGGCATCCTCACGGTTCAGCCGGCGCTGCTGCTTGGCCGCGTACCAGAAGCCCACGAAAGCCAGCAGGCCGAAGGCGAACCACTGGTAGGAATACGACAGGTGCGGTCCCTCGTCGGTGTCCGGCTCGTCCAATGGTTGCGGTGCGGTCGCCGGAGCCGGGGTTTCGGCGTACATGATGCCGTACGCCCCCTGGGCGATCGGGTAGTCCAGGACCCCGGCGTAGGTGGGCAGGTTGACCGTGGCCAACTGCCCTTCGGGGGCCTGGCGGTCCAGGGTGGGTTCCCCGGGTTTCAGCCGGACCTCCACCTGCACAGTGCCGGCCGGTGGTTCGGGGATCTGGTCGGGCCAACCGGCCCGCTCATCGCCGATGGGCAGGTAGCCGCGGTCCACCACCACGGTGCGCCCATCGGTGAGCCGGAAGGGGACCAGCACCTCGTAGCCGGGGCGGCCGGCCTTGATGCGGTTGCGCACCACCCGGGTGTCCTCGGCCAGGTACTGCCCTTCCAGGGCGACGGTGGTCCATTTCTTGTCCGCGGGCAGCTCCTCGAAGAGTGCCAGGGCCTCGGGGGAGGAGCTGGCCGGGGCGAAGTAGTTCTCGTTGACATGGGAGATCTCGGTGAGCACCTCGGCCCGCCGGTCCATCTGCCAGCGGCCCAGGAAAACACAGGCGCCAGCGAAGATGCATACCAGCAGCAGCCAGCCGATCCAGCGGGTGCTGGCCAAAAAACGGTACATGGGTGTGTGTCCTACTCCTTTGCCGCGTCGTCGGTGGACGGTGCGGCCTCCGGCTGGGCCGCGTCCTGGATCGGCAGGGTCTGTTTGTACAGCAGTCGCTCGCGCAGGTAGGTTTCCAGCCAGTCACGGTGCCCGGGACAGGCCAGCCAGGTCTTGCGCCGTTCGGGGGTGTGGATCTTGGGGTTGTTCCACAGCAGCTTGTAGGCGGCGTCGTCGCGGCAGCCCTTGCGGCTACAGACCAGCCGTTCGGCAACCGGTGCGCCACCCAATGAGGAGAGCAGATCCATCAGGCCGCACCCCCGCCGGATCGCGGGTCGCCCCGTTCCCCGGTTTCGCCGGGGGATTTCGAGGTATCGGCAGTGGCCGCATCGGCCCAACTGCCATCGATCACGATGGTTTCGGCCCCGGCATCGTCCGGTTGGCCGGCTTCCGGCTCCCCGGTCTCCAGCTGGGTGGGGGCCTGCTCGGTGAAGAACTCGGCCGGGGGTTCGCGTTTGGTCACATCCGCCCCGCGATTGGCGATGACCACCGCGATATACGGCAGCACGATCGCGCCGACCAGCATGATCCATTGCAGCGGACCGCTGGTGAAGAAGGCGGCGATGAAACACAACACGCGGATGGTCATGGAGATCGTGTATTTGCGCACGCGCGAACTCTGGTCCACGGTATGCGCCTCGTGGGCCTCGGTGATGCGGTGAACGGGCACCGGATTGTTCTCACGGTGCGAACGGGGATGGGCCATTACCTCAGACTATGCTTCTCTCACGGGATTCCGTAGTCCATTCTCTCACCGAAGGCTGTGAGAAACGTAATTTCTACCCGGCGTCGAAGTAAGAATACCGCTGGGTAAGCAATAGGATGACAGGTGATGCTAGTTTTCGCCTCCCACCTGCCCCGACGGTCCAACCCATGTCACCGGGCGGTCGCTGGCGATATCAGGAACGAATTGGAGTACAGATGAGCAATGGGACCACGACCGGGCGCAGCGTCCTGGTCACCGGCGGAAACCGCGGCATCGGGCTGGAAATCGCCCGGGCCTTCGAAGCCAATGGCGACAAGGTGGCGATCACCTACCGCAGCGGCGGGGTGCCCGAGGGGCTTCTCGGAGTCAAGGCCGACGTGACCGATACCGCCTCCATCGATGCGGCCTTCACGGAAGTCGAGGCCGCGCACGGCCCGGTCGAGGTGCTCATCGCCAACGCCGGGGTGACCAAGGACACCCTGTTGCTGCGGATGAGCGAGGAGGACTTCACCTCGGTGATCGACACCAACCTGACCGGTGCCTTCCGTGTGATCAAGCGCGCCTCCAAGGGCATGCTGCGCAAGAAGTACGGTCGTGTGGTGCTGATCTCCTCGGTGGTGGGCCTCTACGGCTCGCCGGGGCAGATCAACTACGCCGCCTCCAAGTCGGGCCTGGTGGGCATCGCCCGCTCGCTGACCCGCGAACTGGGCTCGCGCAATATCACCGCGAACGTGGTGGCCCCGGGCTTCATCAACACCGACATGACCGCGGCGCTGCCCGAGGACGTGCAGAAGAACTACCTGTCCTCCATCCCCGCCGGCCGCTTCGCCGAGGCACAGGAGGTGGCCAAGGTGGTGCGCTGGGTGGCCAGCGACGAGGCCGGCTACATCTCCGGGGCCGTGATCCCGGTCGACGGCGGCCTGGGCATGGGCCACTAGGCCCCACGGCTACAGCCCCACAGCACACACGAACAACCTAGGAGAAGAAGACTTTGAGCGAATACAAAGGCGCAATCATCACCGGTTCCTCACGCGGCATCGGCTCGGTGACCGCGCAGATCCTGGCCGAGCAGGGTATCGGCGTGGTCATCAACTACCGTTCCAAGGCCCCGCGGGCGAACAAGATCGTCGCCGGGATCCAGGACAAGGGCGGATCTGCCGTGGCAGTGGGAGCCGACCTGACCACCGCCGAGGGCCCGGCGGCGCTGGTTGCCGCCGCCGTGGAGAACTTCGGCTCGCTGGACGTGCTGGTGCTCAACGCCTCGGGCGGCATGGAAACCAATATGGGCGAGAACTACGCGTTGCGGCTGAACCGCGACGCGCAGGTGGCGATGCTCGAGGCCGCGCTGCCGGCGCTCAGCGAGGGCGGCCGGGTGGTCTTCGTGACCAGCCACCAGGCGCACTTCATCAACGAGGTCTCCACCATGGAAGCCTACGACGCGGTGGCCAAGTCCAAGCGTGCCGGTGAGGACGCCCTGCGCGCGCTGATCCCGAAACTGGCCGAGAAGAACATCACCTTCGTGGTGGTTTCCGGGGACATGATCGAGGGCACCATCACCGCCACCCTGCTCAACCGCATGGAACCCGGGGCGATCGACGCCCGCCGCGAGGCCGCGGGCAAGCTCTACTCGGTGGAGGAATTCGGTGCCGAGGTCGCCAAGATGGTCTTCGCCGAGGTGGAAACCGGGCATACCGAACTGGTCGGCGGGGCCGGGGACTTCCTCAAGGCCTCGGGCAACTAGCAGACGCCCCGCCCCGGCGGGCACTGGAACCCAGCGGACCCCCGTACACCGGTACGGGGGTCCGCTGGCTTAATAGCCGTGCTCCGGTGCTACGGCTTCTTGCCGCAAACCACCTTGTTCCACGGTGAATAGGTCCAGGTGTTGGTGTCCGCCGGAAGGGTTGTCGAACCGTCCAGCGCGGTGCGGTTGCGCGTGATGGAGATCGTGAAGCCCTGGCGTCCCCCGGATTCCGGGGTGCAGTTGGCGGCCTCGTTGTACACGGTCTGCGGGTTGGTGTAGCTGTGCTTGCCGCTGGAGGATTCGGAAACCTTCCAGTACTTGGTGCTCCACAGGCGGGTGTGCACCGCGTCGGAGGAGACCCAGGCCTGGATCATCACACCGTACGGGGTGTTGTTCTTCCACTTCATATCCACCTGGCCCTCCCAGAGGGTGGCCTCGCGGCCGGCCGGGTAGCGTTCGAACCAGCGCGAGTGCGGTTTGTGCTCGATGTCGTCGTAACCGGCCAGGAAACCGACGTTATACATCTGGGTGGAGATCTGCGAGAGCCCGCCACCCACCGCTTCGGTGGCGAAACCGCTGTTCACCACGCCGGAGCTGTAATAGCCGTTGGCGGTGGTGATCGGGGCCAGCACGCCCAGCAGCGAGAAGGTCTCCCCGGGCTGCACCAGGATCCCGTTCAGCTTCGCGGCACCGGCCTTCAGGTTCTTGGTGCGCACCGTGTCCGAGGCCGGGTACGGGGTGGAGAAGTGCACGATCTCCTCCTTCACACCCAGTTTGGTGGCATCTTCGGTGCTGAAGTCCGGCTCCTTGGTTTCCAGCACCACCTCGGCGGTGCGGTTCTCGGTCTTGGCCGCGGCGAGCACCTTGGCACCCAGGCCGGAGGTTTCCAGTGCCACACCGGTGGTGGATTCGATGATCTTCGGTTTGCCGTCGGCCAACACGATCCGCGCGTCCTTGGCGGTACTGCCCAGCTCCGAGTTCTTGGTGGCCGCGTCGTACAACTTCTGGTCATCCAGCGAAAGCCGGGGGTGTCCATCCTCGGAAACCGAGTAGCTTGCCGCTGCGGCAATCGAGGCCGCGGAAAGCTCTACGCTCTTGCCCTCGGAATCCAGGGTGACCGGGGAGGCCAGCAGCGGGGTAACCTCGGCATCCAGGAAGGCCTGCAGATCCGCGGCGGAAACCTGCGGGGCCACCACCTCGGCGGGCAGCTCGATCACCGCGCCGTCGGCACGCCATGAATCGGCGATCTTCTCGGCGGCATCCTCGACCCGTACGGTGACCCCGTCCAGCGGCTCGACCAGGCTGGCCTTGCCATCGGCGAAATCGATGCCGCCCTCGGCCACTTCGGTGTCCGCTTCCCCGGCCACCGACTGCACGGCGGCGGTCAGCTTCTGATCGTCGGCGATGACCACCGGGGAGGCGTCGTAGGAGTCGGTCAGCCGCTGGTAGAGGCTGACCGGGTTGATCTCGTAGCGGGTCAGGTCCGCCACCGTGGCGGCGGTGTCGATATGCAGTCCGGCCTTTTCCGGGTCCAGCTCGTAGCCGGTGCCGTGGACCTGGAGCCGGATGGCCTCGGCGGCCCGCGGCAGCAATTCGGCATCCAGGGTGGCCCGGGCTTCGGACTGGTTCATCGAACCGATCTGCACCCCGGAGACGGTGGTGTTCGCCGGGATCTGCGAGCTGATCCAGGCCGCGCCACCGAAGTACAGGCCAGCGGCGGCCACCAGCGCGCCGCCGGAGATGATCCACGGCTTGGCACTGCGCCTGCTCTTCGTGGCGGCCGGGGTGGGCTGTTCGCTTGAATCCGGTTCGGGGGTCTGCACGGGTATTGGCTCTTTCGCGGGGATCATGGGGTAGGGCGGCACGGTACCGCGGCGGGAAATCCCTCACCGACGGCGTGCAGTGCGCCTTAAAAATACTATCTGTTTGAACAACTCCATCCGGCACATTTGGCCGGTTCGGTGCGAATCGTTATGCAGTTGTTGGAATTGACCGGGGCCGCCCCGCGGGGCAGGCCGGGCGGGGGACCTCAGCGTTCCAGTACCAGGTCCGCGATCACATCCAGCGCGGGGAAGTCCAGTTTCACCGCCGCCTGCTCACGCAGGGCGGGTTTGGCGTTGTAGGCGACGCCGAGCCCGGCGGTGTTGAGCATGTCCAGGTCGTTGGCCCCGTCGCCGGCGGCGATGGTGGCCGAAACCGGGATCCCGTGCGCTGCGGCCCAGGAGTGCAGCATCTCCTGCTTGGTGCTGCGGTCCACGATCTTCCCGTGCACGGTGCCGTCCAGCACCCCGTCGACGATTCCCAGGGTGTTGGCCAGCGCATGGTCCAGCCCCAGCTCGGCGGCCAGCGGATCCAGGATCTGCTGGAACCCGCCGGAAACCACCGCCACCAGGTGCCCGGCGGCGTGGAAGCGGGCCACCAGCTCGCGTGCCCCGGGGGAGAACTCGATGCGCTCGAGCACCTCGCCCAGCACCCGGTCCTCCAGACCTTCAAGGGTGGCGACCCGCTGCACCAGCGATTGGGCGAAATCCAGTTCCCCGCGCATCGCCGCCTCGGTGACTTCCGCGACCTCGGCCTCGCGCCCGGCATGGGCGGCCAGCAGCTCGATGACTTCCTGGCGGATCAGCGTGGAGTCCACGTCCATGACCAGCAGCAGCCTCGATGCCTCGGTGATCGCGGCGGGCACCACGGCCAGGCAGACGTCATCGGCGGCAAGGTAGCCCCGGGCGAACTGCGCGGCGGCGAACTGCTCGACCTGCTCACGCAGGGTGGACTCGTCGGTATCCAGCTGGATGCGGCACACTAGGCGCCCGGAGGATTCGGCCACCGGCAGGACGCTGCCGGCCGGAACCGGCCCGGACTCGGCGGCCTGGGCCAGCAGGGCCTCGAAGGTGGGCCGGGGCAGGTCGGGGCGGGAGACCAGTACAAAGGTTGAAGACATAAGACCATCTTGGGTCCGTCGGCGCTCTGCGTCCAAAAATGACGCGCCGCCGCAGGGGTCGGAACGCACCACACTACGCACCTCCCGTCGCCCAATTTAGGCAAATCCGTTGGAAAAGTTTAGGGTTTTACCCATGAGCGAAGTGCTATCTTTCAACGATGTCAGCGTGGTCCGCGGACGCAAGGAACTGCTCTCGGGCATCAGCTGGGATGTGGCCGAGGGCCAGCGGTGGGTGGTTCTGGGCCCCAACGGTGCCGGGAAGTCCACCCTGATGAACATTGCCGCCGCCCGGATGCACCCCACCCGGGGCACCGCCGGCATCCTGGATGAGACCCTGGGCAAAGTCGACGTGTTCGAGCTGCGCCCGCGCATCGGACTGAGCTCCACCCTGATCGCCAGCCAGATCCCGGCCCACGAGACGGCGCTGAACGTCGTGCTCACCGCGGCCTACGGGTTCACCGGCCGCTGGCGCGAGAAGTACGAGAAGATGGACGAGCGCCGCGCCTTTGCGCTGCTGCACGAATGGGGGATGAGCACCTTCATCAACCAGCCCTTCGGCAAGCTCTCCGAGGGCGAACGCAAGCGGGTGCTGATTGCCCGGGCGCTGATGACCGACCCGGAACTGCTGATCCTGGACGAGCCCTCGGCCGGCCTGGATGTGGCCGGACGCGAGGACCTGGTCCACCGGATGGGTCAGCTGGCCGCCGACGAGGATGCCCCGGCCCTGGTGCTGGTCACCCACCACCTGGAGGAGATCCCGCCGGGGTTCACCCACGCGCTGCTGCTCAATCGCGGCAAGGTGGTGGCCGCCGGGGAACTGGCCGCGACGCTGAGCGAGCAGAACCTGGCCGCGACCTACGAGATGGACCTGGCCGTACGAGTGGACAACGGACGCTACACCGCGTTCGCGCGCCGTTAGAAGGCTGCTGGGTCTTGGTTGAATACTGGCAGGAACTACTGATCTTCCTCGGTGGCCTGTGGGCCGGCACCATCAATACGGTGGTCGGCTCCGGCACCCTGGTCACCTTCCCGATCCTGGTGGCGCTGGGCATCACCCCGGTCAACGCGGTGGTCTCCAATGCGATGGGCCTGGTGGCCGGCGGCTTCTCCGGGGCCTGGGGGTACCGCCGCGAGGCCCTGCAGGTCAAGCGCACGCTGCTGAAACTGGTGCCGCTTTCGCTCATCGGCGGGCTGATCGGTTCGCTGCTGCTGCTGAACCTGCCCGAATCGGTGTTCGGGGTGGTGGCCCCGATCCTGCTGGCGGCCGCCCTGGTGCTGGTGATCTTCCAGCCGCGGCTGTCCGCCTGGGCCAAATCCCGGCAGGCCGCCCGCGGCGGTACCGACCCGGATGCCGCCGACCAGGCGAAGATCCCGCTGGTCCTGTACATCCTGGTGTTCCTCATCGGCGTCTACGGCGGCTACTTCACCGCCGCCCAGGGCGTGCTGCTGATGGCGGTGTTCGGCGTGTTCCTGCAGGCCTCGCTGCAGCAGTCCAATGCGATCAAGGTGATCCTCTCGCTGCTGGTGAACCTCATCGCCGCGGCCATGTACCTGATCATCGCCCCGGAGCGGATCCACTGGATCGTGGTGCTGCTGATCGCCGTCGGCTCGTTGATCGGCGGATTCATCGGCGCCAAGGTGGGTCGCAAGCTCTCCCCGTTCTGGCTGCGCGTGGTTATCGTCGCACTGGGTCTGGTGGCGCTGGGCAACATGGGCTACAAGTTGGTCAACGGTGGCTGAGCCGGACTACGCCCACCGGGTGCATGAGATCGCCGCGCTCTCCGACCCGCGGCTGGATGACTACCTGCGCCTGTCCGAGGCCAGCCTGCGCATGCGCAGCGATATTGAGAACGGGATCTACATCGCCGAGAGCACCATGGTGGTGCAACGGGCGATTTCCATGGGCCATGTGCCGCGCAGCTTCCTGCTGGCCCGCAAGTACCTGCCGCAGCTGGAAGCCGAGTTCGCCCGCTACCCGCAGGCACCGATCTTCGTCGGCGAGGACGCCGAGCTGGAGGCGTTGACCGGGTTCCACCTGCACCGCGGGGCGTTGGCGGCCATGGAGCGCCCGGCCCCGCTGGACCTGGATCAGGTGCTGTCCCGCTCCACGCGGATCGCGGTACTGGAGGACATCGCTGACCACTCCAACCTCGGCGCGCTGCTGCGCTCGGCCGCCGGACTCGGGGTGGACGCGGTGCTGATCACCCCGCAGTGCGTGGACCCGCTCTACCGGCGCAGCGTCCGGGTCTCGATGGGCACCGCGCTGACCATCGACTGGGTGCGGCTGGGCTCCTGGCCGGCGGACCTGGAACGTATCCGCGGGCATGGCTACCGTATCCTTGCCCTGGAACTGACCGAGGACGCCACGGCGCTGGATGAACTGCATCCTGCCCCGGGGGAGAAGATCGCGATGATCCTGGGCAACGAGGGGCGCGGGGTACGCCCCGAAACTCTGGAACAGGTTGATGAATGCGTGATCATCCCGATGGCCCGCGAGGTGGCCTCGTTGAACGTGGCCGCGGCCAGCGCGGTGGCCTTCTGGCAACTGTGTTCTTCACAACGCTGAGCCGGTTCGGCCAAAGCCCGAGGGGTGCGATAGGATGGAATGTCTGTGTGCGCGCCCGCGTGCCATGCAGGCACCAATTTTCCGAGTACGTTGTTGCTGGCAAAATCCAGTGGCAGATAACCAAAGGGTATAAAGCATGAAGGCTGACATCCATCCAAAGTACAACTACGTTGTCTTCAACGATCTGGCATCGGGCGAGAAGTTCCTGACCCGTTCCACCGTTGGCAGCTCCAAGACCATCACCTGGGAGGACGGCAACGAGTACCCAGTCATCGACGTCGAAATCTCGGCCGCTTCGCACCCGTTCTACACCGGTAAGCAGCGCATCATGGACACCGCCGGCCGCGTCGAGCGCTTCAACGCCCGTTTCAAGGGCTTCGGCGGCAAGAAGTAGGTTTTACCTGCCCCCGTTTTTCCAGTCGGCGGGTGGTGTGCGGATGATTTCCGTTCACCACCCGCCGTTGGTCTTTAAAACCAGAAGTCACCTTGATATTGGCCGGGCGCGTGCCGATATGATGAAGGCATGAGGCACCATGGCGAATACAAGGTAGTTGGCGGCAAGCTGGTCATCGCGGACCTGCTCAGCGACGGGAGCGGGATTGCCGAGGCATCAATCAACGGGGACTTCTTCCTGGAGCCCGATGAGGCGCTGGAGGACATCAACCGGGCGCTGGTCGGGTTGCCCACCGACGCCAGCCACTCCACGATCCGCGATGCGGTAGCCGCGAACCTGCGCGAGGGCGCGGTGATGTTCGGCTTCGACGCCGAGGCGGTGGCCCGTGTGGTGCGCCGGGCGCTGGGCCATGCCACCGGCTGGGCCGACCACGACTGGGAAATCATCGGCCCGCAGGCCATCCCGATCACCGAGCAGGTGGCCCTGGATGAGGTGCTGGCGCGCGAGGTCGCCGCGGGAAATCGCAAGCCCACGATCCGCTTCTGGGACTGGGATGAGCGCGCGGTAGTCATCGGCTCCTTCCAGTCCCTGGCCAACGAGGTAGATGCACAGGCCGCCGAACGCCACGGCGTGCAGGTGGTGCGCCGGATCTCCGGCGGAGGGGCGATGTTCATGGAAGCCGGCAACTGCATCACCTACTCGTTGTACGCCCCGGACTCGCTGGTGGACGGGATGAGCTTCGCCGATTCCTACCCCTTCCTGGATGCCTGGGTCATGGATGCGCTGACCCGCATGGGGGTGCAGGCCTACTACAAGCCGTTGAACGACATCGCCACCGCCGAGGGGAAAATCGGCGGGGCCGCGCAGAAGCGGCTGGCCCGCGGCGGCCTGCTGCACCACGTGACCATGAGCTACGATATCGACGCGCAGAAAATGGTCGATGTGCTGCGCATCGGCCGCGAGAAGCTCTCCGACAAGGGCATCGCCAGCGCGGTCAAGCGGGTGGACCCGCTCAAGAGCCAGACCCGGCTGGAGCGCGCGGAAGTCATCAACATCATGATGCAGACCTTCACCGAACGCTATGGAGCCACGCCGGGCGCCGTGGGCGAGGACACCCGGGCCGCAGCCCGTACGCTGGCAGATTCCAAGTTCTCCACCGATGAATGGACCGCCCGCGTACCGTAGGCCGGGGCCGCGACTCCTGGTAATTAGTTCGAAGATTTATTCGAATAACTCTTCAGTTCCCCCGTGTTCCTTGGGATAATGGAGTATGGATCTCAAAGAGGTATTCGATAGCGACGACGATTCCAGTCGTCTGCCGCTGATGCCCGACGGGATGCGCAAATACGCGGGGGATGACGGCAGGTTGTGGGCGGGGCCGGTTGAACTGGCGACGCTGGGCTTGGCCATGGAAGCCAAATGGGCGCAGGTCCAGGAGCTGGGGGTGCCCGGCTGGGCCGGTCCGGCGCTGGCCCGGATCAAGCTGCTGAACGAATACCGTTCGATGCTCGACGCCTACGAGGCGATGACCATGGCCGACGGACTGGAACTGGCCATGCGGGGCCCGTTGCGCTGCGAGGTCGAGACCCTGCCCGGCGAACCCCTGGACGTTCCCGCTGGCATGGAGATGGATCAGTATCTGGAGGAACGATGGGGTGTTGACCCCTCCGATCACGACGTGGTGCGTTCCAACTACGTGACCGAATTATCGACCATGAGCCGGAAGACGGTGCAGAAGGCCGGCCGGCGGCTGATGGTGTCCCTGGGGCTACGCGATCTCTGCCCGAACACCTTCCGGGCATTGTGTGACGGCGCCATCACGATGAATGCCGCCTCCACGATCGTCTCCCGGTCCCAGGAGCTTGAACCGGCGCAGGTGGCCGAGCTGGAGGAGCAGTTGCTGCCGGTGGCCCGCCGTGGCACCGATGAGCAGGTTATGGACAAGAGTCGGCGGGTGCGGCAAAAACTTCTACCTGAATCCGCACAACAGGCCAGGGACCGGGCCGAGCAGGACCGGCGGATCACCTGCCGCCCGCAACCGAACGGGATGGCCAGCATCGCCTGGTATCTGCCGGCCGAGGACGCTCAAACGGTGATGAACAGCGTGGATGCACATGCCAAGGCCCAATTCGCCGATGACGAGCGGTCCATGGCACAGCTGCGTTCAGATATCATGCGCGATGTCCTGATCGATGGGTGGCCGGCGAAGCCGGGGCCGGGGTACCAGGTCAAACTGATGGTCACGGTTCCTGCGGTCGAATTGCTGGTCGATCACGGCAAGGGGCTGGCCGACCTGCAAGGACACGGTCCGATCCCCATGGGTGTGGCTCTGAAGCTCGCCGCCCGGGCACCGTCCTTTGCCCGGGTACTTACCGACCCGTGGGACGGTGCCCCAATGGATGTGGGCCGCAAACGCTACCGCCCACCGCGCGCCCTGCGGGATTTCGTGGCCCTGCGCGACGGGTGCTGCACTTTTCCGGGGTGCCGACGGTCATCGCAGCATTCGGAAGTGGACCACATCGAGGATTGGGCCAAGGGCGGGAAAACCAGCCGCACCAACACCCGCCAGCTGTGCAAACGCCATCAGCTGTATCGGCATCTGCTGGGATGGACCAGTGTGCATTGCCCCGACGGGTCGATCCTGTGGCGCAGCCCGCACGGGATGCTGACCGAGTCGTTACCCAACAGCGTGGTCAACGGGTTGTGTACGTCGACGGATCTCTCGCGGGTACGCCAAGGGCCGGAACCGCCCAAGCTGCTGCTGACCGATCAGGTATGCCGGCTGTTGGCACTGGATGAGTACGGCCCGAGGCCGAAGGCGCAATGGTTCACCCCGGCCCGGGAGCAACAGGTCCTCCTCGGTTCGGGGGAACGGGTACCGGATAACGGTTGAGGACGGCGCGGCATCCTGCCCACCGGTGGGCCCACATCCCGCACAGCAGGTTGTGGGCCCATGGGCTGCCGGAAGGCTATACGCCTGAGGCTCGACGGGACACCTGCTGTGCTTCGAGGCTGCGTTCAAGTTCGGCCTTCTCCTCGATCAGGATGCGTCGCAGGGCCCGCGGTGCAGTTCCGTGTTCCTCCAGCCACTCCGTGACCGCGCGCAGCGCGGGATTGTGCTGCGGGGTATCTGACAGGTCCTGATTGCGCGGAAACAGCCCGCGGATGATCCTCGTGGAAAACTCCATGCTCATGGATTCGAACACCTGAAGGATCCGCGTCCAGTAGGTCTCCTCGAAACCCGCGAGCAACTCCCGAGATCCCATGCCGAACCCCTCGGCGATCGCGCTCAGAGCGTCATTGGACAGCTCCCCGTCATCATCACGTGCGGAAAAGACCTCCTCAAAGGCCTTCGCCTTGACCGCATGCTCGGGCCGGGCCGCCCGCGCGGTACGCACCGCATTCTGCGCGATCGTCGTTGGATTCTCTTGCAGTGCCGCGTGCATCCTTACCTGGGCGGTCTCATCCAGTCCCCGTGCGGCGGCCACGGCCTCCCAGCTCAACCAGAGCAGCTGCTCGTCGACATTGACCCGATGGGGATTGGGCTGCGGGGCCAGGAACGAGTCAACGACCTCTACGGCCACACCGCTGCGGGCCAGCCTAGCCAGAGCCCGGGCGGTGGTGGTCTGGTTGTCGCTGCCGGCCTCCAGCTCGCCGAGCCAGCCGGTCAGGGCCTCGGCGGCTCGCTGGCGGGCCGTGGGACGCAATTCGGGAGCCAGATAGCGGTTCACGCTGTTGAGCAACTGATCCACCAGCACGGCATACACGCCGGCGTCCTGGACCGTGGAGGCGTGGGAGAGTACGGCATCCACGTAGTGCTGCGTCGCAAGCCGGCCACCACGCACGGCATCCCAGAGCGAGGCCCAGCAGGTGGCCCGCGGCAGGGAATCGGTGAGGGATCCCAGGTGTTGCAGCAGCGTCCGCAGGGAACGCTCATCGAATTCGATGACCGCATAGGTCTCATCCCCGTCGTTGGGCAGCAGCAGGTCCGGGGCCGGGGTGCCGACCAGGAAATCCAGGGCCACCCGTTCACCGATGAGTTCAACGCGTTCACCACGGGTACGGACCAGGCGGCCTTCGCGCAGGTCGTAGCCGGCCACGGTCAGCACGTGCGGGCGGAGAATGCCCTCGCCGGTGAGCGGATCGGTGCCGCGTTGGACCAGGGCGGCCGAGGTGACCAGCCCCTGCTGGTCCGCGGCTAGCTCGATGCCCAGCCGCGGCACCCCGCTGGTGCGCAACCAGGCGTCGGCCCAGGCACCCATATCCCGGCCGCTGGCCTCCTCCAGGGCGGCGAGGAAATCGCCGAGCGAGGTATTGCCGTACTCGTGCTTCTGGAAATAGGAGCGGGCCGCATCTCGGAAGGCCTGCGCGCCGACGAAGGCGGCCAGCTGCTTGAGTACGCTGGCGCCCTTCGCATAGGTGATCCCGTCGAAATTCTGGTCCGCGGCCTGCAGGTCCGTGATATCGGCGACGATGGGATGGGTGGTCGGCATCTGATCTGCCACGTAGGCCCAGGCCTTACGGCGTGCCGCGAAGGTGGTCCAGGCGGTCGTGAAGTCGGTGGCCACGTCATTGGCCAAGGTGCCGATGTAGTCGGCGAAGGACTCCTTGAGCCACAGGTCATCCCACCACTTCATGGTGACCAGATCGCCGAACCACATGTGCGCCATTTCGTGCATGATGGTGTTGGCACGTTGCTCGTGCTGGGCCTCGGTGGCGTGGGAGGTGAAGACATAGCGCTCGGTAAAGGTCACCAGCCCGGGGTTTTCCATGGCGCCGAGGTTGTACTCCGGGACGAAGGCCGAGTCGTACTTGCCCCAGGGGTAGGGGTAGTCGAACAGCTCGTGGAAATAGCTCAGGCCCTGCTTGGTGACCTTCAGGATTTGCTCTGCGTCGAAGTCCTTGGCCAAGGCAGCCCGGCAGCTGGCCGCCAGCTCGATGCGCAGTTCCGACCCGTCCTTCAAGGTGAGGCTGTGCTCGTCGCGGACCACATGGTACGGGCCGGCGAGCACCGAGGTGATGTAGCTGGATATCGGGGGAGTGGGTGCGAAGGTGACCGTCTTGGTGCCATCCTCGTGGATGTGCTGCGATTCGGCCGGTTGATTGCTGGCTAGATGCCAGGATTCCGGGCCGCGGACGGTGAAGCGATAGGAAGTCTTCAGGTCTGGCTGTTCAAAGCAGGCGAACACCCGCCGTGCGTCGGCCGGTTCGAACTGGGTGTACAAATAGGTCTGCTGGTCCTGCGGATCCAGGAAACGGTGCAGGCCCTCGCCGCTGCGCGAATACAGGGCACGTCCGGCAATGACCACGGTGTTCACCGCCGTGGTCTGCAGATCCGACAGGTAGATCCGGCTATCGAGCACCGCACCGTCGACGGCGACCATCCGCCCATTGACCTGGATTTCATCCACACCGCCATGGATGAAGTCGATGAAGGTCTGGGTGCTGCCGGAGGAGAAGCGCAGGGTCGTCGATGACAGGTAGCCCTCCTGTCCGGCATCGGTGGCATTGCCCAGGTCCAGGAAGACATCGGCTGAATGCCAGACGATATTGGCTGCGCGCCAGGCGGCCTCATCGCGGGTCAGGTTTTCGTTCGGTGCATAGCGTTCAAGAGTGTCCACCACCCCAGCTTAGCTGTGAAACGTTTACTTTATAATCCCCAAGCCGGAATTCCTCTGGCCCGCTTCGTTCTGCCATGCGACGTGCCAGCGATTCCGCGTGCCCTGACGTCAAACACTTGTAAGTCATGCATGAAGTGTAGTTATTTATTACATTCGAAGGTCAATATCGTGTCAGAAGGTATGATCGGTAGGAGTCGGAAAGCTTCCTGGATGAAATGGGCCTTGCTGATGGATCGAAGCGCTGAGCGTTACCAGCGGCTGTGGCTGTGCGGGAATATGGCCCTGCTCGTGCTGGCCTGCGTGGCCATTGCGCTGTGGGCCTTTCTGGATTCCGCTCGCCTGCCTGCCGAACTCGCGGTGCACTGGAATGCCCGGGGTGAGGTCAATGGGATCGAGTCACTACCGGTCTTCGTGCTGACCACGCTGCCGATCAGGCTGTTCTCCGCCGCGGCGCTCATGCTTGCCGGCCTGTCCATGCGCGGGCAATCAACGCTGCTGGCCCGCTGCGGCATGGCCGCGGGGATGATGCTGGGCGCCTTCATCCTGGGTCTTGTCATGGCCATCATTGTTGGGCAGCGTGACCTCCAGGATTCCTCGATGGCAACACTGGAGGGTTGGCCGATGGCCGCCAGCATCCTGGCAGCCGCACTCCTGGGGGCTGGTGTCGCGATGCTCTACCGGCCGGAACCGGCGCCGGTCCCGGAATCGAGCCAGGCCCGGGTAGCCGACCGGATGGCCAACGACCTGCGTTCGCTGCTGGCCACCACCCAGCGCGCACTGGCGCAACAAAGCACTGTCCTGGAAATCGGGTTGAGTGCCATCGGCGCGCGAAACGCTTGCCTGCTCACCTGCCTGGCCGCCGGCGTAGCAGGTTGGTGGTGGAGCCTGCCGTGGCTGGCGATCTGTGCCGTCCTTGGCGCGGCGGGTGGCTGGATCCTGCTGACCGGTACGTTGCTCATAGGTCCCGACGGAGTGCAAGTGCGCCTTGGCGGAATGATCCGCTGCAAGCGCATCGGGTATGACCGGATCGCCTCGGCTCACGTGCGCGAAATCCGTGCGTTGGACTACGGCGGGATCGGCTACCGTTCGAATATCACCGACGGCGGGTTCATCGCCGGATCCGGGACCGCGGTAGTGCTGAAGGTCGACCAGTACCTGGAGCGGGTCTTCACGTTCCAGGGGCACCAGTGCGCCGCGAGGGTCTGTGCCCTGGTCAACGCCCATCGGGGACTGGGTGCCGTGCGACGCTGAGCGCGGCCAGGGAACCGGGGTGACCCAGAATGGTTTCCGTGGTGACGGGGTGTCCAACCCACCCACCCGGCCGCAATTGACGGCCGGTTCGCCGCCGCATTGCGGGACTGGGTCCATCCGGCCGGAATATACAGATTTCGCAATAGTCAGATTCATATCCAAAAAATGTAATAATATTGAGCATATCCGGAATTCGTCATAAGGAGGCCCATGTTCGGGACTATTGATACACCGAGCGATTTGGGTCGCGCCGTGCATGCGGCGCGCCTGGAGCTGGGGATCACGCAGACTGAGCTGGCCACCGCCTTGGGCTACAGCCAGCGCTACATCTCCGATGTGGAGACCGGGAAGGCCAAGACACTGAGCGCGAACCTCTTCGAACTGCTGGACCAATTGGGCATCCAACTCATGTTCCGGACGGTGGACAATGGGTGAGGTGCCGGTATTCCTCTACGACGAACACGTCGGTCTGCTCATAGATGAGGGACCGAACCGTGTGGGATTCAGGGCCTCCGCCCGGGCGCTCTCGCGCCATGGGCTCGGATCAACGGCGCTGTCCCTGAATCTTCCACTGGGCGTCGTGGCCAATGATGTCCACGCCGCGACCTCGTTCTTCGGGGGCATCCTCCCGGAAGGACGGGGGCGGCAGAACCTGGCCCGGCAGGCGGGGGTTCCCGGCACGGATCTCTACGCAATGCTCAACTACGCGGGAACGGATGTTCCCGGAGCGGTCGTCATCGGTCCCTACGCCTACCCAGAGGACCATGAGCTGGTCCCCGCCGGTGCGGACGAGATCGAAGCAATGCTCAACCGGACCGCCGACTACGCCATGGGGATGGTCGGCGGAGGTGGATCGCTGCCTGGCATCCAGCCCAAAGCCGTGCTTACCTGGAACGAGGGCTGGTACCTGACCTCGAAGGGTGCCTCGTCCACCCATATCCTGAAACCGGTGGCACCGGGCCAAGAATGGGGCGCCCAGTGGGAGGCCTATTGCCTGGCCCTGGGCCGGTCCCTCGGCCTGACCTCGTTCGAGGCCACCGTGCAGGGTTTCGGCCAACGCACGGCATTGGTCGTCGAACGCTATGACCGCATTGCCCAGGGCCGGCGGATCACCAGGCTGCACCAGGAGGATGCCGCCCAGGCGCTGGGCCTGCCCTGGGATACCGACGCGAAGTTCGAAGCCGTTGACCGGAGGGCAAGCCATGCCAATGTTGCGAACCTGCTTCCCCGGGTCAGGAAGCTGGCCAAGTCCAGGGGGCCGCGGCACCGGCTGCTGGCCTACATGACCTTCAATGTGGCGATCGGCAATACAGACGCCCATGCGAAGAACTTCTCGCTCCTGCATCTGCCCGACGGCGGGATCGATCTGGCGCCGCTCTACGACGTCACGGCCCTGGCGCTGGCCCCGGACGGCCAGCAGAACATGGCGCTGAGGGTCAACGGCAAGGCCCACCAACCATCGATCACCCTGGACGACCTGGTCAGCGAGGCCGAAACCTGGGGGATTGGCCCCGGGGTGGCGCGGGAGATCGTGAGCGAAACCCTGCAGGGACTGCTCCACGCCGTGGAGGTGACGGATCACCAGCAGGTGACCGAAAAGCTCGTTAGGTATATCTCCGTTCAGACCCGGAACCTGCTTGCGGGGCGCAAGGCCGCGGTATCCGACCTCCCTGCCTACCTGGGGATGTTCTAGGCCCGCGGGATCCGGCGTTGCCCAAAAAGACGTGATCCCGCGGATGCCCAGGAACAGGTGCCGGCGCCCAGCTCGAGTTCGACCGGTACCAGGCGCCGGTTCCGGTTCAGCTGCCTGAAACCCGCGGAGTCGAAGGTGGAGAGCGCCCCGGTGAACAACCCGGCGTTGCTTTACCCGGTGATCGCCGTATCAGTGGGCCGTACCCGACGGCAGCGTGCAATTGCCGTGTGGCGATGCCCCGGCCCCGGAAGGCGGGGCGTACCTGGTGGCGCAGGTCGGCTTCGTTGCGCCGGGCGTCGTGAGTCCAGCCCGGGTCGATGACGTGCCGGCACGTGCACCGGGAGGGATCGCCAGTCTCACCGAGGCTGGTGTCGACGTCCTTCCAGCGGTCGGCGGTGGCCGGAAAGGTCCCGATGGCCATGCTCAACCTCCCGCGGGCCATCTTCCGAGGTGACCCAGACTACCTGCGGCGGCGGGACGCAGGGAGTAGCATCGGTGCAGTGCACCACCGCTCCGCCAGCCGTTCACAGGAGGAACATCATGCCGGGAATCAAGCATCTTGACCATGTGGGGATCACCGTGAGTGATCTGGATGAGGCCACCGAGTTCTTTGTGGCCCTGGGCCTGCGGGTGGAGGGGACCATGGAGGGGATGGAAGGCGAGTTCCTCGATACGGTGTGCGGCATCCCGGATGCGCGCACCAATATCGTGATGCTCAAGGCCCCGGGGTCCGAGGTCGGCATCGAGCTATCCGGCTTCGAACGGCCGGCACCCGGTTCGGGGCAGCCTGCGGCAATGGCCAACGAGCCCGGACTGCGCAGCATCGCCTTCGAGGTGGAGGACCTGCATGGGCTGGTCGGGGACCTGGAAACCCGGGGCTACGGGCTGGTCGGCGGGATCGGGCGCTACGAGGGGCAGTGGCTAATGGCATACATCCGCGGCCCGGAGGGGCTGATCGTTGCAGTGGCCGAGCGTCTGCAGCCCACGGATCCGGCGCCGACCGCCGGCCATCGGCAGTAGAAGAGGTGCCACGTCCGTGACACGGCGACGCGCTTGCCAACGCAGCGGTGCCCGCACCCTGTCGGGGGATGCGGGCACCGGTGGCTCACGGGAGCGGAACCCGGGCGGCGGCTAGACCTTGGCCTTGCCCACCGACTTCTCGCTGACCGGTGCGTTGTCGCTGGCACGCAACCTGCGGAAGTACTCCATGGCCTCGTCCTGGCGTTCGCCCTCGATGCCGCTGGAGATCTCGGCGCGCAGGTGCTCCTGGGTGTAGCCGAAGGCATCCACCAGATCCTGGGCGTGCGGGCGCAGGCGGGCGAGCAGCCGGTTGATGTACTCCGGCAGGGTCCGGGCCCGCTGCATCGACAGCCGGCCATTGGCCAGGTACCAGCCCAAATCGTCCTCGATCACGCACAGCGCGAAGACATCGCGCACCCAGGTGAGCACCTCGCGGGTGTTCTGGTCGGTGACCTGCTCCAACGCCCGGGTGAAGGCCTCCCAGCGCAGCAGTTCACCGTGGGCGCGGGCCGCCTGGATCAGCAGGTCCTGGTTCTCGTTGAACTTCGCGGCGGTCTTGGCCTTGTCCTTGCCGGCACTGCGCAGGTTGGACGCCACCTCGGCGACCATCGCGTCCACCCGTTCGGCCAGCAGTTCCTTCTGGTTGGCCGGGTCCTTGAAGAAGTTGGCGCTCTTGCGCTCGTCGCTGGCATCGGCGAAGGTCTGCGCGACGGTGCGCAACCCGGTGCGGTGCAGGGCGGTGGAGCCGACCTGCTTGGCCACGTAGCGGGCGACCGCCCCGGTATCGAGCTTGCGGAACTCGGCGGCGTAGTCGGTCAGCAGCCGCTTGCCCACCAATTGCAGCAGGACGTTGTTGTCCCCCTCGAAGGTGACGTAGATATCCAGGTCGCTATGCAGCTGGTTGAAGCGGTTCTTGGCCATGTACCCGGAGCCGCCGCAGGCCTCGCGGGCCTCTTGCAGGGTATCCAGGGCATCCCAGGTGCTCAGCGACTTTAGGGCCGCGGCCAGGGTCTCCAGGTCCTGGCGGTCCTCGTCGCTGTCCTCGCGGCCGGAGAAGACCGCGTCGAACTTGGTCAGCAGCTCGTCATGGGCGAAGGAGGCCGCGTAGGTGCGGGCCAGCTTCGGCAGCAGCCGGCGCTGGTGGCGCTGGTAGTCCAGGATGGTGGTTTCCTCGGTATCCGAGGTGCTGGTGAACTGGCGGCGCTGGTTGGCATAGGTGATCGCGATCTGCAGGGCGATCTTCGAGGCGCTGGTGGACGCGCCGTCCAGCGACACCCGGCCCTGCACCAGGGTGCCGAGCATCGTGAAGAAGCGCCGGCCCGGGGAGGCGATCGGGGAGGAGTAGGTGCCGTCGGCGGCCACATCGCCGTAGCGGTTGAGCAGGTTCACCCGCGGGATGCGCACTTCGCTGAAGTGCAGCCGGCCGTTGTCGATACCGTTCAGTCCGCCCTTCAGCCCGTCGTCCTCACCGCCGATGCCTTCCAGGAAGTTGCCGTGCTCATCGCGGATCGGCACGTAGAAGCAGTGCACCCCGTGGTTCACGCCCTTGGTGATCAGCTGGGCGAAGACGGTGGCGGCGGTGCCGTGCAGGGCGGCATTACCCAGGAATTC
Organism: Glutamicibacter sp. MNS18; assembly: GCF_026107515.2. Taxonomy (GTDB): domain Bacteria; phylum Actinomycetota; class Actinomycetes; order Actinomycetales; family Micrococcaceae; genus Glutamicibacter. The sequence goes on along the minus strand of NZ_JAPCHW010000003.1, from coordinate 372,983 downwards.
CTTCCACGCGGCCTTGAAGGGGGTGTGGATGATGAATTCCTCGGTGTCCGGATCGTAGGTGGCGGTGGTGGCCACCGAGGCCACATCCGACCCGTGGCCGATCTCGGTCATCGCGAAGGCCCCGGGAACGGAGAAGTCCAGGATGCCCGGCAGCCACTTCCGGTGGTGCTCCCCGGTGCCCAGGTGCAATACCGCACCGCCGAACAGCCCCCACTGCACCCCGGCCTTGATCTGCAACGAGGGATCCGCCGCGACCAGTTCCTCGAAGGCGGCGATGGAGCCGCCGTGGTTGTCCGCCCCGCCGAAGGCGGCCGGGAAGGCCAGCTGGACGGCCCCCTCCTTGGTCAGGATCTTCAGCTGCTCGAGCACCCGCTCGCGGTGCTGGTCCATGCCCAGCGCGGGATCGCGCTGCAGCTCGGGGCGGGCGGCGCGGGCCCGCGAGGCCTTGCGGATGTCCGCCCAGGGACCGAGCAGCTGCTCGGTCAGTGCTGCGACATCAATGCGGTGGTGGTTCATGGTGGACCTTTCTGGTGTGGCTAGGCGCCGGGTTTGGTGGAGGCGATTCCGTGGGTGAGCCAGCTGCACAGGGCATCGGCCAGTTCTTCCAGGGTCGGGCGGTTCTCATCGTGCGGTTGGCGCAGCCAGAGCTCGCCCGCGGAGCGGACCATGCCCAGCGCGGCGCGCGGCCACAGGGCGACGGCCGGGTTGCTGGAGTCCGGATGGGCGCCGAAGTAGGCGGCCACCCGTTCGGCCATGATCTGCGTGATCTCATCGAAGAAGGCGTCGAGCACCCGGGTCGGGCCGCCGCCCGCGGCATGCGGTGTGGTTAGTGCGTCGACGGGTTGCGCGGTGACGAAGAAGTAGATGTTCGGACTGCTCTGGGCCAGTTCCAGGTAGGCGGTGACCATCGCGTGCAGGGCCCCGGCCTCGGCCTGCTGGGCCAGGCCCGCGGCCAGCACCTGGCCCCGGAATTCGTGGATCACCACGTCGCCCAGCGCCTGGCGCAGCCCTTCCTTGTCACCGAAATACCGGTAGTACACCGGCTTGCTGGTGTTGCCGTGGGCCGCGATGTCATCCATGGAGGCCTGCGGCCCCAGATGGTGGATGGCCTTGCGGGCCATGGACAGCAATTCCAGCCGACGTTCGCTGCGGTGGCGCTGCCACCGTGCGGCACGGCCGTCACCGGCGCCGTCGATTCCTGCTGAGATCTTGTTCACGTTACTCACAGTATCATGTACTCTTGGTTATAGTAATAATTGTCACAGCCGAACCACCCAGGAGCCCATTCATGGCAACACCTTCCGTTCGCCCGGCCGTCGTCATCGGCGGCAACCGCATTCCCTTTGCCCGCTCCAACACCAAGTACGCCAACGCCTCGAACCAGGACATGTTCACCGCCGCGCTGGAGGGGCTGGTGGCCCGCTTCGGATTGCAGGGCCAGCGCATCGGCGCCGTGGCCGGCGGCGCGGTGCTCAAGCATTCGAAGGACTTCAACCTGATCCGCGAGTCGGTGCTGGGCAGTTCGCTGGACCCGGCGACCGTGGCCTATGACGTGCAGATGGCCTGCGCCACCGGGATGGAGGCCATCGGCTCGCTGGCCAACAAGATCAAGCTCGGGCAGCTGGATTCGGGAATCGGCGGCGGTGTGGACACCACCAGCGACGCCCCGATCGCGGTGTCCGAGGGGCTGCGCCAGGTGCTGCTGGAGCTGGCCCGCGCCCGCAGCACCAAGGCCAAGCTCACCGCGCTGTCCAGGCTGCGCCCGGCCCACCTGGCCCCCAGCGCGCCGGGCACCGGCGAACCACGCACCGGCCTGTCGATGGGCGAGCACCAGGCCAAGACCACCCGCCACTGGGGGATTACCCGCACCGCCCAGGACGAACTGGCCCTGGCCAGCCACCGGAATCTCGCCGCCGCCTACGAGCGCGGGTTCTTCGACGATTTGATGACCAGCTTCAACGGGCTGAGCCGGGATAACAACCTGCGCGCGGACTCCACCCTGGAGAAGCTGGGTAGCCTCAAACCCGCCTTCGGCAAGTCCCTGGGGGAGGAAGCGACCATGACCGCGGGCAACTCCACCCCGCTCACCGACGGGGCCTCCACCGTGCTGCTGGGCAGCGAGGACTACGCCACCGAGCACGGTCTGCCGATGCTGGCGAACTTCGTGGACTTCGAGGCGGCAGCCGTGGACTTCGTGCACGGGGCCGAGGGCCTGCTGATGGCCCCGGCCTACGCGGTGGCCCGGATGCTCAAGCGCAATAACCTCACCCTGCAGGACTTCGACTTCTACGAGATCCACGAGGCCTTCGCCGGCACCGTGCTCTCCACGCTCAAGGCCTGGGAGGACGAGGAGTTCTGCCGCGAGAAGCTGGGGCTGGATGAACCGCTGGGAGCCATCGACCGCGGCAAGCTGAACGTCAACGGTTCCTCGCTGGCCGCCGGCCACCCGTTCGCCGCCACCGGCGGACGTATCGTGGCCACGCTGGCCAAGATGCTGCATGAGAAGGGCTCGGGCCGGGGACTGATCTCCGTCTGCGCCGCAGGCGGACAGGGTGTCGTGGCGATTCTGGAGGCTCGGAACTAATGGCGGACAAGTACCTTGACATGGTGAACTCCGGGTTCACCGCCACCCTGGCCAAGAAGTTGGGCCTGCCGCGCCCGGCCCGGTTGCGCCGCTGGTCCACACAGACCCCGCTGCTCCCCGGCCCGCTGCTGGTCCTGGGCTCCTCGGCCCGGGCCCAGGCACTGAGCGACACGTTGGTGTCCTGGGGCCTGGATGTGCGGCGTAACGATGCCGGGGGAGCGAAGCTCGGCGGGCTGATCCTGTTGCTCGATGAGCTGACCCACCCCGAACAACTCTCTCCGCTCATGCTTGCCGCGGGTCAGGCGGTCCGCCAGCTGGTGCCCGGCGCCCGGGTGGTCTCGATCTCCCGTCCGGCGTTGGCCACCGATGAACCGGCGGTTGCCGCGGTCCGCCAGGGCATCGACGGGGCGATCCGTTCGCTGGGGCGCGAACTGCGTGCCGGGGCCACCGCCAACGGCATCCTGCTGACCGGGGATGCCGAGGCGGACAGCCCCAGCGTGCTGGCGGCCACCCACTTCTTCCTCTCCGGACGCAGCGCCTACGTGGACGGGCAGTTCCTCCAGGTCTCGGGCAACGCCGGAGAACTTCCGGAAAGCTTCGATGCCCCGCTGGCCGGTAAGGTGGTTGCGGTCACCGGCGCCGCCCGCGGCATCGGCGCGGCCATTGCCGCGACCCTGTACCGCGACGGGGCCACGGTGATCGTGGTGGACATGCCCGGCGCCTCCGACGCCCTGAGCAAGGTGGCCAACCGGGTCTCGGGTACCGCCCTGCAACTGGATGTCACCGCCGCCGACGCTGGCACCCGGATCATCGAACACGCCCGGGCCCGGCACGGGCAATTGGATCTGGTCATCCACAATGCCGGGATCACCCGGGACAAGCTGCTGGCCAATATGGATGCCGGCCGCTGGGACTCGGTCATCGCGGTGAACATCGCCTCGCAGCTGCGGATGAACGAGCAGCTGCTGGCCGCCGACCTGCCCGGATTGCGCGTGGTATCACTGGCCTCCACCTCCGGGATCGCCGGCAACCGCGGGCAGAGCAACTACGCGGCCTCCAAGGGCGGGGTCATCGGCATGGTGCGTGCCAGCGCCGAGGACTTCGCCGCCAACGGCGGTACGATCAACGCCGTGGCCCCGGGGTTCATCGAAACCGAGATGACCGCCAAGATCCCGCTGGGTACCCGCACGGTGGCGCGGATGGTGCTGCCCTCGCTGATGCAGGGCGGGCTGCCGCTGGATGTGGCCGAGGCTATCGGCTTCCTGGCCTGGGATGCCTCCCAGGGGATCAACGGGCAGACGCTGCGGGTCTGCGGCCAGTCACTGGTGGGTGCCTGATGCCTGTCGAAATCGTCAACGAGCTGCCCACCATGGGCCAGGTCTACGCCAAATCCGTGAAGACCCTGGCCCGCAAGGGCAAGAACCCGGTGCTGCCCGATCGGACCCTGGTCTACCAGGGGGCTACGGCCGATGCGCAGAAGCTGGCCGAATACCGTCGTGCCGTGGGGGCGCGGATGACCGGGGAACTGCCCAGCCTGTATGTGCATACCCTGGCCTTCCCGCTGGCCATGTCGCTGATGGTACGTGAGGACTTCCCGCTGCCCCTGCTGGGAATGATCCACCTGACCAACAAGGTCACGGTACAGCGCCCGCTGGGCGAGGCCGAGGCCTTCGACGTGCAGGTCAACGCCGAGAACTTGGGCTCTCACGCCAAGGGGGTCAGCTGCGACCTGGTGGTGCGGATATCGACGCAGGGGGAGGAACGCATGGTGCTGCGCAGCACCTTCCTGGCCAAGGGGGCCACGCTCTCCGGCAGCACACCGGAGAAGGCCGGGCGCAGGGAGTTCAGCGTGCCGCTGCAAACCGCCCAATGGAAGCTGGGGGCGGATACCGGGCGCGGGTGGGCCGCGGTGGCCGGGGACTACAACCCGATCCACCTGGGCCGGCTCTCGGCCAAGGTCCTGGGCATGCCCAGGGCCATCGCCCACGGCATCTATCTCGCGGCCCGCACACTGGCGGATATCGAACCGGTGGGCGTGGGCTACGAGTGGGAGATCGAATTCATGACCCCGGTGCAGCTGCCGGGCACCGTGCACCTGGCCTTCGACGCCGAGGAAGACGGGTTCGAGGTCACCGCGTGGAATCCACGCAAGCTCAAGCCGCACTTCGAGCTCGAACTGGAGCTGCTGGACTAGGCGTGCCGCTGGCCGGCGACAACGAGGGTTAGCCGGCCAGCAGGGACTGCCGGGCGACCCGGTAGCTGGACAGGGCCTCGACCGCGGCGCGTTCCCAGGTGAACTTGGCACTGTGTTCCAGGGCGGCGTGCCCCGCACGGGAGATCAGCTGGGGATTGCGGGCCAATTGCACCAGCTGGGCTGCCCAGAGGTCCGGATCCGGTTGCGGCATCAGCCAGCCCGAGCGTTGGTCGTGCACCGAGTAGTTCAACCCGCCCACCTGGTTGGCGATGACCGGGGTGCCGCAGGCCTGGGCCTCGGCGGCCACCAGCCCGAAGGTCTCGGACAGCGAGGGCACCGCCACCAGGTCGGCGTTGGCGAAGACCGCGGCCAACCGGGAAGGATCCAGTGGGCCGTGGAACGCCACCTGGCGACGCAATCCGGCTTCGTCGACCAGGGCCGGCAGGTCGTAGTCGGCCGCCCCGGAGAGCGAACCGTAAAGGTCCGCGGTGATTTCCAGGCCCGGGGCCAGGGCCATGGCCCGGCCGACCGCGGCGATGAGCAGGTGCGCTCCCTTGAGCCGTTGCATGCGCCCGGCGTAGACGATATGCAGGTCATCGGACCCGTCGGGGCGGCAGAGCTTATCCTGCGCCGGATGGAAGATGCGGTGGTCCACCCCGGGCAGGACCACATCGAGCTTGTCCTGGTGTAGCGCGTAGAAGCGCACCAGCTGCCGTGCCTCGACCGGGGTGTTGGCGATGATGCGGTCCGCCTCGGCGAGCAGGATCTTTTCCGAGTGCTTGCGCACCATTGGTTCGGCAATCCCGGATTCGTACTCCTTGGCCTCGGCGGAGGTGTGCATGGACACCACCAACGGGACCTTCCAGCGTCCGGCCAGCTCCAACCCGACCATCCCCGAAAGCCAGTAGTGGGCGTGGATGACGTCGAAGTCGACGGGTGCGAAATGCCTGCCGGCGGCCTGGACGGCCTCGGCGATGATCCCGGGCAGCTCCTCCTTGGACAGGGTCCGGCCCGCGGCGACCTGCAGGTGGTGGATCCAGACGTTCTCGATGACCTCCTCGGTGCGGGAGGGGCCCGCGGTGCGGGTCACCAGGTGGATCCGGTGACCCAGCCGGCCCAGGGCGAAGGCCAGGTTCTTGACGTAGACGTTCATCCCCCCGGCATCCCCGGCGCCGGGCTGTTCCAGCGGTGAGGTGTGCAGGCAGAGCATGGCGATACGCATCAGGAAATCCTACCGGATCGGTAAAGGGGGATGATCCGATGGTACCAAGTCCGTGGCCCGGGCGAACTCACACGGTGTGCAACAAGCCGGCGGTGAAGAACAGCACGGCACCGCAACTGGCCAGCATCCGCAACGCATTCCACCGGTTCCACGGGGCCTCGAATTGCCGCCGGGCCCGGCGCTGCTGCCAGGGCGCATCAATGGACCGGGTGGCCAGCAGCTTGTTCAAGGGGACGTTGACGATGACCGTGATCAGGAAACTGGCCAGGGACAAGGCCGCGGCCGCCACCAGCAACCAGCTTTCCTGCCAGCTGCGGTAGAGCAGCAGGGTGCAGGCCAGCGAACCCAACGGGGTGAGCAGGAAAACCAGGAGGAATCCGGGATTCAGGATGGCGGCATTGATCCGCCGGAAGACGAGCACGTACTCCAGGTCGCCCAACGACCTGAAGCCGGGGCGGATGGCGCAGGTGAAGGCATAAAAGGTGCCGGCCAGCAAGGCGTTGCCGAGCATGGCGGCCAGCACCAGCGGCAACTGCCAGGTCGAGTCCATAGCCCCTCCTCGCGCCATCCGGTCCGGGGCTTAATCGTCGCATCCCGGACGGGTGGGGGAACAGGGCAGCAGGCAAACCAGCGGGTTGCCGCCGGATGCCGCGTGGGCGGTACCCGGAAAGGACCGGGTACCGCCCGCGCAGGAGGTGGGGTCGCCTACCAGCCCCAGTCCTCGTCGGCCGTTGCCTCGGCCTTGCCGATGACATAGGAGGAACCGGAACCGGAGAAGAAGTCGTGGTTCTCGTCCGAACCGGGGTTCAGCGAGGCCAGGATGGCCGGGGAGACGTTGGTGACCTCTGCCGGGAACATCGCCTCGTAGCCCAGGTTCATCAGCGCCTTGTTGGCGTTGTAGTGCAGGAACTTGATGACGTCCTCGGCCCAGCCGATCTCGTCATACAGGTCGTGGGTGTACTTCACTTCGTTCTCGTACAGTTCGAACAACAGCTCGAAGGTGAAGTTCTTCAGCTCCTCGCGTTCGGCGGTGGACAGCTGGTTGTGGTCCATCGAACGCTGGTGCTTCAGCCCGATGTAGTAACCGTGGATGGCCTCGTCACGGATGATCAGGCGGATCAGGTCGGCGGTATTGGTCAGCTTCGACATGGTCGACCAGCGCAGCGGGGTGTAGAACCCCGAGTAGAAGAGGAAGGACTCCAGCAGGGTCGAGGCGATCTTCTTCTTGTAGGGGTTCTGCCCGTCGTAGTACGAGCGGATGATGTTGCCCTTGTTCTGCAGCTCGCGGTTCTCCTCGCTCCAGCGGAAGGCCTCGTCGATTTCACGGGTGGAGGCCAGTGTGGAGAAGATCGAGGAGTAGCTCTTGGCATGCACCGATTCCATGAACGCGAAGTTGGTGTACACCGCTTCCTCGTGCTGGGTCAGCGAGTCCGGGATCAGCGACACCGCGCCGATGGTTCCCTGCAGGGTGTCCAGGTAGGTCAGGCCGGTGAACACGCGCATGGTCATGAGCTTCTCGACCTCGGTGAGCGTGCCCCAGGACTGGATGTCATTGGACAGCGGGATCTTCTCCGGAAGCCAGAAGTTGGCGGTGACGCGGTTCCAGATTTCCACGTCCTTCTCATCTTCGATCCGGTTCCAGTTAATGGCCTTGATGGGGGTGGTGGAAACGTTCACAGGCTTCTCTCCCTAACTTTCACTGCTCGGCTGATACCCGATATGAACCCGGAACCGGGCCGCAGGCGGTGGCCTGCACGGGGAAATCGGGCGCACGGGACAGCCTGCCAGATCAATCAGGACTGTGGGGTCGAACGACGTGGCGAGGACGGGCTCCCGAGGCTTTTCGTCAACCTCCACCATACCCAAGTCTGGGCCCGATGGACGTCACCGCGGACACCGCCGTCTGGCCCGATCCCCGCCGTTTCCCGGTGACCGGTTCGCCGACGTTGAGAAAGATCATAGTCCGGCGCCGGCGGCCGGGCACCGGCCAGGCCACCGGCCGGTGGCTATCCGTGGATCCGGCGGTAGGTTTCGGCGGCGGCCGGATGCAGGGGCTGGCCGGAGGTGGCAATGAGGTTATCCGGGCTGAGGAACTGGATTCCGGCGCTGGAGGAGGGCACCAGCTCCCCGGCATGTTCGATCAGCAACCGGACGGTCGCCTCCACCAGGTTGTCGGGCAGATCGGCGCGTCCGAGCAACAGGTTCGACACCCCGATCGTGTGCACGGTTTCCATCCCGGAATAGGTGTCCTGCGGGATGACGACCCGGTCGTAGAGGCCCGGATGGTCCGCCCGCAGGTCCGGAATCAGGGAGGCCAGATCCAGCAGACGCAGCGGGGTGCTGCGGTTCAGCTGCTCAATGGAGTTAATGGCAATGCCCCCGGAGATCATCATCGCGTCGATGCGGTCATCGGCCAACGCCTCCAGGCCGTCGTTCAACCCCAGCCGCTGCTCGGAGGCTTCCTGGCCGGTGTCCTTGAGACCCGCGGCCTGCAGGATGCGTTGGCCGGTCAGCCAGGTTCCGGAACCCGGGGCGCCGGTCCCCAACCGCTGGCCGGCCAGGTCCTGGACCGTGCCGATCGCCTCTTCCCGCCGAACCAGCAGGTGGAAGTAGTTCTGGTAGACCCGGCCCAGGGTGAAGATTTTCCCCTCGGCCACGGCCGGTGAAGCGGCGACACTGTCGGCCAGGGCCAGGCCCAACTGCGCCGTCCCATCAAGCAACAGTGCAATGTTGTCAGCGCTGGCCTGGGTCATCAGCGCGGTGGCCGAGGTGGCCACCGAATACCGCTGCAGCGCCTCGGCCAGCAGGGTGGCGAACTCGTGGTAGAGCCCGCCGGCCTCCCCGCCGGCGACCACCAGGGCATCGGCGTGGGTGGTGGTTGTGCAGCCGGACAGACCCATCGGGAAGGCCCCCGCCAGCAGCCCCAGCGCGGACAGTTCCAGTACCCGGCGTCGGGAGAAACCATGATCCGGGATTCTCATGCCTGCCCCTTTGGCTCCGGTGAGGAATCGGCGGCGGGGAAACGCAAGGTGGCCAGCAGTCCGCCGCCGGCGGCCGCGGCCAGTTCCAGGGTTCCCCGGTTCGCTTCGGCCAGCCGACCCACGATGGTCAGTCCCAGCCCGGTTCCCTCGATGCTCCGGTGCTCGCTGCCGCGCCAGAACCTGCGCCCGGCGTTCTTCAGTTCCTCCGGCCCGAGTCCCGGGCCGCGGTCGCGCACGGTGATCAGCACCTGGCCGTCACGGTTTTCCAGCGCCAGATCCACCGGTGCACCGTGCGCGTATTTCAACGCATTGGCCAGCAACTCGCCGACCATCTGTGCCAATTCGAATCCGTTGCAGGACAGGCGCAGGTCAGCGCCATCGGCCACCTTCATCCGCAGCGGGGTGTCCAATGCCCGGGCCCGGGAGCAGACCCGGTCGAATTCCTCGGTCAACACCTCGACCGGATCGATCGTGGCGTACGTTTCGAGACCGGTTCCGGCGTCCTGGTGGGCGGCCCGTTCCGAGGCCCGGTGCTCGGCGCTGGCCAGCCGCAGCACCGAGGCCAACAGGCGTTCGACGGAGCCCAACTCGTGTTCCACGGCCTCGATGGCTTCGGGTGCACTGTTTCCCAGCTTCAGCTTGAGCAGGTCCACCCGCAGGCGCAGCGCGGCGATGGGGTTGCGCAACTGGTGGGAGGTCTCGGCGATCAGCTCCCGTTGCGCCTCCAGGCTCTCGGTGACCACCGCGGACATGGAGGAGAAGGAGCGCTGCAGCTGGCGCAATTCCGGTGGCCCGTCCTCGGGTAGCCGCTTGGGGGTACCGGTGCTGGCGAATTCCTGCACCGCGACGTTCAGCCGGTGGATCGGGCGCAGCACCCAGGTGGTGACCCACCAGGCCAGGCCCACCAGGATCACCGTGGCGACCAATGCTGTGCCCACCACGGCCAGCCAGCCGGCCAACACCTTCTGCCGGGCGGTCTGCGGGTTGACTTCCAGCACCACCGCACCGAGCACCTGGCTGGAATTGCCGAAGGGGCGGGAGAGCAGTTCACTGCCGGTGCCGAAGGGATTCACCGTCGGCAGCTCGGTGTGGGCCAGGTTCACCCCGGCATTGCGCAGGGCGCGGGCCACGGCGGGGTCGGTGGCATCCAGCTCGCCGGTGTCCAGTACCTCGTTGCCCACCCGCACCACGATTCCCTCCCCGAACAGCCGGGAATAGCTGCGCATCTCGGTCAGCAGCCGGTCGTGGTCCGACTCGGCTTCGGCTTCCATGGCCAGCTGGACAAACCGGTTCAGCGAATCAAGCCGGCTGAACTGCAGGTCCTGGGTTGCGGCACGGCTCACCGATTGCAGCAGCACCACGCAGAGCACCGCCACCAGGATCGCCAACAGGGCGCCGAGCACGCCCAACACCCGCAGCCTCACCCGGCCGGGGCTTCCAGCCGGTAGCCGACGCCGCGGACATTGACGATCATGCCCGGGGTATCGAGCTTGGCTCGCAGCCCGGTCAGGTGCACATCCAGGGACCGGGAGACGGCCAGGAACGCGTCGCCCCAGAGGCTGTCGAGGATCTGCTCGCGGGAGACCACCACCCCGGCATGCTGAGCCAGCAGGGCCAACAGGTCGAATTCCTTGGCGGTCAGGCGAAGCTCGCGGCCGGCCAGGGTCGCGGTGCGTTCCTCGACGTCGACGGTCAGCGCACCGGTGACGATGGCCCGGGTCGATGCGCTGTGGCTGGGCATGCGCCGGGCCACCGTTTCGATGCGGGCCAGCAACTCGATCAACCGGATCGGCTTGACCAGGTAGTCATCGGCGCCCAGCCGCAAGCCGCGTACCACGCTGCGTTCGTCGTCGCGGGCGGTGAGGATCAGCACCGGGCAGTCGGTGACCAGCCGCAACTTGCGCAGCACCTCCAGTCCATCCATATCCGGCAGGCCCAGATCGAGCAGGATCATCTGGGCTTCACGATGGCGCAGCAGCGCATCGGCGCCGCGCGCCACCCGTTCGGCCCGATGTCCCGCGGCCTGCACCGCGTCGTTTAACGCCGCGGCCACCGCGTCGTCATCTTCGACGATCAGCAGATCCATACGTCCCGATTCCCTTGCCGTTTGCACTCGATTCCAGATGCACCTTACCAGCAGGCGCAGAAGACCTAAGGAAGTGTTAGGACTTCGCTTTTGCGTTGGTTGTGTGCTCGATCACCTCTACATTGGTAGCAGAGATACGTGAGATTGTGCTGTGGATCCAGCCCGAGCACGACTCGCCGCGGCGCTGCCCACCGGATGGTGGGCGCAGCACATGCCGCTTCATCAACCACGCAACGTGAAGGACTGAGATTCGCATGGCCGAAAACACGCCACCGGTTATTCCGGAAAGCGTCCGTGACACCGGGCTTGAGTCCGGTGGACCACCCAAATGGAAAATTGTCGGACCGGGGCTGGTGGTTGCCGCCACCGGTGTGGGCGCCGCCGATATGGTGGCCACCCTGGTCGCCGGTAGCCGCTACGGCTACGCGCTGCTCTGGGCCGTGGTGCTCGGTGTGATCCTGAAGATCGTCCTGGTGGAGGGCGCCGGGCGCTACACCCTGGCCACCGGCAAGACGATCTTCCAGGGCTGGCGTTCACTGGGCAAATGGACCACCTGGTACTTCGGCCCCTACATCATGATCTGGGGCTTCGTGTACGGGGCTACGGCCATGAGCTCGGCGGCCATGCCGCTGGCAGCGCTGTTCCCAGCGGTTGACCTGAAGATCTGGGCCGTGCTCATGGGCCTGGCCGGGTTCGTGATGATCTGGTTCGGCAAGTACGCGTTCTTCGAGAAGATCACCGCGGTGTTGGTGGGCATCATGTTCATCACCGTGGTGGGCCTGGCCGTGATCGCCGCGCCGAACATCCCGGAAATGTTCACCGGTTTCGTGCCGCTGATCCCCGAAGGCGGCGTGGTCTACACCCTGGCACTGGCCGGCGGCGTGGGCGGCACCATCACCCTGGCGGCCTACGGTTACTGGCTGCGTGAAAAGGGCTGGTACACCCCGAAGTGGATGCGCGTGATGCGCATCGACAACTCCATGGCCTACGTTGTGACCGGTATTTTCGTGATCGCCATGCTGATCGTGGGTGCCGAAGTGGTGCGCGCCGCTGGCATCTCGCTGTCCGCCGGTGATGCGGGCCTGCTGGATCTGGGCAATGTGCTGAACGAAAAGTACGGTGACGTGGTCGGCACCGGATTCCTCATCGGTTTCTGGGCCGCCTCCTTCTCCTCGATCATCGGCGTGTGGAACGGTGTGTCGCTCATGTTCGCCGACTTCTGGGGCAATATGCGCGGCAAGGAGTCGGGCCATGCCGATACTCGGGTAGGTGGCAAGTACTTCCGTTTCTACGTCATCTGGCTGACCTTCCCTCCGATGGTGCTGTTCCTGCTGGATCGCCCGATCGCACTGATCCTGGCCTACGGGGTGCTCGGCTCGCTGTTCATGCCATTCCTCGCGCTGACGCTGCTCGGCCTGCTCAACGGCAAGCGGATCCCCAAGGCCTGGTCCAACAAGCTGCACACCAACATCGCGTTGGGTATTACCGCGGCACTGTTCCTGGCCCTGGGTATCAATGAACTGATCAAGGCGTTGGCTCCGGTCCTCGGGCTCGGTAGCTGATAACCACACGGAAGAACCCACGGGCCGGTTCCGGTGCATCTGCATCGGAGCCGGCCCGTGGCGTCGTGCCGGACTACGGGGTTACTGTTCCTCGCCCGACTTGTTCTCCGTTGCCGCAGGCCCGATCTTCTCGATTTTGAACCCCGTGAAGCCGTACAGCACGCTGAGCAGTGGGCTGAAGATATTGAACAGCGCGAACGGCAGGTAGAGAAGCGTTGAGACCCCGAGGGTTGCGCTCATGAACGCACCGCAGGAATTCCAGGGAACCAGGGCCGAGGTCACCGTCCCGCTGTCCGCCGTCAACCGTGAGAGGTTGGTTGGCGCCAGGCCGCGTTTGGCGAATTCGACCTTGTAGAGCCGTGCCGGAAGGACCAGGGCGATGTACTGGTCCCCGGCCACCACATTGAGGCCGAAAGCCGAGATGAACACCGCCAGGTGCAGCTTCCCGGTGGTCTTGGCCCATGACAGCAGGGGCGTGATCAGCCGCGAAATCAGTCCGAACTTCTCCAGCAGCGTGCCGAAGGTCACGGCCCCCATGATCAGCCACAGGGTGAGCAGCATGCTGTCCATCCCGCCGCGTGACAGCAACCGGTCGATGTCCTCGATACCCGATTCCTTGACGAAGCCGGTGGCCATCGCGGTCCAGGTGCCCTTCAAACCCGCCATGAAGGGGTTCGACTCGCCGGTAAAGACGGCCACCACACCGGGCTGCAGGAAGGCCGCGAGTACGCCGGCAAAAAGCGCCGAGGTAATCAGGGCTATCGACGCCGGGACCTTGCGGGCGCACAGGATCCCCAATAGCAGCAACGGCAGCAGGTTCCACGGGGTGATGTTGAATAGGCTGCTCAATTCCGCCAACTCACTGGCGGTGTCCACCACATCACTCACGCTGGCGGTGAATCCCAGCAGCAGGAAGACGATGAACGCCAGCCCGAAGGCCGGCAGGGACGTCCACGCCTGGCGCTTGATGTGCTCAGTTGTCTCCACGCCGACCATCTGGGCGGTCAGGATCGTGGTTTCCGACAATGGGGACAGCTTGTCTCCCAGGTAGGCGCCGGAGATGACGGCACCGGCCGTGATCGCCGGACTCACCCCGAGCATGGTGCCGATGCCCACCAAGCCGACTCCGATGGTTGCCGCCGTGGTCCATGAACTACCGATGCTCAGGGCTACCGCACCACAGATCAATGCGGTCGCGGCGTAGTACCAGCTGGGGGAGAGCACCTGCATGCCCTAGTAGACCAGTGAGGGTATCGTTCCGGACATATTCCAGGTGCCAATCAGGGCCCCGACGGCAAGCAGAATGAAAATCGCGCTGGTGACCGAGGATAGTGCTTCCTGCCCGGTTTCCTGGATCATCTGCCACTTGTGCCCGTTTTTGAGGACGATTAGTGCAACAACCATGCAACACAGGATCAATGCCACCTGGATCGGTCCGGCCAGGGCGGCGATGCCGTAGAGGGCGATGGCGCCACCGATAAGAATTGCGAGCAGTGCCAACGGCACGAGTGCATCGGCAAGGCTCGGTTCCTTGGCAACCGAACCCCGGGAATCGTCGGACATGGTTCTTGTCCCCTCCACCACTATGCTTTTAGCGAGGCAACCGATGTGAAGACATCAGCTTCCGGTGTTCCGGAGCGGATTCCGGAACCCGACGAACCACGGGGTGACCACAACTCCCAAAGGTAACTCGCTGTGATCCCGACGTAGATTCCAACGACGATTCAATTGTCCTGAGCCAAGACGTGCCAATATAGGTTGTAGCTAATCACGAAGGCGGCTCGATGAACAGGGGTCCAGCCGGAATTTGCCGTCCATCCAAGGGGCCCGTGCCGTCATGGACATCAACGGGACCCGGCCCCCTGCCGGGGGAAGGCCCCGGGAACACGAAATCCGGCACGGCGCGCCAACATGCACCGCTAACCAAGTCAGGTGAACCGCTTCATGACAACAAGTTGCCAGACCTCCGGCAAAAGGGTTGAACGCATTGGGATCCTGGGAGCCGGACGCGCGGGAACCGCCTTGGCCCGGATAGCCGCGGAGTCGGGCATCCCGGTGAATATCGCGGCTTCGCGCCCGCCCCGGATGCTCAAGTACCACCTGATGCAGTACGCGCCGCAGGCGGTCGCCGTTAATGCGGAAGGTATCGCCGATGGGGTGGGGCTGGTGGTGCTGATGGTTCCCCAGGAAGACCTTGATGATATCGACCCTGGAACCCTGGCCGGGATCACCTTGGTCGACGCCACAAACCGCTGGCAGCAGGAGGAGCTGCCGGACTGGTTCGAGCAGGGGCTGCGGACCGGGTTATCCAGTTCCGAGGTGATCGCCGGGCACTTTGACCAGGCACGTGTGGTTAAGGCCCTGAACCACATCAGCCACTGGGACCTGGATTCCTTCGGACGCAAGAGTGCCAATCCACGACGGGCCCTGGGTCTGGCCTCGGACTACCCCGAGGATGCGCTGCTGACCGCGGGGCTGCTCGAAGCGCTCGGCTACGAGCCGGTTGTGTTGGATTCGTTGGCTGACGGAAAGCTGTTGGAACCCGGATCCGCCGTCTTCAACCAGCACCTGAGCGCCTCGGGACTGCGGCAACTGCTGCAGCTGTAGCCCAAAACGTGACAACAAGTTGTGATCCTTGCCACCGTGAGTGTGGATTCGGGTGAAATATGCCTAATCAACCTCTGAATAACCGCGAGGATACGGTGATTTGGCTGATAGATGCGCCGAATTGGAAAACAGCTTAAACTGGTGCTAGAGTTTTACTTCGTTGCCGGCGATAGATCGCAGACAACAAACAACCTGCGCGGGTGGCGGAATAGGTAGACGCGCTAGCTTGAGGTGCTAGTCCTCGAATAGAGGGTAGGGGTTCAAGTCCCCTTTCGCGCACGCAGGTACCCCCGATTGACCACGGTCAATCGGGGGTTTGCTTTACCCGTGTTGACAGCACTACCAAATCCGTTGACATGGGTTGACATGAGAGGGCCAGGTTACCGGAACGGCAACGCGATGCCACGTAGTCCAGATGAAGCGCAACTTGGGTAGATTCAGCGTGCCCGGCACTCGTTCAAAAGCAGCCGACTTCCCAGCCGGTGCTGCAACCAAAGCCAAGCTGATCAGAATCGACAAGCATGCCAGTCATTGCCGCGGAGTTCATCAAGAGTAGACCTCTCCTCTTGCGGTCTGCAGAGTTCCCGGTGAATTTTCAAGTGGATGGGTGATTTAGCAGTGTTGGACACGGGCCTCATCGCAGCAATTGAAGCAGAAGACCCGATCAGAGCGGCTGGAATCGCAACGCTGTTCACACCGCAGACACTGGTTGAGACGCTTGATTACCACCGAATAACCGACAACGCGGAACCGTATGGGGCATTCCTCAAGGCGTGGTTCGAAGTTGCCTCCCCTCTCGACAGACCAGTAATCGTTTCCTGGGGAATCGATATTGCGACTTCCGAATTCGCATATCTTGAGATCCAGGCTGAACTGGCGGAAATGCAGGTCCGCTCGGTACATGACGCGAAGGACTACCTGGCTGGGATCATTGAACACATGTACCTTCTGACAGACAATCCCGAAGCCGGGCTGGCCTAGACCGAAATGGAAAAACTCAGAGACACAGCCACGAACCTGCGTGCGCTGCCGTTGCCTGAATTGTAAATTACCCAGTTGCGGGACGTTGACGTGGATATACCGGAACGACCGCACCCAGCCTGGCTGGGCCCGGGGGGCTTCTCTTGGTCGGTGCCATCCAGTTGACAGTGTTGCGGGAATAGATGGAGAGTAACCACGATGATCACCAGGGCAAATGTCATCCCGCTGTTGGAGCGATACCTCGACTCATACGGACAGTTCTCTTGTCAATGGATCGACGATCTGGAGATGAAGACGATCCGGGAAGCAGATAGTGGGCGGCTGTTCATTTTCAAGTGTTCGCTGGACGACATCATTGATCGGATCAACATCCAAGAACCTGGCGACCTCTTTCGAGATGACACCCGTGATGGGGCCAGAATGACGTTGTTCGCCATTGAGGTGTGGGAGGCGATGGAATTCGCCGCCGACGGCATGAAATTCATTCGGGTAGAAACCCGCGGCGTTAGAGCCGAATAGTCGATCCAGCTATTCGGCAGCTAGAGCTGTCATCAATGCTGTCCCGTATCAGGGTCACACCGCTTCCACCGGCGGCAGGCAGAAACGCCAGTACGCAACGATCCTCCGTATGCCGGGACGTACCAGTCGAGGTGTCCGGTGGAGGTTGATAGCCCAATTTGCATGAGATCGGCAGGAACACCCGGCGTTCGCAGGCGTCGACCGGTGCCGTCTCCTACACACAGCCTGAAATTTTGGAGATTCCGGTGATTGACTGCCCTTTTGAGGCCTGTTATTTTTCTCTGCACGAGAAGTCAACATGCCGAATGGAGCAGGTGCCCGCATGACGAAGCGGCCGCCGGCAATCGGAACCGAGCCTCTCGGCCGGGTCCAACGCAGTTCCTCCGGCAATCCGGGCAGTCATGTCGAGGGAGCGTCCCAATGAGCACGCCTGAAGCCGGTTCGGACAACGGATCCGTCCGATTGCAATACCCTTACGACGGATGGCAGACCATTGGCGGGGTGCTGACCAGCAGGATCAGTATCGGGCAGAACCTGGACGGCAGGCTCGAAGCCTTTGTCCGGGGTACGGATCAGGGCGTCTTCCACGCCCGCCAAGTCACTGCGGGCGGTTTATGGGGCGGTTGGGCGCCATTGCATGGTAAGAAACTCAGCGATATCGCCGTGTCCCGGAACCGTGATGGACGGCTGGAGATCTTCGCCGTGGGACGGGACTACGGCCTGTGGCATCGCTGGCAACACCGGCCAGGCGGTGAATGGGAGCAATGGAAGCCACTGGGTGGTTTCATCTACGAATCCCCGACCGCGGCTGTCAACGCCGACGGGAGGATCGAGGTGTTCGGGCGGGGTAGGAACCTCGCGGCATTCCACCGGTGGCAGACCGCACCCAACGGGCCTTTTGCCCTGTGGAGCTCGCTGGGTGGCAAGCTCTACTCGAACCTCCAGGTCGCTTCCAACAAGGACGGGAGACTTGAGCTCTTTGCGCTGGGCGGGGACCACATGCTGTGGCACAAATGGCAGACATCCCCAAACAATGGCTGGTCGGATTGGAAGTCCCTGGGCGGCTGGCTAATGAAGGAAATCGCCGTGGCGCGAAACCACGATGGACGCCTGGAGGTTTTCGGTCGTGGGATGAACATGGAGCTATGGCATTGCTGGCAATTGGCACCGGGCGGCAGCTGGTCTTCATGGCGGCCGTTGGGACCCGGGTTCCGGCTGCGCAGCGATCCTGCGGTGGGCATCCATCGCAACGGGTGCCTTGAGGTGTTCGCCGTCGGTTCCAGCGGGGCCCTGTTCCGTATCTGGCAGGATGTGCCCGGTGGCCGCTGGTCTTCCTGGCAGCCGTTGGGCGGCATTGTCATCGGCCATCCGACGGTGGCCGCCAACCGCGACGGCCGGCTGGAGGTCCACGGGGAAGGTGCGGACCGGGGGTTGCACTACCGCCAGGAGAAGCGTTCTTCCTCCCTTGCCGGTACGACCGGAGTTGGGACACTCGCCAGTGATTCGATATCGGATTCCCTCCTCACCTCCCAACACCTGATGGAGGACGTGCCGGAGGCCAACCCGGCGGGGATGCCGGTGGCGTCCATGTCCGAGACCTCGGGGGACACAGTTTCGGATCGCGGTCCCCGGTACACGTCATAGCGCCCGCGGGCCGACGGACTCTGGCCCGGTCTCAACCGGAGTGGCTCCAGTGCGTCGCACGGCCGGTTCCCGCAACGACCCAACTAGAGTGGGAATCGAAGCGTATGCCAGGTAGCGGCCAACCCGTCGGTGGCCATCATGAAGGGGTCGGGACCAGATGACAACACCGGAAGCAGTTGAACTCATGGAGTCCGAGGCAGTGGAGTTCTGCCGCAAGCTGATCCAGATCGACACCACTAACTTCGGTGGCAACAAGGGCGCCGGGGAGCTCGAGGCGGCCCGCTACGTCGCCGGGCTGCTGGACGAGGTGGGGCTGGAAACCACGATCTACGAGTCCGCCCCGGGACGGGCCAACGTGGTCACCCGGATGGCCGGGGCCGATCGGTCCTTGCCGGCCCTAGTGGTGCACGGTCACCTCGATGTGGTTCCGGCCATCGCCGAGGACTGGAGCGTGGACCCCTTCGGCGCCGAGGTCATCGACGGGATGATCTGGGGCCGCGGCGCGGTGGACATGAAGAACATGGACGCCATGATCATCGCCGCGGTACGCCATATGCGCCGCCAAGGCATCGTCCCTCCCCGTGACCTGGTGATCGCGTTCTTCGCCGACGAGGAAGCCGGAGGGGACTACGGGGCAGGCTGGATGGTTCAAAACCATCCCGAGGTGTTCGCCGGGGCCACCGAGGCGATCAGCGAGGTCGGCGGGTTCTCCGTGGAGATCAACGGACGGCGCGCCTACATGCTGCAGACCGCCGAGAAGGGCATCGCCTGGCTCAAGCTCACCGCCGCCGGGATGGCCGGGCACGGTTCGCAGATCAACACCGAGAACGCGGTCACCCGGCTGGCCGGGGCGGTCTCCAGGATCGGCGAGCACCAGTGGCCGCTGTCGTACACCAAGACCACCCGGGCACTGCTGGAGGAGGTGGCCGAACTGACCGGCCTGGAATTCGACGAGCGGAACCCGCAGCCGCTACTGGAGGCGATGGGCAATGTCTCCCGGTTCGTCGGGGCCACCTTGCAGAACACCTCCAACCCCTCGGTGCTGGAAGCCGGCTACAAGCACAACGTGATCCCGGGCCAGGCCGAGGCGTTGATCGATTGCCGCACTCTGCCCGAGGAGCACGAGGCGGCCGTGGAGACGATCCGCGAGCTGGCCGGCGAACACGTGCAGCTGTCCATGGTGCACCAGCAGCAATCCCTGGAGGTGCCCTTCGCCGGGACCCTGGTGGACCAGATGGTCCAGTCCCTGCTCGAGGAGGACCCCGATGCCGTGGTGCTGCCGTACATGCTTTCCGGAGGCACCGACAACAAGTGGCTGGCTACGCTGGGCATTACCGGTTACGGATTCGCGCCGTTGCAGCTGCCGGCCGAACTGGACTTCACCGGGATGTTCCACGGTGTGGATGAACGCGTGCCGGTTTCCTCCATCAAATTCGGTGTCCGGGTCCTCGAACGCCTGTTGCGCGAATACTAGGAGTGCCCATGCAGATCAACGAGTTGCTGGATGACCAGCTGCTGGAAACCTTCCGCGCCCGGGCCGCCGGCTACGACCGGGACAACAGTTTTTGCACCGAGGACTTCGCGGACCTGGTGCGGATCGGGTACCTCAAGGCGCTGCTGCCGGTGGAGTCCGGCGGATACGGCTGGGACCTGCGCACCCTGGCCTTGGCCCAGCGCCGGTTGGCCACCGCGGCGCCAGCCACCGCCCTGGCGGTGAACATGCACCATGTCTGGGGTGCGGTGGCCAAGATCCTCGACGAGCGCGGCGATACCCGGCTGGCCATGGTCCAGGACTGGATCGCCGCCGGGGAAGTGATGGCCTTCGGCATCAGCGAACCGGGCAACGACTCGGTGCTCTTTGACTCCACCACCCGGGCCGTCGAGCGTTCAGACGGGGCGGTGGAATTCACCGGCACCAAGATCTTCACCTCGCTGGCCCCGGCCTTCACCCGGCTCGGGGTGTTCGGCAAGAACGCCGAGGGGCAACTGCTGCACGGGTTCGTGGCCCGCGGTCCGGGGGTGCGCAGCCTGGAGGACTGGAACACGCTGGGGATGCGCGCCAGCCAGTCGCACACCACCAAGCTCGAAGGAGCCGTGGCCCCGGCGCACTGGGTGCATTCGAGGCTCCCGGTGGGCCCGAACGCCGATCCGCTGGTCTTCGGCATCTTCGCCGCGTTCCTGTCCCTGACCGCCAGCGTCTACGTCGGGCTGGCCGAACGCGGGCTGGAACTGGCCACCGAGGCGGTCGACCGTCGGATTCACCATGACGGGAGCCCGTACAGCCAGGATCTGGGTCCCCGCTCGCTGCTGGCCGAGGCCGGCATGCGGATGATCACCCTGGACGCCCTGCAGCAACAGGTCACCGGGGACCTGGATGCGCTGGTCGATCACGGGCCGGCCTGGTTCCCGAAACTGGTGACCCTGCGCACCCGGGCGGGGGACTGGGCCCGCGAGAACATTTCGGTGGCCGGACAGCTGATCGGCGGCGGAGGGTATTTCCGCGGCAGCGAGTTCGAACGGCTCTATCGTGATGTCCAGGCCAGCTGGTACCACCCGTCCAATGCGGCCTCCGCGGCCAACACCGTGGCCTCGTGGCTAGTTGGTCCGCTGCAGGACTGACTCCTGCAGGGTGCCGGCCACCCGCATCACCCTCCGGCGCAACCAGTACCTGGAGCCGCCGCCCTCATACCGGCAGGTGCGCAACAGCTCCCATTTGCCGTTCTCGGCATGCTCCTTCAGCGCCGACCGGGCGATGTTCTTGGGTTCACCCGGAAACGCGGTGATCACCAGGTACTCGAACCGGTCGTCGTCCGGGAGAAACAATGGTGCCTTGATGTGTTTCTGGTTCACGTGGCCCCCTATCCTTTAGCTGACTGCGGTTGTAGCGTGAGTGCATGAGTATCGACCCAAACTACGCCTTGCAGGTCCTGATCGCCCGCTTGGAACACCACCTGTCGGTGATCTCCCAAAGCCGGGGCGATAACGACTCCGCCGTGGACGCCGCCTTCGGTTCGCTGGCCGATGCCTTCGAGGCCTACGACGACGCCATTTATGACAAGTATGGTGAACTCCTGCCGTTTTCGATACCCAATGACGACGCGTGACTACAACCACGGGCTGATTTTCACCCGCTGGGCGTTTTCGGTTCCGCAATGCCCGAGGCGGTGAAGTAATGTCGAGGGGTGAATTGGTTTGAAGCAGCTTTCTTGGGACTGATCCAGGGGCTCACAGAGTTCCTGCCCATTTCCTCCTCGGCCCACCTGCGTATCGTCGGCGAATTCCTGCCCAATGCGCAGGATCCCGGTGCCGCGTTTACCGCCATCACCCAGTTGGGTACCGAAACGGCCGTGGTGCTGTTCTTCTGGCGGGATATCGTGCGCATCATCGGCGCCTGGTGCAAGGCGATTGTGGGCAAGGTACCGCATTCGGATCCGGATGCCAAGATGGGTTGGCTGATCATCCTGGGTTCGATCCCCATCGGTGTGCTGGGCCTGCTGCTGGAGGACTACATCGATTCCAACTTCCGTTCGCTGTGGGTAGTGGCCACCATGCTGGTGGTCTTCGGCCTGTTCCTGGCCGCCGCCGACCACTACGGCAAACAGGTGCGGCCGCTGGAGAAACTCACCGTCAAGCACGGCATCCTCTACGGTTTCGCCCAGGCGATGGCGCTGATCCCGGGTGTTTCACGCTCCGGCGGTACCATCACCGCCGGTTTGCTCATGGGCTACACCCGTGAAGCGGCCGCCCGCTACTCCTTCCTGCTGGCGATCCCCGCCGTCTACCTCTCCGGGGTCTACAAGCTGGTCAAGTCCTTCTCCGAACCCATGGTGTACTCCATGGCGCAAACCGGCCTGGCTACCGCGGTCGCGTTCGTGGTCGGCTTCTTCATCGTGGGCTGGTTCCTGAAGTTCGTCTCCTCGCATTCCTACCGCCTTTTCGTCTGGTACCGGATCCTGCTGGGTCTGGCGCTCTTCATCATGCTCGGGGCCGGTGTCATAAACGCCTAGTGGGGAATAAAACCCTCCACCAGAGCACTTGGCACATGTAGAGACCGCCTTCGCACCCCTTGAAAGGAAATCCTGCGTGCACGCTTGGAACAGCCCGGAAGTACCGCACCTCGTCGGAAGTGCCCCCATCCTGGAACTCTTCGACACGGCCACCGGGCGAAAACGCCCGACGGCCCCGGCCGAGACGGCCAACGCCCCGGCCAGCATGTATGTCTGCGGAATCACCCCATATGACGCCACCCATATGGGCCACGCGGCCACCTATGTGGCCTTCGACCTGTTGCACCGCACCTGGTTGGACAGCGGGCGTACGGTCACCTATACGCAGAACGTCACCGACGTGGATGATCCGTTGCTGGAGCGGGCCCGGGACCGCGGGCTGGATTGGCGTGAACTGGCGCGGGAGCAAACCGAGCTGTTCCGCTCGGATATGGAAGCACTGAACGTCATTGCCCCGCACCACTACCTGGGAGCCGTGGAAACCGTCGACCTGCTGGTGCCCTACATCGAGAAGTTCGTTGACAGCGGGATCGGCTACACGGTGCCGGCCGGGGACGACGGGGTGGAAGGGGATATCTACTTCGACTCCATCGCCGCGCAGAACGGTGCCTGGCAGCTGGGAACGGTCAGCGGCTACGACCGCCAGCTCATGGAACAGTTCTCCGCCGAACGCGGGGGAGACCCGCAACGTGCAGGTAAACGCGACCCGCTGGACCCGCTGTTGTGGCGCGCCGCCCGGGAGGGTGAGCCCAGCTGGGACGGCGGCAGGCTGGGTCCGGGACGTCCGGGCTGGCATATCGAGTGTTCGATCATCGCCCGCTCCACGCTGCCTGCACCCTTTACCGTGCAGGGCGGCGGCAGCGACCTGATCTTCCCGCACCACGAGTTCTCCGCCGCCCACGCCTCGGCGGCCGACGGCAAACCGCTGGCCGAACTCTTCGCCCACACCGGCATGGTCGGTCTGGACGGCGAGAAAATGAGCAAGTCGCTGGGCAACCTGGTACTGGTCTCGAAGCTGCGCGAAGCCGGGGTGGAACCGGTGGCCATCCGCACCGTGCTGCTCGGCCAGCATTACCGCACCGACTGGTTCTGGACCGATCAGCTGCTGGAGGCGGCGCAGGAACGCGTGGCGCGCTGGCGTGAGCGCATTGAAGGCACCGGGCTGGCCGAAGCCACCGCGCTGCTGACCCGGATCCGTGCCCGGATGGCCGATGACCTGAACTCCCCGGCCGCACTTCAGGCCATCGACCAGTGGGCTGCCGGCAATCCCGAGGGCTCCGGCGAAGGCGAAGAAGTCATCCGCCGCGGCCTGGATTCGCTGCTGGGCCTGAAAATCTAGATCTCGTAGTTCGGTCCCGATTCGCCGCGGCCGGTATCGCGGCGTTTGAGGTACCGTTCGAATTCACGGGCGATCGACTCCCCGCTGGCTTCCGGAAGCCCGCTGGCGTCGGTCGCCTGTTCCAGTTGCCTGACGTAACGGGCCACATCGGCATCCGAACCGGCCAGCTCGTCGACACCGCGCTGCCAGGCCAGGGCGTCATCACGCAGCTGGTCCGCGGGGAAATGCGTGGCCAGCAGCTCCTCCAGGGCATCCACGATGGCCAGCTGCACCTTGGGGCTGGGTGCCTGGGCCACATAGTGCGGCTGTTGCGCCCACAGTGAGAAGGTGGGGATCATCTGCTGTTCGAAAACCATTCCCAGCACCCCGGGAATCCCGGTGGGGCCCTCGTAGTTCGAATGCGTTATGCCGAAATGCTCCTGCAGGGCGGGATTGTCGGAGTTCAGCAGGATCGGCACCGGCCGGGTGTGCGGCACATCGGCCAGCAGCGCGCCGACCGTGAGGCACAGCGCCACCCGGTGCGTGGAGGCCAGGTGGAAGACCTGCTGGCAGAAGGCCTTCCAACGATAGGTGGGTTCCACCCCGATGGCGATCAGCAGGTCGGCGGGCTGCTGCGGCAAGGACAACCGGTAGACGTCGGTCTGCGGCCAGTCGATCACCCGTCCGTGATCGGTGCGCCGCACCTTGGGTCGGCTGAACTGGTAGTCGTAGAACTCGTCGTCGCCCACGGTGCCCAGGTACTCGGGATCGGCGGACCCCAGGACCAGGCGGACCGCGTCGCTGGCGGCAGATCCGGCATCGTTCCAGCCCTCGAAGGCGCACACCAACACCGCCGGTCGGGCCTCGTGGCCCATTTGAGAGACGAACCCGGTCAGGGTTGGCCGTGATCCACCTGAAGTCATCCGTGCCCCATCCTCCTGCATCACCGATTCCAGCCGGTGCCTGCCCCGGCCGTTAATGCCGAGTCTTCCATGACCCGGTACGCAGGGCAACGCTGGCGCACCGGTTTGTGCATTAGCCGCCGAGCGGAACCCCGGTGGTCGGGGCGAAGTCCTCGCTGTCGATGCTGGAGCGCTGGGCGGGGCTGTAGCGGTGTCCGGCGATGGTGTCCTGGTTGATGATGGACCCGACCTGCGCCACCTGCTCCGGGCTGAGCCGCAATGCCCCGGCGCCCAGGTTCTCGATGACGTGCGCGGGGTTTCTGGTCCCGGGGATGACGTGGACATGCCCGCCCTGGGCCAGTACCCAGGCCAGGGACAGGGCCGCCGCACTGGTGTCCCACTGTGCGGCCAGCGCGGCGAGCCGGTCGACCAGTTGCAGGTTGTGCGGGTAGTTCCGGGCATCGAAGCGCGGCATGCGGTGGCGCATATCGCTGTGCGGCAGCGAGTCGACCTCGCGCAGGTTCCCGCTCAGGTAGCCACGGTAGAGCGGGCTGAAGCCGACCAGTGCGATGCCCTGCCCGGCGCAGGCCTGCAGCATGCCCAGCTCGGGGTTGCGGGTGGCCAGCGAGTACTCGTTCTGCACCGCGGCGATCGGGTGCACCGCCACGGCCCGTTGCAGGGTCTGCACCGAGACCTCGGACAGCCCGATGGCGCCGATCTTCCCGGCAACCGCCGCCTCGGCCAACGCGCCGATGGACTCCTCGATCGGCACTTGCCGGTCAAGCCGGTGCAGGTAGTACAGGTCGATATGCCCGGTATCCAGGCGCTGTAGTGAGGCATCGACCTGGTTCCGCAGCGTCTCGGGGCGCCCATCGATCATGCCCCGGCCGTCCACCACGGATAAACCGCCCTTGGAGGCCAGGAAGTACTCGTCGCGGCGGCCCGCCAGGTACCGGCCGATCAGCCGTTCGCTGCGGAACGCGCCGTAGAGGGTGGCGGTATCGATATGGTCCACCCCGGCATCCAGCGCCTGGTTCAGCAGCCGGCCGGCCTGCTCGTCGGTGGGGAAGCCGGAGTACCCGTGGGTGATGTTCATTGCCCCGAAACCCACGGGGTTGACCGGCTTGCCTGCAAGTTCTCGTGTTGACATGTAGCTATGTCTAGCACGTGGGAAGCCGTGGGGTGCGGAAAATGACGATTCGTGTGCGCCGGCCCTCCACCTGGTCCGGTTCCCTATTGGATCCGCGCGCCGCCGCGAATCCGTATGAACCAATCACTTGACTAAAACACGGGTGGTCCTTGATAGATTGGTGGGGTTGTTTATTCACAGCTAAAGGACAAGATGCGGCAGAAAAAGCAGGATCTGCAAGAACTGGTCAACCATGGGCGAAACCGAGTGCTCCGTGCTGCGTGCGCAGTCGGCCTGTTGGTCGGCCTATGCACCGCAATGGTCTTCTTCCTGCTCGGATATCTCCCCGATACACCGTTGCGGGAGGAACTGTACACCCTGCGTTATCGGTTGGCATTCGCTCTCAGGCAGGAGGGGTTGGCAGTGGTCTCCGTGCTAGCGGCCATCGCCATCGCCGCAGCAGTGGCCGTCAGTGATTCGGCGAAACGGATGGGGGAGATTGAATCCGGGCTACGTGAAAACCGGAGGAGCGGCCGACAGCCACTTCGCGTCCTGGTGTCTTTGGCCGGCCTGGAACGGATCACGACGCTTGAATACTGTTTCGCTGTGGGCATGGCCGTGGTGACCGCGGGCATCGCGGTGATTGGTGTGATCAACCGCCTCAACCCGCTGGTGATTGCTACCAGCGGATTGCTGTGCCTGTTCATCTGCATCGAGGCGGTCAGGATCAGCGCGCTGCGCCAGGATGGTATCCGCCTTTCCAACCTGACTCCGTCCTGGGTGGTCCGGGACCAGCTCGAGCAGTTGCGGACTACGCGCCTCGGGGAAGGACCGGCCGGCAACCGTAGTCGGCTGATGCTGCGTAGCGCACAGTTGGGACCACTGATCCTGGTTTCGGCCCATGCCCTGGTGCTGGGCGCTGACTTGCTGTTGCCTCCCGTCTTGTCAGCGGGTCAGTTGATATTAGCCGCCGGGGCGGTTGGCGGCGTGCTTCCCTATGCTGCCACCGTGCCGGTTTCCATGACCGGGGCCGGATCGGGGTTCGAGACGATGTTCATGTACCTCGTGTTGACCGGTTGCGCCATGGGCTTCGAGCAGTACTTTGCCCGCCCATCGCTGTACGATACGTTGCGGAAACGCCGTGTCGAAAACGCGTTCTACCTGGTGATCTTCCTGGTTGTATTGGTGTTGGTGCCGTTGGCGTCTTTCGGAGCGCTTGTCGATACGAGATCCGTGTGGACGCAGAACGCAGGCGTGGTGTTGCTCGTGCTGTTCTTGCTCCTTTTGCTCCTGAGATACCTGGGCCAGCGGGGCATCGGATGCTTCAGGATCCTGGCGCAGCTGTACCTCTCCGAGGCAGAGGGAGCCTTTTCGGGAGGGGAACTGCACCAGAAGGAGGCCGGTGGGAAGAAGCTGCGCACATGGTTCGCACGCCAGGGCTGCCGGGCGTTTTTCAGCCTCTTCCCCGTACTGCTCCCGACCCTTGTTGCGCTTGGAGCCAATGCGTGGCCTGTGGCTCTGTTGCTGATGGTCTTTGGGGTGTGCCTGGAGCTGCTCTGGCGCAGCCTGCGGGCGAAGGAGTTGGAATTGCAGCGGCATGTCGTTCCCCGCAGCACACCTCAGCCCGCAGCGGGTCCGATTGCCCTGGCAAGGGAATCCGCCCCGCTGGCCGTCGTGGCAGGCCTGCTGATGACGCTATGTTGGTTCCTGTGGATCTTCGGCGGCACCGTGAATCCGGCGTCCCGTGCGGTGCTCGGGATCATGTTGCCGTTGTGGCTGGCCGGTGTACTGGGAGGGCATCTGCTGATGTACGTAACCGACCTGGACGGCGCCGCGGCGGTGTTGCGCGATGCACGGCGACGGGATCTGGAGCGGAGCCTCGGCAGGGGCTGGCGCCGGCAGGCCAAGGTCCACCGGATGTACTTGGCTCCCTTCGAGCAGAACGAACCGCTGACCCTCAGTCGGCGCGGTCCAGGGCCCACGCGCCGTCGTCTGTTGGCCGGCGGACAGCGCCGGTTTGCTTCCCTCACGTAGAATTGAGTCATGCCAACCCACAGTTCGACACCACACCCCGCACATCCCACCAGCCACCTGCAGGCCGTGCTGTGGGATATGGACGGAACCCTGATCGACACCGAACCCTACTGGATGGCCGCCGAGGCCAACCTGGTCACCTCCTTCGGTGGCAGCTGGAGCCCGGAGCAGGCCCACGCGCTGGTCGGTGCCGCGCTGCCCGATGCGGCCACGGTGCTGCAGCAGGCGGGGGTGCGCCTGACCTCGCGCGAGATCATCGACGCGCTGTCGGGCGAGGTGATCCGCGGGCTGCGGACCGAACTGATCTGGCGCCCCGGGGCGCTGGAACTGCTCGCCGCACTCTCCGCGGCAGGCATCCCCCAGGCGCTGGTGACCATGAGCGAACGCGGTATCGTCAGCGACTTCCTGGCGCAACTGCCCGGCAGCTACTTCGACGTGACCGTCGCCGGTGATGAGGTGCCCAGCGGCAAACCCACCCCGGTGCCCTACCTGCGCGGCCTGGAACTGCTCGGCGAGAAATTCGAAACACGGCTGGACCCGGCCCGCTGCGTGGGATTCGAGGACTCCCTGCCCGGGATCACCGCCGCCAGCCGGGCCGGGCTGCATGCGGTGCTGGTTCCCAACGCCACCGATCCAGGCCAGGGGCCATGGCGCCGTCTGGACAGCCTGGCGGACCTGACCCCCGGCCACCTCGAGAACTGGTTGGAGCCGATCAACGCGTGAGCGCAACGAAAGACAAAGCCCCCGGCCTGAAGCTCGGGCGGATTGCCGGGGTGCCGGTCTACCTGGCCTATTCGTGGTTCCTGATCACCGCGGTGATCACCGTGGTGTTCGGGATGCAACTGCAACGTGCGCAATGGGTCCCGGCGCCCACCGCCTACCTGCTGGGGTTCACTTGTTCGATCATGATCGCGTTGGCGGTGCTGATCCACGAGGTCGCCCACGCCATGGTGGCGCGGCACTACAAATGGCCCGACGCGCATATCGTGTTGACGCTCTGGGGCGGGCACACCCAGTTCGGTTCGTTCAAGGCCACCCCGGGCGCGTCGCTGGCCGTGGCCCTGGCCGGACCGCTGAGCAACTTCGTGATCGCCGGGGCCGGCTGGCTGGTGAACTCCCTGGTGGAGCTGCCCTTCGTTCCCGGGGCGATCCTGAACTTCGTGATCTACGCTAACCTGCTGCTCGGGGTGTTCAACATCCTGCCCGGACTGCCGCTGGATGGCGGACGGCTGGTGGAAAGCGCGGTCTGGAAGGCCACCGGAAGCCAGGAACGCGGCACCATCGCCGCTTCCTGGGTCGGTCGGGCCATCGCCGTGGGCATCGTCATCTGGTTCGCGGTCATCCCGCTGGTCAGCGGACGTGAACTGGAGATGACCACCCTGGTCATCGGGGTGATGGTGGCGCTGTTCATGTGGCAATCCACCACCGGGCTGATCGCCCATTCCAAGCTGCGCATGCGGCTGCCTGCGCTGAAGGCCGGAAGCCTGATGAGCCCTGCCAGCGGGATGGGCAGCTCGGCTACCGTCGCCGATATCCGCCACCGTCTGGCCCAACGCGGCGGGCAGATCGTCCTGGTTAGCCCGCAGGGGATGCCGATCGCCGTGGTGGACCAAGGGGCGCTCAGCGCGGTGCCGGAATCCGCGGCCGCGCAGACCCCGGCCACCGCGATCAGCCGCGCCCTGGGTAATGGTGCGGTGATCGCCGACGACGCCGACGGGGACGCGCTGATCCACTACCTGGCCACCGTGGAAACCGCCGAGTACGCCGTGATCAACGACGAGGGTTATATTGTCGGGGTGCTGCACCAGGAACAGATCCTGCGCGCCCTGAACGTGCGTTAACCAACTCTTCAACAACTTCGTGATGCAACTAGTCAAAGGAACAGCTCAGTGAGCCAGAACAGCACCACCCAGCCCACCGGGGCGTCGTCCCGTCGAGGCCCCTTCCGGATCGGCGACCGGGTCCAGCTGACCGACGAGAAGCGCCGGATCAACACCATCACCCTGGAAGCCGGAGGCACCTTCCACTCGCATAAGGGCATCCTGCCGCACGAGGACATTATCGGGCTGCCCGACGGCTCGGTGATCGAGAACGCCGACGGCTACCGCTACCAGCTGCTGCGTCCGCTGGCCAAGGACTTCGTGCTCTCGATGCCACGCGGGGCCGCGGTGATCTACCCGAAGGATTCGGCCCAGATTGTCGCCTTCGGCGACATCTTCCCCGGCGCCCGTGTGGTGGAGGCCGGGGTGGGTTCCGGGGCGCTGTCGATCTCGCTGTTGCGCGCCATCGGCGATCACGGGTCCCTGCACTCCTTCGAACGGCGCGAGGAATTCGCCGAGATCGCCCGCGGCAACGTGGACACCGTCTTCGGCGGACCGCACCCGGCCTGGAAGATCTCCATCGGGGATTTCCAGGACAAGGTGGTGGAACTGGAGGAGCCGGGCAGCGTGGACCGCGTGGTGCTGGACATGCTCAGCCCCTGGGAATGCCTGGACGCGGTCGCCACCGTGCTGGCCCCGGGCGGGGTGTGGACCAACTACGTGGCCACCGTCCCGCAGATGTCCCGCGTGGTGGAAGCCATCCGCGCCTCCGGCCAGTTCACCGAGCCCGACTGCTTCGAGACGCTGGTACGCGGATGGCATGTGGACGGGCTGGCGGTCCGCCCCGACCACCGCATGGTCGCGCACACCGCATTCCTGATCACCGCCCGCCGGCTGGCCGATGCCGCCTCGGGCATCCCCAAGGCCAAGCGGGTCAAGGAGCACAACTTCGCCGCCGAGGACGTCTCGGCCTGGACCCGGGACCATGACGACGAGCAGTGGAACCCCCAGGCCCTGGGGGAGCGCGGGATCTCGGATAAGAAACTGCGTCGTGCCGCCCGGGATGCCTCGCGTCCTGCGCGGGCCCGCGAACAGGAGTAGATTTCACTATGTGGGCAATATCGCGTCGCCGAATTCCGGTGACGCGGTGTTCCTTCGTAGGATGACCTAATACGGGCCGGCCGGAAATGGGTAGGGTGCCGTTGCCGATGTCATGGGAGTGATCAAGTGTCCGAGCAGAACGAACCACAGCTCACCGAACGCCTGTCGATGAGTGAACGACAGGTCAATGTGTTGCGGGAGAAGAACCGCAACCTGGATCGGCAACTGGCCACGCTCAGCGGCAACAACCAGCGGCTGGTGGCGATGCTCGAGCGCACCCGCGAACAGATCATCGATCTGAAGTCCGCGCTGGAAAAGGACGGGGACACCCCCTTCAGCCATGGCACCATCCTGGCCAAGTTCCCGCGCAAGCACCCCGAACCGGGCCTGGGGATCGAGTCCACCGCCGTGCAATCGGTGGATGTCAGCCAGGGCGGACGGCGCCTGCGGGTGGGCATCAGCCCGCTGCTGGACTTCGACAAACTGCATATCGGCCAGCAGGTGCTGCTGAATGAGGCGATGGTCGTGGTGGCCGGACTGGGCTACGAGAACACCGGTGAGCTGGTCACGGTGAAGGAGATCCTGGAGAACCACCAGGTGGTGGTGATGGCCCGGGCGGACGACCAGCGGGTGATCGAGCTGGGCCAGCCCTTGCGTGAGGAGCACCTGCGGGTCGGCGACCAGCTGACCCTGGACGGGCGTACCGGTTTAGCCATGGCCCGGGTGCAGCTGACCGACATGCAATCATTGGTGCTCGAGGAGGTCCCGGATATCTCGTATTCGGATATCGGAGGGCTGAGCAACCAGATCGAGGCGATCCAGGATGCGGTGGAGCTGCCCTTCAGCCACCCGGAACTGTACCGCGAACACGGGTTGAGCGCGCCCAAGGGGATCCTGCTCTATGGCCCTCCGGGGTGTGGCAAGACCCTGATCGCCAAGGCCGTGGCCCATTCGCTGGCCCAACGGGCTGCCGCCAAGTCCGGGCGGGAGACCGCGCGCAGCTACTTCCTGAACATCAAGGGCCCGGAACTGCTGGACAAGTACGTGGGCGAAACCGAACGCCACATCCGGCTGATCTTCGCCCGCGCCCGCGAGAAGGCGCTGCACGGGGACCCGGTGGTGGTGTTCTTCGACGAGATGGACTCGCTGTTCCGCACCCGTGGAACCGGGGTGTCCTCGGATGTGGAAACCACCATCGTCCCGCAGTTGCTGGCCGAGATCGACGGTGTGGAACGGTTGGACAACGTGATCGTGATCGGCGCCTCGAACCGCGAGGACATGATCGACCCGGCGATCCTTCGCCCGGGACGGTTGGACGTGAAAATCAAGATCCGCCGCCCCACCGCTGAAGGGGCCGCCGAGATCTTCGGCAAGTACCTGACCACCGAACTGCCGCTGCATGATGCGGAGGTCGACGCCGATAACGGCAACGCGCAGGCCACCGTGGAACGGATGATCGCCAAGACCGTGGAAGCAATGTACGCACTGGAAAGCTACAACGAATACCTTGAGGTCAGTTACGTCAACGGGGATACCGAGATCCTGTACTTCAAGGATTTCGCCTCCGGAGCGGTGATTCGCAACGTGGTGGACCGGGCGAAGAAACAGGCCATCAAGGCGCTGCTGACACAAGGCGAGCGCGGGCTGAAGATGGACTACCTGCTCAACGCGGTCCGCGAGGAATTCGCCGAGCACGAGGACATGCCCAATACCACCAACCCGGATGACTGGGCCCGGATTTCCGGGCGCAAGGGCGAGAAGATCAGCCACATCCGCACCCTGGTCAGCTCGCGGGGTACCGCGTGAGTGCCCGCCGGCTGGTGGGCCTGGAAACCGAATACGGCATCATCCGCCCTTCCATGCCCAAGGCCAACGCCACGGTATTGTCGGCGCAAATCGTCGATGCCTACGCCCAGCTGGTGCGCCAGGGCCGGATCCACCTGGGCGCGGCACGCTGGGACTACAGCGATGAAAGCCCGTTGCAGGATGCCCGCGGCTACCGGGTCAGCCGCGAGAACGCGCACCCCACCCAGCTGACCGACGTGGAACCCAGCGTGGGGGAGCAGCGGGTCTGGGACGCCGAATCTGTGGCATTGGACGCCGGGGATGCGCGGATCGGGCAGACGATCTACCAGGAGCAGGACAGCAACGAGGTGGTCATGAACATGGTGTTGGGCAACGGGGCCCGATTCTATGTGGACCACGCCCACCCCGAGTACTCCAGCCCCGAGGTCACCACCCCACGCGCCGCAGTGCTCTGGGATCAGGCCGGGGACGAGGTGATGCGCCAGGCCGCCGAACAGGTGCGGTTGCTCGGCGGCGGGGAACTGCTGCTGTACAAGAACAACACCGACAACAAGGCCGTCTCCTACGGGGCACACGAGAACTACCTGGTGCCGCGCGCGGTCGAGTTCTCCTCCATTGTGGCGGGGCTGACCCCGTTCTTCGTCTCCCGCCAGATCTTCTGCGGCTCCGGACGAGTGGGCCGCGGGCAGCTGGGCCAGGACCCGCACTTCCAGATCTCGCAACGTGCCGACTTCTTCGAGGCCGAGGTCGGACTGGAAACCACGGTCAACCGCCCGATCATCAACACCCGGGATGAACCGCATGCCAGCTGGGAAAAGTACCGCCGGCTGCATGTGATCATCGGGGATGCGAACCTCGGCCAGGTGTCCACCCTGCTGCGGGTGGGCACCACCAACCTGGTGCTGGAGCTGATCGAGACCGGAAACGCCCCGGTACTGGAATTGGACGACCCGGTGGCGGCCCTGCAGCAGATCAGCCACGACACCGGGCTGCGGGCCACCGTGCGTTTACGCGACGGCCGGTTGATGACCGCGATCGACATCCAGCACGAGTACCTGAACGCCGCCGAGGCCTACTGCGCCCAACACCTGGTCACCGATGCGGACACCACCGAGATCCTCACCCGCTGGCGGCGGACCCTTGAGCTGCTGGCCAGCGACCCGGCCGCGGCGGCCTCCACCGTGGACTGGATCGCCAAACACCAGTTGATGACCTCTTTCGCCCAACGCCACCAGGTCGGTTTCGACGACGCGCGGATCGCGCTGATGGACCTGCAATGGGCGGATCTGCGCCAGGACAAGGGCCTGTACTACAGGTTGGCGGCCCGCGGCCGCATGGAAACCCTGTTCAGCGCCGAACAGATCGCCCACGCCGTGACCAGCCCGCCGGAGGACACCCGCGCCTACTTCCGTGGCATGGTCCTGCAGCGTTACCCGGAGAACGTGATCGCGGCGAACTGGGATGCGATGTCCTTCTCGCTGCCCGGGGCACGCAAACTGCGTCGGGTGCCGATGCCCGACCCGCTGGCATCGAACCGCGCCGAACTGGGCGCACTGTTCGACGCCGAGCTGGAAATCAGCGAATTCATCGGCGAACTGGCCAAACACCAGTCAGTTGGCTGACAATGGCCCCAGCAACCACCCATACCATCCAAGGAGCAGAAGATGAGCCAGGAAAGCATCTCAGCACGCAGCAACAAGCAGACCCAGGGCCAGGAGGTCGACCAGCAGGCCATCAACGTGCAGGGCACCGATGCCGGGGTTGACGACCTGCTTGATGAGATCGATTCGGTGTTGGAGTCCAATGCCGAGGAATTCGTGCGCGGCTTCGTGCAAAAGGGCGGCCAGTAACCCGATCCCGGCATATATCCGCAGCACGCTTCGAAGGGAAAACAGGTGGATCGCAGGATCTTTGGCATTGAAACCGAATACGGACTGAACTACGTCCCCAGCGACGGCCGCCGGCTGACCCCGGAGGACGCCGCCCGGCACCTGTTCAAACCGGTGGTCGAATGGGGCAGGTCCTCGAATGTGTTCCTGGGCAACGGCTCTCGGCTGTACCTCGATGTGGGCTCCCACCCGGAATACGCCACCGCAGAATGCGACCAGATCGACCAGCTCATCGCCCACGACCGGGCCGGTGAAATGATCCTGCTCGATCTGGTGGAACAGGCCGAGGAGGAGCTGGCCGACGCCGGGCACCGGGGGCGGCTGTTCCTGTTCAAGAACAACGTGGATTCGGCCGGAAACTCCTACGGCTGCCATGAGAACTACCTGATCCCGCGGCGCACCGAGTTCAAACGGCTGGCCGATATGCTGATCCCGTTCCTGGTGACCCGCCAGATGCTCACCGGTGCCGGGAACCTGGTGAAGGTCCAGGACCAGACCCGCTTCGTCTTTTCACAGCGGGCCGACCACGTCTGGGAAGGGGTCTCCTCGGCCACCACCCGGTCCCGGCCCATCATCAACACCCGCGACGAGCCGCATGCCGATGCCGAGCACTACCGCCGGCTGCATGTGATCGTGGGCGACTCATCGATGAGCGAGACCACCCAGTTGCTGAAGATCGGCGCCACCGACCTGGTGCTGCGGATGATCGAATCCGGTGAGATCTACCACGATTTGCGCCTGGAAAACCCGATCCGCTCCATCCGCCAGGTCTCCCATGACTTCACCGGGCGCAGCGTCGTGCGCCTGATGGGCGGGGATGAACCTACCGCCCTGCAGATCCAATGGCAGCTGCTGGAACTGGTCAGCGACTTCGTGGCACGCCACGGTGCCCACAACGAGCACGTGCCGAGGGTTCTCGAATTGTGGGAACGTACCCTGAACGCCGTGGAAAGCCAGGACTTCAGCACGATCGATAGGGATATCGACTGGGCGATCAAGCACAAGCTGATCACCGGCTACGCACGGAAGAACGGGCTGGATCTGGATTCGCACCGGGTCGCGCAACTGAACCTGACCTACCACGACATCGATCCGGAGCGTGGCCTGTTCCACCTGCTGGCCCGACGCAATCTGGCCAGCACGGTGCTGACCCCGGATCAGGTCAAACACGCGGTGATGAACCCCCCGGCCACCACGCGGGCGGCCATCCGCGGCAAATTCGTCACCGCCGCCAGGGCCACCGGACGCCGCTACTCCACCGATTGGGTCCATATGAAATACGAGGAGGGGCCCGGGGGAGTGGTGCTGTGCAAGGACCCGTTCGCCACCGAGGATGCGCAGGTCGATGAGCTGATCGAACTGATGCGGCAACCCGTTTAACCAGCGAAAGATTAGAACTTTCACAGATACCACCATTAATCTGGAATCAGTGGTTCGTGCCCCCCGGGTCCACGACACCAGAGATAACCAACCCCTGCTACGAAAGTAGAACCTGTGCGCAAAGTCCTGGCAGCATCCGCCCTTGCCTCCATCCTGGCCCTGGCCGCCTGTGGCTCCGGCTCCGGCGGAGCCCTGAGCGACATCGAGGTCAAACCCGGTGCGGATGAGAACAGCGAACCGTCGGTGCAGATCGATGCGCCGCTGCTGACCGAGAAGTCCGAAGCCGTGGTGCTCATCGACGGCGAAGGCGAGCAGATCAGCGAAGGGCAGAACATCACCCTGAAGTCCGGGATCTACAAGAACATCGATGGCCTGCAGACCGATGCCAACTTCACCGGTGCTGCCGTGCCGATGACCGTGGATGCGGCCATGAAGGAACAGATGCCCGAGCTCTACGACGTGCTGCTGAAGGCCAAGGTCGGTGCCTGGATCGCCTACACCACCGTGGACGGCACACCGAACCCCGATGGCAGCACCGCCGAACCGGTCGATGGTGCCCGCGCCGAACGGGTCATCGTGCTCAACGTCCAGTCCGCCAGCAGCCCGAGCAGTGCGCTGGGCGATGAGGAGGTCAGCGAGCTGAAGGACAGCGGCAAACTTCCCAGTGTCGACACCAGTGGCGATGAGCCGACCATCAGCATTCCCGAGGATACCGACGCCCCGGCCGGCCTGGCCATCGACGTGCTGGAGGAAGGCGACGGCGAGGTAGCCACCGAGACCTCGGATGTGGAGGCCTTCTACACCGGCGTCCGCTGGGAGGACGGCGAGGTCTTCGACGGCAACTTCGACAGCGACAGCGCCGCCGCCTTCAACCTGCAGGGTGTCATCAAGGGCTGGACCCAGGGGTTGAGCGGCCTGAAGGAAGGTTCCAAGGTGCTGCTGAGCATCCCGTCGGACCTGGCCTACGGCGAGGATGAGAGTTCCGGACGGCCCACCGGCCCGCTGGTGTTCTACGTAGAATTGACCAAGGTTAGCAACGCCGAGTAATTCGGCAACCATCACGGAAACAAGAGGAAGGCCACAAGTATGTCCTTTGGCGAACGCAACTACGATCGCACCAAGCCGGAAATCGATTTCCCGGGCACCGAGGCACCCACCGAACTGGTCATCACCGACCTGATCGAGGGCGACGGCAAGGAAGTCACCGCCGGGGCGACCGTCCAGGCCCATTACGTGGGTGTGGCCTGGTCCACCGGCGAGGAATTCGACGCCTCCTGGAATCGCGGCTCCACCCTCGATTTCCCGGTGGGTGTGGGCATGGTCATCAAGGGCTGGGACCAGGGCCTGCTGGGCATGAAGGTCGGCGGACGCCGCCGCCTGGAAATCCCCTCGGACCTGGCCTACGGTGCTGCCGGCGCCGGCGGGGCCATTGGCCCGAATGAAGCACTGATCTTCGTCGTCGACCTGATGGGCATCAAGTAATCCACCGCCCGGAACTGTGGCCCCGAAAGCTTTTCGGGGCCACAGGCGCTTAACCTGGCAAATCATCTACCAAGATTGGTTATTGTAGGCTCGTGAGCACTAAGCAAAGTGAAGGGCCCACCAGGGCCGAACGGCTGACGAGCCTGATCTACGCGTTGGCGACCAACGAGCGCCAATGGACCAGCGAACGGATCGGGAAGTACCTGAATCCCGAGGGCACCGAGGAGGCGCGTCAGAAGGCGATCGAACGGGCCAAGGACGAGATCCGCAACGAGTTCGGCCTGCGCCTGCTGGCCGAGGACCACGGCGGGGTGGTGCACTACCGGATCGACACCACCGACTGGTACCTTCCCGCCATCGAGTTCAGTGCCGCCGAAAGCGCGCTGATCGCCCTGGCTTCCAGCCTCTGGAAGGACAGCAAACTGCAGTCGCTGGCGTTGAACGCCACCAGCCGCATCACCGGGGAAACACACACCGAAGCGGATATCGCCCCCTATCTGGGCACCTACCTGCCGCGTTTGTCGATGGACGATCCGAACTTCAAGGACTGCGCCCTGGCGGTCTTCAACCGCAAAACCGTGCACTTCAGCTACCGGGCCGCCAACGGGCAGAAAAGCAGGCGCATCCTGGACGTGTGGGGCATCGGACAGCGCTTCGGTTACTGGTACTTCACCGGCTGGGATCACACCCGGGCCGATACCCGGGTGTTCCGGCTCTCCCGGGTGGTGGGCAAGATCACCCTGGGTAACGCCCCCAAAACCGGTGGCGGCTACCGGAAGCGTCCGGCCGGGTTCTCGATGAGCCAGGTGCTGCAGGACTTCGACCTGCACAACCCGGCCCACCTGGCCACCATTGAATTGCATGGCCAGGCAGCGATGCCGTTGCAGGCCCGTGCCCTGGAACGCGACGGGGACACCATCACCCTGGCCTACGCGGATCTGGAGGCGCAGGCCACCGAACTGGCCAGCTACGGCCCCAACCTCAAAGTGCTCTCGCCGCTGGAGCTGGCCGCACGGGTGCGGGAACTGCTCGCGGCGGCACGCCAGGCCCAGGAACAGGCCATCACCGGTCTGGGTTCCGGAACGGTGAAATACCATCCCACCCGCGCCGCAGGACGCACCTCCACGGCCTCCCAGGTCATGCGCAATATCGACATGATCCAGTACGTGGTCGCCCACGGCGTGGCCACCGTGGACGAACTGGCCCAACGCTACGGAATGACCGCGGCCAAGGTGCGCCAGGAACTGTCGCTGATCATGATGTGCGGTGTGCCCGGCGGGCAACACGACGAGCTGATTAACGTCAATGACGGGGACCTGGACTCCGAGTCGGTGTCCATCTCCAACGCGGCGCTGCTGGCCGAACCGCAGAAGCTGGCGCCGATGGAAGCGGTGGCCGTGCTGGGCGGGCTGAATGCGCTGGCCTCCATCCCCGACTTCGAACACCGGTCCACCCTGGATTCGGCGCTGGGCAAGATCAATGACGCCGTGGCCCGCTATGAGGGCTGGAATGGTGCCCTGGGTTTCGCCCTGAGTCAGGTGCAGGAACAGGACTCCGACATGATGCTGGCCACGGCCATCCGGGAGCACCGGGTGGTCGAAATCGACTACTACTCCCCGAAAGCCGGAAGTCACCAGCTGCGCTTGGTGGAACCGGTACGGATCTTCGAGGACGGGGACCTGCGCTATCTGCGCGGCTACTGCCGCACCCGGCAGCAGCTGTTGACCTTCCGGCTGGACAGGATCCTGCAGGCACGCGCCACCGAGGAGTCCTTCGAACCGACGGCCCGGCACCGGGACGACACCCGGATCGAGCTGCGCTACAACGCCAGCGAGGCGGACGTGGAGGTCGAACTCTACCTGCACCAGGACGTGTTGCCGGTGATCGAGGCCTACAAGCCCATTGCCTGGTCCTCGAAGGTCGGCTCCGGCTACCTGGCCAAGGTGCGCTTCTCCCACCACTCCGTGTTGGCGCCCTTGCTGGCCCGCCACGCGGGTAGGATTGCTGTGGTCGCTCCGCAGTCCACTGCGGATCAGGTCAACCTGTGGCTGGATAGTGCAATGCAAGTTTACGAGGATGGTGCCTAATGCTTCCCTGGTGGTTTTGGATCCTGATCTGGACCGTACTGGTGCTGTCCATGCTCCTGGCCGCCGTGCTGGCCGGGATCCGGCTCTTCCGGCAGGGCATGGGGGTCATCGGCGCGTTGGGGGATGCTGCGGAGAAGTTCTCCCACGACCTGGCGCAGGAGGGGACCGTGGTGCAGTACACACCGCGCACGCGCATCTACCCCTCGGGTACCGACGCCACCCACGCCGATCCGGAGTGGATCAGGCAGCTGAAAGACACCGGGAAAGCCGAGCGGATCGAGGCCCGTCGCATCCGGCGTGTGGCCCGGCGTACGGCGCGTTCCCAGCCGCAGAACGTGTACGACCTGCACTTGTTTTAGCGTAGACTTTGAGGCAAGAGAAAGAAGGGAAACCCCGTGGGTGGAATTCAGGGATGGCATCTGGTCATCATCATTGTGTTGGCACTGTTGCTGTTCGGTGCCCCGAAATTGCCTGGAATGGCACGTTCCATGGGACAGTCGCTGCGGATCTTCAAGTCCGAGGTGCGCAAGATGAAGGACGACGACGAGGATCCCAAGGGTGAAACCATCGACGGTCACGTTGTGGATCCCAAGACCGACGAAAAGAACGACTGATAACGCTTTCGAAAGTGGCAAAAAAACCAGATTCCGGCGCACCAAGGAAGAAGCGACCCAAGAACGCCGAAGGGCGGATGGCGCTACGCGAACACCTCGCCGAAGCCCGAACCCGTTTGTTCAAGTCCCTGATCGCCCTGGCCCTGGCCACGGTTGGCGGATTTTTCCTCTATAACGAGATCCTCGAGTTGCTGATCCGCCCGGTGAATGCCGCCGGTGGGGCAGTGAATTTCGTCGCGGTGATGTCGCCCTTCGACATCATGCTCAAGGTCTCGCTCTTTGTCGGGCTGGTGCTCTCCTCCCCGGTGTGGATCTACCAGATCTGGGCGTTCATCGTCCCCGGACTGAAGAAAAACGAGCGCCGCCTGGGGTACTCCTTTGCTGCGGCCGCCGCCCCGTTGTTTGTCGGTGGGGTGGCGATGGCCTACTTCGTCTTGCCTTTTGCCCTGCAATTCTTCATCAGCCTGGCCCCGCAGAACTCCGAGATGCTGGTCAGCATCGACACCTACCTGCCTTTTGTCTTCCGGCTGCTGCTGGCCTTCGGTCTGGCCATGCTGGTCCCGGTGCTGATGGTCGGACTGAACATGGTCGGCGTACTCAAGGCCAGGATGATCCTGAAGAACTGGCGAATCACCGTCTTCCTGATTGCGCTGGTTGCCGCCATGGCGGCCCCCGGCGGAGATGCGATCACCATGTTCGCGCTGGCCGGCCCGCTATTTATCACCTTTGCCGCGGCCACCGTGATTTGTTGGCTCAATGACCGCAAACGTGTGAAGAAACTGGCCGCCCAGGAAGCGGAAAACGAACGTATGGCCCGCGGAGAGGGCTAAGCCCCCTGGTTGCCGGGACCAACCCTCCGGCAACCGACACCCCAACCCAAGGAGACTGCGACACAAAGTGAGCACCCCGGCGGAACGCTACCAGCAGGCCAAGGCGCGAACGGTGGAACGCGGAACCGTCCTGCCCGACTTCAGAGCCAGCATCGGATTCGAGCTTGATCCCTTCCAGGAGCAGGCCTGCCAGTCGGTGGCGCAAGGCCACGGGGTGCTGGTGGCCGCTCCCACCGGCGCCGGGAAGACCGTTGTTGGTGAATTCGCGATCTTCCAGGCCCTGGCCGAGGGCCGCAAGGCCTTCTACACCACGCCGATCAAGGCGCTGAGCAACCAGAAGTACTCCGATCTGGTCAAGGCCCACGGGGCCAAGAAGGTCGGGCTGCTCACCGGGGACACCTCCATCAACTCCGAAGCACAGATCGTCGTGATGACCACCGAGGTCCTGCGCAATATGCTCTACGCCGACTCGCAGACCCTGGACGGGTTGGGCTATGTGGTGATGGACGAGGTGCACTACCTGGCCGACAAGTTCCGCGGTGCGGTCTGGGAGGAAGTGATCCTGCATCTGCCGCAGAACGTGCAGATCATCTCGCTGTCGGCCACCGTGTCCAATGCCGAGGAGTTCGGCGGGTGGCTGGACACCGTGCGCGGGAACACCGACATCATTGTCTCCGAGCACCGTCCGATTCCGTTGTTCCAGCACGTGCTGGTGGGCAACCGGATGCTGGACCTGTTCGCCGAGGACCTGTCCTTTGACGAAAGCGCCGGCCAGGAGGGTGCCAAGGCGGTGGTTAATCCCGAACTGCGCAAACTCACCAGGTCCTTCCGTCCCGGTGGGCGCAACCTGCGCGGCCGCGGACCCAGGGACCGTGGGCGGGAGAACCGTCCGGATGCCAGCCGTGCCACCCGTTCGCAGACCATCATCTCGCTGGATCGGGCCGGGTTGCTGCCGGCGATCTTCTTCATCTTCTCGCGCAAGGGCTGCGATATGGCGGTCCACCAATGCGCGATGGGCGACCTGCGGCTGACCACCGAAGCCGAAGCGGCGCAGATCGCCGAGGTGCTCGACGAGGTCGCCTACCGGATCCCGTCCGACGACCTGGAAGTGCTGGAATTCTGGTCCTGGCGCGATGCGCTGATGCGCGGTTATGCCGCACACCATGCCGGGTTGTTGCCGATCTTCAAGGAGAT
Source organism: Glutamicibacter sp. MNS18 (assembly GCF_026107515.2). GTDB lineage: Bacteria > Actinomycetota > Actinomycetes > Actinomycetales > Micrococcaceae > Glutamicibacter. Next base: position 331,010 of record NZ_JAPCHW010000003.1, on the reverse strand, counting down.
CGTCGAGGAGCTGTTCACCCGGGGCCTGCTGAAGGTGGTTTTTGCCACCGAGACCCTGGCCCTGGGCATCAACATGCCCGCCCGCAGCGTCGTGCTGGAGAAACTGGTCAAGTTCAACGGCGAATCCCATGTGCAGATCACCGCGGGGGAGTACACCCAGCTGACCGGGCGCGCCGGCCGGCGTGGCATCGACGTGGAAGGCCACTCCATCGTGGTGTGGACCCCGGAAGTTGAACCCGAGTCCCTGGCCGGTCTGGCCTCGAAACGGACCTACCCGCTGAACTCCAGCTTCCGCCCCACCTACAACATGTCCACCAACCTGTTGGCCCAATTCGGCCGGGAACAGACACGCCAGATCCTGGAATCCTCCTTCGCCCAGTACCAGGCGGACCGTTCGGTGGTCGGCCTGGCCCGCCAGGTCCGCTCACGCGAGGACTCCCTGGCCGGATACCAGAAGTCCATGGAATGCCATCTGGGGGACTTCGGCGAATACGTGGCCCTGCGCCGCAAGCTGACCACGGCGGAAAAGAACGCCTCGAAGAACCGGCAGCATGAGCGCCGGTCGGCGGCCGAGCAATCGATGCAGTCGGTGATCCGCGGCGACGTGGTGGATCTGCCGGGTAGCCGGACCTTCGGCAGGGCGGTCATCGTGGAAGTGGATCCCTCGCTCTACGGGCCGCGGCACACCATCCTGACCGAGGAAGGCCGCCTGAAGCGGTTGTCCGTCGCGGATTTACGCGGTCCGTTGCAGATCGTTTCGCGGATCAAGGTTCCCAAGTCCTTCAGTGGCAAGTCACCCAAGGAACGCCGCGACCTGGCCTCCTCGCTGCGCAACGCCATCCATGAACACCGTCCGCCGCGTAAGGACGCCTCCAGCTTCGACTTCACCGGGGCCGACGACTTCGAGCGCGAGGTCGAATCCCTGCGCACCGCCTTGGCCAACCACCCGTGCCATCACTGTTCGGACCGCGAAACCCATGCACGTTGGGCCGAACGCTATTGGAAGCTGAAGAAGGAAACCGACCGGCTGCGCCGCCAGATCTCCGGGCGCACCAACACCATTGCCAAGCAGTTCGACAAGGTCTTCTCGGTCCTGGAACACTTCGGATACCTAAGCCAGGACCAGGGCGACGGGGAATTGGTGATCACCGATTCCGGGCGCCGGTTACGCCGCATCTACGGGGAGAAGGACCTGCTCACCAGCCGGATCCTGGAAGCCGGTGCGCTCCAGGGGCTGAACGCCGAGGAGCTGTGCGCCGTGGTCGCCGCCCTCGTGTACCAGAGCCGCAGGGACTACGATCGCGCCGACCCGAAGATGCCCACCGAACGGATCACCACGGTCTGGGACGACCTGGTCCGCGCCTGGGCCGAACTGTCCGACGTGGAGGAGACCAAGGGCATCGAACCCACCGACCCGCCGGAGTCCGGATTGATCTGGCCCATGTACAAATGGTCCCGCGGGGCATCGCTGAACACCTGCCTGCGCGGGTCGGATTTGGCCCCGGGAGACTTCGTGCGCTGGGCCAAACAGGTCATCGACACCCTGGACCAGCTGGCCAAGAACTCCGAGCTGCCCCCACGCCTGGTCAAGAACGCCCGCAAGGCGGTTGACCTGGTCAAGCGCGGTGTCGTCGCGTATTCGAATGTATTGGACTAGTACCGGGTACACGGTGCGAACTGAGGACAGGAAGAACATGGCTCTCACGCTATACCGCAACGGATCGATCTATTCCCCGGCCGATCCCTTCGCCACCGCGATGCTCGTTGACGGGAACACCGTCGCCTGGCTCGGGGGCGAGGAAGCCGCCGAGCGCCAGGGGCAACGCGCCGAGACGGTCATCGACCTGCAGGGTGCGCTGGTCACCCCGGCCTTTGTCGACTCGCATACCCATCTGGCCGCGCTCGGCGCGGTGCTTGCCGGTGCCGACCTGTCCTGCACCGCCAGCGCCGCCGACCTGCTGCAGGCCGTCCGCGAGGCGGCAACGGCCGGCTCCCGGCAGGTGACCGGGCACGGGTGGGATGAATCCGGTTGGTCCGATCCGACGCTGCCCACGGCCGTTGAGCTGGAACAGGCCGGCGCCGGACAGGGTGTCTACCTGGCCCGTGTTGACAAGCACAGTGCCCTGGTCAACCAGCGGCTCCTGCAGGAGCTGGGACTGCACGGGATCACTGCCGGGCTGGTATCCGGCCAGGAGCATGAGCGGATCTGCCGGGCCCTGGTCCAGGACCCGGCCAGGGTGGCCGCCGACCAACGCAGGGCCCTGGAACACTACGCCTCCCGCGGCTTCGCCGTCGTGGTGGAGATGGCCGCCGAGCACCACGGAGGCCGCGCGGGCCTGGAACAGCTGCTGGCCCACGCGGATCCGGCGCTGCCCGAGGTCTACGCCTATTGGGGCGAAGCGGTTCAGGGTGCCGAACAGGCCAGGGAACTGGTCGCCGGGTTCAACTCCAGCAGGTTGCTGGGCCTGGGCGGCGACCTGTTGGTTGACGGCTCGCTGGGCAGCCGGACCGCGGCACTACGCGAACCCTATGCCGATGAACCGTCCAGCCGCGGCACCCTGTACCTGGACGCGCGGCAGATCGCCGCCCACCTTCTGGCATGTACCGCAGCCGGGATCCAGGCAGGATTCCACGTCATCGGGGATGCGGGGCTCGATGAGGTGCTCGCCGGCTTCGACCTGGCCGCCGAACAGGTGGGTGTGCCGGCGCTGCAGGGCGGACGCCATCGACTCGAACACGTGGAGATGGTGGATGAAGCCAACCGCGAACGGCTGCTGGCCTATTCCATCACCGCCTCCATGCAACCACGCTTCGACGAATACTGGGGCGGCGAGCACGGGATGTACCAGGCCCGGCTGGGGGAGCGCGCCGGGATGATGAACAACCTGGCGGCCATGCTCTCGGCCGGTGTGCCGGTGGTCTTCGGCTCCGATGCGCCGGTCACCGCGGTTGATGGCTGGGCCGTGGTGCGTTCGGCCATGGCGCTGAACAATGTGTCCGGACGGATCTCCGCCCGCGCCGCCTTTATCGCGCAGAACCGTTCGGCCTACCGCTCCATTGGGATGATGAACCCCTATGCGGGACAGCTGGTGATCGGTGCCCCGGCCACCTTCGCCATCTGGAGCGCCTCGGAATTGGCCGTGCAGACACCGGATAGCCGTATCTCCTCGTGGTCCACCGACGCCCGGGCCGGAACCCCGCTGCTGCCGGTGGTGGACGAGGAAATCCCGCAGTGCCTGCGGACCGTACGTGAGGGCGTGACGCTGTTCGACGCACTGTCCGTCAGCGCTTAGCCATGAGCGAAACAAAGCCCAACCGCAACTTGCGATTTTTCCCGAATTGTAGACTGACATGGGAAAAATTTGTGTATCTTGTGGTCACGTTGCGGTTGACACAACCCGTGGGTAGGGGGCTAGGCTGGTGATCAGCGCCACGTCGTGGAGCCCGGGTTCTCCGGCTTCGCGCGACGCAGCATAACTGGTTAATCCCCGGAGACATTAGATAACATCACGCGTCGGTTGAGGTGTGATAGGGCCGAAGTCACCGGGGATTAGCTGTGTCCAATCAGGGTTCACCCAATCCCGGGTGCCTATAATTTGTGTTTGGACTAGATTCTCGGGCCAACGAGCCTTGGGAAGTAGTGAACACTTCGAGAAAGGTGTCGCGTGCGCGTCATTACGATCATCCCCACGTATAACGAGCTGGAATCACTGCCATTGACAGTGGGGCGGCTGCGTCAGGCAGTTCCGGAGGTTGACGTACTGATCGCCGATGACAATTCCCCGGACGGTACCGGTCAACTGGCGGATAAGCTGGCCGCGGAGGATTCGCAGATCCATGTCATGCACCGCAAGGGCAAGGAAGGGCTGGGTGCGGCCTACATCGCCGGGTTCCGCTGGGCCCTGGAACGCGACTACGACGTGATCGTGGAAATGGATGCCGACGGTTCGCATATGCCCGAGCAGCTGCCTCGCCTGCTCGAAGCCAGCGCAGCCGGTGCGGACCTGGTGATCGGTTCGCGGTGGGTCAAGGGCGGGGAAGTGGTGAATTGGCCGGTGAGCCGCAAGCTGATTTCCCGCGGTGGCAGTTTCTACTCCCGGACCCTGCTGGGCCTGTCTCTGAAGGACATCACCGCCGGTTACCGCGCCTTCAAACGCGAGACCCTGGAAGCCATAGATTTCGATGCCATCGAATCACGCGGCTACGGTTTCCAAGTTGACATGACTTTCCGTGTGGCACGGCTAGGCAAGAAGATCGTGGAGGTTCCGGTGACCTTCGTTGAGCGTGAACTGGGCGTATCCAAGATGAGCGGGAATATCGTGGTGGAAGCCATGCTGAACGTGACCCGCTGGGGGCTTGGGGCCCGCTGGGAGAAGCTGACCTCCAGAAGGCGCTAGCCGGCACGGCCGAATGGGCCAAAAGAACAAGGCACTGGCCTGATCATCATGGATGATCAGGCCAGTGCCTTGTATGAGTTAAGGGCGGAAGCCTTGGCCCTAGACCGCTTCACCGCGCGAGGCGCGCAACTGGGTCAGACGGTCGGAGAGGATCTTTTCCAATTCCTCTTCCGAGCGGCGCTCCAGGAGCATGTCCCAGTGGGTACGCACCGGCTTCTCATTGCTCGGCTCTTCTTCCTTGGCTTCGCCGTGGACGAGCTTGGCTTCCTTGCCGGTCTTGGTCAGCCAGATGGCTGGAATTTCGGCCTCGGCGGCGAAGACCACGAAGACCCGCTCGCCATCCTCGCACTGGTACTCCACACGCTGACGTGCAGCCGGCTCGACGCCTGCCTCAGATTCCATGCTCTGTGCGCCCAGGCGCATGCCTCGTAGGCTGCGATCGCTCATGTTACTCCTTACGAGATACTTCGAATACGCTACATGGTTCAACGGCTGGTGCGGTCAAAAGATTCCCGTCCGACCTGATCCGCGCCCAAAGTAACCATTATACGCACCTGCGGCGGGACCCGTAGACCGGGCCCCGCCGCAGGCCACCGCAATCATCGCGGTGCTTTGCTCACACCTGGTGCTGTGGAGGTTCGCTGTCGCCGGACTTGTGCGAATCGGCGACACCACCGAATGCGCCGCCGATGCCCTTCAAAGCCTCGGTCAACTCGCTGGGGATAACCCACAGGGTGTTGGACGTGCCCTCGGCCAGCTTCGGGAGGGTCTGCAGGTACTGGTAGGCCAGCAGCTTATCGTCCGGGCGTCCGGAATGGATCGCGTCGAAGACCTTCTGGATCGCCTGGGATTCACCGTCGGCACGCAGGATAGCCGCCTGGGCATCACCTTCGGCCTCCAGGATCGAGGCCTGGCGGGCACCTTCGGCGGTCAGGATCGAGGACTGCTTGGTGCCCTCGGCGGTCAGGATCGCGGCGCGGCGGTCACGTTCGGCACGCATCTGCTTCTCCATCGAATCCTGGATCGACAGCGGCGGCTCGATCGCCTTCAACTCAACGCGCGAGACACGGATACCCCACTTGCCAGTGGCCTCGTCCAGCACACCACGCAGCTGGCCATTGATCTGGTCGCGGCTGGTCAGCGCCTCTTCCAGGTTCAGGCCACCGACGACGTTACGCAAGGTGGTGGTCGTCAGCTGCTCGACAGCCTGGATGTAGTTGGCGATCTCATAGGTGGCTGCACGTGGCTCGGTCACCTGGAAGTAGACCACGGTGTCAATGGACACCACCAGGTTGTCTTCGGTAATCACCGGCTGCGGCGGGAAGGAGACGACCTGTTCACGCAGATCAAGCAGCGGAAGCAGGCGGTCAACAAAGGGGATGAGGATAGTCAGACCGGGGTTCAGGGTCCGGTTGTACTTGCCCAGGCGCTCGACAATGCCGGCACGTGCCTGCGGAACGATGCGCACGCTGCGCAGCAGCACCACGATCACGAAGACCGCCAGCACCACCAGTACGATGATCAGCCCAAGTGAATTGGACTCCATGGGTACTCACTTTCTTAGTGCGTTGTTCGGATGAAAACTACTGGCCGAACCCTAGTGGTTCGGCTCGGCATTCAGCTTCAGGTAGGCGGTGGCCCCGTCGATGCGACTGACCACGGCATAGGTTCCGGGATCCATGGTCGGCTGGTTGGCATCGGTGCGGGCAGTCCAGACCTCTCCGGCGATCTTTGCGCGACCCGAAACCCGCGATACCGGCTCGAGAACCAAGGCATCCTTGCCGATCAGGCGTTCGATATTCGTCCGGAAACCAACCGGCGAACGCCGCAGATGTCTCATGGCAATCGGCCTGACCAGGAAAATCATGGTCAGCGATACCAGACCGAACACCACTACCTGCAACCAGCCCGGACCGTCGGCCAGGGCTACCGACAGGCCGCCGAGGGTTCCAACACCGAGCATGATGAAGTACAGATCCAAAGAGAGCATCTCAATGATCGCTAGCAACAGGAACGCCGCAAGCCAGATGACCCAGGCGTTATCCAGAACCCATTCCGCTGTACTCAATGCCTTTACCTTCACTCACGAGTTTGACCAGCCCCATTATCTGGCCAGCTTTCTTCCATTCTGCCGTACTTGGCTGTGGATGTCGGTAGTCACTTAGGGGGATATTTGGATTCTGCCTAAGCGAATGAATAAATGCCGAAGGCCGCCGTGACCTGCTGGGGGCCCAGTTCGCGAACGGTGTGGCGTAATCGGTCGGGATCCAGGTGATGACCGGCCGGTCCCATGAAGGCCAGGTTGAACAGATCTTCGGTATCCAGCTGCATGGGATAGCGCAGTTCCCTCGAACCGGTCAGCTCCAGTCCGGTGTCGGCGAACCGGGAGACCAGCTGGGATTCCTTATCCTGGCCGATGCCCAGCATTCCCAAGGGGGAACGCACCTGTTCCAGATGCTCCGGTAGGGCCGTGACCACCAGGCACACCCCGCCCGGGGCCAGGACCCTGCGGAATTCGTCGGCATTATGTGGTGCGAAGCAGTTGAGCACCACATCGCGTGAGGCATCCGCGGTAGGCAACCTCCGCCATACGTCCCACACCACGGCCGTGGTGCGCCGAACCTTCGCTGCACGACGCATGGCGTAGCGGGAAATATCCAGAGCGAGTGCCTCGGTGTCGTTGCCGGCCAGCGCATCGATCAGCACACCGAGGTAGTAGCCGGTGCCTGCTCCGGCATCCAGGATCCTGTACGGTGTGGCGGTGGCCTCGGTGGCAGCCAGGGTGATGGCCGTGGCCAGCGGGCGGTAATGGTGGCGGGCCTGGAAGGCATCCCGGGCCGCAACCATGCCGGCGCTGTCCTCGGTGAAGTTTGTGCCCTTGCCGGTAAGGAAGTTGAAGTAGCCTTGCTTGGCGGCATCAAAACGGTGCCCGTCGGGACAGGCCAGCGAATTACGTCGCGCAGGGTCACGGTCCAGGAACTGCTGGCAATGTGGGCACAGGATGGAGGTTGAGGTCATCAGAATCCCAGTGTGTTGCGTGCTTGGTCCAGGTCGAACCCCGGATAGCGGATGGCTTCGGACTGGGAGACCAATGAGCGGGTCTCTGCCTTGTCGATATAGACGCAGCCTGCCAGGTGGTCGATCTCGTGTTGCACGATACGGGCCTGCCACCCGGTGAAATCCCGCGTGATCTGTGTGCCGGCACGGTCCTGATAGGTTGCCATGACCATTGTGGGGCGGGTGACCACGGCTTGGAACCCCGCAAAGGACAGGCATCCTTCGTAGAAGGCGGCCTGCGCCGCCCCATGTGGGGTATAGCCGGGGTTGATGAACTCCAGGTATTCCAACGGCTGGCGGTCGCGTTCAGTGGCTGACTGTTCACTGATTTCGTACTGGTCCTCCAACACCGCCAGGGCCAGGGGCACGCCAATCTGGACGGCGGCCAGGCCGACGCCGGGTGCCGCGTGCATGGTGGCGCGCATGACCTCAAACAGCCGATCAAGCATGGATGGATCCAGCTGTCCGGTGTAGGCCAGCGCGGGTTGGCGCAGTGCCGGATGTCCCAACTGCACGATCGGTGCGACCTGATCGGGGGCCTGTTCGAGAATGCCGTCGACCAGTGCAGTGATCTCTGCCGGGCCCATTGTGTTGTAGTCCATGTTTCCTTGGAGTCCTCAGGTTCGAATAGGGGAGTGTCGCATCAATTCGGCGAGCCGTGAGGTCAGCCGCTGCCTCTCGGTGCCGGGCAGGTCCTTGCCCAGGGAGCCAAGATCATCCGAGCAGTAGAGATCCAACCGGATATCCCGGTCGTAGAGCACATCCACCAGGTTCGCGAAACGGCGCTGTTCGTCGGTGGGCATGCTGTCGCCGGCCGGAATTCCCTCGATGATCCAATGCCCGAACTTTTCGGCCATTTCAATGTAATCCCGGGTGTTGCGCCTGGTGCGGCATAACAACTCGAAACCGATGCGGAGCTGTCCGGACCACAGATATACCGGTGCCAGCGTATCGTATCCGATCTGCAGCGAAGTCGGTGGCGCGGAAGGCGTTGGGGGAGTAGCCGCGGTGTAGAGGCTACCTGCCCGGTAGCCAGTGCGTTGCCGAGTCCCCTGGTCCAGTGTCCGGTAGTCGACGCCGTGATCCAATTCGACAACGTGGAAACTGGACCGGATTTTCGCGATTGTCGGTTCAATCAGGTGGTGGAAGTACGGGTCGGCAAGTAAGCCTTCGGGTTCGTAGTTCGAGGTGGTGAGCAGGGTGATGCCGTGCTCCTGGCAGAAGTTGACCAGGCGCGCCATGAACATGGCGTCCCCGGGCTCAACGCAATGGAACTCGTCGAAACACAGCACCGTGATACCTTCCAGCTTGATTGTCAATCCGCGCAGGAAGATCGACCCCATCGAACCGGAGGGTGCCTGTCCGGATGCCTGGTGGATGGAGTGGAAGAAGTCATGAAAATGGTACCGCGCGGCCGTGCGCTGATCGAGGGTGGCAAAAATGGCATCAACGATCATTGACTTGCCACGCCCCGGTGGCCCGTAGATATAGCACCCGGCATATCCGCTGGATGCGGTGCCCGGTGCCAGGCAGCGAGCCAGTGCCTCTACCAGGTTGCGTTGGGTTGCATCGAGGTCAATTCCCCGCGATTTCAGATCGTGGATGATCCGATGGCTACGTTTCACCGGGTGATTCCGGCTTAACAGCAGACGGGGAACCAAGGTTTTCATGCCCCAAGTCTGCCAGTGAAGTAGGGGCCAACAAATTCGATTGATCGGATGCTACCGATCACCGCAAGGCGCAAAATACCGGAATGAAATCGGATCAAATGGAAAAATACCATGTCAGCATGGAATTTGTTGTCAAAATACGGAATTATCGCAGGGGAGTGGCGTCAAGGAGTTCACACCTAAAGCACTGTTGATTCCACCCAACCCCTCGCAAAACCAGCCGTCGATGCCCATAATGGGTACACCAAAGGGCAAGCGGCCTTCGGCATCGTGTCGAATGGAACAGGCAAACCTCGCGGAGGGAAGGTGAATGTCATGACGGATCATGCGGTGCGGCCATCTCGGGATGAAATCATTTCCAACGAGCAGCTTGAGATGTCGATGACCATATTGAAGACTTTGGCGGATCCGGCGCGGCTGCAGATGCTATCGGCGCTGTCGAAGTCCGACCATTCACTTTCCGAACTGTCCCAGTTTGTTGGTGTTAGTCCGTCGGTGGCCAGCCAGCTACTTGCGCCCTTGCGGGCCAAGGAAGTCTTGCAGTCCCGCAAGGATGGCCGTCACGTCATCTACTCGATGAGTGATGAGCGACTCAAGGAGTTCATTGCCCAGACGCTGGACTTCGCTGCCTATCGGCTGGCCGCCAGGGATCCGGGCAACGAGTAGATCATGGTCGGATTCCGTGGTCTACCCAACCACATAAGAAAAGCCGATAATCTACATTATGTAAAGTAATGGTTTTCCGGGACTTCCCCAGTAGGCTTCTGCCTCCGGGGTTTGGTGCGCCGTATCGCCTGACAGGTGATGTGTATCGTGCGTTTAGGGTGTTTCCACGGGCCGCGCCATGGCGGTGTCCGAAACCGACAACCCGGACGCTCCACTCCAGCTAGTGAACCAGGAAGCAGACCTCGGCTTCACGGGCGGGTATGCTCCTGGGCACAGAACCAGGATGGGTGTTCCTTGCCGTGGGCTCAATTGGCGTATTCGGATGACTGGGTGCAGCAGTGCTTCTCGCCGCAATGTGGTAGAGCGCACGCACCGAGCAGCGCTGGGTCGGAAGCTATCCATCCCCCGGTTGTCGCTCTTGAGGCGGTGCCACAAGCGGCGGAGGATTAATCTCCTGCATCTGTAGGTGGTATGGGTGTCCGAGTCAGCAGTCATCAAAGTACGACCAGGGAACAGTCATGGTGCAAGAAATTGGTATGTCACTCCCCTAGCGGTTTTGTAGAAGCCGTTCGGCTCAGTGATCCGAGGCCCGGAAATGCCGGTTTTCCCAGTAGCTGGATTCTTCGAAGGTTGCAACTGCAAGGTCGTTTCCTGCATCCTGGTGAGGCCCTGGCGGTGGGATCTGACCTGGGTGCCTTACCGGATGTGATGTAGATCTTGCATAGTTAGGATGCCCATGAAGGCATCGTATGGGGCGTGCTTAGCCGGGAGCTTCGTGGATGCCCCAGTTAGCGTCCCGTGGGAAGGTCGAGTTCATTGACCTCATCCAAGGCTGTCATCACCGGACCCTTTTCCTTCGGGGTGAGCTCCGGTAACGCGGCTATTCTCCTGACCTCCGCCGCAGCCGCTTGGGCACCGTCGAAGTCTTTCCCGCGAACGTGCAACTCGGCAAGATAGGCCCAGGCGGCGGCAAGATCCGCGACCGATGAATCGACCTGCCGAGCTAGGGCGCCGGCCAGAATCCTTTGAGCCTGCCTCACATCTCCATGGGAGTCGGCAATCACGATGGCGTTTTCCACGGCACGGGCAAGTGCACCCCCACCGGAACTGACCCACTCAGTCCGGTCGTCAACAGCCTTGGGTTGCTGCTCCTGGCGAGGCCGGCGCGACACTCTGATCCAGTTTCCCGCCGGGTCGATGAGGCTGAAACCACTGAGCCCGGCATTATTTGCACGTTTGCGCGCACGCCTCAGTCGGGGTGTACCGCTCAGCGGCACCTTTCCGTAGAGGGAGCGCAAGCCGTCCGTGAACAACTGGTGGATCGGCGACGTATCCGTCACCACAATCAAGCACGTCGAGTGATTCTCGCTCGGCTCCAACCCGGGCAGCGCATAGTAATGAAGTACCAGTGCATTGCGCTCCATGGCGAGGTATGGATTGGGGCGAAGCTGCCGGTACGTCGTGTGAAGCCCCAAAGCTGTCCAGAACCGCTGCATCTCTTCGATGTCCGTGCACGGAAGCATCGGCACCATCGTCACATCCTGGGTCACATCAGACATGTATCGATCATAGTTGGCCGACTTCCTTGGGCTTTGGTGCTTTCAGGGTTGAATGTGCGGTGTTCCAGATGGAGACGACGGCCGCACGAGCGGGCTCGAGGAAGCCGCGACACTGCGCGTGACCATCCACTAGCCACGCGACAGCAATACCGCCGCAGCGGTGTGCCTACCGACGGTCATAGTCGCTCCACGACCTGTCCCGAGCCGGTTTTCCAGATCGGCATGAACCATGCGGGAAAGACCGTACCCAGGTTCCCAACGAGAGACGGTGGCCCAGCTGACACCCGCCGCACATGAGGTCGAAGAGGGGCCACGCGCGAGCACTATCATGATGAAGTGAGCGATCATCATGTACGTATGGCCTACGGAAGTCGAGCTGCTGAATATATCTCACTCCTGGGCAACCAGGAGCAGATGCACCACCAGGACCGCCGGCTCATCCTAGGCTGGGGTGAACAAGTCGCTGGCCCCGTGATCGATGCCGGTTGCGGTCCCGGGCATTGGACGGAGCTACTTCGACAGCAGGGATTGGACATTACCGGGATCGATATCGTTGCCGAATTTGTAGCCAGTGCGAACCGACGCTTTCCTGAGACCACCTATCGTCTGTCATCGCTACGTTCGCTTGGTGTCCCGGACGGAAGCCTGGCAGGGGTGCTCGCGTGGTACTCCCTCATTCACATTCATCCCTCGGACATGCCCTTGGTCATCGCCGAGTTTGCACGTGCCATCAAGACCGGCGGTCGGGTGCTGCTCGGGTTTTTCGAGGGAGACTCACCAAGGTCATTCGATCATGCCGTGATCACCGGATTCTATTGGCCGATCGAGGAGATGAAGCGACTGCTCGAGCAGGCCGGATTCCAGGTCGAGGGCATTGATCGTCGCCATGACCCAGGATCAAGATCCCACGCGGCGATTTCCTGCATCTTGCGTTAGAAAGGCCTTGGGCCGTTAGCCAACCGAAGCAGCTGGATCATCCACCGCGTGAATCGGACCGGTAAGCCGCGAAGGAATCCCTTCGGGGCCTGGTCACGGCGAATATCAGCAAGACGAGCCCTCCGCCGATAAGGACCCATCCAAGGAGCCCCAACGTCGTTGTAGAGACAACCACGACCCCGGCAACGATCAACACCAAGGATATCGACAGGTAAAGCAGGGCACTTTTGGTCAGCGTCATGACGCCTATCTTATGGGAGTGTCCGGAAGCTTCGGATCGTTGGCCGGAAACTGGATGCGGTGAGTAGGTTCCAGCTACTCCCCCAGCACGTCAGAACGGACATCGTGCAACGTGCAGCTATTTCTCATGGGTCACTCCACTCAGTCGGAAAGGGACGGGCTGGGTCTGGAGGCCGTTAACTTGGAGCGCCACGGCATGGACGCCGTTGTAGTAGCGGCGGGTGGTGATCTCACGGAACTTGTGCTCGCGGGACACCTGTATTTCCTGGCCGGGTGCCAAGGTCCTGGACGTGAGTTTGAAGGTCTTCGGCGATTGCGTTCCGTTGGCGCGTAGATGGTAAAGCACGTAGTCCAGGGCGATGCGGGCCGTCTCCATCCCGTCATTGCGGATCCGTGCGGAAAAACCCAAGGTTCCCGGGAAAGTGACGTCAACGGAGAGTACCTCAAAATCTTCGACCACGAGATCGGTCCCCGAATAGCCCAGAAGGGCCAGTGCCTGGGCATTACCCTGTTTGACCAGGGTCCGCAGTCCGTGGCGGAGCACCCACGCTGTGGATTCTCCGGGCGCTTCCGACCACCGGGCCGCGGCCTGAAGCACCGCTTCCGGTGCATGCCGACTCAGATCATTCAGGTGGTTGGCCACAGAGCGGCGTACGTATTCCGATTCATCGTTGTACAGGGCGTCCAGGATGGGCAACGTGTGCTCTGGACGAGTGGTCAGTTCCGGTACACGCAGCGCCCAAGGCAAGTACGGACGGGTACCCTCGCTGGCCAAGCGGCGGATATGCGGATCGGGTGAACCTGCCCAAGCGTGTGCCGTGGACAAGACCCTAGGCAGGTCGGCGCGCAGGAGAATCCGGAGCGCGAATTCCGAGCTCAGCCGGGAAGTCAAGGAGGCGAGCAGATCCAGGGCTCCGTCAAGTGCCTGCGGTGAAGCCTCGCTGGCGGCCCGTTTGGCCAAGGCGACAGACACCGGCCAAACCATCCAGCCATCCAGCTGCGGTGTCTGGTCACGGGCGGTGGAAACGAGTCCCGCCAGGGCGTCGAACTCCCCCGGGACATCGGCAATAAGCGCATCGGCCAGGGCATCCACGCGTTCGCGTAGTGCTTGGCCGGTCAGTCCCCCGCAGGCATTCTCCAAGGTCGTGAACCGCACGGCTGGGGCTGCGGCACGCAATGACTCCAATAAGCGCAACGCCACCTGGTCCCCGAGAAGTTCGTCCGCTGTTGGCATCTGCGTTGTCCTGTTCCATGGCTGGGTCATAGCTTTGGCAACATGAGACTACCGGAGGATCTGCCGATCGTTGCCAATTTTCTGGCTGCATCAGGTGGGTTGTCCGTCGGCGTATGACCTGCGCAACATCTCGGGTCCTACATGGTGCTGGTCCTCGGTCCGCGAGTGGATCGGCCTAAGATTGAGCCATGACTGTGAAAGTGCGCCAGTGGCCGGTATGGCTCGTGGTTGATGTGGTTCTGATCGTGATTTTTGCAATCCTGGGTCGTCGGGAGCATGAACATGCCCTTTCGGCGCCGGGAATCGTGCAGACGGCGGCACCCTTCGTGGTCGCGTACCTGATTATGGTCTTGATCTCGCGGCCGTGGTTTACCATCAATCGGATCTGGCCCACCGGGTTATTGATCTGGTTCGGGACGGTCGCTGTCGGCCTGGCCTTGCGCATCGGCTTCGGGGCCACCGCCGCGGTGCCATTCATTATCGTGGCCGCAATAGTGCTGGGCCTCTTCCTGGTTGGTCGCCGGCTAGTCACCGGGCTGATCGCGCGCCGCTCAGCCCACCAGCAGTAGCCCGATGCCGTAGGCGGCACAGGCGCATAAGGCGCTGGAGAACGTCCCGAGGATGAACTGTTCGGCGGCCTTGTGGTTTTTCAGTTCAGAGAATCGGCCCAGTCCCTTGATGGCCAGGACGATGGCGATTCCCTCAGGCCATGAGGCCCACAAGGTGCTTACGATCGCGGTGCGTTCGAGCAAGCCGATCCACAACCCGCCACGAAGTGGTGATTCGGCCGAAGGGGTTGTAGCCCGTTTGGCCTGTTGGTTGGCCGCGAGGTGGAAGACGAGTTCGGTATAGGGGCTGCCGCTGCCCACGGCGAAGGCGACCGAGGCAATCACCACCAAGACCAGCGGCAGGTTCCCGCCACTCCCCTGGTGCCAGGCGATGCTGGCCAGCACGGCGGCCGTGATAGCCAGCCCGAGTGACGAGATCGTGAGAAGCACCCTCGCCGGTGTGGGCTTCTTGGCCGGGCGCAGTAGGTGCGTGGTCGCGGCGAAGGCGGTTGAGAGCAACAGCAGGCTCCAGGCGATCCAATCCATGGCGGCTCCTACGGGTCGATCAGCTTGTCCAGCGCTTTGGCTGCTTCCAGCATCATCCTATTGGTCTCGAACCACAGGCTGGACGCTAGGCGCATTGACACGGCCTGTTGGGAAATACCCAACTGCTCGGCCACCTGGGTCTGGGTCATCCCCTGGTCCATCAGCAGGCCGGCTTCCCATGAGGTGGCGCGACGCTTGGCAACGATACTCGCGGTCAACTGGAGTTCGGCTTCCAGGCGTTCGGCTTCGGGGCCGGAGGACGAGACCGCAATGCTGCCCGATGCGCGCTTGGCACGCTCAACCGCATCCCGAGCATACTCGAACGCAGCTCCCCGCCCAGCGCGGGTTTCCTCCGGTAGTGGTTCTTCCACCCGACCGAATCCCAGGCCAACGCTCCAGTCCCCTGATGCGGCCAGCATGACGGCCAGGTGTACGGCCTGACCTGCATGATCCATGATTCCCTGGACTTCATCGCCGGCGGTGCGTTGAAAGGGACGCACGGGGCCTACCGTAGAATTAGCGCGGTGAATCAAGTTCTCAACCTTGTCCTCATTCTTGCGGGAACGACGTTGGTCTATGGTTAACACGATCATACAACAAGCATATAACCTTGTAGTGGCTGATACAAGTTATTGGCATTGTATGCTCGATCGGCAGGCCTTCACCCCGTTTCGCTCGAAATCTGGTCTCGGTGCTCGATTGCATTAGACTCAAAGTAACGCATCGAGGCTCTAACAGGCCTCCGGATTTTCGAGAGAGGCACTAATGGTTACCGCATTTGTCATGATTCAGACGGCCACCGACAGCATTCCTGAATGTGCGCAGCAGATCTCGGAGATCGAAGGGATTAGCGAGGTCTATTCGGTAGCCGGTGATTGGGATCTGATCGCGATCGCCCGTGTGCGCCGCCATGAGGATCTGGCCACGGTGATTCCCAATGAGCTTTCGAAAGTACCAGGGGTGCGCCAGACGCAGACGCACATTGCCTTCCGGGCGTATTCCAGCCATGACCTGGAAGCCGCTTTCTCGCTGGGGCTCGACGGATAGGTCCTGCCCTCCGGCGACCACAAAGGCGCCCACTGTACGGGGAAACCCGGTTGCAGTAGGCGCCTTTGGTTTGTCTTTCGACCGGCTTGCGCCAGCCGTCTAACGTGTACTTGCGTGGGCGCGCTGGTTGGCCTCGGCCCACCGCTGCAGGGCTTCGGCAGTGGCACCGGAATCGATCGACTTTTCGGCGCGCTTCATGGCTGCGGCGATCCGGTCGGTGAAGCTGCCAGACGCCTGTTCGTCATAGGCGACCATGCCCGCGGCGGCGTTGAGTACCACGGTGTCCCGGATCGGTCCCGTTGCTCCGTTGATGACCTCGTGGACAACCCTGGCATTATGTACGGCGTCGGCCCCGCGTAGCTGTTCCAGGCTGCTGTGCTCGATGCCCACTTCGGTGCAGTCGAAGGTGAATTCGGCAACCTTGCCCTCGCGTACTTCCCAGACCTTGTTCGCGGTGGTGGTGGTCATTTCATCCAGGCCGTCATCTCCGCGGAAAACCAGGCCCCGGGCCCCGCGGTTGGCCAGTACACCGGCCATGATCGGGGCCATGCGCAGATCCGAACAACCGATGGCCGAGGCGGAGGGAAGGGCCGGGTTGGTCAGTGGGCCCAGGAAGTTGAAGGCCGTGGGGATGCGCAGTTCGCGGCGGGCGACGGCGACGTGGCGCATGGAGGGGTGGAAGAGGTTCGCAAAGCAGAAGGCGATGCCGGAATCCTCGTAGACCTGTACAAGCTTCTCGACTGGTACATCCAGGTGGACGCCCAGGGCCTCCAGGACATCGGCCGACCCCGAGGTGGATGAGGAGGCCCGGTTTCCGTGTTTCACCATCTTCACCCCGGCGCCGGAACATACCAGTGTGGACATCGTGGAGATGTTCACCGTGTTCTGCCGGTCTCCCCCTGTGCCCACAATGTCCAGGGTTTGTCCTTCGATGTGGATCCTGCGGGCGTTGCCGACCATGGAGTCGACCAGGCCGGTCAGTTCCGCCACGGTCTCCCCCTTGGCGCGCAAAGCCACCAGGAAGCCGGCGATCTGCACGTCCGTGGCATTGCCGCTCATGATCTCGTTCATGGCCCATGCCGCGTCATCGCGCTGCAGATTCCTGCCGCTGATGAGGGTGGCCAGCAGATCGGGCCAGGTGGGGAACTTTTCGAAATTCTGGGTCGTTGACACGGTTGTAAGCCTAGCGATTTCCGTACGGAACCTGCCACTTCGTTGCGTCGCATGAGTCACATCAAATACGTGGAAATCAGCGCAAAATCGCCAATAAATAGGTCATGATCCTGTTCCTTAAACGACGGGTTACGGCAACTCGCGCGACACGGCTCTACAAATTGTAGAAACAGTTTCTTCGTTACTTCCGCGAGTTTCCGGGGATGTGGCGTGGATGTGGTGCAAAAAACCATTGTCACGTGCCGTTTGCATTGGTAACTTCGGGGCTTTTAGAGACATAATGTCAGTGTGACAACTGCGACTCATGCCCCAAATACACCGGTGCCAAGTGCACCGAACCGCCCCAACATGGCGTCGGTGGGAACGATGGTGTGGCTCTCCAGCGAGCTCATGTTCTTCGCCGCCCTCTTCGCCATGTACTTCAGCCTGCGCGCCGCGGCGCCAGAGCTCTGGGCGATAGAAACTGCCAAACTCAACGTGCCGTTCGCGCTGACCAACACCTTGATTCTTGTTGCCAGCTCGTTCACCTGCCAGCTCGGGGTTTTCCGTGCCGAGGAGTTCAAGGCCCGCCGTACCGGTGGACTGCTGAACTTCAAGTCATGGGGAATGATCGAGTGGTTCGTCCTGACCTTCATCATGGGATCGATCTTCGTGGCAGTGCAGGCATATGAATACGTCATCCTCGTTAGCGAGGGTGTCGCTATGAGCTCGAACTCCTACGCCTCGGCCTTCTACATCACCACCGGCTTCCACGGCCTGCACGTGATCGGTGGCCTGATTGCGTTCCTGCTGATCATCAGCCGCGCGATGCTGGCCAAGCGTTTTGGCCACTTCGAAGCGACTGGCGGCATCGTCGTGTCCTACTACTGGCACTTCGTTGACGTCGTGTGGATCGCGCTCTTCGCGATCATCTACTTCCTGAAGTAGGCACCTAAAAACAACTCGGTTGCCTCCACAGAAGTAGGGCAACACCACACCAAGATAATAAGTGAGGAACCAGCAAGTGAAGGCTCTTTCGAAGAAGCGCCGCCACCCGCTCGCCGCTGTGGCCCTGCTCTTGTTCGGTCTGCTGGTCACCGGCAGTCTGTACGCGGCAGCCGGCAGCATCAATGAAGCAAAGGCGGCCACCACGACCGCTTCGGCCGCGGACATTGAGGAGGGTCAGAAGCTATTCGTTGCGAACTGCGCGACCTGCCACGGTCTGAACGCTGAAGGCTCCGATGCCGGACCGACCCTGATCGGCGTTGGCGCCGCATCGGTTGACTTCCAGGTGGGCACCGGCCGTATGCCGATGCAGATGCAGGGACCACAGGCACAGATCAAGCCTGTCCAGTTCGACGACGAGCAGATCTCCCAGCTCTCTGCCTACGTGGCCAGCCTGGGTGCCGGACCGTCCATCCCGGACGAGGAATGGCTTGATACCAGCAAGGGCGATGCAGCCCATGGTGGTACCGTCTTCCGCGTCAACTGCGCCATGTGCCACAACGCCGCCGCATCCGGTGGTGCACTGACCCGCGGTAAGTTCGCCCCGACCCTGCACGGTGTTTCCGAAAAGCACATCTACGAAGCAATGGTTACCGGCCCGCAGAACATGCCAGTGTTCAACGACTCGAACATCACCCCTGAAGAGAAGCGTGACGTGATCACCTTCCTGAAGACCATTGAAGCCAACGGCACTGCCGGTGGCGCGGCACTGGGTGGCTTGGGTCCTGTGGCTGAAGGCCTGTTCGTCTGGACTGCCGGACTGGGCATCATCATCGGGTTTGCCGTTTGGTTGACCGCGCGTCCTTCCTAAGACGCCTGCGGCATATGCCGTAACCATCACTACGTACATTAATTCTTGAGAGAAGGATGAGAGACAACATGGGCAACCATAGTCACGGCAGTCCCGAGGACTCGGGCACCGTTGCTAAGGCTGACGATGTGGCTCAGGATCGGTTCCCGGATCCGGGTCTACCACCGCACCGTCCGCGTATCGCCGACAGCGATCCGCGCCAAGCCAAGCGACACGAGCGTCAAGTAGCGCTGCTATTCATTATCTCCATCATCGGCACCGCGCTGTTCTTCGTTGCGTACTTCGTCCTGGGGCACCTGGGCGACATGACCTTCGCCGAACTGCGGGTACAGAATGCGGTTCTCGGTCTGGGAACCACCTTCGCCATGTTGGGTATCGGTGTTGGCATCGTTCACTGGGCCAAGACCCTGATGCCGGACCATGAGCTCGTTGAGGAACGCCACGAAATCCGGACGGAAGAGGACCGTCAGGACGCAGTGGAAATCATCGACACCATCGTCGAGGAGTCGGGGATCAAGCGTCGTCCGCTGATCCGCAACACGCTGATTGCAGCCATCGCTGTAGCTCCGATCCCAGCGATCTTCATGTTCCGCGACCTGGAACGCAGCGGCAAGACCGCACACGAAATGGTTGAGCAGTTGCGTCACACCATGTGGGATACCGGCGTCCGCCTGACCCGCGACCCATCCGGCACCCCGATCAAGGCCGCCGACATCCAGATCGGTTCGGCGGTCCACGTGATCCCCGAGGGCCTGAACGAAGCCGAGAACATGCTTAACGAGAAGGCCAAGGCTGTTGTCCTGGTCATGCGCATGAACCCGGCCGATATGCAGATCTCCGAGGGACGCGAAGACTGGCATGTGGACGGCATCGTCGCCTACTCCAAGATCTGCACCCACGTCGGTTGCCCGATCGCCCTGTACGAGCAGCACACCCACCACCTGCTCTGCCCGTGCCACCAGTCGACCTTCGACCTGGCCCAGGAGTGCAAGGTCGTCTTCGGTCCTGCCGGTCACGCCCTTCCGCAGTTGCCAATCATGGTTGACGACGAAGGCTACCTGGTAGCCCGCAGCGACTTCCACGAGCCGGTTGGCCCAAGTTACTGGGAGCGTGGTTAATCATGTCGAGCACCACTGAATACACCCCGAAGACCAGCACCGGACGCATTGCCAACTTTGTGGATTCCCGCGTTGGCGGTTCGGCCATGGTCAAGGAATTCGGTCGCAAGATCTTCCCCGACCACTGGTCGTTCATGTTCGGTGAAGTGGCACTGTACACCTTTGTGCTGCTGCTGCTGTCGGGAACCTTCCTGACCTTCTTCTTCGATCCATCGATGACCCACGTCACCTACAACGGCTCCTACGTGCCGTTGAAGGGTATTGGCATGTCGGTGGCCATGCAGTCCACCATGGACATCTCCTTTGATGTGCGTGGCGGCCTGTTCATGCGCCAGGTCCACCACTGGTCGGCCCTGCTGTTCGTCGCCTCGGTTTCCGTGCACATGCTGCGCGTGTTCTTCACCGGTGCGTTCCGTCGCCCGCGTGAACTGAACTGGGTTGTCGGCGGCGTGTTGCTGATCCTGGCCCTGGCTGCCGGCTTCACCGGTTACTCCCTGCCCGATGACCTGCTTTCCGGCAACGGCCTGCGCATCATCGATGGCGTGATCAAGGCGATCCCGATCGTCGGTACCTACATCTCGATGTTCTTCTTCGGTGGCGAATTCCCGGGCATCCACGTGATCCCGAGACTCTACTCGTTGCACATCATGATTGTCCCGGCCATGATCATCCTGATGATCGTGATCCACCTGTTCATGGTTGTGACCCACAAGCACACCCAGTACCCAGGTCCGGGACGCACGAACACCAACGTGGTCGGTTTCCCGGTTGGCCCGGTCTACGCTGCCAAGGCCGGTGGATTCTTCTTCATCATCTTCGGTATCGTGGCCTTCATCTCCGGCTTCTTCCAGATCAACGCGATCTGGAACTACGGACCGTACGACCCCTCCCCGGTCTCCGCTGGTACCCAGCCGGACTGGTACATCGGCTTCGTCGACGGCGCCCTGCGCCTGATGCCCGGCTACCTGGGCAACCTGCCGCTGGAATGGGTTATCCCGTTCCCGTGGGGAGATAACACCCTGGTGCTCTCGGTGCTGCTTCCGGCCCTGGTGCCGGCAGGTATCCTGTTCGCCGTCATGTTCGCCTGGCCATGGATCGAACGTTGGGTCACCAAGGACAACCGCGAGCACCACGTGCTGGATCGTCCGCGCAACGCCCCGTTCCGTACCGGTGTCGGCATGGCCGGTGTGGTCTGGTACTGCACCATGTGGGCAGCAGCCTCCTCGGACCTCATCGCAACGCACTTCCTGGTATCGCTCAACGATGTCACCTACTGGCTGCGGACGCTGTTCATCGTCGGACCGTTCATCGCGTTCTTTGTCACCCGCCGCATCTGCCTGTCGCTGCAGCGCAAGGATCGCGAGATCGTCCTGCACGGCCGTGAAGCCGGCATCATCCAGATGTCGCCGGAGGGTGGATTCTCGGAGAAGCACGAGGAGATCGACGTCTACAAGCGCTACCTGCTGACCAATTTCGAGGACCGCATGTACATCCCGGCCCAGCCGGATGCTGCAGGACACATCTCCCGCAAGGAGAAGCGTCGTGCGAAGTTCTCGAAGCTCTTCTTCGAAGACCGCGTCGCCCCAGTGACTCCAAAGGAACTGGAAGAGGCACACGGCCATCACGAGGTCGAAGGTGCCCAGCACAGCGATTCGATCGAGAAGTAGGCTCGACACGCATTAGTCACACCAAGGAACGTGGGACCCGCAACCAGCGGGTCCCACGTTCTTTTTAAGCCGGTCTTTTCTCAGCCCGCCGGGCAGGGCTGGTCGAAATCCGGCCGTCCTGTCCCCCGCAATCCGCGCCCGGCCTGCGCCGTACGACCGGGTGGTTGGCGACGGCGTGGGTTCTGGCTGCGGCCTTGCGATCGATTATGCCCACCATGCTGCCTAGGCTGCGTTGGAGTGGGACAGGCAGGGCCGCCTCCCCGGCCCCGCTAACGGACTCGCGGAGCACATGGGACGGCTACCGATGGCGCAGGACTCCTATGGCCGTATCCACGGGCTGGTGCCCTCGATATCGATTGTGGCACTCTCCTGCCCCCGGAAGTTTTCAACGTAACAACCCGGGCAGCAGAATACGCCCTGTCTGCTCAGTCGATTGTCCTTCGGCCACCAATGAGTGTTCACCAACGGGTCCGGACCCCATGCCGCACTGGATGAAGCCGGGGAAGCCTGTAAAAGCGCGTGGTAAAGGAAGCGTGCCGGGTTAACGTGAACCGAGGAGCCGGTACCTGAGGTCCTTGACGCGTGCATGGATGTCATCGCGGACCAGTTCCATGCGCTCCTTGCCCTCTATACCGCGCAGGGAGGGTTCGTCGGTGACCCAGGTTTCGGTTCGCACTCCGTCGATGGAGGGGACCTTGGGTTCGGTGCCAAGCACGACGACAAATCCGGCGGCGCGCATGGCATCCGCGGTCAAGCCCGTGGGCCTCTCGGCAGTAATGTCGATGCCCAGATCCTGCAGGACCTCGGCCGAAAGCACATTGATCGCTGTCCCGGGGCTGGTGCCAGCCGAGCTGACGGTCATGTCCTCGCCGGCCTCGAACTTCATCAGGCCGGCGGCCATCTGGGACTTGCCACCATTCTTGACGCAGACAAACAGGACGGCAGGCCGGGCCGCCGGCGGATAGGTATTCATGGGTCAGGCCTTTGGGGTCAGCGCTGCGGCCAGGGAATCCAATGCGCCGGCAACCAGGGAATAGTAGGCCCAGACCCCGCGCTTTTCCCGGTTGAGCAGACCTGCTTCCACCAGGATTTTCAGGTGGTGGGAGACCGTGGGCTGTCCCAGCCCCAATGGCTCCGACAGGTCACAGACGCAGGTTTCCGCTTCGGGGCTAGTGGAAACGATGGACAGGATCCGCAGGCGGTTCGGGTCCGCCAGCGCCTTGAAGCGGGCGGCGAGGGTTTCCGCTTCCACGGCCAACAGTGCCTCTTCTCCCCGGCTGGGCACACAACACTGGACTTCGCTTTTGATGCGGGGTTCCGCGGAACCGTGTCCGCTTGTTGACGTGGCGACCGGAGTTGGCATGTGTCCGTCCTCGCTTTCGCTCGATTCCCGATCGGGAGATTGACAATGATCGATATATCCAAGCATACTCGGAACATCGATATCCGTCGATGTCTAGTTTCCGGAGAGAGTTCGCCGTGACAAACACTACCGCACCCGCTGCCCCGGGGCCCATCGCCGCCAGGCTATCCACCCTGGACCGCTATCTGGTCCTCTGGATCCTGGCGGCCATGGCCCTCGGGCTCGGACTGGGACGAGTCGTTCCCGGGCTTGGCGAGGCACTGGAATCAGTTCAAGTTGCAGGGGTATCCCTGCCCATCGCCCTGGGCCTGCTGGTGATGATCTACCCGGTCATGGCCAAGGTCCGCTACAACGAAACCGGGCGCGTGCTTGGGGACAAGAAACTGATGATCACCTCCCTGGCGATCAACTGGGTCCTGGCCCCCGCCTTCATGTTCGTTCTTGCGTGGATCTTCCTGGCTGATGTGCCCGAATACCGCACGGGGCTGATTATCGTCGGACTTGCCCGCTGCATCGCCATGGTCTTCATCTGGAACGACCTGGCCTGCGGGGACCGTGAGGCCGCAGCCGTGTTGGTGGCCATCAACTCCATTTTCCAGGTCTTCGCCTTTGGGGCCTTGGGGTGGTTCTATCTGCAGTTGCTGCCGGGCTGGCTCGGGTTGCCGACCACCAGTGCGGATTTCTCCGTCTGGTCGATCACCCTCTCCGTGCTGGTCTTCCTCGGCCTCCCGCTCATTGCCGGGTTCCTCACCCGAATCTACGGTGAAAAGACCAAGGGCAACGACTGGTAAGAGAACACGTTCCTGCCGGCAATCGGCCCTTGGGCCCTCTACGGGTTGCTGTTCACCATCGTGGTCCTCTTCGCCCTGCAGGGTGACACCATTATCGCCAAGCCGCTGGACGTTGCACGTATCGCCCTGCCGCTGCTGGTCTACTTCACCGTGGTCTTCGGCGTCTCAATGCTCATCGGCCGTGGTCTGGGCCTGGGGTACGCACGCACCACCACCCTGGCCTTTACCGCGGCCGGCAACAACTTCGAACTTGCCATTGCCGTGGCCATCGCCACTTTCGGCGTGACCAGCGGCCAGGCCCTGGCCGGCGTTGTCGGCCCCCTCATCGAGGTACCCGTACTCGTCGCCCTGGTCTACCTCGCGCTGTGGTCCCGCAAGTTCTTCCCCGCCACCACCGCACAGGAACTCTCCTCATGAACACCATCACCAAGCCCTCCGTCCTGTTCGTTTGCGTCCACAACGCGGGCCGCTCCCAAATGGCCGCCGCTTTCCTGTCCAACCTCTCGGGCGGGCTGATCGAGGTCCGCTCCGCAGGATCGGCTCCCGCAGACACGGTAAACCCCGCAGCGGTGGCGGCAATGAATGAAATCGGCATCGACATGTCCACCGAAGTCCCCAAGATCCTTACTGCCGAGGCCGTCAGGGAATCCGACGTGGTCATCACCATGGGCTGCGGCGACACCTGCCCGATCTTCCCGGGCAAGCGCTACGAGGATTGGAAGCTCGATGATCCAGCAGGTCAGGGCATCGAAGCAGTGCGCCCCATTCGCGATGAAATCCGCACCCGCATCCAGACCCTGATCTCCGACCTGCTACCCACTACCATGCAGCACCCCGTCGCTACCCAGGAGTAGAAGACCATGAACCAGGACTACCCAATAACCATAATCGGCGCCGGTCCCATCGGGCTGGCCGCCGCAGCGCACCTCATCGAGCGCAACCAGCAGGTCCGTGTCCTCGAAGCAGGTTCCACCGCGGGGACAGCCATCCGGGCCTGGGGACACATCAGGCTATTCTCCACCTGGCGCTACAACATCGACGCCGCGGCCCGCCGCCTTCTCGAAACCCCGACCGCAAACTACGCCGGAAACTGGCAGGCACCCCGGGAGACCCGCCGGCCTTCGGGGGCGGATATGGTCACCGAGTACTTGGAGCCACTTGCCGCCCACCCGGCCCTGTCACCCGCAATCAGCTACGGGCACCGCGTCACCAATGTCACCCGTGTCCAGGCCGATGGCCATGGTGTGGACAAGACCAGGTCAAAGGCCCGCGGGGATTCACTCTTCCTGCTGCGAACGGAAACCGCCACGGGCACCAAGGACCTGTTGGCCCGAGCGGTCATCGATGCCTCCGGAACGTGGATGACACCCAACCCGGTGGGACGTTCGGGCATCGAAGCCATCGGCGAGGACGAAGCCCGCAGGGCGGGATCCATCACCCCTGCCCTACCGGACCCGCTGGGCGCCGATGCCGAGGCTTTTGCCGGGAAAACCATACTCGTTCTGGGGGCCGGACACTCGGCGGCCAACACGCTGATCAGCTTGGGCCGCTTGCGCCAACGGCACACGGAGACCCGGATCCTCTGGGGCCTGCGCGGGGCAGCCAACCCGGTTCGCCTCTACGGAGGCGGGCCGGCCGACGAGCTGCCGGCTCGCGGACAGCTGGGCACCTCCCTGCGCCGTTTCGTGGAAAACGGTGACATCACCCTCATGGAAAACGTCTGCGTCACCGCCGTGGAAACCGGCGACCGATTAACAGTGGTCCTGGCCGATAACCGCAACCTCGTCGTGGATCTGCTGGTTCCAGCCACCGGCTTTCGTCCCGACCTGGCTCCGCTCTCAGAGTTGCGCTTGGACCTGGACCAGATCGTGGAGTCACCGCGCGAGCTCGGGCCCTTGATCGACCCCGAATTCCACAGCTGCGGCACCGTGCCTGCCCACGGCGAGTCGGTGTTGTCGCACCCGGAATCCGGCTTCTATATCGTCGGCATGAAGAGCTATGGCCGCGCCCCGACGTTCCTCATGGCCACGGGCTACGAGCAGGTTCGCTCGATCGCGGCCGCCCTTGCCGGGGATCGTGCAGCCGCCGAACAGGTGGAGCTGGACTTACCCGAGACCGGCGTATGCTCAACCGATTCGGCGAGTAGCTGCGCCTCGCCGGAGCCCGACGCCGAGGTTGTGTCCTGCTGCGGCACATCAGAACCAGTAGCCATCGGGTTCGCCACTGGAACGCTGCACGGTCACACCGAGCTACTCGCCGCGCAGAAGAACTAGGGAAACCGGACACGTGCATCCCCCTGTCACGGGACACGAGTGGATGCCACCTCCGAGAGCACCCGTGCCCTAGCGGGTCGATTGTGCGCATGAGTCAGGACATTACTGCGATGAGCCTACTGACTTCTTGTGCCACGAGTGCCGGATCCCGAAGCATCCCCAGATGACCCAGGGACAGCTCGGCTGTCGGCCACCCGGCATCCCGGGCCCGGTCGAGCTCCGCCTGGTAGCCCGGACTGAGCAACAGATATCCCGCGGGAACGTCCAGATGCCAGGCACGGGGTACCCGAAGCCGCTCGTGCAGGTAGGCCTCGGGCACTTGTGGCGTCTGTTCCAGCAGCTCCTGGTACTCTGCCTCCTCCGTCACCAGATCGCGGATCGCGGCGGCGGGCCACCAGCTGGTCCAGGGCGGCAGCAACCCGTTGACGGCCCGGGCAGACAAGTCCTTTCCCAGATCCGCAGGTACGGTCGGCAACTGTCCGCCGGTAAAAGCCGGAACGATGCAATCCATGAAAACCGCCGACGTTTGTGTGGAACCAGCCAACAATGCGGGCAAGTAGAGACCGGCGTTGGAATGGGCGAGAAGCACCTGTGGGCCTTCGGCTGACAAGGACTCACGGTACCGCTGAAGGACCAGGTCCGCTGAGGCCCCGTTCGGGCGCGCGCAAACGTCCGTACGGTAGCCCAAATCCCCCAGACGGTGGGCCAAGGGGACCATACTTTGCTCGGACAGGAAGACGCTGCCCAGCAGGAGGATGGTTGACGTGGCCATGGAGATACTCCCGGAGGGCTACAGCGACGTTGAATAGCGTGGGGTACGCGTCCCCAGACGCTGCAAGGGAACGAACAACTTATAGCGATCCGAGCGGTACAGCGAGACTGAATAGTCGGCCAGGCGTTCGCCAATATAGGCATAGCGGGTGATCTGCAGCAGCGGGAAGCCCGCATCCACGCCCAGCAGGTGGGCTTGTGACGGCGTGGCCGCGGTACTTTCGACCTGGTCTTCGCCCCATTCCAAAAGAATGCCATAGCGCTCGTGCAGGGCCTGGTACAACTTGGACGGTGCCGGATCCTCCACGAACCCGGGGACCAGGTCCGCGGGCATGTAGTTTTCATCCAGGCTCATCGGAATGCCGTCGGCCAGCAGCAGGCGCTTGAAGCGGACCACATGGGTACCCTCCTCCACCATCAGCTGGGCCGCCAAATGGGCCGAGGCCCTGATCTCATCGAATTCAAGGACGTGGGCGTCGGGGACCATACCGCGCCGCATCATGTCCTCCGAATAGGAGTGCAGCCGTACCCGCAGGTCCAACTTTTCCGGCACCACGAAGGTGCCGATCCCCACCACCCTCTTGAGTACCTGCTCATCGACGAGGGCATCGATGGCTTGGCGTACGGTCTTGCGAGCCACGCCGAAGTGCTCGGACAGTTCACGCTCGGGCGGTAGCTTGTAACCCGGTTGGCAGGACTCCCGGGCATGGGTCTTCAGGATCTGACGGATCTGCCGGTATTTGCTTTCCCCGCTCTCGGGATCCAACGTGGCCGTGACTACGGGAGTCGGTGCATATCGCACGGCAGGTGTCCTTTCGTGGCGGGCTGCTTGTATCCATTAAACGCCACAGGGCGACGAGTCGAAATTCGTCGCCCTGTGGGTTGATTCAATTAATGTGCGTGATCGCCACGGCTGAATTCGTTGACCCAGCCGACCACACCGATGACGGCCAAGCCGGCGCCGATGTAGAAGATCCACCAGCCCACGGCAATACCGAGGAAGCAGATCGCTGCGGCGCTAGCCAGAATCAGCGGCCACCAGCTCCATGGAGCGAAGAGGCCAACGTCACCGGCATTCTCGTGGATCTCGCCGTCGACACGGTCTTCCGGACGAATGCCCACGTTCTTCGCGGTCATCATCAGGTACCAGCCGACCATGCCGGACATACCCGCCAGCATCAGCAGGGCAAGCAGGCCAACCCATTCGCTCCAGTTGGTCATGTATCCGTAGACCACGGCCACCGGGGTGAAGAAGAAGACGCCGCCCATGAAAATCCAGGATTCAATTTTCATATTTACTTGTCCTTCTGGTCAGCCGGGCCGAAGATCTTGGCCACCGGGGTCGCAGGGGTCGCACGACCGCTGAGCTCCGGGTGGTGCAGATCCAGAGCCGGACGCTCGGAACGGATACGCGGGATCGAGTGGAAGTTGTGACGCGGAGGAGGGCAGGAGGTTGCCCACTCCAGCGAAGCACCAAAGCCCCACGGATCGTCAACGGTGACCTTCTTGGCCTGGCGATGGGTGATCCACACGTTCCAGAAGAAAGGAATCAGGGACATGCCCAGCACGAAGGAGAACACGGTCGATACCTGGTTCATCAGGGTGAAGCCGTCTTCAGGCATGTAGTCGGCGTAACGACGTGGCATACCCATGACGCCCAGCCAGTGCTGGATCAGGAAGGTTCCGTGGAAGCCGACGAACAATAACCAGAAGTGGATCTTGCCCAGGCGTTCGTTGAGCATGTGCCCGGTCCACTTTGGCCACCAGAAGTAGAAGCCGGCGAACATGGCGAACACGACGGTACCGAAGACCACGTAGTGGAAGTGGGCCACAACGAAGTAGGTATCCGAAACGTGGAAGTCCAGCGACGGAGCCGACAGGATAATACCGGTCAGACCACCGAAGAGGAAGGTCACCAGGAAGCCGATGCTCCAGAGCATCGGGGTTTCGAAGGTAATCGAGCCCCGCCAGAGGGTACCGATCCAGTTGAAGAACTTCACGCCGGTTGGAACCGCGATCAGCATCGTCATGAAGCCGAAGAACGGCAGCATGACCGCACCGGTGACGTACATGTGGTGTGCCCACACGGCGACGGACAGCGCGGCAATGGCGATGGTCGCGAAGACGAGGCCCTTGTAGCCGAAGATCGGCTTGCGGCTGAAGACCGGGAAGATTTCCGAAACGATGCCGAAGAACGGCAACGCGATGATGTACACCTCTGGGTGACCGAAGAACCAGAACAGGTGCTGCCACAGGACCGCACCGCCATTATCCGGATCGAAGATGTGCGCACCCAAACGACGGTCGGCACCCAGGGCGAATAGCGCGGCTGCCAGCGGCGGGAAGGCCATCAGGACCAGGATCGAGGTGATCAGGGTGTTCCAGGTGAAGATCGACATGCGCCACATGGTCATACCGGGTGCGCGCAGGCAGATGATGGTGGTGATGAAGTTCACCGCACCGAGAATGGTGCCGAAGCCCGACAGGGCCAGACCGAAGACCCACAGGTCACCACCGACGCCCGGGGAGAATGTCGTATTGGACAAGGGGGCGTAGGCGAACCAGCCGAAGGAGGCCGCACCCTGCGGGGTGAGGTAGCCGGCCAGGGCGATGGTCGAACCCAGGGAGAAGAACCAGAACGCCAGGGCATTCAGTCGCGGGAAGGCCACATCGGGTGAACCGATATGCAGCGGCATCATGACGTTGGCGAAGCCCGCGAAGAGCGGGGTTGCGAACATCAGGAGCATGATGGTCCCGTGCATGGTGAACAGCTGGTTGTACTGTTCCTTGGTCTGCACGATCTGCATGCCCGGCTCGAAGAGCTCGGCACGGATCAGCAGCGCCATCACACCGCCGATGCAGAAGAACACGAACGACGAGATCAGGTACATGTACCCGATCTTCTTGTGGTCGGTGCTGGTGATGTAGTCGACGAAGATGCGGCCCTTGGACTTCGGAACAACGGCCGAATTGAGGGCCTTCACATCATCAGTTGCATATTCAAAGGTAGTCATTACCGCTTACTCCCCTTCCTCAGCACCGTGGTGCTCGATGATCTGAGAGTTCACCTTGTTCGGCTGGCGATCGTACTCCTCGCCGATGTGACCATCGTTGAGCTGCGCGAGCTGGGCCTTGAACTCGGCTTCGCTGACAACCTTAACGTTGAACAGCATTTCCGAGTGGTACTCGCCGCACAATTCGGCGCACTTACCGTCGAAGGTTCCCTCAACCTGAGGTGTCAGGTAGATGTAGTTGGTGCGACCAGGAATCATGTCCAGCTTCTGCAGGAACGCAGGAACCCAGAACGAGTGGATGACGTCGCGGCTGTTCAGCTCCAGGGTGACAGTCTTGTTGACCGGCAGGTACAGGGTCGGCAGGGACTCCTGGACTCCTCCGGAGCCGTCAACCGGCAGACGTGCCTGCTCACCGGCGAAGTACTTCTCCTGACCCTGGTAGGAGTAGTTGAAGTCCCAGGCCCATTGCTTGGCGCGGACATCCACCACAACCTCGGAATCAACCGGAGTGTTAAGCGACTTCTCGACGGTGTTGTTGAAGCTGAAGAAGACCAGTACGAGGACCAATGGAATGGCCGTGTAGAAGATCTCGATCGGCAGGTTGTAGCTGAGCTGACGCGGGTAGCCGGTATCGTTCTTGCGGCGACGGTAGGCGATGATGCACCACAGCATCAAGCCCCAGGTCAACAGACCGATAATGGTAACTGCGATCCACGAGTTAACCCACAGGTCCTGAATCATCCCGGTGTGGTTGGTCGTGTCGCGCGCTTCGTTGGGGAGCCAACCGCGCTTTACCTCCGCTGAACATCCCGTCAACAGCAGTGCGCCAGTGCCAACCAGAGCCATGACTTTGGCTTTGGCTGACCCGCGACTGCCGGTTCGGTCTTGCGAACTCACAGACGGCCCTTCCTCTTTGTTGGTGCAGGTGTGGTCTTCGTAGGTCACCTCGCGTTTACGAGCGTGTACCGTGAGCTGGCCCACGAAGCGAAACATAGTTTTACTACTTAATGTAGAGCTTACCCTCTTCATTGTCCGAATGCAGAAAAAACACCTCTGTTCGAACGAAAGTTTCATTAACGTTTGAACAGAGGCGTTAGTTCCCGCTGACCTAGTGGAACGAGTCTCCGCAGGCGCATGAACCGGAGGCTGCCGGGTTGTCGATGGTGAAGCCCTGCTTGGAAATGGTGTCCTCGAAATCGATCGAGGCGCCACTGAGGTAGGGCACGCTCATCTTGTCGACAACAACCTCGACACCGTCGTATTCGCGGATGTGGTCGCCCTCGAGCAGCCGCTCGTCGAAGTACAGCTGGTAGATCAGGCCCGAGCAGCCGCCGGGCTGGACGGCGATACGCAGCCGCAGGTCGTCACGCCCCTCCTGCTCGAGCAGTGAGCGCACCTTCTCGGCGGCCACATCACTGAGATTGACCTCGTGGGTTGGCAATTCCGTTGGATCGCCCTTGACGTCATTTGCTGGTGCAGTCATGATTCTCCTCCCATACTGCGAAGGTGTCCGCCAAGCCCGGTAAGTCCGGGGCCCGGTGTGCACCTAGTGTTCTTGTAACTATCCTACGACCGTTTGGCGTTGATGCACCCATTGGCCGCTTCACACTATGAGCGGTGTCATAGTCCCTCGTTGTTCAGTCGGGCCAGAAGCAGTGACTCGGCGACAATCGCGTTCTTGAAGTCCCCTACATGCAGCGACTCGTTGGCCGAGTGTGCCCGGGAGTCCGGATCCTCAACCCCTGTCACAAGGATCTGGGCTTGTGGGAAGACCTCGAGCAGGTCTGCGATGAAGGGAATGGAACCGCCCAGGCCCATGCTGACCGGCTCGGTCCCCCAGGCTTCGGCCAACGCCCAGCGCGCGGTGTCGGTGGCCGGAGCCCCATCCACCGCCTGGAAGGCGTTCCCGGCTTCGGTGGCGGTAAAGCTCACCTGGGCGCCAAGCACATCCTGCTTCATGATGTGCGCCTCCAATGCGTCAAGGGCCGAAGCCGGATCCTGCCCCGGTGCCAAACGCATCGAGATCTTGAACCGCGTGCGCGGGATCAAGGTATTCGAGGAGTGGTCGACATCGGGTATATCCATTCCAATGACACTGAGCGCCGGCTTATTCCACAAACGATCGGTGAGTTTGCCGGTGCCGGCCAATTGCATCGAGTCCAATACTCCGGAGTCGGCACGGAATTGCTCTTCGGTGTAGTCGACGGTGGCACTGTCGTTGGCGACCAGGCCCGCCACAGCGACGGAGCCGTCGGCGGCGTGCAACGAGGCGATGAGCTTTGCCGCAAGGACCGGAGCATCCAATACGGGGCCACCGAACATTCCCGAATGCACCGCGTGGTTCATGGAGCGTACTTCCACCTCGGCCGCGGCCATGCCGCGCAGCGAGGAGGTCAGTGCCGGGGTGCCCACCGCCCAGTTGGAGGAGTCGGCCACGATGATCACATCGGCGGCCAGCTTTTCCCGGTGGGCCTCCAGGAAGTTGCGGAAGGATGGCGAGCCTGCTTCCTCCTCCCCTTCGAAGAAGAAGGTGACCCCGACCCCGAAGTCCTCGACCTCGTCGAGGACGGCGCGCAGGGCCGCCACGTGGACCATGATGCCGGCCTTGTCATCCGCCGCGCCGCGGCCAAAGAGCCGCTCGCCGAGCCGGGTGGCCGTAAAAGGCGGGGTGTTCCAGTCGGCCGTGTCCCCCGGGGGCTGGACGTCATGGTGGGCGTAGAGCAGAATGGTCGGTTTGCCTGGTTTGGCCGCCCGCTGCGCGACGACCGCCGGGCTGCCCATGGTCCCCTGATCGGTCGGTTCGCGCAGGATCTGAACGCTGTCGACACCGATGGCTTGAACGAGGGAGGCTACCGCTTCCGCGCTCTTTTCCAGGTTGGCAGGGTCGAAGGAGTCCCAGGCGATCCCGGGAATCGCGACCAAATCGGTCAGTTCCTGCAGGATCGTGTCGAAATTGGCGTTGACATGGTTGCGCAGCGCCTGAATGTCCACGCCATGATTGGTGGCGTTCACCGAAGTGTTACTAGTCATGTTCCCAGCGTAGCAACCAATGGCCCTGGCCTTCCGGCTGCCGTATACACGGGGAACCGGTCCCCACGATGCCGCAAGCCACGGGTAGAAGCAGTGCGCGACCACAGGCCGGCTCCCGCCCATGACATGCAATGTCACGTCCGGTGCCCGGAGCCGATAGGATGGACGGGTGTTTGGACGTAAGAAGGATGAACCTCAGCCCCCGCCGGAGCAGCCCTCGGAAGCATCAGCCTCCCCCGATGGCCGCAAGACCGGCCCCACTCCGAAGCGCAGTGAACAGCAGGCCCGGCTGCAGCGCCCGCTGGTACCCAGCGACCGCAAGCAGGCCAAGGAGATGGAGCGTAAGCGCCGCATCGAAGCCCAGGAGCGTTTGCGTATCGCGAACGAAACCGGCGACGAGCGCTACCTCATGCCCCGTGACAAGGGGCCGCAGCGTCGATTCGCCCGTGACTTCGTAGACTCCCGGTGGATGTTCGGCGAGTTCATGATGTTCATCATCCTGGCTTTCCTGATCGCCTCCCTCGGCTTCAGCCAGAACATCAATGTCCAGGTCTACGTGCAGTTCGGCCTCTGGATCGTCTTGGCTGTGGTCCTGATCGAGGCCTTCCTGACCGGTTGGTTGCTCAAGCGCGAGCTCGTTAAGCGATTCGGGACGCTCGAACGCGGCGTGCGGCTCTATGCGGCCATGCGCGGCATGCAGTTCCGCAAACTGCGCCTGCCCAAGCCTCAGGTCAAGCGCGGAACCAAGCTGGACTAATTCCAAGCACCCAAATCAACCAAAGAAGGCGGATTCCACAAGGAATCCGCCTTGTTTATTACCCGTGATACTCTCTGCCCGGTAGTGACCGTTGCGGGAAGCCGGACTGCCCGCGACAGTCAATCACAAGGACATGGAGTTGTAGTGTCCTAAACAAGGCCTGGGCCTTGTGCGAGGCGGGTCGGCTGAATTGCTCTCCCCGGTATCCCCATCCGGCCGCATAATCCGGGGTAGCTTGCAGGTGATGCACACCGGACATGGGAAGTGAAGAAGCCCCAAATACCAATGGCTTGCCGCGCACCGGGTGATCACGGTGGGCAGCAAGCCATGGGGTCGAAGTCCTCCTAGAGCAGGCCCGCCAGCTCGCGGTTGATGGCACGGGCCCAGAAGGGTCCCTCGTAGAGGAATGCCGTGTAGCCCTGCACCAGGTCGGCACCGGCATCAAGGCGCTCCTTGACGTCCTTGGCATCGGTGACCCCACCGACCGAGATGATCGCCATTTGATCGGGGACCAATGCCCGCAACTGACGTAGC
Organism: Glutamicibacter sp. MNS18; assembly: GCF_026107515.2. GTDB lineage: Bacteria > Actinomycetota > Actinomycetes > Actinomycetales > Micrococcaceae > Glutamicibacter. The sequence goes on along the minus strand of NZ_JAPCHW010000003.1, from coordinate 296,824 downwards.
ACATCCATGGAGCGTTCGCGCAGTGGTGCGCCGGAGAGCCCACCGGCGCCGATGCCTTCCACCATGGAGGGGCCGGAACGCAACCCCTCCCGTCCGATGGTGGTATTGGTGGCGATAATGCCATCCAGTTCCAGCTCGATGGCCAATTGCGCGACCTCTGCCAGATCCTCGTCGCTCAAATCAGGGGCGATCTTCACCAGCAACGGCAGGTGCCGCCCGGCAACCTCATCGGCCTTCTTCCCGACCTGTTCCAGCAGCGGGCGCAAGGACTGGACGCTTTGCAGCAATCGTAATCCCGGGGTATTCGGGCTGGACACGTTGACCACCAGATAGTCGGCGTGGTTGGCCAGCTGGCGGGTCGATTCCAGGTAGTCCTCCACGGCGTCCTCGAGCTCGACGATCTTGGTTTTTCCGATATTCACACCGATCACCGGCCGGTGCTCGGTGTATTCGCGCTTGAGTTTCTGCCGCGCGCCGGCCACGCGGGCCGCCACCACTTCGGCTCCCTCGTTGTTGAAGCCCATGCGGTTGATGACCGCACGGTCCTCGATCAGTCGGAAGAGTCGTGGGGTGGGATTGCCCGGCTGCGGCTGTCCGGTCACCGTACCGATTTCCACATGCCCGAAGCCGATGTCGCTCAGGGTGAGGATCCCGGTGGCGCCCTTGTCGAAGCCGGCAGCCAGTCCGAAGGGCGATGGGAAGTCGATTCCCATGACGGTGCGCCGCAGCGACGGGGCAGGAGCGAAGAATTTGCGGGTCAGCTTGGTCAGTCCGACACGTTCGGCCAGCTTCAGGGCATCAAAGGCCAGATGGTGGGCCTTTTCCGGATCCATCCTGCTGAAGAACTGGTTAAAGACAAAGGGGTAGATGCGCATATGTCCAAGTCTCCCCGGTGATGGATGCCGCCGCCAAATTCTTTACCGGATAGGCTAAGTGCATGAAGGTTCCGGAGTATCTGCCAGCAAGCCAGTGGTCCCGGTTCTCCGCCAATACACGGCCTGGCCAGTGGGTGCCCGATCCCTTGGGCCCCGGATACCAGTACACCACCCTGGATTTCGGCGTAGACGACGAGGGCCCGGCGGTGGGGACCCTGGTGCGCTATCAACCGGCCTGGCAGCTCAGGGAACTGCTGGCCCGGCCCAAGGGCGCGGTGCTGAGCCTGCACGGCTGGAGCGACTACTTCTACAACCGCGAACTGGCCGGATTCTGGCATCGCCAGGGGTACCGGTTCTATGCCCTGGACCTGCGCCGATACGGCCGGAGCCTGCGGCCGGAACATGAGCTGGCCGGGTATACCGATAACCTGGCGGAGTATGATGCGGAAATCAACGCCTCCTACGACCTGATCCGCCAGGAACATCCCAAGTTGCCGATCCTGTTTATGGGCCATTCCCTCGGCGGGCTGGTGCTCAGCCTGTGGGCCCAACGCACCAGCCGCCCGATCGCCGGACTGGTGCTCAATGCCCCATGGCTGGAATTCCAAGGTACCCAGTTCCTCCGGGTCCCAGCCCAGGGCCTGCTCGAATCCCTGGTCAAACGCTCACCGAGACGGCGACTGCACCTGCCGGAGCTGGATAACTACTGGACTTCGCTGTCCCGCGAAGCGCACGGGGAATGGGACCTGCACCCGCTGTGGCGTCCCCGGCATGCCTTCAAGCCCACCACCGGGTGGCTGAAAACCGTTCTCGATGGCCACGCCACGGTGGCCAAGGGACTGGGGCTGGAACAGCCGGTCCTGGTGCTGACCTCGGAACAGTCCCATTTCGGCGCCGTATACGATCCGCTGATGCAACGGACGGATTCCATTGTCGATGTGAACCTGGTGCGATTGCGCAGTTTGAAACTGGGTAACTTCGTGACCAACGTGATGATCCACGAGGCCATGCACGATGTCTTCACCTCGGCCGAGCCTGCCCGGTCCGTCGCCTACCGGGACCTGGCCCTGTGGGTGCGGATGCTGCCGCGTTGAGGCTCAGCCCTTCACCGGTTGGTCCACCGCCCCGCCGTAGCGGCGGTCCCGGCGGGCATACTGCTCCACCGCCTCGAACAACGTGCGGCGGTCCACATCTGGCCACAGTTCATCCAGGAACACCATTTCGGCGTAGGCTGACTGCCAGAGCAGGAAGTTGCTGGTGCGCTGCTCCCCCGAGGTGCGCATGAAGAGGTCCACATCCGGCAACTCGGGGGCATGCAGGTAGCGACCGATGGTCCTTTCGCTGATCCCCTGCGGCTTCAGTTTGCCCAAGGACACGTCCCGGGCCATGGCGGACATGGCATCGGCCAGTTCGGCCCGTCCCCCGTAGTTCACGCACATGGTCAACTGGCAGCCGAGGTTCTGCAGGGTCAGCTCCTCGGCGGCCTTCAACTCGTTGATCACGCTCTTCCACAGCCGGGGTTCCCGTCCGGCCCAGCGGATGCGCACCCCCCAGGAGTCCAGGGTGTCGCGTTGCCGGCGCAGCACATCACGGGAGAAGCCCATCAGGAAACGGACCTCATCGGGGCTGCGCTTCCAGTTCTCGGTGGAGAAGGCGTACACCGAGACGTATTTGATACCCAACTCCACGGCCCCGGCCATCACATCGAGCAGGGCAGCTTCCCCGGCACGGTGCCCTTCGGTGCGCGGCAGCCCGCGCTGGTTCGCCCAGCGGCCGTTGCCGTCCATCACTATGGCCACATGCTGCGGTAGCACCGTGGCCGGGATCTGCGGTACCGCAGGATTCTCAGGGTGCGCGTAGGGTTTGGCCACCCCGGGGCGACCGGTGATCGGCGCGAGCTTGTTCATGTTCTCTCCACATGACGTAGGGACTTCACGGCACGCTCCAGGTGCCATTGCAGGTAATTGGCCACGATCTTCGCCGCCTGGTCGCGGGCCTTGGGGCCGGTGGCCGCGACGGTATCCCAGTCGCCTTCCAGCAACGCCTGGAGGTAGCCGATGGTGACCGGGTGCGGTGCGATGGAACCCGATGGCCGGCAGTTGACGCAGACCACTCCCCCGAGTTGCACGTGCAATGCGCTGTGCGGGCCGGGTGCCGAGCACCGGATGCAGTCGGTGAAGGACGGCGCCCAGCCGGCGATCGACAGGGCGCGCAGGATATAGGAATCCAGGATCGGTCCAGGGGGCACGGTGCCGCGGGCCAGCAGCGCGATGGCCCCGTGCAGCAACCGGTACTGCAGCGCCGTGGAGTCCGCGTCGGCTTCCAGCAACCGTTCGGCGGTTTCCACCATGGCGGTGGCCACGGTGTAGGCCGGGTAATCGGCGACTAGCTTCTGCCCGTAGGGGGTGCGCAGTTGCGCCTGCGAGATCACGTGCAGGTTGCGGCCGATCACCACCTGGGCGTCGACTTCCATGAAGGGTTCCAGGGTGGCCCCAAGCCTCGAGGAGGTACGCCGCACGCCCTTGGCCACGGCCCGAACCAGCCCGGTGGGGGTGATCAGGGTGATGATCCGATCCGATTCGCCCAGCTTGTGGGTTCGCAAGACAATGCCGCGGGTGCGGTAGCTGCGTGAAGCGAATCCTGATCTGGCCACGCAGATGATTATCTCACCTTTCGTCCCCGGCCCCTGCCACCAGGCCGTGTCGCGTGCCGTATCCCGCCGGTTAACGGCACGGTGCCGGGGTGCGTATCCTGCATCCTGGATACGCACCCCGGCACCGGCCGGTTGCGATGTTAGGCGTTGTCGCGGATCACCCGGTTGACCGCGGAGATCACGGCCTTCAACGAGGCGATGGTGGTGTTGGCATCCAGGCCCACACCCCACAGGATCCGGTCACCCACGGCGCATTCGACGTAGGCCGCGGCCTGGGCGTTGCCGCCTTCGCTCAGTGCGTGCTCGGTGTAGTCCAGCACCCGCAGGTCCACGCCGTCGTCATTGAGCATCCGCACCAGGGCCGAGATCGGTCCGTTGCCCTCGGCGGTGCGTTCCTGGGCCACCCCGTCAACCAGCAACTTGGTGCGCAGCACGAAACTTCCGTCCTCGGCCGATTCGGCGGTGGCCGAGGCGATCTTGTAGTAGCCCCATGGTTCCAGGGTGCTGTCCTCGGTCGCCGGCAGGTATTCATCCTGGAAGACGTTCCAGATGGTGGCCGAGGAGATCTCCCCGCCTTCGGTGTCGGTCTTGCGCTGGATCACCCCGGAGAACTCGATCTGCGCGCGGCGCGGCAGGTCCAGGTTGTGGTCGTTCTTCAGCAGGTAGGCGACCCCGCCCTTGCCGGACTGGGAATTCACGCGGATCACGGCCTCGTAGGAGCGGCCGATGTCCTTCGGGTCGATGGGCAGGTACGGTACTGCCCAGACCAGGTCGTCCAACTCCTTGCCCTCCGCCTCGGCCTTGACATCCATGGCCTCCAAGCCCTTCTTGATCGCGTCCTGGTGCGATCCGGAGAAGGCGGTGAACACCAGGTCCCCGCCATACGGGCTGCGCTCGGGCACCGGCAACTGGTTGCAGTACTCCACGGTGCGGCGGATGTGGTCCATGTCGGTGAAATCGATCTGCGGGTCAACGCCCTGGCCGAACATGTTCATCCCCAGGGTCACCAGGTCCACGTTGCCGGTGCGCTCGCCATTGCCGAACAGGCAGCCCTCGATGCGGTCCGCGCCGGCCAGGTAGCCCAACTCGGCTGCGGCCACACCGGTGCCACGGTCATTGTGCGGGTGCAATGAGATGATGATCGAATCGCGGTTGGCCAGGTTGCGGTGCATCCACTCGATCGAGTCGGCGTACACATTCGGGGTGGCCATCTCCACGGTGGCCGGCAGGTTCAGGATCATCTTGTTCTCCGGGCTGGCTTCGAGCACCTCGGCCACGGCCTCGGAGATCCGCTTGGCGAATTCCAGCTCGGTGCCGGTGTACGACTCCGGGGAGTATTCGTAGGTGATCTTGGTGCCGGTCAGCTGCTCCTCGTATTTCTTGCACAGCCGGGCACCGTTCACCGCGATGTCCACGATGCCGTCCTGGTCCTGGCGGAAGACGACCTCACGCTGCAGGATCGAGGTGGAGTTGTACAGGTGCACGATCGCCTGCTTGGCGCCTTCCAGAGCCTCGTAGGTGCGCTCGATCAGGTGTTCACGGGACTGGGTGAGCACCTGGATGGTGACATCTTCCGGGATCCGGTCCTGTTCGATGAGCTGGCGCACGAAGTCGAAGTCGGTCTGCGAGGCCGACGGGAAGCCGACCTCGATTTCCTTGAAGCCCATCTGCACCAGCAGGTCGAACATCTTGTGCTTGCGTTCGGGGCTCATCGGGTCAATCAGCGCCTGGTTTCCATCACGCAGGTCAACGGCGCACCAGCGCGGGGCCTTGGTGATGTACTTGTCGGGCCAGGTGCGATCGGGCAGGTTGACCTCGATCTGGTCCTGGAACGGAACATACTTGTGGATAGGCATGTTCGAAGGCTTTTGCATGTTCTGCATTTCGGTTGTCCCCTAGACAAAATAGTGCGTTGTTGTGTGGGGCCAGACAAGAGCAACTCCGCAACGAGGGGTCGGCCGAGGGACCACTAGCGGTCCGTTGGATCCTCGCAGCGGCTAAGTAGAAGTAGAAGCTCGAAATGCACGTGTCGAGCATAACACCATGTCCCCGGGGTGCAGAACTTGTTGCATGAATGTGTCACGGTAGGCCGTGGATGGGCACTGGACAGCCGGCGGTGGACGGCGAAGAATGGGAGGCCACATTCTATTGCCGGGCCAGGAAACCGGGTGGATCATGCACGTTGTGATAATCGGCGCGGGCGTCGCCGGGCTGGTGGCCGCACGGCAACTGGGGTTGGCCGGCTGGCAGGTCAGTGTCCTGGAACGGTCCCGGAGTCCGCGCCCGGAGGGCTACATGATGGACTTCTTCGGCCCCGGTGTCCTGGCCGCCGAAAGTATCGGCATCTATCCGCGGCTGGCCGCGGTGGCCCACCGGGTCCAAACGGCCAGCTACATCGATTCCCGTGGACGGGAAACCGCTCATATCAACTACGAGCGGTTCTCCCGGCTGGTCGGGGGCAAGGTGCTCAGCCTGCTGCGCCCGGAGCTGGAAACCGCCGTGCGCGAATCCCTGGAGGATGTGCCGGCCGGCCGGGTCCAGTTGCGCTACGGCTGCACGGCGGTGAAGGTGCGGCCTACCGCCGGCGGGATGGCCATCTGGTGTGCCGAACGGGACAAGCCGTTTACCGCTGACCTGCTCATCGGTGCCGACGGGCTGCACTCCGTGGTGCGTTCGCAGGTGTTCGGCGGGCAGGAGCAGTACCTGCGGGATCTGGGCATGCGGGCGGCGGCCTATATCGTGCAGGCACCGGAGATGAACCGGCGGATCCGCGGACGCTTCCTGCTCACCGACAGCATCGGACGCACCGCAGGATTCTACGGGCTGCCCGGCGGCCGGGTGGCGGTGTTCCTGGTCTACCGTCCCGCTCCGGTGCCGGAGGAAGTGCCACCGGGGACCGCCGAGCGGTTGCGGTGGCACCTGCGGGGCTTGGGATCCCAGGTGGAGCAGTTGCTGCGGCTGTGCCCGCAGGACCCCTACGATGACGCGGTGGCCCAGGTGGTGATGCCCCAGTTCCACCGCGGGCATACCGTTCTGCTCGGGGACGCCGGTGGCGCGGTGTCGCTGCTGGCCGGCCAGGGAGGTTCGCTGGCGCTGGCCGGGGCCGTCGAGCTTGCCCGGCAGCTGCATCCTGTGGGCACACCCGAACAGATCCCGGGGGCCTTGGCTGCCTTCGGGGACCGGTGGCGCCCGATAGTCCGCACCGCGCAGGCCTCGGGCCGGCGCGCGGCGGCAAGTTTCCTTCCGGCGAACCGCTACCGGCTGCTGCTGCGCCGGGCGGTGCTTACCGCGGCCAACCTGCCGGGCGTGGACCGTTTGGTGGCCCGGCAGATCGGTGCGCGGATAGCCAAATAGCCGCGCGGTGGACGGTCGGCTAGAAGCCCAGGCGGCCCAGCTGCTTCGGGTCGCGCTGCCAGTCCTTGGCGACCTTCACATGCAGGTCGAGGTAGACCTTGGTGCCCAGCAGCTTCTCGATACCCTTGCGGGCGTTGGTCCCGACCTCACGCAGTCGTGATCCACCCTTGCCGATCACGATCGCCTTCTGGCTGGGGCGTTCGACATACAGGCTGACGTGGATGTCGATCAGCGGGTTGTCCTCGGAGCGGCCTTCGCGGGCCACCATCTCCTCCACGACCACGGCCAGCGAGTGCGGCAACTCGTCGCGTACCCCCTCCAGGGCGGCTTCGCGCACCAGCTCGGCGACCATCACGGATTCGGGTTCGTCGGTCAGCTCCCCATCCGGGTACAGCGGCGGGCCCGCAGGCATGTTCTCGGCCAGCACGTTGGCCACCTGCTCCACCTGGAAGTCCTTGACCGCGCTGACCGGGACGATGGCCGCGAACCCGTCCGGGCCGAAGCTCTCGCTGCCCAATTCGGTCACGGCGATCAGCTGGGCGGCCAACGCCTCGCGGTCCACCAGGTCGGCCTTGGTGACCAGCGCGATAATCGGCTTGCGCTGCAACTGGGCCAGCTGCGCGGCAATGAACCGGTCTCCGGGGCCGATCTTCTCATTGGCCGGGATGCAGAAACCGATCGCGTCCACCTCGGAGAGCGTCTCGGCGACCAGGTCGTTGAGCCGCTGGCCCAGCAGGGTCCGCGGACGGTGCAACCCGGGGGTGTCCACCAGCACCAGCTGGGCATCCTCCCGGTGCACGATCCCGCGAATGGTATGGCGGGTGGTTTGCGGCTTGGCCGAGGTGATGGCGATCTTCTGCCCGACCAGCGCGTTGGTCAGCGTGGACTTGCCGGCGTTGGGCCGTCCGACGAAGGAGGTGAATCCGGAACGGAAGTTCTCGGGCCACTGGCCGGTGACCGGCAGGATGTTCTTTTCAGCCATGGGTTGGTTCCTCTGTGGTTTCTTTATCGTCAGAAGCGCTCTGGGTGAGGCGCTCTACATGGATTTTGCCGATGCGGTTGCGCCGCCCGGCAAGGGATACGACTTCCAGCCGCAGCCCGTGGGTTTCGGCGGTCGATCCCAGCACCGGCACCGATTCCAGGGTCTTGGACAGCAACCCGCCGACGGTATCGACATCCTCTTCCTCGATCTCGATATCGAAGTGGTCGGCCAAGTCGTCAATCGAGGCCACCGCCTGGACCACCACGGAACCGTCCTCGTTCTCGATCAGGTCCACCCGGGTGCGATCGTATTCGTCGTCGATCTCACCGACGATCTCCTCGATCAGGTCCTCCAGGGTCACCAAACCGGCGGTACCGCCGTACTCGTCGACGACGATCGCCAAATGGATGGCTTCCTGCTGCAGTTCCTGCAGCAATTCGGCGGCATTCTTGGATTCGGGGACGAAGCGGATCGGCCGGGCCAGCTCGGAGAGGTTCGAGGCCTGTTGCAGACCGTGGACCTCGCGGATCAGGTCCTTGAGGTAGATCACTCCCTGCAGGTCATCGGAGTCCTCCCCGGCCAGCGGGATACGTGAGAAGCCCGAGGCCATGAACAGGTCCAGGGCCCGGTGGATGGTGGTATCGGAATCGAAGTAGACCATCTCGGTGCGCGGCACCATGACGGCCCGGACGTTGGTTTCCTCCAGGTCCATGACCGAGGAGATCAGTTCCGCGGATTCCTCCTCCAGATCCGTGCCCTCACTGGCACGGTCCACGATGTCGCGCAGCCGGTCCTTGTCCAGGTAGCCGGACTGGTGGTTGGCCGCCGAGGGCGAGAGCGCGGTGCCGATGGAGGCCAACCAGTTGGTGACCGGCCCCAGCAGCAAGCGCAGGGTGCGTACCAGCGGGGCCGTGAAACGCACCACCGTGGCGGCGTTGGCCTGCCCGTAGCGCCGCGGGGAGACCGAGACAAGGACGAATCCCAGTCCGGCCATGGTGATGGTGGCGAACAGGCCGGTGAGCCAGATGTTCTCCAGTAGCAGCGAGTAGACCAGGGCGATGGCCACCGCCGAGGCCGTTTCGAACCAGATCCGCCAGAAACGGATCGACTGGGCGTGGGTGCCGGTGTCCTCCAGGATCTTGCCCAGCGCCTTGGAGCGGGCCTCGACGCGCAGTTTTTCCGCAGCGTGCCGACTCAGTGCGTAGAAGGCGGAATCCGCTGCCGTGAGAACCGCCGCGGAGGCCATGAAGACCAGGGCGGCGATGACTAGGACCGTGATCACCGGCTATTCCACCGTCTCCTTCGGGGCCGGGCGGCCGAGGAAGGACTCGAGCAGCTGGCGTTGGATCCCGAACATCTCGGTTTTCTCTTCCTCTTCCTCATGGTCGAAGCCCATCAGGTGCAGCAGGCCGTGGGTGGTCAGCAGCAGCACCTCGTCGTCAAAGGAGTGCCCGCCCTTCTTCGCCTGGGCGGCGGCCACCGACGGGCAGATCACGATATCGCCAAGGATCCCGCTTTCGGAGGGTTTGCCCAGCGAACCCGGACGCAGTTCGTCCATCGGGAAGCTCATCACGTCGGTGGGACCTTCCAGGTCCATCCATTCCACGTGCAAGTCACTCATGGCCGCCTCGTCAAGGAACACGATCGACACCTCGGTAGTGGGGTGCAGGAACATGGTTTCCAGGACGAAACGTGAGAGCTTCTCGACCGCGGCCAGCTCGATCTCGTAGTCGGTTTCGTTGTTGACCTCAATACTCATTTGCTGCGCCGTCCACGGGTCGAATCCTTGCGTTGGCTTGCGTCCCAGCGGTCGTAGGCCGAGACGATATCGGCGATCAACCGGTGGCGCACCACATCCGTGGCGTCCAGCTGGCAGACCGTGATGTCATCGATGCCCTCGAGGACCTCGGTGACCACGCGCAGCCCCGAGGCGGCGTTGCCCGGCAGGTCCACCTGGGTGATATCCCCGGTGACCACCATCTTGGAGCCGAAGCCCAGACGGGTGAGGAACATCTTCATCTGTTCCGCGGTGGTGTTCTGCGCCTCGTCCAGGATCACGAAGGCGTCATTGAGCGTGCGTCCGCGCATATAGGCCAGCGGGGCGACCTCGATGGTGCCGGCTTCCAGCAGGCGCGGGATGGATTCGGGATCAACCATGTCGTGCAGCGCATCATAGAGCGGGCGCAGGTACGGGTCGATCTTCTCGCTGAGCGTGCCGGGCAGGAAACCGAGCTTCTCCCCCGCTTCGACGGCAGGGCGGGTCAGGATGATCCGGTTCACCTGCTTGTCCTGCAGCGCGGCGACCGCCTTGGCCATGGCCAGGAACGTCTTGCCGGTACCTGCCGGGCCGATCCCGAAGGTGATGGTCGAATCATCGATCGCATCCACATAGGTCTTCTGGTTAACGGTCTTGGGGCGAATGGACTTGCCGCGCCCGGACAGGATCTTCAGTCCCAGCACGTCGGAGGTTTCCGTGTTCCCGCCGGAGACCATGCGGATGATCTGTTCGATGGTCTCCACGCTCATCCGCGCACCGCGGCCGGCCAGGCTGCGTGCCTCCTCCAGCACCCGTTGCGCGCGGCGGACCTGCTTGGCCTCGCCCAACAGGGTCAAACGGGAGTCGGCGGGGCGCAATTCCACGCCGGGGAAGGCGCCGGTGAGGATCCGCAACAACTCGTCATTGGGACCCAGCGTGGAAATCATGTGCTCGGCATGGTCAAAGGTAACTGTCAAGGAGGCACGATCGGATTCGGTCGGCATCGGGTTTGTTTCAACCTGCATACGGTGCTTAGGGCCCCTTTTAGGCTTGGACGACGGGTTTCTAGGATTTGTCCTAGTCTATCGACAACGCCGCGTGCTGTGGGAGCTATTCCCGTTTCGCCACAAAAACCCGTGTTTTGTCATGTAAATGAACATATAGATTTGGTTACAGATCTGGATTCTGGGTGGTTTTGGCCCGATCCATTCAGGTGGATGTGGCAAGGTTTTTAGCGCGGAACATATGTTACCCATGAGTTCCGCGTCACATTTAGGGTTGAATGGATAGGTGTTTGGATTGCTTGCAGGGTGGACGTCACGGCGTATCACGGCCGCGGTAGTGGCCGTTGGCCTTGCCGTGGCTGTTGGCTGTGGCGCCGCGACGCACGAGGAAGAGCACCGTATGCCCGAAAGCGCCGCCAGTGCCGCGGCACGGCTTCCGGCGGCGTCCGACGGAGTGGAGAAACTCTCGGATAAGGAAATGGTTCCGGTCTACTGGATGCAGGCCAATAACGACGGCGTGTACCTCTACCGCGAGTACGCCAATACCCAATCCAGCGGGGACCCGGTCACCGATGCCGTGACCTATCTGCTCAATGGCGAACCGGGCAAGGAAGGCTGGTTCACCTACCTGAAACCCAGCAACGATATCGGGGTGTCGATCAGCGCCGACAACGTGATCACCCTGGACCTGCCGCAGCGGGTTTTCAGCGCCAAACTCGACGAGGGCCTGGCCCGGCGCAGCATCCAGCAGTTGGTGTTCACCGGCACCGCTGCCGCAGCCAACGCCGGGTTGCTGGCCAACGGAACCACCCCCCGGTTGCGCCTGTTGGTGGACGGGTCCACCAACGCCACCGTGTTCAATGACTTCCGCCTGGAATCCGAATACCAACGCGATGCCAGCCTGATGGCCCCGATCTGGATCATCGACCCGCAAAACGGGGTGGAGACCGCCTCCGGGACCGTCAAGCTCAATGGGCGCTCGATCAGCTTCAGCGATGGCATCTACTACCAGCTGGAGAAGGGTACCGCTTCGAATGACTGGGCGCCGATCGACGAAGTGGAACGCATCAACCCGACCGAGGTAGCCGAGGACGGCTCGTTCACCCGCGACCTTACGTTGGCGCCGGGTGAGTACCGGATCACCCTCTGGGGGCAGAACTCCGGATCCCAGGACAAGATCGCCCGGGTCACCAGCATGTTCGAGGTCCGCTAGACTTCCACGTTTTAATGCCGGAGGGGCCGTCATCCACTATGGATGACAGCCCCTCCGGTCTTGCGCGCTTCCTGCTAGATGTCCCCCAGCAGGTGGCGCACCAGCACCACTGCGGCCGGACCGGCGGTGGAGGCGCGCAGTACGTGCTCACCGAGCACCACCGCCCGGGCCCCGGCCTGGGTCAACTGCTCCAGCTCGGTGTCGCTGATCCCGCCTTCGGGACCCACGATGATCCAGACTCCGGCCGGGGACTGTTGCCCTTGCCGCCAGTTATCCACGAGTTGTCCCAGCGGGGTGTCGGCCGCCTCGTGCATGACCAGCACCAGCTCGCCGCCGTTCACCAGGCCCTGAACTTCCCGGGCCAGCGACTTGCTGTTCAGCGGTTCGTGCACGATCGGTTCGAAGCTGCGCCGCGATTGCTTCTGTGCGCTGCGCACCTGCGCCCGCCACTTGGCCAGGGCCTTCTCGGTTTTGCCAGCGCTCCAGCGCGCAATCGACCGATCGGCCTGCCAGGGCCGCACCGCGCTGATACCCAATTCGACCCCGGCCTCCACGGCCTGCAGGTCGCGGTCGGACTTCGCCAGGGCCTGGATCAGGCCGATGGGATGCGCCGGCGGTGCCTCGTCGACGATCTCCAGGACCTGGACATCCATGCCCTGCTTGTCGGTGCCGATCACCTCGATGACCACGCGGCGGCCCTGCCCGTTGAGCAGATCCAGCCGTTCACCGCTGCGCACCCGCTTGACGTTCACCGCATGATGGGCCTCGGTGCCTTCGATGCGCAGCCGGTCGCCGGGCTGCGCCGTGGCGGCCAGCTGCGCCTCGATCACGAAGCTGTGGTTGCTCATCGCCTAGCGCTGGCCGAGCTTGTCGCGCAACCGGGAGAACATCCCCCCGGAGTGCTCCACCTGGCCGGCGGCAAATTCCTCGCCGCGCAACTTGGCCAGCTGCTCGAGCAGCTCACGCTGGGCCGCATCGAGTTTGGTGGGAGTCTCCACGCTCAGGTGCACGATGATGTCCCCGCGCTTGCCGCCGCGCAACCGCGGCACACCGAGTTCGGGGATGGTCACCGTCTGGCCGTCCTGCGCCCCGGCCTCAACCTGGACGGACTGCTGCCCGTCGAAGGTATCGAGTTTCAGTTCGCAGCCCAGCGCAGCGGCGGTCATCGGGATGCTCATCTTGGCGTGCAGGTCGTTCTGCGCGCGTTCGAAGACCTTGTGGCGGCGCACCTCGATCTCGACAAACAGGTCACCGTTGGGTCCGCCGCCGGGGCCGGCCTCACCCTGGTCACGCAGCTGGATCCGGGTGCCCGAGGCGACGCCGGCGGGCACGTTCAGCTGCTTGGACACGTGTTCGCGTACCCGGCCTTCGCCGTTGCACTCCAGGCAGGGGTCCGGGATGGTGGTGCCGTAGCCGCGGCAGGCGGCACAGGTCTCCACGGTCATCATCTGGCCCAGGAAGGAACGGACCGGGCGCTGCACTTGGCCCTGCCCGCGGCAGATGGTGCAGGTGACCGGGCTGCTGCCCTCGCGGCAGCAGGAGCCGTTGCAGGACTTGCAGACCACCGCGGTTTCCATCTCCAGCGGGTAGACGGTGCCCTTGACCGCGTCTTCCAGGTCGATGGTGACGGTGATCAGCGCGTCACGGCCGCGCTGGGTGCGTGGCGCCGGTCCCTGGCCGCCGCCGGCTCCGCCGAAGAACTGCTCGAAGATGTCCCCGAATCCACCGAATCCGCCACCACCGAAGCCGGGCTGGCCGTTGCCGTTCTCATCGCCGGTCGCGTCGTAGTTCGCACGCTTGGACTCATCGGAGAGCACTTCGTAGGCGCGGGTCACCAACTTGAATTTTTCCGCGGCATCCTCACCCGGGTTCACATCCGGGTGCAGCTTGCGGGCCAGTTTGCGATAGGCGCTCTTGATTTGTTGTTGCGTAGCGTCCTTCTCGACACCCAGCGTCTCGTAATGCGAGCTCACGTTTCGCGTGTCCTTTCGTAACCGTTGATAGAAGTCTGTAGTTGTTGCAAGACCCTGCGGGGCTTGCCTAGTTCGCCAAGATCTTGGACAGGTAGCGGGCGACCGCACGCACCGAGGCCATGGACGAGGGGTAGTTCATTCTCGTGGGTCCGAGCACCCCGAGCTTGTTGCGGGTGTCCCGGCCGTAGCTGGTGGCCACCACCGCGGCGTCGGAGAGCTCGCCAATATGGGTTTCGGTGCCGATACTCACCGACACACCGCGTGAATCGGCTTCCAATTCGGAAAACAGCTTCAGCAACACCACCTGTTCCTCCAAAGCCTCGAGTACCGGGGTGATGCTCAGCGGGAAATCGCCGCCGACCCGGGCCAGGTTCGCGGTCCCGGCCATCAGGATGCGCTGTTCGGTGGCTGAATGGGCCATTTCCCGCAAGGCGTGCAGGATCTCGCCGTGCAGGTCCTGTTCCATCCCCGCTTGGTCCGCCGTGCCGGCACCGAGCAGCGCATCCAGTTCGGAGAGCTGGTAGCCGGCATAGGAGGAGAGAATGCCGACCTTCATGGCCGCGAGGGACTCGTCGGTGAATCCCTGGTTGGAATGCAGCACCCGTTGGTCAACGGTGCCGTTGGAGGCGATCAGCACCAGCAGCACCTGGTTCGGTCCCAGCCCGACCAGCTCGATATGCCGCAGCGAGGCGGTGTCGTACTGCGGTACCTGGATCATGGCCACCTGGTTGGTCAGCCGGGCGAGCAGGCGAACGGTGCTGTGCAGCATTTCCTCCAGGTCGTGGGAGGTGTCCATGATCTTGTTGATCGCATCACGTTCGGCACGGGACAGCGGTTTGATCTCGCTGATCTCATCCACGAAACGCCGGTAGCCCTTTTCCGTGGGCACCCGTCCGGAGGAGGTGTGCGGGGCGGCGATCAGCCCCTCATCCTCCAACGCGGCCATGTCATTGCGAATTGTTGCCGCCGAAACGCCGAGGTCATGCCGGTCCAGCAGGGTCTTGGACCCTACCGGTTCCCGGGACTGCACGTAGTCCTCGACGATCGCGCGCAAGACATCCAGACGCCGTACTTCACTCACCCAAACACCGCCTTCCACGCCCTCAGGCTTCTAGCACTCGAACTCCTCAACTGCTAAGTCTAATACGTTCGGCCATTGCTAGCATGGGAACCCGAGCGGTATTCGATCACAGCGAAAGGGCACGATCAGTGAGCAACTACCCTTGGGGTGCAATGGACCTGGGCGCACCGCCCAAAAAGAAGCTGCGCCAGGTGCCGGTGGAACGCGGACTGATCCTGGAAGATGTGCAGTCCGGTTGGGTCGGCGAGCTGGTGGCAACGGAGAAGTCCGGGGGGATGCGGGTCATCGTGTTGGAGGACCGGCACGGACGGCGCAAGTCCTTCCAGTCCGGGTTCGGCTTCCTGCTCGAAGGTGAAGCGGTGGAACTGCTTGAACCGCGCGCCCAGGCGGCGGCACCGGCGACCCTGCTTTCCAGTTCCGGGTCCCGGGCCGTGGCCGGGCAGAAGGCGCGCACCGCCCGGGCCAGCCGCATCTGGGTGGAAGGCAAGCACGATGCCGAACTGGTGGAGAAGGTCTGGGGCCATGACCTGCGCATCGAGGGAATCGTGGTGGAACCGCTGCACGGCGTAGATAACCTGGCATCGGCCATCTCCGGTTTCGACCCCTCGCCGCAACGCCGCCTGGGCATCCTGGTCGACCACCTGGTCTCCGGGACCAAGGAGGAGCGGATCGTGGCCGAGGCGATGCGGGTGCCCGGTGCGGCCGGGAATGTGCTGATCCTGGGTCACCCCTACGTGGATATCTGGCAGGCGGTGAAGCCCGAGGTGCTGGGAATCGATTCCTGGCCGGTCATCCCGCGTGGTACCGACTGGAAAACCGGGGTCCTGCGCAGTTTCGGCTGGCCGCATCGCACCGCCGAGGACATTGGTCTGGGATGGCAGCGCATCCTGTCGAAGGTCGAATTCTACTCCCAGCTCCAACCGGAACTGCTGGGCAAGGTCGAGCACCTGATCGATTTCCTCACCACCGAAGATTACGGTTTCCTAACAATCGAGGAATAGCGGCCAAAGCCCGGCGGGTTGGTCAGCGGCCTCCGGTCGGGTGGCTACAATCGAAGATGTACCTACCCGTCCCGTACCGCAAGGATCCACGCCCGTGTCATCACGCCAGACTGAGTCTTCATCGGAAAACTCACGCTTCGAAGGTTCAAAGGTCACCGCCTTACCGTTGAGCCCCTCGGAAGACCGGCAGTGGGCGATGCTTGCACATTTCGGCGGGATCCTGGGCTGTGTCCCCTCCGCGGTGATCTTTGCGATCTACCGTGACCGGGGGCCCTTCACCGCCCAGGAGTCCAAGGAAGCATTCAACTTCACCTTCCCCTTGACCGTGCTGGCGATCATCCTCAATATCCTGACCATCCTCCCGGTCATCGGCTGGATCTTCGCCATCGGCGGGGTTGCCCTGTGGGTGTTCATGACCCTGATGGGTGCCATCGCCGGCATCCAGGTCAACAAGGGCCGGCCGTACCGTTACCCGTTGAACCTGCGCTTGATGAAGTAGCCCTAGAAATCCAGCAGTTCACGCACCACGAGGTCGGCCAGCAGCCGGCCTCTTTGCGTTAACACGATGGTCCCTGCCAGGGCCTGCCCGGGTTCAACCAGTTGGTCGGCAATCAGCCCGGCCACGGCCTTGCGCCCGGCCGGTTCCAGTTCGGAGACCTGCATGCCGGTGTTCAGCCTGGTCAACAGCATGGTGCGTTCAAGCTGCACGGCCTGGGCATCGGGGAATTCCCGCCCGGCCGATGGGGAGATCCCCGCGTCGATCCGCTGTTGGTAGGCCGCCGGATGTTTCACATTCCACCAGCGCAGGCCGCCCACATGCGAATGCGCCCCGGGACCGGCACCCCACCAGTCCCCACCCTGCCAGTAGGCCAGGTTGTGGCGGCAGGCATGCCGCGGCCCACGGGACCAGTTCGAGACCTCGTACCAGCTGAAGCCGGCTGCGGCGAACAGCTCGTCGGCCAATTGGTATTTTTCGGCATGGTCATCATCATCGATATCCGGCACCTGGCCGCGGCGGATCTGCGCTGCCAACTTGGTCCCGTCCTCGATGATCAGCGCATAGGCGCTGATATGGTCCGGGTTGTAGCCCAAGGCCGCTTCGACACTGGTACGCCAGTCCGCCAGCGATTCGCCCGGGGTGCCGTAGATCAAGTCAACGCTCACCTCCAAGCCCGCCTCTCGGGCCCAGGCCACTGCCTGCGGTACCCGTTCGGGGTTGTGGGTGCGGTCCAGCACCTTGAGTACGTGCGGGACCGCTGACTGCATGCCGAAGGACACCCGGGTGAAACCGGCCGCAGCCAGTTCGGCCAGCGATTCGGAGCTGACCGAGTCCGGGTTGGCCTCGGTGGTCACTTCGGCGCCGGGGACCAATCCGAAATTGGTTTTGATCCGTCCCAGTACCCGGGCCAGGTCCGCCGCGGGAAGCAGGGTCGGGGTGCCACCACCGAAGAACACGGTATCGATCCGGCGATCCGGGATCCCGGAGCTGTCCAGGACCTGGCGGGCGAAATCGATTTCGCGGCTGACCGTGGCGGCGTAGCTGGCCTGGGTGGCCCCGGAGCCCAATTCGGTGGCGGTGTAGGTGTTGAAGTCGCAGTAGCCGCAGCGTACGCTGCAGAACGGGATATGGACGTAGAAGGACATGCTCCGCCCCGCCGCCTCGTGGGCACACGAGGCGGGGAGCAGACCGTCGGCCGGAGCCGGGTCGCCGTCAGGCAAGACTGCGGGCATCTACTTCTTTTTCGGTTCTTCGGTGGACAGCGCGGCGATGAAGGCCTCCTGAGGCACCTCGACACGGCCGACCATCTTCATGCGCTTCTTGCCTTCCTTCTGCTTTTCCAGCAGCTTGCGCTTACGGCTGATGTCGCCGCCGTAGCACTTGGCCAGCACGTCCTTGCGGATGGCTCGGATGTTTTCGCGGGCGATGATGCGCGAGCCGATGGCGGCCTGGATCGGGACCTCGAACTGCTGGCGCGGGATCAGCTCGCGCAGCTTGCCGGTCATCATGGTGCCGTAGGAGTAGGCCTTGTCGCGGTGGGTAATGGCGCTGAACGCGTCCACCTGGTCCCCCTGGAGCAGGATGTCGACCTTGACCAGGTCGGCGACCTGCTCCCCGTCGGCTTTCCAGTCCAGCGAGGCGTAACCCCGGGTGCGGGACTTGAGGTGGTCGAAGAAATCGAACACGATCTCGGCCAGGGGCAGGTGGTAGCGCATTTCCACGCGGTCCTCGGAGAGGTAGTCCATGCCGCGCAGGGTACCGCGACGGTTCTGGCACAGCTCCATGACCGCACCGATGAACTCGCTCGGGGCCAGGATGGTGGCCGCCACCATCGGCTCATGGACCTCCAGGATCTTCCCGTCCGGGAATTCCGAGGGATTGGTCACGGTGATCATCTGCTTGTCCTCACCCATGACCTCGTACACCACATTCGGTGCGGTGGAAATCAGGTCGAGGTTGAACTCGGACTCCAGACGCTGGCGGGTGATTTCCAGGTGCAGCAACCCCAGGAAACCCACACGGAAGCCGAAGCCCAGGGCCACGGAGGTTTCCGGTTCGTAGATCAGCGCCGCATCGTTCAACTGCAGCTTGTCCAGGGCGTCACGCAGGGCCGGGTAATCGGTGCCGTCCAGCGGGTAGAGCCCGGAGAACACCATGGGCTTGGGTTCCTCGTAGCCGCCGAGGGACTCGGTGGCGGGTTTCACGCTGTTGGTGACGGTATCGCCGACCTTGGACTGGCGCACGTCCTTCACGCCGGTGATCAGGTAGCCCACCTCACCCACACCCAGGCCCTTGGTGGGGACCGGGTTGGGTGAGGAAACACCGATTTCCAACAGTTCGTGGGTGCTTCCGGTGGACATCATCTGGACGCGTTCGCGGGGCCGCAGGTTGCCGTCCACCACACGCACGTAGGTCACCACACCGCGGTAGGTGTCGTAGACCGAATCGAAGATCATGGCACGGGCCGGTGCGTCGGCTTGCCCGGTCGGTGCCGGCAACTGCCGGATGACCTCGTCCAGCAGCGCCTCGACACCTTCACCGGTCTTGCCCGAGACCTTCAATACCTCCTCGGGCTCGCAGCCGATCAGGCCGGCCAGTTCCTCGGCGTACTTCTCGGGCTGGGCGTTGGGCAGATCGATCTTGTTCAGCACCGGGATGATGTTCAGATCGCTCTCGATCGCCAGGTACAGGTTGGCCAGGGTCTGGGCCTCGATGCCCTGGGCCGCGTCCACCAGCAGGATCGCCCCTTCGCAGGCGGCCAGCGAACGGGACACCTCGTAGGTGAAGTCCACGTGTCCCGGGGTGTCGATCATGTTCAGGGCGTAGGACACCCCGTCGACCTCCCAGGGCATGCGCACGGCCTGGGACTTGATGGTGATGCCGCGCTCACGCTCGATATCCATCCGATCGAGGTACTGGGCTTTCATATCGCGTGCTGCAACCACACCGGTCAGCTGCAACATGCGGTCCGCCAGGGTCGATTTGCCATGGTCGATATGAGCAATGATGCAGAAGTTCCGGATGAGCGACGGCTCAGTCGCGGCAGGCACCGGAGCGGTGCGGGCCATAGGAGACACCTAAACAGACCTCACTAGATAACGTAGGATACACGTGGATTTGGTCTCTATTCTGTCATGATTCAGCCCAAAGCACGCTATTGCCCGAACCTGCGCTGGTAGTTTGTGCTCTATGGCATTCAACGCACGAAAGTTCTTCTCGTTCCTGAACCGCGTCGTGCGCGAGATCTCGCGTGCGCAACCGGCATCCGGGCAACGCGGCCCGACGCCGCCGAAACCGGCTTCAGCCCCGGCCGGCAGGAGGGCAACGGGCTCCGGGGCCACCGGGAGCTATCCGGGTGACTACAGCGGACCGGTCACCTTCGAGTACAGCCCGGATTCCAATGGGCAGCCCGACCCGGGCGAAGTGGTCTGGGGTTGGGTCCCCTACGAGGAAGACCATTCACAGGGCAAGGACCGACCCGTGCTGCTGGTGGGCCGTGACGGGCAGTGGCTGCTCGGGTTGATGCTGACCTCCAAGGACAACACCAACGGCCAGCACCAGGACCGCGACTACCTGGATATCGGGACCGGGGCCTGGGATAGGCAGGGGCGGCCCAGCGAGGTGAAACTGGACCGGGTGATCCGCCTGGCGGCGAACGACGTGCGCCGCGAGGGTGCGGTACTTGACCGGGAACGGTTCAAGCGCGTTGCCCAGAAGTTCGCCGCGAACAGGTAACCCCGCAAACTTGCCGTAGGTCACCTGGCGCAGGGCCTGCATGGGTTCGATCCGGCTGTGAACATCTGGTAAAGTTTATCGATGTGTGTCGCGCAGGTTGGGCGACACGCCCCCTTCGGGTCGCCATAGGTGCCCCACACCGCTCAGTCGATGGCCTGAAGGATGAACCCTCTACCGACCGTATAAGACAATAAACGAGAGAGTTTATTAAGTGGCTAACATCAAGTCCCAGAAGAAGCGTAACCTGACCAACGAAAAGGCCCGCGTCCGCAATGTCGCAGTCCGCTCCGAGGTCAAGACCGTGATCCGTAACGTCAACGCTGCAGTTGCAGCTGGTGACAAGGAAAAGGCAACCGAGGCATTGCAGGCAGCCGGCCGCAAGCTCGATAAGGCAGTGAGCAAGGGTGTTCTTCACAAGAACAACGCTGCAAACCGCAAGTCGGCCATTGCCAAGAAGGTTAACGCCCTCTAAGCACTAGCAAACTTCCAAACAACCCGGGTTCCCCTTCAAGGGAACCCGGGTTGTTCCGGTTTAAGCCTGTTTACTCCCGCCCCGGCGGCGAGCAGAGAGGGCACCGGGTCAGCGTGGTGATTTCCCGGCGATGAACAAAACGGCCTGCTCCAGCGCATAGGCGGCCGAACGGCTGCCGCCCTTGACCATCCGATCGGTCAGCGCCACCTTCTCGATGCATTCGGCCAGGTCCTTGCGTTTCCAGCCGCGGGCCTGCTGTTGCGCGGCCTGTACCTGCCAGGGGGCCATGCCCAGTTCACTGGCCAGTTTGGCCGCCGGTTCGTTGACCCCCAGTACCTTGGCCAGCTGGCGCACCTTCATCGCCAGGGTGGCGACCACCGGAATGGGATCCGTGCCGGTGTCCAGTGCGTGCCTCAAGGTGGCCAGGGCCTGCTGGGTATTGCCGGCCAGTGCGGCATCGGCCACCTTAAATGCGGTCGCCTCCACCCGTCCCCCGTAATAGCGGTCCACCACATCCTGCTCCACGACACCGGTGGTATCGGCAATCAGCTGGTGGCAGGAAGCGCCCAGCTCGGCCAGGGAGGAGCCCACCGCGGCCACCAGGGCCTTGACCGCGTCATTGGTGATCCGGCGTTTGGCGGTTTTGAATTCGGCGGTGACGAAATCGATCTTGTCGGCATCCCGTTTCAGTGGCTGGCAGTCCACCACGAGCGCCCCGGCTTGTTTCAGCGCATCGATCAGCTTCTTCCCGCGCTGCCCGGAGTGGTGCATGATGAGTACGTTCTCCGGGGCGACATCCTTCAGGTAGGCCAGGGCGTCGCGCAGGAAGTATTCGTTCATCGAGGACAGATCGGCAATCTCGACCAGGTTCGCGGAGGCGAACAGCGAGGAACTGGTGGCCATGAGCAATTCACCGGGTTCGTAGGAGGACGCCGAAAGCCTGGTGATCTCGATCCCCTCACGTGCACTGGCCTGCTTGCGCAGGGTTTCGAAGGCCCGCGAGGCGATGTACTCGTCCGGTCCGGAGAGTAGGATGAGCGGCTGTGGCGAGAGTTCTCGCCACGAAATACCGGAAGACTTTTGCGCGCGTGCCATCATGTTCCTTTGCAGACCGAATCCTTGCCTCCCTGATCCTATCGAATCGCGGCCCCGATCCGCGTGGCGATCGCCTGCCCGCCCGTAAATGTGATGGTTACCGTCCCGTGCAGGTCGCTGCGCAGCACATCGATGCCCAGCCGGTTCGCGGCCTGCAGGATCTGCTCGTGCGGGTGGCCGTAGCTGTTCCGGGCACCTGTCGAGATCAGCAATATCCGGGGAGACAGTTGCTCCAGGATCCTGGTTCCGCCGTTGCGTGCCCCGTGATGGGAGGCCTTGAGCACGCTCACAGGCAGCTCCGGTATCCCGTCGAGCACCTGCTCCATGGCCTGCTGCTCCATATCCCCTGCGGTGAAGAAGGCATACGACTGGTCCTGCACCAAAACCTCGATGTACAGCACCAGCGAGGTGTCGTTGACGCTGGCCGTACCCAGTGTCTGCGGGCGGGGGCCGAGGACCGTCAGGTTCAGCGGACCGGTGGTGATCCCCTGCCCTTGCCGCAGGATGCCCATTTCGCGCCCCACCACGGTTTCCCCGGCGGTTGACGCCAGGATCTGGTCCACCTCGATCGTACTGTCCAGCAGTTCCGGCAGCGCGCCCATGTGGTCCTCATGGGCGTGGGTGATGAACACCCGTTCCAGGCGCTTGATCCCCAGGGCCTCCAGGCACGGAACCAGCCCGCTGTTCGCGGACCCGGTGTCGATCAACCAGCCAACCGGACCATCGAGGCGAATGACGAAGGCGTCCCCTTGTCCCACATCGCACATGGCCAGGTGCCACGGGGGAACGGCGGGGCGCAGCAGTGCGGTGGCCGGCAGCAGCAACGCGCACAAGGCCACCAGGGTCAGTGCGACCGTTTTACCGATCACCTTGCGCAACCGGGCGTTCTGGGCGTACACCACCACCAGGATGCCCACCCCCAGGCTGAGCGTGAAGCCGACGGCCACCAGCACTCCCCAACCACCGGAAGGCCACGGACGCTGGGCGCCGGGCCAGGATGCGGCCCACACCGCCAGTTCGCCAATACCCCAGGCGGGCAGCCCGGGAGCCCACACCAGCCAGGAAACCAGACCCGGAAACGCCAGGACCAAGACGACACAGAGTATCCCGATCACCGTGATCAAAGGGATGACCGCGGTCACCATGAGGTTCAACGGGATCGAATACAAGCTGAAGCGTTCGGACAGGGCAATGATCACCGGCAGACAGGTCAACTGGGCCGCGGCGCAAATCGCGATGGGTTCAGCCAGCCACCGGGGCAGCACACGAGCGAGGAAATCGGTGATCAGCGGTGCGAAAACGATGATCCCCAGGGTGGCCAGGACCGACAGCGCGAATGCGGCCTCCCCCGCCAACGACGGGCTGACCAGCAACAGCGCCGTCGCGCTGAGACAGAGGATGCCCAGGCTCGCCCGACCCCGACCGAAATGCAGGCTCAGGGCAGCCGTTGCGCCCATGACCGCGGCGCGCAGCACACTCGGTTCCGGGCCCACCAGCAAGGTGAACAGCACCAGGCTGCCAGCCAGGCCAGCCAATGCCACCACACGGTTGGCGCCCAGCGTTCGCAGGCACAACATCACGATGCCGCCCACGATCGCGCAATTGGATCCGCTGACCGCGGTGAGGTGGCTCAATCCGGTGACCTTCATGGCCTCGGTGAGTTGATCGTCCTGTAATGACCGGTCCCCGTACAACATACCCGGTAGCAAGGCCCGGGCCGGATCGGGCAATGCGGCGAGGGATGCGGCAAAGGCGTCCTTGATGCTTTGGGTACGGCTACCGGTGGCGGCCTCGTGGGTCGAGGGTTGCCCGGCCACCGTGGCCCAGTACCGGATTCCCGTGGGTGATCCCGTGGATTCAAGACGCATCAGGGATTCGTACCGTCCGGTGCGTGGTGGCAACTCGTGCCGGCTACTGAGATACACCTGGGCCCGGCACTGCACCCAGTGCCCCTGGTCCCAGTACTCGGTGACCAGGCCTCGGCCCTTACTCACCCCGTCATTGCTGGTCCGTGGGGTGTCGGAGAATTCCCAGATCACCCGGGATACCCCCGAATCGGTGTCCGGCAGCTGGCAGCTGGTGGCGCCATAGTTGGCCGTCATCACCGCCACGCCCGCGGCGACCAGCAGCAAGGGACCGGTGAACCACGGGGAGGAATAGATCGGGTCGTGCCGGCGTCGTGCGGCCAGTGCAAAGAGCACCGCGACGATCGCCAAGGCCAGCACCATGACGGGTAGGCCCGGGGCAAACCAGGCCGCCAGCCATGCGCCGGCCAGCAGCCACAGGCCCCGGAAATCGCTGCTCATGGTGCCTGCACCAGGTCCCTGAGCCGCTTGACCAGCACCGGTCCGATCCCGGAAACCTGTTCGAGCTCCTCCGCCGAGCTGAAGGGCCCGTTGGATTCCCTGAAGTCGATGATCCGGCCCGCCAGGGCCGGCCCGATCCCCGGTAGCCGGGTCAGCGTCTCGGCATCGGCCTGATTGATGTTGATCCTTCCCTGACCGGGGTCCGGGATGGATGGAGCGGAATCCGCCGACGCCACGTCCGGTGGCGGATCGGTGGACGGATCCTGCGGGCCGGGTAGGAGGATCTGTTGTCCGTCAACTACCGGGGAGGCGAGGTTCAACAGCTCGGGCCGGGCCTCGGTGCTCATGCCACCGGCCGCTTCTATCGCGTCATTAACGCGGGCCCCGGGAGCCAGTACATAGACCCCGGGATGTTTCACTTCCCCCACCACGTGCACCGTGATCGACTCCTGCTCGGCCGGCCCGGTTGTTACCGTGGCCAATGGGTCCGTGGTGGCCGGCTCTGCCGGGATGGCATCCACGCTGAGCAGTTGTTCGCCGGAATCCGGCGGGGCAAATACGATGGACAGGCACACCCAGGCGATGACCGCCAGCACCAGGGTGATGGCTGCGGCGCGGGACACGGCGAAGCGCACCCGCGCTGGACGCGGTCCGCTGGCGGAGAAGATGTTGTGCCGGCCCATGCCAGCCAGTGTGGCCGGGTGTCGGCCCCTGGATCAGGAAGAGCGATCCGGCTGTGGATAGTGCGGGGCCACGCAGACGGCGATCACACCGATCCCGGTATGTGCCGCTAGCACGGCAGGCAGCGTTTCGAGGACCACCGGCCGCTCACCGATCCCGGCCAGTTCCTGGGCCAGTTCCTCGGCGGATTCCAGGGCGCCGAAGTGCATGACCCCCACGTCTACCGTGGTGTCCGCTTGCTCGGCCGTTTGATGGGCCAGTGCGAGCAACCTGGCCTGGGCCCGGGGAAAGGTCCGTGGTTTTTCCACCGGCTGGATCGCCCCGGAACTGATGGAAAGAATGGGTTTGACACTGAGCAGGTTGCCCAGCACCCCGGACAGGGTGCTGATCCGGCCACCACGGCGCAATTGCTCCAGCGACGGCACCGCGAAGAAGACCGTGTTGTCCTCGGCGGCCCGGGCGATATCGAGAAGTTCCTCGAAGTCGGCCCCGGAGGCACGTGCCGTGAGCATCCTGCGCACCGCGAAGCCCAACGCCAGGGCCACGGTGCGCGAGTCCACCACGGTGACCGGTACCTCGACCTCGCCGGCGGCCAGCAGGGCCGACTCGTAGGTCCCGGACAGGGCAGCGGAGATGTGCACCGAGATGATCCGCTCGCACCCGGCGGCAGCCAGTTCCCGGTAGGCACGCATGAACTGTCCCGGGGACGGCCTGGAGGTGCGCACGGGCTGGCCCATGGCCAGGCCCATCAGCAGCGCCTCGGGATCATCCTGGTGCACCACGTCGTTGATGATCACCGGGATGGTGAGCAGCTGGAAATCCTCGTATCCGGTCCACGGGCCGGATAGGCAGGCGGAGGAATCGGTGACGATGCCGATTTTGGCGCGTGCCGGGCCACGCGCCGGGCGGCGTTTGGAAAACCACCCGGCGCGCGACCCGGTCGGTCGATCACTCATGGAATCAGCTTACGGTGCCGGTACCACGTTGACGAGCTTCGGGGCACGAACAATGACCTTCAACGGGGTCTTGCCTTCCAGCATCCGGACCACGTTTTCATGGGACAGGGCGGCGGCTTCCAGATCGGCGGCACTGATATCGACCGGGACCTCAAGCCGTGCACGGACCTTGCCCTTGATCTGCACCACTGCGGTGATGGTGTCATCGACCAGCAGGGACTCGTCCACCGATGGCCAGGCGCTGTTGGAGACACTCGGTTCATAGCCAAGTGCATCCCACATGTCCTCCGCGGTATATGGCGCGAACAGGCTCAGCAGCTGCGCGACCACGCTCGCGGCCTCGCGCACCGCCGGGTCCGCCGCACCGGCACCGGAGTCGATGGTCTTGCGGGTGGCGTTGACCAGTTCCATGGTCTTGGCGATGACCACGTTGAACTTGTTGGAGTCCAGCAGCTGGGCGGACTCGTGCACGGTACGGTGGGTGACCTGGCGCAGCGCCTTGTCCCCGGCGGTGTAGTCCACGTCGGTCCCGCTGGCCACGTCCTGGGCCAGCCGCCAGGCCCGGGCCAGGAACTTCTGCGAGCCGGCCGGCGAAACGTCGGCCCAGTCCACATCGTCTTCCGGAGGGGAGGCGAAGACCATGGTCAGGCGCACCGCGTCCACACCGAACTTGTCCAGCTGCTCGCCCAGGTCCACGCCGTTGCCCAGCGACTTGCTCATGGCCTTGCCGCCGTTGAGCACCTGACCCTGGTTCAGCAGCGCGCTGAACGGCTCGGTGGCCTCGATCAGCCCCAGATCGTGGATGACCTTGGTGAAGAAGCGCGAGTAGAGCAGGTGCAGGATGGCGTGTTCCACACCGCCCACGTACTGTCCCACCGGCATCCAGTCGCGCACGGCCTTCGGGTCGAAGGGTCCCTCGGTGTAATCCGGGGAGACGAAGCGCAGGAAGTACCAGGAGGAATCCACGAAGGTGTCCATGGTGTCGGTGTCGCGCTTGGCGTCCTTGCCGCAGGTCGGGCAGGGCACGTTGACCCAGTCCGCGGCGGCGGCCAGCGGGCTGGTGCCCTTCGGGGCCAGTTCCTCGCCGCGCAGGTTATCCGGCAGGCGGACCGGCAGCTGGTCGTCGGGAACCGGCACCTCGCCGCAGTCGGTGCAGTGGATGATCGGGATCGGGGTGCCCCAGAAGCGCTGGCGGGACAGCAACCAGTCGCGCAGCCGGAAGTTCACGGTGTGCTTGCCGGTACCGGCCGCTTGAACGATCTCGATGGCCTTGGCAATGGCCGCATCCTTGTCCAGTCCGTCCAGGTCCCCGGAGTTCACCAGGCGGCCCTCGCCGGCGGTGGCGACCCCGCTCTGGTTCGGGTCCTCTTCCCCGGTGTCCACGACCACGCGCACCGGCAGGTCGAAGGTGCGGGCGAAGTCCAGGTCGCGCTGGTCATGGGCGGGCACGGCCATGATCGCACCGGTGCCGTAGTCGGCCAGCACGTAGTCGGCAGCCCAGATCGGCAGCTTCTCCCCCGACAGCGGGTTGATGCCGTAGCGTCCGGTGAACACGCCGGTCTTCTCGCGTTCGGTGTTCTGGCGTTCGATTTCCGAGAGGTGGGTGACCTGCTCCTGGTAGCTTTCCAGGGCGGCACGGTGGTCCTCGGTGACCAGCTCGTTGGCCAGCTCGGCGTCCGCGGCGACCACCATGAAGGTGGCCCCGTAGAGGGTGTCCGGGCGGGTGGTGTACACCGGGATCTGCTTGGCCGGCTTGTCGCCTGCCGCTTCAATGGTGAAGGTCACCTCGGCGCCCTCGGAGCGGCCGATCCAGTTCTTCTGCATCAACAGCACACGCTCCGGCCAATGGCCCTTGAGCTGTTCCATGTCCTCAAGCAGACGGTCGGCGTAATCGGTGATCTTGAAGTACCACTGGTTCAGCGCCTTCTTGGTCACCTCGGTACCGCACCGTTCACAGGCCCCGTTGACGACCTGCTCGTTGGCCAGCACCGTCTGGTCCTTCGGGCACCAGTTCACCGGGTGGTTCTTGCGGTAGGCCAGGCCCTTCTCGTAGAAGCGGTTGAACAGCCACTGGGTCCACCGGTAATACTCGGGGTCCGAGGTGTGCACGCGGCGTGACCAGTCCGCGGAGATCGCATAGCGCTTGAAGCTGGCGGCCTGGGTGTCGATATTGGCGTAGGTCCACTCCGAGGGGTGGGCGTTGCGCTTGATGGCGGCGTTTTCGGCGGGCAGACCGAAGGAGTCCCAACCGATCGGGTGCATGACATCGTAGCCGCGCAGCTTCCAGTAGCGTGAGACCACATCGCCCATGGCGAAGGCCTCGGCATGCCCCATGTGCAAGTCGCCCGAAGGGTAGGGGAACATGTCTAGGACATAACGTCGTTCGGCCGATCCGTCGTCTTTGGGCTTAAAGACCTGTAGGTCTTCCCAGACCGGTGCCCACTTGGCTTCCATTGACTGGAAGTCGTACGTATTCGTCTCGTTCGTCGATGATGTCACTTAGCTCGTCTCACAAACTTGCTCAATTGATTGGTCTCTCCCAGTTCCGCACAGATCCCCGATCAGGGTTCGGGGTGCGGCACCTTAGACTAGGTGAAACTGGGAATGCATACCGAGATTCTACCGCAACAGCGGACTTCGGCCCGCATTCGAGACCAGCCGCACATCGACCGTTCCGGCTGCATCCGGATAGCCATTCGGAATGCCGCGCGGCGCCCCATGACAACGGCCTCGGGCTCACGTCTGCCGGTTCGCCGGTGCCGATGTCACGGGACGTTGGCAGGAGACCCTCCCCCCTATCCAGAACGGGGTTCCAGGCCTCTCACCATGCCGGCAAGCACGTTCCCACGATGGAACACATGAGCCTCTTTTTGGGGACTATGAAACCGGTATCCAGCGGGACGAACCGGTCGAGGTGAATCACATCGTCGACATCGGCTTTGCGTACAACGACGAACCTGTGGCAGGTGCTTCATCCGTGCGGCCGGAGGACGCCGAGGAGGGGTGGAACCCAACGAGCCCGGGTAAGGTGCCAGGTAGACGATGGCAAACCGGGAACCAGTATCGCTAAGGGTTCTGGTGGTCATTTCGCCTGCAACATCATCCTGAGGTCACCTGTAAGGGTGGAGGTAAGGATTGTGGCTGCCCGGGTGACTTCGGTGAATCCTCATTGCCGATGTAGATCGACCGAGGCCCGGGGTAATTCTCGTGCTACCCCGGGGCGTCAATACCCGGGGAACCCCGTGATCCCGCCCAAATAGTGCCCGCTGGGTGCTGGACTGGGAATCTCTTGAATGAGCTCATATCAGGACGAACAATGGCATAGCTGCGGTCCATTTCGAAAGCCGACTTTCCGCGTCGCAACAGCAGGTTGATCTCATCTCGAAGCTCTTCCTTGCCCGCATTCTCATTAAACTCCAACCCATGACGGGTGAAGAGATTGTGAAAATTGTCGTCGATGGGTTTGGTAACAATAGTGACTGTGCGCTCGAGAACATCAAAAATGACACCATCGGCTTCAGGTCAGTCGTCGCTCATTAATGCTGGCAGATCAGGAACCATTCCGCGCAGGTATGTCCAGAACTGATCTTCATCGGTACCTGTTATTCCTAGACCGTCCTGGCGCATAGTCGGGAATTTCTTGGCAGAACCGTTGCTTTTCAGCATCTGCAGCATCAGCGTTCGTAAAGCTTTGACAGTGGTTTCATTTAACCGGTCACCGACATCTGACCCTCCGTCGGTAGTGAGTCGGTCGGTATAGAACTCAAAAGATGTCATGGGTGAACCATGCCAGAGCAGGAGTGCGGTAGACGACATGACGGGGCACGATGCACCGGTTGTTTGAACGTATTGTTATCGCCGCAGCCGGTAGGCAATCGATTCATAGGTGGAACCCCCGCACTTTTCACCCCGAACCGATCAGGTCGAAGCCATTGATGCCAACGTTTCCATGCTCCAGCGTGACGAGCGGACCCAGACCGACATAGTTTGCTGCACCGGCAAGGCCTTCGTCTCCTAGAAAGCTACCGAGTAGATTGCTGCCAACAACCCCCGATTCGCCGCTCCTGGTGGCTGTTCCCAGCCCGGTGCTGGTAGATCAGATGATCAACGATTGGTCCCAGCAGGCCGCTTCGGGCCACGAGTTCGCGACTTTGGCGGTCAATTCGCGCCGTCGGGGAAAGGCCGATGAGGCCGAGGTGGCTTAGAGCACCGTGAGCCCGAAGAGTCGGGCTGCGGTTTCAAGGTCAGGATCCCGGTAGCTGATCGTCTTGGAGGCAAGGACTTCCATGGAGTCGGCGGCCTCGACGATTAACGGGAGGTTATGCTTCCCTGGAGTGCGTCTCCATACTGCATAGTTCGTTCCTGAGCCGTGGCGGGATCCGAAAATGATCCCCAGTGGAAAGGTACCATCGAAGAGTTTCTGCGCAGCCACGTGTTCTGCGATGGCGGTTGTCAATTTGCGATCTTGCGATCGAAGGTGGGATACGTCCAAAGCGCTGATATCTGATGCTAGCAATACATCGGGGATGGCTTTCTCGATGGCGGAGATGCTTTCCGGATTCTCGGCATCGACCCACCAGCCGTGCTGCGGCATGGACACGAGGTGCAGCTTTCGGTCGTCCCGCCATTTCCGAGGTAGTGTTCCAGAGTGCATGAAGTGCCGCTCATCCCATTCAGATGCAACGGTTTCGTAGAATTCTTCCAGGCTCATTCCCATGGATTCGGCGTCCTTGAGCAGGGGGTCTGCCGCTCCGAGCTTTCGCTTGAACGGGGCGAGGACTTCCTGGTAGGCGCAGAGAGCCTTGTCTGCCAGGTAAATCGTCTGGCCTGGGATGTCGAATCGATTCCAGGCCTTTCTGCTCTCCTTGCCATCACGTTCCTTCGCCGAGATGGGCGGGTGGCTGTTGCTTTGGATTCGGAAAGTGGTCTGCCACGCCGCTGCAACGAGCATCAGGCCTGTTGCCGGGCAGACCTGCGTCCCTACCAACTGCCGTCCCCCTCCAGGAACGCGTCCACTGCCGCCACCAATTCAGCATCTCGACCCTCGCGGATAGCCGTAATCGGTGTGTCCTCGCCAAGCATGGGGTTGCCGCCGATGAAGAACGATCTTGCCACGTGGTCGTTTTCTTGCGAGATCAGGCGCTTCCATTCGGCATGGGCCAGGATAAGTCGATTGTGGCTCTGAGGTGTTGGGACCGGCCCGTCGGATCTGGCCCAACGAATTGGCTGCTTGCGGTCCTTGATGCCTGTCAGAGCAGCAACCAATGTAGGCCCAAGGGCCTCATTGAGTTCTTGCACGACTTGGCGGATATCCATGCGCGCCGTGCGACCGTGCGCCTGATTTCGTGTGAGTGTAGTCATATCCCTATCATACCTTGAACACACCCACAACACACCGTAAATTACCCTATTCCCCTGTTTGGGATCCAAGCACCATTGCCGAGCCTGACCCACCGCCGCGGTTCTAACCGGCCCCCAAGCGTCGATCGGATAGTTGACCTCTATGCCAGGAGTCGGATCTTCACTCCCGGCATAGACCACTGTCAGTTGCTGTTCCACTAGTCCGGGTGGTTGCTCTCGGCCCACTGGACAGGCTTTCCAGACGCATGGATACCAGCGAGAGGCTCAGAAACCTCCGTCCGCGCGATGTGCGCGGCATATTCGGGAAGTACTTGCTCATGCTCCGGCGACGAGAACAATGCCCACTGCGCATGGTGGTGCGTTTCCACCAGCAGTCGAGCTTCGCTATCACCGCACCCCAGGGTGTGGATGGGACTCTGGATCACCCAGATGTTCCCGTCGGGCAAATCATGATGGCGCCGCGCGGCGTTGCCTCCGGACGCATGAGACGCTCCGGTTGGCTGAACTTGGCCGAATGCATGCTGAACCACCAACTGTGGCTGGTTGGGGTACATGCGTGCGGCAGATTTCTTCCTAGTCGCTTGGAAGTCGGCCCCAAACGGTACCGGGGTCGACTTCAGAGGCACGACTGCATGCAGTGAGGGACTATCCGATTGGATCGGAGTGGACCTTCTCCGGGAAAAACCATCAGGTCTCGGTGTCTCGACTTGGCCAGCAGTAGCCCCGGTTACGGTATCGGCGCAAAGCACAGCCACACCCCGCCAGCGGGATGCTGGCGGGGTGTGGCTGTGCTTTGAGGATGTGCTCTATCTGACCGGCTCGGTTGGGTCCGCTCACGGCCACAGTCGGTGCGCGTTTGCCCACGGTTTTCACGCTATTGGCCGGGGCCACCTGGTCAATACCCGGCCTCGACCGGCCGGCAGACGCTGGAGGCGGTGGACCGGCATGATGCGACCGCAGGGACGCTAATCCGCTTTCGTATCCTCATCCACCCAGTCGAAGGTGCGGGTCACGGCCTTCTTCCACAAGCGCAGGCTGCGTTCACGCTCCGCCTCGGCCAGGGCCGGGTGCCAGCGCTTGTCCTCGGACCAGTTCGATTCCAGTTCACCCAGGTCCTTCCAGAACCCCACCGCTAGCCCGGCAGCGTAGGCCGCACCCAGGGCGGTGGTCTCGGCGACCTTGGGACGGACCACCGGCACCCCGAGGATATCGGCCTGGAATTGCATGAGCCGCTCGTTGGCCACCATGCCGCCATCCACCTTCAGTTCGGTCAGCGGCACCTCGGCGTCGGCATTGACCGCGTCCAGGACCTCGCGGGTCTGGAATGCCGTGGCTTCCAGGGCGGCCCGGGCGATGTGGTGCTTGTTCGCGTAGCGGGTCAGTCCCACAATGGCACCGCGGGCATCGGAGCGCCAGTACGGGGCGAACAGGCCCGAGAAAGCCGGGACGATGTACACCCCTCCGTTGTCCTGGACCTGTTCGGCCAGTTCCTCGATCTGCGCTGCGGTGGAGATCATGCCGATATTGTCGCGCAGCCACTGCACCAGCGAGCCGGCCACCGCGATCGAGCCTTCCAGCGCGTAAACCGGGGCCTGCTCCCCCAGCTTGTAGGCCATTGTGGTCAACAGGCCATTGCTGGAGTGGACGATCTCGGTGCCGGTATTGAAGATCAGGAAACAGCCGGTGCCGTAGGTGTTCTTGGCACTGCCCGCGGTGAACGCCGCCTGGCCGAAGGTCGCCGCCTGCTGGTCCCCCAGGATCCCGGCAACCGGGGTCTCGCGCAACAGCTGGTTGGTGTGCACCCTGCCGTAGATCTCCGAGGAAGAGCGGATCTCGGGCATCATCGAACGCGGCACCCCGAAATCCTTGAGGATTTCTTCGTCCCAGTCCAGGGTTTGCAAATCCATGAACAGGGTGCGCGACGCGTTGGTCACGTCGGTGACGTGCACCCCGCCGTCGGTGCCGCCGGTCAGGTTCCACAGCACCCAGGAGTCGGTGGTGCCGAACAGCAGGTCCCCGGCCTCAGCCCGTTCACGCACTCCGGGGACGTTTTCGAGGATCCATTTGATCTTGGTGCCCGAGAAGTAGGTGGCCAGCGGCAGGCCGACCCGCTTCTTGTAGCGGTCGATCCCTTCCTGGGCGGTGAGGTCATCCACGATCTGCTGGGTCCGTGTGTCCTGCCAGACGATCGCGTTGTAAACCGCCTCGCCGGTGTGCCGGTCCCAGACAACGGTGGTCTCGCGCTGGTTGGTGATTCCCACTACTTCGATGTCGTGACGGGTCAGGTTCGAGGTGGACAGGGCCTGGCCGATGACTTCGCGGACATTCCTCCAGATCTCGTTCGCGTCGTGTTCCACCCAACCGGCGGCGGGGAAGATTTGTTCGTGTTCCTTCTGCCCGACGGAGACCACGTCTCCGGCATGGTTGAAGACGATCGCACGTGAACTGGTGGTGCCCTGGTCAATGGCCAGGACGTACTTCGAACTCATGGATGGCTTTCCTCAATTCCTTCAACAGCATGACGGCACCGATGCCGCCAAGAATACCGTCTTTGACAGGGCCGGTCACCGGTGCCCTGGACGATGGTCGAGCCCTAGATGCCGCCGGTCGCCCGCCGGGCTCGGGCGAATTCCACCTCATGGCTCTGGCTCATCACCGTGATCGTTTGCTCGATTTCGGCCTGGATCCGGGATTCATCCCATCCCATGGGGGTGGCAAGGCTCGTGGCCACTTCGCCTATCAGGGCCTCGGTCACCAGCCCCCGGAAGGCCAGGTTGGTCCGGCGGATGAACACGTCGACGAGTTTGCCGACCTGTTCGTGCTCGGCCATGTAGGCCAGTTCCTCATGGGACAGCTCGCGGGTGTGTTCCAGCAGGTGCTCGGGGCCTCCGAGCAGATCCATGACTTCGTCCGCACGGGTGCCGTAGCGCTGAAGCAACACCGACAGGCGTTCCCTGCTGGCCCTGCCGGTACGCCGGGCGTACCACTGTTCCAGCGCCTGATCGCCCAGCGGGTAGTCCTTGCCGCCGCCGATGGCTACCCCGTCGGTACCCTGCAGCTCGGTGGCCCGCAGGAAATCCAGCGCCTTGCGCCCCAGGTTGTCCCCCAGGGCACGGAAGGTGGTCCACTTGCCGCCAACCAGGGAGAGCATGGTCGTTTTGTCCGTCAGCCTGGTTTCACGCACCTGGTAGTCGCGGGAGACGAATCCAGGTGCGGTGTCATCATGGCGCGGCAGGGGGCGAACCCCGGAGAACCGGTAGACGATCGCGGAACGGTCCACATCGACCTTCGGGAACACGTGGTGGATCAGCTCGAAGAAGTAATCCACCTCCTCATCGGTGCACACGGCGGGTTCACGCATATCGTGTTCCAAGTCGGTGGTGCCCACCAGTACGCGATCCAGCATCGGGTAGATCAGCACGATCCGTCCATCGGAATGCTCGAAGAAGATCTCGCGTCCCCCGGTGGCGGCCAGCAGTTCGGGGCTGTCCAGGACGATATGCGACCCCTTGGTCCCGCCGGTCCACGAGGTGCTCCGCCCAAGCTGCCCGTTGGTCAGGTCGACCCAGGCGCCGGTGGCGTTGATGATCACATCAGCGGAGAAATCGAAGTCCTGTCCGGTCAGCTCGTCACGCAACCGTGCCTTGCCATCCTGGAATCCGCTCAATGACACATAGTTGCTCGCCCGGGCCTCCCGGTTGGCTGCCAGCCCGTCGCGCAGTACATCCAGGGTCAGCCGTTCGGGGTTGTGGACCGAGGCATCAAAATAGGTCGCGGTGTACTTCACATCCTGGCGCAACTCGGGCAGGTCCCGCCGAGCGGCACGGCCTCCCTTGAAGGTGTGCCACGGGGTATTGCGCCCGCCCACCCCGGCGAACACGTCGTACATGATCAGGCCCAGCTTGATCAGCACCGCACCGCGTTCGGTGGGTTTGCCCGACCGGTGGGTCAGGAAACGCATCGGTGCGGAGAGGATTCCGGAGAACGTCGAGAAGATCGGGATGGTGGTCTGCAACGGCTTGACGTAGTGCGGTGCGATCTCCAGCAGGGAATTGCGTTCCTGCACCGATTCGTGGACCAGCCGGAATTCGCCGTTCTCCAGGTAGCGGATACCCCCGTGGATCATGTGCGAGCTGGCACCGGAGGCACCTTGGCAGTAGTCGCCGCGTTCGACCAGTGCCACATCGATCCCCTGCATGGCCAGGTACCGGAAGGTGGCCACACCATTGATACCACCACCCACGACCAGCACCTGGGCCTCGGGTCGGTTACGCAGTTGCTTGAGCTGATCCCGGTTCACGTTTGCTTGCCCCTTTGATTGACTGGTTTCCACTCCTAGGAGCTAGTCTTGTCATCTTGGAACAAACAGGTCAAATGAAATGCACATATGTGCAGAATTGGTTTTCCCTTGCAACAATCACGCCGGAGAAGCGGCTACCAGCGTCCCGTTCCTGACACATCCGT
Organism: Glutamicibacter sp. MNS18; assembly: GCF_026107515.2. GTDB lineage: Bacteria > Actinomycetota > Actinomycetes > Actinomycetales > Micrococcaceae > Glutamicibacter. The sequence goes on along the minus strand of NZ_JAPCHW010000003.1, from coordinate 261,363 downwards.
GCAGGTCGAAGCGAAGGCACGCGATGCCTTGCGGGCCGCGCACCTGTACTACCTGCAGGATATGAAGATGGAGACCATCGCCCGCGAACTGGGCACCTCGCGCTCCACGGTCTCCCGGCTGCTTGCCTACGCCAAGCGCACCGGTATGGTGTCGGTGGAAATCAACCCCGCGGCCAATATCTCGGTCATGGCCGGGACCCAGCTCAGTGAACGCCACGGCATTGGAGTGCAGGTGGTGCCGACCGACGGCTCGTTGGATGACGCCCAGGTGCTGCAACGGGTGGCGGCCCACGCCGCCTATGTGCTGGGCACCATGGTCTCCTCCTCCATGGTGGTCGGGGTGGCCTGGGGGTCGACCATGCAGGCGCTGTCGGCGGCGTTGGGCACCCACCCGACCCATGACACGGTGATCGTGCAGCTTAACGGCGCGGCGAATCCGGTCACCAGCGGCGTGGGCTATGCCAGTGAGATCCTCAGCCGGTTCGGCCAGGCCTTCACCGCCCGAACCGAGCAGTTTCCGGTGCCGGCGTTCTTCGACAGGGCCGCCACCCGTGAGGCGATGTGGCAGGAAACCTCCGTCAAGCGGGTACTGAAGGTCCAGCGGGACATGAATCTGGCGGTGTTCTCCGTGGGCGCGGCCGACGCCGAGGTGGTTTCACAGGTCTACCGCGGTGGCTACCTGCGTGAATCCGATGCGGCGCACTTGCAGGCGGTGGGCGTGGTCGGGGATGTCGCCACGGTCTTCTTCGACGCGCAGGGCAGAAGTGAGAATATCGACATCAATTCACGGTCGACCGGCCCGGCATTGGATGCGTTGCGCCAGGTGCCGAGCCGATTGTGCGTGGTGGCCGGGCGCAGCAAGATCAGCGCCGTACGCGGGGCTTTGGCCGGTGGCTTAATAACCGACCTGATCATCGACGAAGGCGCCGCCCTGGCCCTGCTCGACGGTTAATATTATGGGTATGAGCCTTCGTGAAGTACTTGTATCCACGCACCACCATCAGGGTTCCACCATGAAGGTTTTCAGCTACCCCAGCCCGAGCGCCACACCGGCCGGTGTCATCCTGGCGGTGCACGGGTTCCGCGGCGACCACCATGGCCTGGACCGGATCACCGGGTTGTTGCCAGAGTATACGGTGATCGTTCCGGATCTGCCCGGCTTCGGGTCCTCAACCGCCATGAAGCGGGAACATGACGTGCAGGGGTACGCAACGGTCCTGGACCTGCTCTGCCGCGAATTGGATCTGGGGAACCACGTCATCCTGCTCGGGCATTCCTTCGGTTCGCTGGTGGCGGCGAAATTGGCGACCCTGCGTGAATTCGCCGCACTGGTTCTGCTCAATCCGATCTCCGAGCCGCCCCTGGAATCCTCCCAGTGGCTGGCCGCGTCAGGGGCGGGGCTGTTCTACTCGGTCTGTGCCCGGATGCCGTCAAGGATCGGCGAACGGATCCTGCGATCGCAGCTGATCACCGATGCCATGAGCGCCTTCATGACCAAGAGCAGGGATCCGCTGGTTCGCCGCTATGTCAGGGACCAGCATCGGGCCTACTTCTCCGGGTTCTCCAACCGGCAAACCCTGTCCGAGGCCTATCGGGCCTCGATCAGCCACACGGTACAGCAGTGGGCACCGGAGATCGCCGAACCGGTTCTCATGGTGGGAGGGGAGAAAGACGAAATGGGCAGTCCGGCCACCCAGGAGCAGCTGCGGGCCAGCTTCCCGGACGCCGAACTGGTTATGCTTCCCGAAGTCGGGCACCTGATCCACTATGAAAAGGCCGGGGAAACCGCCGCGGCCGTGCGGTGCTTCCTGCAGCGGCTGCGATCCTAGGCAGGCCGGCGGCCAGCATCCTTGGGCGGATACGCGCGCGGGCGGTGCCGGACGGTTCCCGCCGCAATGCCGTGGTGCGGATGGGCGGCCGGTGTCGGACGGTTCCCTGCCCGGGGTGCAGGATCCAGTTTCATGACCCGTCAGCGACGATTTCGACCTTGAAGCCCGCCGTGTTCTCCAGCCATCCCGCGTAATGGCCAGGCCCGCCCGCAGACGGATAGCGATCCTGGTACAGGGCGTGCCAGCCGTGCTCGGCAGCGGCCCTGATGATCGCGTCAACACGTTCGACCGGACCGCCCCTGAATGCGATGTGGTTGACCCCCGGTCTGCGGCGATCATGGGCTGTTTGCGAAAGGTTCGGGGAGGCGGTCAATGTGAGATACGCGCCATCGCCGGACCAGGATTGCCCTCCGGGCTATTCATCCGCAAGAGTGAACGGCAATCGCTCCGGAAGCCAACCCCAGGTGCTCCGGGCCTCCGCAAGATCGGCGACCCACACCTCCACTTGATGGAATCCCGGCATATGATCACTCTCCCAGCTCTCCACGGATGCGTTCGGCACATGCGACTTACCTGCCCTGGAGCCTGTCCCGGGCGGCCGTCGCGGCCTGGGCGCGGGCCTTTTCGGTTTGCCGCAGCACCTTCCGGGCCGCGGCCAGCGCCTTCTGCGCCTCGCGCATCGCCTTGTCGGCGGCCTTGAACCGCTTGTCCTCAAGCAGCTGCGGATCCTCGATGCTGTAGGCCGGTGGCTCGGGCGATGGCGTTTCATGCCCGCCGGCCTGCTGCAGGTGCAGCTCGATTCCATCCAGCAGCCGGTGCAACCCGAAGGACATCGGGTCGTACTCCGAGGTGAAGACCTGCGCATCGATGACTTGGCGCAAATGCGGGTAACCCGCCTCGTCGATGACCGCGTCGAAGAACTCTGCCTCGCGCCGGGAGAACTGGTCCTCGTCCAGCCCCTCACGCAGCGCAGTCTGCCGGTAGCCCACCAGCACCATGCCGCACCACCGCGCCTGCCCGGAAATGGCCAGGGCCACCGCCAGGCGTTCGGCCTGCGACAGCCCGGTTTCGCGCAACACCCCCAGGGCGGCGTCGAGCCAGGCCGAGTTGTTCGGGGTGATCGGCGAGCCGTTTACCGGTATCGACAGCAGCCACGGGTGGTTGACATACACCTGCACCAGTGCGTTGAAGATCCCTGTCAATCCGCTGCGCCAATCCCCCACCGGCCCATCGGGTACCGGAGGCAGTCCCACGGCTTCCTCTTCCATGAGCAGCAACAGGTCGTCCTTGGCGGTGACGTAACGGTAGAGCGACATCGGGGAGAACCCCAGGGACTTGGCAACCGCGGCCATCGACACCGCGCCCAGCCCCTCGGCGTCGGCGATGGCGACCGCGCTTTCCACGATCCGTTCCACACTCATTTCCCGCTTCGGACCGCGCTGCGGGCTGGCGGCCACTCCCCAGGCCAGGGCCAGTCCCCTGGGCAGTTCAGGCAGTTCGGTGCGTGGCTGATTGGTGTTTTCCGGCATGATCCCAGCATACGTTGTGTATGTCATAAACAGTGTGTTATTCTCATAAACAGTTTATTGGATACACAGATGGGTTGGGTCATGGAATACGCCATCGAGGTCAGGGGTCTGCGCAAGAGCTTCGGCACGCAGCAGGTGCTGCACGCCGTGGACTTCCATGTGAAACCCACCCAGATCTTCGCACTACTGGGCTCCAACGGGGCCGGGAAAACCACCATCATCAAGATCCTGAGCACCCTGCTGGCTGCCGACGGCGGCACGGCACGGGTTGCCGGGGCGGAGGTGGGCCGTGAGCCCGAACGGGTCAGACGGGCGATCAGCCTCACCGGACAGTCCTCGGCCGTGGACGAGGCCCTCACCGGTGAGGAGAACCTGGTGATGTTCGGCCGGTTGCGTGGGCTGGGCAAGCTGGCGGCGCAGCGGCGCGCCGCCGAGCTGTTGGAGGAATTCGAGCTGCAGGACGCGGCCCGCAAGCCGCTGCGCAGCTACTCGGGCGGGATGAGGCGGCGGCTGGATCTGGCCCTGAGCCTGGTCCTGCGCCCCGAGCTGCTGTTCCTCGATGAGCCGACCACCGGGTTGGACCCGCACAGCCGGCGGCGGCTGTGGAAGATCATCGAACAGCTTTCCCGGGACGGGACCACCGTCCTGCTCACCACCCAGTACCTGGACGAGGCCGACCATCTGGCCGACCATATCGCGGTACTGCACGAGGGGCGGATCGCAGCGCATGGCAGCGCAGCCCAGCTGAAGTCGGCACTGACCGGCCAGAGTGTCCAACTGCACGATGATGCGGGGGGACTACGTGCGCAGCATGCCACGGACGGTTCGCTGCGTGGGCTGCGTGACGCGTTGGACGGATTCCTCGGCCAGGGCCTGGAGGGAACCGTGGCCCTGTACTCCCCCACCCTCGACGATGTCTATTTCGAGATCACCTCGCGAAGCAATACCGTTACCGGACAGGGAGAGCAGCGATGAGCACCCACCACTTGGCCCGCGTGCGCCACACGGCCCCGGAATGGCTGTTCACCATTCGCAGCCTTCGCCATTCGCTGCGTGATGGTGAATCCCTGCTGCTGGCCATCGTCCTACCGGTAATGTTGATGCTCTTGATGACCGCCGTTTTCGGCGGGGCCCTGGACCCGACCGGCTCCTATGTCGACTTCGTCGCCCCGGCGATCATCCTGACCTGCGCCGGTTTCGGTGCCTCCACCACCTCGGTCTATGTGGCCAATGACCTGAAATCCGGGATCGTGGACAGGTTCCGGTCCATGCCCGTGCGCGCCTCGGCGGTCCTGACCGGGCATGTGCTGGCCAGTGTGCTGCGCAACCTGCTGGCCACCTCCATTGTGCTGGTGGTGGCAGTGCTCGTGGGATTCCGGGCCGGTGGCACGTTGCTGGATTGGCTCGGTGCAGCGGCCCTGATTACCGGATACATCCTGGCCATCACCTACCTCTTTGCCGCCATCGGGCTGGCCGCCTCCAGCCCGGAAAGCGCCAATGGCTACGGGTTCATCCTGCTCTTCCTGCCCTACCTGTCCAGCGGGTTCGTTCCCCTGGAGTCCTTGGTGTCCTGGTTGCGTCCGCTGGCCACCTATCAGCCGATGACCCCGATCATCGACACCATCCGCGCGTTGATGCTGGGCGGGGACCCGGGCAACCAGTGGATCTGGGCTGTCGGCTGGTGCCTGGCGATCCTGCTCTTCTCGGTCATCTTGGGCAGCTGGTTTTTCCGCCGCCGCACCCGCCGTTGAGCATTTCCCGAACCCCCGCTGCCGACCGGGAGACTATGGCCCGCCCCGGCGGGAAGGTACTGTGTATCCAATGGCCGGGCATCGGCCGGCAATCGGTATCGGAAGAGGTTGGGATCCTGCCCATGTTCCAGGCAAAGGTGGGTTCGCTGCGCAGGCGGGCCGGACGGCTGGTTTCGCAACTGCTCCAGGGACGGGTCAACACGCTGGATACCGGACCCAGCCGCAGTGCCGCTACCGCGCGGGTGGCCGTCATCGTCCCGGTCTACAACGCCATGCCCTACCTTGGTGAGCTGCTCGAATCCCTCACCGCCCAGGACCTGGATGCCGGGCACTTCGAGATCGTGCTGGTCGATGACGGATCCACCGACGGCAGCGCGGCGCTGCTGGACCGCTTCGCCCGGGAGCACCCCAACGTCCGGTTGATCTGGCAACGCAACAGCGGCTGGCCCGGGCAACCGCGCAACCGGGGCATCGCCGCGTCCCGGGCCGACTACGTGTTCTTCGCCGACGCCGATGACGTCATGGCCCCGCAGGCGCTGCGCTCCATGGTGGACTTCGCCGACCTGCACCTCAGCGACATGGTCTTGCCGCGGATGGCCGGGCTTCACGGGCGCCGGGTCAACCAGGCCATCTTCGACAGGACCCTGGTCGATGCGCCCTTGCGCACGGTCTTTGCCACCCTGTCACCGCAGAAGCTCATCCGGCGTCGGTTGCTGCAGGAACATGCACTGCTTTTCCCGGAGGGCCGGGTCCGCCTGGAGGACGGCATGCTCATCTCCAGGTGCTACCTTGCGGCCGGACGGGTATCGATCCTTGCCGAGCAGGACTACTACTTCCTGCGGGCACGGGACGACGGGAACAATATCAGTGCCCGGCGCAGCCATCCGCACAGCTACACCGCATCGGTGCACACCATCGCGGGCATCATCGAGCAGGGTTGCCCCGATCGGCAGCTGGCCGGTGAGCTGGTCCTGGATCTATACCGGCGCAAGATCCTGCGAAGCTACCTGCCGGCACGGTTCCTGGCGATGACTCCCCAGCGTCGACGGCTCACGGTCACGGCCCATCGCCAGTTCGTGGAACAGCACCTGCCAACGCACCTGGAAGCCGGATTGCCCTACCCGTTCCGCGAACGCTCCGAACGGGTCCGGCGCGGGGACATGCGCGGCCTGGTGGATCTGGCTGCCACCGAGGTGGTCCTGGGCCAGCAGTGGAAGCTGCAACCGGCGTCGGGGGCGCAACGGGGTTGGCTGCTGGCCGGGACCGGTGAACAGGTCAGCGCGGCACGGTTGCTGGTGCGCCCCAGGGGCGGGACGGCGGAGGTCGGGCTGGAACTGGAACGGGTCCCACCGGGTTTCGCGCTGTCACCGCAGACCGTACTGGCTGCACCCTTGGAACCGCGGATCCACGACCTGTACCTGCAACCAACCCACCACGGGGTGACAGGCACCCCGAAACGGATCGGTTCGCCCACCGGGCAGTTGGCTGCCGACCTGGGCCATGCTGGCATCTACACCACGCGCAACGGCTACCTGTCCCTGGATCTGCGCGCCGGGCGGTAGGCCCGGCTAAAGCACCTCGTCCGGATCCACGGCGATATTCACCACCGGTTCCTTCGCCGCGGACATCCTCGCCCGCAGTGCCCGCAGGGCCGCGGTGACCTGTGCGCCATCGGCGTAGCTGAAGAACAGTACATAGCGGTGCTCGTGGGATTGCTCGTTGATGGCCGGCCCGTGCACCCGCACCGGCACTGTCAATGCGGCGACAAACCGTTCGGCACCGGGACCGCTGATGATCGCCGAGCGGACCGCCGGTGGCAGGCCGACCTGGTGGCGTTCGGCCAACTCGCGTTCGGCGAATCCGGCCGGATCCCAGCGCACCAGCGCGGCACCGGCCGGCGTGGGATTTCCGGTGAGCACCACGACCCCCTGGGCGCGGGCCAGGGCCGCTGCCGTGAACCAGCGGGCCATGACCTGCTCGGCATTGCGCAGTGAGTCATGGGCCATCATCTTGTCGGCATCCAGCAGCAACACCGCCCCGTAGCCTGCCGCTGCCGTCGGCTCGGCACCCGGGGTGGCGACCACCAATGCCGGCTTGTCCGGGACCTGGCGGACCGGTTTGGCTCCGGTGGAGGAAATCACCGGGACCTTGGCGAAGGCCTGTCCCAATTCCTCCGCGGTGCGATCCGCACCGATGCTGAGTGCCCGGATCCGCGGCGAGGAGCACTCGGCACACCGGTGGTTGCGGAAGAAGGTACCGCACCACTTGCAGTTCACAGCACCCCCGGCCCCGGACAGTTGCAGTGGTCCCTGGCATTCGGGGCAACGGGCATAGCTGCGGCAGTCCTGGCAGGCCAGCGCCGGCATGAAGCCGGTGCGGGCCACCTGGACCAGGACCGGGCCGGTTTCCAGTGCCTTGCTGGCCTCCCGCCAGGCCAGGGAGGGGATGCGGGCGTGGGCCAGCACCGGGTCGCGGTCCAACTCGAAGTCGCTGGTGGTCGCCGCCACCCGGGCGACCCGGGAGCGCAGCTCCTGGCGCGGCAGCTTGAGTTCCGCGGCCCATCCGGTATCCACCAGGCGTTGGGCTTCGACCGATCGGGAGCTGGAAGCCACCAGCAGCGAGCATCCGCTGTGCTGGCTGCGCAGCAGCACCACTTCCCGGCTGTGCTGGTACGGGGCGCGCTGCTCGCGGTGGGATTGGTCGTTGTCCTGCCAGATGATCACCAGTTCCAGATCCGGCAGGTGGCACAGGGCCGCGGAGCGGGTACCGATCACCAGGGGCACTTCCCCGCCGATGGCCCGCAGGAAGTTCCGGTAGCGCAGGGTCGGTCCGTCCTCGGCCTGCAGTCGTGCGTAGGCCGATTGGCCGATGGTCTCATCCAGGTATACGCCCAGCCGTTCCAGGTCCGCGGCATCGGGCACGATCACCAGCACCGCCTTGCCGCGGCCCAGTACTGGGCGGGCGGCGTCCAGGATGAAGCCCGGCCAGGAGCCGGGGAAGTTCGGTACCCAGCTGGTCACCACACGTTGCCGCCGGCCCTCGGCCAGCGCCTGGAGCAGCTCCGGACCACCCTCGTAGTGCGAAAGCTGGTTCGTCTCCACCTCGGGTAGCACCAGCTCGGCCGGTTCCCGGGTTTCCTTTTCCACCCGGGCGGCCCGCGGCGGGATTCCCTGGCGCACCACGTCCCACAGGGTTCCGGCGTAGCGTTCGGCAACCAGTTCGGCACATTCGAGCACCTCGGGGAACAGCACCCGGGTATCCGAGACGATCTTGCCCAGTTCGCGCAGTTTCATGACCGGGCGCACCTCGTGCTGCAGTTCGGTGATGAATCCGTCGAGCTGGCGCCCGGAGAACGGGACCTTGACCCGCATCCCGATTCCCGCCTGCTCGTGCAGGGAGGGCGGGACGATGTAGTCGAAGGGCCGGTCCAGGTGCGGGACCGGGGAATCAAGCAGCACCCGGGCCACCAGTTCGATTACCGGCGGCTCGGGTGCCGAGATCAGTGCATCCTGTTGCACCAGGTCATCCTCTTCCCAGGTGCCTAGGCGTTGAACCAGGCGCGCAGGGCCTCGACCTTGTCCAGCCGTTCCCAGCTGAAGTCGTTGTCCTCACGGCCGAAGTGTCCGTGGGCGGCGGTCTTCTGGTAGATCGGTCGCTTGAGGTCCAGCTCCTCGATGATGCCCAACGGGCGCAGGTCGAAGATCTCGTTGATGGCGCGGGTGATCTTGGCCGGATCCACGGTTTCGGTGCCGAAGGTCTCCACATACAGGCCCACCGGGGTGGCCACCCCGATGGCGTAGGCGATCTGCACCTCGACGCGGCGTGCCAGACCGGCGGCCACCACGTTCTTGGCCACCCAGCGCATGGCGTAGGCGGCGGAGCGGTCCACCTTGGAGGGATCCTTGCCGGAGAAGGCGCCGCCGCCGTGGCGGGCGAAGCCGCCGTAGGTGTCCACGATGATCTTGCGTCCGGTCAGTCCAGCGTCCCCCACCGGTCCGCCGATGATGAACGGGCCCGAGGGGTTCAGGATGATGCTGGTCTTCGAGGTGTCCAGGCCGGACTTCTCCAGCACCGGGCTGACCACCTCCTCGAACAGGTCGGCCTTCAGCGTCTCCAGCTCGTATTCGGCGGCATGCTGGCTGGAGACCACCACGGTGTCGACGGAGACCGGGGTGTCCCCGTCGTAGCCGATGGTGACCTGGGTTTTGCCGTCCGGACGCAGCAGCGGCAGGCGGGCGTTCTTGCGCACCTGGGTGAGTCGTTCGGAGAGCCGGTGGGCCAGGTAGATCGGGGTGGGCATCAGCGATTCGGTCTCATCCGAGGCGTAGCCGAACATCAGCCCCTGGTCGCCGGCGCCCTGCAGGTCGCGCGGGTCCTTGGCGGTGCCCTGGCGGGCTTCCAGGGAGTTGAAGACCCCGTCGTGGATCTCCTGGGATTGCTGGCCGATGGACACCGAGACACCGCAGCGGGCCCCGTCGAATCCGTTGGCCGAGGAATCGTAGCCGATGTCCAGGATGGTGCGGCGCACGATCTCCGGGATCTCGACGTAGCCGTTGGTGGTCACCTCGCCGGCGACATGGACCAGCCCGGTGGTGGTCAGGGTCTCGACGGCGACCTTCGAGTTCGGGTCCTGGGCCAGCATGGCATCCAGGATCGCATCGGAGATCTGGTCGCAGATCTTATCCGGGTGTCCTTCGGTCACGGATTCCGAGGTGAAAAGACGTAGTTCAGGGGTTCTTGAAGTCACGTTGTTACTCTATCTGGTCGCACGGACCGGTGGGCAGCTGGAGGGGCGAACGGTGAACACGTGCGACATGGTGCTGATCACGTATGACGCACGGTGACCGCTATATTGCGTTGGCCAGCTGGTTTATGACGATTCGGGCCACCTCGATTTTGCTTCCGGCGGCGTTCACGGCGGCTTTCCCGTCGGCGAAGAGGATCGTGGCCTCGTTGGTTTCGGCGCCGAAGGTCTTGGCCGCCCCCACCTCGTTGACCACCAGCATCTCGCACCCCTTCGTGGCCAGCTTGGCCCGACCGTAGTCCAGCACGCTGCCCTCGCCATCCCCGGTTTCCGCGGCAAAGCCCACGATCAATCGCGGCAACAACGGGTCGGTGTCGCGCGCGGTGACCACGTCGGCGAGGATGTCGGGGTTGCGTACCAGTTCGATCAGCGGTGCCGAATGCCCATCACGTTTCTTGATCTTGGCCGATTCGATGCTGGCCGGGCGGAAATCCGCCACGGCCGCGTTCATGATCAGTACATCCTGCCCCGGGGCGTGTGCGAAAACCGCCTCATGCAGGTCCAGGGCCGAGGAGGCCTGGATCAGCTGCACCCCGTGCGGGGCCGGAACCTCCAGGTGGGTGGCGATCAGGGTGACCTCGGCTCCGGCATCGCGGGCCGCCCGGGCCAAAGCCACCCCCTGGCGTCCCGAGGACCGGTTGCCCAGGTAACGCACCGGGTCCAGCGGTTCGCGGGTTCCCCCGGCGGTGACCAGCACCTTGCGTCCGGCCAGTACCGCCTCGCCGAGGTGCACCTGGATCTGTTCGAGGATCTGCTCTGGTTCCGGTAGCCGACCGGGGCCGGAGTCCTGGCCGGTGAGCCGTCCCACGGCCGGTTCGATGATATGCACCCCGCGGGAGCGCAGCATCGCCACATTGGCCTCGGTGGCCGGGTGCTGCCACATTTCGGTGTGCATGGCGGGGGCCATGACCACCGGGGCGCGGGTGGCCAGCAGGGTGCCGGTGAGCAGGTCGTCGGCCAGCCCGGAGGCGGCCTTGGCCAGCAGGTCGGCGGTGGCCGGGACCACCAGCACCAGATCGGCCTGTTGTCCCAGGCGCACGTGGTTGACGGTATCCACGGCGTCGAAGACCTCGGAGGTCACCGGGTTGCCGCTCAACGCCTCGAAGGTGGCGTTGCCCACGAACCGGGCCACGTTCGCGGTGGGAATCACGTCCACATGGTGGCCGGCTTCCCGCAGCAGTCGGAGCAGCAACACGGACTTGTAGGCGGCGATTCCGGCGGAGACGCCCAGCACGATTCTCTTCAAGAATGATCCTCTAGGTTAAAAGCGGATGGCGCCACCAGGTGTGTGGGGCGCCATCCGGGGTTCGTCGGTGCTACTCGGCTTCGGCCGGGGTGACCTTCAGCAGGCCCTCGTTGAGTTCACGCAAGGCGATGGTCAACGGCTTTTCGTTGAGCTTGGTTTCCACCAGCGGCCCAACGTACTCGAACAGGCCCTCGTTCAGCTGCGCGTAGTAGGCGTTGATCTGGCGGGCGCGCTTGGCCGAATTCAGCACCAGCGCGTACTTTGACTCTTCCTTCTTCAGCAATGAGTCAATTGAAGGGTTGATGATTCCTTCGAGGTTTTCAGTCACAAGACTCCCCTTATTTTTCGTTTAGCCCCATCAGGGCCACAAGCTCTTCGGCGGCACGCGACACACTGTCGTTGACAATGGTTACGTCGAATTCGGATTCCGCCGCAAGTTCCAGTTTAGCGGTTTCCAGGCGGCGCTGCTGCTCCTCGGCGGATTCAGTGCCCCGGCCCACAAGCCGGCGTACCAATTCATCCCAGGATGGCGGGGCCAGGAACACGAAGTGGGCCTCGGGCATGGTCTGCTTGACCTGCCGGGCACCTTGCAGGTCGATCTCCAGCAGCACCTTCTTGCCTTCGGCCACGGCCTGCTCCACCGTGGAGCGGATGGTGCCGTAGCTGTTGCGCCCGTGCACTACCGCCCATTCGAGCATTTCACCGGATTCGACCAGCTCACCGAAGCGTTGTGGGCCCACGAAGTAGTAGTGGACCCCTTCCACCTCCCCCGGGCGTGGATCACGGGTCGTTGCCGAAACCGACAACCAGACCTGCGGATAGTTCTCACGGATGTAGGTGGAGACGGTTCCCTTGCCTACGGCCGTGGGGCCGGCCAGAACTGTTACCGACGCTGGGGTCATTGACTACGCTTTCGTTTTGGGCGGTGATTGCTTGAAGTGCTCGGTGATGGCCACCCGCTGCTTGCGTCCCAGGCCGCGCAGGCGGCGTGACGGGGAAATCCCCAGACGTTCGAGCAGGTTGGCGGCACGGACTTCGCCCACACCAGGTACCGATTCGAGCAGGTCCATGACACGCATGCGACCCACTGCCTCATCTTCGTACACCAAGTCTAGTACTTCGGTGATGGAGATTTTGCCGGTGCTGAACTGGGCTTTGATCTCGGCGCGGCGGGTGCGGGCGGCCAGGGCCTTGGCACGGGCGCGGATCCGGTCTTCGTCTGAAAGTTCTCTCAGTACCATCGTCAGCCATCCTTCATCGAGTTGTGGACTAAGGCCATGTTGTCAACGTAACCAGCAATCGCCCTGATTGCAAGAGTAATCGCGCTGTGGCTACCAGAAACTTTAGTGGCCACAGCGCGATCTGACTACTTAATCCGCTTAACCCGCCGCGATGAGTTCGGCGCGGACCGCCTCGGCCCTGGCACGCAGGGTGGGCCGGTCCGGACCGGCCTGGAGGATATCGCGGCTGCTGGTGGCCAGCACCTGGCCGAAGGAGCCGGCAAAAGAGTCGGCAAGATCACGTGCCGTGGCCCCCTGGGCGCCGAGGCCCGGGGTCAGCAGCGGCGCCTTGGTCGCAGCCAGGTCGATGCCCAGCTTGGCCGGGGCGTCCCCGACGGTGGCGCCGATCACCAGACCCACATGGCCCAGGTCACCGGCCCCGGCGTTTTCCCGGGCGACCGCATCGATGACGGTCTTGGCCACCGAGGCGGCACCACCCACATGCTGCACGCTGGGCCCTTCCGGGTTGGAGGTGAGCCCCAGGATGAACACCCCCCGGCCGGTCCGTGCCGCCAGGTCGATCGCCGGACGCAGCGACTCGTAGCCCAGGTAGGGGCTCAGGGTCACCGCGTCGGCGGCCAACGGGGAGGAATCATCCAGCCAGGCGCTGGCGTACGCGGCCATGGTGGAGCCGATATCCCCGCGTTTGGCATCGGCCAGGGTCAGCAACCCCTGCGCCCGGGCGGCGGCCAGGGTCTGCTCCAGGGCGGCGAACCCGGCCGAGCCGAAACGCTCGTACAGCGCCACCTGCGGTTTGACGATGGCCGCTACCCCGTCCATGGCCTCGATGACGCGCAGCGAGAAGCGGAGCACCGATTCGGCGTTATCCTCCAGCCCCCAGGCGGCCAGCAGCCCGGGGTGCGGGTCGATCCCCACACAGAGCGGGCCGTTGGCCTCCATGGCCGCGCGCAGGGTGGTGCCGAAATCAGCCATGGTCCACATCCGAGAGCAAATCCGGGTGCTCCTGCAGGCTGGTGACATCCCAGCTGTAGTGGCGCAGTGCGCTGATCGCCTGCACCGCGGCACCGAACTCGGCCACGGTGGTGATGATCGGGGTGCCCACACTGGTCGCGGCGGCACGGATCTCGTAGCCGTCACCGCGGGCCTCGGAACCCGACGGGGTGTTCAGGATCAACCCGATCTCCCCCTCGGTGATCATGTCCACGATGTTCTCCCCGCCTTCGTGGACCTTCTTGACCACGGTGGTCGGGATGCCGTTGCGGCGCAGCGCCTGGGCGGTGCCGCCGGTGGAGACGATCTCGAACCCGTTGTCCGCCAGGTGCTTGACCGGCAACACGATCGAGCGCTTGTCGCGGTTGGTCACCGAGACGAAGACCTTGCCGGAGGTCGGCAGCGGGTTGTTGGCCGCGGCCTGGGACTTGGCGAAGGCCGTATCGAAGTACTTGTCGATGCCCATGACCTCGCCGGTGGAACGCATTTCCGGGCCGAGCAGCGAATCGACGACCTTGCCCTCGGGGGTACGGAAGCGGCTGAAGGGCAGCACGGCTTCCTTCACGGATACCGGAGCGGTTTCCGGCAGGTGGGTGCCGTCCCCGGTCACCGGCAGCAACACGCCACGCAGGTCGGCAATGCTCTTGCCCACCCCGATCATCGCCGCGGCCTTGGCCAGCTGCACGCCGGTGGCCTTGGAGGTGAACGGCACGGTGCGCGAGGCACGCGGGTTGGCCTCGATGACGTAGAGGATGTCCCCGGCCAGGGCGAACTGGATGTTGATCAGTCCGCGCACGCCCACACCCTCGGCGATGGCGCGGGTGGCCGCGGCCACCTTCTCACGCACCTCGTGGCCCAGGGTGATTGGGGGGAGCACGCAGGCCGAGTCACCGGAGTGGATACCGGCTTCCTCGATATGCTCCATGATCCCGCCCATGTACAGGTCGGTGCCGTCGAACAGGGCGTCCACGTCGATCTCGATCGCGTCCTCCAGGAAGCGGTCCACCAGCACCGGGTGATCCACCGTGATCTCGGTGGCGTTCTCGATGTAGCGGGCCAGGTTCGCCTCGTCGTAGACGATTTCCATGCCGCGCCCACCCAGCACGTAGCTGGGGCGCACCAGTACCGGGTAGCCGATCTCGTCGGCGATCCGCTTGGCGTCCTTGAAGGAGACCGCGGTGCCGTTCTTCGGGGCGATCAGCCCGGCGCCGTCGAGCACCTGCTGGAAGGCGCCACGGTGCTCGGCCAGGTCGATGGCCTCCGGGGAGGTGCCCAGGATCGGCACCCCGGCGGCCTTCAGCTCGGCGGCCAGCTTCAGCGGGGTCTGCCCGCCCAGCTGCACGAACACACCCAGCACGCCGCCGGATTCCTGTTCGGCGTGGATGATCTCCAGCACGTCCTCCAGGCTCAGCGGCTCGAAGTACAGGCGGTCGGAGATGTCGTAGTCGGTGGATACGGTTTCCGGGTTGCAGTTGACCATCACGGTCTCGTAGCCGGCCTCGCGCAGGGCCATCACCGCATGTACGCAGGAGTAGTCGAACTCGATGCCCTGGCCGATGCGGTTCGGGCCGGAGCCCAGGATGATGACCGACTTCTTCTCGTGTGCCGGCACCTCGGTCTCCTCGTCGTAGGAGGAGTAGAGGTACGGGGTGTAGGCCTCGAACTCGGCGGCGCAGGTATCCACGGTCTTGTACACCGGGCGGATCTCCAGGGCGTGGCGGACCCCGCGCACCACGGCCTCGGAGTTGCCGGTCAAGGTGGCGATCTGCGCGTCGGAGAAGCCGTGGCGCTTGGCCTCGCGCAGCATCTCGGCGTTCAGGTTCTTCGATGCGGCCACCGTGGCGGCGGTCTCGTTGATCAGCGCCAACTGGTCCAGGAACCACGGGTCGATGCCGCTGGCCTCGTAGAGGGTCTCGATGGACACCCCGGAGAGCAGGGCCCGCTGCACCAGGTGCAGGCGTTCGGTGGTGCCCACCTCGATGTCCTTGAGCATGCCCGGGATCTCCTCCTCGGACAATGGCTCGAAGGACAGCTCGCTGCCCTTCTGTTCCAGGGAGCGCAGCGCCTTCTGCAGCGCCTCGGTGAAGTTGCGGCCCAGGCTCATGGCCTCGCCCACCGACTTCATGGTGGTGGTCAGCGTGGCGTCGGCAGCCGGGAACTTCTCGAAGGCGAAGCGCGGGACCTTGACCACGACGTAGTCCAGGGCCGGTTCGAAGGAGGCCGGGGTTTGCTTGGTGATGTCGTTCTGGATCTCGTCCAGGGTGTAGCCCAGCGACACCTTGGTGGCGATCTTGGCGATGGCGAAACCGGTGGCCTTGGAGGCCAGTGCCGAGGAGCGGGAAACACGCGGGTTCATTTCGATGACCACGATGCGCCCGGTGTCCGGTTCGATGGCGAACTGGATGTTGCAGCCGCCGGTGTCCACGCCCACCTCGCGGATCACCGCGATGGAGATATCACGCAGTTTCTGGTATTCGCGGTCGGTCAGTGTCATGGCCGGGGCCACGGTGATCGAGTCGCCGGTGTGCACGCCCACCGGGTCGAAGTTCTCGATGGAGCAGACCACCACGACATTGTCGTTGGTGTCGCGCATCATCTCCAGCTCGTATTCCTTCCAGCCCAGGATCGACTCCTCCAGGAGCACCTCGGTGGTTGGCGAGTACTGCAGGCCGGCCCCGGCGATGCGGCGCAGGTCCTCGGCGTTGTAGGCCATGCCCGAACCCAGGCCGCCCATGGTGAAGGAGGGGCGCACCACGACCGGGTACTTCAGTTCCTCCACCGCGGCGAAGGCCTCGTCCATGGAGTGCACGATGATCGACTTGGCCGATTCGGCACCGCAGCGTTCCACGACGCCCTTGAACTTCTCGCGGTCCTCGCCCAGCTCGATCGCTTCGATGTTCGCGCCGATCAGTTCCACGTTGTACTTTTCCAGTACCCCGTTCTTGTCCAGCGCGATCGCGGTGTTCAACGCGGTCTGCCCGCCCAGGGTGGGCAGCACCGCATCCGGGCGCTCCTTGGCGATGATCTGCTCAACCACCTCGGGGGTGATCGGTTCCACGTAGGTCGCATCGGCGAACTGCGGGTCGGTCATGATGGTGGCCGGGTTGGAGTTGACCAGGATGACCCGCAGGCCCTCCTCCTTGAGCACACGCAGCGCCTGGGTGCCGGAGTAGTCGAATTCGGCGGCCTGGCCGATGACGATCGGGCCGGAACCGATGACGAGTACTGATTTCAGATCGGTACGCTTGGGCATTACTTGTTGTCCTTGTCTGCGAAGTTGTCCAGTACGTCGGCGAAGCGGTCGAAGAGGTTGGCCGCGTCATGGGGGCCGGATGCCGCTTCGGGGTGGTACTGCACCGAGAAGGCCGGGATGTCCAGGCAGCGCAGTCCCTCGACCACCTGGTCGTTGAGCGAGTAGTGGGAGACCTCCACGGTGCCGAACCGTTCGACGGGGGCGGTGAAAGTGCCTTCCAGCGGCGCGTCCACGGCGAAACCGTGGTTCTGGCTGGTGATTTCCACCTTGCCCGATTCCTTGACCTTCACCGGCTGGTTGATGCCGCGGTGGCCGAAACGCAGCTTGTAGGTGTCCAGGCCCAGGGCGCGGCCCAGGATCTGGTTACCGAAGCAGATGCCGAAGTACGGGATACCCGAATCCAGCACCGAACGCACCAGTTCGATCTGCGCGTTGGCGGTGGCCGGGTCGCCCGGTCCGTTGGAGAAGAACACACCGGTGGCGCCGGTGGCCTTGATGTCCTGAAGGGTGGCGTCATGCGGCAGCACATGCACCCGCATGCCGCGTTCGGCCAAACGGATCGGGGTCATCGCCTTGATGCCCAGGTCGATGGCGGCCACGGTGTGGCGCACTTCCCCGTCCCAACCGTGGTCCTTCGGCTCCACGAAGTAGGCCGCCTCGGCGGAGACCTCGGCGGAGATATTGCGTCCCTCCATGGACGGCTGGGCGGCGACCTCGGCCACCAGCTGGTCCACCGGGCGCTCGGCGGCCGGACCGGAGAAGATCCCGGCCTTCATGGCCCCGGCCTCGCGCAGGTGGCGGGTCAGCGCGCGGGTGTCGATACGTTCGATACCCACGATGCCGTTGCCGATCAGGTCCTCTTCCAGGGTGCGTGTCGATCGCCAGTTGCTGGGGCGGCGGGAGGCCTCGCGGACCACGTAACCGGCGGCCCACATCCGGTTGGACTCCGGGTCCTCGTCGTTCACTCCGGTGTTGCCGATATGCGGGAAGGTCTGCACCACGATCTGGTGGGCGTAGGACGGGTCGGTCAGGGTTTCCTGGTATCCGGTCATGCCGGTGGTGAATACCACTTCACCCAGGGTGGAGCCCACTTTTCCGTAGCTGCGTCCGCGGAAGATGCGACCATCTTCCAGAACCAGCACTGCATCTGGGGTGCTTTGAGTCTTCACTAGTTTGTCTCCTGCTCTGCCGCATCATCGAGGTGCGATGCCAGCAACTGATAAATCCTTGAGTTCTCCGCGTGGTAGCGGGCGCGGAACCCGGTGTCGAATTCGACCCCGTCCTTGGACCAGCCCACCACCAGCAGCCCGTCCTTTTCGACGAACTTCCCGGCCATGCCCGCCGCCCGGTTCAGCCGGGTCAGCGCCTGGTACGGGATGTGCACATCCGGGGCGCCGGAGCGCATGAAGTGCACCCCCCGCTCACCGAGGACCAGCTCGGCGTTGGAGCGGATCCCCAGCCGGTGCGCCGCGATGCGCTCCAGCCAGTCCTCACCGGCGGTGGTGGCCACGTACATGCCCTCGAAGCGGTGGGTTTCGGTATCCTCGAAGTTCGGATACGGTTCCGGGATCCCGCCCTGGCGTTTGACCCGGTTGCGCCAGCCCACGCCGATCAGGGTGATCGCGACGAGGATCACGGCCAGGGTGATGGCGATCGATACCGCGTACGGGTTCATCTACTGCCCGTTCCGCGGTGTGGCCAGCGCCCCGTCCAGCACCGTGGGGTGCCCGTGGAAGAAGGTGGCGGTGACCTGTCCGGGCAGTTCCATCCCGGCGAACGGCGAGTTGCGGCCCTTGGTTTCCATGGCGTAGGGGTCCACGATCCAGCGTGCGGCGGGATCCACCAGGGTCAGGTTCGCCGGTTCGCCCACGGCGATCGGTCGGCCCTGGTCGGCCAGCCGGCCGATGGCGGCCGGGGCGCTGGAGGTGATCCGGGCGACATCCGCCCAGGTGAGCAGCCCGGTCTCGACCAGCGTGTGCTGCACGATGGACAGGGCGGTTTCCAGCCCGGTCATGCCCATGGCCGCCGCCCCCCATTCGCAGTCCTTGGTTTCGGCGGTATGCGGGGCGTGGTCGGTGCCGATCACGTCGATGGTGCCATCGGCTACCGCGGCACGCAGGGCCGTCACGTCCTCGGCACGGCGAAGCGGCGGGTTGACCTTGTAGACCGGGTCGTAGCTGCGCACCAGCTCGTCGGTGAGGATCAGGTGGTGCGGGGTGACCTCGGCGGTGACCTGGATGCCGCGGGCCTTGGCCCAGCGGATGATCTCCACGGACCCGGCGGTGGATACGTGGCAGATGTGCAGCCGGGCACCCACGTGCTCGGCCAGCAGCACGTCGCGGGCGATGATCGACTCCTCGGCCACCGCCGGCCAGCCGCCCAGTCCCAGCACCGCCGAGACCTCGCCCTCGTTCATCTGGGCGCCCTCGGTCAGCCGCGGCTCCTGGGCGTGCTGGGCGATGACCCCGTCAAAGGCCTTGACGTATTCCAGGGCGCGGCGCATCAGCAGCGGGTCCCAGACGCAAATCCCGTCATCGGAGAACATCTTCACCGCAGCCCGCGAATCGGCCATCGCGCCGATCTCGGACAGCTGCTTGCCGGCCAGTCCCACGGTGACCGCACCCACCGGGCGCACATCCACCCAGCCGGCCCGGCGGCCCAGCTCGTACACCTGTTCCACCACGCCGGCGGTGTCGGCCACCGGGGTGGAGTTGGCCATGGCGTGCACCGCGGTGTAGCCACCCTTGGCCGCGGCCCGGGTTCCGGTTTCCACGGTTTCGGCGTCTTCCCGGCCGGGTTCGCGCAGGTGGGTGTGCGGGTCGACCAGGCCGGGTAGCAGCACCTGGCCGGCGGCCTCGATGATATGAGCGTCCGCGGCGTCGATACCGTCCTGGATGCGGGCGATCAGCCCGTCCTCGATGAGCACGTCTGTGGTGTTTTCGCCCAGTACGCTGGCGTTGCGAATCAGATACTTCATGGACCTAGCTTTCCTTGATCAAATCGCCGGAGAGGAGCATGTAGAGGCTGGCCATGCGCACGGCCACGCCATTGGTCACCTGGTCCAGCACGGTGGAGCGCGGTGAATCCGCGGCGGCCGAGGAGATCTCCAGGCCGCGGTTCATCGGTCCGGGATGCATGATCAGGGTTTCATCACCCGAGGCGTCCAGGGTGGTGAGCCTGGCGTCATCCAGGCCCCAGTAGCGCGAGTATTCCCGCGGGTTGGGGAAGAAGGCGGCGTTCATCCGCTCGCCCTGCACACGCAGCATCATCAGTGCATCCGTGCCGGAGGCGATGACCTCATCCAGGTTGTAGCTGATGGTGCACGGCCAGGAGGCGGCGCCCACCGGCAGCAGGGTGGGCGGGGCCACCATGGTGACCTCGGCGCCCAGGGTGTTCAGCAGCCAGAGGTTGGAGCGGGCCACCCGCGAGTGCAGGATGTCCCCGACGATCGCGACCTTCAACCCGTCCAGGCCCTTGCCATGCGGTGAACTGCCCTCGCGCAGGCAGATCTGCCGGCGCAGCGTGAAGGCGTCCAGCAACGCCTGGGTGGGGTGCTCGTGCATGCCGTCGCCGGCGTTGACGATCGGCAGCCCGATCCAGTCGGTGGCCGCCAGCCGGGCCGGGGCCCCGGAGTCCGGATGGCGGATGACCACCGCATCGGCGCCGATGGCCAGCAGCGTCTGGGCGGTGTCCTTGAGCGATTCGCCCTTGGAGACCGAGGAGCCCTTGGCGGAGAAGTTGATGACATCCGCGCTCAGCCGCTTGGCCGCGGCCTCGAAGGAGATCCGGGTGCGGGTGGAGTCCTCGAAGAACAGGTTCACCACGGTGCGTCCGCGCAGCGCCGGCAGCTTCTTGACCTCGCGGGTGCCGAACGCGCGCATTTCCTCGGCGATGTCCAGGATCTGGATGGCCTCGGCACGGGTGAGGTCCGCGGTGGAAATCAGGTGCTTCATACGCCCGCCTCGATGATCACTTCGTTGGATTCGTCGGTCTCTGCCAGGTGCACGCGGACCTTTTCGCTTTTGGCGGTGGGCAGGTTCTTGCCTACATGGTCGGCGCGGATCGGCAGTTCGCGGTGGCCCCGGTCGACCAGCACGGCCAGCCTGACGATGCGCGGCCGGCCCCAGTCGGCCAGGGCGTCCAGGGCGGCGCGGATGGTGCGCCCGGAATACAGCACGTCGTCGACCAGTACCACCACCTTGCCGTCAATGCCACCGGCGGGAAGCCGGGTGGGGGCAGGGGTGCGGGTCGAGGAATGCCGCAGGTCATCACGGTACATGGTGATATCCAGCTGGCCGACCAGCGAATCGGCGGTGATGCCCTCGGCGGAGGAAGCGGCGATACGCTCGGCCAGGCGTTGGGCCAGCGGGAAACCGCGGCGCGGGATACCCAGCAGGACCAGGTCCTCGGTACCCTTGTTGGCCTCGATGATTTCGAAGGCGATGCGCGTGAGGACCCGTTCGATGTCGTCGGATGACAACACCATGCGCGCCCCCGGCGACGTTGAGGAATATTCACTCATACGGTGCATCTCTCCCTTCTCCGCCTCACGGGACGGTTCTTAAAGGAATATTGCTCCTTAGAAATTATCACGTCGGATGACCCTTCCCCTAGCCGGTGACCCATGCAGGGGTGTGAATAGCCTATGGTTTCGACCACATCCGCGGGAAAACCCGCCACATCGCGCGGGATTGCCCAAGCCGTCGGCGGCGGCGCGGGAGGGTCAACTGCTGCGCAATTGCGCCAGCATCCGGGTGACCTCGGGTCCCGGACCGATTCCCAGGTCCTCCTGCAGCCGCTTGATGAACAGCAGCAGCCCGGCGGCCGCACCGGCCCGGTTGCCTTCCCCGGCCTCGGCCCGGGCCAGGATGCTGGCAGCGCTCTCGCTGATCGGGTCCAGGTCCAGGGCGGCGCGTCCCAGCCGTAGCGCCTGGTGGTGGTTGCCGCGGGCCAGCTGTTCATGTGCCGCATTCTGCAGGGCCCGGGCGCGCAACTGCCGCAGCTCCTCCTGGTCGGCGGCCAGCCACGGCTCATCCCAGTCCGGCAACAGCTGTGCGCCGCGCAATAGCTGCTCCAGTTCGGTGCAGCCAAGGTTGGCCGTACCGCCCCATTTCTCGAGTTCGGCGGTGTGCCGGTGCACGTCCACCGGGGTCTGCTCGGCCAGGTCCAGCCACCCGTCGGAGCACCCCAGCAGGCCCGGGGCCTGCCGGTGGATGTGGTGCAGGCTCACCCGAAGGCTGTCCAGCGCCCGGGATTCGGTGGTTTCCGGCCAGAGTATCCCGGCCACCCGGCGCCTGGGCATCGCCCCGCGCAGCGCCAGCAGGCAGATCACCCGCTGTTCACGCAGCCGCAAGGGCACCGCACTTCCGTCGCGCAGCAACCGCCACCGTTCAAGTAACCGGACTTCGAACTCAGGCATCGAACCGCAAACCCCCACTCCCCGTTCACGGTTGCCACCATCGAGTGATCGGCCAAACCGCACCCGGGCAACCCCACTTCCACTGTTCCAGTGCCGGAAAATCCTGTCAATGGGAGATCGTGCGGGATTGGGGATATCACTAGGCCTTAATTCGACCCGGCAAGTGAAACCGGTTCATTTAGCGTCCGGGGTATCCGGTGGCTGTAACGCCCGGGTAACGCCGGTACAGGACAATCTGCTGGACATGTCCGGACAGGTACCGGCCAGGCAGGAGGTGCCCAATGGCCGAACAACCGTATTTCTGTTCCGTTGCGGTACCGGCCGCGCTGGGCGCGCTGACCCGCGCGGCGGCGTTCAACTCGGCCCGCTGGCAGGTGGATGTGCTGAACCTGCACTTCCTGGAAGGTGAACCCGAACTGCACCAGCGGGTGCTGCAGGTCGCCCGGGAGTGGACCGGCCCGTCCATGGCGCGGCTGCGCCTGAACACCGATCCCGGTTCCCCGGCCGATGTGCGCATCAGTTTCACCCCGGGTCTCGGGTCCTGGTCCTACCTGGGCACCCAGGCGCAACAGGTCAACAGCGCCGAACCGACCATGAACTTCGGCTGGATCACCCCGGACAGCGACGAGAAGACGCTGCGCCAGGTGGTGCTGCACGAGTTCGGCCATGCCATCGGCCTGATCCACGAGCACCAGAACCCCGCCACGCCGATCCAGTGGGATGTCGAAGCGGTCATCAAGGACCAGTCCGGGCCACCGAACTACTGGAACCGCGCGCAGGTGCACAGCAACATCTTCCAGGCCTACGATCCGGCCGAGCTGACCGGGACCGAGGTGGATCCGCACTCGATCATGATGTACCCGGTGCCCGCCCATTGGACCCTGGACGGTTTCAGTGTCGGCTGGAATACCGAGCTGTCCCCCACGGATCGCCGGTTCATCCACGACGCCTACCCGTGGTGAGGGCGGTGGGTGATGGCTGACTATGCGGTGGTGGTCGGGATCGGGCACTACCCCAAACTGGATGCGGTCGGGGTGCTGAAGAACCTGGACGGGCCACAGAATGATGCCACCGCGATCGCCGATTGGCTGCGCGATCCCCACGGCGGGAACGTGCCGGAGCAAAACCTGAAATTGATCCGCAGCACGGATTTCCCCCGCAGTGCCGAGGATCCCGAACCCACCAGCTCCAGGCTCTCGGCTGCCATGGACTGGTTGTTGCAACAGACCAGCGAAGCCCGGGCGGACCGGCTCTACCTGTACTTCGCCGGCCATGGGTTCGCCCCGGTCCTGGAAGAGCCGGCGCTGTTTACCGCCGAGGCCAGTACCGGCTATAACGCCTACCTCTACGCCTACGACTGGTTCCGCCATTTCCGCCAGTCCGGGCGGTTCCGCGAGTACGTGCTGTGGATGGACTGCTGCATGACCAACCAGAAATCCATCCCGGTCTCCCCGGTGATGGCCCGCAGCGAGGTGTCCTCGCAGAGCCCCGGACCCACCTTCATCGCTGTGGCGGCCCAGACCAAGGCGGCGCTGGAACACCGGATGCCGGACGGGCTGGTGCACGGGGTCTTCACCTGGACCCTGCTGCAGGGGTTGGGTGGGGCGGCCGCCGATGACCGCGGGGTGGTGACCGCCCGGAGCCTGAAATCCTATCTGCACGACACCATGGTGGATTTCCTTCCCGGGACCGTCCGCGCCGGCAGCGCCGTGGACCTGCAGCCCTATGTGCGGGCCGAAAGCCCGCTGCTGCTCAAGCGGCTGGAGCAGGTGCCCCGCTTCGATGTCACCTTGCACCTGCCCGCCGGCGAACCGCCCGCCGGATTGCGGCTGTGGGCCGGCCGCCCGCACCGGCCCATCGAGGTGGACCTGGCCGCCGGGCCGGGTCTGATCCGGGTACGGCTGCCGCGCGGGCTGTACCTGGCCGGGAACCCGGACACCGGTCTGCGCCACGGCTTCCAGGTCGGCGGGGCGGGAGAGCAGCACGTACATCTCGGGGACCGGGGTCCGGCGGTGCGGCCGGCCCGGTTCGGGCAATTGCACCGGTTCGGACTCACCGTGCCCAATGCGGCCGCCTCCCTGGTGGTCACCAACGACCAACTGGGTCTGGTCTACCGTCGGACCGGGAACCTGCAGGAGCGTGAGTGCCCGGGGCTGTACAAGGTGCGGGTGGAATTCGGCAGGGATATCGGCTCGGTGTCCGAACACGTGCTGTTGCTGGACCGCGATACCGACCTGCAGCTGGATTCCCCGCTGCTGCCTACCCCGGCCCCGGCCGGGTTCAGCTCCTATGCCCCGGCGTCCCAGCATTCGCCCTTCGGCACCCTGACCCACCGGTTCGCCGACCGCCCGCAGGTGCCACCGGGTCAAGGTGCCTTCACGGTACTCGGCCGGTTCTGGTTCCACCGCAGCGGGCCGGTGGCATCCTGGCCGCATCCGCTGAGCGATCTGGAACTGCGCGGGCCGCACGGGGAACTGGTGGAACGGCTGGATACCGCCCCGGTGGAAGCCGAACACGACCCGTTGGCCCCGCAAAGCATCTGGACCCGGGTGCTGGAGCCCGGGATCTACTACCTGCGCTACCTGATCCCGGATGGACGGACCGCCGAGGCCACCGTGGTCGTCTGCCCGGGCTGGATCACCCAGCTGGTGCTGCAACGCGAATCCGGCGATCCGGGCGAACCCTTCCCCGACCAGTTCCGGTTGCATGATGCGGCACTGTTCATGCGCGATGCCGAGCACGATGACCACGACGAGCAGCGTGACCTGGTCATCGAATCGACCCGTATCGCCCTGGCCCAGGGCCGGGACCTGCTGGAGCATTCGGATCCCGGACGGCTCGAGCACCTGCTGTTGGAGGCCTACCAGGACCCGGTTGCCGGGATCATCGGCGGCTACCTGCTGCTGCGCAACGAAGGCCCCGGCCTGCTGCGCGCCGAACGGGCCGTGCTGTTCGACGCCGCCGTCAGGCGCCTGCAGCAAGCCACCGGCGGAATACACCCCGATGTGCAGGCGCTGTCGCTGCGTTGCGCCGATCCGGCGTTGCGCCACCGCGGCCCGATCACCGCCCCGCCGGTGTTCACCGCCGGTTGGGAGCTGGTCGGCCGGGCCAGCCAGCACGCCCCGGATCTGCTACCGGCGGACTTGTGGCAGCGCATCCGGGCCACCACCGCTCTGGGCCCGTTCTTCGCCTGGCAGGTGGATGAGCGCAGCCGGGCCCTGCACAGCCGGCAGCTGCAGGAGGTATTGGAGCATGACGGGGGAAGGGACCTGGCGGACCGGATGGCGCTTCCGCGTACCGCTCTGCCGCATCCCCCACAGCCCCGGCAGGGTCCGGGAGCAGGCTGATGCCGCGGCGCCGCGGGCCGATCATGGCGCTGTAATGCCCGGGTAACAGGTGCGGCGGAAGATGGTGCTCGACGGGGCGCACGGTGCGCCCCGCCCGTTGCTGACAGGAGCCGCCATGAACGGGTTCAAGGACGAAATGCACACCCCGGTCGCCAATGAAATCGAGGAGGTCACCGATACCGACGTGATCGGCCTGGAACCGGAGAGCGGCCAGGACCAGGAGGTGGCCACCGGGACCGATGGGTACGAATCGGTGCCCGGGTACACCTTGCCGGCCGCCGGGGATTTCGAGGCCTCGGTGCGGGCGGCCTTCGAGGAGGACCTGCCCGATATCGGGGTGGCTTCCTTCGGCATGCTGCCGCAGACCGTGCACGGCACCGATGACCGGGTGCGGATCAGCCCGGCCTCCGGCTACCCATGGCGTGCCCATGCCAGCTTGCTGATCACCGCCCGGGACGGGGCACGCTATATCGGCACCGGCTGGTTCGTTGGACCGCGCACCCTGATCACCGCCGGGCACTGCGTGTTCATCCGTAATAGCGGCAATCCCGCCCGGGATGGCTGGGTGCAAAGCGTCCAGGTGGCTCCGGGGCGTGATGCCGCCAGCTACCCGTACGGCACCGCCTGGGCCACCGGTTTGCGGTCGGTGACCGGCTGGACGGTGAACGGCAATGCGGACTACGACTACGGGGCGATCATCCTCGGCAGTAACCTGGGAAGCACCACCGGGTGGCTGGGTGCGGCGAACTATTCGGACGCCACGTTGCTGGCGTCCACCGGCAACCTCAGCGGGTATCCCGGGGACAAGCCCTCGGGC
Organism: Glutamicibacter sp. MNS18; assembly: GCF_026107515.2. Classification (GTDB taxonomy): domain Bacteria; phylum Actinomycetota; class Actinomycetes; order Actinomycetales; family Micrococcaceae; genus Glutamicibacter. Next base: position 235,137 of record NZ_JAPCHW010000003.1, on the reverse strand, counting down.
ACCCAGTGGTATCACGCCCGCCGGATCCATTCGGTCACGGCCCGCAAGGTGTACTACGATATCGACACCTTCGGCGGGCAAAGCGGCAGCGCGGTTTACGTGCTGAACAACGGTGCCCGGTACGCCGTCGCGGTGCACGCCTACGGTGGTTCGGTGAACTCCGGGACCCGGATCAACGCCGAGGTGCTGAACAATATCGTGCAGTGGCGGGCCTAGACTGGCACCATGGGTCCTCCGCTGATAGTGCACGGCCAGGTGGTTGATGCGCGGCGGCATCCGGTGTCCGCAGCGCGCATCATGATCGCCCATGCCCCGCACCCGGTGCCGGATATCGCAGTGCTCAGCGACGAGCAGGGCCGCTTCGACGTGCCGCTTCCCGGTGAGGGACGCTATCTGCTCAACGTGCACGCCGACGGTTTGGCCTCCGGCAGGCTGCAGATCGACACCGCACTATGGCATCCGGCGCGCCAGGACCAAGCGATTGTGGTGCTGGGCGACCTGCCCTGAGCCGATCGTCCGGACCGGGAGCGGTTCGCCGTGAGGTTCGAAGACCGGCGGTCGGACGACCCGAAGGGACCCGGCGTTTTCCTGCTGTACGCCTGCACCGGCACAGTACCGAATGGTATGATATGCCATTGCCGAACGCTCAGAGGGGACCTGATATGGGCAAGCCAACGGTCTGTGCAGTGGCAGCGGCGGCGTTCCTCCTGGCCGGGTGCACAAGTTCCACACCGCGAAATGCCGAAGGCGGGATGGAAGGCGTCGTGGAGCGGGTTCGCAGCGATGCGTTGTCCCTGCGGGTCGGTGAGGACATGATACGGGTTGATACCTGGGCGGTCTGCGGAGATGAGACGGCCCGGTACATCTCGGTCGGCGACCAGCTCACCGTCTTCGGTCATCGGGATGTGATCACCTACGACGCGACCCGGATCCTGGACAGCAACGGGGAGCCGGTCTGCCGGGATTGACCAGCCGGACCAGCTTCGGGTGGCGGCGCCCTGCCCGGCCCCTGGGGGTTACCCGCGCAGCCCATGGGCAGCTGCAGGATCGCGACCAGCACCTGCAAGAGGCTGCCGCACACGGGAGCCCACCGGAGGATCCGGTGACACGAAGGCCGCGGATCGCACCCGTTCGGGTGTGATCCGCGGCCTTGGCAACTGGTGGTGGAGCATCCGCCGAGCTAGTCGACCAGGGTGTCCTTGATCTGCTGGATCCGGCCCAGCACGCCGTTGACGAATTCCGGCGAGTCATCGGTGGACAACTCGCGCACATTGGCCACGGCCTCGGATACGGCCACGGCGTCGGGGACCTCGTCGTTGTACAGCAGTTCCCAGACCCCGATGCGCAAGGCGATACGATCCACCGCTGGCATGCGTTCAATGGTCCAACCGCGGACGTAGCTTTCGAGGATCTCGTCGATGCGTTCCTGGTGGCCAACCACGCCCTCGAGGATGGTCAACGAGTATTCGTTGAGCACGATCTCGGAATTCTCGCGACGGGAAATGGCCACAGCCAGCGGTTCGGCACCGCGCTGTTCGGCTTCAAAGAGGAATTCCAGGGCCCGGCGGCGGGCCTTGGCGCGTGCACTCACTAGGAGACACGTCCCAGGTAATCGCCGGTGCGGGTGTCGACCTTGACCTTGGTGTTCTGGTCGACGAACAGCGGCACCTGGATGATCTTGCCGGTTTCCAGGGTGGCCGGCTTGGTTCCGGCGGAGGAACGATCGCCCTGCAGGCCCGGTTCGGTGTAGGTGATTTCCAGGACCACCGACGGCGGCAGTTCCACATACAGCGGGTTGCCCTCGTACATGGCGATGGTCAGTTCCTGGTTCTCCAGCATGTAATCGGCGGCGTCGCCCACGGTCTTACCCGTGACGGTGACCTGGTCGTAGTCATCCAGGTTCATGAAGACGAAGTCCTCGCCGTCCTGGTAGAGGTACTGGTAGTCGCGGCGGTCGACGTTGGCGGTCTCGATCTTCGCACCGGCGTTGTAGGTCTTGTCCTGCACCCGGCCGGTGAGCACATTGCGCATCTTGGTGCGCACGAAGGCCCCACCCTTTCCTGGCTTCACGTGCTGGAATTCGATGATGGTCCACAGGTTTCCATCAATCTTGATGACCTGACCATTTTTGATGTCAGTCGTATCTGCCACGAGTCCTCAATCCTCTTATGCAGCCAGCTACCGCCAGCCCTTGTCAAAAAACCATGTCCCAGTCTAGCGCATGGCACTAGGCGGTGGCGCGCAACCGTTCCTGGGCGATTTCCAGGCAGATCCGCGAACCGTCCAGCAGGTGCCGCGGCGCGTTGATGGCCTGGCGCAGTTCCAGCGCCGTCGAGAAACGGGTGATCGCCGCGCGGTAATCGCCGGTTTCGAAGAACGCCATGCCCAGGTGCTGTTGCATCAGCGGCTCGTATTGGGTGCCGGCGAATTCCTCGGCCAACTTGCGCAAGCGGTTGATCGCGCGATGCAGGTCACCCTGCATCCGGGTGAGTTCGGTATCCAGCACCCGCAGGTGAGCGTTCATCGGATCCAGCAAACGCTGCTCGGCGATCATTTCCCCGGCCTGCGACAGTTCTCCGCGGGCCAGGTGGATCACCACCTGGTCGGTGGGCGAACCCACCTCCATGGAACGCCGCGCGGCGGCCTCATCGGCCACATAGGCGCGCATGGTTTCCGGGTCGATCAGGATCCCGTCAATGGTGGTATCCGCTCCCTGGCGGTTGACGGAGGCGACTTCGAAGGACACGGCACTGTGTCTCGTCTCACTCATGTTTACTCCCCAATTTCCTGGTAGGCGGCGAATAGCAGCGAGTTGTCGGGCACCTCGTAGATGCGCGGACGTCCGATATCCTCGAGCACCACGAAACGCAGCTGGTCACCGCGCGCCTTCTTGTCACGCTTCATCCCGTCGAGCAGGGCGGCCCACCGGTCGTTGCGGTAGCTGGTAGGCAGCCCCAGGGACTGCAGGATCGCCACATGGCGGTCGGCCACCGCGTCGGAGGTGTAGCCCACCGAGCGGCCCAGTTCGGCGGCGAAGCACAATCCGATGGAGACCGCGGCCCCGTGGCGCATTGAATAGCGTTCGACCAGTTCGATGGCATGGGCCAGGGTGTGGCCGTAGTTCAGGAACTCGCGTTCCCCGGCTTCCTTCAGATCCCGTGAGACCACATCGACCTTGACCGCGATGGTGCGCTCGACGATTTCGCGCAGCCGGGCACTGGTCGGATCGATGGCGTCGGCGGGGTCCTCTTCGATCAGTTCCAGGATCCGCTCATCGGCGATGAAACCGCACTTGACCGCTTCGGCCAGGCCGGTGACCAGTTCGTTCTTGGGCAGGGTCGCCAACGCGTCCAGGTCCGCGAGCACCGCGGCCGGTGGATGGAACGCACCGACCAGGTTCTTGCCCTCGGCGGTGTTGATGCCGGTCTTGCCACCCACGGCGGCGTCGACCATGCCCAGCAGCGAGGTGGGAATGTGGATGACCCTGACCCCGCGCAGCCAGGTGGCGGCAACAAAGCCTGCCACATCGGTGACCGCGCCCCCGCCCACCGAGATGATGGCATCGGTGCGGGTGAAGTCGTTCTTGCCCAATACTTCCCAGCAGAAGGCGGCCACCCGGATGTGCTTGCCTTCCTCGGCGTCGGGGATTTCCGCGGTCATCGCCGCGTAGCCCTTGGCATCAAGTTCTTCCTTGACCAGGTCCCCGGTGCTGCGAAGCGCCCTGGGGTGGATGATCAGGATCTTCTTGACATCGACCGGAAGAAGCTCCGGCAGCCGTCCCAGTAGGCCGTTGCCGACCAGGACCGGATAGTTGGCTTCCGGGGTGGCCCCGGTCACCTGAAGTGTGGTGGGTGCTAAAGGCATCCGTAGAGATCCTCCTGTGGTGCTGATCTTTCCAGAGTACGCGCGCACCGGGGCTTTCGCGTTATCTCGTGGCGCTAATCACAAAGTCCTTGATCACTTTCACAAGCTCGGCAACCGGGCGGTCATCGACCTGCACGGTGAAGTCCGCCAGCTGCTCGTAGATGTCCTTGCGCTGGGCGAAGAGTTCACGCCAGCGCACCAGCACGTCCTCGTTGCCGGCCAGCAGCGGCCGGCCCTGGCCGCGGGAAATGCGTTGGGCCGCGGTCTGCTCGTCCATCTTCAGGTAGATCACGGTACCGCGGCGCAACACCTGCCGGTTTTCCTCGCGCAGCACCGCTCCCCCGCCGGTGGCCAGCACCCCGGCCTGGGTGGCGCGCAGGGTCTGCACCTCGAGGTCGCGGAAATGCCGCTCACCGTGTTCGGCGAAGATCTGCGGGATCGAGCCGTGGCTCATCACGATGACCTCGTCGGTATCCAGGAACGTCGTATCCAGGGCCTTGGCCAGTGACTTGCCCACCGTGGACTTGCCACAGGCCATTGGCCCGATCAGGTAAATCATCTAGACCCCGGTGGATCCCAGGTTCTCGGGGATGGCCGCCAGGTAGCTGTCGATATTGCGTTTGACCTCGGTGACCGAGTCGCCCCCGAATTTCTCCAGCACGGCCTGGGCCAGCACCAGGGCCACCATGGCCTCGGCGACCACGCCTGCGGCGGGAACCGCGCAGACATCGGAGCGCTGGTGGTGGGCCTTGGTGTCCTCGCCGGTGGCGGTGTCGATGGTGCGCAACGCCCTCGGCACGGTGGCGATCGGCTTCATGGCCGCCCGCACCCGCAATACCTCGCCGATGGACATGCCGCCCTCGATACCGCCGGCGCGGTTCGAGGCGCGCTGGATGCCGCCGTTGGCGGCACGCTCGATCTCGTCGTGGGCTGCGGATCCGCGCCGCGCCGCGGTGGCGAACCCGTCGCCGACCTCGACCCCCTTGATGGCCTGGATGCCCATCAGGGCCCCGGCCAGCCTGGCGTCCAGCCGGCGGTCCCAGTGGACATAGGATCCCAGGCCCGGGGGCAGGTTGTAGGCCAGCACCTCGACCACGCCGCCGAGGGTTTCCCCGGCCTTGTGCGCATCGTCGACTTCCATGACCATCGCGTCGGAGGTCTCGGAGTCGAAACAGCGCAGCGGGTCGGCATCCAGCCGTTGCACATCGCTGCGGGTGGGAAGCGCGGTGCCCTCGGGGACCGCAACGGTGCCGATGGCGGTGGTGTGCGACACCAGTTCAATGCCCAGGGCGTCGAGGAATGCGGCGGCCACCGAACCCAGGGCCACGCGGGCCGCGGTCTCCCGGGCACTGGCCCTTTCCAGCACCGGACGGGCATCATCGAAGCCGTACTTCTGCATGCCGGTGAAATCGGCGTGGCCCGGACGCGGGCGGGTCAGCGGCGCATTGCGCGCCATCGTGGCCAGTTCCTCGGCGTCCACCGGATCCGCGTTCATCACGCGTTCCCACTTGGGCCATTCGGTATTGCCGATCTCGATGGCGACCGGCCCGCCCTGGGTGCTTCCGTGGCGCACCCCGCCCAGGAAGGAGACCTGGTCCTTTTCGAACTTCATGCGCGCACCGCGCCCATAACCGAGGCGGCGGCGCGCCAACGCGTCGCGTACAACCTCACTGTCCACCGGGATACCGGCAGGTAGACCTTCAAGAATTCCAACAAGAGCCGGGCCGTGCGATTCGCCCGCGGTTAACCAACGCAACATGACGTTCATTTTGCCATGTCCTTGGCCATTTACCGGCCTCGATGAAGCCCTACGGCGTTAAACATGGCATTTGTGACATCCTGCCGGGTTCTTTCATCAAAATCCAGGCCGGTGAACAGGCGGACCTGTTCCACCGCCTGGTGCACCAGCATGGCCAGCCCGTTCACCACCGGCCCGGCCCAGGCCTTGGCCAGGGCCGAGGGCCACGGATCGTAGGCCACATCCAGCAATACCCCGCTGCCCGACCCCAGGGAGGCGATCCAGCCGTCGGCGGCACCCGGCGGCAGGGTGGAAACCACCACCGGGGCCGTCTCGATCGTCCCGACCGGCCGCGCAACGGCGGCCAGGCCCAGCGCCCGGGCGAAGTCCACGGTGGGTTGCGCGCGCCGCACGTCACGCACCACCAGGTCCAGTTCCCGCACGCCCATCACGTGCAGTGCCTCCACCGCGGCCAGGGCGGTGTTGCCGGCCCCCAGGATCGTGGCGGCCGGGCTATGCTCCACCCCGGCATCCCGGAAGGCCTGCACGATGCCGTAGATGTCGGTGTTCTCCCCGTGCAGCGCCCCGTCGGCGCCGACCAGGATGGTATTCAGCGCCCCCATGCGCTCAACGGTGGGCGAGAGCGTATCCATCTGCCCAACGAAGACGTCCTTCAGCGGCATGGTCACCGAGCAACCGGCCCAGCCGCCGGTGCGCAGGCCCGCGGCGAAGTCCGGCGCGTCGGAGGGGTCCAGCTCGATGCGCTGGTAGTCCATCGCCACTCCGAGCAGCGCATAGGCGGCCCGGTGCAGGACCGGGGACTTCGAGTGGCCGATCGGTTGGCCCAGTACGGCGGCCTTGTTCACTGGCATACCCCTTGGTTGGCTTGGCACCAGTCACGGAATTCCTGCTGGTTGATTCGGTGTTCGTCATAGCTGCGCGCGAACTTGGTTTCCCCGGTGGAGATGTTCACGGTCACCCAGTAGTAGTAGCCGTTGTCCTGCGGATTCACCGCGGCGGCAATGGCGCTTTCGGCCGGGGACCCGATGGGGCCCGGGGGCAGGCCGGGATGCACATAGGTGTTGTAGGGGTTGGCCGCATCGGCCTTCTCCGCCGCGCTGAACTGCAGGGTGTAACGGTCCAGGCCGTAGATCACCGTGGAATCCACCTGCAACAGCCCGTGGGTTTCCACATTGTCCGTCGCCAGCCGGTTGTTCAACGCCCCGGCCACGATCGCGTAGTCCCTGGGTTGGGCTTCGGCCTGCAGGATCGAGGCGATCTTCAGCACCCGGTAGCCTTCGGCCGGGTCGTTGATGCCCTGCTTGGCCAGCACCTCCTCGGTGGCCTGGACCATGCGGGCCAGCACCTCCCGGGCGCTGGTATCCACGGCGAACCGGTAGCCGGCCGGGTACAGGTAGCCTTCGAGGTTGGCCGCCTCGGCCGGCAGACCGAAGGTCTCGGGCTGGTTGGCCAGTTCCGTCAGTTCATCCAGATCCAGTCCGGATCCCTCGGAGATGGCCTCCAGCGCGGCACCCAGGCGCATGTTCTGGCTCAACCCCACGTAGAAGACCTTGTCCGGCCGGTTGTCGATCATGATCTGCACCGCCTCGGAGGCCGGGATCTGCTGGGGCAGCACATAGGTGCCCGGATGGATCTCCTTGTTCTCGGCCTGCACCTCGTCCATGGCCTTGACAAAGAGCTTGTCGCTGGCGACCACGTCCAGTTCGGCCAGCCGGCGGGAGATGATCGTCACCCCCCAGCCTTCCTCGACGGTCAATTCCACGGTCTGCCCGCCGGGACCGGTGTAGTCATCGGGGTTCAGCGTCTTGTAGATGCCGCGCACGGTGAAGACCGAGCCGAGAACCACCAGCACGAAGACCAGGACGGTGGCCAGCATCACCAGGTTGCGCCGCCGTTTGCTGCGTTGGCGCCGATGCCGGCTGTGCCCGGCAGGGGTTGCCGTCGGCTGCTCCCCCGGTAGCGTGGTATCGCCGGCGGTTTCGGGCAGTGCCTCGAAGATGATTTCCGGGGTGCCGGGCACCGCCAGGGGTGTGCCCTGGCGGGCACGGAACCGCTCATGCAGCTGAAGTTGGGCCTGGCGTTGGGTTTCCCGCCGGGATGCGTCTGGCATGGGGGCCTTCCTGCTGGGATCTCGGGCGCGGGGTTATCGAACGACGACCCGGCTGGCCTGGACACGCACCTGGTTGCGTTGCATCTCCAGTACCTGCTGCAGTATCTCGACCGCGGCCACCTGGTCCACCACCGAACGGTGGTTCTCGCTCTTCCGGCCGGCCTCGTGCAATGCCCGGTGGGCGCTGACGGTGCTCAATCGTTCGTCGATCAGCCAGATGCCGACCTCGATCCCGGCCGCATGGGCCTCTTCGGCCAGGGCAATGGCGTAATCCCGCGCCATCCTAGTTGATTCGGTGTCTTTGCCTGATAGCGACTTCGGCTCCCCAATGTACACGTCAGTAACATCCCGATCAAGAATCATCTTGAGCAGTATGCGCCTATCAGAGTTCTTTTTGGCATCCCGCCGCAGGGTTTGCACCGGCATGGCCAGCACCCCGCCGGACTGGGCGACCGCGACGCCGACGCGGGCGGCACCCACGTCGACGCCAAGCAGGTTGCTAGCCATTGGCCACGGCCGAACGGATCGCGGCCAGGGCCTCGGGAACCAGGGTGGCGTCCTTGCCGCCGCCCTGGGCCAGGTCGTCCTTGCCCCCGCCGCCGCCGCCGAGCACCCCGGTGGCGGTGCGCACCAGCGCACCGGCCTTGTGACCGGCGCCGCGGGCGGCCTCGTTGGTGGCGGCCAGCACCAGCGGACGGCCGTTGGCCACGCCGATGAGCACTACCACGGCCGGGTCGCTGCCCAGTTTGCCGCGCAGGTCCATGGCCAGGGTGCGCAGCGCGTCGGCCGAATCCACGGTTCCGGCATCGTGGGCCAGCAGCTTCACGCCGCCCAGGTCCTGCACCGACTCCAGCAGCGCCTGGCCCTGGGCCAGCAGCTGCGCGCTCTTGAGTTCGGCGATCTGCTTTTCCGCGGCCCTGAGCTTGGCAACGGTGTCGTTCACACGCTCGGAAACCTGCGCGGAGGGCACCTTGAACATCGTGGACAGCTCGTTGACCAGGGCGCGTTCGGCCGCCCCGTGACGGAAGGCCTCCATACCCACCAGGGCCTCGACGCGGCGGTTGCCCGAACCCACCGAAGCCTCGGAGAGCAGGGTCAGCTGGCCGATGGTGGCGGTGGAGGGCACGTGGGTGCCGCCACACAGTTCGCGTGACCAGTCCCCGTTCATCTCCACCACACGCACCTGGTTGCCGTATTTCTCGCCGAACAGGCCGATCGCGCCGCGTGCCTTGGCCTCGGCCAGGGCCATCTCGTCGGTGATGACATTGTGGTTGGCCAGGATCGCCAGGTTCACGACCTCCTCGATCTCCTGGCGTGCGCCGGCCGAAAGCTGCTCGGCCCAGGAGAAGTCGAAGCGCAGGTAGCCGGCCTTGTTGAAGGACCCGGCCTGGGTGGCCTCACTGCCCAGCAGCTGGCGCAGCGCGGCATGCACCAGGTGGGTGGCCGAGTGGGCCTGCTCCCCGGAGTGCCGGCGGATCGCGTCCACCTGGGTGCGCACCAGTGCCTCGGCGGGCAGTTCGCCCTCGCGCACCAGAACCTTGTGCACATTCAGGCCCTTGACCGGGGCCTGGGTGTCGAGTACCTCGAGCACGAATCCGTCACCGGTGATCAGCCCGACATCCCCGGCCTGGCCGCCGGATTCTGCGTAGAACGGGGTTTCCTCCAGCACCAGGTCGATTTCCTGGCCCTGTTCGGCGTAGGGCACCACCAGGCCGTCGCGGACGATGCCGCGGATCCTCGACTCGCCTTCCAGCCCCTGGTAGCCGGTGAAGTTCACCGCACCGGAGGCGGCCAGCTCGTTGTAGACCGCCACATCGGCATGCCCGGACTTCTTGGCCTTGGCGTCCTTCTGCGCGCGGGTGCGCTGTTCATTCATCAGCTCGCGGAAGCGGTGCTCGTCCACGGACAGGCCCGCTTCGGCGGCGATCTCCAGGGTCAGGTCGATCGGGAACCCGTAGGTGTCATGTAGGGCGAAGGCGTCATCACCGGAGAGGTTCGCCCCGGCGGTCTTCGCGTCGGTCAACGCCTCATCCAGCCGGGTGGTGCCCGAGGCGATGGTGCGCCTGAAGGCGCGCTCCTCGGCGTAGGCGATGCGTGCGATGCGCTCGAAGTCCTGCTCCACGATCGGGTAGACGCCCTTCATGGCGTCCCGGGAGACCGGCAGCAGTTCGGGCAGCACCTCGGTGTCCACGCCCATCAGGCGCATGGCCCGCACCGCACGGCGGATCAGTCGGCGCAACACGTAGCCGCGGCCCTCGTTGCCCGGGGTCACCCCGTCGGAAATCAGCATCAGCGAGGAGCGGATGTGATCGGCGATCATGCGCAGGCGCACGTCGTTGGCGTGGTTCGGATCTTCCGGGTCCTCGGTGGAGGTGTAGGTGATCCCGGCCAGTTGTGCGGCGCGGTCCAGCACCGGACGGACCTGGTCGGTCTCGTACATGTTCTCCACGCCCTGCAGGATCATCGCCAGACGTTCCAGGCCCAGGCCGGTGTCGATATTGCGTTTGGGCAGTTCCCCGGCCACATCGAAGTCGGTCTTGGAGCGCACGGCCGAGAGCCGGTACTGCATGAAAACCAGGTTCCAGATCTCGATGAAACGGGTCTCGTCCACGGCCGGCCCGCCGGGCAGGCCGTATTCCGGGCCACGGTCGTAGTAGATCTCCGAGCAGGGGCCACCGGGGCCGGGCTGTCCGGTGTTCCAGTAGTTGTCTTCCTTGCCGGTGCCCACCACGCGTTCGCGCGGGATGCCGATCTTCTCTTCCCAGATGCGCCGGGCCTCGACATCCTTCTCCTCGCCGTCCTCGTAGACGGTGACCCACAGGCGCTCGGGGTCCAGGCCGTAGCCGCCGTCCTCGATGCCGGTGGTCAGCAGCTCCCAGGCCCAGGTGATGGCTTCTTCCTTGAAGTAGTCCCCGAAGGAGAAGTTGCCGCACATCTGGAAGAAGGTGCCGTGGCGTACGGTCTTGCCCACTTCCTCGATGTCGCCGGTGCGGATGCACTTCTGCACACTGGTGGCGCGGGAGTACGGCGGTTCCTCCACCGCGGTCAGGTACGGGATGAAGGGCACCATGCCGGCCACCGTGAACAACAGTGACGGGTCGGTGGAGACCAGCGAGGCGCTGGGAACCGCGGTGTGGCCCTTGGAGACGAAAAAGTCGACCCAGCGGCGGGCAATTTCCTGCGTTTTCATCGTGCTGAGGGTGATCCCTTCATAGTGTCCTGGTCCACGCCCAGGGCGGTGCGTAATTCTTCTTCGCGCTGCGACATGCCGTCCCTGAAGGCCTCGGCGATGTCGGAGAGCCGGTCGGCGTACTTGCCGACCTGACGGTTCAGTGCCGTCCCACTGGAAATTTCCTGGTATTTCTTGGCAGCCAGCACGCCGACGCCCACGCCGATGGCCACCCAGATGATCTTTTTCATGGTTTCGCTCCTAGCGGCTGCGGCGTCCGCTGCTGCGTGGTTTGGCGTTCATTGCGGCCTTGACCCCTGAGGTGAATGCGGCAATCTTGATCAGAGGCTTACCCAGCGTGGCGGCGGCCAGGGCGGACAGGGCCGAGGCGTTGGCCGTGGCATCCGAGACGTTGGAGGTGATCGTATCGACCTTCTTGAGCTGGTCGTTGGTGGTGGCCACGGTGTTGGTCACCTCGCCGATCAGCGGGGTGGTGCCGTCGGACAGGTCCTTGATGGAGTCGCGCAGCTCATCGAAGACCCTTCCCAATTTGATGATGGGAACAGCCAATAAGGCCACCAGGATGGCGAAGACGCCGGCGGCGATGAGCCCTGCAATATCCGAACCCGACATGTGCTTCCTCTTCTAATTGGGTCAGTGGTGCCAGTCCACCTTATCGAACCGGACGGTTGAACAGGTAGTTAAGGGCCAATGGCCCGCAACCGGAACGGTTACGGGCCATTGGTCAGGCACACCAGGTAGTGGCTTAGCGTGCGTAGTACTCGACCACGAGGTTCTCTTCGCAGGTCACCGGGATCTCGGCACGCTCGGGAGCGCGCAGGTAGGTGGCCTGCAGGGATTCGAGCTTCACGTCCAGGTAACCCGGAACAGCTGGCAGCACCTGTGCGTGCTCGCCGGCTGCGGCCATCTGGAATGGAACCATCTTCTCGCTCTTCTCGTGAACGTGGATCATCTGACCCGGCTTCACCTTGAAGGAAGGACGGTCCACACGCTGGCCGTTGACCAGGATGTGACGGTGCACTACCAGCTGGCGGGCCTGCTGGATGGTGCGGGCGAAGCCGGCGCGGAGCACCAGGGCATCCAGGCGGGACTCGAGCAGTGCCAACAGGTTGTCACCGGTCTGGCCGCCGAGGCGCTTGGCTTCCTTGAAGGCGCTGAGCATCTGTGCTTCACGGATGCCGTACTGGGCGCGCAGACGCTGCTTTTCGCGCAGACGCACTGCGTAGTCGCTGTCCTGCTTCTTGCGGGCGCGACCATGCTGACCTGGGCCGTAGGGACGGCGTTCCATGTACTTCTCAGCTTTAGGGGTCAGGGCAAGGCCGAGTGCGCGCGACAGGCGCACGGTACGGCGGGCACGGGCGTTAGCCATAATGTGTCCTCTTTCGTAAGCGACGGGTGGTAACTGGCCTCCCGGACGGAGAGTGGTGGGGCGTCGCATCCCGGTAATCACTGCAACCGCGCGCAGGGCGCGGCTTGCCAGCCAAGGATCAAGTTTACACCAGCCGACGGCACCGGCACGCACCGGTGTAACCAATCTCGCTATCGCTTGCGGCGGATGATCTGGCGCAGGGTGGCCAACCGCGAACCGATGGTCTTTTCCGCGCCGTTGGCGGTGGGCCGGTAGTAGTCCACACCCAGCAGGTCGTCCGGGGCGTACTGCTGGCTGGCGATCGAATGCGGCGCGTCGTGGGAATAGATGTACCCCACCCCGTGCCCCAGGGCCTTCGCCCCGGGATAGTGCGCATCACGCAGGTGGTCGGGCACCTTGGCGCCCTTGCCTTCCTGGACATCGGCCAACGCCTGGTTCATCGCGTTGTAGGCGGCATTGGATTTCGGTGCGGTGGCCAGGTGCACGGTGGCGTGTCCCAGCATGATCCGGGCCTCGGGCATCCCGGTCAGCGCCACCGACTGGGCGGCGGCTACCGCCAACGGCAGCGCGGTGGGATCGGCCATACCGATATCCTCGCTGGCCGAGATCATCAGCCGGCGGGCGATGAAGCGCGGGTCCTCCCCCGCATGCAGCATCCGGGCCAGGTAGTGCAGGGCGGCGTCCACATCGGAGCCGCGGATGGACTTGATGAAGGCGCTGATGATGTCGTAGTGCTGGTCCCCGTCGCGGTCGTAGCGGGCCACCGCCTGGTCCATGGCCAGCTGCACATGCCCATCGTTGATCACCACCGGGGTGTCGGCCGCGCCCCCGGCGGCGTTCCAGGCCACCGCTGCGGCGGCTTCCAGCACCGTCAACGCGCGGCGGGCATCACCCTGGGCCAGGCGCACAATGGTGTCGCGTTGTTCGGCAGGCAGTTCAAGCTCATTGCCGAAGCCCCGCTCATCACCCACCGCCCGGATGAGCAGGTCGGCCACGTCCTGCTCCTCCAGCGGGCGCAGGGTCAGCAGCAGTGAGCGGGAAAGCAGCGGGGAGATCACCGAGAAGGAGGGGTTCTCGGTGGTCGCGGCCACCAGCACCACGACCCGGTTCTCCACCCCCGGTAACAGGGCATCCTGTTGCGCCTTGTTGAAGCGGTGGATCTCATCCAGGAACAGGACCGTGGTGATCCCACGCAAATCCCGGTCGTCCTTGGCCTGGTCGATGACCCGGCGCACGTCCTTGACCCCGGCGGTGATCGCCGAGAGTTCCACGAACTTGCGGTCCGTGGCCCGGGCGATCACGTGGGCGATGGTGGTCTTGCCGATACCCGGCGGGCCGTAGAGGATCACGCTGGCCGGCCCGGACGGGCCGGTGGCCGGGGATTCGGCCAGCTGGCGCAGCGGGGAGCCGGCACCCAACAGGTGCTGCTGGCCCACCAGCTCATCGAGGGTGCGTGGGCGCATGCGCACCGCCAGGGGCGGGCGCGGGCGCCTTACGGACTCGTTGCCTGCGTCATCTGCCAGTCCATCGAACAAATCGGTCACCGCTCCAGCCTACCGACACCCCGGGCCGGGCAACGAACGGACACCGGATCAGGCCGGGGTGGGAGATAATCTGACTACAGCCAGAGAAAGGACAAGATGCGCGCCGTATTGCAGGTGGCCAGCCGGGCCCAGGTCGAAGTCGAGAACGAAGTGGTCGGGGCGCTGGAGCGTCCCGGATTGGTGGTCCTGTTGGGCATCACCCACGAGGATGACCAGGCCACCGCCCGGAAGGTGGCCGAGAAGGTGTACCGGCTGCGCATCCTGGAGGGTGAAACCAGTTGCGAATCGGTGTCCGCCCCGCTGCTGGTGATCAGCCAATTCACCCTCTACGGTTCGGTGCGCAAGGGCCGGCGCCCCACCTGGACCGCCGCGGCCCCCGCCGAGCACAGCGAGCCGCTGTACGAATACTTCGTGGCCTACCTGCGTGAACTGGGCGCCGAGGTTGCCACGGGGAGATTCGGGGCGATGATGGAGGTCTCCTTGACCAACTCCGGGCCGTTCACTGTTCTGGTGGATTCGCACGACCTGCCCTGAGCGGCCGGGGTCCGGTCGGGCCCACCCATCCATTGGTCGTAGATCCGCACCCGCAGGATCATCACTCCGGCCGATCCGCAGCCCTGTGACGGAGCATAGAATCCGGTCTATGGCTGATTCCACTTTCAGGCTCGGCGATGCCGTGCTCACCACGCGTTCACCCGGCACGATCATCGATGTGCGGGCCACCGCCTCCGGCCACTGGGTGTACGGGGTGGAGGCCGAGGATGGCGAGGTCGGCTACTTCACCAGCCGCGGGCTTCGCCCTGCCGCCGGCTAGAGGAGTGTGGCCAGCCTCGCCAGGGCGCCACGGTAGTCCCCCAGCGCGACCCGGCCGCTGGCCGAGATCTCGTAGACCTTGCGTCCGGGCCCGCCCCGGCCCTCCTCCCACGAGGTGCTGACCAGCCCCTCGGCTTCCAGCTTGCCCAGCGCCGGGTACAGGCTGGCCCCCTTGACCGGGCTGAACCCCCGGGCCTCCAGGTTCCTGGCCAGCGCATAGCCATGTGCGGGAGCATCCTCCAGTTCGGCCAACAGCAGGAAGCCGAGCATTGCGCGTTGCCAGCCGGCGGGAATCAGCGGCCCGGACGCGGTCACCTGGCTAGTCATCCCTTGCCTCCAGCACCGCCTCGGCGTCCTTGCGGCGCGCCGTGATCCGTTGCGTGACGTAGTGCCGGCGGTCGGCCGGACGCAGCCCGTACAGCACACAGGCGGCGAAAAGACCCCAGGCGGCCACGAAGGTGATATTCCCGGCGCTAGGTCCCTCGTTCAGCAGCGCGAGGATGCCGGACACACCCCAGAGTGTCACCAGCGAAAGGTAGCACAGCTGGCGCAGCATCCAGCGCCGCACCAGGGGGCGTTCGGTACTGGCCGCCACCGACATAGCGTACTCGGTGGGGGTGCCGAATTCCTCCAGCGGACCGGTGGCCGACTGCCCGGCAACCGTCTCCCGCCAGTGCTGCCGTGCCGGCTCCAGCACCCGGGCCGCCTCGGCGCGGGTGAATCCATAGCGTCCACGCAACAGCGCCGCGCACTGGTCGAACCAGATTCGGTGGTCGGTTGCTTGATATAACCGGCCGGCCACCGCGTCGGGATAGGGCAGCAACACTGCGCCAACCACCAGTACCACCCCGAGCACGGGTACCACCAGGTTCGGGGATGCCAGGGTCTTGTCCCCCTGGGTGATGGCCAAAACCGCACAACTCCCCAGGGCCACGGTCACGCCGAGGGCCAGGGTCAGCCAGCCGGCCCGCAGCCGGCCGTTGCGTCGCAGGAACCAGGCGAGGTTGCCGCTCAGGGCAACCCCGGCCCCGCCGATCAGCGAGGCCAATTGCCAGACCTGCCAGGAGTGGGCCAACCAGCCATCACGGAAAGCCACCCACAGCCCGAAACCCAGCAGCAGCAACCCGATCACGATTCCGGCGCCCAGCAGCAGCGCCTTGGAGCTGTCCACCGGCAGTTCACGCAGGGCCCGCTGTTCGGGGCTGCGGATAGCCTGGGCACGCCGGGTACCGAAGGGCCAGGGCTCGCCCAGTAGTTCTTCCGGATTCTGCCCGCTGTCACGGATGGAGCGTCGCTGCAGCTCCAGTTCCGCAGCGCATTGCTCCGGGGTCAGGTCCGCCCAGACCAGGGACGCATGGAAGGCGTGCGCCCACGCGCGGTCCGCATCCGTGTACCGCTCCAGCACCGGCTCCACCGGGTCGGCCTGCTTCCTGCCGTGCATCATCCATCCACCATCCTTACTAGTCTGATTCCCAACCTAGTCTAGTTCATGTTCTAGAACAGGGAAGTGGCTTGGGTGGATGGGCCGCGCGACGGCACCCCTTGCGGATGTCCGCGGCACCGGTAGCGGCCGCATCCCCTGTCCCGCCCCTTGTCATATCCCCACCGCTGAGTAGGATCGGCAGAAAGCCAGTGCTGGACCGCAGCGGATGGAGCAGGTAGGCCGATGAACTACACGGACGCGCAATGGGTGGGAATCGCTTTCATTTTTCTGGGCATGATCCTGGCACTGGCCTGGGCCGCCCGGGCCTACATACCGGGGCTGGCCTCCCTGTTCATCCCTTCATCGGTGATCGCCGGGTTCGTGGTCCTGCTGATCGGGCCACAGGTGCTCGGAGCACTCGGCGGCGGCCAGGGACTCATCCCGCAACAGGTGCTCGATACCTGGCGGGTGCTTCCGGGGCTGATGATCAACGTGGTATTCGCCGCCGTGATGCTGGGCAAGACGCTGCCCAGCCTGAAGGAGATCTGGGGACAGTCCGCCCCGCATTTCATCCTGGGTTCGGTGCTCTCCTTCGGGCAATTCGCCTTGGGCGCACTGGCGGTGGTGGGGATCCTGACCCCGTTTTTCGGGCTGACCGACAAGGCCGGGTCGATCATCGAGCTGGCCTTCGCCGGCGGCCACGGCACGATCGCCGGCATGGGGCCGCTGCTCACCGAAGCCGGTGCCGCTGAGGTTGTCGACCTGGGACTCGGACTGGCCACGATCTCCATGGCCACCGGCGTCATCGGCGGCACCCTGCTGGTCAAATACGCGCTTCGCCACCAAGGCATTTCCATTGCACGGCAGAACCCGATCAGTGACGCGGAGGCCCTGCATATCACGGCCATTGCCGGTGTGGCGGATCAGGACGACAAGCCGGTCCCCGAGATGACACATCCGGCATGTCGAAGGTGACGGCCGCTTTCATGTTCATCGGGCTGGCCATCGCGATCGCCATCCTGATCCTGGAGACGCTGCGCTGGATCTTCGGCTCGATGGGCGTGGATGTGTTCGAGAATTTCCCGCTGTTCCCGTTCACCGTCATCGGCGGTTTCCTCGTGCAGTTGACCGCCACCCGGATGGGCATCGACGCACGTATCGACCGCGGTGCGGTCACCGGAATATCCGCCATCGCGTTGGATGTGCTGGTGGCCAGCGCGATCGGCACCATGTCCCTGGCCGCGTTGGGCGCCAATATCCCCGCGTTGGTGATCCTGACGCTGATCGCGGTCCTGTGGAGTGTTGTTGCACTGCTCTACCTGGCGCCGCGCTTCTACGCGGTGAACTGGTTCGAGCATGGGCTGGCGGATTTCGGCCAGTCGCAGGGCAATGTCGCCACCGGCTTCATCCTGGTGGAGATGGCCGATCCGCACCACCAGACGAATGCGACCACCGCCTACGGCTACAAACAGCTCAGCTACGAGCCGATCCTGGGTGGCGGTCTGCTCACCGCATTCAGCGTCCCGCTGATCATCCAGTTCGGTTCCCTGGCCTTCGGGCTGGTCAGCGCCGCGATCACCGTCGCCCTGATCATCTGGGGCGTGCTTCGCGGACGACGCGGCATCCGGGTGGGCCAGTAGCCGGGGTCCAGGACACGGCACAGGGCCGGCGCGGAACCCCGTATGGGAGTGCGCGCCGGCCCTGGGTGAAGTCGCCGGACCTACTGGGCGTCGGCGGTTTGTTCGACCTTTTTCTTCTCCGGCTTGAAGTCGATCCCGGCTTCCTTGCGCTGCTGCACGGTAATCGGGGCCGGTGCGGCGGTGAGCGGATCGAAGCCGCCACCGGTCTTCGGGAAGGCGATGACGTCGCGGATGGACTCCGAACCGGTCATCAGCTGCAGCACCCGGTCCCAGCCGAAGGCGATGCCGCCATGCGGCGGGGCACCGTACTTGAAGCCCTCCAGCAGGAAGCCGAACTGGGTCTGCGCCTGTTCCTCGGTGACTCCCATGAGCTTGAAGACGCGCTCCTGGACCTCGCGGTTGTGGATACGGATCGAGCCGCCGCCGATTTCGTTGCCATTGCACACGATGTCGTAGGCGTAGGACAGCGCCGAACCCGGGTCGGTGTCGAAGGTGTCCATGAATTCGGGCTTCGGGCTGGTGAACGCGTGGTGCACGGCGGTCCAGGCACCACCGCCGACGGCCACGTCGCCGGAGGCGACGGCTGCCGAGGCGGGCTCGAACATCGGGGCGTCCACGATCCAGACGAAGGCCCAGTCCCCGTCCTTGATCAGTCCGGTACGGTGGCCGATTTCCACACGCACGGCACCCAGCAGTGCGCGGGATTCGGCCTTGTCCCCGGCGGAGAAGAAGATGCAGTCCCCGGCGGTGGCGCCGGTGGCCTCGGCCAGCCCGGCCTTCTCCGCATCGGAGAGGTTCTTGGCCACCGGTCCGGCCAATTCCCCGTCTTCCTTGATCAGCACATAGGCCAGGCCCCGGGCCCCACGCTGCTTGGCGAATTCCTGCCAGGCATCCAGGGTGCGGCGCGGCTGGGCGGCACCACCGGGCATGACCACGGCGCCGACGTACTCGGCCTGGAACACCTTGAAGCTGGTGTTGGCGAAGTACTCGGTCATCTCGGTCAGTTCCAGCCCGAAACGCAGGTCCGGCTTGTCGCTGCCGTACTTGGCCATTGCTTCGGCGTAGGACATGCGGCGGATCGGGGTGGGGATCTGCACATCGATCAACGCCCAGAGTTCCTTCACGATGGCCTCGCCGAGCTCGATGATGTCGTCCTCCTCCACGAAGGAGGCCTCGATATCCAGTTGGGTGAACTCCGGCTGGCGGTCCGCGCGGAAGTCCTCGTCACGGTAGCAGCGGGCGATCTGGTAGTACTTCTCGAAACCGCCGACCTGCAGCAGCTGCTTGAACAGCTGCGGGGACTGTGGCAGGGCGTACCAGCTGCCCGGGCTCAGCCGGGCCGGGACCACGAAGTCGCGGGCGCCTTCCGGGGTGGAGCGGGTCAGCGTCGGGGTCTCGATTTCCACGAACCCCTGATCATGCAGCAGGTTGCGGGCGATCCGGTTGGCCTCGGAACGCAGCCGCAGCGCCTTGGCCGGGGCCGGACGGCGCAAATCCAGGTAGCGGTGGCGCAGGCGCGCCTCCTCGCCGACTTCCACATGCTCGTCGATCTGGAACGGCAGCGGGGCCGAGGCGTTGAGCACCTGGACCTCGTCGGCGAGCACTTCGATCTCGCCGGTGGGGATGGCGGGGTTCTCGTTGCCCTCCGGACGGCGTTCGACCTTGCCGGTCACCTTCAGCACGAACTCGTTGCGCAGCGGGTGGAAGTCCTCCTCGTCGCGCACCACGATCTGGGCGAAGCCCGAGGCATCGCGCATATCCAGGAAGGCGACACCGCCGTGGTCGCGTCGTCGCGCGACCCAACCGGTGAGGGTGACCTGCTGTCCAATGTGCTCGGCGCTTAGTTCGCCCAGCTTGTGAGTGCGTAGCACTACGGTCCTTTCAGTCGGAAAAGAGTGGAAAAGCCTTGTTTCTAGGTGCGAGTTTAGTTCACTTCGCTAGTTCACCGAATTCACCAGGTCCCCGGCCGGTGGGTTCCAGTTCACCGGATCGGCGGAGATCTGCTCACCGGAACGGATGTCCTTGACCTCGTGGGTACCATCGGCGTGGGTGAACCAGACGAACGGAATCCCGCGGCGATCGGCGTACTTGATCTGCTTGCCGAACTTCTCCGCGCTGGAGGCCACCTCACAGGCGATCCCGCGTTCACGCAGCGCGGCGGCCACATCCTGGGCCTCGTGCCAGGCATCCTCGTTGGCCAAGGTCACATAAACCACCGAGGGCACCGAACGTGCCGCGCTGACCAGCTCCTCGCCCAGGATCCGGGAGACCAGGCGGGTCACACCGATCGACAGACCCACCCCGGGGTAGGTCTTCTTGCCCTTGGAAGCCAACGACTCGTAGCGTCCGCCGGAGCAGATCGATCCCAGCGACTCGTGGCCCACCAGCACGGTTTCGTACACGGTGCCGGTGTAGTAGTCCAGGCCGCGGGCGATGGACAGGTCCGCGACCACCTTGCCCGGGGCGCGCTTGGATGCGGCGGAAATCACCTGGGAGAGCTCGTCCAGCCCGGTGTCCAGCAGTTCATGGGCCACGCCCAGGGCGCGCACCTGCTCCACGAAGGACACGTCGGAAGTGCAGATCCCGGCCAGGGCCAATGCCTTCTCGGCCTGTTCGGCGGTGGCACCGACCTCGGTGGTGAGGATCTCGGCGACCTTCTGCGGCCCGATCTTCTCCAGCTTGTCGATGGCGCGCAGCACCGCATCCGGGTCATCCAGGCCCAGCCCGCGGTAGAATCCCTCGGCCAGTTTGCGGTTGTTCACCCGCAGCCGGAAGTCCCCGATGGGCAGGGCGGAGAGGGCATCGGCAATGGTCAGGGCCAGTTCCACGTCGTAGCTGAACGGCAGCGAACCATCCCCGACCACATCGATGTCGGCCTGGGTGAATTCGCGGAAGCGCCCATCCTGCGGACGCTCTCCGCGCCAGACCTTCTGCATCTGGTAGCGGCGGAAGGGGAAAGCCAAATGACCGGCGTTCTCCACCACGTAACGGGCGAAGGGGACGGTCAGGTCGAAGTGCAGGGCCAGGGCGTTGGGATCGTTCTTGTCCTCGTCCTCGGCGGCCAGCCGTGACAGGCCGTACACTTCCTTGTCGATTTCGCCCTTGCGCAACAGTTGTCCGCGGGTCTCCACCGCGCGGGTTTCGATATTGGCAAAACCATGCAACTCAAAGACCCGGCGCAGGGTGTCCAGCACATGCTGCTCAACCACGCGTTCGGCGGGAAGCCATTCGGGGAAACCGGACAATGAGGCCTTGCGTGCCATGAAACTCCTTAGTTCGTTTGCGCTATCTCCTATAGTAGGGCGCAATAGAACAGAATACTGTGCGCTGCGGCTTACAAAGAAAGCGACGTCACAGGTACAGTTACTAGAGGCAAGTGCACAGTTAGCGAAAGAGTTCCAGCGGTGACAAGCAGTCAGAAATCCGACGACAACCAGATAACCCCGACACCGCAGGCCGTAAAGCCCGCAGTGAAACCGGCAGTCAAGGCCCCGGTGGCCCCGCCGGCAGCCCACTCCACCGATTTGGAGCAGGCACGTCAATTCGCCCGGGTGACCGAGGACGGACACGTCTTCGTCATCATCGACGGCGCCGAACACCCGGTCGGGCAGTACCCTGATGCCACCGAGGACGAGGCCCTGGCCTACTTTGTGCGCAAGTATGACGACGTGGTTTCCCAGATGATGTTGCTCGAGCAGCGGGTGGCCGCCAAGGCCCCGAGCGGCGACATGAACAAGACCATCGACTCGATCGCCGCCGTGGTGGCCGAGCGCTCGATGGTCGGCGATATCGCCGCCCTGGAAACCCGGCTGGAGACCCTGCGCAGTGCCGTGGAGGCCCTGGGTGCCGAACAGCGTCGGGCCACCGAGGCAGCCCGTGCCGAACAGCTCAAGGTCCGCGAACAGATCGTGGCCCAGGCCGAGGAGATGGCGGCCAAGAACCCGGAGCAGATCCAGTGGAAGACCGCCTCGCAGACCATGAACGGCCTGTTCGACGCGTGGAAGGAAGCGCAGCGTTCCTCCGTGCGGCTGCCTCGCTCCACCGAGGATTCACTGTGGAAGCGTTTCCGTGCCGCCCGTACCACCTTCGACCGCCACCGCCGGGCCTACTTCTCCCAGCTGGATGCGGTTAACGCCGAAGCCAAGTCGGCCAAGGAGGCGCTGATCGAGCGCGCCGAGGCGCTGCAGCACTCTACCGACTGGGTCGGCACCGCAGCCGAGTACCGGAAGCTGATGGATGAGTGGAAGAAGTCCCGCCGTGCTTCGCGGAAGGACGACGACGCGTTGTGGAGCCGCTTCCGTGCGGCCCAGGATGTGTTCTTCCAGGCCCGCACCGCGGAGAACGCCAAGATCGATGCCAGCTACCAGGAGAACCTGGTGGTCAAGGAGGCGCTGCTGGAAGAGGCCCGCGCCCTGCTGCCGATCAAGGACCTGAGCACCGCGAAGAAGGCGCTGGATTCGATCCGCAGCCGCTGGGAGGAAGCCGGCAAGGTGCCCCGCGCGGACCTGCAGCGGGTGGAGGCCGGCCTGCGCCAGGTCGAGGACGCGATACGCAGCGCCGAGGAAGAGCAGTGGCGGCGTTCCAACCCGGAGACCAAGGCCCGCTCGAACTCGATGCTCTCCCAGCTGCAGGACACCATTTCGCAGCTCGAGGACGATTTGGCCGCGGCCAAGGCCAAGGGCAACGAGAAGAAGATCGCGGCCGCCCAGGAAGCCCTGGACGCCCGCAGGATGTGGCTCAATACCCTGGAGAAGTCGGCAGCCGACTTCGAATAGGGGCCAATCCACAATCGGAGAAGTTCACCCCCACGCGGCGGTGCGATCTGTTTCAGTAGCTTCATGGACAAAGCTACCGAGCAGCGCACCGCCGCGTTGCGTATTCCCCAGGATCTTTTCATCATCGGCCAGCCCTTCACCCGTAATGAGTTGGGAGCCATGAGTTCACGTGGCTACCTGCGCGAAACCCTGCCCGGGCATTATCTTGACCTGTCCCATGAGTACACCCCTGCGGTGCGGGCCAGGATCGCCCAGCATGTGGCCGGGCGCCACTACCAGCGCGGGGAAGTGTTCACCCGGGCCACGGCGGCGTGGATCCACGGACTGATCGGGCACTGCACGACCCTGAATATCTCCAGTGCCCGGTACCGGCGGCCGGTGCCGCCACGGCACGGCATCAGTTTCGATTTCACCCCGCTGCCGCTGGACGGGCAGGAGACACTGGTGCGCGGGGAGGTGCGGCTCACCGACATGCTGCGCACCGTCTGCGATATGGCCTGCCGGGACCCCTTGCACCTGGCGGTGGAGGCCCTGGCCAGGGTGGGGAGGATGAACGATCCCTACCTGAACCTGGATATGATCGGCGCACGGTTGGGGCAGCTGCCCGCCAGTTCCCCGGTGGCACGCGGACTGCGCCTGGTCGCGTCGATGGACCGGCAGGCCGCCTGATCAGCGGCGGCTGCTGGCCGTGGTGCGGTACACGTCGTAGACCCCGTCGATGCGGCGTACCTGGTTCAGCACATGGGTCAGGAACTTCGGGTCCCCCATTTCGAAGGTGAACCGCGAGATCGCCACCCGTTCGCGGGTGGTCTGCACGCTGGCCGAGAGGATGTTCAGGTGGTTCTCGGACAGGATCCGCGTCACGTCCGAAAGCAGGGACTTGCGGTCCAGCGCCTCGACGATGATTTCCACCCGGAAGACGCCGGCGTGCTTGTCCGCCCAGGCCACCTTCACGATCCGATCGGACTGTTCGTTGAGCTGGGTCAGGTTCAGGCAGTCCGAACGGTGGATGGACACCCCGGAGCCGCGGGTGACGAAGCCGGTGATCTCATCCGGTGGAACCGGCGAGCAGCAGCGTGCCAGCTTGACCAGCACATCTCCCACGCCCTCGACCACGACCCCGGCGTCGTTGCCGGTGGTGGGCTTGACCACCGTCGGTGCGACGGTGACCTCTTCCTCGACCTGTTCGGCCTCTGGCGGGCCGATCAGGGCCGTCAGGTGCTCGATGACGTTTTGGGCACTGGTGTGCCCGTCCCCGACCGACTGGTAGAGCGCCGAGATGTCCTGGTGGTGCAGGCCGGTGGCCACGGCGGTCAGCAGCTCATGGGTCATCAGCTTCTGCAAGGGCAGCTGGTTGCGGCGCAGTTCCTTGGTCAGCAGCTCCTTGCCCTTTTCAATGGCCTCCTCGCGGCGTTCCTTGGAGAAGAACTGCCGGATCTTGGCCTTCGCGCGGGCGGACTTGACGAAATTCTGCCAATCCTGGGAGGGGCCGGCCCCTTCGGCCTTGGAGGTGAAGACCTCCACCACGTCGCCCTGCTTCAATTCGGTATGCAGCGGAACCAGTTTGCCGTTCACCCGGCTGCCGATGGTGCGGTGCCCGACATCGGTGTGCACCGAGTAGGCGAAGTCCACCGGGGTGGAGCCGGCCGGCAGGGACATGATGTCGCCCTTGGGGGTGAAGACATACACCTCATTGGAGCTGATCGAGTAGCGCAGCCCGTCCAGGAATTCCTCGGAGTCCTCGGTGTCGGCCTGCCATTCCATCAGGGAGCGCAGCCAGTCCATGTTCTGCTCCGGGGACAACGAGGAGTTGTCCGGGTCCCCGTGCTTGTACTGGAAGTGCGCGGCCACACCGTACTCGGCGCGCACATGCATCTGGTGGGTGCGGATCTGGATCTCCACCGGCTTGCCGCCCGGACCCATCACGGTGGTATGCAGCGACTGGTAGAGGTTCAGCTTCGGCATGGCGATGTAGTCCTTGAACCGCCCGGGCAGGGGGTTCCATTCGGTATGCACCACGCCCAGTGCACCGTAACAGTCCTTGACCGAGTCGACCAGGATCCGCACACCCATCAGGTCGTGGATATCGTCGAAGTCCTTGCCGCGCACGATCATCTTCTGGTAGATCGAATAGTAGTGCTTGGGACGGCCCGAGACCTCGGCCTTCAGGCCCTGGGCGGCCAATTCGCCATCCAGCAGCTGGCGCACCTTGCCCAGGTACTTTTCCCGTTCCGGGGTGCGGTCCCCCACCATGCGCACCACTTCCTGGTACACCTTGGGGTGCAGTGCGGCGAAGGACAGGTCCTCCAGTTCCCATTTGACGGTGTTCATGCCCAACCGGTGGGCCAACGGGGCGAAGATCTCCAGGGTTTCCTTGGCCTTGCGTGCGCTGGACTCCGGGGACACATAACGCCAGGTGCGCGCATTGTGCAGCCGGTCGGCAAGCTTGATCAGCAGCACCCGGATATCACGGGACATGGCGATGACCATCTTGCGCACGGTTTCGGCCGGGGCAGCGTCCCCATAATGGACCTTGTCCAGCTTGGTGACCCCGTCCACCAGCATCGCGATTTCCTTGGAGAAGTCCTTGGTCACCTGCTCCAGCGAATAGTCGGTGTCCTCCACCGTGTCATGCAGCAGCGCCGCGGCCAGGATCGAGCCGGTCATCCCCATTTCGGCAAGGATGGTGGCCACGGCCACCGGGTGGGTGATGTAGGGGTCCCCGCTCTTGCGCTTCTGCCCCTCATGGTATTTTTCGGCCACCTGGTAGGCGCGTTCAAGCAGGTCCAGGTCGGCCTTGGGGTGCTTGGACTTCACGGTGCGCAGCAGCGGCTCGAGGGTCGGCGAGGTATTGGTGGTACCCCGGCCGGCGAAGCGCACCAACCGTGAGATGGAGCGTCGTTTCGAATTGTTGAGATTGGATGCCGATGCCATACTCAACTCCTTCCACCCGGTTGAGGCGTTTAACCACCAATGCGCCAGTGCGAGGTTCTGCACCGGCGTGACACGTTGTGCTTAGTCCAATGTTTATAGCACGTTCAGGCGTTGACAACTAATTTCGGAATCCGTCCTTAACGTGCAAGGCGCCGCCAACCCGTCATGGGTTGGCGGCGCCTTGCCGTTGCCTAACGCTTGGCCAGCAGCCGTTCGCGCTGGGCCACCACGTCGGGCTCGTTGCGGCGCAGCCACGAATACATCGGGGCCTGGACGAACAGAGTCGACAGTGCCGAGATGATCAGGCCGATGAACAGCGCCAGCGACAGGTCCTTGAGCGTACCGGCACCCAGCAGGTAGGAGCCGATGAACAGGATCGCCGCAACCGGCAGCACCGCGACCACCGAGGTGTTGATCGAACGCACCAGGGTCTGGTTCACCGCGAGGTTCACCAGTTCGTTGAAGGTGCGGTCCTCGTTCTCGATGAAGTTCGCCGTGTTCTCGCGGATCTTGTCGAACACCACCACCGTGTCATAGAGGCAGTAGCTCATGATGGTCAGGAAGCCGATGATCGCGCTCGGGGTGATTTCGAAGCCGGAAAGGCCATAGATCCCCATCGTGATCACGATGACGGTCATCAACCCGATCACGGCGGCCGCGGACATCTTCCAGGTACGGAAGTAGGCGGCCATCAGCAGGGTCACCAGGACCACGAAGGCTACCAGGCCCACCAGGGCCTGCCTCGACACGTCCTGTCCCCAGGTCGGGCCGATGAAGGTACTGGTCACCTGGTCGGTGCCGACCTCGTAGGCTGCGGCCAGTTCCGCGGCGATGCTCAACGTCTGGTCATCATCCAGCCGTTCGGTCTGGATCCGCATGGTGTTCGGGGCGATATTGGTGACGGTGGCTTCCTGGCCTGGTACCGCGGTCGCCACCGCGGTCTCGCCCAGGGACACATCGGTGTTCGCCACCGCCGAGACGGTGAACTCCGACCCGCCCCGGAAGTCGATTCCCAGGTTGAACCCGCCCTTGACCACCGGGACAAGGATCGAGAGCAGCAGCAGCACGGCGGCGATCGAGAACCAGAGCTTGCGTTTGGGGACAAACGGGTAGGAACGTTTGCCGGTGTAGAGCTCATTGCCCCACTGTGCGAGCTTATTCATTGTCCTGCTCCCCCTTGGCTTGCGCGGCGCGGCGTTCGGCGATCGTCATCCGGCGGGATGCCTCGGCACCGGCCTTGGCATGCTTCTTGCCGCGGTTGGCCTCCGCATTCTCACCGAAGCGGCGGATCTGTCCGGCCCCACGGTACAGCGGCACGGCCCCCAGCAGGGATGGATCGAGCCCGGACATGCGGTGGCCTTCGGCGAAGAACTTGGTGCGCGCCAGGACCACCAGCAACGGATGGGTCAGACCGTAGACGATGATCAAGTCGATCACCGCGGTCAGGCCCAAGGTGAAGGCGAAGCCGCGCACGTTGCCCACTGCCACGATGTACAGCACCACGGCGGCGAGCAGGTTCACGGCCTTGGACACCAGAATGGTCCGCTTGGCCCTGCCCCAACCCACGTCGATGGCCCCGGCCAGCGGCCTGCCATCACGCAGTTCGTCACGTACACGTTCGAAGTAGACGATGAAGGAGTCGGCGATCAGGCCGATCGCCACGATCAGACCGGCCACACCGGCCAGTGACAGCCGGTAGTTCATCGTCCAGCCCAGCAGCACCAGTGCCAGGTAGGTCAGCACACCCGAGGCCAGCAGCGACAGGATGGTCACCAGCCCCAGGGCGCGGTACTGGAACAGCGAGTAGATGAACACCAGGACCAGGCCGATGATGCCCGCGATCAAACCGCCGCGCAACTGGTCGGCACCCAGGGTGGCAGAGATCTGTTGTTCGGACTGGATCTCGAAGCTGATCGGCAGTGCACCGTACTTGAGCTGTTCGGCCAGGGCCTGCGCGCTTTCCTCGGTGAACCCGCCGGTGATCTGCGGGCGCCCGTCGGTGATCACCGCGTTGGTGGTCGGGGCGGAGATCACGGTGCCATCCAGGACGATGGCGAACTGGTTGCGCGAGCCCTCCAGCGAGATCAGGCGCTGGGTGGTCTCGGAGAAAGCCGAACTACCGGCCCGGTTGAATTCGATGACCACGGCCCATTCGCCGGTGATGGCGCCTTGGGCTCCACGGCTCATCTGCGCGTAGGCATCGGAAATCTGCTCTCCGGGGATCTCGACCGGACCGAGGATATACTTCACGCCCATCCGCGGGTCACAGGAGATCATTGGCTCGTCCGGGTCATGGACCTCGGATTCGCGCTCGGCCAGCACCGTCGGGCAGTCGAAGGCCTCGAACTGCTGGTAGAGCTCCTTGGTGATCCAGTTGGTGTCCGACGGGTTCTCCGGTTCACCTTCCGGGGTCGGGATCTCGTCCTCGGCGGTACGCTGTTCCTCCGGGTAGGCCTCGAACGGCCCGGTGATCAACACCGGCCGGAATTCCATATTGGCCGAGGCCTGGATCAGTTCGCGGGTGCGGGTATCGGGAGTACCCGGCATCGAGACCACCACGTTGCGGCCGGACTGGGTGGTGATTTCGGCTTCCGAAACACCGGTACCGTCCACACGCTGGCGGATAATTTCCACGGCCTGGTCCAGCTGGTCCTGGCCGATGTTTTCATCAC
Source organism: Glutamicibacter sp. MNS18 (assembly GCF_026107515.2). Taxonomy (GTDB): domain Bacteria; phylum Actinomycetota; class Actinomycetes; order Actinomycetales; family Micrococcaceae; genus Glutamicibacter. The sequence goes on along the minus strand of NZ_JAPCHW010000003.1, from coordinate 207,044 downwards.
CCTTGACCCGGGGCGCCAGGATCATCTGGGTGCCACCTTCAAGGTCGAGTGCTAGTTTCGGGGCGAAGCTGGTCTTGCCTGCAGCGACGCCGGCGACAAGGATTCCGGTGGCGATAATGGTCAACGCCAACAGCCAGATCATCGCCTTGCGCGCCTGTTTTACAGGTCCAATTGATGACATCTAGTGTGCTTTCTCATCCAGAAGAGGGGTGGGCCCGTCAGGCCCGAACGGCTTAGTTGTTGCGCTCGTCCTTGCCTTCGCCATCCAGGCGGCGCAGGGATTCTTCTGGGGTTTCGGCTGCGGCGGTTGGCTCCTCGGTGACGACCTCGGGGTCGATGAACTGGGCGATTGCCTGGCGGTGAACAGTCAGCACCACGCCGGGGGCGACTTCCAGTTCAATCCGGTCCTGCTCGTCAATGCGCAGCACGGTGCCGAAGATCCCCGAGTTGGTCATGACCTTGGCACCGGGAACGGTCTTTTCCTTCAGGGTTTCCTGCTGCTTGCTGACTTTCTTGCGGCCGCGGATCATCATCAGGATCAGCACTGCGAACAGGCCCACCATCAGGATCAGCGAAGGATTGAAACCGCCACCGGCGGCCTGGGCAATCGTCACGGAGTACACGTATTTACCTGCTAACAAGTCGACTTTAAAGAATGCGTGGCCCGCGGCAACCTTGGAATAGGTCAAGGCACGGGCCACTACAGTCTAGTCGCACTGCATGAACAGGAGACAACATTTACGCGGGAAGAGGACTAATCCTCATCAGATTCATAGTTTTGCGTCCCGGCGAAGAGCGCGTCCTTGGGCATGGTCAGGCCCAGGTGCTCCCAGGCCCCGGGCATGGCGATGCGGCCACGCGGGGTCCGGCCCATCAACCCCTCACGGACCAGATACGGCTCGGCCACGGTCTCCACGGTCTCGGTCTCCTCACCGACCGCGATGGCCAGGGTGGACAGGCCCACCGGCCCTCCCCCGAATTTCTGGCACAGCGCCTCAAGCACCGACCGGTCCAGCCGATCCAGCCCCTTGGCATCCACCTCGTACATGTCCAGGGCCGCGGATGCCGCACGGTGGTCGATCTCCTCCAACCGGTTCACCAGCGACCAGTCACGCACCCGGCGCAAGAGGCGGTTGGCGATACGCGGGGTACCACGTGAGCGTGAGGCGATTTCGCTGAACGCCGCGGAGGTAACCCGCAAATCCAGCATCATAGCCGAGCGGCGCAGTACAAGCTCCAGCTCTTGTGACGAGTAGAACTCCAGGTGCCCGGTAAAACCGAAACGGTCACGCAATGGCCCGGGCAACAGTCCCGCCCGGGTGGTGGCGCCGACCAGGGTGAACGGCGGCAATTCCAGCGGGATGGCGGTGGCACCGGCCCCCTTGCCCACGATGATGTCGACCCGGAAGTCTTCCATGGCCATGTAGAGCATTTCCTCGGCCGGCCGGCTCATCCGGTGGATCTCGTCGAGGAACAGCACCTCGCCTTCGGTCAATGAGGACAGGATGGCAGCCAGGTCCCCGGCATGCTGGATGGCCGGACCTGAGGAAATCCGCAGCGGGGCATTCATCTCCGAGGCGATGATCATCGACAGGGTGGTCTTGCCCAGCCCCGGGGGGCCCGAGAGCAGGACATGGTCCGCGGTCCGCTCGCGGATCCGGGCGGCCTCCAGCACCATGGACAGCTGCTGGCGAACCCGGCCCTGCCCTACGAAGTCATCGAAGTTGCGCGGCCGCAGGGCCGCCTCGATGGTCCGTTCCTCGGTGCCGGAGCCGGCATCGGTGATTCTGCTGGAATCATTCACGTGCTGATCCTATCGGGCGCGGGTGCCGGTGGTCATGCTGCGCAATGCGGCGCGCAGGATCTCGGAGACGTTCCCGGATTCGACAACCTCCGGGGAGGACTTGACGAGCTTGGCCAGGGTTGACTTGGCATCTTTTTCGGTCCAGCCCAGCCCGGTCAGTGCCTCGATGACCTGCGGCTCCCAGATGCTGGTGGTTGACGGAGCGCCGTCCGGGACGGAGCCGGCGGCCCCGGTGGGCACCAGCTTGCCGTTCAGCTCCAGGACGATCCGACTGGCCCCCTTGGGGCCGATGCCCGAGACCTTGGTGAAGGCCGCTGTGTCCTTGGTGTTCGCCGCGATCCGGACATCCTCGGGGGTATGCACGGCCAGGATCGCCAATCCGGTGCGCGGACCGATTCCGGACACCGAAGTGAGCACCTCGAACACTTCGCGTTCATCGGCGGAGGCGAACCCGTACAGGGTCATCGAGTCCTCGCGCACCACCATCGAGGTGTGCACGGTGGCCTCCTGTCCCAACTGCAGGCCTGAAAGCGTATGCGGGGTGGCGTGGATCAGCATGCCGAAACCGTTGACGTTGATGACGGCGGTGTTCAAACCGACCGTCTGGACCTGTCCGGTCAATGAGCTGATCATGCCACTCCTTTGGATGTCTGTGCGATACACCCAGCATATCGAATATATGTACGAATATCGATTAGCGACTGGTGCCGCGGCGCTTTGCCGAGGCCTCGGCGGCAATCCAGGCCCGCTGGGCGTTGGTCAATTGCGTTGAGCCCACGCGACCGGCGCTGGCCGAGGCGTTGGAACCAACGGCCACTCCGCGCCAGGCATGGGCTATCGCCAGGGCCACCGCGTCGGCGGCATCCGCCGGTTTGGGCGGCTCGTCCAGGCGGCAGATCTTGGCGACCATCTTGCCCACGGAGGTCTTGTTGGCCTGGCCGTTGCCGGTCACCGCGGCCTTGACCTCGGTCGGGGTGTGCAATGCGACCGGGATATTGCGTTTGGCGGCGGCGGTAATCACCACACCGGAGGCCTGCGCCGTTCCGATCACGGTGGTCACGCTCACCGCGGAGAAGACCCGCTCAATGGCCAGCACATCGGGCTGGTGCAGATCCAGCCAGGCATCGATGGCCTCGGAAATGGTCAACAGCCGTCGGTCCAACGGGGTACCGGGAGGGGTGCCGGCCACCGACACGTCCACCAGGGAAACTTTTCGGTTGGGTTCGACGTCGACCACGGCCAGCCCGCAACGGGTCAGGCCGGGGTCGACGCCGACTACGCGTAGCGTCAAGTTCGGGTGTTTTCCTAGTCTTCTTCATCCAGCGCGGCATGGACCTCGTCGGAGATATCCGCGTTGGTGTACACGTTCTGCACGTCGTCCAGTTCCTCCAGCGCGTCGTAGAGGCGCATGAACTTCTTCGCCCCGTCAACGTCCAGGTCGACCTTCATCGAGGGCAGGAATTCCAGTTCGTCGGTGTCGTACTGGATCTCGGCCTCGTCCAGGGCCGTGGCTACCGCACGCAGATCGGTCGGCTCGGAAATGACTTCGAAGTGCCCGTCGGCTTCCTGAACCTCTTCCGCACCGGCATCCAGCACCGCCATCAGCACGTCGTCCTCGGTCAGTTCCCCTACCGGCAGGCGCACTACGCCCTTGCGCGAGAACAGGTAGTTCACGCTGCCCGGGTCGGCCACGGTGCCGCCGTTGCGGGTGATGGCCACGCGGACTTCCGAGGCGGCACGGTTCTTGTTGTCGGTCAGGCACTCGACCAGCAAGGCCGACCCCTGGGGGCCGCGTGCTTCGTAGATGATCTCGGTGTAGTCGATGACTTCACCGGTCAGGCCCGCACCGCGCTTGATCGCGCGCTCGATGTTGTCGTTGGGCACGGAGTTCTTCTTGGCCTTGGAGAGCGCCAGATCCAGTGCAGGGTTGCCGGCGGGGTCAGGGCCACCAGTGCGGGCGGCAACTTCAATGCCCTTAATGTACTTGGCGAAAGCCTTGGCGCGCTTGGCGTCGATTGCGGCTTTCTTGTGTTTGGTGGTTGCCCATTTGGAGTGGCCTGCCATGGTGTTAAGCGTCTCCTCGCGTCATGTTGATGAAAAATTCGTGGATGGCATTGCTGCCGGTGACTTCCGGATGGAAGGATGTTGCCAACAAATTTCCCTGTCGTACCGCAACAATTCTATCGTGAATCCCCGCGTCCTGGCCGGGGACGGTGGAAAGCACCTGGACATCGGGCCCAACGTCGATCGCTTCCGGTGCCCGGATGAACACCGCTTCCAACGGCTGCCCGTTGAAGGTCAGTGGGACTTCGAAGGAGTCGACCTGCCGCCCAAAGGCATTGCGGCGCACCGTCATGTCGATGCCTCCGAAACTGCCCTGGACCACTCCGCCGGACCCGCGGGCGGGATTCTCGATACGGTCGGCCAGCATGATCATTCCCGCGCAGGACCCATAGACCGGCAATCCGCCGGCAATGGCCGCACGGATCGGTGCGGCCAGGCCGTAGTTGCGCGCCAACCGGTCGATCACGGTGGACTCCCCGCCGGGAATCACCAGGCCGTCAAGTCCGCCCAGGTCCTCTGCCCGACGCACCGACAGCGTGTCGGCCCCCAATCCGGCTAGCCTTTCCAAGTGCTCGCGGAAGTCTCCCTGTAGTGCGAGCACGCCAATACGAGTCATTAATCATTCCTTCCCTGGCCGCTGCCGGGGTTCGGTTGCGGCGCGGGTCTCAGGGTATGCCCACCGACCCTGCATGGTTTTTATTTTCCCGGCGTGTCGCGGGACCAAATCCGATAGATGAGTCGGGCGCAAGGTGGCATCCATGCACCGGGCCGTCATCTGTTTCCTTCATTGAGCAGGTGAACCAACTCCGGGCGCACGCCGCGATGTCGAGGTTTCGTCCATGGGGCGAGTTACCCGGGGTGCGAACACGCCCCTCTCCTGCGAGGATCCGGCGTGGGTCATGGCTGAAGCCGTCGGAGACGAGCATCTGGGGATGGTGGATCGGTCAGCACGGTACCGGTCGGCACTGTGACACGGGACAGGTAAAACGTTCGGAAAACCATCACACGGATTCCTCAATGCATGCTGGGTTTACAGCGCGTCATCATTCCTCAGGCTCCCAGTCCGCTGCTCAACGTCCGGTTCCCCGTAGTACTTCGAACCTGACGATAAGCCTGTCTCAACACGAAGCGATCTCGAAGGCAGTACGCCCTACAGCCCCACTTTCCCAATTTTATCTATTAGTCTGAGAATCAAAGAATACAAAACTTCCATGTAGATCCAATGCAGGGATATGAATAAAGGATCCCATGTTCACCAGCGCAAAGATTAACTCCATGCCGCGGCTTCTGGCGACAATCATCGTTGGCGTAGCGGTCATTGGATACTGGGCGAAATGGGATGCAACGCCCGTCGTCACGATTTTCCTGATTGCAATTATCCTCCCATTCAGCCTGAGGCCGGCACTGCTTGATATCGAGGCGGATGCCGAGGCCTTGAAGAATCTGGAGAAGACTGGCGTGGTTCTTTTGTGGAGCGCTGCATCGGCCGCAGTATGCCTGACGGTCTGGTCCGGATACTTGATTGCAACCAAGCCCGCGTTCCTGAATTTCACCTGCGGTGTTGCCGGAATCCTGCTCGCCATCGTTCCGATCAAGGGGCTGCTGATTCGAAGTCGTTAGAACATCGTTGTTCCGTTCTAGCCACCTTGATGGAACGGCAAGGAGGGGTCGAATCAACCTCCGTCCATGTCTTGATCTTGGTTCCGATGTCATGAGCCAAGGGCGTCTCGGGTGCGGCCACTTCGAATGATCTGTGAGCCAATACGTAGATGCTTGTCTGGATGCCATTTTGCGGCTCTTGTCCCTTGCCTTGGTACGGCTATCGCTTTCCGATCCGTCGTTACACCACGTCAAGCCTTTGGTGCAGTGGTTGAAGATTGATAGCTTGAGAATCGGATAACCCATTACTGCCACTGCGCGAGGAGAACATCCATCATGAGCAATGCACGTTCTTTGGAACTACCCGGAGGCATCCAAATGCCGTCGCTGGCGCTGGGAACCTGGCCCATGCAGGGCGGTGAGGCCGCCCAGGCCGTTGAATCGGCCTTGCGGCTGGGCTACCGCCATATCGATACCGCGGAGAACTACGAGAACGAGGACGGGGTCGGTGAGGGAATCCGTCGTTCGGGCCTGGACCGCGAGGAAGTGTTCATCACCAGCAAGTTCAACAAGAAATGGCATAGTGTCGCCGGCGCCCGTCAGGCGTGGGAGAACTCCGTGCGCCGGCTCGGCGTGGACTACCTGGACCTGTTCCTGATCCACTGGCCGAACCCCGACCAGGGGACCTATGTCGAGGCCTTTGAAGGCTTGGTGAAGTTGCAGTCCGAGGGCAAGGTCCGGGCCATCGGGGTCTCCAATTTCAAGCCGACCCACCTGCAGCACCTGCTGAAAGCCGGACTGCATCCTGCGGTGAACCAGATCCAGCTGAACCCGACCTGCGTGAACCCCACCGCCCAGGCCTTCCACCGTGAGCAGGGGATCAAGACGGTCGCCTACACTCCCTTGGGTCGCGGCACGGAGTTCCTGGATGAACCGGTGCTCAGGGAGCTAGCCGGGAAGTACGGTAAGACCGCGGCGCAGGTGACCCTGCGCTGGCACGTCCAGCAGGGTATCGGTGCGGCACCCAAGTCCGCCAATCCCGAGCGCCAGCAGCAGAACCTGGAGATCTTCGACTTCGAGCTGGAGCCCGAGGAGATCGATCGGATCAATGCGATGGATACCGGCGTGACGGCCAAGATGGACTCGGACAGCTTCGGCCACTGAGTAGACGGACACCGAATGGCACGGGCCGGGACCGGGATCGATATCCCGGTCCCGGCCCGTGTCGCATGGAACCGTCAGCTACCAGCCGGCTGGTCCGCTTCCGGCACCCAGGGCACCAGGCCGTCCTTGATCGCACCGTACGCATCCACCGTTTCGGTGCTGCGTTCCAGCGATTGTTCGGCCTGTTCCTCAGGCACGCACTCCCCCGGTTCGGCCACCTGGCACCAACGCACCGGATTCTCGGAGAGGAAGTGCGGCACCCAGGCCAATTCGCTGACCTGCCAGGATTCGTCTTCCTCCTGGGTGAAGGTCGCCTTGACGCTGATTCCCTCCCGGTTCAGGATCGTCGGGGTGGCATGTTTGGCCACGGAATTACCCAGCCCGTAGACGATCCAGGTGCCTCGGCGGTTCTCAATGGGTAGCACCGAATGCGTATGGTGCATGTAGATGAAATCAAAAGCCTTTGAATCAGCCAGCTCACGGCCCAGCTTCCGCTGCGCATCGGTGGGCCGGCTGGTGTATTCGGCCCCGTCGTGGACGGCAGCCACCACGATATCCGCGCCTGCTTCCCGGGCCTTTTCGGCGCGCTCAACCAGGGACTGGGCCGAGATGTCGGTATCCACCCGCCATTCGGTATCCGCGCTGAGCCCGTTGAGTGAATAGGTCGAGGCGATGACCGCCAGCTTCACCCCGTCCACGTCCATGATCGGCGGGTTTTGCGCTTCCTGAAGGCTGCGGTAGGAGCCGGTGGCGAACATCCCGGCCGCCTCCAGGGTATCCAAAGTGCGGATAACCCCTTCGGTGCCGTCATCAACGGTGTGGTTGGTTGCGGTGGTGCACCCGTCATAGCCGATGTTGGCCAGGTCACCGACGATCTGGGCCGGTACCGTGAACATCGGGTAGCCGCGATATGGTGGTTCGCCAATCGGGGTTTCCAGGTTGCACAACGCGACATCGGCGTCCTGGATGTAGGGTTCCAGGCCTGCCAGCAGATCGGAGAAGTCGTACTCCCCGTCTTCCTGCTCGGCTTCGGCGAGCAGGGTTGGGTGCAGCAATACATCGCCCGTGACCGCAAGGGACAGGCTCGCCGGCTCCGCAGTCTCCTCGAGGGGAGGGGCCGGTGACGGGCTGGCCGAGCTGGTCGCGGGTGAGGGACTGGCAGTGACCTCGGCAGGGGGCGTTGCACTGCAGCCTGCCAGTAGGGCCGCCATGGCAGCCAAACCTAGAACGTGAAGCTTCATTCTTCTAGCCTACGCAATACGAGCCCGCGTAAATACCGCATATTGCCGGTGCGGTGTGGCAACCTTTGAGTATGGTCAACCCCCTCTTGCAACGCAGCGAACTTCCCTTCCAATGGCCTGACTTCTCCAAGCTTGGCGCTGAGGATTACCTTCACGCAGTCAAGGTCGGAGTGGCGGTACAGAACGAGGAAATCCAGGTGATCCTCGACAATGCCGAGACTGCCGGTTTCGAAAATACCTTCCTGGTCCTCGAACGCAGCGGCCAGGTGCTTCGCCGCGCCTTGATGACCTACTTCACGGTGCTCTCCGCACACGGCACCGAATCCATGTTGGCGGTCCAGTCCGAAATCAGCGGCCTGTACACCCGCCAGGAAGATGAGATCCAGCTCAACTCGCAGCTCTTCGTGCGGCTGAAGAAGGTGGATCTCTCGGTACTCGACGGTGAGGATCTGCGCCTTGCCACCGAGACCCTGAAGCGTTTCGAGCTGGCCGGTGCCACGCTGGATGAAGCCCGCAAATCCGAGCTCAAGGAACTGAACGCCCGGATCTCGGAGCTGTCCACCCGATTCTCCACCGCGGCATTGGAGTCGCTGAACGCCCATGCCGTGCATTTCGCTTCGCCCGAGGAGCTGGCAGGACTGGACCAGTCAGCGATCCAGGCCGCCGCGACCGCGGCACTCGAGGCGGGCCACGAAGGGGGCTACCTGCTCACCTTGGTTTCCCCCACCCAGCAGCCGGTCATGGCCGAACTTAAGCTTTCGGCCTCCCGCCGGAAGGTGTTCGAATCCTCGATGACCCGTGGGCTGGATGATGACACCACCGTGTCGTTGGCCCGGGACATGGCCCAGCTGCGTGCCCAACGTGCGGCGTTGCTGGGTTTCGCCACCCACGCCGATGCGGTGCTGGCCGAATCCACTGCCCCGGACACCCGGGCGGTGGCCACGCGGTTGGCCGAATTGACCGCCGCGGCAACCGCCAACGCGCAACGCGAGGCGGCCGCCCTGGCCGAGTTGGCGGGAGTCGAGCGGATCGATCCCTGGGATTGGTCGTTCTACTCGCAGGCAGTGCTGCGTGAACGCTACGAACTGGACTCGGTGGCCCTGCGCCCGTATTTCGAGCTGGAACGTGTGTTGCATGACGGGGTCTTCGCCACCGCGACCAAGCTCTACGGCATCAGCTTTGCCGAGCGCACCGATCTCCCCCTGTACCACCCGGATGTGCGTGTCTGGAACGTTATCGATGCCGACGGTAGCGCCCTGGGCCTGTTCACCGGCGACTTCTTCGCCCGGGAGACCAAGAAGGGCGGAGCCTGGATGACCTCGTTGCGGGACGCGGCGTCCGATCTGGGCGAGTTGCCTGTGGTGACCAATACCCTGAACATCGGTAAACCGGCTGCGGGTCAGCCGGCCCTGTTGACACTGGATGAAACGCACACGCTGTTCCACGAGTTCGGCCACGCCTTGCACGGGCTGTTCTCCAACGGCAAGTACGCTTCGCTGTCGGGCACCTCGGTACCGCGTGACTTCGTGGAGTTCCCATCCCAGGTCAACGAGATGTGGGTGATGCATCCCGAGGTGGTGGCCAGCTACGCCATCCACCACGAAACCGGCGAGGTGCTACCACCGGAAACCATCAAGCGGATCCGCGATGCCCAACTGTGGGGTGAAGGGTTCGCCACCACCGAGTACCTGGCCGCCAGCGTCCTGGACTGGGCGTGGCATACCCTGGAACCGGGCCAGCAGGTGTCCGATCCCCTGGCCTTTGAACGGGAATCACTGGTTAATGCCGGTTTCGACCCCGACTTGATTCCTCCGAGGTACCGCACCGCCTACTTCCAGCATATTTTCGCCAACGGCTATTCGGCCGGTTACTACTCCTACATCTGGTCCGAGGTGCTGGACGCGGACACGGTGCAGTGGTTCGAGGAAAACGGCGGGTTGCTACGCGAGAATGGGCAGAGGTTCCGCACCGAATTGCTCAGCCGCGGCAATACCCGTGAACCCCTGGAATCCTACGAACATTTCCGTGGCCGTGCGGCAGAGGTCGAACCGCTGCTGCGCCGTCGAGGCTTGGTGAACGCATAACCATGACAACAATCGCTTCAGCCCAGGACGCACTGACCCACTGGCACCAGGCCCTGGCGGTGGCCACCAGTGGCAAGATCTTCACCACCCACGGGTGCACCTGGGTCTGGCAGCCGGTGCGCAAGCGCCTGCTGCTGCTCTTCCCGGAAAACCCGGAACCGGCGGGCCTGCGCCCGGCGCTGGCCGAGGGCCGCCGGTTAGGCGCCCGGCGCGTGGAGGCCTGGATTAATTCGGGTGTTTCCTCCGAGCACCTGGTGGGAGCGGGCTTCACCGATAACGCCCAGGTGTCCTGGCATGCGGGCTTGCTGGCCATTCCCCATGAACAATGGAAAGGCAAGATCCGCCTGGGTCCCAATGTGCCCGAAGCCACCGGCCCCGATGCCCGGGAGCTGGAAGTCATCAACTTGTGGCGCAACCAGGAGACCGGCCTGCGTTCCGGGCATCCGGCACTGCGCCGGATCGAACATGCTGTGGCCCGCACGGAGGAGAACGAGATCGTCGGTCGCGGCTTCGTGCAGCAGGGACTGACGGGGCAGTTGATGGTCCACTCGTTGGCGGTCTCACCGAGCCACCGCCGCCAGGGGGTGGGAACGGCCTTGCTGCACGGTTTGTCCCGTTCCATGATCAATCCGCTGAACCCGCTGGATGACACCGAACCTCAGGAGCTGTTGGCCGCGGCCACTCCACGCAGCGCCGAGTTCTTTACCGCCAACGGCCTGCGGCTACTGGGCCGTGGTCGACATCTGGTACTGCGTTCCTGGATCTAGGAGGGAAGGGTCCCGGGGTCTCCGATCGGTAAGGCCAAAGCCGTGGGAAGCAAACACGTCAGGGCCACATCGGTGGCGCTATCCCGGAAAGCCCACCTCGTAGACCAGACGTGCGAACGGGCCGGTTTGCGCGGCGTGGACCAGTTGCAGCTGGTCCGCGCCGATATTCCGGGGCAGCACGGGTGCTCCCCCACGCAGCGTGGCCGGCGCGATGGTCAGCGCCAGCCTATCCAGGGCCCGGGCGTCAATGAACTGACCCACCAGTTCGCCTCCTCCCAAAACCCAGATATCGCCGTCGCCTGCCGCTTCCCGGATCCCCGGAAGTGCGTCGGCAACCGCGCCGGAAACAAGCCGCACATCGGCTCCCCGAGGGATAGGCAGATCGCGGGAGGTGAAGACGAAGGTGGGTTTGTTGCCGTACAGCTCCTGCCATCGCTGCGGTTGATCCAACAGGTCCTCGTGCTCCAGGACCCATAGATACGTGTTGGCGCCTTCGACGTGCACTGCGGCGTGAGAGGGAAACAGGGAAGGATCAGGTTCCCCGGCCCCTGGAACCTCGAAGAGCCACTGAAGCGAGTGCTGTTCGTTAGCCAGGAACCCGTTGAGGGTACACGCTGCATCGAAAATAATCTGTCCCATGGGCGCAACACTACAAAGACTACGGGAACCGGACAAGGTCACCTGTCGCGTTAATGCGGTTGGACCGCAGTGCACAGCTACGAGGGCCGGACACACCGGTATAACAACGGCCATATTTTTGAGGTGGTCCACTATTGGCGTAGTGCTTCCAGCGGTACACTAGTTTCACTACAAACGTAGTTGCCCAGGAGATGCACCATGCACACCGTCGCGAAGAGCAAACCGACCATGCCCGAGGTGGCCGGAGCTGAACATACCTACGTCGAACTCTCGGATGGCCGCATGCATGTGGCCAGCATGGGTCAAGGTGACCCGGTGTTACTGTTGTCCGGCTTCGCCCAGACCTGGTGGGAATGGCGCGAGCTGATGCCCGCCTTGGCCAAGGCGGGCTTTCGTGCCCTGGCCATCGACCTACGCGGCGAAGGCTGGAGCGATCTGCCGCATCAGGCGCTGACGCGTACCCGTCGTGCCGCGGACGTTCTTGAACTTTTCGATGCCCTCGACGTGCCGTCGGTCCATCTGGTGAGCCACGATATGGGTTCGATTTCCGCATTCCAACTCGGCCTGGAACACCCTGCCCGCGTCCGGAGGCAGGTCCTGCTTGCCGTGCCGCCACCGCAAATGCGCTTCAGCCTGGAGATGCTGCCGGGCATGCGGCATCTGTGGCATCAGGAGGTACTGTCCATTCCCTGGCTGAGTCCGGCCCTGTTGCGCTCGGGTCCGCTGCCGCAGTGGTTGCTATCGCATTTTGCGGCCCGCCCCTGGGACAGCGACGTCTTCGACTTCTACCAGGAACTGCTGCGGGATCCGGAGCTTTCCAGAGCGGCTGCCCCGCTCTGCGGGAGGATGGTATTGCCTGAACTGGCGAGAATCACCCGAGGCGCCTACCGGCAGCAGAGGTTCCAGACACCGACCCTTTTCTGTTTCGGCACCCGGGATCTGGGTTTCCCTCCCCGGGTCACCAGGAAGGTATTCGCCGACACCCGTCCGTATGGGAACGAAGTTCGTTTGGCCCTGATTGACGGAGTGGGCCACTACATCATGGATGAGGACCCGCAGGCGAGCACCCGAGTGATTATGGATTTCCTGCTCGAGGCCTGAACGAAGCGGCCCCGTGGAATCCGGGAGATCCCTGATTCCACGGGGCCGTGAGGCTAAAAGCCAATCAACCGCACTCCGCCAGGCGGTGCAGATCCGTCAGTTCATCGACGTTGATGCCGTGGCCCAAGAATGAAGCTTTGCATGATCCCCCGAGACGACACATCGCATTGCCTCGTAGTACATACTGCAAGTGAAAAACAGGGGCGCAAGGTCGACCTATGGCGGCATACCGCCTTCCTTGAGGTTGCGACAACCAATAGAACTCGCCACTGCCCCTGAAGGCCCATAGCCATTCAATGAGTGACCAGCACGCGCTGTCCACCACTCAACGCCTGGACTTCCGAACACCGTGGACACATGACCACCGCAGCTGAACCCCCGACCCGGACACGGCGCTCCTCGGACCTGAGCAAGCACTCGGCCGAGGTCTTCGCAGAGGCCGAGAACCACCCTGTCACGGTGACCCGCCGCGACGGCGAGTCCCTGGTCCTCATGTCCCAGCGCGAGGCCGATGCCCGCGCTGAGCTGCTGAGCATCGCAGGCACGCTCATCACCGTGACGCTCGAGGACGACCCCCTGACCGGGCGCATGGCCAGCCGCTACCCCTGGATGTACGCGCTGAACGCCCAGGACCGCGAGCAGTGCGCCCGGGACCTCATCGACGCCGCACGGGCATCTTTCTCCACTCAGCAGCCGCACCTGGCGATCACCAAGCTCACCAGCTGGCGCGAGACCGCCACGGCGATCGCCGCCGGCCTGGGCTCACAGCCGGTCGAATGGCTCGACGAGGACACCGACGACGTGGTCGTCGAGCACCCCTGAGCTGCCCAAGGAGACCGTCGTCCCGCGACCAGCGAAGAAGTCGGAGTACGTGCTGAAGCACGCCACGAGGCAGGCCGAGAAAGGCTGACGCGATCTCGTGGCGACGATCAGGAACCCCATGAGCGAGACCTGGGACTTCCTGACCCGCACGCCCCTGCAGACCACCGCGACCAATTACCCGCTGGAGGGATCCCTGGCAGTCATCACTCGCGGCGGCCAGACCTTCCAGCGGTGGCAGCACAAGCCCACGCCCAAGGGCAGCGCCAGGGTGTGGTTCTACGTCGACGGCGGCACCGTCTACCTGGAGCAGGTCCACACAGCGCACCCCAACGAGACGAGGTAGCCGGGCATGGGAACCTTCACGCCGCGGGTGATGCGGTTCCTCTCGGATCAGTTGACGGATACGCCTCTGCGCGAGATCGACGCGCTGCTCGAGGACCGGGGCGTCGCCCTCGGTCCGGAGCAGCTTCGCGAGAACGACGAGAGCGTCCGACGCGAGCGGATGCGGCGCTACCTCGCGACGCTCGACCTGGGCGACCTTGCAGATGCGCAGCGGCTGGCCGCGGTGCTCGGCGACGTGCTGCAGAAGATCACCCAGGACTCCACCACCGGCTGGGGCAACGACGACGGCCTGCGGGACAGGTGGCTCTGGATCCTGCGCGAGGACGGCTTCGACGTCGACGAGTCCACCGGCACGGTGCGCTTGGGCCGGACCGGGGTAGGCGCGCAGTTGACCGAGCGCGCGCTTAACGCCCTTCCCGACCCGCAGTCCATCCACGACCACCTGCGCAGGCTCGGCGACAGCGTCGATACCGACCCGCGGCTCGCCGTGAGCACCGCCAAGGCGCTGATCGAATCGACTGCCAAGTGCGTGCTCACCGCCCGCGGGCAGACCTACAGCCGTGGCGCGAAGGTTCCAGCCCTGGTCAACGCCGCCCAGGAGACGCTCGGCCTTGCACCCAAGTCGGTCAGCGACGAGGACCGCGCCCTCCGCCAGGCCTTGCAGTCGCTGTTCACACCCACCCAGAGCGTGACCGAGCTCAGGAACAGCGTCGGCATCGACCACGGGGCCGAGGAAGTCCCGAAATGGGTGCGACCACGGCACGCCCGCCTGGTCGTCGGGGCGGCACAGGTCTGGTGCCAGCTCATGCTCGAGACGCTCGCCGATCCCGACGCGCCCTGGCGTCGTTCCGAGTCCTAGCGCCGAACGTATGGAGAACGCCAGATCTGATCGCCACGGACTCAGCGACCGAGACCTCGCACCGTCCAATATCCAGGGCGACCGCGATCGGTATACGTTGACGTAGAGCAGCTCGAGGCAGCACCACGATTGAGGTCGGTGTGCGGGCGACCGGTCAAACTAGCGTTTTCGCTGGCAGACGGGGCAAAAGTGGCTCGATCGGTTCATGAAGTTCTTCCGCTCGATCGACGTCCCGCAGCGCCTACAAGGGTGCCCAGCAAGCGCACATATAGCTCGAAAGAGACCTCCCGAACCGGACTTGCCGTCCACGTTGAAACGTAGCGTATCGGAGCATTAGTTTGCTGGTCGAGCGAATCAAGTAATCCAATTAACGCCACTTCCATCATGCATGAATTCGCTAGTTGCAGCGCCCCTGCCCTGATTCACAGACTGCCGAACTGCGGAAAACAGGGACTGTCCGTGGCCCCACTGCGCGGTGAGATTGACTCCAACTCGAAGTATGAACGCAGGCCCAGACTGCGGACGGCCTGAGGGGCGCTCATGCGGATACTCATCGCGAACCACCGATTCGATCATGTGGTCAGTATGAAAAGCAAAGGCCCCACACCACCGCGCGAACGGTGATGTGGGGCCAAATCAGCTTTTGAAATTGTGTTTACCAGCCGCGCTCCGCCAGACGGTGCGGCTCCGGCAGTTCATCGACGTTGATGCCGACCATAGCTTCGCCCAGGCCGCGGGAGATCTTGGCCAGCTCGTCCGGGTTATCGAAGAAGGTGGTGGCCTTCACGATGGCCTCGGCACGCTGGACCGGATTACCCGATTTGAAGATGCCCGAGCCGACGAAGACGCCATCGGCACCCAGCTGCATCATCATGGCGGCATCGGCCGGAGTGGCGATACCACCGGCGGTGAACAGCACCACCGGAAGCTTGCCGGTGGCGGCGATTTCCTTGACCAGCTCGTACGGGGCCTGCAGTTCCTTGGCCGCCACGTACAGTTCGTCTTCCGGCAGCGCACGCAGCTTGGCGATCTGGGTGCGGATCTTGCGCATGTGACCGGTGGCGTTGGAGACATCCCCGGTGCCGGCTTCGCCCTTGGAGCGGATCATGGCCGCGCCCTCGTTGATACGGCGCAGCGCCTCACCCAGGTTGGTGGCACCGCAGACGAAGGGCACGGTAAACGGCCACTTGTCGATGTGGTTCTCGTAGTCGGCCGGGGTGAGCACCTCGGATTCGTCGATGTAGTCGACGCCCAGGGACTGCAGGATCTGGGCTTCGACGAAGTGGCCGATGCGGGCCTTGGCCATCACCGGAATCGACACCTCGTTGATGATGCCGTCGATCATGTCGGGGTCGCTCATGCGCGAGACGCCACCCTGGGCGCGGATATCGGCTGGAACACGCTCCAGGGCCATGACGGCCACCGCTCCGGCATCCTCGGCGATACGGGCCTGCTCGGGGGTGACCACATCCATGATCACACCTCCCTTGAGCATTTCCGCCATGCCGCGCTTCACACGATCGGAACCAAACTGTGGAGCTTTTTCTGGGGTCGACATCTGGGTTGTTCCTTTCCAACACAAACTAAAGGTCTTGGTTACGCCAGTAATCGTAGAACGGCGCGTAACAAAAGCGTCGGGTATTGCGTCACAAAGGCCGACCCGTGGACTTATCTCCTGATATTCTCATGTGACGTAACAATCCGCGGAGCGCAAAATGCCTTGTCAAAGGAAATTCGTGGATTCGTCGCGAAACTATCAGAATGCTTGCTGGCGCGCAACCAAAATCCTGGAATCCCGCCGTGAAGCTAGCGCGGAGGTAGCTCCCCTTGGCACTCCACCGACCCGCTCTCGGCACCCCAGGCGAAGGTGGTCGAGACCCATCGGTCATGCCGGGATTGGACTCCCTTTTGTTGGCATGGATTCAGGTCATGAAGACCTGGCCGTCGTTTATTCGCTCACTATGTGGGATAAATCCGAAGGTCCGGGATATGGCCACGTCCAGGCACTCCCCCTGGAGGAACAACCCGACTGTCCGCGGCGAGGGTCCGGTTGCCCGTTAACCTGAAAGGTGATCCACGACTGCGCCGCACAAGGTACATGCCCATTCCCGTCGGCGCACTCGGCGTCCCACTGTGCCAGTCCACCAGCCCACCGGCGGGGACATGGGGCAAAGGCGCCGGGTTCTTCGATGGGCTCACCGGTGGCCACCGGGGCGGTGGAAGTCGGACTGAATGCGGGCTGCGCGGCACGCTGCGGATGCCAGCCAATCAGTGGCGGACCAAGAGCGAATACTCAGGGTCCAAGACCGTTGCCCCGCTTGCTGAAGCCAATCATTGTCCTTCCGCTCGATGCGCACAGTGTCCAGGCTTTCTCCTTCCGTCCGGACAAAGAGGAATTGAATGAGAATGTCATCGATTTCACTTGTCGTTTTTGATCTACCCATCGTTTATCAAGTGCATGGTTCAGCGATGACGGTGCTCAGACGCCGCGAGCCAAGTGGCGCAGTCCATTGAGCAGGATCGAAACATGGATCTGGAAACTTTCCGCCAGGTCGCGGTCCAGACGGTATCCACCGCGTAACTCGAGGTCTATGAAACCGTGCAGGTGTGCCCGGACCGAGCGGAGAAGGTCCGTTTCATTTCCCTGGAGGGAATCCAGCTCCTGCAACGGCTCTGCCAGGAAATGCAGGACCCGGTCACCGGCCTGTCGCCAGGATTCATCCGCGGGAGCCTCGGGATCCGGGGCGGCTTGTGCCGCCGCATAAAGGCCGGGGAATTCCAGCGCGAAACCGCGAAATGCGACTGCAATGGCCACCAACCGGGCTTCCCAGTCGCCAGTGCCGGGCATGGCCCGTTCCAAGGTGTCAGCGAGTAGTCGCAAGCTGAGGATCGATACACCACGTTTGAGCGAAGCCAGGGAATTGATGTGCTTGTACAGGCTCGGGGTGGCCACCCCTGCCCGCTTGGCTACCTGTGCCAGTGACAGCCTGGCATGGCCTTCCACACCTTGCTCCTGGACCAGTTCGGCCGCAATTTCCACCACCCGTTGCGGGTTGAGCCCGGCCCTAGCCACGGGAATCCTCACGGGAGAGGAAGTCCACAATCAACTCGGCCAGGCGGCCGGGATGCTGGTGTTGCGGGTAGTGTCCGCTGTCCGGCATGACCACGGTGCTGGCATCCAGCAGGCGCCGGGCCAGCTGCATCTCGGAGTCCAGATCCTTGAAGTCCGGGTCCCGCTGCCCGTAGATGGCCAGCGTGGGGGCAGCGGCCTTGGCCGCCCAATCGGCGACCTGCCGGTGATCGAGTTGCAGGCACAGCTGGCGGAAGGAACGCAGCCGGTGGGGATCCGACAGGCTGGTGCGAATCAGTTGCAGGTGCGTCTCAAGTCCTGGTGCCGCAGCCCCCTTGTTCAGCGATCGATAGTAGCCACTCCAGCATGCCGCGCCCCAGGGGCGGGAGAAGAGCAGGCGATAGGCCATATGCAACAGGTACCTGCTGGGGTTCCCGCCTGGTTCGCGCAGGAACCCGTTGACCATGACGGCCGCTGCGATCCGATGCGGATCCATTCCCGCCGCGACAACGGCCGCCGAGCCCGCCATCGAGTTGCCCAGCAGGATCACCCGGTCCTTGCCCAGGTGTTTGGCCAGGGCCAGGAAGTCCTCGGCCGTGGCAAGGTCCCCGTGGTCGTTGAAAGTCGTGTCGCTCTGGCCATGGCCCCGCAGGTCCATGGCCGCGACCTGGTAGCCGGCTGCAACCAAGGCCGGGATGATCGCATCCCAGGTTTGACGCAGGTCCCCCATGCCGGGAAGTGCGATAATCAGTGGCCCGGCGCCCTGGACGGTGTAGGCCAGCCGCCCCTCGGGGCGTGGCAGCCACTGTGTGGTGAGGTCGTGGTGTGTTTCCATACGTTAAAGCTAATGCCATTAGCTTTATTTCGCAAGAGAAATCCGCGGCCGATTAAACGGCTGTCGGGCCCACTCTGGTCGGCGAAAGCCGAAGAGGGTGGGCCCGAGAGTCCAGCAAGCAGTTCCTAGGCCTCATCCCAGGCGTCGGCGATCAATTGTCGTACTTCGTCCAGGGTGGCGCTGATGGCCTTGGTCCCGGCGATGATCGGGAAGAAGTTTCCGTCCCCGCCCCAGCGCGGCACCACATGCTGGTGCAGGTGCGCGGCGATCCCGGCACCCCCGGCCAGCCCCTGGTTCATACCCAGGTTGAAGCCCTTGGCATTGGAGACCTTGCGCAGAACCCGCATCCCCTGTTGCGCCAAGGCGCCCATTTCCGCGGTTTCCTCCACGCTGATGTCATCGTAGTTCGGCACGTGGCGGTAAGGGCAAATCAACAGGTGCCCCGGATTGTAGGGATACAAGTTCAAAAGCACATAACTGGTCGTGCCACGATGGACGATCAGCGACTGTTCGTCGCTGCGCCCGGGACCGGCGCAGAACGGGCAGTCGTCCTTGTCCTTGAACTGGTGCTGCCCGCCCTGCACATAGGCCATCCGATAGGGAGTCCACAGGCGTTGGAACGAATCCGGAACCCCGGCGAGTTCAAAGTCGTCGGTGATCTCCCGATCGTTCGTGTAGTCCATCCCGGTGGACCCCCCTTTTCGGTAACTGGCTAGTTGCTGTTGTCGCGGCTCTTGATCGCGGTCACGATCCGGGCCACGGCCTCGTCAACCGGCACCTGGTTATCCTGGCTGCCATCACGGAAACGGAAGGACACGGCCCCGGCCTCGGCATCCTCGCCACCGGCGATGAGCGTGAACGGCACCTTCTCCTTGGATGCGTTGCGGATCTTCTTCGGGAAACGGTCCGAGGAGTCATCCAGCTCCACACGCACGCCTTCGGCCTTCAGCTTGGCCACGATCTCGGCCAGGTAGTCGTTGAAGGCCTCGGCCACCGGGATGGCGCGAACCTGCACCGGTGCGAGCCAGGCCGGGAATGCCCCGGCGTAGTGCTCGGTCAGCACACCCAGGAAGCGTTCGATCGAGCCGAACTTCGCCGCGTGGATCATGACCGGCTCCTGCCGCGAACCGTCGGCGGCCTGGTACTCCAGGCCGAAGCGGGCCGGCTGGTTGAAGTCGTACTGCACGGTGCCCATCTGCCAGGTGCGCCCGATGGCGTCCTTGGCCTGGACCGAGATCTTCGGACCATAGTAGGCCGCACCGCCCGGGTCCGGGACCAGGTCCACGCCGGTGGCGGTGGCCACGCGCTCCAGGACCTCGGTGGCCTCGGCCCACTGCTCCTCGGAGCCGATGAACTTGTCGCTGTCATCGCGGGTGGACAGTTCCAGGTAGAAGTCCTCCATGCCGAAGTCGCGCAGTAGCGAGAGCATGAAGTTCAGCAGGTGCTCGACCTCGGCCGGGGCCTGCTCCTTGGTGACATAGGAGTGCGAGTCGTCCTGGGCGAACCCGCGCACGCGGGTCAGCCCGTGCACCACGCCGGACTTCTCGTAGCGGTAGACGTGCCCGAACTCGAACAGGCGCAACGGCAGCTCACGGTAGGAACGGCCGCGGCCGCGGAAGATCAGGTTGTGCATCGGGCAGTTCATGGCCTTCAGCCGGTATTCCTGGCCCTGGCGGGTGATATTGCCGTGTTCGTCGCGCTCCTCATCGATATGCAGGGGCGGGAACATGGTGTCCGCGTAGTACGGCAGGTGCCCGGAGGTATGGAACAACCCGTCCTTGGAGATGTGCGGGGTGCCCACGTACTGGAACCCCTCCTCGATATGACGGTCGCGGACGTAGTCCTCCATCTCCCGCTTGATGATGCCACCCTTGGGGTGGAACACCGGCAGGCCGGATCCCAGCTCGTCGGGGAAGGAGAACAGGTCCAGTTCGGCGCCCAGCTTGCGGTGGTCGCGGCGCTCGGCCTCGGCCAGGCGCTCCTGGTAGGCCTTCAGGTCTTCCTTGGACGGCCAGGCGGTGCCGTAGATGCGCTGCAGCTGCTTGTTCTTCTCGCTGCCCAGCCAGTAGGCGGCCGCCGAGCGGGTCAGCGCAAAGGCGTTCTTGATCAGCTTGGTGTTCGGCAGGTGCGGGCCGCGGCACAGGTCCTTCCACACGGCCTCGCCGCTCTTGCGATCCACGTTGTCGTAGATGGTGGTTTCCCCGGCACCCACTTCCACGCTGACGCCTTCTCCGGAGGTGTCATCCGAATCGGCCTTGGCCAGCAGTTCGCACTTGTACGGCTCGTCGGCCATTTCGGCCTTGGCCTCGGCAGGGGTGACGGCGCGGCGGGTGAACAGCTGGTTCTGGTTGACGATCTTCAGCATCATCTTTTCCAGCTGCTTCAGGTCCTCCGGGGTGAAGGGCTCGTCCACGTCGAAGTCGAAGTAGAAACCATCGGTGATGTACGGGCCGATGCCCAGCTTGGCATCCGGGCGCAGCTGTTGCACGGCCTGGGCCATGACGTGGGCCGTTGAGTGACGCAGGACCTCCAACCCTTCCGGATCGCTGATGGTCACGCGGGTGACGGTGGTGCCTGCTTCGAGTTCGCGGGCCAGGTCGCGCAGTTCGCCGTCGACGTGCATCACAATGACGTCTTTCTGGTCGGCGTAGTACTGCAAACCGGAGGTTCCCGCGTCCACCTGTACCTGCTCGCCATCAATGGTGAGAGTCAGCTGCTCGCTCATGAGTTCGGGTTCTACCTTTCGTAACGAAAATGGCTTCATAGCTTGCGGCATACCTTGGCCACAGCCAGCCAACCCCCAGTTTAGTTCAGCGGCACCGTTCGCGCTGTGCTCACGTCGGGTTTTGTGTCGAATCAGCTTCCTCATGTGACTCGTTCAACAGGGATTCGGCCGAGAGCAATCCGAAGTAGTGCCATAGTTCGCGCTCACCGGCCGGCTGCGCGCTGGGGATCCGCCCCTTGTCCAGGTCCTCGCGGAAGGCCGGGATGACTTCTCCCAGCCTGCGCAGCAGCTCATGGGCCTCGTCCTCGGTGAGCATCAGGTTGCTGTTCGACAGCTGCGCCTTGGCCGGCTTGCCGGCATCGGGCCCGTAGAGCCGCTGGGCGTGTCGCAGGGCGGCTTCGAGGCGGCGTTTCTCGTCATGGGCCACCTGGTTCAGGTAGGCGTTCATGGCACTGGCCGGCCCCTGGTCGGATCGTGCGGTCGGCTCGCCGGTGGTGAACCCCTCCCCGGTAGGGCGCCACACCCGGTCGCGCTTGTCCCGCGCAAGCTCCGGGGCCTCGCCGATCATCCCGGCCTTGGCCAGCTCGCGCAGGTGGAAGCTGACCTTGTTGGCCGCGACATCCAAGGCCTGGGCCAGATCCGCCGCACGGGCCGACCCCAGGGCCGTGAGCGTATCGAAGATCCTGCGCCGCAAGGGGTTGGCCAGTGCCCTGAGCATCGGGGTGGTCAGCGTGATATCGGCTTCTTTCGGGCTCATGGTCCCAGCATAGCAATCCCCCAAATATTATTGCGCAAATTCTATTGCGCAAGTTTAGTTGCGGGTCTACTCTTGAACCATGACCTCGTCCCCAGCTCCCGTCCTGCCCCACGCGGACAGCAGCGCCCAGGTGCTGCAGCTGCCCGCCCTGCGCCACCAGCGCGACTACCGCAATTGGTGGTGCGCCGATACCTCGGCATTGCTGGCCGGCTCGATCTACAGTTTCGCGATCCCACTGTTGCTGCTGGCCTTGACCGGTTCCCCGGCCCAGGCCGGCCTGCTGGCCGCGGTAGGTAGTACTGCCCGCATCGGGCTGACGCTTTCCGGCGGTTCCTTGGCCGACCGGACCAACCGATCCCGGCTGATGGTGCTGGGCGGGACGCTGGGAGCGGTACTGACCGGCACCCTGGCCCTGATTTCCTGGATCGGAACCCTGGGCGCGGCCGTATTGTGCATCGGGCACGTGCTGCTGGAGCTGCGCGGCGGCTTGTTCTCCAGCGCCACCGATGCCGCCCTGAAGGATGTTGTGCATTCGAAGCAGCTGGGACGGGCCATGGCCGCGAACCAGGGCCGCGATGCGGTGCTCAGCCTGGGCGGCGCACCCCTGGGTGGTCTGCTGCTGGGATTGGGGGCCGCGCCCACCCTGGCCTTCGTCGCCGTGTTCCAGCTGCTATCTGCCATCTTCGGCCGCACGCTGGCCCCGGCCATGGCCCGGGCCGAGCGCACCGCGGCCGCCGATCCGCAGCACCAGCCCAGCGCGCAGGGGATCCTCTCGGGGCTTCGCTGGTGTTTCTCCCGCCCGCAATTGCGCATGATCCTCTGGGTCATGGTGGCCGTCAACCTGGGCGTCAACGGTGCGGTGACCACCCTGGTTTACGGTTTGCGCTACCGCGGCGAGAGTACCTTCAGCATCGGTTTGGTCAGCGCCTGTATGGGCGTCGGTCTGCTGCTCGGTTCGTTGGCGGCCACCTGGCTGATCGATCGGGTAGCCACCGGGATCCTGGCCTGCCTGGGCCTGAGCACCCTCAGCCTGTCCATGTTGCTGCTGGCCGTCAACGGCGAGCTCTGGTGGCTGGGGTTGATACTGGCTGCCGCGTTCGCCAGTGTTCCGGCCCTGAACGCCGCGGTGGGCGGGTATTTCATGGCCATTGTGCCGCGGGATATGGTCGGACGTGCCAACTCGGTAATGATGTTCATGGCCATGGTGGCCATGCCGGTGGGGCTGGTTGTCGCCGGTATCGGCGTGGAACTGGCCGGGATGGCCCCGACCCTGGTGTTCTTCGCCCTCCTCTCCACCCTGGCGACCCTGGCCGGGTGGACCAGTCGGCAAATCCGTTCCATTCCCGGCCCTGCACTGTGGAGCGAATCGACGGCGGCTCCCGCCGCCACGGCGAGCGCGGGCCGCAATTCCGCCCGAGGTCCTGCCAGCGGCTGGGATACCGGCCAACTGCGTGAACGCCGGCTTGAACCGCAGGGCCAGTGGATCTATCTGTAGGTGGATCTGGATGCAGATCCACCCAGTGTCCTTGTGGGTGCTTGCGCCGAGGTCGATAATGAGCTCACAGGCGGTCAAGGGATCAGGAGGTGCCATCATGGGGGACGCCTTGGAGCATGCGTTGGCCGTGCGGAAGCGTGAGGCAATCCTGCGGGAACTGGTTCACGGTTTGGATGCCTTGTCCGATGAGCAGCTGGTCTCGATTGACGACCCGGTGGGGTTGGGCAAGTCGATGGCCGGGTTGCTGGTCGCGGCTACGGGTTCCTTTGGCCAACTGGTTGGTCCGATGTACCACGCCCAGGCGCTGGAGTCGCTGTGGTCCATATCCCGTCAGGAGCTGGGCAAGCAGGTCACGGCTGGCCAGGTGCTGGCCTTGCAGGTCGGGGACGAATACCTGTTCCCGGTATTCCAGTTCAAGGGCCGGACGGTCCGCGAAGAGGTACTCGCCGTGGTCCGGGTGCTGCGTACCGCGGTCGACCCGTTCACCATTGCCCAGTGGTTGTGCACCCCGCAACAGGATGATCCCTCCGGTCGGACACCCCTGCAGCGTTTGAACGACGGGGAGTATGGCCAGGTCCTGGCCGAGGCTGAACGTGCCACTACCAGGTGGTCGGCCTAGCACCGGTGGTTCCGTTTGCCGCTTCCTTGGCCGGGGCGGGCATCACCGGGCGGTTTCCCTCTTCCACTGGGCATGACAGTTACCTAGGGTGGAGATATGAGCAAACCAGCCCCGCCGACCATCAGCGCGATTACCCTCGGTGTGCGTGATGTGGGCGTTTCCCTGAAGTTCTACACCGAGGGCATGGGTTTCGAACTGGTCCAGCCGGCCCACCCGCAGATCGCTTTTGTCCGGGCCGGGCATGGGCTGATGCTGGCCTTGTGGAATGTGGAGCAGATGCCCCAGGAGTACGGCGAGGTCGGGCATTCGCATCTCGCTCCGCCCATTTCCCTGGGACACAATGTCCGTGATGATTCCGAGGTGGAGGTGCATTACCGGCGGGCGTTGGAAGCCGGTGCCGTATCCGTCACTCCCCCGACGAAGCAACCGTGGGGTGGGATGAGCGCCTGTGTGGCCGACCCGGACGGGTTCCGCTGGGATTTCGTGCACAACCCGACGTTCGTGATCGAGGCCGATGGCCGGGTCAGCTCGGTCTGACTTCCCTTCTCCATCCCAGTTAGGGTGCGGTGAGGTGCCCAGCGGCAACGGCAATCTCCATGCGGTGGTTCGAATTCGCAGGTCCTTGGTAGCTGTCCCCTGCATGGTCCTTGGTTGCGCGACATGAAACCGGTGGCCACTGGCCTGTTTCGTCCCGTTGCCCTGGGGTTGGGCACAATAGTCTTCTTTCCATCCATTGGCTAAATCCTAGGTAGGCGCACCATGACCGTACGATTCAGCGGGCTCCCTGTGCTCGCCCTGCTCATGGTAGGGCTCAGTTCATGTTCCGCATCCGGGGTTGATGCCACGGGTACGGGCAGTGCCGGGGTGCTCGAGCTCGCCGTGGCCGAGACGTGCGCGGACGGGTCGGCACCGGAGTGCGTCCCGGTCAACGGTGAGCATCTGGTGTTGCCACCTAGCTTCGAACAGGCCGGCGTCAGGGATGCCACAGTTGCTGAAGGACAGGGAACAGCAACGATTGAAGTGATATTTACCGAGGATGGTGGGCGAATCCTGCAGGATCTGTCCTCCCAGGCCGTAGAATCTGGGGATTCGTCGCGTCTGGCGATCAAGGTCGGTGACGAAATCCGGGCATCGGTCGTGGTCATGGATGTCATCAAGGAAAACCGTGTCCAAATGTCCTTCGGTTCGGAGGAAAGCGCCCAGGAGATCCTCGAACTCATCCACGATGGCTAAGCGTGGGCTTCACCGCCCCCTGCAGTGAGCACCGGGCGTTGATGTTTCTCAGGCACCTCGTTGGTCCAGCCCTTCGGCCTCCATGCGTTGGGCCAGTTGTCCCACGGTTTCGGTGATCGCCTCGGCCTTGCGCATCCCCCGGGCCCGGGGCCGTAGCGGATCGTCCAGGTAACCTGAGGCTGGCCAGGTTTCGGGTTGGTGCAGGTCCCAGGCGTTCAACGCCTGCAGGGAGATCCCCCGCGGGCCGGTGCGTCGGGTGGTGCCGTGGATCAGCAGCATCCGGGTACTGAAAAGCAACGGCCCGGTCCGTTGCTGCACATCATCGAAGAAGGTCGCATCAATACAGCCGGTGCCGTCATCCACCGAGATGAACACCACGCGCTTGCCGCCACGCATGGGCGGGGTCTGGGTGGCGATACGTACCCCGGCAACCAGCACTTCACTGCCGTTACGCAGGTTCAGCAGCTGGACCGCACGGGTCATCGGCAGATGCCGTAATGCCTGGTTGTAGGACTCGATCAGGTGCTCGCTCACGTCCAGGTGCATCAGATCCAACTCGGTGCGTACCTTCTGGCTGGGAGTCAGTTCGGTGCCGCTGGCCTTGATGGTCTCCAGGTTCCCCAGGGGCAAGGCCAGCTGGCCGGGACCGGGACGGTATTTGGCCGGCAGGCTGGCATGGGCCATGGACTGGGTATGGGCGATGGTATCCGCGCGGGTGGTGCCGGAGAGCAACGAATCGAAGACCCCCAACGCGGCCAGGTTCTGGTAGGTGCGTCGCGAGAGTCCCGCGCGGTGGCGCACATCGGCCAACGAATCATAGGGTTGCCCGGCGACCAGCCGTTGCACCTCCCGTTCGCTCATCTGGTGGATATCACGGAAGGCCAGCCGCACCCCGTATTGTCCCGGACGCACGGTGCCGGCAGCGCGCGGGACCACGGGGGCCTGGCGGGCACTGGGTTCGAAAATACGTTCGACCCGGTAATGGCCGGTGGAACGGTTCACATCCAGCGGCAGGATCGGGATGTTCATCCGCCGCGCCTCGGAGACCAGCAACCGTTTGGGGTACATGCCCGGGTCGTGCTCCCAGATCCCGGCCAGGAAGGCTTCGGGATGGTGGGCCTTCAGCCAGGCCGAATGGTAGGTGGGCACGGCAAACGCCGCCCCGTGGGCCTTGCAGAAGCCGAAGGAGCCGAACCCGGCCAGCACCTGCCAGACCTTGTCGATGACCTCCTGGCCGTATCCCTTTCCGGTGGCTTTGGTACGGAATATGGATTCCACCTCCGGTTCGCGGCGCGGGTTACCCAGGTGCCGCCGGTACACATCGGCCATGCCCAGCCCGCAACCGGTCATCACATCCAGGATCCGCAGCACCTGCTCATGGAAAACGGTCACCCCATGGGTTTCGGCGAGCGCGGGCACCAGATCCGGGTGCAGGTATTGGGCCGGGGCGAAACCGTGGCGGTGCTCCAGATAGGGTTTGACCATATTGGACTGCATGGGCCCTGGCCTGAACAGCGAGATATCGATGATCAGGTCGTTGAATTCGGCGGGGGCGAGTTTGCCGATCAGTTCGCGTTGGCCCGGGGATTCGATCTGGAAGCAGCCCAGGGTGTGGGTGGAGCGGATCAGTTCAAAGGTGATCTGGTCATCCAGCGGCACCTTGGTGAAGTCGATATGCCCGTCCTGTTCGATGTAGCTATCATCCCGGTGCCCGCCGGCCCGGGCCACGGCCTGTTTGTTCGGGTGGAGGCGCTTGATTTCCTCCAGGGTGTAGGCGATGGCCGATTGCATACGCACCCCGAGCACATCGAGCTTGATCAGGCCCATCAGGTCCATATCGTGCTTGTCGAATTGGCTCATCTGCAGCCCGATGCCGGAGGGCTGGACCGGGGTGCGATCCAGCAAGCTGGCGTCGGAGAGGATCACCCCGCAGGGGTGCATGGAGATGTGCCGTGGCAGCCGGTCCAGCCGTTCGGTGACATCCACCAGCTGATCCAGCTGGATATTGCCGTTGATGCGTCCGGCCAGCAGCGCCAACTCGGGCTTTTCGCCCAGTGCCTCACGGAAGGATGAGGCGGGAAACCGCCAGAGCTGCTTGGCGATCTCGTCCACCTGCTCCTGTTCGATCCCCAGTGCCGCCCCGGCATCACGCACCGCACCCCGGGCACGGTAGGCGTTTTGCATGCTCATCAGGCTCACGCGTTCGCTGCCGAAGGTGTCGAAGATCTTGTGGTAGATCTCGTGCCTGCGCGCCGATTCCACGTCGATATCAATATCGGGCAGGGTGGTGCGGGTATCGGAGAGGAACCGCTCGAAGACCAGATCGTGTTCCAGCGGATTGACGTGGCTGATTCCCAGCAGGAAGTTCACCAACGAGGAGGCCCCGGAGCCGCGGGCGGAGACCCGCACCCCCATCTCGGTGATCAGCCGGACGGTCTCCGCCACGGTGAGGAAGTAGCCGGCGAAGTCCAGTCCTTCGATGATTCCCAGTTCCCGTTGGAGCTGGGTGTGAACCTGGTCCATATCGGCGTGGGGCAGTAACCGGGGTACCGCATCCTGGACCCGCTGGGCCAGTTGGTGCTGGGCGCTACCGCGGATGCCGATAATACGGTGCTCGGGGATCACCGGCTGTTTCCATCCCAGATCGGCGTACGGGTCAAGTACCGCCCAGCTGGCAAGCTGCTCGGTGGCGCGCAGCAGCCCGATCCCCCAGCCGCGTTCGGTCACCCGTCCGATATCCCCGGCTAGTCGATGCATGTCCCCTGGGGACTTGAGCCACCCCTGGCCGGTGGGTTGCAGTTCGGCGAGCGCGTCGAGGCTATGCAGTACCCGGGCCGAATCCAGGATGTCGGCGGTGACCGCCCCGTCCGGTCCGGCATAGCGCACGGCGTTGCTCAGGACGGCCTCGATCCGCAGTTCGTGGGCCAGGCGCAGGAACTTGCTGGCGTGCCCCAGGCAATACCGGGAACCTTCGGCGGAAAGATGGGTGGTGATTTCCACACGGAGCATCCGCCCGGCCAGCTTCCGCCAGTGCAGCAGCTGTTCCCGGGCCTTACCGTAGTTGCGGGCCTCGATGGAGCGCCCCACCTCGGATTCGGGCCCCACCAGCAGCATCAGCTGGCCGCCAGCCAAGTGCTTGCGCAGTTGCGGGTAGCTTAGCCCCACGGCCTTGCGCTGGCTATGGGCCGCGCTGACCGCCCGGCAGAGTGCGGCATACCCGGAGCCTTGGGCATGCCCGCGGGCCAACAGGATG
The DNA here is from genome assembly GCF_026107515.2 of Glutamicibacter sp. MNS18. Taxonomy (GTDB): domain Bacteria; phylum Actinomycetota; class Actinomycetes; order Actinomycetales; family Micrococcaceae; genus Glutamicibacter. The sequence goes on along the minus strand of NZ_JAPCHW010000003.1, from coordinate 178,571 downwards.
ATCCGCCCGAGATTGCCCCCGTTCCGGTCCAGCACCATCAGGTTGACCCCGAGGATCGGCGCCAGCCCTTCCTTTATGCAGGCCCCCACATGCTTGACCGCCCCATACAGCCCGTCACGGTCACTGAGCCCCACTGCGCTGGCACCGTCGGCCTTCGCCCGGGCGGCAAGCTGCTCCGGGGTATCAACCCCATAGTGGGCACTGTATGCCGAGCTGACGTTCAGGTGGGTGAAACTCATGGCTGCCAAATCCTTCGAAACTTTCCAGAACACCATTAGAACAAAGTTTCGAAGATTAAGCATGCGGACTACTCAGGCACTCAACGGGAGCTCATGGTGCACCCTGATCAGCCTCCAGCGGGTGGATTGCGGATCGAAGCTGACATCGATGGTGCGCCCCTCACTACGCGCCACCCCCGGCGCGATCTGCAATCGCCAGATCTCATAGTCAACCAGGCCGGCCCCGGCGCCGCGGGGAACCCGCAACCCCTCGTTCCACCATCTGCGGCGCTCGAACCAGCGGTGGGGCTCGGCAACCAGGCGGTACTCGCGTCCCTTCCACTGCACGCGCAACGGCACCCCGGCAGGGGTGCAGGTGACCTCAATCCCCTCGGTGAACGTGCCCACATTCGACTCCTAACTACTGCACCATTGATTCTATTCGAATATGTATTCGATTCACTAGTGACAGTAGTCAGAGCGGCCGACAGTTTGGGCGAGTAGCCTGAAGAGGAAGACCCGGAATGCAGTGAGACTTCCGGCTCGCGCCCATAGGAGTTACCCCGCCAAGGCCCTGGATGCAGCATGCTCCCCACGCCTGTGGGTAACCCCAAATCAGGGACAGATATGTGGCCCCTACCCAGCCCCGAAGACATCCAGCACGCCCGGCCCGCGGGCTATCACCGGGGATGAGCCCTGGCCGCGGCGCGGCTTGCCTTCCGGAGGCTCTCCGATGATGCCGCACAGGTGGGCGGTGGCGACCACGTTCATCGCCACGATATCGCGCATCAGCCCTTCGTCGATTTTTTCCGCCGTGTCGTTGCCGGTGTGGATCGCATGGTTGGAGGAATCCGCACCCTCGATGGTGAGCACTGCGGGCAGCCCGGCGTTGATGAAGGGTACGTGGTCGCTGGCGTAGGGGTTCAGTGAGGTTTCGACCTCCAGGTCGGTGTGCTGGTGGGCACAGTCGGCCAGCAGATTCATCACCGGTACCGAGACCTGCCCGCCTTCGAGCATGACCGAGGCCGGCCCGTCACCGTTCCTACTGCCGATCATGTCCATGTTGATCACCCCGGCAATCCGGTCCCGGTCTGCCGTTGGCAGTGCGGCCACCAGCTGGGTACTGCCATGCAGCCCCTGTTCCTCGCCACCAAACAGCACCAGACGCAGATCGTGCTTGTTGTCCTTCCCGGCCAGCAGCCGGGCGATCTCCAGCACCCCGGCACTGCCGCTGGCATTATCGTCGGCTCCCGGGGCGGGGGCGGCGCTGCCGTCGCGATGGTTAACCGAATCAAGGTGGGCGGTGACATACACCAGCTTCGCATCGGGGCCGCTGCCGGGTTTCTCGGCGACCACATTCGCGCTGCGCCCGGAACCGACGGTGATCAGCGGGGTGCTGACCCGGTACCCGGCGCTACGCAGTTTCCGGGCTGCCCAGGCCGCGGCCGTCTGGTATCCCGGGTGCACCGATAACCGGGTATAGAGGCTTGAGAGGTATTCCACGTCTGCGCGGAGCCGGGAGACATCCACCGTGGCGGCAAGCTCCTCGACCAGCTCGGGCAACCCGCCGCGCCGTGCCTTCGGGGGAAGTACCTTGCGTACCGCTCCCCCGGCCGGTAGCGGCACCGCCCCATAGCAGGCCGGATTAGCCGCGACGCGCTCGAGCACCTGCTCCTCGGTCGGGCCATCCAGATCCACTACCAGCTGCCGCCCGGCATCGAGCACCACCGGCACCTGCGGGAAGTCGGTGAGAAAACTCGTGCCGGCCTGCACCACAAGGTAGAGTCGCCCGGACACCTGCTGCCAGTGATCACTGCCCGCAGGTGCCGCGCAGAAGCCCGGATCCCCAGCGGTGCGTGGCATCCGGGTGGACTGCCCATCAAACCACCACAGGGTGTGTGTGCCCAGCACTGTGGATTGCGCCCCTTCGGGCGCGTCGGTGCGCACCAAGTCCAGTAACAGGTATCGACCGTTCATGATCGTGCAACCCTCAGTATCGTGTCGCTGGCCGTGAGGACCACCAAGCCCGAACTTTCCGGACCGGGCTCACCGGGTACCTGCGCCGTGTAGCGGTTCATGCCGGCGGGCTTCAGGACGGTGCCGGTGGGGTGTGGCCGGTCATCCGGTCCCGGGCCCATTTCCCGGATGCTCCCGTCATCCAGCACCTGCAACATCCGCCGGCGTCCGCGGGTGGGCGGCAGCACATGACTTTCAGGCCGGTAAACCTCTTGGTCCCCACGGTCCTCCTCGAAGGAGTGCACCCACAGCCCGGGTGCCGGTGCCGCTGTGCCCATGACCTGTCCCCCCTCGCTGTTCCAGGCGTATGCCCCATGGTAGTGGCCGCCGGAGTCCGGCCGCCACCGTAAGCCGGTCGGCTAGAAGTCGGTGATAACCCCGCCCAGGGTCTCGAACCCGGTGACCGAGGGTCCCCACGCGTGCCCGTCCCACCACTTGTGGAATAGTGCCCCGTTGGTGCCGGTGACAAACACGTCCAGACGGTCCGGTCCCCAGGCCACGGCCCGGGCCGGGGAGGTGCAGACCCCGCCCAGCCGCTCGAACCCGGTGACCGACGGACCCCAGGAGTTACCGTCCCACCACTTGTGGTATAGCGCGCTATCGGTGCCGATCACGAACACATCCAGCCGGTTCCCTGTCCAGCTGACCGCTTCGATGGAACCGACGCAGACCCCGCCCAGCCGCTCGAACCCGGTCACCGACGGACCCCAGGCGTTACCGTCCCACCACTTGTGGTACAGCGCGCTATCGGTGCCGATCACGAACACGTCCAACCGGTTCTCACCCCAGGACACCGCCCGGGCATCGCTGATGCAGACCCCGCCCAGCCGCTCATAGCCATCCAGCGAGGGACCCCAAGAGTGTCCATCCCACCATTTGTGGTACAGCGCCCGGTCGGTGCCAATGACAAACACATCCAACCGGTTCGACCCCCAGGACACCGCTTCGGGCTGGCCGAGGATGACCCCGCCCTGGCGTTCGTAGCCGGTGGTCGAGGGACCCCAGGAGTGTCCATCCCACCATTTGTGGTACAGGGCCCGGTCGGTGCCGATGACGAACACATCCAACCGGTTTGGCCCCCAGGACACCGCCTTGGGGTCCCCGACGATGATCCCGCCCAGGTTCTCGAATTCGGTGGGTGCCGGCCCCCAGGCGGAGCCGTCAAACCACTTGTGGTAGAGCGCGCTGTCGGTGCCGGTGACGAACACATCCAGCCTGTTCTCCTCCCAGCTGACCACCTGGGGCACCGAGGTGCAGATCCCGCCCTGGAAGTCGAAACTGGTCAGGCTCGGCTGCCACTCTGTGCCATCGAAGTACTTGTGGTGCAGGCCCCGGGTGGTGCCGGTGACGAACACGTCCAGCCGGTTCGCCTCCCAGCTGGCCACCGGCCCGGAGCCCTGGTGCCCGGTGGCGGATTCCTCGACCGTGCCAAAGCCGTTGCGTGGCCCGTCCAGGCAGGCGCGCATGCGGGCGACCTGTCCGGCGCTGAACATCACCATGGCCGCGTCATCGACGTAGTCCATGTAGTTCATGAACATGTCCCCGGGAGGTGTGCTGGTGCAGGACAGGTGGGGGTAGGTGGGCACCCCGTAGTTCGGTTCCTTGTGCTGCGGGGTGTCATCCACATTGTCGCTTCCGGTGCAGCCGATGACATCACCCCAGATGTGCCGCAGGTTCAGCCAGTGGCCGATTTCATGGGTGGTGGTCCGTCCGAGGTTAAACGGGGCGGCAGCGGTCCCGGTGGTGCCGAAGCCCGAGTGCAGGATGACCACCCCGTCGGTGGCGGCCGGCCCGCCGGGAAACTGGGCGTAGCCCAGCAGTCCGCCGGAGAGCTGGCAGACCCAGATGTTCAGGTAGCGGTTGGCCGGCCAGGCATCGTGCCCGCCCTGGGCGGTGAACTTCATCGCGTCGTTGGAGGAGAAAGCGGGCTGGCTGGTGTGGGTGCGGGTGATGCCGTCGGTGGGGTTGCCCTGCGGGTCCACGGTGGCCAACTGGAAGCGGATGCGCGCATCACCGGCCAGTGGAAGGAACGGGGCCGGGGTGTTGTCCGCGTCCGGGTTGGTGCGCCTGAAATCGCGGTTGAGCACCTCGAGCTGGCTATCGATCTGTTCACGGGAGACGTTTTGCGCCGCGGTGTTATGCACCACGTGCACCACCACCGGGATCAGCGTGATCCCGGCGCGCTCGGTGGCCATCTCGGTGAGCAGGAACGCCGCGGCGTGGCGTTCGATGAGGGTACGGGCCGCGGCGTATTCGGGGACCGTGGCCGCCAGCCGCGCGTCGACCTCGGTGGTGGCGCAGCGCCGACGCACCGGCGGCTGGAGCGTTTCGGCCTCGGATACTCCCGGGCCGGCCGGGGGCACCACGGCACGGGGCATGCCGCTGGCCGGGTCGACGTCGGTTTCCGGCTCGGGAATCGGCTCATCGGCCGGGCCGTGCTGCCCGGAAGCCGGCATCTGCCCCTCGTGCGCGTCGGGCATCTGGTAGCCGTCGGAGCCTGGGTGCGGGTCAGTGGGCATGGCGTCCTCCCGGGTTTCGCTGCTGGCGCTGGGCACAGGGTAGGCGCTGCGGTATTACCAAGGTGTTATCGCGCCGTTACCGGTTAACACCACAGCGGCCCGGAACCGACGTGATGTCGGTTCCGGGCCGCTGTGGTGAGCGTCGGAGGGAGGGTTAGTCCACGGGGTTGCCCAGCTCTTCCAACGGGGTGCGGAAGGTTTCCCGGGCCCAGATCGCACCGATCGCGGCGACGATCGAGGATCCGGCGACGATCCAGGCGGCCGGTCCGTAGTTGCCCGGATCGGCACCCACCAACGCGGTGGCCAGCATCGGGGTGAAGCCGGCGCACAGGATACCCACCTGCAACCCGATGGCCACTCCCGAGTAGCGCACCTTCACGTTGAACAGTTCGGAGAACCAGGCCGGGTAGATCGCGTTGGAGACGGCGTAGCTACCTGCGGTGATCGCGATGCTGGCCACGAAGATCAGGCCGATATTGGAGGTGGAAATCGCCCAGAAGTAGACCCAGATCAGCAGGCCCGAGGCCATCACCCCGCCTAGGAAGATGGGTCGGCGTCCGAAACGGTCCGAGAGCCAGGCACTGGCAGGCTGGGAGAAGATCGCGATCACGTTGCCCACGATGCTGACCACCAGCATGGTGGCCGCCGGGATCCCCACGCTGACCGCGTATGCCAGACCAAAGGCCTGCATCAGTGTATTGGTCACGCACTGGAAGGACATCAGCGAGATCTGGAAGAACTGTGCCGGGTGGGTGCGCAGCATCAGCAGGAACGGCATTTTCTCCTTCTGCTCGGAAGACTGGGCCTTGACCTCTTCCTGGAACACCTCGGGCTCCTCAAGCGAGCGGCGCACCAGCATGGCCACGACCATCACCACGATGGACAGCAGGAACGGGATACGCCAACCCCAGGAGAAGCGTGCCGCTTCATCCATGGCCGCCACCGGCATAAAGGCCAGCGAAGCCAGCACGATACCTGCCGAAATACCGCTCATGGCGAAGGAGGGGAAGAATCCGCGGCGACCGACCGGTGATTCCTCCATGGTCAGGGTCGAGGACCCTGCGGTTTCCGCACCGGCCGACAGGCCCTGCAGCAGGCGCATGACCACCAGCAGTGCCGGAGCCAGGTAACCGACCTGCTCAAAGGTCGGCAACAGTCCGATGATGAAGGTGGCCCCGCCCATCAGCATCAGGGTCAACACCAGGGTGTTCTTCCGCCCCATCCGGTCCCCCAGATGCCCGAAGACGATGGCGCCGAAGGGACGGGCCACATAGGCCACGCCGAACGTGGCGAAGGAGGCCATCAGGGTGACGGTGGGATTCCCTGCCGGGAAGAAGATATGCGAGAAGATCAGCGATGCCGCAGTGGCGTAGATGAAGAAGTCGTAGTACTCCAGCATCCCGCCGAGGAATGCGGCCAGCGCGGCCTTCTTGGCCCGCTTCGTGCGATGAACGCGCGTGGCTTCGCTTTCCACTGCACTGGCAGTGAGGTGTTGGATGTCGGTCGCCATGGGAACCCTCCGATGAATAAAGATTGATAGTGTGCGGTATGCGTACGCTGGTACGTAATCCGCACAATAAAAATGATAGCGGCTGTGAGCTGCAACACCAAGGCGGTCGAGTGGGTCACACTGGGGCGAAACGGCCAATAAACTACCACGTCCCGGTAACCAACAGGTCAACTATTGGTTACCGGGACGTAGCAATATGGAATTCGGATTCAGACCAATTCCGGGGGTGATTAGGATGTGGCTGATCTCAATGCGGGTTCCTGCTGGTCGGCAGCCAGTTGCCGGCCCAGGTGGCGGCCCACCGCGAAGGCACGGGTCACACCCGAGCCCAGCGTGGCACCACCGCCCGGGTAGGTGTTGCGGAAGACACTGGCCGAGACATTGCCTGCGGCGTAGAGCCCCGGCAGCGGCTGGTGCCTGAAATCCAGCACCTGCCCCTCGTGGTTGGTCAGCAGTCCCCCGCTGGTGCCCAGCATCCCGGCATGTAACGGCACCGCATAGTACGGGCCGGTGTCCAGCGCGGCCAGGCACGGGTTGGGCAGGTTCCCGGCGTCCCCCAGATGGCGGTCCTGCTCGGTGGACCCGCGACCGAATGCGGTATCCACCCCGGTCTTGGCATCGACGTTGAAGCGGGCCACCGTCTCGACCAGGGCCACCGGATCGATTCCGGCCTGCTGCGCCAAACCTGCCAGCGTTTGATCCTGCAGCATCCACCCGGCGGCTTCGCCCACGGTGGAGCCGGCCACCGGGTACCGGGACAGGTAGCCGGTGTCGAAGACCAGCCAGGCCGGGTTGTTCTGCGCCCGTCCGGTGTGCGGGTCGATATTGGCAAAGACCCTCGAGATGTCGTGGTAGTTCAGCGCCTCGTTCACAAAGCGCCGGCCGGCACTGTTCACGGTGATCGAGCCTGGCAGGGTCATCTCCACGTTGCCCATCCGCCCGGTGGGCCTGCCGTCGTATTCGGCCCCCGCGGCGGTGATCACCGGCACACCCCACAGGGCGGTCATGTCGGTGATGGCGGCCCCGGCACCCAGGGCCAATTCCAACCCGTCGCCCTCATTGGAGGGCGCACCGATCGGGGTGACATCCAAGGGCAGGAAGGCCCGGCGTAACCGCTCGTTGAATTCGAAACCGCCGGAGGCCAAGACCACGGCCCGGGCCGAGATCCGGATCCGCTCGCCGACCACCAGCTCCCAGCCGGTCGCACCGCGTTCCAGTGCGCGTAGCGGGCAGTTCACCGCCAGTACGACCCCCAGGTCCAGGGCACTGGCCGCCAGCGAACCGGCCAATGCCCCACCCATGGTGCGCACCCCGGTGGCGGCACGCTCGGCCAGCAGCTGCGGATCCGGGGCGCGGCCATTGAGGTTGTCACGCTCGATCATGGACAGCAGCGGGAAGTAGGTGGCCGGGCGCAACAGCTCGACCAGTCCCGGGTAGTCCGCTGCCTCGAAGGGCGCATTGTCCAGGCTGCGGCCGCCGTGGGCGGCACCGGGCCATTCCATGTGGTAGTCCGGGCGCCCCAGCGCCACCAGCTGCACACGGGTGTGCCCATCCAGGAAGCGGACCGCTTCACTGGCGGTGCGCACGTACCAGACGATATCCCCGGCGCCGACCGCATGCCCGGCCGCGGCCTGCAGGTAGCGCTCGCCGGCCTGCGCGGAGTCGGCAAAACCGGCGGCCTTGCCCAGGTGGTTGTCCGGAGCCCAGATGACCCCGCCCCCGGCGGCGGTGGTGCCGCCGAGCAGCGCGGCCTTTTCGATGACCGCGACCTTCAGCCCGTCGTGGGCGGCACGGACGGCGGCGGTCAGTCCGGCCGCGCCGGAACCGACGACCACCACGTCATAGGAGCAGTCAAGTTCTGCCGGGTTGCTGCGCACCAGCGGTTGGGGAGTACTCAAGGAAAAACACCTTTGTTTCTGGGCGCCGCGCGCCGGGTTAGTCCGCCACGACGCTGGCGGGCATGTCGATGAGGATCTTGCCGACCTGGGCGGTGCGGTCGGCCATGGTTTCAAAGGCCTGGGGCAACTGGTTGAGCCCGAAGCTGTGGGTTATTAACCGGTAGGCCAACTCGTGGTGGCGATTGAGTACGTCCAGGGCCTCGGGGATCAGGTTCAATGAATTACGGCTGCCGCGGATGTCCAGCTCCTTGAACGGGATATCGCGCATGGACAGGCTGGCGGTGGCCACCGAGATCCCCACCTGCACGATGCGGGCGGTCGGGGCGGCCAGCCGGACGGCGTTCTCGAAACTGGCTGCGGCGCCGGTGGCCTCGATGACGAGGCTCGGCCCGGACATCTGGCAGGATTCCTCGAGCAATGCCTGCCCCCGGCGATCCGGGAACGGGTTCGTCCCGGCCTGCAGGGTGGCGACCGCTCCGAAGGCGCGGGCCAGCTCCAGACGGGATTCATCCAGATCGGCGGCCAGCACCCTGACCCCGCGTTCGACCAGGAACAGGATGGACAGCAGGCCGATGGGTCCGCAGCCGAGCACCAGTGCGGTTTCTCCGGCGACCGGGGTACCCCGGTTGACCGCCTGCATGGCGATCGATCCCGGTTCGCCCAGGGCCGCCAGGCGCAGCGGCATTCCCTCCGGCAACGGGACGAGTTTGTCCACCGGCAGGCTGATGATCTCGGTCAGCGCCCCGTCCTCGTAGCAGCCGAGGCAGGAGATCGATTCGCACACGTTGTAGCGCCCCGCCCGGCAGGGGCCGCAGTCGCCGCAATAGACCATCGGGCTGACCGCGACGGCGGTACCCACCCGCAGGGCGCTGCCGGCTTCGGGGTCGATCGCCTCAATGGTGCCCACGAATTCGTGGCCCTGCACCAGCGGCAGGTCGGTGGGATAGTCGTCATCCCAGATATGCAGGTCGGTGCCGCACAAGGCGACATGGTGGACCTTGACCAGGGCGTGGCCCGGACTCTGCTCCGGGGCCGGCGAGTCACGGAATTCGATGGTGCGGCGTGAGACGGTATGGGCGCTGAGCATGGTTCTCCTCCAGGGTGCTTTCGGCGCGGGCCTAGAGCTTGTCCTTGCCGAAGAAGACATCCCAGCGGCGGATGTCACGTTGGCTGATCAGCCCGGCCTTCGCGAACGGGTCCTGGTCCATCATTTCCAGGGCCGCGGCTTCGCTGTCGGCGGCGACCACCAGCAGGGCGCCGGCTCCCGAATCGACCGGCCCGCTGATCAGCAGCTCCCCGGCCTCGAAACGCTCCTGGAGGAACTCGACGTGGACCGGGCGGACCTCGTCGCGTCCGGCGGCGGTGGTCTCGCAGTAGGTGTAGGTGATGGCATAGGTATTCATGGTCTTGTTCCCTCTGGCTTCTGTATTCGCGGCTTCTGCTGGGTATTGCGGGATGGTGCCGGGTCAGCGCCCGGCCGTGCTGCTGGAAACGGGCTCGTCCTCGTAGCCGGTGGCACCGGCCAGGTCGCGGGCCGCGACGTAGCCGAAGGTCAACGCCGGTCCGAGGTTGATGCCGCCGGCCGGGTAGTGCCCGCCCATGACGTTGGCCTGGTCGTTACCCACCGCGTAGAGTCCCTTGATTGCCCGTCCGTCCTCGTTCAGCACCCGGGACTTGGCGTCCACGTCGATACCGGCGAAGGTGCCGAAGGAGCCGGGAACCACCTTGACCGCGTAGAACGGGCCCTTGTCCAGGGGGGCCAGCGACGGGTTCGGACCCACGGCCGCGTCCCCGCCGTAGCGGTTGAAGGGGGTTTCACCGCGGCCGAAGTGCGGATCGACACCCCGGCGGGCGTTGGCGTTGAATTCGGCGACGGTCGCTTCCAGGTTGGCCGGTTCGATACCGCACTTTTCCGCCAGCTCGGCCAGGGTCCGGCCCTTGACCAGGTAGCCGTTGCGCAGGTACGGGGTCAACGGCACCGGAAGCGGCTTGGCCATACCCAGCGGGTAGCGGCGCACGAAACGGGAGTCGGCGATCTGCCAGGAGGTGACTTCCGCCCCTTCGTCGGTGGCCTTGATCATCGCATCCACGTAGTCGTAGTAGCCGTTGGCCTCGTTCACGAACCGCTTGCCGTTGGCCAGCACACCGATGCTGCCGGGCTTGGCCCGGTCCATGATGTGCGGGAAGGTGCCGGTTGCGCCATTCGGGTAGCGGATCAGCGAGACCGGGCACCAGGCGGCCGGGGAGGCGCCCGCGGTGTTGAACCTGGCACCCACGGCCTGGGCCATGTCCAGTCCCGAGCCGTTGCACTCGGCCGGCGCCAGGGACCAGTGTTCGGCACCGGTAGGGGTCTTGGGGAACAGCTCGGCACGGCGTTGGACGTTCTGCGGGAAACCGCCGGTGGCCAGCACCACTCCGCGGCGCACATTGACGGGGTACCGGCCCTGCGGACCACGCAGCCTCACCCCGGTGACCTTGCCTTCGGCATCGGTAAGCAGTTCCTCCGCCCCGGTATTCACCCGGATTTCCACGCCCAGCTCGTCCGCGGACTTCATGAGCCGGGCGGTCAATGCGGTGCCGTTGACCAGCTGCATGTTGCGCCGGTGGATGGCCAGGTCGAAGACATGCGGGATCACCCGTTTGGCCGCATGCAGGATACCGGTGACCGATCCCTTGGAAGCGGAGAGGAACTTGCCCAGGTCCTCGCCGGCCATGATGCCCATCCCCAGGAAGCTGGTCGCGTAGAGCTGGTGGCGCATCTTGGCGCGCACCTCGGGGCGCACCTGCCGTGCGTTCAGGGGCTTGGGGCCCACCGATCGGTGCCCGGTGCCCGCCCCCGGGGTGTTGCCGTAGATGTCGTTGATCTTGGCGCCGGGGACAAAGTGCAGGGAGGTGTGGTTCTGGAAGAAGCCGACCATATGCGGTACCGCTTCCAGGAAGGCCTCCACCCGGTCCTCGTTGTAGTCCTCACCGAGGCGTTCGCGAAGGTAGGTGCGGAACAGTTCACGGTCCTCGTTGACCCCGTCGGCCTTGGCCAGCGGGTTGCCCGGGGTCCAGGCCCAGCCACCGGACCAGGAGGTCGCCCCACCGCAGGTCTCGGCCTTTTCCACGACCAGCACCTTCAGCCCATGATGGGCCGCGGTGACAGCGGCGGACAGCCCGCCGGCGCCGGAGCCGACAACCAGGACATCGACGTCGGATTCAGTGGAATGGGGGTTGTTCATCGTATGACTTCCGTTTCTCAAGAAAAATGTGCCCGGCAGCTGGTGGCCGCGTGGCTAGTGGCCGTATTCGTCGGAGTCCAGCCGTGGGCCGGCCCCGGTGTCCAGGGCGTTGATCGCACTGATTTCATCCTCGCTGAGCGTGAAGTCGAAGATCTCCAGGTTTTCACGCTGCCGGGTGTCGCTGGCCGACTTCGGCACCGCGATCCGTCCGGAATCAACATGCCAGCGCAGCACCACCTGTGCCGGGCTCTTGCCGTAGCGCGCAGCGGCGGCGGTGATCGCCGGGTGCTCCAGGAAATCCCCGGCCCGCCCCAACGGACTGTAGGCCGCGGTCACCAGGCCCAGTGTGCGGTGGTGTTCCAGCTGCGCCCTCTGCAGGTGCTCGGGGTCCACCTGCACCTGGTTCACGCTCGGCCGAAGACCTGCGGCGTAGACCGCGTCCAGGTGGGCCGGCTTGAAATTGGACACGCCCCAGGCACGCAACGCACCGTCGGCGACCAGTTCGGCCAGCCCCTGGCAGGTGTCCACGTACCGGCCGTGTTCCGGATTCGGCCAGTGGATCAGGAACAGGTCCAGGTAGTCCAGGCCCATGCGTTCCAGGGCCCCTGCATAGGCGTCCTTGACCTTGGTCCGCGAGTGCCCTTCCAGGCTCAGCTTGCTGGTGACCCACAACTGGTCACGGCGGATGCCGGAGCGTGCGATCCCGTCCCCCACCGCGGCCTCGTTGGCGTAGCTGTGGGCGGTGTCCACATGGCGGTAGCCATTGGCGATACCGCGGGCCACCGCATCGGTGGCGTCCTCGCCGGTCAGCGGCCAGGTGCCCAACCCGATCGCCGGAATCGAGATGCCCTCGCCGAGCTGGATACGCTGCTGGCTGTAGGTATGGTGCTGTGTCATGGTTTCCTTTCCCCTTCCCTAGTGTTCCGCGGCCGCGGCGGTGCTCTGGCGCAGTGCCCGGGACTCGGCCAGTACGGCGCGGGCTCCGGCCATCAGCTCCCGGGCCCAAGCCACGTCCCCGATCCTGGCCACCGTCGAATCCGAAGGGGCTTCCACGCTCAGCGCCAACCCCTCGGGAAGTGCGGCGACCATCCGCGCCAGGGCGAACCCGCCCTGGCCGGGGACCATGCGTTCGCTGCGGGACTCGGCGACCAGGCCCTCCCTGTCGACCGGGGCGATGACCGGCCCGTCGCACAACTGCAGCAGCGGGATCAGCCCGGCATGCTCGGACAGCTGCCCGGTATCTGTACCCACCCGGGATAGGTGCAGGGTGTCCCCCACGATCGCGCAGCCGGTACGTCGGGCCAGCTCCGCGGCCTGCGGCAACGAGTTGACCGCCTGGTAGGAGATCACCTCCAGGGTCGGGGTGATGCCGTAGGCCTTGCCGTCCCGGGTCATGACCGAGAGGATATCGGCCAACTGGTTTTCATCAGCCAGCGAGGCGGCCACGGTCAGGGTGCTGGCCCCCAGCGCCTGTCCGGCCTCCATCATCCGCAGCCAGGCGTCACGTTGGTCGGACCCGTCGATCAGCAGGAACTCGATATCACGCACTCCCACCCCGGTTTCCGCCACGGCCTGCAGGGTTTGCTTCAGCAGCGGCGAACCGGGCTGCAGATCGTAGGCCCGTTCGGTGGCGGTGACCGGACGGACCCGGGCGCCAATGAAATCGAACCCGGCCTGGGCGGCGATCCGGATCAGTTGCGGGGCGGCGGTGTTCACCAGCGAGAGCTGGGCCAGTCCGATGGCGGGAGAGGAAACGGTCATGATGGCCTTTCAGGGATGGAACGGGGGGGTACTCACGGACAGGGGTGGCTAGGCGACCGGCTGACCGTGGTCCAGCCGGGCGATCACTTCATCGGTGGCTACGGGCACATCGGCCGGGAACGGCTCAAAGCGCACCGGCTGGCCGCTACGGGCCGAGGCGTACACCGCCAGCAGGATCCGCAGGGCGTTGGTGGCATCCGAGCCGGTTACCGCCACCGGCTCGCTTCCGCGCACCGCCTGGACGAACTGGGCGATCTGCGCCTTGTGGTGCGGGATCAACGCCCCGTTGATGGTGGACAACTCCACATTCGGGGCCACCCCCGCCGGATGCACCGGGTTGGTCTCCACGGTATCGCCGCTGGCCTGCAGGGTCAGCCGCCCGTCACTGCCCTCGGGGAACTCACTCAGTTCGGCGGTGGCGCCGGTGCGCCCGGTGATCCGGATCTGCACCCCGAGCGCCGGGTTGGCCGCGGTGGAGGCGTTCAGGGTGGCCATGGCCCCGCTGGTGAACTTCAGCAGTGCGCTCGCCGAGTCCTCGACCTCGATATCCGCCCCGTGTTTGAAGGTGTTGATCACCCCGTAGACTTCGGCCACCGGGCCCATGTACCACTGCAGCAGGTCGATGTAGTGGATGGCCTGGGTCATCAGCACCCCGCCGCCGTCGGTGGACCAGGTGCCGCGCCAGGCATCCGCCGAGTAGTATTCCGGGGCGCGGTGCAGCAACACCGAGGCCTGGCCGAGCACCGGGGTGCCCAGGGTGCCGTCATCGATCAGTGCGCGCAGGGCGCGCGCCGCCGGCCAGAAGCGGCGCTGGAACAGCACCGAGAACTTGACACCCGCCGCATCGCAGGCCTCCACCATGCGCTGGGCACTGGCCACGTCCACGGCGATCGGCTTCTCGCACAAGACATTCACCCCGGCCGCTGCGGCCTGGATAACCACCGCCTCGTGGGTCGGATGCGGGGTGCAGACCGAGACGATATCCAGCTCCAGGGCCAGCAGCCGGTCAACGGAGTCCACGGCGTGGGCGATATCCCAGGCGCCGGCGGTGTCCTGTGCGCGGGCCAGATCCACATCGCAGACGGCCACGACGTGCGCCCCGGCGATGGCGTTGAACGCCTCGATGTGGTTGCGGCTGATGTTGCCGCAGCCGACGATACCGACGCGTAGCACACGGGTGGATTCGTTCATGGTCAGGCCCTCCGGGGAACTCGTGGGATGCAGATGATGCGGAAGAATCCTCCGCCTCGCTTTCCTCCACTGTATGAACTGGAACACAGCCACGGTAACTCTTGCCCATTCAATGGCAAGCATGATTCATGAACGCGTTTTGACCAGTCATTTAGCGGTTAACGCACCGACTGCCGGTGATCATCGATACCGATCACCGGCAGTTTGCCCAACCTACGGCCGCCTAGCCGCGGTCGCTGGTCGCAGCCTTGCTCCAGCCGCCCTTGCCCAGCTGGTCCATCGGGGTGAAGGCCGTCTCCTTGGCTCCCATCACCGCGATCGCCGAAACCACGGCGCAGCTGACGGCGAAGACCGCCACCGGAACCCAGCCGAAGGTCCCCTCGCCCAGCAGCAAGGTCGCCACGGTGGGCGCGAAGCCGGTGAGGATCAAGCCGAACTGGTTGCCGATCGCCATACCCGAATAGCGGACCGGGGCGGCGAACATCTCCGGGAAGAACACCGTCCAGACACCGTTCCAGGCCGAATAGAACACGGACATGTTCAGGAACCCGAAGAGGAACACCAGCAGGATGTTCTGTTCGCTGATGGCCCAGAAATAGCCGACAATGGTCACCGAACAGCCGAACATGCCCGTGAGCAACACCGGTTTGCGACCGAAGCGGTCCGAGAGCGCACCGGCCAACGGGATGGTGAACATCGACAGGCCGATGGTCGTGGCATTGATGACCAGCATGGTGGTCCGCTCGATTCCCACCGCGTCGCTGGTGGCATAGGCCAGGGCGAAGACCGTGAAAATGGTCTGCATGACCGAGTACACGGTGATGAACACGATCCGCAGCACATCGCGCCACTGGGTGCTGAGCACGATGGCCGCCGGGGTGCGGCGCTTGGTCCGGGGTTGCTCCTGGACAACCTCCTGTTCGAAGACCGGGGTCTCGTCCAGGTGAGTACGTACCCAGTAGGCGATGAGCAGCACCACGACCGATAGCCAGAACGGCACGCGCCATCCCCAGCTCATCAGCGCTTCCTCGGGTAGTGCCGCGATCGGGATGAACACGATCGTGGAGAGCACCATGCCCGAGGCGTATCCGGTCATCACGAAGGAGGTGAAGAACCCGCGCTTGCCTTCCGGGGAGTGCTCCACCGTCAGGGTCGAGGCCCCGGCGGCTTCGGCACCTGCCGAGAATCCCTGGGCCAGCCGCCCCAACACCAGCAGTGCGGTGGCCCACCAGCCCAGCTGCTCGTAGGTGGGCAGCAGTCCGATTCCCAGCGAGGCCACACCCATGATGACCAGGGTGATCATCAGCGCCTTCTTGCGGCCCACGCGGTCACCGACATGGCTCATCACAATGCCGCCCAACGGGCGGGCCAGGTAGCCCACCCCGAAGGTGGCCATGGAACCGATCAGTGCCACCAACGGGTCGGCATCCGGGAAGAACAGCTTGTTGAAGACCAAGGCCGCGGCGGTGCCGTAGATGAAGAAGTCGTAGTATTCGAGGGTCGAGCCCAGGAACGAGGCCAGCGCGGCCTTGCGCGGTGAGCGTTGCGGCCCGTCGGCCGGAACCTCGGCAGTGCCGGCACCCGGATGGACAGGGGTGGGGTCATGGAGCTGGTTGGACATGGTTCTCCTGCAGAGAAGTGGATATGGAGTGCGAAGACGGATGACGTCGGATCAGCGGTAGGTCGATGGCCGACCAGGGGTATGAGTTCCCAAGGCTGCGACTGTGATCGCCGTTACATCCGGTCAGGTTCCAACTGTAGGAAGCCGGGTCACAGGCCAGGTGAAGATTCCCGTCCAACGGGAAAGTGCGTTCGAATCGTGATATGCCGGGCCCGGCGGACACTTCAAGAGACACAATCAAGAGGGCGATAAGTCCCCCTGATGCTTGCACCCAGTGGACATATCCCTGGTGCCGGGCACAACGCGGGGTCGCGCAGCTAGCGGACTTGCCCCAGCCAGCTGCGGGCGCCGTAGGGCCGCCGTTCGGAACCCATCGAGCGCGAGAGCGAGCGTCCGGCCGCCACGAGTACCGGGATGACCAGTTGTGCATTGTCCTCGCTGAGCGGGCTGACCACGGTAATGGCCCCGAGGACCTCGGAACCGCGTCCCACGACCGGCACCGAGTAGGCCACGTTCTCCTTGACCAGCACCCCGGCCAGGCGAACGAAGCCGCGATCACGGTACTGCGCCAGCTGGGCACGCAACCGGGCCGATTGAATCTCGGTGCCCGGCGCGGTGTCGGACAAGGGGCCATCGAGGAACTGCTCGCGCACCCGGTGCGGGGCGAAGGCCAGCATTGCCAGGCCCGCGGAAGTGGTGTGCATGTCCAGCCGGCCGGCCACCTCGGCCAGGTTGACCGCCGAACCGTGTTTGTCCAGTCGCTCCAGATACAGAACGGTGAAATCCTCATAGCTGGGCACCGAGAGTGAAACGTGCTGGCGGACCGCTTCCTGGATACCTTCCAGGACCGGCAGTCCGCGCTGCCTGAACTCCTCCAAAGGGTTGGATCGGGCGGCCAGTTCCCACATCCGCACCCCGATACCGAAGCGTCCCTCCTCGTCGCGGTCCAGGAAACCGGCATCCCACAGCTCGGTGGCCAGCCGGTGGGTGGTACTGGTGGGAAGTTGGGTGTGGCGGGCCAGCTCGCTCATGCTCAGTTTGGGGTTGCTACGCTCGAAGGCGCTGAGCAGCTTGATGATCCGGTCAACCACCGATTCCCCGGAGCGCGAGTTGGCCACGAGTCTTTCCTTCCACGATTCCCTTGCACCCATCAGGGGCAAAGTGCTGCCAGTATCCCATAATCGCCGCAGGGCGGTGTCATCACGACACCGCCCACCGGGAGGGGTGATTACTTGCGGGTTTCCCTGCTGCCAACTGGTGCGCCGAGCACCAGCGACAGCTCGTTGCGCAGCCGTTCCCGATTGGGCTCATCCCCGGTCAGCAGCGCAAAGGTGTCCGCGGCCTGTTCGATGAACATTCCCGTTCCCTGTACCGTGCGGCACCCCCGGGCCGCTGCGGCCCGCAACAGCTCGGTGTCCACCGGGCGGTAGATCACATCCGCCACCCAATGGTGGGACCGGAGCAGGGTCGGGTCCAACGGAATGCCGGGAATCTGCTCCATTCCCACCGGGGTGGCGTTGACCACGGCGTTCGCCTGCGGAACCCAGTCCGTCGCGCGCTCGGGGGTGCCGGTGTCGACCTGCACCCCTGCGGTTGCCCGTGAGCGTAACAGGCTGGCCAGGGAATCGAGCCTGCCCGCGTCGGTGTCAATGATGCGCAGGGCCTGCACCCCGAATTCGAGCAGTGCATGCGCCACGGCGCTACCGGCTCCCCCGGCCCCGAACAGCGCCACCTCGTGGCGTTCGGCATCGGCGGGCAGGTTGCGCTGCAGTGCGGCCAGGAATCCGCTCTGGTCGGTGTTGTGTCCGATCAGTTTCCCGGCCTCGCACACCACCACGTTGACCGCACCCAGGGCCTCGGCCTGGGGTGAGAGCCCGTCCAGGAACCGGATGATCGACTGCTTGTACGGGTGGGTGATGTTGAATCCGGTATATCCCGAGGTGAGTAGCCCTCCCATGATCTGCCCCAACCGGCCATGGGCATCGGCCTCGGCGGCCAGGTCCACCGCCTGGTAGTCGAAACCGGCCAGGCCCAGGGCCGCGGCCTCGGCGCGGTGGATCCGCGGGGAGAGCGAGGTGGCGATGTCGTCCCCCAGCAGGGCAATGCGTATCGGCGTGGCTCCCGGGGTCATTTGCCGACTCCCAGCGCCTTGCGCTGCGCCTTGGTCAGGCCCAGCTGGGCGGTGGGGATCTTGTAGGTTTCCGGGCCGGTGGCGAAGGCGATGGCCGAGAGCAGCGCGAATCCGGCGCACATGAGGGCGACAGGCATCCAGTTGGAGCTGTCCCCCGCGGTCATCACGGTGCCGATGGCCGGGGTGAATCCGGAGACCAGCAGGCCGAGCATCAGGCCGATCGCCATGCCGGAGTACCGGACCTTGGCCGGGAACTGCTCGGGGAAGGAGGCCATGTAGGAGCCGTTGGGGGCCGCATAGAAGACCCCCATCAGGATGATCGAGGAGATGAAGATGATCATCACGTTACCGGTGCCGATGGCGTTGAAGAAGACGAACACCATGCCACCGGCCCCCAAGGCGCCGCCGATGAACACCGGCTTGCGTCCGATCCTGTCGGCCAGCAAGCCGTACAGCGGCTGGGTGAGCACCGCGGTGAAATTGGCCGCGGCGATGGCCGCGAGCATGGTGGTGCGTTCGATCCCGTTGTGCTCCACGGCGTAGGCCAGGGCGAACACGTTCACGATGGTGTTGATCATGGCGAAGGTCGAGGAGAACATCACACGCAGCACCGAGGCCCAGTGGTTGCGGAACAGTTCCACCAGCGGGACCTTCACGACTTCCTCGTGCTCCTTGGCCTCTTCGAAGACCTCGGGCTCCTCCAGGTGCCGGCGGATCCAGAAGGCGAAGAAGGTCAGCAGGATGCTGGCCAGGAACGGCAGGCGCCAGCCCCAGCTCATCAGCTGCTCATCGGGCAGCGAGGCGACCGGGATGAAGACCAGGGTGGCCAGCACGATGCCGAACATGATCCCGCTCATGGTGAAGCTGGCGAAGAAGGAACGGCGACGCTCCGGGGCGTGCTCCATGGACAGCGAGGCGGCCCCCGGGGATTCACCGCCGGCGGACAGGCCCTGCAGCAGGCGCAGCAGCACCAGCAGTGCCGGGGCGAACAATCCGATCTGCTCGTAGGTGGGCAGGCAGCCGATCAGGAAGGTGGCGATGCCCATGAGCAGCAGACAGGCCATCAGGGTATTGCGCCGGCCGAACTTGTCGCCCAGGTGGCCCCAGAGCACCGCACCCAGTGGGCGGGCCACGTAGGCCACACCGAGGGTGGAGATCGAGAGCAGCACCGAGTTCGCCCCGTCGCCGGGGAAGAAGACGTGGGAGAAGACCAAGGCCGCGGCGGAGCCGTAGATGAAGAAGTCGAAGTACTCCAGGGTCGAGCCCAGGAAGCCGGAGAGCGCGGCGCGACGAGCCTGCGGGGTCCCCTTGGTCAGCGAGCGCTGAGGGACGGAAATGTTTGAGTTCATGGAAGAGTCCTTTCATCTTCGAAGAGGAACTGAATCCAGTGTGAACCCCGACACTTATTATGTCCACGACCTAATTGATCAAAGACAATGTAGCAAAATCACATAATCACGTCGGGGGTCGGCAGGACCTCGACGCTCAATTCCAGAAAGGCCTCGCGGGCCGCCGAACCGGGTCGGTTGGACCAGGCCAGCCCGTGGTTCATGTAGTAGGGCCGGCCGCCCAGCGGCACATAGACCGCACCGGGCGGCAGTACGGCGGCGATCCCCTCGGGCAGGAAGGCCACGCCCACCCCGGCACTAACCAGCATCATCGTCATATAGGGGTCGGTGATCTGCTGGGCCACGATCGGATAGAACCCGGCATCGGCACAGGAGCGCATGGTCGAATCGTAAAGGGCCGACCCCGCGGCCATGGGCGGGGTGATGAATGGCTGGTCGGCCATATCCGAGAGCAGCACCGAGTCCGAATCCGCCAGCGGGTGGTCAGCGGGCAACACCATGCCAAAGGCCTCCTGGGCCAGTAGCCGGGAACTGATCCGGGTCGAGTCCACCGGCAGTCCGACGAAGGCAAGATCCAGCGCCCCGGAATCCAGCTGGTGCACCGCGTCCTGGGTCATGACCCGGCCGACCAGGGTCAACTCGATTTCCGGGTGCCGGCGGCGCAGCGCCCCGGTGAGCACCGGTAGCGACATGTGATTCAGTACCCCGGTGAACCCCATGGTCAACGAACCATAGACCTCCCCCTCGGGGACCCTTACCGCCGCGGCGGCCACATTCAGCTGCTCGAGTACCTGCCGGGCATGCGGGAGGAACGCATGCCCGGCAGCGGTGAGCTCCACCGAGCGGGTGCTGCGGATAAACAGCTCCGCACCCAGCGAACGCTCCAGTTTGCGGATGGTCTGGCTCAGCGGGGATTGCGCCATACGCAGGCGCAGCGCGGCATTGCCGAAGTGCAGCTCCTCGGCGACCGCGATAAAGGCCTCCAGCCACCTGATTTCCATCTGCACCTTCCTGCGCGGCTACTTCGCCGCTTGCCCCTCCAGCGTACCGGTCGCAGCCTCATGGCCCAGTGCATGACGAGCGGCCGCCCAGCCGAAGGTCATGCCGGAGGCCACCTGGACCCCGGCACCTGGATACTCCGACCCCATGACGGAGGCGGCGTCATTCCCCGCCGCATAGAGCCCCGGTACCGGTTCACCCTGCGCGTCCAACGCCTGGCCGTTACCGTCGGTCCGCACTCCATAGGCGGTGGCCAACGGGGTGGGCACCACGGCCATGGCATAGAACGGGCCCTGGCTGATCTCGCCGATATTGGGGTTCGGCCCGCCATGGTCCGGGTCCCCGGCCACCTGCCCGAAGAGCAGTTCGCCCTTACCGAAATCCTCGTCCACACCGGTGGCGGCAAATCCGTTGAAGCGCTCCACGGTGGCCTGCAACCCCGCGGCATCCACCCCGATCTTGTCGGCCAGTTCGGCCAGGGTCGCCCCTTCATACAGGTAGCCGTCGTTGATGTAGCGCTGCAGGGCCCTACGCGGCAGGTGCGGCATGGTGATCATGCCCAGGCCGTATTTGGCCAGGGTTCGGGAGTCGACCACCAGCCAGGCGGGGATGGCCTGCTGGTTCCCGGAGTCGAACATCGCGCGCACGAACCGGTGGTAGGAGCAGGACTCGTCCACGAAACGCTGGCCGCGCGAGTCCACCGCGATAACCCCGGGACGGGCCCGGTCCCAGATATGCGGGAAAACCACCTGCGAACCGTCCTTGCGCCGGCCTATGGAGCTGGGGAACCACAGGGCGTTTTCGCCATTGTCATGCCCGAGGGCGGCGCCGGCCTTCTCGGCCAGGGCCAGGGTGTCACCGGTGGCTCCCTCCCCGGCGCGCGAGAAGCGCGGGGTCGGC
Organism: Glutamicibacter sp. MNS18; assembly: GCF_026107515.2. Classification (GTDB taxonomy): domain Bacteria; phylum Actinomycetota; class Actinomycetes; order Actinomycetales; family Micrococcaceae; genus Glutamicibacter. The sequence goes on along the minus strand of NZ_JAPCHW010000003.1, from coordinate 157,234 downwards.
TGCGGCAAAAGCTCCTGGCGCAGCTGCGCATTATGCGCAAATCCGCCGGCGGCCAGGACCACACCCCGGCGTGTGCCGATCCGTAGGCGTTTGCCGTTATGCGTGACCAGGGCACCGATGACCCGATTGCCCTCGGTCACCAGTTCAGTGGTGTGGGCGCCAAAGAGGAATTCCGCGCCGTGCTGCCGGGATTCGTGGAACATCCGGGCCACCAGCCCGTTGCCCATGACCAGTCGGGTCCCTCGTGGGTAGGAGATCCGGTCCCGCGCCCATTCCAGCCCCAGTTTCGCAGCCAGGCCCACGGCCTTCGCGCGTTCGGCGAGGGTGCCGGTGTAGAGCTTGAGCAGGGTGGCGACCTCCGGGCGGCGCAGCATCAGGGTGCCGCCCATGAGCGCGAACTCGGGCACCGGCGGGCGAACCCGACGGAAGTCGTTGCGCCCCAGTAGCCGCCCGTCAAAGGGGGCCGGCTCCAGCGCGCGGCCGGTTTTGCCGGTTTCCGGCAGTTCGGAGTGGTAGTCCACCACGGCAGGGGAACGCTGGAAGTGCACACCCAGCGCGTGCATGTCATCAAGCATCTTCGGCGCGGCATCCAGGTAGGCCAGCCAACCGGCCTTCGCGGCCTTGTCCCCAACCACCAGGTCCAGATAGCGTTCTGCGCGTTCGCGGTCATCGAGGTTGCCGTCCTCGCGCTGGAAGCGGTTATCCGGAATCCAGCAGGTTCCCGCGGAATAGGCGGTAGTTCCCCCGAGGTATTCGGTCTTCTCCAGGGCCAACACGCTGGCTCCACGGGCCGCTGCGGTCAACGTCGCCGACAACCCGGCAGCCCCGGTGCCCAAAACCAGAAGGTCAACGGTGTTATCCCAGGTATGCTCCGACTGCTGTGTCATCTGTTCTCCTCGACTACGCAGGGTAACCCGCGTCACTGTACTTGTTTCCCTATTATCAGCAGGCAAACAATATACTGTCCACGACAGATTCAGTCATTAATTATGTGCCAAAAGTATATAATGCGGGTACGCCGCCGCCATCCGCTCAATAACGCTTCACACGATTAAGCCGTCAACGGACGGAGCGCGGTTGACAGCCGGTGTTGCGCGCCACAACCCCGACACCGGCTGCCCCGGAGGCGTCGAGGCTAGCTTCCCGCCATCTGTGCCGATAGCATCAAGGTGACCTGCACTATCAAGACTTCAAGGGGACCAAACCACATGCCACAAAAGGTTAAAGCAGTTATTTCCCGTGCCAAGAACGCACCGGTCGAGGTCGTCGACATCATCGTTCCGGATCCGGGACCGGGAGAGGTCGTGGTCGACGTGCTGACCACCGGCGTATGCCACACCGACCTGCACTACAAGCTCGGCGGAATCGGTGATGACTACCCTTACCTGCTGGGCCACGAATCCACAGCTGTGGTCAGCCAGATCGGCGAGAACGTCACAAACGTGAAGGTCGGCGATCGGGTGATCCTGAACTGGCGCGCGGTGTGCGGCCAGTGCCGGGCCTGCGCCAAGGGCGAACCGAAGTACTGTTTCAACACCCACAACGCCACCCAGAAGATGACCCTGGAAGACGGCACCGAACTCTCAGCCGCCCTGGGCATCGGATCCTTTGCCGAGAAGACCCTGGTCCACTCCGGCCAGTGCACCATCGTCGACGAGGACGCCGACGCGGCCGCCGTAGGCCTGCTGGGCTGCGGCGTGATGGCCGGCATCGGTGCCGCCATCAACACCGGCGAGATCAAGCGCGGCGAGTCCGTGGCCGTTATCGGTTGCGGCGGTGTCGGCGCGGCCGCGATAGCCGGGGCCAAGCTGGCCGGGGCCACCACCATCATCGCGGTGGACGTGAACTCCGCGAAACTCGAAACCGCCCAGGGCTTCGGGGCCACCCACACGGTTGATTCCTCCAAGGTCGATGCGATTGAGGCCATCCGGGAGCTGACCGGTGGATTCGGTGCCGATGTCGTTATCGACGCGGTAGGCCGCCCGGAGACCTACACGCAGGCTTTCTACGCCCGCGACCTGGCCGGACGCGTGGTACTGGTGGGAGTGCCCACCCCTGAGATGAAGCTGGAACTGCCCCTGCTGGACGTCTTCGGTCGCGGTGGATCGTTGAAGAGCTCCTGGTACGGCGACTGCCTGCCAAGCCACGACTTCCCGATGCTCGTGGAGCAGTACAAGCTCGGCCGCCTGGACCTGGACTCGTTTGTTACCGAGCGCATCACGATCGATCAGATCGAGGAGGCCTTCGACAAGATGCATGAGGGAACCGTCCTGCGATCGGTGGTGGAAATCTAATGAGCGCGCAGATCGAGAATATCGTCACCTCCGGTACCTTCTCGCTCGATGGCGGGACCTGGGACGTGGAGAACAATGTCTGGCTGATCGGGGATGACCAGGAAGTCCTGGTCATCGATCCGGCCCACGAGCCGGATAAGGTGCTGGCCGCGATCGGTGAACGCACCGTCAAGGCGGTGCTGCTCACCCACGGCCACGATGACCACATCCGCGCGGCAGGCGAATTCGCCGACGAGGTCGATGCACCGCTGTACCTGAACCCGGCCGATTCGATGCTCTGGGAAGCGGTCTACCCGGACCGCAAGCCGGATGTCGAGATCAAGGACGGGGACGAGTACGCGATTGCCGGGATCACACTGAAGGCCCTGCATACCCCAGGGCACTCCCCCGGCTCGACCTGCTTCCACGTGGCGGAATTGGATGTGCTCTTCAGCGGGGACACGCTGTTCAACGGCGGCCCGGGTGCCACCGGGCGCAGCTACTCCAGCTTCGAGACCATCATCGAATCGATTCGAGAACGGTTACTGACCCTGCCGGAGAAGACGATCGTCTACACCGGCCATGGGCCAAGCACCAGCATCGGGGCCGAGGCGCCGAACCTGGATGAATGGATCGCCCGCGGCCACTAGGACCACGGGATCAATGGTGAACCTGTCATCGCGTCATGCAGATCCTGCGTGACGCGATGACAGGTCTCCTTGTTTCCAGCGCAGTTCTGTGCCCGCCTTGATCACCGGTTGGGCACATGGCCGGTGCCCCGGGCTTCACTGGGCGGCACGGTACCGTCAAAGAGACCGGCCAAGCTGTAGCCTGGTCCGTCGAACTGCCGTCGGCGTCATATACCGGTGTTCGCCGACCCCTCACTCCGGGTTAATCCTCCGTTCATTTTCCCGTACTACGATCCCGGGTGGCGGAGGTGACTACGGCTATCGCACAGTCCAGCTGCCGGAGCATTCCAACACACAGGAGATCCATGACACGTAGGACGTTGGCAGGCGCGATTCGGCGCATCCGGAAAAGACTTCACCGGTTTCATCCGGGATCCGCCGGGCTTGGTGCCACCAATCATCAGGGGCAGGTCACCCGCCGGGATCAGCACGCCATCGAGGGCTACCTCTTGGTCCCATCGGGTACCCCGGCCCTGGAGGTCGGCTTGTTTATCGGTGAGTTCCAGGCCATGACCAGTCTGGCGACCCTCGATATCGAAGAGCACGGCAGCCACGAGAAACGACATTTCCGGTTTGGGCTCCACGATTTCTGGCGATTCGCCCACCGCGGGGACAGGATCTCGGTCCGGGTGGACGCTCAACCCATCCGCCTGGACTCGGGCGAACTGTTTTTCCACCCACACCGTAACGGCAAGGAGAATATCGAACTTCTCCGGCAACGTTTCGAGCGCGGCGAGATCTTTGGCCAGGGCGGCAAGATCCAGCTCTCCCGGGTGGCCGATACCCGCTGGCAGCACCATGTCATCCGGCTCTACCAGGAAGTTTCCGGCCTGTTGCAGCAGCAGTTCGGATATCGTGCGTTCATCTACAACGGCACCTTGCTCGGCGCGGTGCGTGATAACGGATTTATCGGACACGACCGGGACTTCGACAGTGCCTACATATCCCGGCACCACGATCCCCGGGCGGTTGCCGAAGAACTTTTCGAGATCTCACGGGTCCTGCTGGCGGCGGGGTACTCGGTGGTCCCCAAATCCAGTTGTATCGCCATCCTGGACAAGGACTCCGGCCAGGCGCAGATCGACCTGTTCCACCTCTACACCACGCCAGCGGGGGTATTGCAGTTTCCCTTCGGCACCGTTGAAACCGGAGCACTGTACCTTGATGACTTGGGAGGCATCGTGGAACGTGGGTTCGTAGATGAAACCGTACTGGCCCCGGAGAAGGCCGCCGAACTGGTGGCCCATATCTACGGACCCAACTGGCAGTACCCGGATCCCTCCTTTCACTGGCCCACCGCACGAAAATCACGGGCCGCGGCGGCCCTGCTGACCCCGGACCAGCAGGACCGGTTGTACTGGGCCGATTTCTACGCCCACGACCACGACTTCGAACCCTCCGGGTTCGCCCATCACCTGCTTGAACGCGGGCAGCTGCCCCATCTGGTCATCGATCTGGGATGCGGCGAAGGCCGGGATTCGGTGGCCTTCGCTGCGGCAGGGCACCGCGTGCTGGGATTGGACCGCTCTGCCGGGGCCTTGGCCCAGGCCCACCGACGCGAGGGGCATGGGGTCCATTTCGAAGATTGCGATCTGACCAATGCCGCCGCACTGGCCGACCAAATCCGGTCTTTTCGTGGCCCCACACCGAACCGCGTGCTGTTCTACGGCCGCGCCCTGCTCACGTCGATGTCCCGGGAAGGGCAACAGTCATTGCTGCAGACCCTGGAGCAACAGGCCGAACCCGGGGATCTGCTGGCACTGGAACTGCGCACCGATAAGGACCACGGGCGGCACAAGGCCCACTTCCGCGCCTACCGGCGCTTACAGGCCGCGGCTGCACTCATCGAAGAAATCGAATCCCCCAACGGGTGGACGGTGCTCGAACATCTCGAATCGACCGGCTTGGCACCCTATCAGAAAGAGGATCCCGTCGTCCTGCGGCTGATCGCACTGCGTCCCGGTTCAACGCAGCAGACCTAGAACAGCGACGATGAATGGGGTTCGACCAGTTCGGCGTAATCATTGCGAACGTTGCCAACCGCCGAGTCCACTTCGTGCATCGTCCAGCTCGCGGCCACTTCATGGGCTTGCTCACGGAGTTGACCGATGAGTGCGGAGGCGTCCGGTTGTTCGGGGTCCAGCCAGTATGCCATCATCTGCGCGTCCATCGGGATCGGCAACCGGTCATGGAGTCCAGCCAGTTCCCCCAGGATCCCGGGAGCTTGCTCCGGTGGGGCGTCCATGGTCAGGATCGTGGTGGACAGGATCCAGCTCTCGTCGGCGTCCTTCCACCATTCGTAGAGTCCTGCGAAAAAAATGAGCCGGCCCTCGGGGTGGTACACGAAAAACGGTCGCTTCTTCCCGCCGGCTTCCTTTCTCCATTCGTAGTACCCCTGGACCGGTACCGCGGCCCGCCGCTTCTTGACGGCCGAACGGAATGTCGGTTTCTCCTCAACGGTTTCACTGCGGGCATTAAAGGCCCGCACCCCGACCGAGAGGTCCTTGGCCCATCCGGGGACGAGCCCCCAGCGTGCCACATGGATCTGGCGGCGTACCTCGCCGTCCACCAGGCGTTCCAAGACGATGGGCACATCGGTGGTGGGGGCCACATTCCATGACTGGCGTAGCTCCAGGTTCGCATCTGCTTCGGCCTCCGCCTCGGCAACCAGGTCACCGATGGCCTTGGCCATGACGTATCTTCCGCACATGGGAACAAGTCTGCCACCTCAATGGTTGAATGAAGTATGACCAACTCAGTTAATCTTGACCAGTACATTCCCGAAGCCGGGGCCGTCACCATGTTCACGACCAACTGGTGCGGATACTGCCGCAACCTGAAGCGGATGATGGACCAAAAAGGCGTGAAATACACCGAGGTCAATATCGAGCAGGTTGATGGTACCGCCGAGATCGTGGAGTCCTTCAACGGTGGCAACCAGACCGTTCCGACGTTGGTGTTCGCCGACGGAAGTGCCGCCACCAACCCGCGGATCGACGAGGTTCTCGAGCGCGCCGGTCTTTAGCGTCCTCGCCGAACCCCTGACACGTCCCGGGGTCGGGCAAGTAGTGCGGCCCGGCCCCGGGGATTGTCAATTTTGAGGGACATGCTTCCCAGGAAGGCGGGATTTCGGAACGAACTTAGCGTTCCAGCCCGTATTCGGCGGCGTATTCGTCCAGAAGCGCCTCGATAAAGGTTTCCGGAGTCAGCCCCTGGACCAGATCATCGGCCGCTCCGGCAGTTGCCGGATCCATCGGGATCCCCATCAGCCGGTACACCTCGTCAAGGACCTTGCGGATGGGTGGCGAATCGCTGATGACGAAGACCGAGGAGAACAGCCAGGCCCCGGCGATCACCCTTTGGGCGGTCCCCACCAATTTCACCGGCACCCCGGTGACCGACTCCGGCCCTGGTACCCCATGGACCGAATGCTCACCGGCGCAGTATTCTCCGTCCAGTTCCCCCACATGGGCGTCTACGCCTACCCGCTGCAAAGCGCGGGCGTACAGCTGACCGAAACGCACAAAGCGATCCTGGTGCCCGATCATGGCGTCCGGATGCGGCTCGATGTGATCCACGATCAAGGTGCCGCGGTGATAGGCTGCAGCCCGTCCACCGGCCTTGCGGACCAGGGGAAAGAACCCGTGTCGTTCACTGGACCGGACCGCCTGCTCGTACCCCTCCAGGCGTACATCCCGTTGCCCGAAGGCCAGGGTAGGATCCGGGCGGTAGATCCGCAACAGCGGCGGCCGCTGCCCTGCGCGTACCTCGCGTAGCAATTCCACTCCGCGGTCCAGATCGGCGGCAGCATCCCCGCTTGGCTCTTCAATGAGCACCTGCAGTGTGACTGGCTGCCGTTTGTTGTCAAAAGCCATGGTTTCCAGTCTAGTACCGGCGCAATGCCCAGCTCACCTCTTCATCCATCGGCCAGGCCGGCTGTGGCCAATCGGACTCCCCTGCGGTACCCCAGTGCATGGGCGCTGGGGAATAATGGAAGGCGTGCCAAATTCTAGAACCAAGGTGATTCTGATCGGCGGAGCTTCCGGCTCCGGCAAGTCCTATCTGGCGGCCCGCTACGGACGACCGCACCTTCCCCTGGACGAGTTCTATCGCCAGATGAGCGAGGACGGCTCCCCTGACCCGTTTCCACGGACCGGCTACGGTGAGATCGACTGGGATCATCCGCATACCTGGAACCGGCAAGCGGCACTGGATGCCATCACCGAATTGTTGCAGACCGGCTCGACAATGGTGCCGAACTACTCCATCAGCATTTCAAGCTACACCGGGCACCGTAGACTCCGAGGGTCGGGCCCGGTGGTGGCCGAGGGGATTTTCCTGGCCGAGCTCCTGGAACCGCTACGTGCAATGGGCGTGAACGTCGAGGCCTACTATGTGGATGAGCCGGCCCTGCTGACGGCACTTCGCCGCTTCGCGCGTGATGTGTCCGAGCGCAGGAAACCCATTCCGTTCCTGATCAGGCGAGGTTTTGCACTGTTCCGGGCTCATCGGCCAGATCGCGAGCTCTATCGTTCCAAGGGGTTCACCGTGATGGCCAAACCCAAATTGAAACGCCTGCTCGCCGAGCTGGCCGGGAGCCGGGATTCCTAGAGCGGGCGAACCGTCAGGATTTGCTCGCTTCGGCCGAAGGGGCCGTGGATGTCGTGAAGAACGGCTGAGGTCAGCCCGATCCCGTCGGTTCCATAGCTTTGCTGCGCCTCAAGCCCCAACCATTCCCCTACTGGTTCGCGGTACATATGGACTTGCAGATCCACATTGGGGAACATCCAGTTGTTGGGCCCTGGCTCCGAACGCGGGGCCACTCCGTTCGCGGTGTCGACCATTCCCAGCAGACGTTCCATGTCCGTGCAATCCACGCCGTTGATCATGCTGAAGGGGTTGCGCAGCCAGACGATCCCCTTGCCAGCGCGATGCTCAGGGGTGGTGCGCATCTCGAGTCCACGGATGTATCCTCCTGGCCAGACCTGCGCCCCAAGGTAGGGTTGGCAGTCTTGCGGCCCGGGAATCGGAGCATCCTCGGTTCCGGAAACTGCGCTGGTATCCCCCGTTGCCAACCGCCAGGCACGGGCGACAATGCTGGTGCGTCCATTGGTGAGCATTTCCGCTTCAACCAGCTCGATCGTTCGTCCCGGTCGCAACATGCGCGTCTTGACTTCGAACTCCCCGGCGTGGATCAGGCCATAGATCTCCAGACTCAACCGGGCCATCCGCATTCCCTCGCGCGGCTGGAAATTCAGCAGCTCATGGGTCAGTACTCCGGTGGCAGGAGCCATATGCTGCTCATGGGGATTCCATGCACCTTGGGCATGGATGGTGGAACGGTAACGCCCGTCCCCCAGCGGCTCATAGTAGAAATCTCCGGTTGCCAGGATTCCGGCAAGCTGGTCATCGACCTGATGGGTCATCGCGGTACCTCATAGAAAACTCTTCCAATACGTGCTCCTGATCACCCTACCTGAGATCCACGCAGGGGCGGCCCCAAGGGAAATCAGCAACGTGTGCTAAGCGGTCGCGTCATCACGGTGGGCATGGTGACCAGCCGGATCCATGATGCTCAACACCTCGGCCATCTCGCCAACCGCCCAGAAGGAATGCGGGGTCATCGTGTCGAATTGTGCCGCCTGGCCTGCCTTCACGTGATAGACCCTGTCACCCAGACGCAACCTGATCTCGCCGCGCAATACCGTAAACCAGTCCTTTCCCGGGTGCACCCGCGGCTCGGGCTCGTTTTCCGCTGCCCGCGGATCGATCCGCATTTTCACCACCACGGTTCCGTTCAGCCCTTCCGGATCGGACAGACGCCAGGTGGTCAGTCCCGGGTACTGGACCGGTTCGGGACGGATCACCGCGTCCTGCTCGGCGGCAGGGGCCACCAGTTCATCAATCGTCGTATCCAGCGACGTGGCCAGGGGCACCAACTGATCAAGTGCGATGCGCCGATTACCGGTCTCGATGCGGCTGAGCGTGGATACGCTCAGCCCTGCCCGGCTGGCCAAGGACTCCAATGACCACCCCTTGGCCTGGCGAAGTCCCCGGATTCTCAGTCGGACTATGGTATCCATTTCCAATTCTTGCGTCATACGCAAAAGAGTACCCGATTAAGGCAATGCACTTCTAGGCTGGGGACCATCAGGAACACCGGAATTGGGAGAGATCATGGAAGACTTCGACGTCATCATCATTGGAGCGGGAGCGGCCGGGATTTCCGCAGCGACGGCACTGGCCCGCAGCAAGCGTTCGGTACTGGTCATCGATGCAGGGAGTCCCCGCAACGCCGCCTCGACCAGCGCGCACAACCTGCTCGGTCGCGATGGCATCTCGCCGCACGAAATACTGGCTGAAGCACGACAGCAGGCGGTCGAATACGGCGTACTATTCCGCAACGAGTGGGTCGAACTGCTCGAGGGGTCATTGGAGAGCAGGTTCACCGTCAGGACCTCGGATTACTCCTATACTGCACGACGGATCATGCTGGCCACCGGTCTGCGCGATGTCCTTCCCCAGATCCCGGGAGTGCAGGACGGCTGGGGCAAGACCGTATTGCATTGCCCGTATTGCCATGGGTGGGAGGTCAGGGACCAACGCATCGCCATCTTGGGCATCGGCTTGATGAGCCCCCATCAGGCCCAAATGTTCAGCCAGCTCAGTGACCGGGTGACGTATATCAATCACGCTCCGGACATGCTTGGCGAAGAAGAGCGCAACAATCTTGCGGCACTGTCCATCCCGGTGATTGACACCCGGGTCGATGCGTTGGAGTTCGATCCATCGGGAGGGCTTCACAGCCTACGCCTTGCCAACGGCCAGCAACTGGAAGTGGATGCCGCGGTGGTCATGAGCCGGATGGAAGCCAATGCGCGGCTCTACGAATCCATGGGAGGGGTACTGACCGATCACCCCTTGGGAAGGCACATTGCAACCAATCAAATGGGCGCAACCGATATCCCGGGGGTGTTCGCTGCAGGCAACGTGGCCGACCTGGGAGCCATGGTATTGGCAGCCGCGGCCAGCGGGGTGACCACCGGGGCCGGAATCAATTACGATCTGATCAACGAACGGATCCACCCCGTGAGAGGATAGCTGCCATTGCGGCGGGCTGGCATTGCCATCCATGCGCAGACAAAGGTCTTCAGCGACGGGAAGTCCGTTTCCAAATGTCGATCTGATCAGGTGTGATTAGCCTGGGCCGCTGGCTGCCGATGCACCCAGAGGCCCAGGCATGTCACCGGCCCGCAAAAAGAATGCTATGCTTGTTGAGTTATCCCGCATTCATGAGCAATCAGGAATGCACTAGGTCGGTTATGCATCTTAGTTCGCACAACCGATCGCGCAGCAGCTTGGTCCAGTGGCGTAGTCACTACGCACGGACTCTTATATTGAAACGAATCCTTTAATTTCTTCTTCTCCACTGCCACTCCGGTCAGCATCCACATACCTCCACACCTTTTCATGGGTGGTCGTAACGCTGCTTCAGATCTCCCATCCCGGACGTGACCACCTACTCCCACGGAGTTCAGGGATTCCTTTCCCCTTCCGGAGCCAACTCAGCTCCACCAGCATCAACAGAATCAGCAATCGATTACCGATGCTGCGTCTAACTACACCTGTGCCAGCTGCGCACTAAGGTAACCACAAATTTCGTGTTGCTCCAGCAATACGGCACCAACGGTCGCACTGTGTGGCCGGAAATGAATAGGAAATAAAATTATGGCCACTGGCACTGTGAAATGGTTCAACGCTGAAAAGGGCTTCGGCTTCATCGCTCCTAACGACGGATCGGCTGATGTCTTCGCTCACTACAGCGCAATCCAGAGCTTCGGTTTCCGCAGCCTTGAAGAAGGCCAGACCGTGGAATACGATCTGGAAGCCGGCCCGAAGGGCCCACAGGCAACCAACATCCAGGCTCGCTAAGTCTGAGATCACCAGGTGGGGCCGGACGAAGTTCAACTTCGTCCGGCCCCACCGGTCTTTAACGGTTTACTGGACCTTTGGAAGCTTCCCGGGCCGCGGCTGGCGGCCGCTCCCGCAGCAGACCGACGCCCAACAGCCGGGCGGGAATTCTGGCCAGCACCGGCACGGATTCGAAGAGCCAGGCCAACGGTGCAGGAAGTCGTACACTCACATCCTGACCGAGCAGTCTACGTAGCCCCACATGCATGATCCGCTGGACCATCTGCGTCACCCTGGTCGGCAACATCCGACGGCGTTGTACCGCGGCAACATCCCGATCAGAAACGCGGTTGGCAGCCAGCGGACCGGCCAGTAGCCTCGCGGCGCACACCGCATCCTGGACCGCAAGATTAACCCCTACCCCACCAACCGGGCTCATGGCATGCGCCGCGTCACCGATGCATAGAAGCCCTTTGCGCCACCATCGGTGCGCCAGGTTCACATGGACATCCAGGAGTTTCAGGTCTTCAAGAGCCAGTTCCCGCACCCCTTCCTCCAGATCAGGCACGGCATGGCTGATCTCGGCACGGAACTTCTCGATGCCCCGCTGGCGCTGCACAGCATCTTGCCCCTTCAACAGGAGCATCGCAGCTTGCACATATCCGACCCGTGGAATCAGAATATAGACCCGGCCCGGGGCAAAAACCGGCAGTAGTGACTCACGGACATGGTGTGTGCCGGGGACCCGGAACCACCAGACATCGATGGGGACCCTGAACTCCTTGACCGGCAGTTCCGCTTGTTCCCTGATGGCAGACCACCGGCCATCAGCCGCGATGGTCAATAGCGCCCGGATTTCCTGCTCCCCGTCCGGGCCCTGGTAGCGCACTCCCGTGACCTGTCCGTCATCAACCAGTAATTCGGTGGCTTCGCAGTTCATCCGCAGCTCGAAGTTCTCCTCTTCGGTGGCGGCTTGGGCCAATAAGTTCAGGAACTCCCATTGCGGCGCCATGGCGATATAGGGAAATGGATGCTTCAAGGCTGCCAGATCCAGAACCGTCACCTCCCGTCCACGGGCATCGGGGATCTTCGCTCCGGTCACCTTGGACAAGCCTGTGGCCAGGAACTTCTGCATCAACCCCAGATCACTGAGGAGTTCAAGGGTGGACGGGTGGACGGTATCTCCGCGGAAATCCCGTAGGAAGTCACCGTGCTTCTCCAGTACGAGAACACGCACTCCGCTACGGGCCAGCAACAGGCCCGCCATCATGCCAGCGGGACCTCCGCCGACGATGACACACTGCCATGGCTGATCCATTGCGGCCTCCCTGAGCGATTTGTACCTGCCTCCAGCTTGGCACCACGCCCGGATTCAGGAAAGAGCGGGTTTGCCGAAGATCCCACGATTCAGGAAAATCACCACAAGGGCCAGACCCAGCAGGACCAACGACAGTCCCCCGTACCCCAGCCAAGCCAAAACCGGCCCAGCCAGGATACCGCCCCCGGCCCCGCACAGATTCATCACCAGGTCGGAGGTGCCCTGCAATTGCGGTCGCTGCTCGATCGCCACTGCCCCGGTCACCATGGACGCGCCGGCCACGGTCGATGCACTCCACCCCAGCCCCAGGCAGACCAGTGCAAAGGTCACCATCACGTAGTCATCGCGCCAGAACCAGGCGGAGAAACTTGCGATGACGAACAGCGCCTGGCCACCGATGACGACGTACCGCGCCCCGAGGGTATCGCTCAGCCAACCGAACAGCGGCGACAGCGCGTACATTCCAGCAACATGCGCGGAGATCGTCACGCCGATCAACGTCAGGCTTGCCCCGTGGTGTTGCAGGTGGATCGGCGTCATTGCCATGAGGGCCACCATGTGGGCATGGCTCAAGGCCACCGTCAGAACGGCCTGGCGAGCCGAAGACGAGGTGCGAAGCAGGCTGAATCCACTGGCACGTTTGACCAGTCCGCCGCCGGTTTTTCCCTCCCGGGCAAGGGCCACATGCATCGGATCCGGTCGTAATCCGATCCAGTAGATCGCCATTCCCACGGCCTGGGCTCCCATGGCAATCACGAATCCCCCGGTGAACTCCGGCAGCCCCCACGCCTGGGAGATGATCTCACCGGGCTGGAAAAGGTTCGGTCCGGCGACCGCACCAATCGTGGTCGCCCAGACCACCAGGGAGAGGTCCCTGCCACGGGTTTCAGGGGACGAAAGGTCCGTGGCCGCGAATCGCGATTGCAGGTTCAGGGCGCTGCCGGTACCCAACAAGCCCATTCCTGCCAAGAGCAATGGCCACCATTGCTGGACGGCCGCGGCCAGGATCACCAGGATTCCAAGAATGGCGATCAAGGCACCAGATGACAGTGCGACTCGTCGACCACGATTCTGCGCGAGAACTGCCAAAGGTATGGCCATCGCCGCGGCACCCACGGTGTTCATCGTCGCGGCCATACCGGCCAGGGCCTCGCTGCCGGCGACATTCACTATCAACAAGGAACCCAGGGTCAAGGTGGCACCGGCCCCCATGCCTCCAAGGACCTGCCCAAGGGCCAGTACCGCGATCGATCGGCGACGCACTTGTTGGATCTGTCGGGCGGAGAAGCTCCTGGTCATGTTCCTCGGTTCCTTGCTGCGTGTTTCTGCTCCGATCATAGTCGCAGAATGCGATGCCGCGGCTCTTGCTGCTCGCCGCGTAAGCACTGTGCTACTTAAACAGCTGGAGGCTGTGACCACCAGAAAATCTGGTGGTCACAGCCTCCACGCGCGGCAACCGGGTCTAGAATTCCCAATCCTCGTCTTCGGTGTTCACGGCCTTGCCTATCACGTAGGAGGAACCCGACCCCGAGAAGAAGTCGTGGTTCTCATCGGCATTCGGGCTCAACGCCGACAGAATCGCCGGGGACACGTCGGTGACCGCAGCCGGGAACATGGCCTCGTAGCCCAGGTTCATCAGGGCCTTGTTGGCGTTATAGTGCAGGAACTTCTTGACGTCCTCGCTCAGTCCCACCGGGTCATAGAGGTCGTGGGTGTACTGGACCTCGTTTTCGTACAGTTCAAAGAGCAGCTCGAAAGTGTAATCCTTCAGTTCCTCACGGCGTTCCGGGCTCTGGGTTTCCAGACCCTTCTGGTACTTGTAGCCGATGTAGTATCCGTGAACCGCCTCGTCGCGGATGATCAAACGGATCAAGTCCGCTGTATTGGTCAATTTCGCGCGCGATGACCAATGCATCGGCAGGTAGAACCCGGAGTAGAAGAGGAATGATTCCAGCAAGGTCGAGGCGATCTTGCGCTTGAGCGGGTCATCACCGTAGTAGTAGCTTTCGATAATCTGCGCCTTCTTTTGCAGATTGCGGTTCTCGGTGGACCAGCGGAAGGCCTCGTCGATGTCCTTGGTTGAGGCCAGCGTGGAGAAAATCGAGGAGTAGCTCTTGGCATGCACCGATTCCATGAACGCGATGTTGGTGTATACCGCTTCCTCATGCGGGGTTAGCGCGTCGGGGATCAGCGACACTGCTCCAACGGTACCTTGCAGGGTGTCCAGCAGGGTGAGTCCGGTGAACACCCGCATGGTCAACAGCTTCTCGTCTTCCGTGAGTGTTCCCCAGGACTGGATATCGTTGGACAACGGAACCTTTTCCGGCAACCAGAAGTTGTTGACCAGGCGGTTCCAGACTTCAACATCTTTTTCGTCCTGGATGCGATTCCAGTTGATGGCTTCAACCTTGTGGGTGAGTTTGATCTTCTCGGTCATGGCCCCTCATCGAAGTGTCGTGTGGTTCGTGCCTCTAATTTTATCTATCGACCGTGTTCCCGGTCAGTAGACGAGTCTTTCGGGTTCATCCCTCCCGGAATAGCCCAAAGGGTGTGGAGGGCAGACTAGGCACCTGGAAACATGAGTTTTCAGGTGCCTAGTTGGTCCTCAGTCGCGGCAGTTGCCGTCCCGCCTAGAGCATGCAGGACACGCAGTTATCGACTTCGGTGCCTTCCAGGGCCAACTGGCGCAGACGGATGTAGTAGAGGGTCTTGATCCCCTTACGCCATGCGTAGATCTGTGCCTTGTTGATGTCGCGGGTGGTGATGGTGTCCTTGAAGAACAGCGTGAGGGACAAGCCCTGGTCCACGTGCTGGGTGGCAGCGGCGTAGGTATCGATGATCTTCTCGTAGCCGATCTCGTAGGCATCCTCGTAGAACTCGATATTCTCGTTGTTCATGAAGGGCGCCGGGTAGTACACGCGGCCGATCTTTCCCTCTTTGCGGATCTCGATCTTCGAGGCCACCGGGTGGATCGACGAGGTCGAGTTGTTGATGTAGGAGATCGATCCGGTCGGCGGGATGGCCTGCAGGTTCTGGTTGTAGATCCCGTGTTCCATGACCGAGGCCTTCAGGGTCTGCCAGTCAGCCTGCGTTGGGATCTGGATCCCGTCGAAGAGCTCCCGGACACGCTCGGTAGCCGGTTCCCACACCTGGTCGGTGTACTTGTCGAAGAACTCGCCCGAGGCGTACTTCGAGTTCTCGAATCCGTCAAAGGTCTGGCCACGTTCGATGGACAACTTGTTCGATGCGGTCAACGCATGGAACAGCACGGTGTAGAAGTAGATATTCGTGAAGTCAATACCCTCTTCGGAACCGTAGTGGACGTGCTCACGGGCCAGGTAGCCGTGCAGGTTCATCTGTCCCAGGCCGATGGCGTGGGACTTCGCGTTGCCTCCGGCGATCGATGGCACCGAGACGATATCGGACATATCCGATACGGCCGTCAAGGCCCGGATCGCGATATCCACCGAACCGGCCAGATCCTTGCCGTCCATCGCCTTGGCAATGTTCATCGAGCCGAGGTTGCAGGAAATGTCCTTGCCTACGCTCGCGTAGCTCAGGTCGTCGTTGTACTCGGAGGCCGAGGAGACCTGCAGGATTTCCGAGCACAGGTTGGACATGGTGATCCGACCGGCAATCGGGTTCTCCCGGTTCACCGTGTCTTCGAACATGATGTACGGGTAGCCGGATTCGAACTGGATCTCGGCAATGGTGGTGAAGAAGTCACGGGCGTTGATCTTCTTCTTGGTGATCCGCGGATCGTCAACCATCTCGTAGTACTTTTCGCTCACCGAGATCTCGCTGAACGGTACTCCGTAGACACGCTGGACGTCGTACGGGCTGAACAGGTACATGTCCTCGTTCTTGCGCGCGATTTCGAAGGTGATGTCCGGAACCACGACGCCCAGGGAGAGTGTCTTGATGCGGATCTTCTCGTCGGCGTTTTCACGCTTGGTGTCCAGGAAACGCAGGATGTCCGGGTGGTGGGCATTCAGGTACACCGCACCGGCGCCCTGGCGGGCGCCGAGCTGGTTGGCGTAGGAGAAGGAGTCTTCCAGCAGCTTCATCACCGGGATCACGCCGGAGGACTGGTTCTCGATCTGCTTGATCGGTGCGCCGTGCTCACGCAGGTTGGTCAACGACAAGGCGACACCGCCGCCGCGCTTTGACAGCTGCAACGAGGAGTTCACTGCGCGGGCGATCGATTCCATATTGTCTTCGATCCGCAGCAGGAAGCAGGACACCAGTTCGCCGCGCTGGGCCTTGCCGGCATTCAGGAAGGTCGGGGTGGCAGGCTGGAATCGACCGGAGATGATCTCGTCAACCAGTTTCTCGGCCAGCTGCTCTTCGCCACGTGCCAGGTGCAGGGCCACCATGCACACACGGTCCTCGTAGCGTTCCAGATAGCGCTTGCCGTCGAAGGTCTTCAAGGTGTACGAGGTGTAGAACTTGAAGGCACCCAGGAAGGTCTGGAAACGGAACTTCTTGTCGTAGGCGCGCTTGAACAGCCCGCGGATGAAGTTCATCGAGTACTGGTCGAGGGTTTCGCGCTCGTAGTACTCGTGCTTGACCAGGTATTCAAGCTTCTCATCCAGGTCGTGGAAGAACACGGTGTTGTTGTTCACGTGGTCCAGGAAATACTGGCGGGCAGCGTAGCGGTCGACCTCGAACTGGATCTTGCCGTCCGGACCGTAGAGGTTCAGCATGGCATTCAGGTCGTTGTAGGTCAGTCCCTGCAGGTTCGCGGGAAGTTCCTTGGAGTCCGTGGAGTCATTCATCAGGTCCGCTTCTGCGACTTTAATGTCCAAAAGGTATCAAGCCCTTCTTTGACGTTGAGAACATCTTCTGAGGTTCCCATCAATTCAAATGTGTATAAGACCGGTACGTGGCATTTGGCCGAAATCTTCTTTGCGGCCAGGCAATATGCGGTACCGAAGTTGGTGTTTCCCGAGCCGATAACTCCCTGGAGGAGTTGGCGGTTCTGTTCGCTTCTCAGGAATCTGAGGATCTGGGGTAGAACCGCACGTCTGCCGTTTTCCCCGCCATAGGTGGGAATCAGCAGAACATAGGGTTCGGTGGCAATGAGCTCTGGTTCGCTGGCAAACAGGGGAATGCGAGCCGAGCCGGTATTGAGTTTTTGTACGAAACGGTGCGTGTACTCCGATGCCGAGGAGAAGTAGATCAGCTTCTGATCGGTGTACTGCACGTCGCGACCATCTTCATCCAGCTGCCGGTTCTCGGCAAGGGCTGATGGTGGCATGTGAATCGCCTCCACTCACTCGTGGGTACGAGCAAGGTCTTTGATGTTCCGAAGAACGCTGAACCTAGTTGGCCTGGGCCAGGGTGTCGATCTTGTCCGGGCGGAACCCCGACCAGTGATCGTTGTCGGTGATGACCACGGGGGCCTGCATGTAGCCCAGGTTGCGGACACGTTCAAGGGCTGCGGCATCCTGTGAGATGTCGACCTTGTTGTACACGATGCCCTTTTTGTCCAAGGCGCGGTAGGTAGCGTTGCACTGCACGCAAGATGGCTTGGTGTATACCGTGACGGTCATGTCCCTGTTCCCCTTTTGGAAAGTCCCTTTTGGCTATGCGATCAGCCTCTTGGGCTTGTCGCGTGCCACCTCTCAAATGCCCTGAAAACGGGTTTCCAGGGCGACTGCGACGCTCTGCGCGCCATCGGGTTCAATACTACATCTTGTGTTGGTTCGCGCAAGCAGCCACTACATGATGTATTACAAGTATGTCATTTGGCCATTGTCAAGTCCACAGCAGCTGTGGATAAAGCCGGTCGATTAAACCGCGATTTCTCGGGCTCTTGCCGATCTTGTCCACAACCGGTGGATGGCCCCATGTGGGCAAAAAATTGTTCGTGTGACACTCCTTTCGGCGTGTTGCCACAGCACACCATCTGGTGCTCCCACCCTGTCGGGGAACCTATCCCTAGTGTCCACCCGCCGGCCGACGTTTTGGTTTTGCACGCACGGCTTGTGGGCAACCAGGGCACCACGAAGGAAACACTGCGCGCAACGATCGGGGACGGGCCTTGTCCCTGTGAAGCCAACCGCCAACGGCGCAGGCTAGGACCCAGCCGGCACCGTGCCGCCGAAAAGCCTGTGCGCCCCTGACAGGGCCAGCGCGGTACCGGACACCGCGTGCTGCACCCCGCGGAGCAACGAGGCGCCCTCGAGCAGCTGCGAAATCAGCAGCCCGGCGAAACAGTCCCCCGCGCCCTTGGCCGTGGACGCTACCCGTGGGGTGTCCACCTGATCGAAGTCTTCCTCGCTGGTGGCCAGCAGGCACCCCACCATGCCCGGATCCTCCGAAGGTGTCGAGGTCACCACAACGTGCCTGCACCCCAGCTCCAGCAGCTCCAGGCAGGCGTTGGCCGCATCCTGTTCGTCGGTGATCGCCAACCCGGTGAACAGGGCCAGTTCGAAGCTGTTCGGAGTGGTGAGCCAGGACTGCTCGAGCAGATGCTCACGGTATCCCTCGGCAACCGCAGGCTCCGCGTACATCCCCACATCCGTGTCCCCCATGGCCGGATCCAATATCAGCTTCAGCTGCGGGTACAGTTGGCGGGCACGGACGAGCCAGCGGGCGATGATCCCGGCCTGGTCCGCGGTCCCCAGATACCCCACGAACACGTATCGGGTCCGGTCCAGCACCTCGCGGGCCAGCAGGTCGTCCAGGAAACCGGCTAACCACTGGTCGGATACGGGTCCGCCAGCAAGGGTGGGGTAGTGCGGCAGGTTGCTCAGCACGACCGTGGGCACTTGAACGCACCGGTGTCCGCCGGCTTCGATCATCCGTGCCACGGTGTTGTTGCCCACGGCCCCGTAGGCCAGCTGTGAACCGATCACCACGACCTCGACCGGACGCTGGTCCAGTTCGTATCCGCTCATCCGACGGCCCGCTGCGGGTACTGCCGGGCCCCGAAGATCCCCTGGCCGACACGCACCACGGTGGCACCTTCGGCAATGGCCAGCTCGAAGTCGCCGCTCATGCCCATGGAGAGCTCGGTGAACTGTTCGGGAACTGCCACGTGCTGGCGTACCTGGCTGGCACAGTCGCGCAGATCCCTGAAGCAACTCCGGATGACCTGCTCCTCGGTTGTATTGGTGGCCATGGTCATCAGGCCGCGCAAAACCAACCGGTCCAAGGGAGCTAGATCCCGCGCCAATTCGGCGGCATCGGCCGCAGCCAGCCCGGACTTGGTTTCTTCCCCGGAGGTGTTGACCTGGATATAGACCTCCAGGCTCCGGTCCTGCTCATCGAGCTGCCGCTGCAGGGTTTCGGCCAGTCGCAAGGAGTCCAGGGCATGGAACTCGTGGGCGAAGCGGGCCACGAATTTGGCCTTGTTCCGTTGCAGCGGACCGATGATCGCGTAGCGCAGGTGAGGCAGGTCGGCCAGTTCCTCGCTTTTGGCCAGGGCCTCCTGGACCTTGTTCTCCCCCAGCGTGTCCACCCCGGCGGCAATGGCCAGGCGCAACCTTTCGGCGGGAACGGTCTTGGTCACCGGCAACAGGCGCACCCCGTCGCCCTGGCGTCCGGCCGCGCTTGCCGCGGCGCTAATCCGCGAATGGACCGCGGAGAGATTGTGGATGAAATCCTCGGTTGTCGCCGCAAACTGTGCTGCTGGTTGCGAAGTCATGAATACGTGCCGGCCTCTTCTTCCAACGTGATGACCTGTTCTCTTGCCGGAACGTGGGCCCGCAGGCCGGCGCTCCGTCATCTCAAGCATAGGCCGGTTGACTTCCGACTTCACCTTCGCGCCCGGCAGGTTCAGAACATCCGCCGCCAGTTGGTCTTGGCCAGATCCAGCAATTCATCCCCACGTCCGGACATCACGGTCTTGATCGCGAAGAGGGCGAAGCCCTTGGCCTGCTCGAATTTGATGGTCGGCGGCATGCTCAGTTCCTGTCGGTCGGTCAGCACATCCAGCAGCACCGGGCCATCATGGGCCAGCATTTCCTCGACCGCCTCGGCAAGCTCCGCGGATTCGGTCACCCGGATGCCCTTGATTCCCAGCGCCCGCGCCACGGCGGCGAAATCCGGGTTCTCCAGATCCGTGGCGTAGGTCAGGTACCCGGCGGCCTTCATTTCCAGTTCCACGAAGTTCAGGGAGGAGTTGTTGAACACCACAATCTTGACCGGCAAGTTGTTCTGGGTGGCGGTGAGCAGCTCACCCATCAGCATGGCCAGTCCCCCATCCCCCGCCAGCGCGATCACCTGCCGCGTGCGATCCACTGCCTGGGCCCCGAGCCCGTGGGAGAGCGCGTTGGCCATGGACCCGTGGCTGAACGAGCCGAGCAGTCGGCGTTGGCCGTTCATGCTCAGGTAGCGTGCCGCCCACACGGTGGGAGAGCCGACATCGGCGGTGAAGATCGCATCCTCGGCAGCCCCCTGGTCGATCAGGCGGGTGAGGTACTGCGGGTGGATCGCTTCCCCGGGTTTGGACGCGGTGGCCAATTCATCCAGCTTTTCCCGGGTCTTCTCGAAGTGCTTAATCGACTCCTCCAGGTGCTTGCGGTGCTTGGCCCGTGGCAGGACGGCCCCCAACGCGGCAGCGGTGTCCTTAACCGTACCCACCAGTGGCAGATCCACCTGGGTGCGCCGCCCGATCTGTTCCCCGCGTATATCGACCTGGATGACCGTGGCGTGCTCCGGAAGGAATTGCTGGTAGGGGAAATCGGTGCCCAGCATCAGCAGCACCTCGCATTCCTCGATCGCCCGGTATCCGGAGGCGAACCCGATCAGGCCGGTGAGCCCCACATCAAACGGGTTGTTGTAGGAGATGTGTTCCTTGCCGCGGAGCGCATGCACCACCGGGGCGGCCAGCTTGTCCGCCAGCTCCATGACCTCGGCATGGGCACCGGCCGTTCCGGCACCAGCCAGGATGGTGACCTTCTTGGATGATCCCAGGATCGTGGCGGCCCGTTCCAGTTCGTCTTCACTGGGAAGGACCCGCGGTTTGGTGGCAACGATGGCCCGCGGGGTGGTCTTGGGCATATCCCCCAGGGCCACGTCCCCGGAGATCACCAGCACCGCAACACCCCGCTTCTCGATGGCGGCCCGCAACGCGATGTCCAGGATCCGCGGCATCTGCGACACATCGCTGACCTGTTCCACGTAGACCGAGCATTCACGGAACACCTCGGCCGGGTGGGTTTCCTGGAAGTAGTTGGAACCGATTTCCTCGCTGGGGATATGCGCGGCGATCGCCAGCACCGGGACGCGCGAACGATTCGCGTCGTAGAGGCCGTTGATCAGATGCAGGTTGCCCGGGCCGCAGGACCCGACGCAGACCGCCAGCTTCCCGGTGATTTCCGCTTCCGCCGCCGCGGCGAAGGCCGCAGCCTCCTCGTGCCTGTGGTGGATCCATTCGATCCCGCCGTTCTCCCGCAGGGCATCTGTCAAGCCGTTCAGCGAATCTCCGGGGATGCCGTAGATGCGCTGCACCCCTTGGGCATCGAGCTGGCTGATGATGTTCTGGGCAACCGTGGACATGGATCCTCCTGTGCTCGGGGACGGTGGCGTGGCCCGCCACCTGCCTGCTGATCAGCCTACGACCTGCCCGTGGTTGCGGCCAAGGATCCCGGCCCGTTCCCAGCGGACCCGAAGCCCGGCGACAGCGAGCCGGTTAGCCGGCGAATCCGGGCCAGTAGTGGCTGTCGGGCAACGCCCTGGCCCCGAAGACCGCCTGGCCCACCCTGACCACGGTGGCACCCTCGGTTATGGCCAACTCGAAATCGCCGCTCATCCCCATGGACAGTTCCTCCAGGCCGATGCCCTCCGGCGCGTCCTGGCGCAACCGGTCGCGCAGTTCACGCAGGGTCACGAAACAGCTTCGTACCCGCTCGGTGTCCGCGGAGAAGATGGCCAGGGTCATCAATCCGCGGACCTTCAGCCGGTCGAAGGCCGGCAGCTCGTTGATGAACGCCGCGGTCGCGGCCGGTTCCAGCCCGAATTTCGACTCCTCGGCCGAGGTGTTCACCTGGACGAAGACATCCAGGGTTCGGTCTTCGGCTTCCAGCCGGCGTTGCAGCGCTGTCGCCTGGCGCAGGTTGTCCAGGGCCTGGAATTCGTGGGCGAAGCGGGCCACGTACTTGGCCTTGTTGGTTTGCAGGTGCCCGATGACGGAGAACTTCAGCCCCGGGATATCGGCCAGGTTCTCGGCCTTGCGCGCGGCCTCCTGCACCTTGTTCTCGCCCAGGAAGTCCATGCCGGCCGCAACGGCCAGGCGCAGGCGGTCTTCCGGCACCGTCTTGGACACCGGTAGCAGGCGCACCGAACCTGCCGGTCGGCCGGCTCGTTGCTCCGCCAGGGCGATCCTGCGGCGCACCGCGGCCAGGTTGGCCTGGAAATCCTCCAGGGTCTGCGCGTGCTGCGCGGCGCTGGGGGCCGGTACGGCATCACTCATGCTGGGTCCCATCCTTCTCGGGTTCTCGATCATCAGGTGTCTGCTCCCAGTGTAGGCATGGTCGCTTCCCCTGTGCGGCCCACGGGCTACGCTGAAGACAGATAGAGAACCACCGGCCCGACACGATGGAAAGGACCCCCCCGATGGATTCCCCGGCAGAACAGAGCATCGACGTCCGGCAGATCGCCAAGCCCGAGCGCCACCGGCTCATCTTCGAACGCTACGCGCAGCTGGCGGTTGGTGCCAGACTGCTCCTGGTGTCAGATCACGAGCCGAAGAACCTGCACAGCGAATTCACCCGCGACCACCCCGGAACCCATCGGTGGCAGTCCGAGCAGTTGCCGGACGGAGGGTGGCAGGTAGTGCTCACCAAATTGGCTTCCACCCCGGCACCCCGGGTGCTGGCCAATACCGGTCAGCTGGCCGGCCAGGACACGCCGACGGACCTGAATGGCGCGGTGTGGAAGCTGGAACCGGCTGCCCGGGACCTGGATGCCAATGTCATTGCCCTGGCCCCCGGGGCGCAGATCGGCGAGCATACCGGACCGGATCTCGATGTGTTGCTGCACGTGATCTCCGGCGACGGGATCCTGCATACCGAAACCGGTAGCGTGGAACTGGGCCCCGGGGACGTGGCCTACCTTCCGGCCCGCTCACGACGCCATTTTGTGGCCGGGGCCAACGGGCTGCGATATTTCTCGGTGCACCAGCGTAAGCGCACCCTGGGATTGATGCCCACCGTCCGCGGTTGACCGTCCGTTACCCGCTCCAGCTTCCGCTGTCCAGGAAATGCTCGAGCGCCACGGTATGGCCGTGGATGTCCAGGCCATTGGCCACCAGCCAGGCATCATCGTAGTAGGTGTTCTGGTAGCGCTCGCCCTTGTCGCAGATCAAGGTGATGACACTGCCCTGTTCCCCGCGTTCCAGCATCCGGGCGATCACCTGGAAGGCGGCATACAGGTTGGTTCCCGTCGAGCCACCAGCCCAGTGCCGGGTGCGGGCACGCAGCAGCCGCATCGCGGCAATGGATCCGGCATCGGGAACCTGGAACATCTCGTCGATGACCCCGGGGACGAAGGAGGGCTCCACCACGGGCCGCCCGATCCCCTCGATCCGTGAACCGATCCCGGTCCGGTAGGACATGTCCCGGCGCCGCCACCCCTCATAGAATGCCGAGTTCTCGGGATCCGCCACCGCGATGCGGGTGGCATGGCGCCGGTAACGCACATAACGGCCGAAGGTGGCGCTGGTTCCCCCGGTCCCGGCGCTGACCACGATCCAGGACGGGATGCTGTGCCGTTCGGCCGACATCTGGTTGAAAACCGATTCGGCGATATTGTTGTTGCCGCGCCAATCCGTGGCGCGCTCGGCATAGGAAAACTGGTCCAGGTAGTAGCCGCCGGTCGACGCGGCCAGTTCACGAGCGGACGCGTACACCGCGGAGGGTCCGTCCACGAAATGGCAGCGACCACCGTAGAACTCGATTAATTCCACTTTCTCGGCGCTGGTGCCATGCGGCACCACCGCGATGAACGGCAATCCCAGCATCCGGGCGAAGTACGCTTCGGAGACCGCCGTGGAGCCGCTGGAGGCTTCCACCAAGGTGGTTCCCTCGCTGATATGCCCATTGACCAAGCCGTAGAGGATCAGCGAACGGGCCAAACGGTGCTTGAGCGAGCCGGTGGGATGCACCGACTCGTCCTTCAGGTAGAGCTCGATCCCCCACTGCGCCGGCAACGGGAAAACGTGCAGGTGCGTATCGGCACTACGGTTGGCATCGGCATCAAGCAGGGCAATGGCCTCACGGCTCCAGTCGGCCCCGGAGAAAGTTACATCAGTCACGGTACAACCCTAGCCTCTTCTGCGCCGCACACGGCTGCCGTTCAGGCTACCCGGGCAATATGCCACGAAGTGATATGTTGTGAGCACCATGAGCTCCTCAAGCAGTCCGATCTGAAGCAGGGAAACGTTGCGCTCCACTGATCCCAAGGTTCCAGCGCTCGCGGCGTCACTTGGCGCCTTGGCGGGCTTCTGCTCCCTGGCTTGGGCTTTCCTGGCCAGCGGTACGGTGTTCGGTACCACTGTTGCCACTTCGGTCGACGGGTGGCTGGCCAGTGACGGAACCACTGCGGCACCGGCCTCGGCGGCCTTCACCATCTGGTTTCCGATCTACCTTGGATTGGCCGGCTACCTGCTATGGCAATTCCTGCCCCGCAATCGTGGTGTACAGCTGCATCAACTGATCCGTCCCTGGGCGATCGCCTCCGTCGTACTGAACGCCCTATGGCTGCAAATGATCCAGTGGAACCAGCTGGGCCTGTCCCTGGTGGTCATGCTGCTGCTGGCCACGGTACTGATCACCGTGGTGCGTTTGATCAGCACCCAAGTCCTGTACTCGGCCACCGACCGGTGGATCACCAGGGCGACCTTCGGAATCTATCTCGGATGGATCCTCATTGCCGCCATCGCGAACCTGATCGCCTGGTTGAGCAGCCTGCAATACGAGGCGCTGACCGAGCTGCTGAAGACCGCCACCGCCTTGCTGATCCTGCTGGCGGGCCTGGCGATCGGCGCCTTGACCTTCAAGAACCCGATGGGGATCTACGTCAATGCCGGTTCCTTGTGGGCCGTAACCTGGATCGCGGTGGCCAGGTTCAATGGCCCGCTGCACTCGGCATCCGTGGGGCTGTGTGCTTCGGTGGCCGCTGCCCTGATGCTCATTTGCCTGTTGACCAGCGTTCGCCACCGGGTTCCCCGCCTGGTCGGTGAGGTGTTGGGCCGACGCCGACACCGGTAGGAAACCCCGACGGGTCGGTCCGTCCTTGCTGTGAGTTCACATAAAGGGTGGCCGATCCCTTGAGTACGAACCAGGCGCTGGCTAGGCTGGAATCAGCGGCACCGTACTGTCCCAGGTGCAGGTGCCGAGGGGAAATCAACGAAAGAGGGAAAATATGTCCAAGACCAAGAAGAGTTTCCAAGAGGTCGAGAAATCGCTGAAGAAACTTGCGAAGAACGCAAAAACTGAGATCCCCAACGAATTGAAGGACAGCTGGAACAAGGCCATTGCAGGTGTTGATGCCAGTGCGATCAGCGAGGCTGGAGCAAATCTGGTTAGCAATGTGACCGGGGATTCGAAGATCGCCAAGCGTACCCGCACCTCGGTTGAAGATGCCGTGACCCGCGCCCAGAAGGCCTTGAGCACCGAGAAGAAGGGCTCCGCGGGACGCAAATTCTTCGTCTTCCTGGTACTGGCCGGTGTGGCCGTCGCAGCGGTGGTCGCCGCCAACAAGAAATCCGCCACCAGCTAGTCAACGACGTACCCGAACACCAGGGCCTGGGCGGCACCCGCGGGTGCCGCCCAGGCCCTGGTCATGCCACGTCCGACCTATTTCCTGCCGTACTTGCGGTGTGCCGCTTGGCGGCTGACACCCAGCGCGAAGGCGATGCCGGCCCAGCTCATGCCCGAGTTGTGCGCCTTGCGCACCACAGCTGCCTCGCGACGTTCAAGCTCACGGCGTTGCGCCACGATTTCCATCAGCTCCTCAATCGGGCTCTTGCCCTCGTCCTGCCGCAAATCCGTTGTCATACCCAACCTCCTGTCAATTAAAGGTGACATGCGCTGCGGCACCTGTCAACACCTGTTGACGTCATTCCGGCTTTGGCGACCCTTCTCTGCGTTGCACTCGATAGGATGATCAGGTGGCACACATCGACGTCTCTGACATCCAATATTTCCTTTCCGACGGCACCCAACTGCTGGGCGGGGTGAGTTTCAAGGTCACCGAGGGCTCCAAAACCGCGCTCATTGGCCCCAACGGCACCGGCAAGACGACCCTGTTCAAGATCATCGCCGGTGACCTCAAAGCCGATGAGGGAGCGATCAGCCGGTCAGGCTCCCTGGGGATCATGCGCCAGTTCGTCGGCCAGGTGCGTGATGAGAGCACCGTCCGTGACCTCCTGCTCTCCACCGCAGCGGCCCAGGTGGCCGACGTGGCCGCCAGGGTTGCCCGACTGGAAGCCAAGATGCTTTCCTCCGAGGACGAAAAGGTCCATATGAAGTACGCTGAGGCGATCATCGAGTGGGGTGATGTCGGCGGCTACGAGCTGGAGACCGTCTGGGACAAGGTGTGCATGGCCGCCCTGGGAATCCCCTTCGACCGGGCATCCGACCGCCTGGCCTCGACCCTGTCCGGCGGCGAGCAGAAGCGGCTGGTCCTCGAAGCCCTCTTTGCCGGCAGCGACGACGTCCTGTTGCTGGACGAACCGGACAACTACCTGGATGTGCCGGGAAAGCTATGGCTGGAACACACACTGAACACTTCGGCTAAAACCGTGCTGTTCATCAGCCACGACCGTGAGTTGCTGGACAACGCCGCCACACGCATAGCTACCCTGGAACCGGGGCACAGCGGTGCCACCGCATGGGTTCATGGCGGCTCCTTCGGCTCCTATGTCGAGGCTCGGCGCGAACGCAACGAGCGTTTCGAGGAACTGCGCAAGCGTTGGGATGAGGAGCATTCCAAACTCAAGGAACTGGTCAACATGTACAAGACCAAGGCCGCCTTCCGCTCGGATATGGCCAATCGGTACCATGCGGCGCAGACCCGGTTGGAAAAGTTCCTGCAGGAGGGTCCGCCCCAGGCGATCCCGCTGGAACAGAACGTGAACATGCGCCTGAAGGGCGGACGCACGGCCAAGCGGGCCGTGGTGGCCGAAAACCTGGAACTGACCGGGTTGATGAAACCCTTCAGCAACGAGATCTGGTTCGGCGACCGGGTAGCCGTGCTTGGATCCAATGGCTCAGGAAAATCGCACTTCCTGCGACTACTGGCTCGCGGTGGCACGGATCCGGAACGGGAACACCTGCCGGTTTCGGATGTTACCCTGGCCCCGGTGGAGCACCGGGGCTCGGTCAAGCTGGGAGCCAGGATCAGGCCAGGTTACTTCGCCCAGACCCATACCCGCCCGGACCTCTTCGGACGCACCTTGCTGGAGATCCTGCACCGCGGTGACGAGCATCGCTCGGGCCTGCCCCGTGAAGCCGCTGCCGCCGCGCTGGACGGTTATGGTCTGGCCGGCCAATCCGAGCAGAAGTTCGAGTCGCTATCCGGCGGACAGCAGGCCAGATTCCAGATCCTGTTGCTCCAGCTGTCCGGGGCCACCTTGTTGCTCTTGGATGAACCGACCGACAACCTCGACCTGCATTCGGGCGAAGCCCTGGAACGGGCCATCGACGCCTTCGAGGGTAGCGTCGTGGCCGTGACACACGACCGCTGGTTCTCAAAGTCCTTTGATCGCTTCTGGGTCTTCGGATCCGATGGGCGGGTCTATGAATCCAGTGAGCCGGTGTGGGACGAAGCCCGGGTGCAACGCCAACGCTGAGCCGTGTGGCGCGGCCACGGAACTGCCAGGGTGAATCCGGGGGTGAATTCATTCAGTTTGATCTAATCCGGACCGTCGAATGGGTCAAACTGGGGTATAGGGAGGCGTTGGGGGGCCATTTGTTCTCAAATGGTTTAGCGTCCAGGATGCAGCCTTATTCTCGCAAAGGTTGCTTCGAGGCAGTCTTCGTCATGTAGAGCGACGATTCCTGACCTGCAGCCGGCTCGCTTCCGGCTGCAGGTGACTGCGTCGTTCGTGGAAGGCCTGGATCAGAAATCCGCGATGACGATCTTGCCCATCTTCATGAGCTTCGAGAATGCATCAGGCCGTTCCATCAGTTCTTCCATGTTCGCCGGGACAATCTGCCAGCTCAGCCCGAAACGATCGCGCAGCCAACCGCATTGCTCCTCGGCCGGGTGGGCCGAAAGTGCCAGCCACAATCGGTCTATTTCGGCCTGGTCCCGGCAGTGCACTTCCAGGGAGACTCCCCCGCTGAAGCTGAAGTCCTGGGGGACTCCCGAATCCATGGCGCTGAAACGCTGGCCTGCCAAGCAGAAGTCCGTATACATCAACGAGGTGGGCAGAACCGGATCCACAGCTTCGGGATAGTACACCTTCTGGCCACTGGCACTGTCGTCGAATAGCGACTGGTAGAAATCCGTGGCTTCCTCGGCACGGTTCTGGGCCTGGCCTCCAAAGAGCAGGCATGGGACCAGGAACTGCTCCGGTTCCTGCCCTTCAGCCAAGGACAGTTGCCAGCTGATTCCGTAGCGATCCTGGACCCACCCGTACAAATCGCTGAAGGGGTAGGTTCCCAGGTCCATCAGGACCGTTCCGCCTTCCAGCAGGCCCGCCCAAGCCGTTTCCAGCGCTTCCCGGGCTGGCAAGCGGTCATCTGCGAGGAATTTCCGGTGGTAGTTCAGGGTGAAGGAGATGCTCGGGTTCGGGGTCATCTCAGGCCCGGCATTGATCAGTGAAAGCCGCATCCCGGCGATGGTCAAGGCCACAACCAGCGGCTGGCCCACGAAGGGGAGCTGAAAATCCAGCAGCCCTTCCTGTGGGTAGGTCATCTCGACCAGGCTGGAAGTGTCAGGGAATAGCGTTGCGTAGAATTCCGCGGCTTCAACGGCATTGGCGTTGTACCAGAGGTTGGGAACGATTTTCTGTGCCATGGAAAGCTCCTTGAGTGGGGTCCATTGCTCTGCCCTGTGAACCGGAGGAGGCCAGCAAGTTTCCGCCGTTGTCCTGGATGTAGACCTAGCGTACGTCCTCGGGCCGTGCCGCGTCAGTCCCCGTTGCGGATTTCCGCCCGGTAAATCCGTCCATGGAGCGATAGACCCCCAGGACGTGCTCGGCCAGGTAATCCCATGCCACCCGTGGCAGCATGCCACGAAGCATCTGTCCCAGTTTGCTGGTCCACGGCATCAGTACCAACGGCGTTCCGGCCAGCATCGCCCGCCAGGCGCGGTCCGTCACCTGCTGCGGTTCCATGATCGGGGTGAGCAGCATTTTTCGGACCCCGGCAAACATCCCGGTCTTGACATAGGTCGGGCAGAAGGTCGTGACCGACACCTGGTTGCCCGCCATCCGTTCCAGCTCCAGCCGCAGCGAATCACTCCAGGCCAATGCGGCAGCCTTGGATGCCGCATAGACACTCATCTTCGGGTTTGAGACCAGTGCGGCCGCTGAAGCCATGGTGAGGATCCGGGCAGGCTCTTCAAGGGCGATCATCCCGGGCAGCAGCTTGCGGGTCAGGAGCATCGGCGCCAAAGTATTCACCTCCATGATCTGCCGGATCTGCGCGGTATCGTGGTTGATAAACGGCTGGCCGGTCACCAGCCCGGCATTGTTGACCAGCACGTGAGGGGCACCGCCCTGCAACGCTGCCCGTACTGCATCACCAATCGCCTGTCCATCACAAAGGTCCACCCTTCGGGGTTCGACCGTGAGCCCCGGATGACGTTGGCCCAGCTCCCGGGCCAGCTCAAGCAACAGCGGCTCATTGATATCCCAGAGAATGAGCCGTGCGGCACCTTCCCGGGCGGCCTGTCGGGCGAAGAGCTCCCCCATCCCCTGGGCGGCACCGGTGATCAATACCGTCAATGACTGAACGGAATTCAGGGCTCGGGTCCGTGGCATTGGTTCTCCTTGAGTCACCGGATGTTACTACCCAGTGTAAAGCCGGTCACATCTTCGCCCACTCCCGAACCGCCACGGCTTCGATCCACGCTCGCTGGGGACATTCAGCCCGGTTGGCGATGACTTAGAGTTAGAAGACGGGTCAAGGGGCCACAGCCTTTCAGACCCTCGGGACATCCTCCAGCCACACATCAAAGGATCGTACATGCGACTAGATTCCCTGGACGCAGACCTCATTCAGTTACTGACAGACTCCCCCATGCTCCCGGCCATGGAATGCGCCAGGCGCCTTGGCGTGGCCCGGGGCACGGTCACCAGCCGACTGGCCCGGCTCCAGGAGAACGGGGTAATCGAAGCAATCATCCCGCGCATCCAGCCTGCCGGCTTCGGCTACCAGCTGGTGGCATTCTGCTCCGTGGAGCTCGATCAGAAGTATGGGCACGTTCGCATCACCGATGCCTTGACCGAATCCATCCCGGAGATCATGGACATGTACACGGTGACCGGAGATTTCGACCTGCACTTGCGCGTGGTGGCCCGAAACGCTTCCGAACTCCAGGACGTCTTCGACCGCATCTCCCAGGTTCCCGGCGTGGCCCGCACCTCTTCGTCCCTGGCGCTGCGCGAGCACTTCCAGGGACGCACGTTGCCACTGGTGAAGACCGAGGCATCCCACGATGAATAATCCGCCGACACTATGCAGCCTGTATAGCCAAACCCTTCTTTAAGTGACATCTGGAAGGCATTTCGCCTAGTGTGGCACGCACCACTTGCGCCGGTATGCGCGAGACTCCTAGCATGACTGCTCGTGACCGGATTCACTGATCAACCGTCTTCACCACCACAATCCCGAGATTTATCCGCATGGTTTCGGTCCTTCGAGGACCGGCAGGTGAGGGTGCATCCCACCCGCGCTTCACGAAATCCTTCCGCCACAGCCGATCGCGCCACACCCAGCGCGGCAGCCGGCGGCAGCACTTCCGTTCAGAGAGGAACGTTATGACCATCAACACCCGCCCAGGACTGGACTTGGTTCCCGCTTACCGACAGGGAAAGGCCGCATCGCCTGGAGCCTCGAAGCTCTCCTCGAATGAATCCCCCCACCAGCCGTTGGACTCGGTCGTCACTGCCGTGACCGAACGCTTGACCACGATCCACCGCTACCCCGATATCGGTGCCGCGCAGCTGCGTGATGCCATCGCCGGCAAGTACGCGGTGAATGCCGACAATATCGCCCTGGGCGCAGGATCTGTTGAAGTCGCTTCCCAGTTGATCCACGCCGTGGCCGGCCCGGGCGATGAAGTCGTATTCGCCTGGCGTTCCTTCGAGGCCTATCCGTCCCTGGTGCGTATCGCCGGGGCGGTCCCCGTTGAGGTTCCGTTGAATCAGGACGCGGCCCATGACCTGCCTGCCATGCTCGAGGCCATTACCGAGCGCACCAAGCTGATCTTCATCTGCAACCCCAACAATCCCACCGGTACAGTGGTTGATGCCCAGCAGCTCGATGACTTCGTGAACGCCGTTCCACGCGATGTGTTGGTGGTGATCGACGAGGCCTACGTTCATTTCGACCGTTCGGCAGTTCGTGCCGATGGGCTTGCCCTCTTTGCCAAGTATCCGCATGTGGCTGTACTGCATACCTTCTCCAAGGCCTACGGGCTGGCCGGGTTACGCATCGGCTATGCCATCGCGCCGACCGAGGTGGCACAGAACCTGAACAAGGTGGCCATCCCGTTTTCGGTCACCGACCTGGCGCAGGTTGCCGCCCTGGCTTCCCTTCGGGCCGAGGTGGAACTTGCCGCGCGGATCAGCGAGGTTGTCCAACAGCGTGAACGTCTGCTGCAGGGACTGCTGGCCGCCGGATACCCTGCCATTGCCTCACAAGCGAACTTCGTATGGGTTCCGGCCGGGGAGGCCAGTGCCGAGCTGGAAGCACTGCTGGATGCCGGTGGCGTGGTGGCACGTACCTTTGCCGGGGAGGGCGTTCGCATCTCCTCGGGCACGTCCCAGGACGTTGATCGCGTCCTGAAGGCCGTGGCCGGTCAGCGGTCGGAGGTCACCGCATGAATCGCTCCGCTCTGAAGGCACCGCGGACCCCGGCCGCGCCCGCTGCCACAGGCAATCAGCTGCACACGGGACTGACCCGCTCGCAGATCTCCATGATGGGTCTGGGTGGCGCCATCGGTGCCGGGCTCTTCGTCGGCTCGGGGCAGGCGATTTCCATTGCGGGGCCCGCGGTCCTGGTCTCCTACCTGCTGGCCGGCACCATTGTCATTGTGATCATGGCAATGCTGGCCGAAATGGTGGCCGCCAATCCATCAGCGGGCGCCTTCAGCACCTTTGCCCACAAGGCCCTGGGGCGAAGTGCCGGCAGCACCGTGGGATGGCTGTACTGGATCCAGCTGGTGGTGGTGATCGCGGCCGAGGCCACCGGTGCCGCGGCAATCCTGTCCACCTGGTTCCACGGGATTCCGCAATGGTCCTGGGTCCTGCTCTTTGTTGTTGTCCTCACCGGGGTGAACCTGCTGGGTGTGGGAAATTACGGAAAGTTCGAATTCTGGTTCGCCTTCATCAAGGTGGCCGCGATCCTCGCGTTCCTGGTGCTCGGCGCCCTGGTGATCTTCGGGGTGATCCCCACCAGCCAGCCGGTCGGATTCGCGAACTTCGTGGACAACGGGGGCTTCGCGCCCAGCGGTATGGCCGGCATTGCCGCGGCCCTGCTGATCGTGATCTTCTCCTTCGGCGGAACCGAGGTTGTCTCGATCGCGGCGGCCGAATCGGATGATCCGGCGGGGAACATCAAGCGCACTGTCTCGCAGGTGATGCTGCGGATCCTGTTCTTCTACCTGGGATCGATCATCGTGATCCTCGCGGTGCTTCCGTGGAACTCCCCTGCCGTGGTCGAGGGGCCGTTCTCCGCAGTGCTCGCGGTGCTCAATGTCCCCGGAGTGGAACTGTTGATGTCGCTGCTGATCGTCATCGCCCTGCTCTCGGCGATGAACGCCAACATCTACGGGGCCTCACGCATGCTGTACTCGCTGGGTAGCCGCAAAATGGCTCCGACCCTGGTCACCACGGTGACCGGCAAGGGGGTTCCGGCCAATGCGGTCATCTGGTCGGTCTCGTTCTCATTCATTGCCGTGGGCCTGAACTGGGTATGGCCCGATGCGGTGATGCCGTTGTTGCTGAATGTGGTGGGTTCCACCATCATCGTGATCTGGAGTTTCATTGCGGTGACCCAGTTCGTCCTGCGTCGTCGTGCGGAGCGTGAGGGGACGGCCATGCCGCTGAAGTTGTGGGGATTCCCCTACTTGTCGCTGGCAACCATCGCGGCAATGCTCGGCATCATGGGCATGGC
The DNA here is from genome assembly GCF_026107515.2 of Glutamicibacter sp. MNS18. Classification (GTDB taxonomy): domain Bacteria; phylum Actinomycetota; class Actinomycetes; order Actinomycetales; family Micrococcaceae; genus Glutamicibacter. The sequence goes on along the minus strand of NZ_JAPCHW010000003.1, from coordinate 123,741 downwards.
CATGACCGACGCCACGGCCCGCACCCAGTTGCTGCTGACCCTGGGATTGACCGGGATGCTCTGGCTCTTCTCGAAACTGAGCAAGCGAACCACGGCGGAAGTCGACGTCCGCTAGCTGCTCGCTTGAGCCAACGGGGCCGGGACACTGCGCAACAATCGTTGCGCGGGGTTCCGGCCCTATTGCTGTTGCCGACGCACCATTTCCTCGATCCAGATCGGCGCAAACGGCGAGGTGCAGCCCGGCGAGGTCGGGTAGTCTGCCAGCACCTGCAGGTCGTGGCCGATCTGCAGGGCCCGTGGGCGCAAGTCCGGGTCGTTGATGCCGATCGTGGCCAGCACATTGTTCATGGCCCACTGCAGCCGGTCCGGTGCCTGGGCCATCCTGGCTTCGATGACATCCAGCAGTCCGGTGAAGTCCAGAACCTCGGGTTTCTTGGTGACCTGGTGGGCGGTCAATTCCCAGCCCGCGGCGGCCACCACCGTATCCTCCTGGGCGAACCAGCGCTGGCGCATTGTTTCGAGGTGGGGACTTTTCTTGACTACGTAGTTGATGAACCAGTCATTGACCTTGGGGACGGTGCTATCGCGCATCCATTGCTCAAGCTGTTCTTCGCTGAACTTCTTCGGCTGGCAGATGAGCAATGCCAGCAGCCGAAGGGTGGTGTCCCCGGTTCGCCACAGTTCCCCGGCCAGCTCCTGGTTGGTCTTCAACGCCTTGGCCACGGCCCTCAGCTTGGTGAGGTTTACGCCGAAATCGTTGCCGTGCTTCTCATTGGTCGCCCGCATCCGGGGGTCCTCCAAGGACTCGATTTCCGCGCGGATCTCCACCACGGTGCTCTGCGGATTCAAGGTACTCTGCCAGGCCATACTCGCTCCCCTAGGATTCACGTCGCTGTCACCCATCACTTTACTGGTACCGGCTTATACGCATCAGCCCCCGAGCTGGGTTCCGATATCCGTGATCCACTCTCGCTGACGGCGGGTCTCCACGGCACGCGGCCGGTAGTTCTCCCGGATCCATTCCACGGCATTGGCCGCTTCCACTCCCCCGAGGACTGCTATCAGCGCCAGCGCGGTCCCCGTCCTGCCCGTTCCACCGGAGCAGACAACCAGCACGCGTTCGGTTGCAGCGCGCCGATGGGCTTCCCTTAGCCTCGACACCACTTCTGTGGTCGAGCGCGGAAGCCTGAAGTCGGGCCAGCGGATCCATTCAAAGTCCGTGGCGGTCTTCCGCGGCGCCCTGACCTGCAAATACACCACCAGATCCGCGTCACCCATCAGGTTCCGGGCTGCGCGTCGTGACGAGCCGCGCACCGTTCGCCCGTCGGGTAGCTCAATGACCCCAGGCATGCTTGTATTCCATCCGCTCACCTTGCCAAACTAGCACCTGCCATGTGGAACGGCCACGATAATGCCGGTGATTTCCGGGCATAATTCAGGTGGCATCTCTGGGGCACTTGCCCCCAATTCCATGTATGAATAATGGGCGAGTTTCCGAATATTCCGGTTCAGAGTTTTCATAGGGAATATCCGGTACCTCGGATTCACCGGATCCCTGGGCTCGCGTTTCGCGTACCTGTCCGCGGACGGGTACGGCCGCACCCGCAGCGCTGGTACCCAGCTCGATCACGCGTCTAAACCACGCCTTGACTAAGAGGTTCATGAAGTACAGTTAATGGAATCTAACTAGTAATCAGCAATTGATCTGGAACTTTACGAGCCGCGAACCAGTGAATCTGTTACACTCGAAGCAGTAGACCCGCCAGGTGGCGGGATTTTCTCCCAGCACGTGAACGCCCTTTGGTGTGTCTGGCTGGGTTGCGACTGGTGCTTTTTTCTTGATTCCACGCGGTGTCACCAGGTCCGTCTGAGAGATACTTTCCACCGCGTGATGGATAATATTAGGCTGAAAAGCCGGAGAGGTACGCTTGCCACAACGCGTTGCAATTATCGGAGCAGGACCCAGCGGAATGGCCCAGCTCAGGGCCTTTGAATCAGCCCGGAAATCCGGCCGTCCGGTCCCGGAAATCATCTGTTACGAAAAACAGGAGGACTGGGGCGGACAATGGAACTTCAGCTGGCGCACCGGAATCGACCGGCACGGTGAACCGGTGCACTCAAGCATGTACCGCAACCTGTGGTCCAATGGTCCGAAAGAAGCCCTCGAATTTGCCGAGTACACCTTCGACGAACACTTCGGTCGCCCCATCTCCTCCTACCCGCCACGTGAAGTGCTCTGGGACTACATTAACGGGCGGGTCGAGAAATCCGATGTGAAAAAGCACGTCCGGTTCTCGACTGTCGTACGCTGGGTTGACTTCAATGCGGAAACCCAGCTTTTCACCGTCACGGTCCAGGACCTGAAAACCGGGCAGACTGAAAGTAACGAATTCGATCACGTCATTGTCGGTTCGGGACACTTCAGTTTCCCCAACGTCCCGGAATTCAAGGGTATTGAATCCTACCCCGGCATATTAATGCACGCCCACGACTTCCGTGGGGCCGAAGGATTGGCCGGCAAGGATGTGCTGCTCATCGGGGCCAGCTACTCGGCCGAGGATATCGGTGTCCAGGCCTTCAAGATGGGCGCCAGCTCGGTGACCATCAGCTACCGGTCGGCGGCCATGGGCTTCGACTGGCCCGAGGGCATGGACGAGCTGCCGCTCGTGGATCGTTTCGAAGGCTCCGTGGCGCATTTCCGCGATGGCCAGTCACGCACGTACGACGCGGTGATCCTGTGCACCGGTTACCTGCACCACTACCCCTTCCTGCCTGCAGATCTGGCTCTGTCCTCGCCGAATAATCTCTACCCGGATACGCTCTACCGCGGCGTGGTCAGCGAGGCCAACAACAAGCTGTTCTACCTGGGTGCCCAGGATCAGTGGTTCACCTTCAACATGTTTGATGCCCAGGCCTGGTACGTGCGTGACGTCATTCTGGGTGATGCCACCTTGCCCTCGGCCGCAAAGCAGCGGCAGGATATCGATGCCTGGCTTGAGCGTCTCGCAGCATTGGCCACCGCAGCCGACGAGGTCCGTTTCCAGGCTGACTACATCCGGGACCTGATCGAACAAACCGACTACCCGATGTTCGACCTCGACGAGGTCACCCGGATCTTCCTGGCCTGGAAGAACGACAAACAGCACAACATCCTGAACTACCGTGACCAGGTGTACCCTTCGGTCATGACCGGCACCATGGCCGAAGTACACCACACACCGTGGTTACGCGAGCTCGACGATTCGCTGGAACGCTACCTTTCCGTTCCGGAAGAGGATGAGATCGAGCGGTTGGTCCGCGGGGAAAAGAGTTCGGTGGGTAAGACTTCCAGGAAGTAGTCGGCACTACGCGGTTCCATGGGGCCGTGGCCGGTGCGCACTCCGCGGAATGGGCGAATTCAAGCGTTCTATACAACGCCAGGCTGCTAAGCCACGAACGGTAGTTCATCAAGACGCTCGGCTGGAATTTTCCAGTCGAGCGTTTTACGTGGCCGCCCGTTGTGCAGATGACACACATGCTCCAAGCCCACTGGACCTTACACGGATAGATCCCCGCCGATCCACAAACCACGCTCCAGGACCTGTCCAGCCACCACCGTGGCACCGGTGGCAAGACATCCAGACCGGCCATCGCGTGCTAGGCTGCACCACCCGACTAATATCAAGAGAAGGGGACCGACCTTGAGTTATGCACTGCAACTACAGGCCAGGATGGCTGCCGCACCCGCTGCCGTCTACCGGGCCCTGACCAACACCACGGCCCTGGAGACATGGTTCGCCGAGAACGCAGACGTCTCGCTGCCCGAACAACGCTTCGAGTTCTGGGGCCGGCACACTCCCCAGGGTGAACGCGGTCACCACGCCCTGCTGACAGCGACGCCGGGCAAACTGCTGCGCTTCAGCTGGAAGCTCGACGGCCAGCGGACGATCGTAGAAATCAGGTTGGTGCCCGACGGCGAAGACCACACGATCCTGCGCCTACACCAAGACGGGCTGCCCACCCTCGAAGAGATGTTGTCCCCCACAGGCCGGCGCGACGGCCTACACACGATGCACACCTTCTGGGGTCTGGCCTTGGCTAATCTCGCCGAGTACTTCGACGGCAGAGCGCTGACGCCGAAGGCGGACTTCCGAGCCAGCCGGTCCGACGAGATTCGCGTGAGCCTCGAAATCGCCGCATCACCGGAAGCGGTGTTTGCGTCGCTGGTCGACCCCGAGCAGGTCAAGGACTGGTTCGGCTGGGAGATTGAAATCGAGCCGCGGCTGGAAGGCAAGATCACCCTGGGCGCCGACGGGAAAATCTTCGAGTTCGAATCCGCCCAGCGGCTCGCCTACTCCGAGCCTGACGGGTCGGTCGTACGCTGGGAACTCGAAGGTTCTGATGCCAAGACCTATCTCACCTTCGTACAAACCGGCTACGCGGACGACGAATGGGACAGCGCTGCCCAGCATGAGGCAGGGTGGCTGGGCAGCCTCGCTGAACTCAAGCGTATGCACGAACTCGGAAAGGACTGGATGCCTTTGATCACAGAGCGTCCAAGCGGCGACGAACCGAACAGCGAGACCGATAGGAGGAGGCAGGATCGAACGGACCTCCCCTGAGGATCGTGGGTCATGTTCGTCTTCGCCCTGGCTAGTCTGCTGCTGAGTCGCCGTTGCGGCACCGTTGTTCTGCGCGTGATAATGGCAACAGCTGCTGCCGGTAGCGTCCTCCTGCTCCGTCAGACCTTCGATGATCCTGACTTGGCCAGTACCTTTGCGGCCAGCTGACGAATCCACCTCGGTACCTTGATGCCGACCGATGTCAGCGCCTAGAGAACCCGTTACCGAGGATCCGACCATGGAATGTGGATGACAGGCCCTTGGGGCCAGCACGAGCACGCATCCACGGATGGCTAGCAATGCCAAGAATGTTGGCGAAAAAGGAATACGCCGAATCGTAGAACGTGAAAACCCAATGGCGCGGATACTGCCACGCCGCCGGATCACCGTTTACAAGCGAAGCGCATGCAGGCCCAGGTACGACCGCGTTGCTGTGATGAACTCATTAAGACAGGACACATGCACCCGGTAGAGTGTCCAGAAAGTGTCCACTCCCAATCTGCTTGGTCATCTTTAGGCAGGACGCGACAAGATTCACGGATTGTCAAGAACCAACAAAAACACCCCCGGAAATCCGCATGATTGCACGGGATCCCGAGGGTGTCGAGGGGTGGAGCTAAGGGGAATCGAACCCCTGACCTTTTCATTGCGAACGAAACGCTCTACCAACTGAGCTATAGCCCCAACGGAATAGAGATTACTCCAGAGCAAGTGCTACATCCAAATCCGGCATCGGGCGCGGAGGGTTGATGATCTGTGGACCGGTCCTGCCGACGTGGTAGTCCCACTTTCCTGCCGGGCTGCGGTGGTGCCCCACGGCTTCACTCGTCATCCACTGTGACCGTGGGACACTGCCTGGGCCCTATCAGTGTCACGGAATCATTGACCGGGCCGATACCCTGACGCTAGCCTTTGCACACCGCACAGGATTCAGGGGGCAGCTATGGAAACCATGGACGTCGACTATCGGCTACCGGTCACTGTCGTGACGATCGCCGGAACCAGGACTAGCGTGGACAACCCGATTCTGGATCCACGCAGGACGACGAATCGAATGGCCCAAATCGGTATTGAAATTGTGCCCGACCCCGACGTGCCACAGAAAATCCAGGTCGATCCCGTGTCCTGGGCCAAACGTTCGGTCACCGTCTCATTACGTGCCGATGGCCGGCTCAGTGCCGTGAATTCAGAATATGAGGACCAGTCAGGTGCCCGCCTGACCGGCGCATTGCGCATCGGCACCACCATGTTCGGTACCGTCGCTCCGTTGGCCGTCGGGCTGCTCGGCCCGGCCGGTGGTGCCATGCTGGCTGCTGCCGCGGGACTAACCGGCGGATTCATGGCCCACTCAGATATCAGTCTGCGCGGGTTCGCAGCCCAAGCCGTCCCCGCCCGGCCGGGACAGCCGCCAGCTGCCATCGAACGCCCGGATCCCACGGAACTCGGCATCGACTGGCGATACGTCCGCGCCCACCCCGAACAGGCGGAGTTGCTGGCGGATCTGCGCTTCTCGCGGGTGTTGCTCGTCGTCCGCCGTGGAAAGTGCACATACCAACCTGCGGCGCCGGATATGGCAGCACTAAGCCGTGAGCTGCGGCAGGTCAATAAGGCGTTGGACGACCTGCGTCCAGGGTTGGAGGAAGCTGAAACACAGTACACCTCCTGGGTAAGAGAGCAGGCCTCCACCGTCGTCGACCAGTTCTACCGGACCTTTACGCTGGATCAGCTGCCCACCGATGAGGAACTCCATCAGGCAGCCGCGAACAACTTTTGGCGTGTGGGGTCCAAACGTGAGCCTGGGTGGCAACGGCTTTTCAAGAACCTGCATGTGGCCGTGTCCGTCGAGATACTCAACGCTGCCCCCGATCAGCAGGGAGCAAACAGCACTGCCGCTCAGGACCCACCAGCCCCGAACAGGACCCTGACGTACCGGCGAGCACAACTGGCCCGCATCACCCAATGGAAAATCGTGATCGGTGAGGAGAACAAGTACCAGTTGAGGCGGGAGCTGGTGGAGACGAAGGTGGTGGTACTGCCAGGTAGCGAACAGTATCTGCCGCTGTTCCTCCAGGACGGGAAACGGACCATGTCCGTGGCATTTGATTCCGATGGCCTGCTGGGCGAGGTGTCGTTCGAACACACCGATTCGAAGGTGACCCGCGCCGAACAGCTCAGGGACTTGCCAGGACTTCTGGCTGGAGCTGTCGAATCGGGTGGGAAGATCGCCAAGGGTCTGGAAGGCGCACTTCCGACCCCTGCCGATCCGTTGGAGGAGCTACGTGCGGAGCTGGAGGAAACGGAGCTACGTGCCCGGCTGGGTAGGGCCAGGGTGCTCGTCTCGGATCCGACACGCAGCTTGACGTTGTTCTACGACCACACAGATGCCCAGGCCCCGGATTAGCCTAGTTTGGCCCGGACCATCTGGGAAACGGCTTTACCGTCGAAACGCCCGGCGATTTCGGCACCCACCAGCTTCATGGCCCTGCCCATGTCCTTCATGGTCAACTCATGGTCCGAGGCAAGCTCGCCCATGATCCGTTCCACGATTTCCCGTGCCTCCTGCTCGGTGAGCAACTTCGGCAGGTAGCTTGAAATGAAGGCGGCCTCGGCCAGCTCCCGTTCCGCCCGTTCGGCCCGGCCATCCTCGCTGGCGATCTTGGCGGTTTCCTCACGGTTGGCAACCTCCTTGCGCAGCAGGTTCTCAACCTCCTGGTCAGTCATTTCCGTGGGATTCTTACCGGACTTCTCCTTGGTGCCAATCGCACTGAGGATATTTCGCAAGGTGGTCTTCTCCAGCTCGTTTCCGGCCTTCAAATGGGCAATGCTGTCATCACGCAGGCGCGCTTTTAAGCTCATCGGTATTTCTCCTTGTATGGTCCTAGATTCGACTTTACTCGCTTGACGTCATCACCACCCTCATTGCCGAGCGACGGAGTCGTGATGCTACCGGTTCTCCGCCACTGCGACACTGTGGACCCCTTCCGCAGTTGACCTCGACTACCCGATTCTGGCAGGGCAACCGTGGCATGTCACCCACCGGGGTTTGCGGCGATGGGTCCCGAACGACTGCAAACATCACATGGACTGGTATGAGGGTAACTGGCCGCCGGTTGCACCGCCGACTTGTACGGATTCCGCTGTGTCAAAAAGAAAATTCCGCCGGGCTAGTGCCCAGCGGAATTTTCATGTACGAGCTGTCTCATTTTCTCGAGTGGAGGTAAGGGGATTCGAACCCCTGACCTTCTGCATGCCATGCAGACGCGCTACCAACTGCGCCATACCCCCGAAGGATTTGCCACCTTCATCAGGCAACTCATTCATCATAGTTGAGTTGCCGAGCCAGAGGCAAATCCGGTGTTACTTTCCGGTTTCCAGCACTTCGGCGGGAAGCTCGATCACCGGGCAATCGGCCCACAGGCGTTCCAGCGCGTAGAACACCCGGTCTTCCTGGTGCTGAACGTGCACAACCACATCCCCGTAGTCCAGCAGCACCCAACGACCCATGCCGAAGCCCTCACGGCGTACTGGGCGCAAGTCGTACTTCTCCAGCACCTTCGCCTGCACTTCATCGACAATGGCGTTGACCTGGGGTTCGGATCCTCCCGAGACGATCAGGAAGGCGTCGGTTACACCGAGTCGGTCGGCAACGTCCAATGCGACGATATTTTCAGCTTTTTTCTCGCTGGCAGCCAGGGCTGCAATGTGAACGAGCTGGATGGAATCAGCGTGTGCGCCCATAAAATGGAGTGTCTCCTTGAAGAGGGATTGGGTATGCTCAAGTATAGTTCAGCGGCGGGCGTCAGTTGCTGAGCATCATGATGATCCCCGCCACCAGGGCAATGCCACCGACTGCCAGGGCAGCGATCATGGCCAGGAACATGTTGTTCGCCCGGCGCACCCCGGCGGTCTGCGCATCCAATGGCTGCAGCCCCTGGGCCTGGACGGCATCAACACGTGGAAGATCCACTACGTCGAATGCGGCGTCCTCGGCTACCACGGCACTAGCCGTGGCAACCTGCGGCTTGCTGGCCTTCGGTGATTTCGCTGCCGCCTTGGACGCTGGTTGCACAGCAGGCTTGGGCGCAGGCTTGCCCGCTGGTTTAGGCGCAGGCTTACCCTGCGCCTTGCCCGCGGGCTTCGCCGCCGACTTATTCGCAGCTGGGGCCTTCTTCTTGGCTGCAGGACTCTTGGTACCGGCAGTGAAGTCCAGGGACACGCTCTCGGTCGGTGGGCCGGAAACGCCCGAGCGGGCGACCTTGTCCTCGAATTCGCGGATATTGCCCATGGCACCGGTGAAGGGGTCCGGTGAGGTGACTTCCTTGCCGGCCTTGACGTTTTCCTGGCGAATCCGCTCTCGCTCGGCCGCACGACGGGAAATGATGGCGGCACGCGCCGCCATTTCGCGCTGATGCGCCAGGACTTCCAGGTCGATTTCGTTGTCGTCATCGCGCAGCAGGTTTGGATCCACCGGCGGGGCCGGAGCAAGCTGGCGGCGCGCCGCCAGGGCCTCCTCGACACTCATCACGGTGGTTTCCGGCGCGTCTTCCTCAGCGGTAGACCGCGGCTTGGACACAGCCGCGCCCGGCTTCTTCACTGGCGATTGACCGCCGTCGTTTTTCTGTTGCTCGGCCAGTGCCTGCAAACGCAACTGGCGGCGGGTCAGTGGCTTGGGATCCTCGGCGGCTTCCACCGTCGGGACGTTGGTGGTCAGCTGCGAGACCTCTTCCTGAAGGCGCCGACGCTCCCGCAGTGCCTCGCGATCACGGGCACGACGCAGCGATGCCCGCTCCCCCAGTGCGGGTTCGGCCGGGTCGGATACCGGGACCTGTGCGGGCTTGGCTGCCGGTGCGGCGGGTCCTGGCTTCGCCTTGGACGGGGTTTGAGCGGTTGGCCGACTCGTCTCCGGCTTGGGCGCGGGAGGTGTTGCCTTGGCTTTGGCTGGTGCCGCAGGTTTGGCGGGGGCTCCGGTGGACGGCTTGGCCGACGGGGCCGATTTCTTGGCTGGGGTGGGGCTCTTCGCCGGGGCCGTGGCGGCAGGGGGCTGCGGCTTCGCTGCCGGCGGGTTCTCGGATGCCTCGGCCGGGGCCTTCTGCCCTCGGGCCGCTTGTTCCCGGGCTTCCTGTTCAGCCTTGCTGCTGGCCAGCAGGGCTTCCATTTCGGCCCGCCGCTTTTCACGCAGAGCTCGCCGGCTTGAAGCCGGCTGCGTGTTATCGCTCATCCTGTCCTTCTCCCGACCGCGTAGACGATTAACTGCACCCTTACCTAGTGATTATGCCGTGTTCGGGGTGTTCCCCTGGGGGTGCGACTCGGTATACAAGCCATATTTTGCAATGTACTGCACCACACCGTCCGGCACTAGATACCATACCGGTTTCCCTGCCGCGACGCGGGCGCGACAGTCGGTGGAGGAAATCGACAGGGCCGGGATCTCCAGTTCCGAGGCACTGTCCTGGGCGACTTCCGGCATCTGGTGTCCTGGCCGGGTCACCCCCACGAAATGCGCCAGCTCCCACAGCTGATCGGCATCCTTCCAGCTCATGATCTGGCTCATCGCATCGGCGCCGGTGATGAAGAACAGTTCCGCGTCGAGACGCTGGGCCTGCAGGTCACGCAGGGTATCGATGGTGTAGGTATCCCCACCCCGATCGATATCGACCCGGCTGACCGTAAAACGTGGATTGGAGGCGGTGGCGATGACCGTCATCAGGTAGCGCATTTCCGCCGGGGTGACGACACGGTCGGCCTTCTGCCACGGTTGGCCGGTCGGCACGAATACCACTTCATCCAGGTCGTACTCCGCGGCAACTTCGCTGGCTGCCACCAGGTGCCCATTGTGGATGGGGTCAAAAGTACCGCCCATGACGCCGAGGCGAAATGGGCGGTTCTGTGCTGGAGGATTCACTAGTGGCTAGTGCTTGGTCTCGTGCACCTTGGTTTGGCGGTGGATGTCATGCGGTTCGGGCTTCGCCACGTGGCGGTTGCCGACGTTGGTGTACGACAGGGTCACCAACAAGCCGATCATCAGCGCCAGGAAGATTCCGCCGCCAATGAGCAGGGCCCAGGTGTCGCCGGATAGGCCGGATTCGGTAGCTGCTACAGCCAGGTTCAGAGCGTTCAAGTAACTCTCCAGATACTCATTGTGATCAACGGCCGACCATCGATCAACCACTTACGATACGTTCTTCTACATCCTACCGAAAACGGTTGACAGAAACTATTTACGAATATGCCCGTCACCCTGTACAACCCATTTCGTGGTTGTCAGTTCGGCCAGGCCCATCGGACCGCGGGCGTGGATCTTCTGGGTCGAGATCCCCACTTCAGCCCCCAACCCCAACTGGCCGCCATCGGTGAAGCGTGTCGAGGCGTTGACGATCACGGCGGCGGAATCGATTTCCGCGATGAAACGCTCGGAACTTTGCAGGCTGCCGGTGATGATCGCCTCGGTATGGCCGGTGGAGTAGGTACGGATATGTTCCAGCGCCTCATCCATGTCGCTGACCAGCTTCACCGCGATATCCAGATCTAGGTATTCATTGGCCCAGTCGTTCTCATCGGCGGTGACCGGCTCCAAACCGGCGGCTAGTTCCCCGGCCCGCGCCTCGGTGTGCAAGCGCACCCCCGCCTTGCTCAGTTCCTTGAGTACCGGCAGCCCGGCCGCGGCATCCTGGTGGATCAGCAGGGTTTCGACGGTATTGCAGACGCTGGGCCGCTGGGTCTTGGCGTTGAGCAGGATGTCGATGGCCATCTCGGTATCGGCACTCTGGTCGATGTAGATGTGCACATTGCCTTCACCGGTTTCGATGACCGGAACCTTGGCGGTGGTCACCACCCGTTGGATCAGTTCGCGGCCGCCGCGTGGGATCAGTACGTCGATCTTGCCGCGCGCACCCATCATCGCGTCCGCCCCGGCACGCCCGAACTCGTCCACCGAGATCACCAGGTCGCGTGGCAGCGACACCTTCTCCAGCGCATCGCGGATCAGGCCGACCAGGGCCAGGTTGGAGTTCAATGCCGCGGAGCCTCCGCGCAGCAGCACCGCGTTGCCGCTCTTGAGCGAGAGCCCGGCAATATCAACGGTCACATTGGGGCGGGCCTCGTAGATGGTGCCGATCACCCCCATGGGCACGTTGACCTGGCGCATGCGCAGGCCGTTGGGCAGGGTTTCACCGCGCACCACCCTGCCCACGGGGTCGGGCAGTCCGGCCAGTTCCTCCAGCGCGCCAATCAGCCCGTCGATCCGGGCATCGTCCAGTTTCAGCCGGTCCAGCATGGCCTTGGAGGTGCCCTCGGCTCGTCCGGCTTCCAGGTCCTCGGCGTTGGCCTGCAGGATCCGTGACCGGTTCTCATCCAGGGTCTTGCCGATCTGGCGCAACGCCCGGTCCTTCCAGTCCCGGTTGGCCCGGGAAAGCACACGTGAGGCCTTCCGGGCGCGGGTCGCCAGGGTGCTGACGGCTTCCTCGGCGGACTGGGTGCTGGTGCTGCTGGATGCTTCGAGACTCATGTATCCATGATAGGAACAGGCCTACAGCAAGGCTAGATCATCGACATGTACCACGGAGCGTTCGTAACCTTCACCCAGCCAGGTGCTCAGCTGGTTGGTGGTGCGCCCCAGCATCGCCGGCAGTTCGTGGGAAGCGTAGTTGACCAGCCCGCGGGCGAAGACCTTGCCATGCTGATCGCAGATCTCCACCGCATCCCCGGCCTCGAATTCGCCTTGTACTGCCGTGATCCCGGCGGCCAGCAGGGAGTTCTGCCCGCTGCGCACGGCCCGGGTCGCCCCGGCATCGATGCTCAGCTTGCCGCGCGGCTTGGCCAGGTGTGCCAGCCACACATCGCGGGCGGAGCGGCGGGTGTTGCGGGCGGCAAACCAGGTGCCCACATCGCGTCCCCGCAATGCGGCGGCAGCGTTATCGGCGGAGGTGACCAGTGCCGGGATCCCCGAGGAGGAACTCATGACCGCGGCTTCCACCTTGGTGACCATGCCGCCGGTTCCCACTCCGGCTTCCCCGGCCGACCCCAGGTCCACCGCATCGAGGTCGGATGGATCCTGGATCACCGGGATCCGGGTTCCGCCATGGCGCGGATGGGCGTCGTACACCGAGTCGACATCGGAGAACAACAGCAGCGCATCGGCCTTGACCAGGTGGGCCACCAGGGAGGCCAGCCGGTCGTTGTCGCCGAAACGGATCTCGTGGGTCGCCACGGTGTCGTTCTCGTTCACGATCGGCAGCACGCCCAGGTTCAGCAGGCGCACCAGGGAACGCAACGCGTTGGTGTAGGTCTGCCGGCGGCGCAGGTCATCGGCGGTCAGCAACACCTGGGCCACGGTGATCCCATGGCCGGCGAACTCGGTGGTGTACTGGGCCAGCAGCAGGCCCTGGCCCACCGCCGCGGCCGCCTGCTGGGTGGCCAGGTCCCTCGGCCGCTTGACCAGACCCAACGGGGCCAGGCCGGCGGCCACGGCTCCGGAGGAGACCAGGATGATTTCCGTGCCGGTGCCCGCGGCAGCGGCCAGGGCATCAACCAGCGCCTTCAGCCGTTCGCGTGAGATGCCGCCGTCCATGGTGGTCAGCGAGGATGATCCGACCTTCACCACCAGACGCTGGGCCTTGGGCAGCTGGCTACGGGAGGTGATGGCCGATAGCGTCTTCGTTGCCCGTACGCTCATGGATCTCAGTCTTCCTTAGTCTCTTCCGGTTGCGCCTCGGTGGGCTTGGCCCCGGACCGTTGCACGCTTTCGGTCCAGATCCCGGCCTTGCGCTCGGCTTCCAGTTCGGCGCGCGCCGCGGCCTTGGCCGCCTTGCGCTCTTCGTGTTCGGCACGCTTCTGTTCGCGGGTGGGGCGGCTGCGGTCTTCCAGACGCACATCCTCGCCACGACGCCCACCACCGAGCAGTTCGGCCCCGGCGGCCATGGTCGGCTCCCAGTCGAAGACCACGGAGTTCTCTTCCGCGCCGATGACCACCGCGTCCCCGGGCAAGGCGCCGGCCTTGAACAGCCCGTCCTCCACCCCGAGACGGTTCAACCGGTCGGCCAGGTAGCCAACGGCCTCGTCGTTGGAGAAGTCGGTCTGCATGATCCAGCGTTCGGGCTTCTCACCGACCACCCGCCACAGCGGTTCCAGGTTCTGCTCCTCACGGCGAATCATGAATTCCTTCTTGTTCACCGAGCGGGGACGGATCACCGGGACATCGACCACCGGGGCGGCGTGCTCCACCGTGGAGCGTGCCTCGGTAACCAATTCAGCCATGGCAAAGGACAATTCACGCAATCCGTTACGCGACAGGGCGGAGATCTCGAAGACCCGGTAGCCGCGCTTTTCCAGTTCCGGACGCACGAATTCGGCCATATCGGCCCCGTCGGGCATGTCCACCTTGTTCAGTGCGATCAGCTTCGGGCGTTCGGTCAGCGGCACAATGGTCCCGTCGGTGCCGGCGAAGGAGGAGTCCACCGCGTAGGCGGCCAGCTCGGATTCGATGACTTCCAGATCGGTCAGCGGGTCGCGATCCGATTCCAGCGACGCGCAGTCCAGTACGTGCACGATCGCCGCGCAGCGTTCGACGTGGCGCAGGAACTCGTGCCCCAGGCCCTTGCCTTCGGACGCACCGGGGATCAGGCCGGGCACATCGGCCACGGTGTAGCGGACCTCGCCGGCCTGCACCACCCCGAGATTCGGGACCAGGGTGGTGAACGGGTAGTCGGCGATCTTCGGCCGTGCTGCGGACAGGGCGGCGATCAGCGAGGACTTGCCGGCCGAGGGGTAGCCGACCAGGGCGATGTCCGCCACGGTCTTCAGCTCCAGCACCACATCCTGCTCCTGGCCGGGAATACCCAGCAGGGCGAAGCCCGGCGCCTTGCGCTTGTCCGAGGAGATGGCGGCATTGCCCAGCCCGCCCTGGCCGCCGGCCGCGGCCAGGTACTCGTCCCCGGGGTTGACCAGGTCGGCCAGGATGTCCCCGTTCCGGTTCTTGACAATGGTTCCGGCGGGAACCGGCAACACCAGGTCCTCGCCCTGCTTGCCGGGGCGCAATCCGCCCTTCCCGGGCTCGCCGTTGCCGGCCTTGCGGTGCGGCAGGTGGTGGAAGTCCAGCAAAGTGGTCACCTGCGGGGAAACCCGCAGCACGATGTCTCCACCGTTGCCTCCGTTGCCGCCGTCGGGTCCACCTAGGGGCTTGAATTTCTCTCGGCGGATGGAAACACAGCCATGCCCGCCATTACCGGCTGTGACATGTAGTGTTACGCGATCAACGAATGCGGCCACGGGATTCTTCTCCTTGAATAAGGGGATGCGAGTGTTCCTCGCCATTAAGTCTAGCTAAACGCACGCAAGGGGTGGGCCGGAAACCCGGCCCACCCCTTGACGTACTAAAAGTTTTGCCTGATGCCTGGAATTAGGCGGCAGAAACCACATTCACCACTCGGCGACCACGACGGGTACCGAATTCAACCGCACCGGCGGTCAGGGCGAACAGGGTGTCGTCCTTGCCACGTCCCACGCCGGCGCCCGGGTGGAAGTGGGTGCCACGCTGGCGAACAATGATTTCGCCTGCGTTGACTTCCTGGCCACCGAAGCGCTTGACGCCCAGGAACTGCGGGTTGGAGTCGCGACCATTCTTGGTCGAGCTCGCACCTTTCTTACTTGCCATAGCTTAAACCTCTTTCGCTACAAATATTCTTGTCTAAACGATACGCCCGGACTAGGCGATCGAGGTGACCTTGACCTTGGTCAAAGCGGCACGGAAGCCCTGGCGCTTCTTGTAACCGGTCTTGTTCTTGTACTTCTGGATAACGATCTTCGGACCGCGAAGGTTTTCCACAACCTCGGCGGTGACCTTGACCTTGGCCAGCTCGGCGGCTGCGGAAGTTACCTTCTCGCCGTCCACCAGCAGCAATGCCGGAAGTTCAATGGAGCTGCCTGCGGCAGCCTTAAGACGGTCAACGGTGATGAGGTCTCCTACGGAAACCTTCTCCTGGTGGCCGCCTGCGCGGACAATTGCGTACACCACGTGGGTACTCACTTCTACTCGACGTTTATTGTCTTACCGGCGCAGAAATCGACCCTTATTCCTCCAGCGAGGGAACGATCCGGGGATCTCATGCGCTTGTGCCTTGACGCCGAGCGGAAAATCCGTGATCTTGGCGTTTAGCACCGATGAACCAGATTACGCTAGGAAACGCTGCCGGGGCAAATGGAAACCGCCCCGGCGCGCCCTGCGTGATCAGGATCATCTTTTCAGTTCGCGTACCGGAACCCCCACTCCGAGCATGACCGGCGCTGCGGTCGGCTCGGCGGAGGCACCGCTTGGCTTACTGGTTGTATCCATCTGCACCCGGTTTCCCGACGCAGTGGCTACCTCGCCCACGATGACTTCGGCGTTCGCATCCCCCTGAGCCGAGACGGCTCGGCGGCTGCGACGCTTGGGCTTCGTGGAACTCTGTGGGGCCGCGGCCACCGGTGCTGCCACCGGTTCCGCAGCGGGCTGGGCACCGCTGGAAGGCATCGCCAGTCCGGTCAGTACCGGCTGGTCCTGTTCCGCGGCCACCTTGCCGGTGTCGCGACTGGAGGCACGGCGTGGGCCGCGTCCTGCGCTGCGGGACTCGGCCGCGGGTTGCGCTGCGGCGGAGTCCTCGGACTGGTCCGGCGCGGGCTCGTCGTGCGTTGCACCGCTACGTGAACGAGAGCGCGAACGGCGACGCTGCTTGCGTGGACGTCCCCCCTCCGAGGAGTCCGCGGATGGCTCGGAAGCCCCCTCGCCCTGCGGGAGGACTGCTTCCAGCTCCTCCAGGCTCGCCGGAGCCTCGGCGCCGGCTGTGCCCTCGGCCGGATCGGCGGCCTCGGCAAGATGTGACGCGGCGGCGATACTGGCCAGCGCGCTGCGGGTCGCCTCGGTCTTCTGCGAGTCCTGCCCCTCGGCTGCCGGGCTCTCTGCCACCTTGGTCTCTTCCGGGCCCTGGCTGCCGCCACGACGGCGACGGCTGGACCGGCTCCCGGACTTGGAGTCCTGGGACTTCTTGGAGTGGACTTCGCCCTGGGAGCTGTAGCTCTTGCGGTGCTCCACGGGTTCTTCGTGGGTGATCACGCCGCTGCCGGCGCAATGTTCACAGGATTCGCCGAAAACCTCCAGCAGGCCGGTGCCCATGCGCTTGCGGGTCATCTGCACCAGCCCCAGGCTGGTTACTTCGGCGACCTGGTGCTTGGTGCGGTCACGGCCCAGGCACTCCACCAGACGACGCAGGACGAGGTCGCGGTTGGCTTCCAGGACCATGTCGATGAAGTCGATGACGATGATGCCACCGATATCGCGTAGCCGCAGCTGGCGAACGACCTCCTCGGCCGCCTCCAGGTTGTTCTTGGTCACGGTCTCTTCGAGGTTGCCACCCGAACCGGTGAACTTGCCGGTATTGACATCCACCACGGTCATCGCCTCGGTGCGGTCGATCACCAGCGAGCCACCCGAAGGCAGGAACACCTTGCGGTCCAGCGCCTTGTTGATCTGCTCGTCGATCCGGTACTTGGCGAAGATGTCCTCCTCGCCGGTCCACTGTTCCAACCGGCCCAGCAGGTCCGGGGCCACGTACATCACATAGGCCTCGATGGTGTCCCAGGCCTGTTCACCCGAGACGATCAGCTTGGTGAAGTCCTCGTTGAAGACATCACGTACCACCTTGATGGTCAGGTCCGGCTCGGAGTAGAGCAGTTCCGGGGCCAGCGTCTTGGTGGACGTGGCCTGCTGGTCGATGCCCTCCCACTGGGCGCGCAGCCGGTTGATGTCGTTCATCAACTCTTCCTCGCTGGCGCCTTCGGCCGCGGTGCGCACGATGACACCGGCGTTCTCCGGCAGGTGGTCCTTCAGGATCTTCTTCAGCCGCTGGCGTTCCACATCGGGAAGCTTGCGCGAGATCCCGGTCATCGAACCACCAGGCACGTACACCAGGTACCGCCCGGGAAGGGAGACCTGGCTGGTCAACCGGGCACCCTTGTGACCCACCGGGTCCTTGGTCACCTGGACCAGCACCGAGTCACCGGCCTTGAGCGCATTCTCGATGCGGCGCGGCTGGCCCTCAAGCCCGGCCACATCCCAATTGACCTCACCGGCGTAGAGCACGGCGTTGCGTCCACGTCCGATGTCTACGAACGCGGCTTCCATGGAAGGCAGCACGTTTTGCACCTTGCCCAGGTACACGTTGCCGATCAGCGAATCCTGCTGGGTCTTGGACACGAAATGCTCGGCGAGCACCCCGTCCTCCAGCACACCGATCTGGATCCGGTCCTCGCGTTGGCGCACAATCATCTGGCGCTCCACCGATTCGCGGCGGGCCAGGAATTCGGCCTCGGTGATCACCTGGCGACGCCGTCCGGTTTCCCGCGATTCACGGCGGCGCTGGCGCTTGGCTTCCAGACGGGTGGAGCCGCGTACGCTGGTGACCTTGTTCGACACGTGGGTCTCGGCACTGGCCCGTGGGGCGCGTACCCGGGTGACGGTGTTCGGCGGATCGTCGTGCGAGCCTCCGTCGAGTTCCAGGTCCACATCCCCGCGCCGGCGCCGCCGCCGGCGGCGCGAGGTGACCTCGTCGCTTTCCGACTCGTCGGTTGCCGCGGGGTCCGGGCGCTGCTCGGCTTTGGCCTTGGGCAGGGCGTGGCGCACCACGGTGTGGGCGGCCTCGGGCACCGCGAAGGGGTTGATCATCATGATGCTGCCATGTTCCGCCAGCAGCGCACCGGTGTGGTCTTCGGTTTCTTCGACCACTGGCTGCTGTTCATTGGCATTGGTTTCCTCCACCTGAGCGGTGGCCAGGTCCTTGGGTTCGGTTGCGGCCTCGGCAACTGGTGCCGGGTCCTTCACCTGCTCGGTTTCGGTGTGCGCCGTCCGTTGCGCCTGTTGGGCGCGGCGTTCGGCTTGACGGTTCATCCGCGCGGTGTCGGGGGTGCTCACTTGGGTCCGTCGGGTAACCCGCAACCGGTTGGTCGGGGGTTCCACGCCGGCTGCGGCGTTCAGTTCGGCCAAGGTCATGGCTTGGCGCAGTGGACGTGCAGGGGTTGTGGCAACGGTGGTGCGGCGGGCACGAGTCGAGCGATTGCCTCGTTTATTGCCCCCGGAACCACCCTTGCGTTCTTTTGATGCGCTCATCAGGTTCGCGTACTCCTCTAAAACATTCCGGCGCCGGCGCTTCCACAGACAGCGCAGCAGCCGAAACTCTATTCATTTATGCCTACGGCCGACCGGTGAAGGCCTGCCGGGCATCAAAGTCCTGTGTCATTCCGCCTGGCCTTATTTCCGTGGATGCATAATTGCACCGCGGAATTAAGGCACGGTCAACGGGGGTGCTTTAAAACC
Organism: Glutamicibacter sp. MNS18; assembly: GCF_026107515.2. Lineage (GTDB taxonomy): Bacteria > Actinomycetota > Actinomycetes > Actinomycetales > Micrococcaceae > Glutamicibacter. The sequence continues at coordinate 104,802 of NZ_JAPCHW010000003.1, read as the reverse complement.
GGCTGTTTTCCTTTACAGCCCTTCGATCCGCGGTCTTCGTCCGGGAGGCGCACTTTAGGGGCACTCAACCGGAGCGATACATCGCCAGACGATCTGTCGTTCAAAGTCTCTCGTTGGGTTGAATACAGACTGTGGATCCGCGAACAACCATTTATATTCTCTCATATCCCAGTACAACACGGTTCACCGCTCCTATCTGACACACAGCAAACCCTTCTAGGATTATCAGGACAGCTGCGCTTTCCCGTGCAATTCCACGAACATATGGACTAGACAGAACATGGTTTCTTCCCAAGAGAATTCCTCTGCCCCGGGCGTGTTGCCCTGGTGGGCCACCCACCGCGGATTCGGTATCTTCGCCGTGTTGACGGCGCTGGTCTCCTTCATCGCCTCGGCGATCCTGGTCCTCGAGCGCCTGGCACTGTTCAAGAATCCGGATTACGTCACCAGTTGCGATTTCAGCCCTTGGGTCTCCTGTGGAACGGTGATGAAGTCCTGGCAGGCCGAATTGTTCGGCTTCCCGAACCCCCTGCTGGGGATTGTCGGCTTTGCCGTGGTGATCACCGTGGGCATGTCCGTGTTGGCCGGAGCCCGGTTCGCGCAATGGTACTGGCTGGGCTTCCAGTTGGGCATCACCCTGGCCATGGTGTTCATCGGCTGGTTGTGGTCCCAGGCGCTTTACGACATCAATGCGCTGTGCCTGTACTGCATGGTGGTCTGGGCCATGGTGATTCCGCTGTTTGTGCACACCACCGCGCGCAACATCATTCACGGGGTGATCCCGGCAGGTGACGGGGCCAGGAAGTTCGCGGCCGAATGGTCCTGGGTCATCACCGTTATCCTGTTGCTGCTCACCGCGGCAAGCATCGTGATGCGCTTCCCTAACGCCTTCTTCGGCTAAGGACGTGAATCGGCGACTGCGGATGGGGGTCACCGCACTGGCGGTGATCCCCCTCGGTCTGTTGCTGCGCTCCCTGCCGCTGGGGTTGGTTGCCGACCTGGCCGGCGGGGTGCTGTACGCGGCATTGATCTACCTGCTGGTGGCCTGCCTGGCCCCGCGCTGGCGCCCGGCAACCGTCGCCCTGTGGGCCATGTCCTGGTGTTTCGCGGTGGAGCTGCTGCAACTCAGTGGCCTGCCGGCGGATCTTGCCAGGATTTTCCCCCCATCCAGACTGGTTTTCGGTACCGGTTTCTCCGCACTGGACCTCGTGGCCTACGTGCCCGGCGTGCTGTTCCCCTGGCTGGTCGATCGGCGCCGCTCAGGAATCCTGTCGGGGGCCACCGCCCAGTGTCCCGATTAGGCCCCGGCGTGTCGGGCCCCGACCGGGAGCGTTTTCCCCCGGATTTTCCGCTTGATCCGATCCGGCCATTGCCCCGGCCATCCCCGCCGGTTGTGAGCTATCCCCCACTACGCGGCAAAAAACGACTAAGTTTAAACCATGGCCACTGAGAATTGGAATACCGAAACCGCGCAGGACTACGGCATCAATCTGCTGGTGTCCGAAACCATCAGGCTGCGCGAACTGCAGGAAGAGGACCTGCCGCTTCTGGCCGGCTGGTGGAACAGCCCCGAGTTCATGGCCCTGCAGGGCAACATCGTCCTGCCGCATCCGCGAACCGAAGCCGCGGAGATCTTCCGCACCTGGAGCCAGAACAAGGGGACCAAGGACGGGGTGGGCCTGTGCATCACCTTGCCCGATGACACCCTGGTGGGCCACACGGCCCTGTACAACTACCACACCTCGGCACGCAGCGCCGATCTGATGATGATGATCGGCGGCTCCTACGTCGGCCAGGGCTACGGCACCGAAGCCACCCGGATGATCGTCGACTTCGGGTTCCGGGAAATGGGCCTGAACCGGATCGGGTTGGGCGTGTGGGAGTACAACGAACGGGCCTTGCGCACCTACACGAAGGCGGGATTCCGCGAAGAGGGTCGGGCCCGGCAGGCCGGATTCCACAACGGAAAGTTCCACGACAAGGTGTTGATGAGCCAGCTGGCCGAAGAATACTTTGGCTAAAGCCACATCAGGCGGTGCAGATCGGCTGCGCCTGCGACCGTTGCGGGCCAGCGATCTGGACCCCTTGGCAGGCTGGTGGAACGACCCGCAGACACTGGCCAACCAGACCAACCTGGTGCTCCCGCAGCCGGTGATCCAGCTTCAGCGGCTCTTCGTTTCCTGGAGCGCCAACGAGCGGCACTCGCGCGATGCGGGATTGAGTATCGAGCTCGCCGACGGGCCGCTGATTGGCCATGCCACCCTGTACGGCGGCAATACCCCGGCACGTTCGGCCGAGTTCGCCCTCATCATCGGCCCGGGCTTCCGGGGCCAGGGGCTGGGAACCGCGGCAACCAGGCTGATGCTGCGCCACGGATTCCACCAGCTGGGCCTGAACCGTATCTTCCTGGGCGTCTACGCCTACAATGACCGCGCGCTGCGCACCTACACCGCGGCGGGCTTCCGCCGCGAGGGCCGCGAACGTGATGCGGTCTTCCACGACGGCCGTTTCCATGATCGTGTGCTGATGTCCGTGCTGGCCCGCGAGTTCCAGCCTCCCGCCACATCCTAGACCCCCTCCGGCCAATCCGATCTCCGGTCCGCCGCCGCGCAGTAGCCACATTTAATTCCATCCCTTGGACGTGTCACGGATGGCCGGGTCAACGCTAGCCTATTGTTTAAGTTACCAGTCGTCATTTAGTAGGAGCGAACATGGCTTTCTTCCGCAAGGCTTCATCCGCGAGGAAGGGCACAAGGCCCTCGCCCTCGCCCACCTTGGCTGCGGCCAGGGCCTCGAACCACCCCGAGTTCACGGTTCAGGGATTGTGGACCGATGTGGCCGGGCGCATGGGCATACGTTGCCTGCAGATCCTGATCATCGGCACCGTGGTCGCGTTCCTCGTCGTGGGCATGCTGCGCCTGACCATGATCGTCATCCCGACGCTGATCGCCCTGATCCTCTCCTGCGCCCTCTGGCCGCTGGTGGTGCGCCTACGCAAGGTGCTCTCCCCCATGCTGGCGGCCTGGGTGGTATTCCTCGGGTCCCTGCTGGTGCTCGGCGGTATCGGAACCGGGCTGGTCTTCTCGGTGATTCGCGAATGGCCGACCCTGGTTGACCAGGCCGTTGAGGGCTTCAACCAGCTCAATGAACTGGTCCAACGCCTGATCGGCGATATGCCGTTCACGGTGGACCAGGAACAAATCGACAGCGCCGTGGAAACGGTTACCTCGTTCATCACCAGCTCCCAGTTCGGTGCCGGTGCGCTGAACACGCTCACCGCGGCCGGCAGCTTCGTGACCGGGCTGATCCTGCTGCTGGTGATCCTGTTCTTCTTCCTCAAGGACGGGGACCGGATCTGGGCGTTCTTCATCTCCTGGACCCCGCAGCACTTCCGGCACAAGTGGATCACCTCCGGGGATCGGGCCCTGCACACCTTCGGCGGGTACATTCGCGGTACCGCCATTGTCGCGGCAGTCGACGCCATCGGCATCACCGCCACCCTGCTGATCCTCCAGGTCCCGCTGGCCTTGCCGCTGGGCGTGGTGGTATTCCTTGGTTCCTTCATCCCGATGGTCGGTGCCACCGTCGCCGGCATCCTGGCCACCCTGGTGGCGTTGGTGACCAACGGCCCGATCATCGCACTGATCGTGCTGGCCGCAGTCATCCTGGTCAACCAGCTCGAAGGCAACTTCCTGCAGCCGGTCGTCATGGCCCAGGCGCTGAACCTGCACGCGCTGGTCATCCTGATGGCACTGACCGCCGGTACCGTCCTCGGCGGTATTGTCGGTGCCGTCCTGGCGGTGCCGTTGACCGCTGTGGCCTGGGGCATCATCAAGGTGTGGACCGAGAGGGAAAACCCCGAGGCGGTGACCAAGGCCAAGGAGCAGATCCAGGAAATGGCCGAACTGCGCAAGGAGGATGCCGCACTCCAGAAGCTGGAGCAGAAGCAGGAGAAGGCCGCCGAGCTGGAGGAAGAGGCCGAACAGCTCGTCGAGGACGCCGATAGGCTCGAAGGCAAGAACTAACCCGAATGCCACGCCACCAGGCCCCGCACCCCGCGGGTTTGGTGGCTTTGGCTTTGCCGTCGGGAACTGCCCGGCAGCGGCGCGGGAATGTGACGAGTTAAGGACCCCGGGACAGTCACAACCTCACCCGCCCTTGCCTTTTATGCAGTTGATGAGGTTATTATGGCTCAAGCGCACTATTCTGCGGAAGATTGTACGGATTCGGGGTTTCGCTGCCCGGCGATGGCAACTGGCGGGCCGGGTACCCTGGACGAGTCCTTGGGGCGACCGGAAGCAGAGAAGAAGATGATGCCGCGGGCCCCTGGCCCGGCCGGCAGGAAGGTTACCCCATGCTGATTTCGAACTACGAGAACGCCCCGGAACACCAGGCAACCGGCATTGAAGCACTGGCCACCCGTTCCCCACAGGCCCGCTGCGGCAATGACTCGGACTGGGTTGACCCCGCAGGCCAGTTGCCGGCAACCACCGACCCGGGCAATACCCTCGGCGGATGGCTCTAGTCCTGCCGCACATCCAGCATTAAAGGCGAACGCCCGGCACCTTCCCTGGGAAGGGTGCCGGGCGTTCGCCTTGTCCAGCTGCCTAGTTGCCGAACCAGATGCCGATTTCGCGTTCCGCTGATTCCACCGAGTCGGAACCGTGGACCAGGTTCTGCTGGACCTTCAGCCCCCAGTCGCGGCCGAAGTCGCCACGGATGGTGCCCGGTGCTGCGGTGGTCGGGTCGGTGGTGCCGGCCAGGGAACGGAAGCCCGCGATCACCGCGTGCCCCTCGGCCACGATGGCCACGACCGGTCCGGAGAGCATGAACTCCACCAGTGGCTCGTAGAAGGGCTTGCCTTCGTGTTCCGCGTAGTGCGCGGCCAGCAGTTCGCGGGTTGCCTCCAGCTGCTGCAGCTTGGTGACCTGGTAGCCCTTGGCCTCGATCCGGGCCAGGATCTGTCCGGTCAGGCCACGCTGGACACCATCGGGCTTGACCAGGATCAGGGTGCGTTCAGACATGTATTTACCTCTTCACTTGAAGGATTGCTTCTCTTAGGATTCTACCGGCGGGTTCTTGCGTTCCCATTCGGCCTGTTCCGCCGCGCGGCGCTTGTTCTCCGCATCCATCTGGCCACCCTTGTACAGCGCATACCACCAGCAGGCGGCGAAGGCGGCACCGATGTAGAACATGTCGGGAAGGACGAAACCGCACAGGATGAACATCAGCTGGATGATCCAGCCCATGATCAGACCGGCGGGCTTGCGCAGGAACGCGCAGGTGATGATGCACAGGATCATCATCACCGCACCCCCGCCGAGGATGATGGCCGGGGACACCTCGGAGCGTTTGAGCCCGAAGGTGGCCAGGGTGAAGAACAGCGCGACAAACGCCTCGAGGCTCAGCACCGAGGAAGCCAGCATCACCTTCAGGGAGCGCTGCTTCTTGGGCATGCCCGGACGCCATTCGCGTTGGGCCTTGGTCAGACGTGCCATGGGTACTACCCACGTCCTTTCAACAACAGTGAGATCTCGCCCACCAGCGTAATCGAACCGGTGACCAGCACACCACCGGCCAGGTCCTCGCCGGCCTCGGCCCGTCCGACACTCCATTCGATGGCGTCTTCCAGGTTCTCGGTCACGTACAGGTCCTCTTCGGGCCAGCCGGCCTCGATTGCCAGGGTTGCCAGCTCACCGGCCGGGATCGCCCGCGGCGAGGAGGATTGGGTCAGGCAGAGGTCCTCGACCAGATCCCCGTATTCCTCGCGCATCTGGTAGAGCATCGCCGCGGCATCCTTCTCCTGCAGGATTCCCAGCATCAGCACCAACCGGCTGAATCCGAAGGATTCCTTCACCGCTGCGGCGGTGGCACTGATCCCGTCCGGGTTGTGCCCGGCATCGACCAGCACGGTCGGTGCGGTGCGCACCACCTCCAGGCGTCCTGGGCTGGTGGTTTCGGCGAACCCCTGGCGCACCAGGTCCGCATTCAGTTCGCGCTGCCCACCGCCGAGAAACGTCTCCACCGCGGCCAGAGCCACGGTGGCGTTCTGCGCCTGGTGGGCTCCGTAGAGGGGCAGGAAGATCTCGTCGTAGCGGGCGGCCTGGCCTTCGATCCGCAGCAGCTGCCCGCCCACGGCGACTTGGCGTTCCAGCAGCTTGAAATCCAGGGATTCGAACCCGAAGGGGATCTCCAATTCCCTGGCGCGCTCCAGCAGCACGTCCGCGGCATCCACCGGCTGGATCGCGGAGACCAGGTAGCCGCCGGGTTTGAGGATACCGGCCTTCTCCTCGGCGATCAGTCCCGGGCTGTCACCAAGCAGGTCGGTGTGGTCCAGGGAGATCGGCGTGATCACCGAAACGGCCCCGTCGGCCACGTTGGTGGCATCGGTGATGCCGCCGAGCCCGACCTCCAGGACCAGCACATCCACCGGGGCATCGGCGAAGATCGCGAACCCCAGGATGGTCACCGCCTCGAAGTAGGTCAGCCGGGTCTCCCCCTGCGCCGTCAATTCGGCATCCACCAGGTCCAGATAGGGGGAGATCTCGTCCCAGACCCGCACGAAGGTCTGCTCGTCCACCGGTTCCCCGTCGATGCTGATGCGCTCGGTGACCGAGACCAGGTGCGGCGAGGAGTAGCGGCCGGTGCGCAGGTCATGGGCACGCAGCAGCGATTCGATCATCCGTGCGGTCGAGGTCTTGCCGTTGGTGCCGGTGATGTGGATAACCGGGCAGGCCTTCTGCGGCTCGCCCAGCACCTCCATGGCCCGGAACATCGGGGCCATGCGCGGCTCCATCTTGTTTTCCGGGGCACGGGCCAGCAGCTGCGTATAGACGCGTTCCAGGTCGCTCACGCGTTGATCTCCACCTTCACGGTAGGTTCCTTGGCCGCATTGTCGGTGACCAGCGACAGGTCCACGGTCAGCGTCTCGGAACCAAGCAGTTCCCGGTTGGCTTCCAGGGCCGCGATGACCGTGTCGTTGCCGGAGATCGTGGTGCGGATCCGATCGGAGACCTGCAGGTCCGCGTCCTTGCGGGCGGCCTGGACCGTGCGGATCATGTCGCGGGCGATGCCTTCGGCGGCCAGCTCCTCGGTGACCTCGGTATCAAGCACCAGGAAGCCGCCGTCGATGACCGCGGCGGCGATATCCGCGTCCGCATCCACCACGGTGTCCAGGGTGTATTCCCCCTCCACCAGTTCCAGTCCTCCGGCGGTGACCACACCGTCGGTGACCGACCAGTTACCGGACTTGGCTCCCTTGATCGCCTGCTGCACGTTCTTGCCCAGCCGTGGGCCGGCCGCGCGGGCATTGACCACCAGCTGCTGGCTGATGCCGTAGCTGGCCGCATCCACACCCGCCGCGTCGACCAGGGTCACGGATTTCAGGTTCAGTTCCTCGGCGATGATCGAGGCGTAGGTGCCTTCCAGGCGTTCGGCGTTGACCAGCACCACCTTCAGCTCGGCCAGCGGCAGGCGTACCCGCAGGTTCTTGGCCTTGCGCAGCGAGGAGCCCACCGAGCAGATGCGCCGGGTGGTCTCCATGGTGTCGAGCATCCGCGCATCGGCCGGGAACTGGTCGGCGTCCGGCCAGTCGGCCAGGTGCACCGAGCGTTGCCCGGTCAGCCCGCGGTAGATTTCCTCGGTGGCCAATGGCAGCAGCGAGGCGGCCACCTTCACCAGGGTCTCCAGCGCGGTGTAGAGCGTGTCGAAGGCGTCGGTGTCCTCGTCGAAGAAACGCTGGCGCGAACGGCGCACGTACCAGTTGGTCAGCGTGTCCATGTAGTGGCGCACCGCCTCGGTGGCGTCGGAGACCTCGTAGGCATCCAGCGCCTCGGTGACTTCGCGCACCAGCTGGCCGGTGGCGGCCAGCATGTACTGGTCCAGCGGGTCGGTGGAGCTGAAGGAGAGCCTGGCCTCGTAGCCGGCCCCGCCGTTGGCGGAATTGGTGTACAGGTTGAAGAAGTGCCAGACATTCCACAGCGGCAGCAGCACCTGGCGCACCCCGTCACGGATCCCCTGTTCGGTGACCACCAGGTTGCCGCCGCGCAGGATCGGGCTGGCCATCAGGAACCAGCGCATGGCATCCGAGCCGTCACGGTCCAGTACCTCGGTGACATCCGGGTAGTTCTGCAGGGACTTGGACATCTTCTGCCCGTCCGAGCCCAGCACGATGCCGTGGGAGATCACGTTGGTGAACGCCGGACGGTCGAAGAGCGCGGTGGACAGGATGTGCAGGGTGTAGAACCAGCCACGGGTCTGGCCGATGTACTCCACGATGAAGTCGGCCGGGTGGTGGCCGGTGTCGAACCATTCACGGTTCTGGAACGGATAGTGCACCTGGGCGTAGGGCATCGACCCGGAGTCGAACCAGACATCGAGCACATCCTCCACACGGTGCAGCGTGCCGCCGGCTGCGCAGCCGGCATGGGCCTTGGACAGCTCGTCGATGAACGGGCGGTGCAGGTCCGGTTCGCCCTGGTGGTTCACCGGCAACCGGCCGAAGAAGTCCTTGAGCTCCTGCAGTGAGCCGAAGACCTCGCGGTGGGTGCACTCGACGCCGTCGCATTCCCAGACGGGGATCGGTGAGCCCCAGAAGCGGTTGCGGGAGATCGACCAGTCCCGGGCGTTTTCCAGCCACTTGCCGAACTGGCCGTGCTTGACGTTGCCGGGGATCCAGTTGATCTGCTCGTTCAGTTCGAGCATGCGGTCCTTGATCTTGGTGACTTCCACGTACCAGGAGGAGATCGCGCGGTAGATCAGCGGGGTGCGGCAGCGCCAGCAATGCGGGTAGGAGTGCTCGTAGGAGGCCTGCTTGACCAGCCGGGCGTCGTTCCTGAGCACGCTGGTGATGGTCTTGTTCGCGTCAAAGACCTGCACGCCGACGATGTCGTTCAGTGGTCCCCCGGCGAAGACCGGCAGGAACCTGGCGCCCTCGTCCACGGAGATGATCACCGGGATGCCGTTGTCCTCGCAGACCTTTTGGTCATCCTCACCGTAGGCCGGGGCCTGGTGGACCAACCCGGTACCGTCCGAGGTGGTCACGTAATCGGCGGTGACGATCTGCCAGGCGTTCTCGGTGCCGTACTTCTCGGTATCCGTGTAGGTATCCCACAGCGGTGCATAGCGCAACCCGGCCAGCTGCGAACCGGTGTAGCTGGCGCTGATCGCGGCCGCTGCTTCCCTGGCATCGCTGTAGCCCAGGTCCTTGGCGTAGGAGCCGAGCAGGTCCCTGGCCAGCAGGAACTTCCCGGTGGCTTCCGAGGCTTTCACTCCGGCTTCCCCGGCGGGCACGATGACGTACTCCACCTCCGGGTGCACGGCCAGGGCCTGGTTGGTCGGCAGCGTCCACGGGGTGGTGGTCCAGGCCAGCGCCTGCACTCCGGCCAGCTCGCGGGAGATGGCGCTCTCGCCCTGAAGGATCGGGAAGGTGACGGTCACGGTCTGGTCCTGGACGTTCTTGTAGACATCGTCGTCCATGCGCAGCTCGTGGTTGGACAGCGGGGTCTCGTCCTTCCAGCAGTACGGCAGCACGCGGAAGCCCTGGTAGGTCAGGCCCTTGTCGCTGAGCTGCTTGAACGCCCAGATCACCGATTCCATGTATTCGACGTTCAGGGTCTTGTAGTCGTTCTCGAAGTCGACCCAGCGTGCCTGGCGGGTGACATAGTTCTCCCACTCGTCGGCGTATTTCATCACCGAGGTGCGGCAGGCGTCGTTGAACTTGTCGATGCCCATCTCCAGGATGTGTTCCTTGTCGGCCATCCCGAGCTGCTTCATCGCTTCGAGCTCCGCTGGCAGGCCATGGGTGTCCCAACCGAAACGGCGCTCGACTCGCTTGCCGCGCTGGGTCTGGTAGCGGGCCACCAGGTCCTTGACATACCCGGTCAGCAGGTGGCCGTAATGGGGCAACCCGTTGGCGAAGGGCGGGCCGTCATAGAAGACGAATTCCTCGCCCTGACGCTGGTCGATCGAGGCCTGGAAGGTGTCGTCCTTCTTCCAGTATTCAAGGACGCGCTTCTCAATTTCCGGGAAGCGCGGTGAAGCCGGGGTCGAACCGGTGGGGTCTGTAGTGACCTTCGGATAGAAGCTCATCGAAGAGGCCGTCCTTCAAAGCGTAGGGTCGAAAAATCCTTGCCCACGAGGACGACACATGGCCGCGGTACCACCCCGCTTGCCCTTCCCCCACACCCTGGTGGTGTGCGTGGTCGGGCCGCTTCTCATCAGCTGTGACGGGCTGGTCCCGCTTGGTTCTACTACGCCATCTGCCAGCGGTTCTTCCAAGGACTCCCCGGTGATGGCCGGATCGCAGTCGTTCAGAGCCAAGTCTACCGTCTCCTGGGCAGCGGGGAAATCCAGCTGGCGGGCACCGCGCCGCACAGCCTGTGATCTTGCCCGCGTTCAGCAGGCGGTTCCGCCCCCGGCGGGCTTGGACTAGGAGTCCGAGTCCTTCTTGCGGGTGCCCAGTTCCCCGTCGACTTCGTCGGCGAACTTGGTGTGCGACGCCGTTTCGGGTGACTCCTCCTGCCAGACCTGCTCGAGGTCGGCGGCGAGGTTCGCTTCCTTCTGCTTTTTGTTCTGTTCATTGGCCATGGTGCCAGTCTATCTTCCCGTATGCGGTGGTGGGCAGCCAGTCAGAGGGGTGCTTCGTCTTCCGGGGGTCGGGCTGCCAGGTGATGGGAGGCGTACCTGATGGCCCCGCGGATGGCGGCACGCTCCTTGGCCGCGTGCTTCTTGCGCAGGAACAACATGTACCTGCGGTCGTACCCGGACACCGGGCGGAGGGGTTTGCCGTGGGCCACAAGCCACCGTTGGCCGGTCAGCTGGATCAGCCGCAGGAAGACCAGCAGGTCAAGCAGCAGGAATCCCAGATAGGGAACGGAAACCGGAGCGTTGTTCGGGGTGAACCACATGACCGGCAGGACCGCCAACGCGGCGCTGGCCAGCAGCTTGGCTCCGATCAGGACATAGGCGAAATAGGTTTCCGCGTGGGCGAAACGCGAGTCGAAACGCGCCCCGGCATTGTGCCGGGCAATCATGACCGAGAGCAGTTCCGCCTCATAGGCCCGCACCGTGACAAATCCGGCCATGACCGAGAGGAACGCGCTCACCAGCAGGTGTTGGAGCAGTCCCGTCGGCCCGTGCACACCCAGGAGGTAGAGCAGCAAGCTCACCAGGTAGATCAGGCAGAGCACCACCACCGCCACAAGGTGTTGCCTGCGGATCTGGTGGTGCCCGATGCCCGTTTCCTGCTGCGGGGTCACACCCCACTTGTGTCGGTACCAGCGGTCGTAACGCTCCAACGGGGCATCCATGACGCGTTCCAGGACCGGCTCGACCTGTACGGCGTTGACCTCATCGAGGTGTCCCAGCTGCAACAGCACCGCACCGATGCCCAGGCACACCAGGTGCTCAAGACGTTCCGTTCCCGTGGTGAAGACGATACCCATGGTGCTGAATCCGAGCATGGCAATCACGAAGAGCCGTGCGTTGAGGATGATCCGGGTCTTCACCGGCCGTTCCACCGGGTAGGGCGCCCGCGGGGCCAGGTTCACGGCCCCCGGTGGTGTCAGCGCCAGGGCGATGACGATCGCCACCACGACCCCGTAGGCCGCCAGCAGGATTCCGGCCGAGGGCACCACCACGTGCTCGATCCACCGGCCGACATCGGTCCACACACCGGTCGAGAGCAAGGGCAGCATCAATGGAATGTACAGGCTCAGGGCGAATATGCCCCAGGCTTGGCCGGGCTGGTCCCGGCCGTACAGCCTGGTACCCTCGGCCAGATGCCGAAGTGTGCCGAGAAACGGATTCTTCACCGCACCCCTCCAAGCCCTCGGCAGCACGCCGACTGTCGCGACAAGATGCCATTTGACCTGAGTGTAGGCGAAATTTTGCGGCGCATCCAGAAACCCTGCGGGAAACCGCACCCGGCAGGGGTGCCGGGGCCCGGTTTATCCCCGGTATTTTCAGGATAGCCCACCACCGGGGCCTTGCCGCAAGGCCCCGGGTAGGGCGCATAATCGATGCTTGCCCTTCCTTGGGCTGCCTCGATTCAGGGAGTTGCCGCCATGTCCACCAGCCGAACGACCACAACCTATTTTGATCTTGCCGCGCCCAACCGGCTGTTGCAGATCGTTGGTGACGAGCAACGGTTGCGGGCCGTCGACGAGCGCGTCGCGCAGCTGCGCCAGGAGGTTTCACGCAGGATCGCGGCCCGCGCCAGGGACCGTGCCGGGGTGCTTCAGCAGTCCCTGGAAAGGGATGCGGAACTGGAGCAATTGGGCCGACGGTTGCATCGGCTGCAGAAGCTGGGGGCCGATTCCTGCCTGGGCTTCATGGTGGAAGCGGCCACCGGGCAACGGTGCTATATCGGACGCTTCGGAGTCAGCGACCAGCAGGGTGACCGGCTGCTGGTCGACTGGCGGGCCCTGGCGGCCGAACCGTTCTTCGCCGCAACCCACCAGCATGACCACGGGTTGTCCATGCGCCGCCGGTACCGGTGGCGAGGCGGACGGATCGTGGATTTCTGGGACGAGGTGTTCGACCCGGGCCAGCTGGGCGGCAACCTGTCGCTGGATGGGCATTCGGCCTTCCTGGCATCCCTCGGTGAACACCGGACGGGCCGGATGCGCGATGTCCTGTCCACCATCCATGCGGACCAGGATGCGATCATCCGCAGCCCCTCGGCCGGCGCCCTGGTGGTGGACGGCGGTCCGGGAACCGGGAAAACCGTGGTGGCGCTGCACCGTGCCGCCTACCTGATGCACGCCGATCCCCGGTTGCGCAGTAGCGGCGGCCGGGTGCTGGTGGTCAGCCCGCACGACGCCTACACCAACTACGTCCGTGACATCCTGCCGAACCTGGGCGAGGAGGAGGTGCTGGTCTCGACATTGTCCGGCCTGGTCGCCCACACCGGTGGCCTCCGGGCGGAACCCGACCCGGAGATCCAACGGATCAAGGCGGCCGCGGTCATGGTGCAGGCGGTGGCCCGTGCGGTGGAGGTCTTCGAACAGCCGCCGGATGGGAACCTGCTGATCGAAACCCCGTGGGCGGATCTGCCCCTGGCTCCCGAGCAGTGGCGGATCGCGGTGGCGGGCATCACCCGCGGCACCAGCCACAATGAGGCCCGCACCCAACTGCGCGAGGAACTGGTCGGGCAGCTGCTCCCTTCCTTGCTGGCCAGGGAGCCGGACGGCGAGCTGGTACATGACGAACTGGCCTGCAACCCCCAACTCACCCGGGCCGTGGACGAGTACTGGCCGCTGCTTGATCCGGACAAGCTGTTGCGGGCCCTGTATTCCACCGAAGCCCTGCTGCGCTACAGCGCCCCAGGGCTCGCGCCGCAGGATATTGTCCGGTTGCTCGGTGGCGCGGGCGGCGCGTGGACCGAGGCGGACCTGCCGCTGCTGGATGCGGCCCGGACCCTGGTCGGGGATCCGGGGATAGAGCATCGGCGCAGGCGCCATGCGGCCCGCAGGGATTCGGAAAGACAGCAGGTCGTGCGGGTCATTGACGACCTGCTCGCGGCGGCCGACGACAAGGAGGACCTGGTCTCGCAGCTACTGAGCGAGGATCTGCAGGAACAGCTGTTGGCACAACATGTCGGGCAGGAACCGTGCACCGACCCGCTGACCGGCCCGTTCAGCCATGTGGTCATCGATGAGGCGCAGGATCTCAGTGACGCCCAGTGGGCCATGGTATTGCGCCGGTGCCCGTCCGGGAGCCTGACGATCGTCGGGGATCGGGCGCAGGCCGTCGCCGGGTTCAGCGGAACCTGGCAGCAGCGGCTGCAACGGGCGGGGATCGGGCAGCCGAGGATCGAGTACCTGAAGGTCAACTACCGGAGCACCGCGCAGATCATGAGGGCCGCGGCCGGACAGATCCGACCCTGGCTGCCCGATGCGAATATCCCGGTCTCGATCCGCACCGATGGCGCACCGGTACGCTACGCCTGCCCGCTGTCGCGCGAGCGGATCCTGGAGCGCTGGTTGGCCCGGAACCCGCAGGGCGTGGCCGCGGTGATCGGCCACGGCACGGTACCCGAACTCCCACGGGTCACCGGGCTGAGGCCATCCGAGGCCAAGGGGCTGGAGTTCGACCTGGTCATCGTGGACCGGCCGGAGGACTTCGGCATCGGGCCCGGTGCCGCCGTGCAGCGCTTTGTGGCGATGACCCGCGCCACCGCGCAGCTGGTGGTGCTCAGCACGACCGGCGGTCCGGACACCGACCGGCGCTAGAAGACCAGGCGGCCCGCACCGTACATGCTTCCATGTACGGTGCGGGCCGCCTACGTCAGAGCCTGGGGTGCAGGTTACAGGCTCTCAGCCAATTTTTTTGCCCGTGAGTGCTCCAGCATCTCCTGGCGCGAGACGACCTTGATCCGGTCACGGGTGACCTCGCCGAAGCGGGTCGCCACGGTGCCGGCGTCGGCGCCCAGCTGCTTTTCCTGCTGGTCCAGTTCCAGCCAGCCCTGCCAGTCGGCGAAGTCCACTCCGCGGTCGGCCAGCAGCTCGGCGATGGGCTGGTCCACGGCCGGCTCCGCCAGGGTGTCCAGGTCCGAAAGCAGGTGGGTGATGGTCTCCAGCGCGTCGCCCTTGGTGTGGCCGATCAGGCCCACCGGTCCGCGTTTGATCCACCCGGTGGCGTACAGGCCCGACACGTGCCGTCCATCTGCGTCCAGCACCCGGCCTCCCTCGTTGGGCAGCACACCGGCGGCCCCGTCGTACTCGATGCCGTCCACGGCCGAACCGAAGTAGCCCACCGCACGGTAGACCGCCTGGACCGGGTAGTGGACGAACTCGCCGGTGCCCCGGACATTGCCGGTCCCGTCCAACTCGTTGCGTTCCATTTTCAGTCCGCAGACCTTGCCGTCCTCGCCCAGGATTTCCACCGGCGACTGCAGGAAATGCAGGTGCAGGCGGCGTGAGGCGCTCGGCGCCTCTTCGCGTTCCTCCTGCTCGATCAGCCAGTTGGTCAAGGTGGAGACCATGGTCTTGGTCTGGTTGTTGGACTTCATCGCTTCGTCGGAGGCGGCATCGAATTCGAAGTCCTCCGGGTACAGCACGATGTCCACGTCCTTGGAGTGCGAGAGTTCGCGCAGTTCCAGCGGGGTGAACTTCACCTGGGCCGGACCGCGGCGGCCGAAGACGTGCACGTCGGTGACGGCCGAATCGTTCAGCAGCCGGTAGATATGCTCCGGGATCTCGGTTTCCAGCAGCTGGTCGGCGTGCTTGGACAGGATGCGGGCCACGTCCAGGGCCACGTTGCCGTTGCCGATGACCGCGACCTCGCGGGCGCTCAGGTCCCAGTGTCGGTCGGCATCCGGGTGGGCGTCATACCAGGAAACGAAGTCCGCTCCCCCGTAGGAACCTTCCAGGTCCACACCGGGAATGTTCAGGTCCGCGTCCTTCTGCGCACCGGTGGAGATGATGACCGCGTCGTAGCGTGCCTTCAGCTCCTCCAGGCTCACATCCCGGCCCAGGCCCACGTTGCCGTAGAAGTCGATCCAGTCGTTGTTCAGCACCTTGTGCAGGGCGGTGATGATGCCCTTGATGCGCGGGTGGTCCGGGGACACGCCGTAGCGGATCAGGCCGAAAGGTGTGGGAAGCTCGTCGAAGAGGTCGATCTTCAACTGCAGGGCGCCGGAGGAGACCGCCTCGCTCTTGGCGAGCATGTCGGCCGCATAGATCCCGGCCGGCCCGGCGCCGACAATGGCAACGCGCAGTGCCCGGTTGGACAGGTGCTCTGGAATGCTTAGTTCACTCATCAAACAACTTCTACTTTCTTAGTCAACGAATAGGGCCGGCACCGCAGTATCGGTGTGGGTCAGCGGCTGGTATTCAGCCAGCTGCACTGCAGCATCGGGGGCCAGTCGAACCACGTCACCAATCACAATGACGGCCGGATTCGTTACTGCGGCCTTGCGGGCGCGCACTACGATCTCTTCTAGAGTACCGATAGTTGTGCGCTGCGTCTGTGAGTAACCTCGCTCAATTATCGCAATGGGCGTATTTCCCGGCATGCCACGGCCGGTGAGCGAGCCCACGGTGGCGGCCAAATGGGCCACCCCCATCAGGATCACCAGGGTGTGGTCCGCGCGCAAGGGCAGCTGGGCCAGGTCCTGGTGGCCGGTCACCACGGTGAACCCGGTAGCCAGGCCGCGATGGGTCACCGGGATGCCGGCGGCGGCCGGTACCGAGACGGCGCTGGTGATTCCCGGGATCACCCGGGCGGTGATCCCGTGGGCGGCGGCATAGGCCACCTCTTCCCCGCCGCGGCCGAGCACAAACGGGTCCCCGCCCTTGAGCCGGACCACGTGCTTGCCGAGTTTCGCCTCTTCCACCAGCAACCGGTTGATCTCGTCCTGGGTGGCCACATGGCATCCCGGGGCTTTGCCGACGTCTATGATCTTCACCTCATCGGACAGTTCCTCCAGCAGCGCGGTGGGACCCAACCGGTCGGCCAGCACCGTGTCCGCCGCCAGCAGCGCCTTGTAGCCGGCCACGGTGATCAGTTCGGGGTCCCCCGGTCCGCCGCCGATGAGGGTGATAGTTCCCTTATCCATTGTTTTCTCCAGTTCGACTCATTCCGCGGTCACGCAACAGCTTGCGTTCCAGCGGGGCAAAGCACAGTAGTTCGATCAGCACGCCGACCAGCAGGATCACCAGGATGACCAGCATCACCAGTGGCAGGTCGGCCAGGTCGCGTCCGCGTTGCAGCAGTGAACCGACGCCCAGGGCCAGCGATCCGCCGACCGCGATCAGTTCCGCGGCCATCAGCGAACGCCAGGCGAAGGCCCAGCCCTGGCGCAACCCGGAAACGTATCCGGGCAGCGCCGCGGGAAGTTCCACATGCCAGATGTGCTGGCGCTTGTCCGCCCCCAGCACCTGTGACAGCGCCCGGTACTGCGGCGGGATCAGGTCGATCCCGGCCAGCAGGCCGTTGATGATCGAGGGGATCGCCCCGAGCAGCAACACCGTGTAGATGGTGGCGTCGCTCAGCCCGAAGAGGATGATCGCCGCCGGCACCCAGGCGATGGAGGGCAGGACCTGCATCGCCGAGACCAGTGGTCCCAGGCCCTTGCGCAGCAACGGCTGGTGGGCCAGGATCAGCGCCAGCGGGGTGGCGATGAGCACCGCCAGGGCGAACCCGCTGACCGCCCGCCACAGCGAGGTGCCCACGGCAGCGGCCAGCGATCCGTCGGCCAGCAGCTGCGGAAGCTTCGCAGCCACCGCCCCCGGCCCGGGGAACAGGTCCTCGCGGATCGGGACGATCCAGGCGGCGATCTGCCACAGGCTGACCAGCACGATCACGGTGATCACCGGGGCGACCACCGAATCGAGGTTCACCCGGCGCAGGCCGGCAGGCGTCACGGCCGGTGCGATCCGCGGCTCAGGTCGCGATTCCAGAACGCTCATGTTTGGCCTGCTCCTTCCTGAGTATCGTTGTCAGCTCATCGGCCAGCGCCGCACAGCGTGCCGGGTCCCGGCGCAGCCCGTCAGTGATCTGCCGGGTTTCCAGGATGCGCCCGGGATGCGATGAGAGCACCAGGATGCGCCCGGCCAGCCGGATCGCCTCACGCACATTGTGGGTGACGAAGACGATGGTCTTGCCGGTGCTTTCCCACAGCTGGCGTAGCTGCTCGTGCAGCATGTCCCGGGTGATCGCATCCAGTGCCGCGAAGGGCTCGTCCATCAGCAGCACCTGCCGGTCCTGGGCCAGTGAGCGGGCCAGGGCCACGCGTTGGCGCATGCCTCCGGAGAGTTCATGCGGCTTGCGGTGCCCGGCGTGGCCCAGCTGCACCAGTTCCAGCAGCTGCTCCACCCGTGCGGCGCGTTGCGCCTCGGGGAATCCGCCCAGTTTCAGGGCCAGTTCGATATTCTGCGCGGCGCTGAGCCAGGGCAGCAGGTTCGCGTCCTGGAACATGAACGCTGCCCCGTCGGCCGGGACATCGAGCCATCCGTCGCTGGGCTGCAGCAGCCCGGCGATCATGTTCAGCAGCGAGGATTTGCCGCAACCGGAGGCCCCGAGCACGGCAATGAACTCGCCCTGGTCGATGCGGGTGCTCAGCCGGTCGATGACCAGGTCGGTTCCCGGGTAGCGCAGGGAGACCTCATGCAGTTCCACGCTCATGGCCGCTCCCGGATCCAGCGGTCGTCAACCAGCCCGCTCACGTCCCCTGTGTCCCCGATGCCCACACCGGCGGCGTGTTCCACCAGTTCGCCGAAGGTGCCGCTCAACGGCTGCTGGCTGAAGGAGACCTCCTGCAGGGCCGAGGCGATGACCTCGTCGGACAGGCTGGATCCGTTGATATCCACCAGTGCCTGCTGCACCGCGTCCAGCCGTTCGGTGTCGCTGGCCGATTCCAGCCAGTCGATGGCCTGGGCGTTGGCCCTGACCAGTGCCTCCACTGTGTGCGGGTGGGCGGCGATGAAGTCCTGGGTGGCGACCAGCACGGTGGTGGGGAAACGCCCCTCGGGCCACAGCTCGGCCTCGTCCACCAGCCGGTGCGCCCCGTACTCCTGTACCAGCAGCGAGGCGTGCGGTTCGGGCAGCCAGGCCCCGTCAATGGCCCCGCGGGCGAAGAGCTGGGGCACGGTGCCGTTGGAGCTCGGGGTGACCGTGACACTCCCGTCCAGCTCGCGTTCGGCCAGGAAGTGGCGCAACGCCACATCCTGGGTGCCGCCGTACTGCGGGGTGGCCAGTTCGGTTCCGGGCAGGTCCGCGAGCTCGGTGATCTGCGCGGAAACCACCAAGCTGGCCCCGCCCTCGGCGACCCCGGCCACGATCCGCAGCGAGCTGCCGCCGCTGGCCAGGTAGCTGTTCAGTGCCGGGCTGGGGCCGATGTAGGCGGCGTCCAGCGCCCCTGAGTTCAGCGCCTCGATGGCCGAGGGGCCGGCGTTGAAGACCTGGGTTTCCAGTGCGGTGCCCGCCGGTTCCAGTTCCTGCCGGAGCAGTGAGCGGGACTCGGCGACCAGCGCCGGGGCGTGGGTGACGTTGGCGAAATAGCCCAGCCGCAGCGTGGCGGCGGCGGAGGGTTCGGCCGTGCTGCCGGTGGCCCCGGTGGGGCTGGGCACCACGGTGGTCAGCACCGCGGTGCCGGCCAGCAGGGCGACCAGCACCCCGCCCACTAGCCGCACCCGGTGGTTGGATCCGGCCGCCTGGGCGGTGATCCGCTTGCGTGCGGTGTTTCGCCCGGTGTCAGGCGGGGACATGTTCTTCCTCCTTGACGATTCCGGCGGCCAGGGTGGCCCCGTCGCGCGGGTCGATCAGCAGCAGCGATCCGGCGCTGCGTGAGAGCGCGTAGTCGGTGGCGGCCAACGGGGCGGCGCTGCGCAGCCGGATCCGGCCCAGGTCGTTCAGTTCCAGCGCCCGGGCCGGGATACGGGTGTAGTCCTCCACCTGCAGCACGTGCTCGATCGCCTCGATCCTGGCCTGGGCAACCCGGGTGCCGTGCTTGAGCAGCACCCGGTCCCCGGCGGCCAGCCGGCCCGGGGAGAGCACGCACACGTCGGCGGCCAGGGACTTGACCGGTTCGGGCAGCTGCCCGGCCACCACGGTGTCCCCGCGGGCGATGTCGATCTCGTCTTCCAGCAGCAGCACGATCGCCTCGCCGGCTTCGGCCTGCCGGACCGGTCCGGAGGGGGTGCGGATGCCGCTGACCCGGCTGGCGGCCGGTTGCCCGTTGGACAGCACCTGTACAGGATCCCCGACCGCCAGTCTCCCGCCGGTGAGGCTGCCGGCGTAGCCGCGGAAGTCGCGGTACTCCTCGGCGTCCAGGCCCGGGGCCAGGGCCCCCTGCGGGCGGATCACGTACTGCACGTCCAGCCGGGCGGTGCCGTGCTGTTGCGGTTCGGGGAGCTCCTCGAGCAGCTGCAGCAGTGTGGGACCGGTGTACCACCGGCTGTTCGCACCGCGCTCCACCACATTGTCCCCCTGCAGCGCGGAGACCGGGATGACGTGGGTCTGGCCCACCCCCAGCTGTCCGGCCAGTTCATGGACCTGGGCCTCGATGGCGGCGAAGCGCTGCTCGTCCCAGTCGATCAGGTCCATCTTGTTCACCGCGATGACCAGGTAGGGAACACGCAGCAACCCGAGCACCCCGAGGTGCCGACGGGTCTGTTCCTGCACCCCGTACCGGGCGTCGATCAGCACAATCCCGGCGTGGGCGGTGGAGGCGCCGGTAACGGTATTGCGGGTGTACTGCACATGGCCCGGGCAGTCGGCCAGGATGAAGGAGCGCTTGTCGGTGGAGAAGTAGCGGTAGGCCACATCGATGGTGATGCCCTGTTCCCGTTCGGCGCGCAGCCCGTCGGTGACCAGCGCCAGGTCCAGGGCCGGCTGTTCGCCGCCGAAACCGCGTTCGGCGCTGGTGCGGGCGATCTCGTCCAGCGAATCGGCCAGGATGGACTTGGAATCATGCAGCAGCCGGCCCACCAGGGTGGATTTGCCGTCGTCCACCGATCCGGCGGTGGCGATGCGTAGCAGTGTGTGTGGCATTTTAGAAGTACCCTTCCTTCTTGCGGTCTTCCATGGCGGCGGAGGAGATCCGGTCATCGGCCCGGGTGGCCCCGCGCTCGGTTAAAGTGCTTAATGCCAGTTCGTCCAGCACCTTGGCCACGCTGTCCGCCTCGGAGAGCACCGCGCCGGTGCAGCTGGCGTCCCCGACGGTGCGGTAGCGCACCTTGCGGATGCTGACCTTTTCACCGCTGGCCGGTTGGCTGACGGAAGTCACCGCCCGCCACATGCCGTCGCGTTCGAAAACCTGGCGGCGGTGGGCGAAGTAGATGTTCGGCAGCTCGATGCCCTCGCGGTCGATGTACGCCCAGATATCCGCCTCGGTCCAGTTGGAGATCGGGAAGGCGCGCACCGACCAGCCGGCCTCGTGGCGCCCGTTGTACAGGTTCCAGACCTCCGGGCGCTGGTTGCGCGGGTCCCAGACCCCGAACTCGTCGCGCAGCGAGAGGATGCGTTCCTTGGCCCGGGCCTTGTCTTCATCACGGCGTGCCCCGCCGAAGACCGCATCGAAACCGTGGGCTTCCAGGGTGTCGAGCAGCACCCGGGTCTGCAGCCGGTTGCGGGTGCCGTCGGCCGGTTGCACCAGCTCGCCGCGGTCGATGTAGTCCTGGACGGAGCCGACGACCAGGTTCAGCCCGTAGCGGGCCACGGTGGTATCGCGGAAGTTGATGACTTCCCCGAAGTTGTGTCCGGTGTCGATGTGCACCACCGGGATCGGGACCCGGGCCGGGGCGACGGCCTTGGCCAGCAGGTGCAGGACCACGACCGAGTCCTTGCCGCCGGAGAACAGCAGCGCCGGCTTCTCGAATTCGGCCAGCACCTCGCGGATGATGTGGATGGATTCGGCTTCCAGGGCGTCCAGGACGCTGCGTGTGGTGCCGGTGGGTGTGGTGGCGGTCAATGTCATGGGTTGTCCTTAAAGCTTCCTAGAGGTGGATGCCGCATTCGGTTTTGGCCAGCCCGGCCCAGCGTCCGGCGCGTGGGTCCTCGCCCGCGGCGACCGGGCGGGTGCACGGCGCGCACCCGATGGAGGGGTAGCCGTGGGCCAGCAGCAGGTTCACCGGCACATTGTGTGCCGCGGCGTAGTCGGTCAGTTCCTCGAAGGTCCAGGGGGCCAGCGGGTTGAATTTCAGCAGCCCGTGCGATTCGTCGAAGCTCACCAGCGGGGTGTTGGCCCGGGTCGGGGCCTCTTCGCGGCGCACCCCGGTGAACCATGCTGAATACCCCGACAACGCCTTTTTCAGCGGGTCCATCTTGCGCAGCTGACAGCAGGCGGCCGGATCGCGGGAAAACAGCTCCTTGCCGTGGGTGGCGTCCTGTTCGGCCACCGTCTGCTCGGGCAGCACGTCGATCACCCGTACCGGCAGGGCGCGGGCCACCTCGTCGCGGGTGGTGTGGGTTTCGGTGAAGTGGTATCCGGTTTCTAGGAACAGCACGTCCACCTCGGGAAGCCGGGTGCTGACCAGGTGCGGCAGCAC
The DNA here is from genome assembly GCF_026107515.2 of Glutamicibacter sp. MNS18. Taxonomy (GTDB): domain Bacteria; phylum Actinomycetota; class Actinomycetes; order Actinomycetales; family Micrococcaceae; genus Glutamicibacter. The sequence continues at coordinate 82,810 of NZ_JAPCHW010000003.1, read as the reverse complement.
CGCGTCGGCCATCGAGCAGGCCACGGCCACCTGGCGCACCGAGAAGTGCCGGGCCGCGAAGTCGATAACCGCTGCGGCCGGGGCATCCCAGCCCAGTTCGGCGGTGCCGGCCTCGGCGATGGAACGCAACTGGTCCTCGGTGTGGATGGTGATATGGCTCATGACAGGTTCTCCTCATCGCTGCGGTGGGCCCAGGCGGCGAAGGATTCGCCCTGATCGGCATGGGCCGAGTAGCTCTTCACAACCCGCTCGACATAGTCCGGCAGTTCATCGGCGGCGACCTTCAGGCCGCGTACGGTGCGCCCCAGTCCGGCCTCGCCGTTTTCGTATCCGGCCAGGGTGCCGCCCAGGTGGACCTGGAACCCCGGAACCTGTTCCCCCTCCTCGTTGGTGATCAGCTGGCCCTTGAGCCCGATATCCGCGGTCTGGATCCGGGCGCAGGAGTTGGGGCAGCCGTTCACGTGCAGGGACAGCGACCGGGGCAGTTTCCCGTCATGGCCGGCCAGCCGTTCCTCGATCTGCCGGACCGCGTCGATGGTGGTGTCCTTGGTGTCCACGATCGCCAGCTTGCAGAATTCGATCCCGGTGCAGGCGATGGCCGAGCGCTTGAGCAGGCCCGGGTTGGCGTCCAGGCCGATCCGGGCGGCGGCGGCGGTGAACTGCGCGACCCCCTGGGCCGGGATGTCCAGGGCGATGATCTTCTGGTGCGGTGTGGTGCGCAGCCGGGTGGAGCCCTGGGCCTCGACCAGGTCGGCCAGGGCCAGCAGGATGCTGCCCGAGACCCGGCCGGCCGGTGCGGTGAGCCCGATGTAGAATTTTCCGTCCTTCTGCTCGTTGACCCCGGAGTGGTCCCCGGCCTGTTCGGGTTTGGGTGCCGGCGGGCCGTCGGGCAACTGGTAGCCCAGGTACTCGTCCTGCAGCACCTGGCGGAATTTCTCCGGCCCCCAGTCGGCCAGCAGGAACTTGAGCCGGGCGCGGTTGCGCAGCCGGCGGAATCCGTAGTCGCGGAAGATCGAGGTGACCCCCTGCCAGACATCGGCGGCCTGCTCCTGGGTGACGAAGGCGCCCAGGCGTTCACCCAGTCGCGGGTTGGCCGACAGCCCCCCGCCGACCCACAGGTCGTAGCCCACCCCGTGCTCGGGGTGTTCCACGCCCACCAGGGCGAAGTCGTTGATCTCGTGGACCACGTCCTGGCTGGGATGCCCGGTGATCGCGGTCTTGTACTTTCGTGGCAGGTTGGAGAATTCGGGGTTGCCCACGTAACGGCGGGCGATCTCGGCGATCACCGGGGTGGGGTCGATCAGTTCGTCCTTGGCGATTCCGGCCACCGGGGAGCCGAGGATGACACGGGGCACATCCCCGCAGGCCTCGGTGGTGTTCAGCCCCACCGCCTCCAGACGCCGCCAGATCTCGGGGACGTCGACAATGTCGACCCAGTGCAGCTGGATGTTCTGTCGGTCGGTCAGATCCGCCGTGTCGCGGGCGAAGTCCTTGGAAATCTGTCCGATGACGCGCAGCTGCTCGGTGCTCAGCGCCCCACCGTCAATGCGCACCCGCAGCATGAAGTACTTGTCTTCCAGCTCGTGGGGTTCCAAGGTAGCGGTCTTGCCGCCGGGGATCCCCTGGGCACGCTGGGTGTACAGGCCCCACCAGCGGAACCGGCCGTGCAGGTCGTCGGGGTCGATCGAATCGAAACCCTGATGTGCGTAGATCCTCTCGATGCGTTCACGCACGTTCAGGCCGTCATCGGCCTGCTTCAGTTCCTCGTTGGCGTTCAGTGGTGCGGTGCCGTCGACCTTCCATTGTCCGTTGGGCTTGGCGGCCCGGGCCGGTCGACGGGACGGTGTGGTTGTCTGCGTCATGGTTGCCAGCGTAGGAAACACCCCCCACCGGCTGGCAACCGCAGCCTGTCACATGTCTACCCGCGACCTAGAAACCGTCGGGTTTGTCATATTTCGTCACGCCCGGGTGTTCATCCAGCGCCTCAAAGAGTCTTTCGAGGAAACATTGCGTGATCGTGACGTCGGGCAACAGCGGGCTTGTCACCTGCCATGCCCCGGTGCTACGCAGGGTGCCCTGGAAGTACCCTTCGGCCAGCAGGGCACTGAGCACCAGTACCTGCCCGTCGGCCTCGGCGACCAGCTGGCCCACCCGCGGCTGGGCCCCGGCGCAGTAGCCGGTGAGAACCGGGCGGCCCAGTAAACCGGCCAGCAGGGCGCCCAGTTCGCGGATCTGCCGCTGCCCGATGTCCAGGCGGGTTCCGGCCGCGGCCAGCACCACGTTTCGGGCCCGGTCCAGGTGCGGGGCCGCCCGGGCCGCCAGCACTCGGGCCAGGGCCGGCAGCGCCCCGAGCGGGGCGGCGGCGATGGTGTTGGCACGCCCGCCGACCGCCTCGCTGATGTCTTCGGTGGTGTGCACCCCGTCGGCCACCAGCAGGGGCAGCACCACCGCCGGTTCGCCGGCCGGCAGGGCGGCCAGCACCTCGGGCAAACGGGGTTGCTGCACATCCACGTAGGCCTCGTGGAAAACCAGCTGTACCCCGGGCCGGTGGGTGCCGGCCAGCCGTTCCAGTTCGCCGCGCAGCCGGTGGATCTGTTGTTGGCCGTGCGGGCTGTCGGTGCCGTGGGAGGCGGCGAGCACATGCACCGGGGTCATTTCCCGGACTCCTGGGCGCGGATCAGCTTGTGGTTGGCCGCCTGCGCCTGCGGACGCATGACGATCTCATCGAGGTTGATGTGGTGCGGAAGGCTCACCGCATAGCGGATCACTTCGGCCACGTCCGCGCCGGTCAGGGGCTCGGCGACCCCGGCGTAGACCCCGGCGGCGGCATCGGCGCTGCCCAGCCGGCGTAACGCGAACTCCTCGGTGGCCACCAGCCCGGGCAGCACCTCGATCACCCGGATGCCGTGTTCGACCTCCTCCAGCCGCAGCGCCTGGGTCAGCGCGCGTTGGGCGGCCTTGGCCGCGTTGTAGCCGCTGCCCCCTTCGTAGCTGGCCAGGGCGGCGGTGGAGGTGACGTTCAGGATGGTGCCGCGCACCCGGCGTAGCTGTGGCAGCAGGGCGCGGGTCAGCCGCATCGTTCCCATGACATTGGCCTGGAACATGAACTCCCAGTCATCGTCCTGGGCCTCGGCCAGGTAGTCCGCCCCGCGGGCACCCCCGGCACAGTTGACCAGGGTATCGACCCCGGTGGCCTGTTCGGCCAGCTGCTCGACATGCTGCTGGTTGCTCACGTCCGCGGCCAGGGCGATCGCCCCGGTCTGCTCGGCCAGCCTTTCCAGGCGTTCGGCGCGGCGGGCCACGGCGTACACCGTCCAGCCCTGGGTGCGCAGGGCGCGAACGGTGGCTTCACCGATACCGCTGGAGGCACCGGTGACCAGGGCGGTACCGGTGGCGGCGGAGTTGCTGGGATTTCTCTCTACAGTCATGTCACCACCTTAGAACCTGGATGTGCCCGGTGCGAAGGACCGGGTGTTTCCCTTACGTCGCGGCAGGTGCAGGTGCCCGGCGCCCGGGCCACGGACCGGGGTGTCCCAGGCCATGGGCAACAATGCCGGATGCGACAGCGAAACATGAAACAATGGCGTACATGGCTAAAGAAGACTTGGGCACAGACACGCCCATCACGGTTTCGGTCCCCGACAAGCCCGCATTGGAAGGCCTGGAGGACCGTCTGTCGTCCCGGTGGCGCACCGAGGGCACCTATCACTTCACCGAGGACACCACCCGCGACGCGGTGTACTCCATTGACACTCCCCCGCCCACGGCTTCCGGGTCGCTGCATGTGGGACACATGTTCTCCTACACGCAGACCGATGTGCTGGCCCGCTACCAGCGGATGAGTGGCAAGAACGTGTTCTACCCGCTGGGCTGGGATGACAACGGGCTGCCCACCGAACGCCGTGTGCAGAACTACTATGGCGTGCGGTGCGACCCGGTCAAGCCCTATATCGCCGGCTACCAGCCGCCGGCCACCCCGGCGAAGAACCAGCGCGACTGGGACGTGGTCAGCCGCAGGAACTTCATCGAGTTATGCGAACAGTTGGCGGTCGAGGACGAGAAGGTCTTCGAGCAGCTGTTCACCACCCTGGGCCTGTCCGTGGATTGGCGGATGACCTACCGCACCATCGACGATAATTCCCGGGCCGTTTCGCAGCGCGCCTTCCTGGAGAACCTGGCCGCCGGCGATGCCTACATGGCCGAGGCCCCCACCTTGTGGGATGTCACCTTCCGCACCGCGGTGGCCCAGGCCGAGCTGGAGGACCGCGAGGTCACCGGCGCCTACTACCGCTACCCGTTCAGCACCGCCGACGGCGAGCAGGTCTTCATCGAGACCACCCGTCCGGAGCTGCTGGCCGCCTGCGCTGCCCTGGTGGCGCATCCGGATGACGAACGCTACCAGCACCTGTTCGGCACCAAGGTCACCTCCCCGGTCTTCGGGGTCGAGGTCGAGGTCCGCGCCCATCCGCTGGCCCAGGCCGACAAGGGCTCGGGTATCGCCATGGTCTGCACCTTCGGCGATTTGACCGACGTGACCTGGTGGCGTGAACTGCAGCTGCCCACCCGCGCCATCGTCGGCCGTGACGGCCGGATCCTGTCCGAGACCCCGGACTGGATCACCTCCGAGGCCGGAACCGCCGCCTACGCGCAGATCGCGGGCAAGACCGTGTTCTCCGCCAAGGAGACCGTGGTTCAGCTGCTGACCGAAGCCGACCTGCTGGACGGGGAGCCGAAAAAGGTCACCCGCCCGGTGAACTTCTTCGAAAAGGGCGACAAGCCGCTGGAGATCGTCTCCTCCCGCCAGTGGTACATCCGCAACGGCGGGCGCGACGAGGACCGCCGCAAGCAGATGATCGCCCGCGGCGAGCAAATCGATTTCCATCCCTCGTTCATGCGCTCGCGCTACGAGAACTGGGTCTCGGGCCTGAACGGCGACTGGCTGGTCTCCCGCCAACGCTTCTTCGGCGTGCCGATCCCGGTCTGGTACCGGCTGGATGAAAACGGCGAACCGGACTACGACGCACCGCTGCTGCCCGCGGCCGAGGCGCTGCCGGTCGACCCGGCCGCCGATGCCCCCACCGGGTACACCGAGGAACAGCGCAACCAGCCCGGGGGGTTCACCGGGGATGCCGATGTGCTCGATACCTGGGCCACCAGCTCGCTGACCCCGCAGATCGCCGGGCGCTGGAACACCGACCCGGAGTTCTTCTCCAAGGTCTACCCCTTCGACCTGCGTCCGCAGGGCCACGACATCATCCGCACCTGGTTGTTCTCCACAGCGGTGCGCGCCGATGCGCTGCACGGTAACGCCCCATGGAAGCATGCGGCGATCTCCGGGTGGATCCTGGACCCGGACCGCAAGAAGATGTCCAAGTCCAAGGGCAACGTGGTGGTCCCGACCGAGGTGCTGGAGAAGTTCGGGGCCGACGCGGTGCGCTACTGGGCCGCCAGCGCACGTCTCGGCGCGGACACCGCCTACGAGATCAACCAGATGAAGATCGGTCGCCGGTTGGCGATCAAGATCCTGAACGCCTCCAAGTTCGTCTTGAACCTGGGGGCCACCGAGGCGAACATCATCACCGATGACGCCTCGGTGATCGGCAACGGGCTGGACCGTTCGTTGCTGGCCCGGCTGGCCAGGGTCATCGAGGACGCCAAGCGGGCCTTCGATTCCTACGACTACGCCCGGGCGCTGGACATCACCGAGTCGTTCTTCTGGTCGTTCACCGACGACTACGTGGAACTGATCAAGGACCGCGCCTACGGCGGTCACGGGGAGGCGGAACAGGCCAGCGTGCTCGCGGCCCTGGCCACCACCCTGGACTCGGTACTGCGCCTGTTCGCCCCGTTCCTGCCCTTCGCCACCGAAGAGGTCTGGGGCTGGTGGCGTGCCGGGTCGGTGCACCGCAGCGAGTGGCCCACCGCCGCTCACCTGTCCCGTGCCTTGGAAGGTGCCGACACCGCGGTGCTGCCCACCGTGGGCCAGGCGCTCTCCGGGATCCGCAAGGCCAAGAGTGATGCCAAGGTCAAGCAGCGCACCGAGGTGCTCACCGGCGAGATCCATGCCCCGGCGGTGCTGCTGGCGCAGTTGGAGCTGGGCTTCGCGGACCTGAAGTCCGCGGGCAACGCCCGCGAATTGGTGCTGATCCAGAGCGAGGGTGAATTGACCGTGGCCAACGTCGCGTTGGCTCCGGCCGAGGACCAGTAGCCGGCCGTACGCCCTGCCCCCCAGGCGGGCCATGACACCGTTGCCGGTGTCATGGCCCGCCTGGTCGTTAACGGCCACGGGATGTCGCGGACCAGGCGTTCGCGCAGCAGTTCCTGCAGCTCCCGGCTCAACGGTGTCGGCTCATGGGCCACCGGATGCACCTTGGAGGCGTAGTCCATGGTGTCCGGCACCTCCAATGCCAGCTCACCGGAGGGTGGCAGATTGCCGGCAGCCAGTGAGGCCAGGGTGAAGTCACGCGGAAGGGACGGGTATTCCCCGGGCTCCTCCGCGAGGTTCGTCACACGGATCTCGCGAACGCCCAACCGGTCAAACCCGTGGCCGGGACGGGCCAGTGCCGCGTCACGTTCAGCCGCCGCGTGGAGGATGCGCCGGGACACCGTGTGGTCGGTGATGATCCGTTGCGGATTCGGTCGCCCGGAAAGATCTCGAGGTCGATTTTCCGCATGAGGACCATCTCGGGGGCTTCGGGAGCTACCGATGTTCGGTGGTGCTTCCCGCGCCGGTACCACCTGGCGGCACGGGAAGGACCACAATGGGCCAGCAGGCGTCACCCTGACATTGCCGCCCGTTGGGTTCCCCGGGTCCCGCTAGCGGGCGTCCAGGCGGTGCACGGTGACCAACCCGGTACCGGCGGCGGCCGTGAGCAACAGCAGCAGTGGCAGCGGGCTCGGCACTCCCAGCAGGAACCCCAGCCCGACAGCCAGCAATACGGCATATCCGAGGGCCCTGGTCAGTAATCTCCGCCGTACGGCGCCCTGGGCGCGCAGCGTGCGGAGCAGTAACACGATTACGGCCAGCACCGCGGCGATGACCGCGATACCTACCAGTTGTTGCCGCAGGGGCAGGGTGAGGCGCTCGAACAGCAGGTCCGTGAACTGCGCAGGCTGTCCCGAGGCGATCGCCCACTGGGCAATCCAGCGCCCGCTCCAGTCCACCAGCCCGGCGCCCAAGGCGGTGACCAGGCCGAGCAGGCCCAGGGACAATGGCAGGATGCCGCGGTAGAGCAGCACCCCGGCCAGCAGCAGTGCGCCGCTGGCCCAGGGTAGCCACCAGGAGACCGCGTCGATATAGCCCACCCATTGCCTGGCCGTATCCAGCCCCGAGTACTCCAACAACACGATCTCGTGCTCGATCTCGGGAATCATTCTCGCCCATGGCAACTGTTCCCCGGAGCTGTCCGAGGTGAGCTGTTCGAGCAGGGTTCCGGTATCCAGGCTCAGCCTGCCGGCCTGGTCGACCGCCACGGTGGGGCTTTGGCTCCGCAGCACCCGTACCGCGTGTTCGTGACTGGTTTGGATCCCGCGTTCCCAGACCGTGGCGAAAGCCCGGGACTCGACCACACGGGAGATCGCCTCACCCAGCACGGCGGTGAATCGTGCCTCCAGCCGGTCGCTGGCGGCTCCCGGCAACCAGCCCGGTAGCAGGGAGCCCAGCGTACCGGGCTCCACCCGTTCGAGGATGGAGGTGGTGGCCTGTTCCACCACGAAGTCCTGGACCTCGGGTTCACTGGCCAACGGGCCCAGGGTATTGGTGAAGTTCGAGTTATCCAGCACCTGTGTGGAGGCCCAGTTCCCGGCGATGGCCAGCGGCGCACTGAGCAGCCCCAAAATGACCAGGATGGCAGCTAGCACCGGCAGGTACCCCGGCCGGGTAGTGCCGTGTCCGGCTACCGGTTGTGACACGGTACGACCTCATTTCTGCATTCGTGCGCTTGACCCAAGACTAGGGTATGACATGGCTCGCTGTCCGCGTGGGCACAAGTTCTACGTTTTAAATACCACAGGCGGCCACCGTCGGTGGCCGCCTGTGGTCCCGGAGGTGTCCTAGCCGAATGTCGGGCTCTCGCTACGGGTGCGTTTCATCTCGAAGAAGTACGGGAAGGAGGCAAGTTCAACCGCGGCGTCGAACATGCGCCCGGCGTCCTCTCCGGTTGGGATGCGAGTAATCACCGGACCGAAGAAGGCGGTCCCGTTGACTTCCACGATCGGGGTTCCCACATCCTGTCCGACCTTCTCGATTCCCTCGCGGTGGCTGGCACGCAGGGCCTCGTCGTTGGCGTCGCTCTGGCCCGCCTCGGCCAGGGTGGCCGGAAGTCCGACCCTATCCAGTGCCAGGCGGATCACCTCGCTACGGTCTTCGACCTTTTCGTAGTGGAACAGCTCCCCCATGGCGGTGTACAGCTTGTCCCGGTATTCCTCGCCGTGCGCTGCAGCGGCTGCCATGATCACGCGCACCGGTGCCCAGGCACGATCCATTGATTCACGGTAATCCGCCGGCAGGTCGCGTCCTTCGTTCAGGACGGCCAGGCTCATGACATTCCAGCTCACATCGATATCGCGAACCTTCCCGACCTCCTTGATCCACCGGCTGGTGGCCCAGGCGAAGGGGCAAATCGGGTCGAACCAGAAACCAACTTGGGTACGATCAGCCATGGATGTGGTCCCGCTTTCTCTCGGAATTGACTAGGTGCTTGACGCTCAGGCGGTTTTCTTGCCACGCTTGTCGGTCACGGCGGCCGATACCAGGGCCGGCTCGGCCTTGTTGATCACGACTTCGCGGGAGATCACGACTTCGCCAATGCCTTCCAGGCTTGGCAGGTCGAACATGATGGAGGCCAGCGTTTCCTCCAGGATGGCACGCAATCCACGTGCACCGGTTTCCCGTTCGATGGCCAGGTCGGCGATGGCTTCCAGGGCGGGCTGTTCGAAGCTCAACGCCACCCCGTCCATCTGGAACATCTTCTGGTACTGCTTGACCAGGGCGTTGCGAGGTTCGGTCAACACCCTGACCAGCGCGTCACGGTCAAGGTGCTCTACCGTGGTGATCACCGGCAGGCGGCCGATGAATTCGGGAATCAACCCGAACTTGAGCAGGTCCTCGGGGCGGACATCGGAATAGGAGGCGGTTTCCGATTTCAGTGCGGTCAATGGTGCGCCGAAGCCGATGCCCTTGCGTCCCGCGCGGGAGGAGATGATCTCCTCCAGTCCGGCGAACGCGCCGGCGACAATGAACAGGATATTGGTGGTGTCCAGCTGCAGGAAATCCTGGTGGGGGTGCTTGCGTCCGCCCTGCGGCGGAACCGCGGCGACGGTGCCTTCAAGGATCTTCAGCAGCGCCTGCTGAACGCCTTCACCGGACACGTCCCGGGTAATGGACGGGTTTTCGCTCTTGCGCGAGATCTTGTCGATTTCGTCGATGTAGATGATCCCGGTTTCGGCCTTCTTCACGTCGTAGTCCGCGGCCTGGATCAGTTTGAGCAGGATGTTTTCCACGTCTTCACCGACATAACCCGCTTCGGTCAGGCTGGTGGCATCGGCGACCGCGAAGGGAACATTCAGTTTCTTGGCCAAGGATTGCGCCAGGTAGGTCTTGCCGCAACCGGTGGGACCGATCAACATGATATTGGATTTGGAGACCTCGACCTCGCCCAGCGGGTCGTCATTGGTCAGCGCGGCGATCGGGGCTTTCTCCTGGTTGCCGTGGATCCGCTTGTAGTGGTTATACACCGCCACGGACAGTGCGCGTTTGGCCGCTTCCTGGCCGATCACGTACTCTTCCAACGAGTCGAAAATCTCCCGGGGTTTGGGAAGCGAAAACTCCTCGCTGGTCAGCTCCTCGGCGAACTCCTCGGCGATGATTTCATTGCACAGCTCGATGCATTCCGTGCAGATGTACACCCCGTGGCCGGCGATCAGTTTCTTGACCTGCTTCTGGCTCTTTCCGCAGAAAGAGCACTTGAGCAGGTCCGAACCTTCTCCCATTCGTGCCATCGCGTTGGTCTCCCCTTAGTTGCGTACCTTGGTCCTCGCTCAATTCTAGGACAGGTTACCTACGGTTTAGCTGAAGACGGCGGTCTACCGGTGGTGCGCCCCGGTTTCACACCGGGGCCCACCTTCTGGTAAACCGCCATCTTCCGCGACTTATTCCCCGTCCAGGCCCTTTAGTGCTCGACCTGGCGGATGACCTTGCGTGAAGTGAGCACCTCGTCCACGATGCCGTATTCCTTGGCCTCGGCCGCGGTCATGAACAGGTCACGTTCCACGTCGTTGCGTACCTTCTCCACCGTCTGCCCGGAGTGGCCCGAAATGGTGGTTTCCAGCCATTCGCGCATGCGCATGACTTCCTCCGCCTGGATCTGCAGGTCGGTGGCCGTGCCGCGCTCACCGCCGCCCATGGACGGCTGGTGGATCAGTACCCGGGCGTTGGGCAGGGCCAGGCGCTTGCCCGGGGTTCCCGCAGCCAACAACACTGCGGCGGCGGAGGCCGCCTGGCCCAGGCACACGGTCTGCACTTCCGGGCGGATGAACTGGATGGTGTCGTAAATCGCGGTCATTGCGGTAAACGAGCCACCGGGCGAGTTGATGTACAAGGTGACATCGCGCTCGGGGTCCATGGACTCGAGCACCAGCAACTGGGCCATGACATCGTCGGCCGAGGCGTCATCAACCTGTGCACCAAGGAAAATGATCCGGTCCTCGAACAGCTTGGCGTACGGGTCCTGGCGCTTGAACCCGTATGGGGTGCGCTCCTCGAACTGCGGCAGGATGTAACGGGCCGACGGCAGGGAGCCAGCGGTGGCTTCAGGATTGAACTGCATGGTATCTCCTACGAAAAATCTAGTGGGTCTCGAATGGGGCGGGGCCTAGGACTCGGAGCCTACGCCGCCTCCACCGCTGACGCTTCCCGCGTGCAAGGCGATCTTGTCGAAGAAGCCGTATTCCAAGCCGTCCTCCGCGGTGAACCACTTGTCACGTTGGTTATCGAGCAGGATCTGTTCCAGGGTCTGCCCGGTCTGCTCGGCGGTCAACTCGCTCATGACCTTCTTCATGTGCATGATCAGTTCGGCCTGGATCTTGATATCCGATGCGGTACCGCCGATGCCGCCGGACGGCTGGTGCATCAGGATACGCGCATTCGGGGTGGCGTAGCGCTTGCCCGGGGTACCGGAGGACAGCAGGAACTGTCCCATCGAGGCGGCCAAGCCGGTGGCCACGGTCACCACGTCGTTCGGGATGAACTTCATGGTGTCGTAGATGGCCATCCCCGCGGTGATCGATCCACCCGGGGAATTGATGTAGAGGTAGATATCGGCTTCCGGGTCCTCGGCCGAAAGCAACAGCAACTGCGAGCAGATCGCGTTGGCGTTCTCGTCGCGCACCTCGGAACCGAGCCAGATGATGCGTTCCTTGAGCAGGCGGTTGTAGATGTAATCCTCACGGGCGGCCGGGTCAACGCTGGCCATCGTGGGAGTGCGCGAATCATTTGACATGTTCTCTACCTCTTCCGAACGTGTAGATCAGATCGGGAAAACCCGGTACGGGTCTGCTGCCGATGCGACTGGTTATCTTTGAGATTACTGACTTCAACCGCCTCTTGGCGTGTTTCATGCCCCTGTTTCGCTCACGGCGCATGCGTACAGCCGTGGGCGAAACGCAAGAGGCCGCCGGCCAGCTGGTTTCCCAACTGTCCGGCGGCCACTTCGCATCCCCGGGGGGACTTACTTGGCTTCTGCCTCGGCTGCTTCCTCGGCGGCTGCTTCCTCGGTGGCTTCTTCCTCACCGGCAGGCTTCACGAAGGACGTCAGGTCGACCTTGTCACCGTTGGAGTCGGTGACTACGGCGTATTCCAGGACCTTGGCCAGGGCCTTGCGGCGGCGGACCTCACCCATCAGCATCGGCACCTGGCCGGCGCCGTCGAGCATCTGGGCGAACTGGTTCGGATCCATGCCGTACTGGCCGGCGGTCTGCACGATGTAGTCGATCAGCTCGGACTGCTCCACGCCGACTTCCTCGGCGTCTGCCACGGCGTCCAGCACCAGCTCGTTGCGGAAGGCACGCTCGGTGTTCTCGCGCACCTCGGCACGGTGGTCCTCGGTGTCGTGGTCTTCTTCGGCATTCGGGTTGTCGAAGTGCTGCTCGATCTGCTCGTCGATGACCGACGCGGGCACCGGCACCTCAACCAGTTCCAGCAACTTGTCCAGGACCAGTTCGCGGGCCTCAACACCCTGCTCCACGATCTTGCCCTCGGCGGCGTCCTTGGACAGCGACTCGCGCAGTTCGGCAATGGTGTCGAATTCGGAAGCCAGCTGGGCGAAATCGTCGTTGGCCTCCGGCAGTTCGCGTTGCTTCACGGCCGAGACGGTAACCTTGACGACAGCGTCCTTGCCAGCGTGTTCGCCACCGGCCAGCTTGGTTTCGAAGGTGGCGTCTTCCCCGGCGGACAGGCCGGTGACGGCCTCGTCCATGCCCTCAAGCATGTTGCCCGAGCCGACCTGGTAGGAAAGGCCCTGGGCGTTGTCGACCTCTTCGCCATCCACGGTGGCAACCAGGTCGATGGTGATGAAGGAATCGGCGGCCGCAGGTGCCTCGACCTCCTTCAGGGTGCCGAAGCGGCCGCGCAGGTCCTCAAGGGCCTTCTCGATATCCTCGTCGGCAACTTCCTTGGCCTCCACGGAAACTTCCAGACCCTTGTAGTCGGGCAGTTCGATGGTTGGGCGGATGTCGACTTCCAGGGTGAAGACCAGCTGGCCTTCGCCTTCCTTCTCGATCGAAGGCAACTCGGTGATGTCGACCTCCGGGCGGGACAGCGGGGTCAGCTCGTTTTCGACCATGGCCTGCTGGTAGTAGTCGTTCAGGCCCTCGTTCACGGCGGTCTCGATGACATAGCCACGGCCAACGCGCTGGTCGATCAGCCGGGAAGGAACCTTGCCCTTGCGGAAACCCGGAACCTGGATCTGCTGTGCGATGGTCTTGTAGGCCTCGTCGACGCGGGGCTTGAGTTCCTCGAAAGGAACTTCAACGGTGAGCTTCACCCGGGTCGGGTTGAGGTTTTCGACGGCGCTCTTCACAGCGTTGTACTCCTGAAGTTATCTAAGAATTAGGTCTTTATCTGCAAAAAAACCCCGCAACAAAATATTTGTTGCGGGGTTCTTCACACAGAGTCGGGGTGACAGGATTCGAACCTGCGACCTCACGCTCCCAAAGCGCGCGCTCTAGCCAAGCTGAGCTACACCCCGATTAGCAGTGACCAGTCTAACCGCAGTCGGTACCGATCCACTAATCGTTCGTGATTCCTTCCGGCAACCTGATGAGTTTCCGCTGATCACAAGAGCTAAATGAATTAGTTCTCTGTCCGCCGTGGAACCGAGCACCCATGGCGTCGTTTCCCGTACGGCGTCGGGGTGACAGGATTCGAACCTGCGACCTCACGCTCCCAAAGCGCGCGCTCTAGCCAAGCTGAGCTACACCCCGAAAAGTAAATATCCAACTTTTCAAGAAGTCTGAAACTTACTAATCACATGGTTTTTTGCAGTTGCCTTTCGGGCATTTCCGCCGTTGACCACAAGAGACAAATTTACACTGGTTCAAATCGAAAGCAAAATCGGTGGGAATGTCCCGCAGCAACGGCCGGACCAAAGGCAGGATTCGTTGATTTACCGGTGAAAATCCATGGCCAGAGGGCCGCGGGACCCGCTGTTTCGAGGGGTCCGGAGCGGCATTCGCACCCGTTTGCGTGATGTGACAACCACAACAGCCGGATATGCCCGCCGCGAGGAACCCCGCAACGCGAAAAAGACCCCGTCTTGCGACGGAGTCTTTTCGTTCCTGGAGGGGATGACGGGAATCGAACCCGCGTCATTAGTTTGGAAGACTAAGGCTTTACCATTAAGCTACATCCCCAGATTTCCCGGCTTCGTTGCCGTGAACAGGATTCAGTCTAGAGCATTGTTCCAGCCCAGTGCAAATCGACCAGATCCCGCTCCGACTAGGATGCTCTTTGGTACGGCAATTTCGCCTGACCGGCGCGACGCCCCGGCCTCATCCGCGTTTGCGCGGTGGACGCTGGCAGCGTGAACACCAGTACAGCTTGCGGCCGGCAACTTCAGCCAATGACACCTTGGCATTGCACCGGCGACACCCCAACCCCTGCCGCTGGTAGACGTAATAGGCGTTCTCCGGCCAGAGCGGTCCCGTGGGGTCGCGGTCCTCCTGCCGGGTGGTGATGATCCGGCCATCACGCACCCCGTCCTCCATGAGCCCGACGATATCCCACCACAGCCTCTTGGCCGTACGCGTCGACAACTCGTTGGCCGGAAGCTGCGGATCGACGCGCGAGCGGAACAGCGCCTCGGCACGGTAGATGTTGCCCACCCCCGAGATCAGCGCCTGGTTCATCAGCACGATGCCGATCGGCGTCCTGGTGCGCTCCAGATTCCGGCGGAAGTGCAGGTAGCCGCGTTCAAGTTCCGCGCTAGGGTCCTTGTCGGTTTCCCGCCCCTTGGACTGGCTGAAGCGCACAGCGGTTCCGACCAACGGATCGGGTCCGAGCTTGGCCAACTGGGTGTTCACCTGGTCCCAGTCCAGCACCTCACAGGCGCTCGGGCCGCGCAGGTCGGCCCATCCGTGCCCGGTCACGAACCGGGCACGGACCTGTCCCACCGGTGCCGGCGGCCCGGCATACTCCCCCGTGGATTCATCGTCCAGTTCGCGTTCGCCGATACGACGCGGTGCGCCAATGGAGGAGGCTCCGCGGAAATGCTCGTCTCCCCCGAAATCGACGGCACCATAGAGGCCCAGGTGGACACGCAGGTACAGGTCGTTGGAGAAGCGGGCGAACAATTGCTTGCCCTTGGCCCAGGAGCTTTCAAGCCGATGCCCGTCCAGACGCGCGGCATCGGAGGCGAACCGGCCCTGGGGTGATGAGACCCGCACGGTCTGACCGCCGAAGGCATCGTCGAATTGCCGGGACAGGCGGTGCAGGGAATGTCCTTCTGGCACGGCTAGTCGATGACCTCACCGGTGGTTTCGTAGGTCGCGATCTTGCCGATACGCCGTTCATGGCGCTCGGCTTCACTGAACGGCTCGGCCAGGAAGGCCTCGATGATTTCGGCGGCCTCCTCCACCGAGTG
The DNA here is from genome assembly GCF_026107515.2 of Glutamicibacter sp. MNS18. GTDB lineage: Bacteria > Actinomycetota > Actinomycetes > Actinomycetales > Micrococcaceae > Glutamicibacter. Next base: position 67,673 of record NZ_JAPCHW010000003.1, on the reverse strand, counting down.
CTGGCGCCCACCCACGGCCACCACGTTGGCATTGTTATGCTGGCGGGCCAGCTTGGCGGTGTCCAGGTTCCAGGCCAGGGCCGCGCGAATCCCCTCGACCTTGTTCGCCGCGATCTGCTCGCCATTGCCCGACCCGCCCAGCACGATCCCCAATGCGTCGATACCATTACGCTGGTCGGCGATCACGGCCTTGGCGGCATTGATGCAGAACGCCGGGTAGTCGTCCTCCGGGTCGTAGGAGCCCGGGCCGTGGTTAACCATGTCGTACCCCTTGGCCGACAAATGCTTGACCAGGTGATCGCTCAATTCCAGACCTGCGTGGTCGGTGGCAATGTGCACGCGCATGTGAATTCCTCTTCTGTTCAGGTGCTCGTCAAGGCTGACACCACCAGCTTAGCGACCAGTGGCCGGGGTCCTTGAATCGTGCGCACACGCAGGGACGGGGCACCGAAGCAAGCCGGGGAGGAAATACGGCGAAAAGACTTGCATGACCCCCGGCCTGCAGTGGCACAATGGACGCAGTTGTTCAATAAATATTTCATATCTGCAGAATGCGGTACCAGCCCGCATGGATTCGGAGCCCAGACCATGCCCGGAATGAACCTGACTCGCCTCGAGGCGATCGAACGCGCCGACCTGATCGATGTCGACAGCTACCAGGTGGAGTTGGACCTGACCACCGGGGACAAGGTCTTCTCTTCACGAACCACCGTGCGTTTCACGGCCACGGCCGGGGCCTCGACCTTTATCGACGCCGTCACCGACACGGTCCGATCCATCACACTCAACGGACGCGAACTGGATCCGGTCGTACACAGCGACGGGATCCGGATCACCCTACCTGAGCTGGAAGCGCAGAACCTGCTGGTTGTTGACGCCGACGCCCTGTACATGAATACCGGTGAAGGCCTGCACCGCTTCGTCGACCCGGTGGATGACGAGGTATACCTGTATTCGCAGTTCGAAGTGGCCGATTGCCGCAGGATGTTCGCGGTGTTCGAGCAACCCGACCTGAAGGCGAGCTTCCAGTTCACGGTCACCGCGCCCAGGCACTGGAATGTGGTGTCCAATGCGCCGACCCCGCAACCGCTGACCGTGGACGAGGCGACGGCCCGCTGGGAGTTTGCGCCCACGCAGCGCATCTCCTGCTACATCACCGCACTGATCGCCGGCCCGTACCGGGTGCAGCGCGATTCGTTGGTCTCGTCCGATGGGCGCACCATCGAACTGGGCGTCTTCGCCCGGGCCTCGATGATGGAGTACCTGGACTTCGAGAACATCATCACCATTACCCGGCAGGGTTTCGAATTCTTCGAGAAGAACTTCGCGGTCCCCTACCCGTTCGAGAAATACGACCAGCTGTTTGTCCCGGAGTTCAACGCCGGGGCCATGGAAAACGCCGGGGCCGTGACCTTCCTGGAAAGCTATGTCTTCCGCTCCCGTCCCACCAACGCCATGGTGGAGCGTCGGGCCATCACGATCCTGCATGAACTGGCGCATATGTGGTTCGGCGACCTGGTCACCATGAAGTGGTGGAACGACCTGTGGCTCAACGAGTCCTTTGCCGAATTCATGTCCACGCTGGCCGCCGCGGAGAACACCGAGTTCACCGGCTCCTGGACCACCTTCAACATGCTGGAGAAGAACTGGGCCTACCGGCAGGACCAGCTGCCCTCCACCCATCCGGTGGTCGCCGAGATGAACGACCTGGCCGATGTGGAAGTGAATTTCGACGGCATCACCTACGCCAAGGGCGCCAGTGTGCTGCGCCAGCTGGTGGCCTTTGTGGGACAGGACGAATTCATGGCCGGGGTGCGCAGCTACTTCGCCAAGCACGCCTGGAAGAATACCGAGCTGCCCGATCTCCTGCGCGAACTGGAGACGGCCTCCGGACGCGACCTGAGCAACTGGTCCGGCCAGTGGCTGGAGACCGCCGGGGTCAACACCCTCAAGGCTCAGATCGACACCGATCGGCAGGGGACGATCACCTCCTTCGGCATCAGGCAAAGCGCCGTCGCCGAGCACCCCACGATCCGTGAGCACCGGCTGGCCGTGGGCTTCTATTCCCTGGATGAGAATGGGCGGCTGGTGCGCACCCACCGCGAGGAGCTTGATATCCGTGGAGCGCACACCCCGGTTCCGGGGTTGGTGGGCCTGCCCCGCCCCGATCTGGTGCTGCTCAATGACGATGACTTGACCTATGCCAAGATCCGGCTGGACGAGCAATCGCTTCAGACCGCCACCGGACACCTGAAGGACTTCATCGACACATTGCCACGCACCCTGGTGTGGAGCGCCGCCTGGGACGCGGTCCGCGATGCGGAAACCGGGGCCAGCAGCTATGTCGAGCTGCTGCTGAACAACATCGGCCACGAGGACGATTCCTCGGTGATCATGGTGCTGCTGCGCCAGCTGAACACGGCGCTGGATTTCTACGTCGATCCCTCGCGCCAGCAGCAGGCGGGCATCCAGGCCGCCGACCGGCTCTGGGAGCTGGCCGAGGCCGCCACGGCGGCCTCGGATGAGCAACTGCAGTTCACCCTGGCATTCGCCAACAGGGCACGAACCGGTGCCCAGCTGGACCGGCTGGAGGCGTTACTGGGCGGCGAACCGATCCTGCCGGGGCTTGAACTGGATACGGACCTGCGCTGGTCGCTGGTGATCGCCCTGGCGGCCGGTGGGCGCACCTCCGATGCCGATCTGGATGCCGCGCTGGCCGCCGATGCCACGGCCAAGGGCAAATCGAGCTGGTACACCGCACGCGCCGCCCGGCCGACCACCCACGCCAAGGACGAGGCCTTCGAGCTGGTGCTCTCGGGCAGCTTGTCCAACGACAACCACGCAGCGGTGATCGCCGGGTTCAACAGGGCCCATGACACCACGTTGATCGCCGGGTACGCCGATCGCTATTTCGCCGCCATCCCGGACAAGTGGCAGGCCCTGTCCCATGAAATGGCCAAGCAGATCGTCATCGGGCTCTACCCCAGCGCCTCGGTCAGCAATGCCACCGTGCAGCGAACCGACGACTTCCTGGAGGAACTGGGCACCGAACAGCCGGCCCTGCGCCGCCTGCTGTCCGAAAGCCGGGCCGATGTGCTGCGGGCACTAGACGCCCAGGCGGCAGATCGCCGCTGATCCCATGGCGTGGTCCACCGCCTCGGCTGTGGACCACGCCATAGCACTTTGCCTCCCAAACATGGGAGAATCAGCCCATGGACCTCTCACGACACAACTACCAGATCTCCATGCGGTGGACGGGGAACCGTGGTGAGGGTACCCGTAGCTACCGCGGCTACGGAAGGGAACACATTATCAGTGCCGCCGGCTTGCCGGACATCGCCGGAACCGCCGATCCCACCTTTCACGGCGATGCGCAGCGCTGGAATCCCGAACAGCTGTTGCTGGCTGCCCTCAGCCAATGCCATATGCTCTCCTACCTGCACATGGCGGTAAAACACGGGCTGGTGGTCACCAGTTACCAGGACCATGCCCGGGGAACCCTGAAGCTGAACTACGACGGCAGCGGGCAGTTCACCGAGGCCACCCTGCGCCCCGAGGTCGGGTTGCTGGACGAGGCGCAGCGCGAGCTGGCCGATGCCCTGCACGCCCAGGCCAACAAGGTCTGCTTCATTGCCCGGTCGGTTAATTTCACGGTCCATCACGAGCCCACCACCCCGCGTCCAGGAAAGAAACCATGACCGAAGCGAATCCACTGTCCCACCGGGTCGTCAACGATCCCCTGAGCAATCCGGTGGTCACCGGCCCGTCCACGACCGAGTTCCTCGAACTGGCCAGCGCCGAGGTCGACCTGTCCGACTTCTCCGGGACCTTATATGCAGAGGTGGGCGGGCGTCCGGTCTTCGCGGAGCTGGCACGTTTGTTCTACGCCTCGGTTGCCCAGGACGAGGAATTCCGCAGCATGTACCCGGAGCAGGACCTCTACCCGGCCCGGATCCGCTTGCAGTTGTTCCTTGAACAGTACTGGGGCGGGCCGAGCACCTATTCGCAACACCGTGGCCACCCCCGGCTACGCATGCGCCATATGCCCTTCCACGTGGATGCGCACAACCGGGATGTCTGGCTGGGTCACATGAACAAGGCCATCGGGCAGATGGACCTGTCCCCCTTGCACGCCGAAACCCTGCGCGACTACTTCGACCGGGCTGCGCATTCGCTGGTGAATCGTCCGGGATAGGCCCGCACCACGGGTCCGGGGCAATCGTGCGCCCGGGGCGGGCACCGGCCTAGATCAGCGCGGCATCCCGGCGCACCAGCACATGGCCGCGCGAACTGGTCAAACGCAGCCAGGAGCCGCTGCGGTACACGGTGCTGTGCCCGTCGGCTGTCAAAAAACCGAGGGTTTCCATTGCGAAGGACGCGCCGAGTGGCAGCTTGGGATCGGTATCGGGTTGGATCGAGGACCAGATACGCTGGCGTACCTGGCTGATCACCGGTTTACCCGGGTTCTCCGGCAATGCGTCGGCCACGGCGTTGATCCCGCTTCGGGCAGCCTCGGCCAGGACCCGGTCCTCGATCTGCGCCACGGATTCCCACCCCGAGACCGGAACCTGGATTCCGGCCCATTGCGGATGCGCCTGGACCGGGGGAAGCGCGAACTGTCGCGAGCTATCGCCCATGCGGGCCAGTCGATCCTGGATCGAGGCCAGCGAATAGCAGGCGGTCAATGTCGCAGGCTCGGCCAACCGGTGTACCCGCATCCCCAGAATGGTGAATTCTCCACTGCCCAGGCTGGCCGGAACCAGCACCGGAACATAGACGGCCAGGGCATGTGAGCGTGCCATCAGCTGGGCCGAATCGTCTTCGATGCTCTTGGCCCGGCTGATCAACTTCGCCAGATCCTGCACGGAGGTCGTATCATCAAAAATCAAGGCTTCACTAGACATAAGATCATCGTCTCACGTCCGGCGAAGCGTACGAGCGCAGGTGTGATAATTTCGTCATCTCCCGGTTCTGTTGCAAGATGTACTGCAGAGAACGACACAAGCGGTCACACTGGAAGTTACCACCAGGTAACGGTATGGTTTTTCCACATGTGGCACAGACCAAGGGAGCACGCATCGTGACCGATTCCGCGCAGAACACCCAACGGCTGATCGACCTTCTGGACCTCAGCGGAAACCTGCAGGCGCGGACGGACGAGGACATTTTCGTTGGCCACACGCCCAAGCAGAGCCGTCCGCGGGTCTTCGGCGGGCAGGTGCTGGGCCAATCGATTATCGCCGCGGCCCGGACCGTCGCGGAGGAACGTGGCATCCATTCGATGCACGGTTATTTCCTGCGCCCCGGGGATCCGCACCAGCCGATCACTTTCGGTGTGGAACGCATGCGTGATGGCCGCTCCTTTTCGGCCCGGCGTGTCCATGCCTACCAGGATGGCAAGCCCATTCTGTCGATGATTGCTTCCTTCCAGGAATCGGCCACGGGGCTGGATCACCACGACCCGATGCCGCAGGGGATCCCGGATCCCGACCAGCTGCCTACCACCGCCGACGTGCTGGGAGATATCGACCACCCGGTGGCACAGGAATGGGCCTTCGAACGTCCGTTCGATGTCCGTCATGTCTCGGATCCGATTTACCTTCGCGCCTCCGGGGAACGCACCGCCGAGAGCGCGGTCTGGCTCAAGACCACCGCGCCCATGCCGGATGACCAGGCGGTGCACCGTGCGGCACTGGCTTATGCCAGCGACTACACGCTATTGGAACCGATTCTGCGCCGCCATGGTATCGAATGGGTCAGCCGCGACATGAGCGTGGCCAGCTTGGACCATGCCATGTGGTGGCACCGCGACTTCCGGGTCGATGAGTGGTTGCTTTACGTCCAACGTTCGCCGTCGGCTTCCTCGGCCCGGGGTCTGGGTACCGGCAGCATCTACAACCGCCAGGGCGTGCTGGTGGCCAGTGTGGCGCAGGAAGGCATGGTCCGTCTGCCCGATGGGCGACTGGGCTAGGACCACCACCGGTTTCCCGTCCCCGACCAGCCAGCACCATCCGGAACAGGATCTTTGCGTGAACCACACCGAACCAGGGAACCAGCCTCCGCAAGACACCGGGCGTTATCTGGATACACGCAACGCGCTACCCCAGCGTCCGCAACGCGTCCTGGTCTGTGGGGTTACCGGCGTGGGGAAAACCACCCTGGCCGGGCGGCTGGGGCGGCTGTGGGATCTGCCGCACACCGAATTGGATGCCCTGCACCATGGCCCGGAATGGACCGTGCGGCCCACCTTCGCACAGGACGTGGCCCGGCTGGCCGCCACCGAACGCTGGATCACCGAATGGCAGTACCACAGCAAGGGCCAGGGGCCGGTCCTCGGTCATCGGGCCGACACGTTGATTTGGCTGGATTTTCCGCGTTGGATTGCCCTCGGGCGCCTGGTGAGAAGAACACTGCGCCGGCGGTTACGCCGCGAACGCCTCTGGAACGGCAATGTCGAGCCGCCCTTGCATGTGTTCTTCACCGACCCGGAGGAAAGCATCCTGCGTTTCGAGATGCTCACCCATGACAAATGGCGCGAGCGCATGCCGCGGTTGCTCCGCGAGTACCCGCATTTACAGGTCATCAGGTTGACCTCACCCCGGGAAGCCAGACGCTGGCTGGCCGGCCCTGCAAACCAGCTGAACGGCTAGGCAATCCCCAACCGGCAGACGCTAACCCTTGGCCGGGTCGAGGCGCCTGGCCCCGGATAGTCCCAGATAGGTGCGATCCTGGTACAGCAGATGCTGGCTGGCCGGCCCATGGTGGATGTCAATGACTTCGGCCGCGATCAACCGCGAGGGACCCACCTGCAGCGAGCTGTGCATCCGGGCCCGGAAAGCGACCGGTGCCAGCGGGAAATAGGGTTCACCGTTCTCCAGTTCCCGCCAGTTCTGCCCGGCGGTGAACCGTTGCCCGTCGGGGCGCGCGAAGGCATCGGCCAGCTCGCTATGCTCCTCCCCCAACAGGTGGATCATGAACGTTGGTGCCTGCAGCACGGCTCCGGCCGAGCCCGAGGATCGAGTCAATGAGAATGAGACGGCCACCGGATCGACGGATAGCGATGCCAGACTGGAAACCGTGAGCCCCACGGGACGTCCGTGCGGGTTCGCTGTAATCAGGGCAACCCCGGCCGGATGGGCTCGGAATGCTGCACGGAAGTCATCGGCTACGTCGCTCATCGATACCGCTCTCTGTTCTACGCTCTTTAATGGCCACCAGGCCGCTTGCGGACACGGCGTGGAAACCACTCACTGACTTGATCCTAGAACCTCAAGTAGACTTGAGGTCAAGACGGTACGCAAGGAGGTGTCCAATGTCACCGGATTCGCGGGAGTTGGATGGGTTGGCCGATGACCTGCTAACCATCGGACAGGTCAGCGACCGTACCGGGGTACCCCGGTCCGCACTGCACTACTACGAGGAGATCGGACTGGTCGGCTCGTTACGTACGCCGGGGCGGCAACGCCGCTATCCGCGACATATGATCCGGCGGATCACGCTGATCTCGGTGGGCCGAAACCTGGGTATCCCGCTGGCCGACATCGCCCGGGCGCTGGAACCGGTCCCGTTGGATCACCGCCCCTCGGAAATGGACTGGCAGCGCGCCTCACAGGAGTGGATCAGGGTACTGGAGCAACGGCGCAGGACAATCGAGCAATTGGAGCAGCGCCTCACCGGCTGTATCGGTTGCGGTTGCCTCTCCTTGGAAGCCTGCCACCTGCTCAATCCCAGTGACCAGCTGGGCGACGGGGGCATTGGCGCTCGTCGCCTGGAAGGCCAGTAGAGCACGACAGCCCGCCATTCCGGGAGGGAATGGCGGGCTGCCACCGGGTGAACGCGGAAACTAGTCGCGGGTCAGGCGGCGGTGGGTAACACGGTGCGGCTTGGCTGCATCCGGCCCCAGTCGTTCGACCTTGTTCTGCTCGTAGGAATCGAAGTTGCCCTCGAACCAGTACCAGTTCGACGGATTCTCCTCGGAGCCCTCATAGGCCAGGATGTGGGTGGCCACGCGGTCCAGGAACCAGCGGTCGTGCGAGACGACCACGGCGCAACCCGGGAATTCAAGCAAGGCGTTTTCCAGCGATGACAGCGTCTCGACATCCAGGTCGTTGGTGGGTTCGTCAAGCAGCAACAGGTTGCCGCCCTGCTTCAGGGTCAGCGCCAGGTTCAGGCGGTTGCGCTCACCGCCGGAGAGCACACCGGCCTTCTTCTGCTGGTCCGGGCCCTTGAAGCCGAAGGCTGACACATAGGCGCGGGACGGCATTTCGACCTGGCCGACCTGGATGTAGTCCAAGCCGTCGGAAACGACTTCCCACAGGCTCTTTTCCGGGTCGATGTTTTCGCGGTTCTGGTCAACGTAGGAGATCTTGACGGTGTCGCCGATCTTAAGGTTGCCGCCATCAAGTTCTTCCATGCCAACAATGGTCTTGAACAGGGTCGACTTACCCACACCGTTCGGACCGATCACGCCGACGATGCCGTTGCGGGGCAGGCTGAAGGACAGGCCATCGATCAGCACACGGTCGCCAAAGCCCTTCTTCAGGTCGCTGGCCTCGATGACGACCTGACCCAGTCGCGGGCCCGGTGGAATCTGGATTTCCTCGAAGTCCAGCTTCCGGGTGCGCTCGGCCTCGGCGGCCATTTCCTCGTAGCGGGCCAAACGGGCCTTCGACTTGGTCTGGCGGCCCTTGGCGTTGGACCGGACCCATTCCAGTTCCTCGCTCAGCCGCTTGGCCAGCTTCTGGTCCTTCTTGCCCTGGACTTCCAGGCGTTCGCGCTTTTTCTCCAGGTAGGTGGAGTAGTTGCCCTCATAGGGGTGCAGCCGACCACGGTCAACTTCACAGATCCATTCGGCGACGTGGTCAAGGAAGTAACGATCGTGGGTCACTGCCAGGACTGCGCCCGGGTAGGCGGCCAGGTGCTGCTCAAGCCACAAAACCGACTCCGCGTCCAAGTGGTTGGTTGGCTCGTCCAGCAGCAACAGGTCGGGTTTCTGCAGCAGGAGCTTGCACAGCGCGACACGACGGCGCTCACCACCGGAGAGGTGGGTCACCGGTTCATCGCCCGGCGGGCAGCGCAAGGCATCCATGGCCTGCTCGAGCTGGGAATCGATGTCCCAGGCGTCTGCGGCATCGATGGCTTCCTGCAGTTTGCCCATTTCTTCAAGCAGAGCGTCGAAGTCGGCGCCATCCTGGGACATTTCCTCGGAAATCTGGTTGAAGCGCTGGATCTTCTGGTAGATCTCCCCGACGCCCTCCTGGACGTTGCCCAGCACGGTCTTCTCTTCGTTCAGGGGCGGTTCCTGTAACAGGATCCCGACCGAGTAACCCGGTGAAAGACGTGCTTCACCGTTGGACGGGGTATCGATCCCGGCCATGATCTTAAGGATTGTGGACTTACCAGCACCGTTTGGTCCCACGACGCCGATTTTGGCCCCTGGGAAGAACGACATGCTGACATCGTCAAGAATGACTTTGTCGCCAACGGCCTTGCGAGCCTTGGTCATCGTGTAAATGAATTCCGCCATGCCCTTAAGGCTAGTCGGTACACGGTGTCAAAACCGAATTCTTCGGTGTTCTGTTGCCGTGGCGGTGCGCAGATTCACACTTGTCACCGAGCACCGCCACATCTGCTTCCATTCACGCCGCTTCGGTATCGCCTTCGGGCCAATGCGTGACCACGGGGGCATCCGACTTATCCTCGGCCGTCGCCGTTGCTTCCGGGTGAGCCGAGCGGGACGCAGGGGTGCCCTCGTGCCGCACTCTGGTGAAGCTACCGGTACCGAATTTCAAGTCATGGCCTAACCCGTAGGCTTCCAGATCGGCACTGGTCCCGGTGCTACCGTCGGTACGTTCGAACTGCCTGATCTGCAATTTCCCATAGATGATCACCCGGTCACCACGCCGCAGGCTCTCCATCGCATTTTCGGCCAACCCCCGGAAGCAACTGACCGAAAACCAGTTGGTTCCGGCATCTGACCACTCCCCGCTTTGCGGATCACGTTTCCGTTCATGTGTGGCTGCACGAAACTTCAGGATCGTGGTCCCCTGCGGGGTGATGCTCAGCTGCGGCTCCGTGCCTACCACGGCACGGATCGTCACAAGGTCACTCATGGCTTCCTACTCCTTCGAATTCCTTTGCCGGGCGCTTCGCCCGCGTAATCCCAGAGTGCCGCCCGGATACCCGACGGTGAGGTAGGGGCGGCGAACTGTGTATAACGCTTCCTCAGTTTCAATTTCGCAAAACGGCCAGTCAATGGGCTAAACTATTTTCGGTCACGCCTCCGTAGCTCAGCTGGATAGAGCAAGAGCCTTCTAATCTCTAGGTCGCCGGTTCGAATCCGGCCGGGGGTACACAAAATAAATCCCATCTTCCTTAGTTGACTAGGGAGGATGGGATTCATCTTTTACCTATTCAGTTTTTACTTGACAGAAACGCACTCTCATGCGGTCATCCTAAATCAGTACACTGCGGAATCCAGTAGGACTTAATCGGTACGCGGCGGAGTCCAGATGAGAGGCGTAAAATCCAGCGGTACGTCATCCTCATTAGCAATGTCCGGCGCCGCCTCGCCTAGGTAGACCGCATTCCCTACAGCTTCCGTCGAGGCGGAGGTTGGTTGCATTTCGGAGAGGTGCACGACGAATACAGGACTAGCGGCCCCCTCCAGTCGCTCCCAGCGCAACGGAGAATACCCCATCGTATCCAGTACCTCATCGGCAATATCACTGGGCATCTTGGAGGGTTCCCAAAAGCAGCAAGTAAAGCCCTCGGGGTCATCCTGTGTTGGAGCAGCGCGGCCAATTAGCAGGCCCGGAACCTCCAAGACTGTCCATAGAAACTCGTTTTCCATCTGCCCACCCACCTTGACGGCTCGGTTAATTGGATCAAGGCTACGCCTGTAAGGCCCGAAAAGGGTGCCCGGATTAGGGTGTGCGTTTCCCAACCGCGCCCGACCCCCGACAACCCAGCCGCCGAGGGCTAGACTGGATGTGTGAGCGCAAAACCTAGTGAAAGTCAAATCTAGGTTTATCGCAGACTAGTCTGCCGTTCACTCCGGCCATAATCTGCTATCACCCTTGCCGACCAATGATCACTCTTAGACTCAGGAGGTCACGATTGACTCTGATTAGCACGCTCCCCGCCGATACAGCGCCAGCCATGGAATGGCTGACACGACGAGAGGCCGCGGAATACCTGCGAGTATCCACAAGGTGGCTGGCCTCTGCCGACGGCAGGGCCACGGTTCCCTACTTCAAGTTTGGGAATCAGGTTCGATACTCCAAGACGGAACTAGACAAGTGGGCACGCGCGCAGCGCGCCAGCTAGGCGGTAGCCGTGCCAATGCCTAAACCTCCGCCGAACGCAGCACGGCAACTGCAATACATGAAAGCCGTGCGCGACTCCAGCCTGAGCCGGAACGCAAAATTCCTTTGCCTCACAGTGGCCACGTATGCGGACAATCAAACAGGGCATTGCTACCCCTCCAGAGAGACGCTGGTCAAGGCTACGGGATACTCCTTAAACGTGGTCAAGAGAGCACTTGCCGAGGCCACGGACACCGGCTGGCTGTACCGAAAACCGGGCCGCTTCAACGGCCCTGCCGACACATGGATAACCATTCCAGGCGCACCTGCGGACGGGCCAGAATCTGGCCCACTGTAAGGGGTCGTAATCTGGCCCACTAACTACATCACCCTTAACTACATCACCGTAGGGAGAGCTACGCTCTCCCCTCGGTAATACTCACTACGTTCGTATTACCTCGGCTGGAGGGCAGGCCCACATAGGCCTGCCTGCCTCGGCTATCCTCCGGTCGCTATCGCTCCCTACGGATAGCCTCGGTGGGGTTCCTTGACCAACGAATTAGACGGTCAGGGAACGGGCACCTTTGGGGGTGCCCTTCCATGGCAGCAGTCAAGGGAACGAAGCGAAGCGAAGCGAGGATGACTCGCCGCCTGATGGGCGCGAGTCTCCGAGTCGGAGCGGGTAGCACGCCGCGTTGTCTCCGAAACGCGGCTACCGGGGCAAAGCGTAAGCGTCCGCTCAAACCCGCCAATCATCGGTCAAGGTGTGGCGAATAGCGAGGCTTTCGCCACCTCACCCCAAACCCCTAGGTATAGGCAATTCGCCATTACCACACTAACCGTCAAGGCGCAATACCCCCTCTAAGGGCCTGCGTGGCCCATTAGAAGGACGAAACTACCTTTTAGGCACACATGCCTGTCCGCAACAATTCTAGGTCGTTAGATCGCATTCTACGGCCTCCGGCGTGACAATGCCCCCGAGGGGGCGAGATTGGAGACATACACTATGTCCACCGTACCAACCATCGAGCAGCTGCAGGCCTCACTGCAGGCCTGCCAGCAGCAGCACAGCCTACGGGTGAAAGAGTGCGCCACCATACAGGCCGAGGCGCAGCAGGCAAGGGCGGAATACTTGAGCCTGAAAGAAGTGTTTGAAGCGGGCGACTTCAAACTAGCTCCAAAGGTTGCCGATGCCAAGGCCGTATCCATGGCCTACACGGAGGCGCTGGGCAAGGCTGAACAGCTGCGCTTGGAGTCTGCGAAGCGTCAAGGCGACGCTCAAGCCGAACTTGAGCGCGTCAAGGTCATCCGCTCCGCCGACCTGCTCACCGGCGAGCAAATCGCCGCCTTGTTGGCGGAGGCGCAGACCGCCATCGACGGCGTGCTATCCCCGTACATTGAGGCGTTGGAGGCGCATGCCGCTGCATATGCCGCAGTGCGTGAGTTGCTGAACGAGTTCCCCGACCACATGCACCGAACACTGGGCATTCATGCACCCGGTTTCGCTGGGCCATACGGCCCTGACAATGGTATTGAAGTTCGCCTAGACGAAGGGGTGCGGCACTACAGTGGCCGCTCCACCGAAGGGGCACTGTCGGACGTAACGCGTGGTTCCTATGGCCGCTACAGTGAATCCCGGCGATAAGCTCAAGGCCACCTCCAACCGCGCCGTCATGGCAGGCGAATGCAGGGCCTGGCGATGCCAGCAGCGCAGCGGGCATGGGGAGTTCTGCACTTACCATGACGAGCGGCTTGCCTTAACTGGCAGCACGGCCAACCAGTGCACGGCCCCGGCCTGCGACAGGCAGGCCGAACGCGTACCCTCGGGCATTGGGTACATGCTCTGCCGATCTCATGCAATGCAACGCTACACTTTGGGGCACACCGGGCCATGGCAAGGTGAGGCCGAGCCTCACCTTGTGCCCCTTGACGGCGACAAAGTCCGTAGCGGCGAGCGCCGGGGGCTGACCCCGCTTGATCGCTTCATGCTGGACGTATCGGGCAACCCTGAAACGGGTTGCTGGGAATGGACGGGATATAGCGACCCATCCGAGCATGGCAATTATGGACAGTTCTGGGATGGTGGCAAACGCTACCGGGCGCACCGCTGGGCATGGGAACACGTGGCATGGCTTGAGTTAAACCCTGAGCTTGACCTAGACCATATATGCCGCAACTCGGCTTGCGTTCGCCCCGGCCACTTGCAGCCGGTCACTCGGAGGGTCAACGGGATTATGGCCACATCCCGTAACGTTCCCCCGCCGGACGGCCTTATCTACGTGAACCCGGTCAAGCACCGCAGCATACATGAGTGGACAATCGGAGGATACTACGGCCTGCCCATCTGGCAAGGTGACGAAGGGGTAATCATTACGGAGTACTTCGTCGACGAGTAAGCGGGTGGCGGTATCTGAATTGCTTAAAGCTACAAGTGAAAAGTCTCTGATACCGCCGCCCCTTTTTTCCGTATCACCCCCGATACGGGGCACCAGCCGCGCAAGAGGGTACCCCCCACCCTCTGGCCGAGCGCCACACGCCTCGGTCATGTGGCGCAACGCTACGCACCCCCATCGATATACCACCATTCGGTGCAGCCCCTAGCTTCACAACATAACTGACATTATGATGTGGTTATGGGAGAGGATTCTAGGGCCGGGGAGGTCGTCATCATGGGAGACATTGAGCAGGCAAACGCCACGCATGAACGCGCCGCGCTTATAGGCCAATGGCTGGCAGCATATCTTGACAGCAACGGAACGGAGGGAAACACATTCAAGGCCTACCGGGCAAACGCACAGCGCTTTACGCGCTGGCTGGATAGCACTGGACTGGACTTACTCGCAGTGACCCGTAGCGATATGGATATGTACCGTTACAGCCTCTCAGGACAAGGGCTTAGCGCCGCTACTGTCTCGCGCCACTTGACAGCGCTCTCCAGCCTGTACACATACCTAACAGACGAAGGCAAGGCCGAGGGCAACCCGGTGGCGCGCGTACGCCGCCCGGTCGTCAGCGCGGATGCCTCCACAACGCAAGGCCTCACGGTAGAGCAGGCCAAGGCTCTAGTCTCGGCAGCTCACAAACACTCACCGCGTGCATACGCGCTAATCGTGTTGCTACTCAATACCGGCATTCGCATTAGCGAGGCGTTGGAGGCGCATGCCTCCGACCTAGGCCACGACTCGGGGCACCGCGTACTAAACGTGACGCGCAAGGGAGGAACCCGGCAGAAAATAGCATTGAACCCTAGCGTCATCCATGCGCTGGCCGGATACCTCGGGGAAGGCATAGCCACCGGAACTGACCTTGAGGCGGCAACTAATGATGCGAAGGGCGCACCTCTGTTTGCCACCCGTACCGGAAAGCCCTGGGCACGTTCCGAGGCGTTCCGCCTCATTCAATCATTGGCGACAAAGGCGGGGATACCGGGTAAGGTATCGCCGCACTCATTGCGTCACACGTTCGCAACCGTGGCCCTTGACCGAGACGTTCCGCTGCATGCCTTGCAGGACAGCATGGGGCATGCCGACCCCCGTACCACGCGCAGATATGACCGGGCACGAAACAACCTGAACAAGGCCGCTGGCTACGCACTAAACGGCGTGTTCGATGACAAATGAACGGGCCGGGGAATTAATGAACGTCCGGCGACGTTCAGCCAAAGACAACCAAGGGGAGGTTTGGGGCAATGGCAATCAAAAGGCACACCGACGGCAAGCGCTGGCAGGTGGACTACTACACACCGGACGGCAAGCGTAAGCGGCCAATCTTTGGCACCAAATCCGAGGCCAAGGCCTTTGAGGCCGATATGGAATCGCGCAAGCGTGGCGGTATCTACGTTGATCCGTCCAAGGCCAAGGGAGTAACCGTTGATAGCCTGTACGCCCTTTGGACAAAGCGCCTCCAGACAAAGGGGGCGCGAGGCACGCGCCCCGTATCCCCCGATACGCTCAAGACCTATGATGTGATCTTTCGTTGCTGGGTGCGACCTCATTGGGAGTATCGCCCCCTCGCTTCAATCACACGGGCCGAGGTAGAGGAATGGCTGGCTACCCTCCGAATGGCCGACGGCTCCCCCGGTACAGACTCCGCCAAGTCCAAGGCGCTGAAACAACTTTCGCGCATGCTGGACTTCGCAGTATCCGAGGGCATTCTTTCATTCAACCCGGCGCGCGACCGCGCGGGGCGTGTCATCCCCACGCCGACCGTCACCCCGTCACGTACTCAAGTGCGCCTCACCATGAGGCAGCTGGTCCGACTGGCAGATGCCACCGGCGAATACCGCCTGTTCGTGCTATTCACCGGATTAACGGGCCTACGCTGGGGCGAGGCCACAACCATACGCCGCAAACACTTGGACTTCGGAGAGCGCCCCACAGTGGCGGTAGAGGCCGGCGTAGCCAAAAACAATGAGGCGCGTATCGTTCCAATACCTTCCCACGTGGCCGAGTTACTGGAGGCAAAGACCCAAACGCTGGAGGCAGAGGCCTACGCTTTCGCCTCACCCCGTGGCAACAGGCTGAATAAGTCGAATTTCAGCAATCGTATCTACGCAGATGCTGGAGAGCGCGCGGGCAATGCAGTGGCAGCGCTGCATGCCCGATTGGCCATCACCGGCGAATCACGGCGCATCCAAGACGGCACAGGGTTCCGGCTGGTCGCTCTCTACGGAGAGCGCACAGAGGCCGCCGTGAAAGCCTTTCAGACAACCGAGGGGCTGGAGGTTACCGGCGTAGTTACGCGGCCTGTATGGGCCGCGCTGGGTCTTACGGTGTATAGCCCCATGACCCTTGGCCTCGGGGATAGTGACTTTATTCCCCCGACCTTCCACAACCTACGTCATACTGCCGTATCTCTCGCCATTAGCGCAGGTGCGAATATCAAGGTTGTACAGCGTATTGCCGGGCATAAGTCAGCGACCATGACCCTAGATGTTTATGGGGATCTCTTTGAAGATGACCTGAACGAAAGCGCTGCACGGCTGGACGTGCAGTTGCGCGAAGTACTCGGCCTAGGCTCGGGCGCAGCCATTGCACAAAGCCTAGACGCAGTAGCCTAGACGCATCCCGTTGGTACTTTGTTGGTACGATTCCAGCTGATGAACCCCTAGAACTAGCGGAAATACCACGTACTTCTAATCTCTAGGTCGCCGGTTCGAATCCGGCCGGGGGTACATAAAACGCTACTTGACTTGGAACGCACCAAGTCAAGTAGCGTCGATCTTTCGCCTAAATCATAACCACCCATTGCTTACCCAACGGAAACAAGTCCAGCGCTGCCAGGGTCACAGGTCAATGAGCTGAAGGAAATCCTCGAACCATTCCTCGCTCGGCAATCGGGCTTCAAAAGGGGCAAACGGCAGTTTCCCGCCGCATGTACTTGTGGGTAGCAGCTGACGACACTAGATCTACCCCCGGCAATCCACCTTCGGTTTCCAGCGGAAGAACACACCTGGAGCGCCAACCATATTGCGAAGCGGCAAGTGACATGACAATTTAGGACCACATCACCCTGTTGTGCGTAGAAGGCCACGGTCCGAGTGAAGAGTTCGAATCCCATGCCATTGGGCTAACGGGTGCCCGGCTTGCTCTAGGAGAATCAGCACAGGGGGCTTCCGGTCTCCGCCATGAGCTCAGAATCCGCCGCCCGTACATTGGAAACCGAATTGACCATCGAGGCCGAGATCCTTGGCAACGCTGGCGACTTGGCGTGGACCGCGTTGCTCCCGCGAAGGGTGTTCAATCTCTGGATAGCCGGCGCAAAATTGAAGCAGTGACGGCCCGGATGACCGTCAATTCGAATCGCCTAGGCACCCACAGCCGGGGAATCTCCCGGCTGCTCGGGCTCGACCCGTGCGGGGGCTCCCTTCGATTTGAACGCGCCGAATACCACCATCACCGCTATCACCGCGGCTGGCAGCAGCCAACCGCTCCACCCCATGATGGTCATCTTGCTGGGCTCCAGGAAGGCGCCAAAAGCCAGGAACAGGGCGCCGAAGCCCACTGCCGCGTTGAACACCCCATGGGCAATCGCCACCGGCCAGACCGATGCGCTGTACATCCGCAGCCAGCCCAAAAACGCACCAAGCACGATGCACATACCCGACATGTAAACCAGGGACATGGGGCCTGATGAGTAGGGATAGTTGTACCCCAGGAGCAGCAACGGTGCATGCCAAACGCCCCAGATCACCCCGGAAAGCACGATCGCCGGAACAGCTCCGAGCCTGAGCAGCCGTGGCCAAAGCCAGCCTCGCCAACCGATTTCCTCCCCCAGCGCGGGCAACGCATTGAGGAATCCGCCCAGGACCACAAAACTGAATTGCAGGGCCAAGAACTTGGCGACGCCGTCACTACCGGCAAGGATCCGCACCCCGACCATATGCTCGAAATCGGCCGGGTACACGCCGATCGCATCACCCACGAACAGCGCCTGGAAGATCAGGGCCAAGGGTATGAGCACGCCCAGCAGGACTCCGAGGAGGAATCGGCCGACGGGTCGCACCGGCCATAGACCCACATCGCGGGCAAACCCCCTGAGCTGGCGCTGGAAGAGAGTAACGATCAGGGCGGCGATGGCCGGAGTCCACATCATGATCGTTGCAATCCACACGAATTGCGGGTGCAACAATCCCTCACCCATCCACAGTGGTAAGGCGACAACCCAGGCCAACCCCATGCTCAGGACCACGAACCAAAGAATCGGCACCAGCCATTGCACCTTGCTTGTTTTCAAGCCACCAAACCTGTCGTCAGTCCCAACTACGTGCCCTTTCACCCTAACGGCATCAATCGCCGATGCAACAAGACACACGAGTGGCAGACGGGTTCCGGACGCAATTGAACCGCTATCGACCAACACCGGCTGCCACTCGTTTCCAACAGATGGCCGGTGCAAGCTGTGCGGGACTTGTGGCCAAGCTCAACAGTTACCCAATTCGCGGTTCGGTGGACCACTTTTCGAAGTCAAGGCCCGGGATCTACGATAAAATCAAAGTACTGTAGTTATTAGGGAAGGTTTGCCAATGACCGTGACCACCGCACCAGCGCGCCGCTTCACCGGCGAACGCTTGGGCATCAGCCTGGTGTTTCTGCTGGCTGGGCTGTGGTTCGCGTCGTGGGCCGGGCGCCTATCGGTCATCAATGACGTTTTCGGCTTCACCGGCACGGGCCTGGGCGCCTTCCTTGCATGCATGACCGCGGGATCACTACTGGGCCTGGGCGTGGCTCCGGCATTGATTCGCCGGTTACCCACCCGTCACCTGCTGACCTACCTGCCTTTCGCCCTGGCACTGAGCCTGATTGCCCTCGGGGTCGCCGTCTCGGTCATGCGGACCCCGGAAACCGCCTATCTGACCTTGTTCGCAGGTGGTGTACTTTTCGGGATCCTGGATGTCACCATGAATGTCTACGGGGCCGGTGTGGAACGGCGTCTTGGGCACAGCATCCTTCCCTCGCTTCACGGATTCTTCAGTCTGGGCACGTTGATCGGTGCCGGCTTGGCGACGATGACCATCGGCATGCAGTGGTACACCATCTGGCATTTCGGGGTGGTGGTACTGCTGATGTCCGGATTGACGCTCTGGTCGGTTCGCTTGATCAGCCACGAAGCACACATTCAGCGACCACGGCCCCCGACGACGCAGCCCGCAGCGGCCCACCACCCCAGATACATGCTCCTGTTGCTGGGGCTCATGGTGGCCGGACTCAGCTTCACCGAGGGTGCAGCCAACGACTGGCTGGCGGTGGCCACTCATGACGGCCACGGCCAGGCCCACTCAACCGGCGCACTGGTGTTCACGATTTTTGTGGGTGCCATGACCTTGGGCCGCTTCACCGGTGGTCGTGTGGTGGACAAGCTCGGCGCGGTACCCGCTCTGCTCCTGATGGGAAGCGTCGGCCTGATCGGTGTCACGCTGTTCATCACCGGCTCGGACATGCCCGTTATCGCGGCCGGAGCGTTGCTCTGGGGATTGGGTAGCTCGCTGGGATTCCCGGTGGGCATGTCCATCGCCGCATCACGCTCGGAGCATCTCGGCCCGCGTGCGGTCAGCATCATCAGCACCTTCGGATATGGCGCAATGCTCAGCGGCCCGCCGCTGATCGGTTTCCTCGCGGATTACCTGTCGGTCCTGACGGCATTGTGGCTTGCCGCGGCCGTTTTGCTCGGTTCGCTGCTTATCACCCCGATCGCCGGCCGTAGCACCAGAACCCTTAGACCGGCAGCGTCTTCCGCTCCTTGATATTCCGCATCACGATCGTGCTGGTCAGCTTTTCGACACCGGGCAATTCCACCAGCACCTCGTCATAGAGCTGCTGGTAGCTGGGCAGGTCCGCGGCATAGACACGCAGCAGGAAATCGGGTTCCCCGAAGAGCCGTTGCGCCTCGACGATGAAGGTCACCTGTTCCACGGCGGCTTCGAAGTCCTTCATTTCAGACCGGTTCTTCAGGGTCACGAAGACGAGCGCCTCGAAGGACAAGCCGACTTTTTGCGGATCAATCACCGCCTGATATCCGGTTATGACCTGTTCTCGCTCCAGGTCGCGGATCCGCCTGTGGCAAGGTGCGACGGTCAACCCCACACGCTCGGCCAAGGCCGTCGCGCTGATACGTCCGTCCGATTGAAGCTCGGCGAGAATTGCACGGTCTAGTTGATCCATGCGTCAAGACTAGCCGATGGGCAATAAAAATCTTGAAATCCGTCATTCGTTCAAATATTTTTGCCCATATCATCAATTCAGCACGAAATTCGGCAAGCACATTTCTCCCGTTGTTCCATACAGTTGGCACCACTAGCTACTGCGATTGGAGAACACCTTGGAACTCTCGCTCTTTACCGGTTTCGCCCTGGTCTCCCTGACATTGGCCTGCACGCCTGGTGCTGATTGGGCCTACATCATTTCTTCCGCCATCTCGAAACGGACCTTTATTCCTGCGGTACTCGGATTACTCAGTGGCTATCTCTTCCACACCGCGTTGGTCGCGTGCGGGATAGCCGCTGTCGTCGCCGGCTCCCCTTGGTTGCTGTCCTGGCTCACCGCAGCCGGAGCGATCTACCTGTTCTGGCTTGGCATCAGCACACTGCGCGGATGGAAGGCGGCGAGCTTCCGTGACGGCGCGACGGTTCGTGAGCCCGATGCACGCACCGACTCCGGCTCGCGCACAGGCAATCATCACGCACCGGCAACCGGTTCGGTGGCACTCGTTACCACTACCGCCACGACCACGCGCGCGGATTTCCTCAAGGGCCTGCTTACCAGCGCAACGAACCCCAAGGCCCTGTTGCTTTACGTGGCTTTGATCCCGCAGTTCATCTCCCGGGAATCCCCCTGGCCGCTGCCTGTACAAACCGCTACCTTGGGCCTGATGCACTTTGCGGTTTCGATTCTCGTCTACTTCGGTGTGGCGATGGCCGCACGCATCCTGCTGCGCAGCCGGCCACTGGCAGCCAGGCTGGTCACCTTGCTCAGTGGGCTGATTATGATCTGCCTATCCGCCGGGCTTGTGATCGAGCAGGTCATACTGCCCTAACCAGTTTTCCCCTGCCCACGAACCACTGCCCGAGCCTGTTGCTCGGGCAGTGGTTCGTTAGGCACGTCAATCCAGCATCTACCCCGAGGCCGCGACTCGGGATTTTGCCAGAATATGACGTAGAATTGAACACCGATCAAGACAATTGAACAGTGATCAAGTATGCTCAATGGAACGTGCCAGAAGGCACCGATCCCCCGTTGCTAGCCGACCGAAAAGAACCCACCATGCAAGCCAGCCCGAAGGCCGCAGGCCAAACCAGTTCCGTGACCGTTCCCGGCATCCATCTGGAGAAAATCACGGTATTGCGGGCAGGCAAGGTAATTCTCGAGGACATCACGGTTTCCCTGAACGAACCACGCATTGGAATCATCGGACCGAATGGGGCGGGAAAGTCCACTTTGGTGCGTTTGCTGAACGGACTGGTTCTTCCCAACAGCGGTACCGTGCAGGTCGGGAATTTCACGACTGCGCGGGCAGCGAAGAGGATTCGACGGGACGTGGGATTCGTCTTCCAGAATCCCGCCAACCAGATCATCATGCCATTGGTGCGCGATGACATCTCCTTCGGTTTGAAGAACCTGGGCCTCGCAGCCTCCGAACGGCTGCGCAAGGTCGACCAGACACTTGAGGAACTCGGCATCGCCCATCTGGCCGAACGTGAAAGCCACACGCTGTCCGGAGGGGAACAACAGATGGTCGCACTCGCGGCGGTCCTGGCCATGGATCCCCGTGTCATCATCTTCGACGAACCCACCACCATGCTGGACCTACGGAACAGGCTTCGCTTCCAGAAGGAAATCAACGGATTGAACCAGCAGGCCATCGTGGTCACCCACGACCTGGAGGTTCTTGAAGACTTCGACCGGGTTCTGGTGGTCACCGACGGACGGATCGGATTCGACGGGGCGCCGGGCGATGCGGTGGACTTCTACCGTCACTGGAGCGCCCAGTGATTGCGGCCAAGAACGATTCGTGGCTTGCCTTGGTTCCGGCCGGGGCCAAGTTCGCCGTCTTGCTGCTGGTCAGTATCGGGCTCTACCTGGTCGGCCATTGGCAGCCATTGGCCGTTGCCCTGCTGGTCTCCATCGCGTTGCTCCTCTCCGCGAAGGTGGCACTGAGGCAGTTACTGTGGCCCCTTGTCTCGCTGCTGGTCATCGTCGGCATCATCTGGGTGCTCCTCGGTATACAAACGGGATGGGAACAAGGAGCCGTGGCCGCGCTACGGCTGCTGACCCTGTGCATCTTCGCCTACACCGTCAGCCTGAGCACCACCTTCGATCAAATGCTTGAGCTGTTCCAGAAGGTGGCCTCGCCGCTGAAATACCTGGGAGCGAATCCCGCCCAGATCTCCCTCGGATTGGCCCTGGCTGTACGCTTCATTCCCGAACTCAAACGCGTCTACCTGGAAGTCCGCGAGGCGCAATTTGCCCGTGGCCTTCACAACAACCCCCTGGCGGTCGCGGTACCCCTGGTCATCCGCTCCTTGCGCATCGCCGAGGAAACGGCAGAAGCCCTGGATGCCAGGGGATACGACAGCACCACCACACCGTAGCCATCACACCAACCACCACATTTCCCTAGGACCCACCATGCACAGCAAACCACTAGAGAGTTCCCCCGAAATCCCCGTCACCGGTGCAGCCGGCACCTCCAGCGCCACCAAGGACACCGTGCTGGTTGCGGTCTTCGCCGCGATGATCGCCGCCATGGGCCTGGTCCCTCCCATCACATTGGGCCTGATCCCGGTTCCCATTACCCTGCAGACCATGGGAGTGATGCTGGCCGGTGCGATGCTCGGACCAGTTCGCGGAATGCTCGCCACGCTCACCTTTGTTGCCCTGGTCGCTGCCGGATTGCCGCTCCTGTCCGGCGGTCGCGGCGGCTTGGGCGTGTTCGCCGGCCCGACCGGTGGCTACCTGATCGGCTTCATCGCCGGTTCCCTGGTGATCGGAGTGCTGTACAAGTACTGGGTGCTCTCCCGCCGCAGCAAGGCCGCCAGGCTGGTCGCCGGGTTCCTTTCCGCCGTCATCGGTGGCGTCCTGGTGATTTACGCCTTCGGAATCCCCTGGACCGCCATGGTCGCCGGAATCCCCATGGGCACTTCGGCCATCGGTTCGCTCGGATTCCTGCCCGGTGACTTGATCAAGGCAGGAATTACCACCGCCGTGGCTGTCACCGTGCACCGAAGCTACTCGGGTCTGATGAAATAGGATCCATGGAACTTGCCGCTACACTGCATCAGCGCACCCTGAACCATCCGGCCAAAGCGGCGCTGATCACTCCCACCGAAACGCTGACCTATGGACAGCTGTACGCCACCGCGTGGGACCTGGCCGTGAGGATCGGCCGGGGCGCCCATACCAGGGCCCGCTCCGGCCAGCCCAGCCGCGTGGGACTGCTGGCCAGCAACCCGGTTGACCTGATCGCCGGATACTACGCCGGGGCCTTGAGCGGCACCAGCGTGGTTATCCTGGACCCGGTATGGCCGGATTTGCGGCTGCGGACGGTGATCGCCGACCTGGGCCTGGAACAGATCATCTGCGGGGCACGGACCACACCGCTGGTCGGCGAACTGGCACCCGAGGTCGAACGGCATTCGGTGGTGCGCCATGGCGGGACGGACGTGTTCGTGGCCCCCGAGCATATCGATTCGGACCACGAGCTGATGGTCGTGTTCACTTCCGGAACCACGACCTCCCCCAAGGCCATCTGCCGTTCCCGGGCCTCCTGGCAGGCATCACTGCGGGTGGGTACGCGAATCCTGCATGCCACGGCCTCGCAGGTGACCCTGGTACCCGGTCCGCTGGCCCACGGGCTCAGCCTGTATGCCGCCGTCGAGAGCATCACCACCGGCGGAACGGCCCTGTTGACCGGCAAATGGGACTCCAGCGCGGTAAGTACCCTGCTGGCACGGTACGAGTGCACCCGGGTGGTGGCGGTCCCCTCGATCCTTGGCAGGCTTCTTGCCGAGCACCGGCAGCAGCTCAACTCCCTGCAGTTCGTCATCTGTGGAGGCGAGGCCCTGTCCCCGGCATTACGCGATGCCTACGAGGCCCTGGCCCCGGTCCAGGACGTCGTCGAATACTACGGCACCAGCGAACACAGCCTGATCGCCTACCGCACATCCGCCGATGCGGCATTGCCCCGCTCCGCGGGTTTCACCGGACGCTCGTTCCCGGGAGTGGATATCCAAATCCACCAGGCCAATCCCCAGACGGGGATCGGCGAGATTTTCGTGCACAGTCCCATGCTCGCCAGCGACTACCACCACAGCAGCACGGAGTCCTTCCGGCGACGCGGACGCAGGGTGAGCGTCCAGGATCATGGGAGCTACGCCCGCGGCATCCTGCAGATGGCGGGCCGTGCCGGTGGAATGATCAACCTCGGCGGAAACAACCTGCACCCCTCGGAAGTCGGAGAGGCTCTCGCCCGGGCCCTGGGCGTTACCGAAAGCCGCCTGCTGCTGGCCTCGGATCCCTCCGGAGAGGCGCGGCTGGTGGCTTTCCTGCTCGCCGCCGACTTGGGTGACCGGCGCAATCCACAACTGTTGTTGGATCTTCTGCATCACCAGCTGCCCAAATACAAGATCCCGCATGAGCTGGCCTTGCTGGATCATTGGCCAATGACCAACAGCGGGAAGATCTCCACCAGCCGGCTGCTGGAGGCGCATGCCGGGCAGCAGGCCACACGGGTCGTGCTGCGGTGAATCCCGTCTACCTGGTCGCGGCCCGACGCACCCCGGTGATGCGTGCCGGCAAGCAGTTCCTGGACGTGGGTGCCGAACGGCTGGCGGCGCTGGCCATCGATGCGGTCCTTGAGGACAGCGGCATCAGCATCCCCGATATCGACCACGTGTTCCTGGGAAATGCCGCCGGCCCCGGCGGCAATATCGCCCGGGTATCCGTGCTGGCCAGCCAACTGCCCGATTCGGTGCCCGCTACCAGCCTTGATGCCCAATGCGCCAGTGGACTGGATGCCATTGCCACCGCGGCACGGATGATCGCCTCCGGTGAAGCCCATGCGGTGATTGCCGGCGGTACCGAAAGCTCCAGCACCGCCCCCTGGCGACTCACCCGCCCCAACGACCCCATGGAACCGGTGCGCCGGTACTCACGGGCCCGCTTCACCCCGGCCCCGGACCCCGATCCGGATATGGGCCAGGCAGCGGAGAACATCGCCGAACGCTACGGCATCAGCCGTGAGCGGCAGGACCTGTTCGCCCTGCAAAGCCATCACCGGGCATTGGCCGCCCAGCAATCCGGGATCTTCGACAACGAACTGGTGCCGGTACAGACCATCCGGGGCCTGTACGCCGCCGATGGCTGCCCGCGGAAGAACCTGACTGCCGAGAAGCTCGCGGCCCTGCGCCCGGTCTTTCGTGCCGCTGGCACGGTGACGGCCGGTAACTGCTGCCCGATCAATGACGGCGCCGCCGCGGTGTTGTTGGTCGGGCACGAGATGTTGCATTCATTGTCCCCCGGTTACGCCCTGCGGTACCTGGGCGCTGCACATGGCGGTTACGATCCGCAACTGCTGGGAATGGCTGCGGTCCCGGCCTATCGTCGACTGGCCCGCTTGCGGCCGGACCATTTCCGGCATACGCCCCGGCTGGTGGAATTCAACGAGGCCTTCGCGGTGCAGGCACTGGCCTGTTTGGACGAGCTGGGTATCGATCCCGGGGATGTGAACCGTGATGGGGGTGCCATCTCCCTGGGACACCCGTACGGGGCCAGCGGGGCGATCCTGGCCACACGACTGTATTGGCAGGCCCGCCAACAGCGATTGCATGGCCAGAGCGTCGTCGCGCTCATGGCCGCTGCCGGTGGCACCGGTACCGCCGTGGGATTCGAAGGCCTGGATCTGGACGGAGATCTGCCCTAGAGGTTGAATCCCAGGGCGCGCATCTGTTCGCGTCCGTCCTCGGTGATCTTCTCCGGGCCCCAGGGTGGAAGCCATACCCAGTTCAAGTGGTAGGTGTGCACCAGGTCCTTGAGCGCCGAGGCCACCTGTTCCTCGATAATCTCGGTTAACGGGCAGGCCGCGGTGGTCAACGTCATGTCAATGGTCAGCACCGAGTCATCGCCGTGGCGCAAACCGTAGACCAGGCCCAGATCCACGATATTCACCCCCAGCTCGGGGTCGATCACCTCCATGAGCGCTTCACGGATCTGTTCAACCGGCCGGGTGATGCGGCTGGTCCTGATTTGCGATGCGTCTGTCATCAGCTACTCCGAAACACTCATGGATTTAGGTCTACCTTATGGCATTACGCTACACTATACGCACGCTATCGGTGATTCGTATAGTGGATCGCCACATGGCGCGGAATTTTTCACGTACTTTTCCACCAGACACGGGGTTAACGACCAGGCCGGCCAGGCAAAGGGCACGGGAGTGTCCATTGCCTGGCCGGCAGGTTGTTGCAGGATGGTTCCTAGATGTTGAACCCGAGGGCTCGCATCTGGTCACGTCCATCATCGGTGATCTTCTCCGGACCCCATGGTGGCATCCAGACCCAGTTCAGGCGGTGCTCGTCAACCACGCTTTCGAGCGTCGAGGCCACCTGCTCCTCGATGATGTCGGTGAGCGGGCAGGCTGCGGTCGTCAGGGTCATGTCGATCAGCAGTACGCCGTCTTCCGCGTACTTCAGACCATAGAGCAGACCCAAGTCGACGATATTGACACCGAGTTCGGGGTCAATAACATCCTTGAGCGCTTCCTCGACTTCATCCAGCGGGGTCACTGCCGATCCCTGCTGTGCTTGTGTTGATTCGCTCATGGTTGTTTCCCTAGGCCGTGACGTTCAGGTAGCGGTCGTAACCTTCATCTTCCAGGCGGTCGGCCAGTTCCGGCCCACCCTGTTCGGCGATCTTGCCATCGACGAAGACGTGTACGTGATCCGGCTTGATGTAACGCAGGATCCGGGTGTAGTGGGTGATCAGCAGGACACCCATCTCGTTCTCGTCCTGGGCGCGGTTGACACCCTCGGAGACAACCTTCAGCGCATCCACGTCCAGGCCCGAGTCGGTCTCATCCAGCACCGCGAACGTCGGCTTGAACAGTTCCAGCTGCAGGATCTCGACGCGCTTCTTCTCGCCACCGGAGAAACCCTCGTTCACATTGCGCTGGGCGAAATCGGCGTCGATCTTCAGCTGCTCCATGGCGGCCTTGACATCCTTGGTCCAGGTCCGCAGCTTCGGGGCCTCGCCGTCGATCGCGGTCTTGGCGGTGCGCAGGAAGTTGGTCATGGACACGCCTGGGACCTCGACCGGGTACTGCATGGCCAGGAACAGGCCGGCCTTGGCGCGCTCGTCGACGCTCATTTCCAGCACGTCTTCACCGTCGAGGGTGATCGAACCGGAGGTCACGTTGTAGCGTGGGTGGCCGGCAATGGTCGAGGCCAGGGTGGACTTGCCCGAACCGTTCGGGCCCATGATGGCGTGGGTTTCGTTGGTGTTGATCACCAGCGAAACACCCTTGAGGATTTCCTTCTCGCCCTGCTCGGTGTCGATCGAGACGTGCAGGTCCTTGATTTCCAGAGTAGACATACGTCGTTCCGTTTCTGTGTCTAAAAGCTTTCGAATTGTCCGGGCCAACTAGCTGTTGGTGACGGCCAGTTCCTCTTCGATGATGTCGTTCAAGCGCGCTTCGAGCTCCTCGTCGCGGATCTGCTGCACGATCTCGTTCAGGAAGCCGCGCACCACCAGACGGCGTGCGGTCTTCTCATCGATACCGCGGCTCATCAGGTAGAACAGGTGCTCGTCATCGAAGCGCCCGGTGGTCGATGCGTGCCCGGCACCATCGATCAAGCCGGTTTCGATTTCCAGGTTGGGCACCGAGTCGGCACGGGTGCCGTCGGTGAGTACCAGGTTGCGGTTGGCCTCGTACGAGTCGGTTCCCGGTGCCTCCTTGCGGATCAGCACGTCACCCACCCATACGGTGTGTGCCCCATCGCCCTGCAGCGCGCCCTTGTACAACACGTTGGACTTGCAGTTCGGCAGGTTGTGGTCCACCAGCAGGCGGTGTTCCAGGTGCTGGCCGGCGTCGGCGAAGTACAGCCCGTACAGCTCCACTTCGGCGTGTTCCCCGGTAAAGCGTGCCGAGGGGTTCACGCGCACCAGATCGCCACCGAAGGTGATGACCACGTGCTTGAAGTAGGCATCCTTGGCCACGGCAGACTGCTGGCTGGAGGCGTGGATGGCGGTGTCTTCCCAGGCCTGCAGGGAAACCACGGTCAGCTTGGCACCGGAACGGACCTCGAACTCGATGTTCTGGGCCAGCACGGCCGAACCCACATGGTCAAGCACCAGGGTCGCCTCGGAGTTCTCCTGGGCCACCACGATGATGTGCTGGGCCGCGGCGTCCATGGACTGGCCGGTAATGGTCAGCCGGGACTTGATGCCTTCGGCATTGGCCGGAATGGTCAGCACCTGCGCCTCGGAAGCGTACTTCCAGGCGTTGGCGGAGACCCGGTCATCCGGGGTGGCCACCACGCCGCGCAGCTTGTCGGCCTGCGGCACGGTGGTGATGGTGACCTTCTCGTCACCGCTCAGCTCGACCTTGGGGGCCGGTCCGGTCAGTTCCGCGGTGTGCAGCCCGCCCAGGCGCTTGAGCGGGGTGAAGCGCCAGTCCTCTTCACGCCCGGTCAGCGGGGTGAAGTCTTCGACGTTGTAGCTGCGCAGGCGTCCGGCACGGGAGGAGTCGGGAACCCCGACACCGCCACCGTGGCTGTGACCCTTGACGGAATCACCGGAAAGTGGAGCGGCGGCTTCGTTCAGCGGCGAAAGGTTCTCGCCCTCTTCGGTGAAGCCCGGAATCGAAGGGGCGCCAATGCGGGCCTTCTCGTCGGGAATATGGGTAGTGGTCTCGGACATGCTTAACCGACCGATCCTTCCATCTGCAGTTCAATGAGGCGGTTCAGTTCCAGTGCGTATTCCATCGGCAGCTCACGGGCAATCGGCTCAACGAAGCCGCGCACGATCATCGCCATGGCCTCGTCCTCGGCCAGGCCGCGGGACTGCAGGTAGAACAGCTGTTCTTCGGAAACACGCGAGACGGTGGCCTCGTGGCCCATGGTGACGTCGTCCTCGCGCACGTCGATGTACGGATAGGTATCCGAACGCGAGATCTGGTCAACCAGCAGCGCGTCGCACACCACCGAGTTCTTCGTGCCCTTGGCGCCTTCGCGCACCTGGACCAGGCCGCGGTAGGCCGAACGGCCGCCATTACGGGCCACCGACTTGGCCACGATGGCGCTGGAGGTGTTCGGGGCGATGTGCACCATCTTGGAACCGGTGTCCTGGTGCTGGCCCTCGCCGGCGAAGGCGATGGACAGGGTCTCGCCCTTGGCGTGTTCGCCGACCAGGTAGACGGCAGGGTACTTCATGGTGACCTTGGAGCCGATATTGCCATCGACCCACTCCATGGTGGCGCCCTCTTCGCAGACGGCACGCTTGGTCACCAGGTTGTACACGTTGTTCGACCAGTTCTGGATCGTGGTGTAGCGAACGCGGGCGTTCTTCTTCACCAGGATCTCGACCACTGCCGAGTGCAGCGAGTCGGACTGGTAGATCGGTGCGGTGCAACCCTCGATGTAGTGGACGTAGGATCCCTCGTCCGCGATGATCAGGGTGCGTTCGAACTGCCCCATGTTCTCGGTGTTGATGCGGAAGTAGGCCTGCAGCGGGATTTCGACATGGACGCCCTTGGGGACGTAGACGAAGGAACCGCCGGACCAGACCGCGGTGTTCAACGCCGCGAACTTGTTATCACCGGCCGGGATGATGGTACCGAAGTACTCCTCGAAAATCTCCGGGTGTTC
This sequence comes from Glutamicibacter sp. MNS18, assembly GCF_026107515.2. Taxonomy (GTDB): domain Bacteria; phylum Actinomycetota; class Actinomycetes; order Actinomycetales; family Micrococcaceae; genus Glutamicibacter. Next base: position 38,012 of record NZ_JAPCHW010000003.1, on the reverse strand, counting down.
CTTCAGCGCGGTATCGGTATCCAGAAAGATGACGCCCTGGGCTTCCAGGTCCTCGCGCAGCTGGTGGTAGACGACCTCGGATTCGTACTGGGCCGCGACACCGGAAACCAGGCGCTGCTTCTCAGCTTCGGGGATGCCGAGCTTGTCATAGGTGTTCTTGATGTCCTCGGGCAGGTCTTCCCAGCTGGTGGCCTGCTTCTCGGTGGAGCGCACGAAGTACTTGATGTTGTCGAAGTCGATCCCCGACAAGTCCGCACCCCAGGTGGGCATCGGCTTGCGGTCGAAGTACTTCAGCGACTTCAGTCGACGCTTCAGCATCCACTCCGGTTCGCTCTTCAGGCGGGAAATATTCTCAACGACGGCCTCGCTCAAGCCGCGCTGGGCGGTGGCACCTGCCTCGTCGCTGTCTGACCAACCGTATTCGTAATTTCCGATTCCGTGGAGTTCGGGGTTCTTCTCCAGGATTTCGTTAATCACGCCCGGGTCGGCAGACTCATGTGCAATCTGATCCGTCATCGCGGCCTCTCCTGCTTCGTGAACTGAATTCGAGTTCTCTTCTCGGCGCTTCGCGGCGCCTTTTCACGTCCCACAGGGATGTGGGTCGTGCACACGTGGCCCCCGCTCGCCAATGTGGATAGCCGACGGACGTCGACTCCCAGCAGGCGGGCGAACATTTCCGTTTCGGTGTCGCAAAACACCGGGAACTCACGTGCCAAGTCTTGGATGGGGCAATGCCCCTGGCACAGCTGGACGCTGCGCATCATTTCCGTGGGCAGTTTCGTGTCCACGGCTCGGGAATACCCGACGAAGCCGTCAACATTGAGCAATTCGCCCAATACCTCGGCCCGTTCCTCCAATCCCTCGACCCCTTCCAGGGCCTTGGAATACCGCTTTTCCATATCTTCGAAGCGGCGCCGGGCGAATTCGCGAATCGCGTCCTCGCCGGCAGCTTCACCCAGCTCCTTCAGAGCCAGCGTGGCAATGTCCAGATAGTCATTGCCCAGTTTGGTCTGCCCACGGTGGGACAGAACATACCGTCGCGACGGGCGACCGGCACCCGACTTCTGGTTCGCAACGAGCTTGACCTCTACCAGCCCAGCCTTTGACAGGGCGTCGAGGTGGCGTCGAACGGCAGCCGGGGTAAACCCAAGGGTCTTTCCCAGCTCCGCGGCACTGACCGGCCCGTCCTCCAGGACGGCATACAGCACGCGGTCGCGAGTCCGTTCTTCGGTATCCCCAATCGCGCCCACTACCTTTGCCGGCGCTTCGCCGACCGAGTTTGCTTTAGATGAATACACAACACAAGCATGACCATATTTAACCGATTGGTCTAGTAAGGAAGGACTTACTAAGGATGACCATGGCTCGGGTGTCGCGTTCGCGGGATTACCCGCGATGCGGCCCCTGGCATAATTCTATCCCCCACCCGTGGAACTCGCCGTGAGCAATCACTCACCCCCGGGTACTTCGACCTGACGTAGAATCGATGGGTGTCTTCCGTATCCCCCAGTCTCATCATCAGTGAGCTGTGCAAAGATCTTGGACCAGTTCCGGCGTTGAATGACCGGATGCTTCGAGTTCTTCACAATGTTTCCCTCAAGGCCTTTCCCGGGCAGGTCACGACGTTGCTCGGTTCCAACGGTGCCGGAAAATCAACGACCCTCGGATGCGCACAGGGACTGCTTCGCCCCGAAAGCGGGACCGTCGAACTGCTCGGGCAGGACCCCTACGGGGATAAGCCCGACTTGCGTTCCCGTGTGGGAGTGATGCTCCAGGACGGTGGCCTGCCGCCCTCGATGCGCCCGATCCCGTTGCTACGCCACGTGGCCTCGCTCTACCGAAAGCCCATGGATATCGACGCGCTAATTGAACGGCTGGATATCGCCTCGTTCTCCTCGCGCACCATCCGTCGTTTGTCCGGGGGGCAAAAGCAGCGGGTGGCCCTGGCCGCGGCGCTGGCCGGTGATCCGGACGTGGTATTCCTGGATGAGCCCAGTGCCGGGCTGGATCCACAAACCCGCCAGGTGGTTTTCGACCTGATCCTGGAACTGCGCGATGCCGGCAAGGCGATCATCCTCACCACCCATTTGATGGACGATGCCCAACGGCTCAGCGACTACGTCTACATCATCGACAAGGGACGTACCGTCGCCCAGGGTACGGTCGCCGAACTGACGGCCATGGCGGCCGAAGAACAGGAAACCCGCCCGGTCTCCTTCGGGGCCGCCCCCGGGCTGGCACTGCCCGACACGGTCCCTTCCGGTTTACACCTGAGTGAGACCACCGCCGGGGAATACCGGCTGGATGGGGTCCGCTCCCCCGACCACCTGCAATGGCTGACGAATTGGTGGGCGACGGCGGGGATCCTGCCCACCCACCTCTCACTCCAGGCCCGAAGCCTGGAAGACGTGTTCCTGGAGATCGCACAGAAGGAGTCCGAGGACGCATGAGCGCCACCACCAGCGATCAGACGAGCAATGCGGTTTCGCCACTGAAACGCATCACCTTGCAGGGCAAGTACGAAACCATCCAGATGCTCAGCAACGGCGAGCAACTGGTCCTGGCCATTGTCATGCCGGTGATCGCCCTGTTTGCCCTGACATTCACCGACCTGCTGGCGGGGGTGGCCGAACGCACCATTGATGCCGCAGCCCCCGGCGTGCTGGCCCTGTGTGTCATTTCCACGGCCTTCACCGGCCAGGGCATCGGCACCGGCTTCGACCGCCGCTATGGGGTGCTGCGGATGTTCTCCACCACCCCACTGGGCAAGGCCGGACTGATTTTCGGCAAGGTTATCGCGGTACTCACGGTCCTGGCCGTCCAGGTGGTGCTGATCAGCATCTGTGCCCTGCTCATGGGCTGGGAACCACGCCTGGTCGGGATCCTGCCTTCCCTGGTCTTCCTGCTGCTGGGCGCCGGCTGCTTCACTGCGCTGGGTTTGCTCATCGCGGGCACCGTGCGCCCCGAAGCCACCTTGGCCATCACGAATCTGGCCTGGATCCTGCTGGCGGGTATCGGCGGGGTGCTGTTCCCGACCACGATGGCCCCGGAATGGATCCAGTTGCTGCTCAACGCCCTGCCGTCGGCTGGCCTGGGCGACTCGTTGCGTGCAGCGCTGATCGACGGAACCTTCCACATCCCGGCGGCCATCATGCTGGTGGTATGGACCGGTATCGCCTCGTTCGCCGCCGTGAAACTGTTCAAATGGAACTGACCACCACACATATCCAAGGGAGAAGATAATGTCTGCGTCCGCAGCCCCGACATCGAGCTGGGCCGAGAAATTGCCGACCAAGGTCACCAAGACCGTCCACGGCCTGGCGATCGCCTCGCTGATCTCCCAGGTGGGAATCATTGTCTCCGGTGGTGCGGTGCGACTGACCAAGTCCGGTCTGGGCTGCTCGGAATGGCCCAATTGCATGCCCGGCACCATGACCCCGGTGCCCGAAATGGGCATCCACGGCCTGATCGAATTCGGCAACCGCCTCCTGACCTTCGTGCTGATCGCGATCGCGTTGGCCTTCCTGGTATCGATCTGGAAAATGCGCGCCACCCACCGTTCCCTGTTCATCCTCGGCTGGGTGCTGCTGGCGGGCATCCCCTTCCAGGGTGTCATTGGCGGGATCACCGTTTGGACCAGGCTGAATCCGTGGGTGGTTTCGCTGCACTTCCTGCTGTCCATGACGCTGGTGATCCTGGCGACCCTACTGGTGAACCGCACACGGCGGGAGTACAAGGCGCTCCAGGCGCCGGCCCAGGACAAGACCATCGGCCAGGTGTCGTGGGTGGCGTGGATTGCCGCGCTGCTCGCGATCATCTTCGGCACCATCGTGACCGGAACCGGACCACACGCCGGGGACGCTTCGGCGCCACGCCACATGTTCGATCCCCTGTTGGTGACCCGCATGCATACCGCGCCGGTGTACCTGCTGATCGGTGCGGTCATCATCCTGCTGGTCCTGGCCGCCAAGCGCCACGCCGGTCCCCGCTTCACGGCCGGTCTCTACTGGCTGGTCCTGGTCATCGTGCTGCAGGCGGGTATCGGATACACCCAGCATTTCACCGGACTGCCCATCACCCTGGTCCTGGCCCACATGCTGGGCAGTGCCCTGCTGGGTATCGCCGCAACCAACGTCTGGGACCGTGCAGTCCTGCTACCCAGAACCGAGCCCACGGGTCTGTAGCACCGGACCTCTGGTTGCCAGCATGGCGGTTCGTTTCCCGTAGTTATCGGGGGGCGGGCCGCCATTTGCGTCCGTCCGACCATCAGGTGGATCGGGGAGGCACATGTCCTCAGAACCGGTACCGGCCCATCAGACAGGTTCCGCCTTGGTCCGGTCGGTTGGCCCGACCCGCGGGTTAAGCCGCAGCAACCCGTGGAGTCCCAGGGCGAGCGCTACCCCGCCGCCGACCCAGAAGGCCGCAACCAGGATCCCGGCGTCAAAGACGGCCACACCCAGGATCAGCACCCCGTAGGCCAGCACCGTCCAATGGGCCGCCCGGGAGTTCAGCGCGTACCCGATCGCCAGCGCCAGGCTGAACAACATCCAAAGCAGCAGGGGAATGTAATGGGCGCCGACAGTGCCCAGCATCAGCCCTGTGCCAAGCATGATGACCGGGAAGATCAGCAGCAGGCTTCCCAGGATGCGGGCGGACAACTGCTCCCCGGCCGGCGCAACCGGCTTGCGGGCATACGGGATCGTGGCCGCCAACCACGCGGTCAGTGCCATCGGCACGGCGAACAGTCCCGATGAAAAGATGTCCAGGAACACCAGGACACTCAAGGCGAGGGCCACACCCAGCATGGCCCAGCGGCGGAGACGGCGTGGCAGGAAGTGGACCAACAGGAGTACCACGGCCGGCACCAGGCTCAGCAAGGCCACCCCGGGCCCATAGGACTCCAGCAACGTGGCCATTGCTTGCTCAGGCTCGGTGCCCGCGTCGGGGTGCTGTCCCTCGGGAGCACGCAGGAAGAAGCTGACGATCACCGCCGCCAGGACCGCCAGGGCGATACTGGTTCCGCCCAGAATGGTCCCGGAATCCAGACGTGAGGTTCGTGCCGGCTGGTGCAGCACCAGCTCCGCACGGCTGGCCTCGGCCAGCTCCCGGGGATTCCCCAGCGAAGCCAACACCTGATCGGAGCTTCTGCCTGTGGCCGTGGCCTCCTCGATATGCGCCCGCACATCCTGCAGGATCGATTCGCTGGCTTCGGCCGGAAGGTCTGCCAGCCGTTGCTTGAGACTGCGAAGATAGCGTCGCGATGCGCTGTCCAAACCGTTGTCATCCATGGTGTCCTCCCAGGAGCCCGTCAACCTGTCCCCTGATCTCGTTCCACACCGTCTCGAAGGTGGCCAGCTGCTGCTGCCCCTGGACGGTGATTGAGTAGTATTTGCGTGATCTGCTACCCGCGGCCTGTTCCCACCGGGTCTCCACGATGCCCGAACTCTTCATCCGGGCCAACAGCGGGTAGAGGCTGCCCTCACTGGCAGACAGTTCCCGAGCCATCAGCTCATTGGCGATTTCCAAACCGTACATTTCCCCTCGCCCCAGCAGGGCGAGCACACAGTATTCAAGCACTCCCTTGCGCAGGTTGGTGGCGATCTTTTCCGTGCTCGCGTTCATACTCCACAAGATACCTTGCACCACAAGCCTTGTATAGCAAGATTAGTGCTTTGTGGCCTTACCGTAACCCTTGCATCGCGAACCGGGCACGAAAAAGCCCCCGGTGATACCGGGGGCTGAGATACGGGACGTTACTGGAACAGCGGACTGCCGACGAACGGGTCGATGGCCAGTGCCAGGAACACGATCGACAGGTAGGTGATCGAGATATGGAAGACCTTCATGGCCTTGCGGTTCATCTCTGCCGGACTGTGGTCCCGCTGGGCCTCGCGGTACAGCACATGGGACTCGTACACGAACCACAGACCCGAACCACCGGCCAGCGCCGTGTACACGATGCCGGCGTAGCCCATCGGCACCAGTAGCATCGAGCAGACCAGGGTCGCCCAGGCGTAGAGCACCACCTGCACCGAGACACGGCGGGCATTGGCAATCGCCCCGAACATAGGCACCGAGGCGGCGTTGTAGTCATCGGCGTACTTCATGGACAGCGGCCAGTAATGCGGTGGGGTCCACAGGAAGATCACGATGAACAGGATGATCGCCGGCCATTCGACGGTATTGGTGACCGCAGCCCAAGCGATGACCACGGGCATGCACCCGGCGATGCCGCCCCAGACGATGTTCTGGGTGGTGCGGCGCTTGAGGATCAGCGTGTAGAGCACCACGTAGAACAAGATGGCCAGCAGCCCCAAAGCGGTCGTCAAGGGGTTGGTACCGAACCAGAAGACGGCCAGCGACGCAATGGCCAGCACCCAGGAAAAGACCAGCGCCTCACGCGGGGTCACATCCCCGGTCACCAGAGGACGCCCCTTGGTCCGCTTCATCAGCTTGTCCATGTCGCGGTCGAAGTAGCAGTTGAAGGCGCCGGAGGCGCCGGCGGCCATGGCCCCGCCAACCAGGGTGGCCACCATCAGCCACACCGCAGGGAACCCGCGTTCGGCGAAGATCATGGTGGGCAGGGTGGTGACCAGCAGCAACTCGATGACCCGAGGCTTGGTCAGTGCCACATAGGCACCTGCCTTGCGCTTAATGAATTCGCCGGTGCTTTCCTCGGGCTGACGCGAGGACCGGGGAATCGGCGATTCGGCGACACTAAGAGTCTTCAATTAAACGCACTCAGTTCTACACGGGTACAAGACAGACGATTTCATTCTACGACGAATAGAAAAGTAATGAAACTCTGCCCACGTCAAATATCCTTGCCCACGGGGTGATCTAGCTCAAACAGCGGCAATGACCGGCCCGCCGGTCCCGGTCGTCCGATCGCTCAATTCCCGCGACGGACACGACTTCCGGAGCCCCGGGGGAATGCGGCCACAAAACTGCCCGGGCGGCGCCCCCGTCGCACTTTCCGGCAAGCCATTCGACCACCGCCAGGCCCCGGAGTGCATCGGGCGGGGAACTTCCCTTCGAGACAAGTACTGCCGTGACGAGCCCGAAAACAAAATTGGAAACTTGTGGAATCACCACGTACAAACTCCAGCCCTTGTGAAACAGGGCGCAGCTGACCGGAGGAACAGGCTAGTGAAGGGCACCGCAACGAGGTAGTTGTGCCGCGTCCGCTGGCTACCCGCATCCATTCGGTCAAATCCCCGTGTCATCTTGCGCCACCCCGCGCACAAACCGGGGGTTACGCGATAGAGTGGGATCCAGTTGCGCCGTCGCTGCCTTCCCCCGAGTTCGTTCGACACGGGTGCAAGGTCGACGGCGTATTGCGTGTCAGCGGGAAGAGCCCCCGCACCAATCCTGAATGGAAGGAAACGCCGCAGTGGCGACTGAATCCTTAGTTGAAGAATTTTCACTTACCGAACTGGACCGCAGGGCCATCGACTCGGCCCGCGTCCTGGCCGCCGATGCCGTTGAGAAGGTCGGCAACGGCCACCCCGGTACCGCGATCAGTTTGGCCCCGGCCGCGTATCTGATCTTCCAGAAGCACCTGCGCCATGACCCGAAGGATCCGAACTGGATCGGCCGCGACCGCTTTGTCCTGTCTCCCGGACACACCTCGCTGACCCTGTACCTGCAGCTGTTCCTCTCCGGCTACGGCCTGGAAATGGAGGACCTGGCAGCCCTGCGTACCTGGGATGCCAAGACCCCGGGCCACCCGGAGTACGGTCACACCGCAGGCGTGGAAATCACCACCGGCCCGCTGGGCCAGGGCCTGGCCTCCTCGGTCGGTTTCGCCTACGCCCAGCGCCGCATGCGCGGACTGTTCGACGCCCAGGCCCCGGCCGGAACCAGCGTCTTCGACCACACCGTCTACGTCATCGCTTCCGATGGCGACCTGCAGGAAGGCGTGACCTCCGAGGCCTCCTCGCTGGCCGGCCACCAGCAGCTGGGCAACCTCGTGGTGATCTACGACGACAACCAGATCTCCATCGAGGACGATACCGATATCGCCTTCAACGAGGATGTGCTCAAACGCTACGAGGCCTACGGTTGGCATACCCAGCGTGTCGACTGGACCAAGACCGGTGACTACGTCGAGGACCTGAACGAGTTGGACGCCGCGATCCGCGCCGCCAAGGCCGAGAGCACCCGCCCCTCGATCATCTCGCTGCGCACCATTATCGGCTGGCCATCACCCACCAAGGCCAACACCGGTGGCATCCACGGCTCGAAGCTGGGTGCCGAGGAAGTGGCCGGGCTGAAGCAGGCGCTGGGCTTCGAGACCGAGGCCCACTTCCACATCGACGACGAGGTCCTGGCCCACGCGCGCCAGGTCGCCGACCGCGGCGCGAGCCTGCACGCCGATTGGGACCAGCGGTTCCGCGACTGGTCCGCCGCCAACCCCGAGGAAGCGGCCCTGCTTGAACGCCTGCTGGCCGGCGAGCTGCCCGAGGGCTGGGAAGAGAAGCTCCCGGTCTTCGAAGCCGGCACCTCCCTGGCTACCCGTGCGGCCTCCGGCAAGGTCATCAACGCCATTGCCGACGTGCTTCCCGAACTCTGGGGTGGTTCGGCCGACCTGGCCGGTTCGAACAACACCACGATCACCAACGCCAAGTCCTTCGCCCCGGTCGAGCGCTCCACCGACAGCTGGAGCGCCGACCCCTACGGCCGGGTCCTGCACTTCGGTATCCGCGAGCACGCCGCCGCGTCGATCACCAATGGCATCGTGCTGGCTTCCCCCACCCGCGCCTTCAACGGCACCTTCCTGATCTTCTCGGACTACCAGCGTCCGGCCATCCGCCTGGCCGCGCTGATGGGTGTGCCCTCGATTTTCGTGTGGACGCACGACTCGATCGGCCTGGGCGAGGACGGTCCGACCCACCAGCCGGTGGAGCAGCTGGCCAGCCTGCGCGCCATCCCGAACTTCGACGTGGTCCGACCCGGTGACGCCAACGAGGTGGCCTACGCCTGGCAGGGCATCCTGCAGCTGAAGGACACCCCCGCCGGAATCGTGCTCTCACGGCAGAACCTGCCGGTCTACGACCGCACCGCCGAGGGCTTCCGTCCGGCCGCCGGAACCCTGAAGGGCGCCTACATCCTGGCCGAGGCCGTGCGCGAAGGCGCCGAGGTGACCCCGGATGTCATCCTCATCGCCACCGGCTCCGAGGTCGAACTGGCCGTGGCCGCCCGCGAACAGCTGGCCGCCGAGGGCATCGCCGCCCGCGTGGTCTCGATGCCTAGCCACGAGTGGTTCGCCAAGCAGGACCCGGCCTACCGCGAAGAGGTGCTGCCGGCCGCGATCACCGCACGCGTCTCGGTGGAAGCCGGCGTGGCCATGGGCTGGCGCGAGATCGTCGGCGCGGCCGGCGAGATCATCTCGCTGGACCACTTCGGCGCCTCGGCCGATTACAAGAAGCTCTACAGCGAATTCGGGATCACCACCGAAGCCGTTGTCGCCGCCGCTCACAAAGTCGCGAAGTAAGGAAACCTGTTACCCATGAGCAATCCCAACACCCAGGCGCTATCCGATGCCGGTGTCTCGATCTGGCTTGACGACCTCTCCCGTGAACGGCTCACCAGCGGTTCATTGGCCCAGCTGATCACGGAGAAGAACGTCACCGGAGTCACCACCAACCCGGCGATCTTCGCCGCCGCCCTGGCCAACGCCGAGGTCTACGGCACGGCCATCGCCGAGCACCGTGACAAGTCAGTGGAAGCGGCGATCACCGAGATCACCAGTGACGATGTGGCCGCGGCCTGCGACCTGTTCCGTGGGGTCTATGAGGCCAGCAACGGGGTGGATGGCCGCGTCTCGATCGAGGTCGACCCACGTCTGGCCCACGAAACCGCGCAGACCATTGCGCAGGCCAAGGCCCTGTACGAGCGGGTGGACCGCGAGAACGTGCTGATCAAGATCCCCGCCACGCAGGCCGGACTGGAAGCGATCACCGAGACCATCGCCGCGGGCATCAGCGTGAACGTCACCCTGATCTTCTCGCTGGAACGCTACCGCGAGGTCATCAACGCGTACCTGATCGGTCTGGAAAAGGCCCAGAGCAACGGGCTGGACCTGTCCAGGATCCACTCGGTCGCCTCCTTCTTCGTCTCCCGGGTGGATACCGAGATCGACAAGCGGCTCGATGCCATCGGCAGTGACGCGGCCGCCGCGGTCCGCGGCCAGGCCGGGGTGGCCAATGCCCGTCTGGCCTACCAGGTCTTCGAGGAACAGTTCGCCACCGCGCGCTTCGAGGTGCTGGCCGCGGCCGGCGCCAATGTGCAGCGCCCGCTCTGGGCTTCCACCGGTGTGAAGGATCCGGCGTACCCGTCCACCCTGTATGTCACCGAGCTGGTCGCCCCGCAGACGGTGAACACCATGCCGGAAAAGACCCTGGATGCCACCGCCGCCGAAGCCCAGGTGCGCGGCAACGCGATCGCCGGGAACTACGATGCGGCCAACCGGGTGCTGGACAAGCTCGCGGCCCTGGGCATCGACTACAACGAAATCGTCGAGCTGCTGGAAGTCGAGGGTGTCAAGAAGTTCGAAGACGCCTGGAACGAACTGCTTGAGGATATGGCCGTGGCGCTCAAGGAGGCCAAGTAAATGGAACTGGGCCTGGTGACCTCCGGGGCCGCCCTGGCCGCGGTCGAACAGTACCTGCCGCAGCTGCTGCACCATCAGGTGGGCAGCCGCATCGCTGCCCGGGATTCGAGCCTGTGGGGTCCCGAGGCGCAGCCCGAGGCCTCGATCCGGCTGGGCTGGACCAACCCCTTCGACACCGCCGAGGAGCTGGTCCCGGCGATCCTGAACCTGCGTGACGAGCTGGTCCAGGAGGGCCTGACCCGAATTGTGCTGTGCGGCATGGGAGGTTCCTCGCTGGCTCCCGAGGTGATCACCGCCCACGACGGGGTGGATCTGGTGGTCTGCGATACCACCGATCCGCAGATGGTTTCCGGCATCCTGGCCGAGGACTTGGAACACACCGTCGTGGTGGTGGCTTCCAAATCCGGTTCCACCGTGGAAACCGACTCGCAGCGCCGCGCCTTCACCGCGGCCTTCGAGGCCGCCGGCATCGACCCTGCCACCCGGCTGGTACTGGTGACCGATCCCGGTTCGCCGCTGGATGACCGCGCGGGGGTGCGCGCGGTCTTCACCGCCGATCCCAATGTGGGCGGCCGATACTCGGCACTGACCGCCTTCGGACTGGTGCCCTCGGGCCTGGCCGGCGCGGACATCGACGTGTTGTTGGAGGAGGCCGGCCTGGTTGCCGACCTGCTGGGCGAAAATGACGAAGACAACCTGGCCTTGCATCTGGGGGCCGCAATGGTCACCGAGGGCCGGGACAAGCTGGTCTTCGCAGCCCTCGGTGACACGGTGGCCGGATTCGGCGATTGGGCCGAACAGCTGATCGCCGAATCCACCGGAAAGCTCGGCAAGGGGGTGCTGCCGGTCGTGGCGCATCCCGGTGCCCCGGAGCTGAAGCAACCGGCATCCGATATCCTGCCGCTCTACCTCTACGGGGAACTGCCGCAGGAGGTGGACGAGGATGCCACCGCCATCCATTTCTCCGCACCGCTGGGCGCCGCCTTCCTGATCTTCGAGTACGCCACCGCGGTGGCCGGCTACCTGCTGGAGGTCAACCCGTTCGACCAGCCCGATGTGGAAGCGGCCAAGACCGCGGCCCGCTCGTTGCTGGATGCACCGCCGGCCGGCGCGGCCGATGCCGTGGACGGCTCCGTGCAGATCCACGGTGCGCACGGCACCACGGTGGTGGAGGCAATCCGGTCGCTGGCTTCACAGCTGCCGGCGGACGGCTACCTGGCGATCCAGGCCTACCTGGACCGCGACGGGGACAAGGACCTGGAGGCGTTGCGCGACCTGTTGGCGACGATGACCGGTCGCCCGGTCACCTTCGGCTGGGGTCCGCGCTTCCTGCACTCCACCGGCCAGTACCACAAGGGCGGACCCCGCCAGGGCGTCTACCTGCAGATTACCGGCGACAGCCAGGCTGATGTGCGGATCCCCGGCCAGAACTTCGGATTCGCCGGGTTGATTGCCGCCCAGGCCTCGGGAGATGCCAAGGTGCTGACCGATGCCGAACATGGCCGTCCGCTGCTGCGTTTGCATCTGACCGACCGGGCAGCAGGAATCCGCCAGCTGATCGAGGCAGTGAGCTAGGAACACATGAGCAATCCACTACGCGACGTCCGCGACCGGCGGCTTAACCGCATCGCCGGTCCGGGCGCGCTGGTGTTCTTCGGGATCACCGGCGACCTCGCCCGCAAGAAATTGATGCCGGCGGTCTACGACCTGGCCAACCGCGGACTGTTACCACCCAACTTCGCCATTGTCGGCTTCGGCCGGCGTGACTGGTCGGCCCAGGATTTCGCGGACCAGGCCCGCGAATGGATCCTGGCCAGCGCGCGCACCGCCTTCAACGAGACGGTGTTCGAACAACTGGCCAGCGGGATGCGGTTCATTTCCGGTGCCTTTGACGACGACGGGGCCTACGAGCAGCTCTCGACGACCCTGGATGAGCTGGCCCGCACCCGAAACACCGGACGCAACCACGCCTTCTACCTCTCCATCCCGCCGAGCTGGTTCGATGTGGTCTGCCAGAAGCTCTCCGAACACCACCTGGCCAACGAGGCCAACCCCGGCTGGGAGCGGGTGGTGATCGAAAAGCCCTTCGGCCATGATTTGGCCAGTGCCCGCGAACTGAACGAAATCGTCGAATCGGTCTTCCCGCCGGACGCGGTGTTCCGGATCGACCACTACCTGGGCAAGGAAACCGTGCAGAACCTGCTGGCTCTGCGTTTCGGCAACCAGCTGTTCGAACCGTTGTGGAACAACAAGTACGTCGATCATGTGCAGATCACCATGGCCGAGGATATCGGCATCGGCGGACGGGCCAGTTACTACGACGGGGTGGGCGCGGCGCGCGACGTCATCCAGAACCACCTGTTGCAGCTGCTGGCCCTGACCGCCATGGAGGAGCCGATTTCCTTCGACGCCGACCACCTGCGCGCCGAAAAGGAAAAGGTGCTGACCGCGGTCAGCCTGCCCGGGGACCTGGGAGCGGCCAGCGCGCGCGGCCAGTACACCTCCGGTTGGCAGGGCGGCGAGGAAGTCGTCGGTTTCCTGGACGAGGAGGGGTTCAACCCCGAGTCCAAAACCGAAACCTATGCCGCCATCCGGCTGAACATCAACACCCGACGCTGGGATGGGGTCCCGTTCTACCTGCGGGCAGGCAAACGCCTGGGACGCCGTGTCACGGAGATCGCGGTGGTTTTCAAACGCGCCCCCAATCTGCTGTTCACCGACCACAAGGACGACGAATTCGGGCAGAACGCCATCGTGATCCGCGTGCAACCCGATGAGGGGGCCACCATCCGCTTCTCCTCCAAGGTGCCCGGCACCCAGATGGAGATCCGCGACGTGACCATGGACTTCGGCTATGGAAATGCCTTCACTGAGTCTTCCCCCGAAGCCTACGAACGCCTGATCCTCGACGTGCTGCTCGGCGAACCGCCGTTGTTCCCCCGGCACGAGGAGGTCGAGCAATCCTGGCGGATCCTGGATCCGTTCGAGGAGTACTGGGCCGGGTTGGAAGCACAGCCCGAACCGTACCACCCCGGTTCCTGGGGTCCAGCCGGAAGCGACGAGCTGATGGCCCGAGACGGAAGGACATGGCGCCGCCCATGATGATCGATCTTCCCAATACCACCACCAGCCAGGTGGCCAAGAAGCTGATTTCGGCCCGACGCACCCACGGGGCCTCGGCCCTGTCGCGGGTACTGACCTTGGTGGTCATCACCCGCGAGGGCTTCGCCGAGAAGGCCATCGACGCCGCGGACCTGGCCAGTCGTGAACACCCCTGCCGGGTGATCGTGGTGGTGCGCGGCCCGGTGAGCGGCGGGAACCGGCTGGATGTGCAGATCCGCGTCGGTGGTGATGCCGGGGCCTCCGAGGTCATCGTGATGCGCACGCGCGGCCCGAATATGCTGGCCGATGAGGCGTTGATCTCGGCGTTGCTGCTGCCCGACGCCCCCATTGTGGCCTGGTGGCCGCACGGGGTTCCCGAGGATCCGGCCAGGACTCCGCTGGGCAAGCTCGCCCACCGCCGGATCACCGATTCGGCCGAGGACCCCGATCCGTCGGCGGCGCTCTTCCAACGCTCGAAGACCTACCAGGCCGGGGATTCGGACCTGGCCTGGACCCGTATCACCTTGTGGCGCGCCCAGCTGGCCAGCATCATCGACCTGATCGGCACCAAGGGCCTGAAGAACATCACCGTCAAGGGCTCTGCCAACTCCCCCTCGACCACGCTGCTGGCCGCCTGGCTGACCATGTGCCTTGAGGTACCGGTGACCATCGCGGCCGACAAGTCCACCGGGGGCCTGTCCAGTGTGCGTCTGGCCCGGGTCGACGGGGATGTGGAACTCTCCCGGCCCTCGGGTGAGGTCGCCCACCTGTACCTGCCGGGCAGCGCCCCGCAGCGGATCTCCCTGCCCCGCCGCCCGAACGCGGACTGCCTGGCCGAGGAAATGCGCCGGCTGGATGCCGACGATGTCTTCGGTGAAGTTGTCACCCGAGGATTGCACCTAACCAACCTGAGGAGTATCGAGCCCAGTGATCGCTAGACAGATCGTCATCCACCAGGACATGGAAGCCACCGCCCATGCGGTGGCCGCCCGGCTGATCACCTCGGTCCTGGATGCCATCTCCACCCGCGGGGTGGCCCATGTGGTGCTTACCGGCGGCAGCCTGGGGATTGCGGCACTGGCCGCCGTGGCGGTCAATCCGGCCCGCAAGTCGGTGGACTGGTCGCTGGTCCACTTCTGGTTCGGTGACGAGCGATTTGTCGCCCGCGGCTCCGCCGACCGGAACGCCGGACAGGCCGAAGTGCTGTTCGCCGAGTTGGACGCGTTGGGTCTGGACCGCGACAACGTTCATGAGATGGGGTCCACCGATGAGTACCCCAGCGCGCAGGACGCGGCGGACGCCTACCGTGCCCTGTTGCGCGAGGAGGCCCCCACCGGGGCAGCCAGCCCTGCCTTCGACGTGCTGATGCTGGGCATGGGCCCGGACTCGCATGTGGCCTCGCTCTTCCCGAACCACACCCGTTCCGATGAGCTGGGTGCCATCGCGGTACACGACTCGCCCAAGCCTCCGGCCGACCGGGTATCGCTGACCATGGGAACCATCAATACCGCGCGTGAGGTGTGGCTGCTGGTCGCCGGGGGCGAAAAGGCCCCGGCCCTCGCCGCAGCCCAGCACCGGGTTGATGAGCGGGCGGTGCCGGCCAGTGCCGTGAAGGGTACCGACGCCACCCGCTGGCTGGTCGACCGTGCGGCCGCCGCCCTGCTGTAGCCCTCCAGGCTTGCCCAGACCCCGGTCAGCGTTCCCGATGGGAACGCCGGCCGGGGTCTGCCGCGTCCCGGGGCACCGGATTGGCCGACAGCAATGCTTGTGGGGTTAACCCGTATTCCCTGGGGAATCCGCTGATCGTTACCGCGCAACATCCTATGCTGGGGGCAGAACATCGGGTACGACGAAGGACGAGAAGGCATGGACACCATTTCCACCCAGTGGTTCAAGCTCCTGATCGGTCTGATGGCGATCTTCTGCCTGCTCAGTGGGCGTACCGAACTCGGTGTGCTGTTCCTGCTGATCGGAATCCTCGTGCCGCTGGCACGGAGGCTCGTGCACCCGATGGATGATCCTTCACCACAAACCCCATCCGGAACCCCGTAGCCAACAGGCCAACCCCCACCTCTTCCTGCTAATTGCGCCCGATGCTGTCTTGGGCGGCGTTTCTCCGGTAACGTGGAAAGACCATATAGGGCACCAGGGGGTGTATCGCAGATGAACCCGAAAACAATGATGCTGCTCCAGGGATCCATCGCGGTGATAGGTATTTTCAGTTTGCTCGCAGGCCGAACCGGATTCGGCGTCTTTTGCCTGTTGGCCGCCATGGCACCGTCATTTTATGCGCGGATGCTGGCCGGCAGACCACCAAGAACCAAGCCGCGACACCATCACCCGACCGATTCGAGCTAGGTTCGACCCGATTCCCGCGCCACCCGGGGCACGGGAATCGACCATGCGCGACGGGGATTTCCCTTCGGGACACCCCGCCTGCCGGATGCCGCCACCGGTGGGAATGCTGGCACGCCCCCGAATCACCTTCCGATGGCCACGCACCTGCGGTTAAAGAGCATCGGGGGCTTCCACTCCGGAAGCCCCCGATGCTCTTACAAGTCCTCTGTGCCTAGGATTCGATGCTGAAACGCATGATCAACGCCAATCCGATGATCACCGCAGCCCAAGTCAGGCCCAGCACGATAGTGACGCGATTCAGGTTACGTTCGGCTACGCCGGAGGAACCCAATGACGAGGTCACACCGCCACCGAACATATCCGACATACCGCCACCGCGTCCCTTGTGCAGCAGGATCAACATGGTCAACAGGACACTGGTAATGCCCAGCAGTACCTGCAGAACAATCTGGATGATATCCACTACGTCGGTTCCTTATCTAGGATTCAGTCGGTCACGAGGTGATGCTCGAACCTAACAATATTAGCAAACTCTTCAGCCTCCAGGCTCGCACCCCCGACCAGGACTCCGTCCACATCGCGTTCACGCATGATGGCTGCCGCATTTGCAGCTTTCACGCTACCACCGTAGAGCAGTCGAATCGATTCGGAGACCTCGGTGCCGTAACGCTCGGCCAGGGCCGCACGGATCGCGGCGCACATTTCCTGCGCATCGGCGGGACCGGCCACCTCACCCGTGCCGATGGCCCACACCGGTTCGTAGGCGATGACCAGGGTTGTCGCCTGGTCGGCGGTGATGCCGTCCAGCGACCCATCCAGCTGCTCCAGGGTATAGGCCACATGCTCGCCTGCCTGGCGCTTCTCCAGGCCCTCGCCAATGCACAACACCGGAGTGAGCCCGTGACGGTAGGCGGCGGCCAGCTTGCCGGCCACCACCGCGTCGGTCTCGTTGTGGTATTCACGGCGTTCGGAGTGCCCGACCAACACGTAGCTGCAACCCAGCTTGGCCAGGAACTGTCCGGAGATCTCGCCGGTGTATGCTCCCGAGTCCTGGGCGGACAGGTCCTGGGCACCGTAGACGATGTCCAGCTTGTCCCCCAGGGTCAGCGTCTGCACCCCACGGATATCGGTGAACGGCGGGAAGACGGCAACCTCGGCACGATCGTAGTCATGCTGGTTGTCCTTCAGGGTCCACGCCAGTTTCTGCACCAGGGTGATGCCCTGGATGTGGTCCATGTTCATCTTCCAGTTACCGGCAATCAGCGGCTGGCGGACGAACTTTCCATTTTGCGAAATGGTCATTAACTAGCCTTCCAGAGCGGCAACACCCGGCAGGGTTTTGCCCTCAAGGTATTCCAGTGACGCGCCGCCACCGGTTGAGATATGTCCAAAGTCGTCATCCGCGAAACCCAGCGTGCGCACCGCGGCGGCCGAATCGCCACCACCGACCACGCTGAAGGCTTCCGACTCGGCCAGGGCTCCGGCCACCCGGCGGGTGCCCTCGGCAAAGGCCGGAATCTCGAAGACGCCCATTGGCCCGTTCCAGAACACGGTATTGGCGCTGGTGATGTAGCTGGCGAACAGTTCGGCGGTCTTCGGTCCGATATCCAGGCCCAGCCCGGTCGACCCGAAGCTGGCTTCCTCGATCTTCTCCGCGTCAAGCACCTCGTAGGCGGCGTCGGCGGCGAACTTCTCGGCTACCACGACGTCGGACGGGATGATGATGTCGCAACCGAGCTTCTCGGCGCGGGTCAGGTATTCCTGGCACGTGGCCACCTGGTCCTCTTCCAGCAGCGAACCGCCTACGGCATGCCCTTGGGCCTTGAGGAACGTGAAGGCCATGCCGCCGCCGATCAGCAGCTGATCGGCCTTGCCCAGCAGGTTATCGATCACTGCCAGCTTGTCCGACACCTTCGAACCGCCCAGCACCACCACATAGGGTCGCTTCGGTGCCTCGGTCAGGGTCTTGAGGACCTTGACCTCGGTGGCCACCAGGTCGCCCTGGTAGGCCGGCAGCACCGAGGCGATGTCGTATACGGAGGCGTGCTTACGGTGCACCGCGCCGAAGGCGTCGTTGACGTAGGCGCCGTTCTGCCCGGTCAGGCCAGCCAGTTCGGCGGCGAATTGGGCACGTTCGGTGTCGTCCTTGGCGGTCTCGCGGGCATCAAAACGCACGTTTTCAATGACCAGCACGCTGCCTTCGGCCAGGTCGGCCGCGGCCTGCCGGGCCGAGGGGCCTACGACATCCTCGGCGATGACCACTTCGAAATCGGACAGTTCGTTCAACCGGTGGGCGGCCGGGGCGATCGAGTACTTGGGATCCACGGCACCCTTGGGGCGGCCGAGGTGGGCCATGACGATCACCTTGGCACCGGCTTCGGTGAGTTTGGTGAGCACTGGAAGGGACGCGCGTACGCGCCCATCATCGGTTACGGTGGCACCGTCCAACGGCACGTTCAGGTCGCTACGGACCAGAACGTGCCGTCCACGGACACCATCGGCGATCAATTCGTCGAGAGTGTGGGAAGTCATGTCTCTAGGTTATCCGACTACAGGGTTGAACCCACGAATTGAGTCAGGTCAACGAGTCGCGACGAGTACCCCCACTCGTTGTCGTACCAGGCCAGCACCTTGACGGTATTGCCGATCACGGTGGTCAGTCCGGAGTCGAAGATGGCCGAGTGCGGGTTGGTCACGATATCCGTGGAGACCAGCGGATCGGTCGAGTACTGCAGGTACGGCGCCAGACGTCCCTCGGCTGCGGCCTTCTCGAAGGCGGCGTTGATCTCCGCGACGCTGGCCTCACGGGCCAGGTTCACGGTCAGGTCGGTAGCCGAACCGGTCGGAACCGGAACCCGCATGGCGTAGCCGTTGAGTTTGCCCTTCAGCTCCGGCAGCACGCTGCCGATGGCCTTGGCGGCACCGGTGGAAGTGGGGATCATGTTCAGTGCCGCGGCACGGGCACGGCGGGGATCCTTGTGCGGGGCATCCTGCAGCCGCTGGTCGGCGGTGTAGGCGTGGATGGTGGTCATCAGACCGTCGATGATCCCGAATTCCTCGTTGAGCACCTTGGCCACGGGGGCCAGGCAGTTGGTGGTGCAGGAGGCGTTCGAGATGATGTGGTGATTGGCC
Source organism: Glutamicibacter sp. MNS18 (assembly GCF_026107515.2). Lineage (GTDB taxonomy): Bacteria > Actinomycetota > Actinomycetes > Actinomycetales > Micrococcaceae > Glutamicibacter. The sequence continues at coordinate 18,805 of NZ_JAPCHW010000003.1, read as the reverse complement.
GGATCGTATTTCTGGTCGTTCACACCCATCACGATGGTGATGTCCTCGCCCTTGGCCGGCGCGGAAATGATGACCTTCTTGGCGCCGGAGTCCAGGTGCTTCTGGGCACCCGCAGCCTTGGTGAAGTGGCCGGTGGATTCCAGAACCACGTCGACACCGATTTCACCCCACGGCAGGTTTTCCGGGTGCTTGTCCGACAGGACCTGAATGCGCTGTTCACCGACGATGATGAAGTTCTCTTCGACGCTGACCGGCTGGGCGAGAACGCCGAGCACGGAGTCGTACTTCACCAGGTGGGCCAACGCGTCGATTGAACCAAGGTCGTTGACGGCGACGATCTGGATGTCGGCGCTGCTTGCCAGGACCGCACGCAGGTAATTGCGTCCGATACGACCGAAACCATTGATTCCAACACGGGTTGTCACGTGACTATCTCCTCTAAATGGGGATGTTAATGCCACTTGCCGTGTGCTAACGGAAGTGGCCTTTCATTTGAAGGACACTCCGTTGTGCCGTGTTTCCGGGCCCCGGAGAACCGGGGCCCGGAAACACATTGTTAACATACTACGCCACCAAGGCGCGGATGTGAGACAGCTAACTGCCTGAATTTGCTACTTTCCTGGAACTACCAGCGAGGTGGCGCCGTTGCGGGCGGCCTCGAAGCGTGCCTGGACGTCGGCCCAGTTCACGATATTCCAGAAGGCCTTGACGTAGTCGGCCTTGACGTTGACATAGTCCAGGTAGAAGGCGTGCTCCCACATGTCCAGCATCAGCAGCGGGGTGGTGGCCACCGGGATGTTGCCCTGCTGGTCGTAGAGCTGCTCGATGACCAGCTGGCCGCCGATCGGCTCGTAGGCCAGCACGGCCCAGCCCGAACCCTGCAGGCTCAGTGCGGCGGCGTCGAAATGCCCGCGGAACCCGTCGAAGGAGCCGAAGAACTCGTCAATGGCCGCGGCCAGCTCGCCCTCGGGCTTGTCGCCGCCTTCTGGGGACAGGTTGTTCCAGAAGATCGAGTGGTTGGTATGTCCGCCGAGGTGGAAGGCCAGGTCCTTGGACAGCTTCGGGATGTTGCCGAAGGCGCCCTTCTCGCGGGCCTCAGCCAGCTGCTCCAGCGCCGAGTTGGCACCGGCAACGTAGGCCGCGTGGTGCTTCGAGTGGTGCAGCTCCATGATGCGAGCCGAGATGTTCGGCTCCAGGGCGGCGTAGTCGTACTGCAGTTCAGGCAGCGAATAAACAGCCATGATTCTCCTCAATCTTGTCAATCGGATGAATCTCCGCGGACTCTTCCGTGCCCGCGGGGACACTTACTGTTCCAGTGCGTCTACTGGAACGCTGGACTCAGTCCCAGGTATTCCCAAATCACCGGCTTTTTTGTCGGCCATGGCCAACAAGCGGCGGATCCGACCTGCGATGGCGTCCTTCGTCATCGGCGGTTCGGCCATGCGGCCGAGCTCATCCAATGAGGCTTGTTTGTGCTCCAGCCGGAGCAACCCGGCGTAGCGCAGGTGCTCGGGCACCTCGTCCCCCAGGATCTGCAGCGCACGCTCAACACGTGCCCCGGCAGCCACGGCGGCCTGCGCACTGCGGCGCAGGTTCGCGTCATCGAAATTGGCCAGCCGGTTGGCCGTGGCACGCACTTCCTTGCGCATCCGCCGTTCTTCCCACACCATGAGCGCATCATGTGCACCCATGCGGGTCAGCAGCTGGGCAATGGCATCGCCATCGCGGATCACCACACGGTCCACCCCGCGTACTTCCCGCGCCTTGGCGGTGATGTCCAGCCGGCGGGCCGAGCCCACCAAGGCCAACGCCGCTTCGGGACCGGGGCAGGTGATTTCCAGTGCGGAGCTGCGTCCGGGTTCGGTCAATGACCCGTGGGACAGGAAGGCACCGCGCCATACCGCTTCAGCGTCGGCCGTTGAACCGTTGACGATGACCGAGGGTAGGCCGCGCACCGGCCGTCCGCGCGCGTCCAACAGCCCGGTTTGCCGGGCCAGGACCTCGCCGTCCTTGGCCACACGCACAATATACCGGCTGCCCTTGCGGATGCCGGAGCCGGTGACCATCACGATTTCCGCGTCATGCCCGTACAGTTCCGAGATCGCCAGTTTCAGCCGGCGCGCCGTAGCGGCCAGGTCGACCTCTGCCTCGATCACAATTCGTCCGGACACGATATGCAAGCCGCCGCTGAAACGCAGCATGGTGGACACCTCGGCCTTGCGGACCGAGGGCTTGCGGATCTCTACCCGTGACAGCTCGTCTTTGACGGAAGCCGTCAATGCCATGAATCAAACTCCCTTACATGGTTCTTCATCCTACGAACCGATGGCGGTGAATACCTCATGATAGGCCGCCGCGAGTCGCAACGGGTCGTGAACAGCACGACCGTCGGATAGTCCTACTCTACCGAAAAAGACCCGGGCCCCCAGCTTTTGTGCTGCTAGCTCAAATCGTTCGCGGTTCACAATCGTGTGTTCGTCGGCGATAATGGCGTCGAATTTGACTTCCGGAGCGTACCTGGCCAGCACTTCCAGATGCGCCGTTTCATCCATGCCACCGGTTTCGGCGGTATTGGTCGACAGGTTCATGGTCAGCAACTTCTTCGCCGTGGTCGAGGCGATCGCGCCACGCATTTCGGGCAACAGCAGGTGGGGCAGGACCGAGGTGTACCAGGACCCCGGGCCGAGGATGACCCAGTCGGCCAGGTCGATGGCCTCCAACGCCTCGATACAGGCCGGGGCCCCCTCCGGTTCGACCCGGACATTGGTCACCAGGGCGTTGCTCCCGGCCTTGGCCAGCTCGGCCTGCCCGCTGATCCGCCCGCGGACCAGGTTGCCTTGCTCCCCTGCCTGCAGGACCTCCCCATGGATGGTCAACGGCACGGTGCTCATCGGCAGGACCTGGCCGCGGGCGCCGAGCAGCGCACCGGCCCAACGCAGGCCGGCCACCGGATCGTCCAGCAGTTCCCACAGGGCCAGGATCAGCAGATTGCCCACGGCGTGCCCGTTCAGCGGTTCGGTGTCGTTGAGCTTCGCCTCGAATCGGTGCTGCATGACATCACGCCAGGTCCGCCCCCAGTCATTGTCGTCACACAGGGCGGCCAAGGCCATCCGCAGGTCCCCCGGTGGCAGCACCGGGAAGGACTCGCGTAACCGCCCGGAACTTCCCCCGTCATCCGCCACGGTGACGATGGCGGTCAACACGGTGGTCAGGCGGCGCAGAGCGGTCAGCGATGCGGACAGCCCGTGTCCACCTCCGAGAGCGACAACCGAGGGGTTATATGACGAATTGTCTCGGGTCAGCCCCTGTACGGGGATCGGTCCGGTTGCAAAAGCCACGGTCTTCCCCTGCCCTACTCGCGACCCAGGTCTCGGTGTGTGACGTTGACCCGCACGCTGGGAAGCTGCGCCAGCCGGCGGCCGAGCTCGATGGCCGTGGCCACCGAGCGGTGCTTGCCGCCGGTGCATCCCACGGCGATGGTCGCGTAGTGCTTGTTCTCACGCCGGTAACCGTCGAACACCGGTTCCAGGGAGCGCAGGTAGTTGGTGATGAACTCCTCGGTTCCGGGGTGACCGAGCACGTAGTCGGAGACCTCCACATCGCGTCCGGTCTTGGGGCGCAGCTCCGGAACCCAATGCGGGTTGGGAATGAACCGCACATCGGCCACGTAGTTCGCATCGGTAGGCAATCCGTACTTGAAGCCGAAGCTCATCACATTCACCCGCAGGATCACCGGACCGGAATCGCTGAACAGCTCGTTGACCGAGCGGGCCAGGTCGTGCACGGACATCTCCGAGGAGTCCAGGATCACCTCGGCGGCCTCGCGCAAGAGCGCGGTGACATCACGTTCGCGTTTGATGCCGTCCACGATCCGCCCGTCACCCTGCAACGGGTGGGGCCGCCGGCCCTGCTCGAAGCGACGGACCAGCACATCATCCTGGGCGTCGAGGTAGAACAGCCGGTATCCCACTCCCCCGGCGGTCAGCGCCGTCAGGGCCTCGCGGATCTCGGGGAACAGGTCCTTGGAGCGAACGTCCATGACCACGGCAAGCTTGGGCAGCCCGCCTTGCGAACGGCTCATCAGTTCGGTGAGCATGCCCAGCATGGATGGCGGTAGGTTCTCCACCACATACCAGCCCAGGTCTTCCAGGGCATGGGCCACGGTGGTTCGACCCGCACCGGACATCCCGGTGACAATCACCAGCTCGGATTCGGGAGGCTTTACTGTCTCATACTCGACCGTCATGTGGTTAAGGCTAGTCCAGAATTTCCCCGGTCGTCATGTTGACCGCACCTGATGACGCACCTTCCAAGGAATCTTTGATGGTGCGGGCCAGTTTCTCGCCCACGCCCTTGACCTGCATCAGCTCGTCGAGGCTGGCCGCACGGATCTTCTTCATCGACCCGAAGTGCTTGCGCAGGGCCTCCTGTTTGGCCTTACCCAGCCCCGGGATCTTGTCCAGCTCGGATTCGATCATCGACTTGGACCGTTTTGAGCGGTGGAAGGTGATGGCAAAACGGTGCGCCTCATCGCGAAGTCGCTGCACCAGGTAGAGCGCGGCCGAGGCACGCGGGAGAATCACCGGGAACGGGTCCTCCGGAAGCCATAGTTCCTCCAGGCGCTTGGCGAGCCCGACCACCGGGATATCGTCAATGCCCAGGTCGTCCAGGGCCCGTTGCGCGGCAGCCACCTGCGGGGGCCCGCCATCAACGATCACCAGCGAGGGCGGATAGGCGAATTTCTTCACCTCGGTCTCGGAACCTTCCACGGCACCGCTGACAAAGGTCTTGGCATCCACCTTGTCCTTCAGGTACCGCGTGAAGCGGCGATGGATCACGTCGTACATGCTCGCGGTATCGTCGCGTGCGGCATCCCCGGTGATCGAGAACTTACGGTAATCGCTTTTCTTCGGAAGCCCATCCTCGAAAACCACCATCGATGCCACCACGTTGGTGCCCTGGGTGTGCGAAGCGTCGTAGCATTCAATGCGCAGCAGCGCCTCATCGGCGCCCAGCGCCTCCTGCAACTCCTGCAGGGCTGCCGACCGGGTGGAGATGTCCCCTGCACGCCTGGATTTGTGCAGCCGCAATGACTGCTCGGCATTCTCCACCACGGTCTCGGCCAGGGCGGCCTTGTCACCGCGTTGCGGGATGCGCAGGGACACCCTGGAGCCGCGGAGCTCCGAGAGCCAGGTGGTCACGTCGTTGATGTCCACCGGTAGCACCGGCACCAGGATCTCACGCGGGATCCGGTCCGGGTGTTCGGCATAAACCTGCGTCAGCAGGTGTTCCACGAATTCCTCGGGGGTGGTGTCGGCGACCTTCTCCACCACCCAGCCGCGCTGCGAACGGATCCTGCCGTCCCGGACATGGAATACCTGGACGGCCGCTTCCAACTCGTCCTCGTGGATGCCGAAGATATCGGCCTCGGTATTTTCGGCCAGCACCACGGCGTTGCGTTCGAAGACGCGTTTGAGCGCGGCGATGTCATCGCGGTATCTGGCGGCCTGCTCGTACTCCAATTCGGCGACCGCTTCGGCCATCTTCACTTCGAGTTGCTTGACGAACCGGGTGGCTTCGCCCCCCATGAACGTGCACAGGTCCTCGGCGAGTTTGCGGTGCTCTTCCTCGCTGACCCGGCCCACGCACGGTGCCGCACACTTGTCGATATACCCCAGCAGGCAGGGACGACCAGAGGCCTGGGCGCGGTTGAACACCCCCGGTGAGCAGCTGCGCACCGGAAAGACGCGCAGTAGCGTATCCAGGGTTTCACGGATGGCCTTGGCCGGATAGAACGGTCCGAAGTACTTGATGCCCTTGCGCCGGTCCCCGCGCATCACCAGGGCCCTGGGGTACTTCTCGTTCAGCGTGACGGCCAGGTAGGGGTAGGATTTGTCGTCGCGGAAGACGATGTTGAACCGGGGGTTGTATTCCTTGATCCAGGTGTACTCGAGCTGCAACGCCTCGAGCTCGGTGGCGACCACGGTCCACTCCACGCTGGCCGCGGTGAAGACCATGGCGTGGGTCTTGGCGGTCAACCGTGCGGGGTTGACGAAGTAGGAAGACAGCCGGTTGCGCAGCACCCGGGCCTTGCCGACGTAAATGACCCGCCCGTGCTCATCCCTGAACCGGTACACTCCCGGTTTGGTGGGGATGTCCGAGGTTTTCGGGCGGTAGTTGGCCGGATCCGCCATGGCTACTTCGCGTCCGGTGGCAACTGGTTATATGACTCCACGCGCTCCTGGCCGCTCAGTTCTGCGATGGCATCCACGATCCGGTCGGTGGCCTTGCGGCGTTCGGGCAGTGGATGTTTGCGTCCCATCTGCTCGAAATACAAGGGTTCACCGTAGCTGATGGAGAACCTGGTCGGGCGGATACCCTTCTTGCCGGCAGGCTGCAGCTTCTCGGTGCCGACCAGTCCGACGGGAACCACCGGTGCACCGGTGGTCAGTGCCAGCCAGCCCACTCCGGTTCGGCCACGGTAGAGCTTTCCGTCCCGTGAACGGGTCCCCTCCGGATAGATTCCGATGCCACTTCCGGAGTCCAGGACGTCAACCAGCGAGTCCAGGGCAGCCACGCTGGCGGCCTGTTCGCCGCGCTGTACCGGGATGGAACCCACCGACTCGAAGAAGTTCTTCATGACCTTGCCCTTCACCCCCGGGGTGGTGAAGTACTCGGCCTTGGCAAAAAACGCCACATCGCGGGGTGTCAACGCCTGGATGATGATGGAGTCCAGGAAGGACAGGTGGTTGGAAGCAACAATGAACGAACCGTCCTTGGGCACATTCTGCAGTCCTGAGATCTCCGGACGGCACATCGTGTGCAACCCCACACGGATGGACGACCGGGTCATCGTGTACAGGCTCATGACTTGGTGCCTTCCTGGGTTTCAACTTGCCTTCTTGCGGCCGCTTCCTCGGGGGCCAGGAGCAGCGCCGCCAATTCGGCGGTGTCATTGACGACGAAATCCGCGTCGTCCAGCTCGTCCCCCTGGGCGAATCCCCACCGCACGCCGATACTGCGCAAACGATTATCGCGCGCAGCATCCAAGTCATAATAGCGGTCTCCCACCACAACACTGGAATCCTGATCAAGCCGCGCATGGTCCAGGGCAGCGGCGACGATATGTGCCTTGCTTGATCCGTGGGCCCCGGCTTCGCCGGCATTTCCGTGGATCGCGTCGAAGGCGCCGTCCAATTGCTGTATTTCCAGCAACTGACGCGCGATGGGTTCAGGCTTCGCCGTGGTGACGGCCAAATACATGCCCGATTCACGCAAGCGGGCCAGCAGCTGGACGATGCCCGGGTAGATCCGCGACCGCGCCATACCCTGCTCGGCGTACTGCTTGCGGTAGGCGGTGATGATCCGCTCGATATTACTGTCGTCGACACCGTCCAGGGTACGCAACCCGACTTGCAGGGGCGGACCGACCAAAGCGGCGACTCGTTCCTCGCCCGGATCCGGCAGGCCATGGGCCGTCAGGGCGAATCGGATACCGGAAGTAATGGCCCCGGCAGGGTCCACCAGGGTCCCATCCAGGTCGAAAAGCACATTTGAAACCGACAACATCACCTAGCAATTCTCGCATGAGTTGGGGGTGAACAGTGCCATCCATGCATGGCAGGGAATATACGGTGCCTGTTGACGACACAAAGCCGTTAAAGGGTGAAGCCGACCCGGGGTGCGTCCGGGTCGGCTTCACGGTACTATCCCAGGGTCTCGGCCAGAAACCGGCCGGTATGCGATTCGCAGACCTTGGCCACGGCTTCCGGAGTGCCGGTTGCCAGGATGGTTCCTCCACCGGAGCCGCCTTCCGGGCCCAGGTCGATCACGTAGTCCGCCGACTTGATGACATCGAGGTTGTGCTCGATGGTCAGCACGGTATTGCCCTTCTCGACCAGCCCCTGCAACACCTTCAGGAGTTTGCGGATATCCTCGAAATGCAGGCCCGTGGTCGGTTCGTCCAGCACGTAGATCGACCGGCCATTGGAGCGTTTCTGCAGTTCCGCGGCCAGCTTCACGCGCTGCGCCTCACCACCGGACAACGTGGTGGCCGGCTGTCCCAGGCGCACATACCCCAGTCCCACATCCACCAGGGTGTTCAGGTGGCGGGCGATCGGGGTGAACGCGGCGAAGAACTCGGCGGCCTCGCTGATCGGCATATCCAGCACATCGGCGATGTTCTTGCCCTTGTAGAGCACCTGCAGGGTTTCACGGTTGTAACGGGCCCCGTGGCAGACCTCGCACGGCACGTACACATCCGGCAGGAAGTTCATCTCGATCTTCAAGGTGCCATCGCCCGAGCAGGACTCGCAGCGCCCGCCCTTGACGTTGAACGAAAAGCGACCGGGCAGGTAACCGCGCAACTTCGCCTCATTGGTCTCGGCAAAGAGCTTGCGGATGTGGTCGAAGACTCCGGTATAGGTGGCCGGATTGGAACGCGGGGTGCGGCCAATCGGCGACTGGTCCACGTGCACCACCTTGTCCAGGTGTTCCAGTCCATGCACCCGGGTGTGCCGTCCGGGCACCTGCTTGGCTCCGTTGAGCTTGTTCGCCAACACCTTGTACAGGATGTCGTTGACCAGCGTGGACTTGCCGGACCCGGAGACGCCGGTGACCGCGGTGAAAACCCCAAGCGGGAAATCGACAGACACGTCCTGCAGGTTGTTCTCCTTGGCACCCACGATCTTGAGCATGCGCTTCTTATCGACCTTGCGGCGCGTGCCAGGGATCTCGATCCGCTTGCGTCCAGCGAGGTAGTCGCCGGTCAGCGAGAGTTCGTTGTCCTTCAGTCCCTCCAGCGAACCGGAATGCACCACCATCCCGCCGTGCTCCCCGGCTCCCGGTCCGATGTCCACGATCCAGTCGGCCTCGGCGATGGTGTCCTCGTCGTGTTCCACCACGATCAGGGTATTGCCCAGCGAACGCAGCCGGATCAGGGTATCGATCAGCCGGCGGTTGTCCCGCTGGTGCAAGCCGATGGACGGCTCATCCAGAACGTAGAGCACGCCAACGAGCCCGGAACCGATCTGAGTGGCCAGCCGGATACGCTGCGCCTCACCACCGGAAAGGGTCCCCGCTGCACGTTCCAGGGTCAGGTACTCCAGCCCCACATCCAGCAGGAAGCGCATACGCGCCCCGATTTCCTTGAGCACCTGGGCGGCGATCTGCGCCTCACGGGGTGACATCTCGATACCCGCCATGAATTCCGCGGCGCTGCGCAGGTCCATGGCCGAGACCTCGGCGATGGACCTGCCGCCCACCAACACGGACAGCGAGGCCGGGTTCAGCCGGGCCCCGGAACAGGTCGGGCAGGGGATCTGGCGCATGTATTGCTCGTAGCGGTCCCGGGCGTGATCGGATTCGGTCTCCTGGTGCTTGCGGTGCACATAGGAGATGACGCCTTCGAAGCCGGTGGAGTACTTGCGTTCGCGGCCGAACCGGTTCTTGTACTGGACCACCACCTTGTGGTCCTTGCCGTTGAGGATCGAGTTGCGGGCCTTGGCCGGCAGGTCCTTCCAGCGGGTGTCCATGCTGAAACCCAGCTCGTTACCCAGACCCTCAATCAACCGGTTCCAGTATTCTGTGGTGGCCTTGCCCAAAGACCAGGGGGCGATGGCCCCGTCGGCAAGCTTCACCTCGTCATCGGGGACGATCAGCGACTCGTCGACCTCCAGCTTGGTGCCGATGCCGCTACAGGCGGCGCAGGCGCCAAAGGGGTTGTTGAACGAGAAGGTGCGCGGTTCGACCTCGTCGATGGCCAGCGGGTGCTCGTTCGGGCAGGCCAGGTTCTCCGAGAACGCCCGGATGCGTTGCGGATCCCCGGATTCCAGGTCGACGAAGTCGATCAGTACCCGCCCCTCGGCCAGGTTCAGCGCGGTCTCGACCGAGTCGGTCAGCCGCTGGCGCACGCTGTCGTTGATCGCCAGCCGGTCAACGACGACCTCGATGGTGTGCTTGTACTGCTTGGCCAGCTTGGGCGGATCGGTCAGCTGGATGGTTTCGCCATCCACCCGGGCACGGGCGAAACCCTTGGCCGTCAGCTCCGCGAACAGGTCAACGAACTCGCCCTTGCGGGCGCGGACCACCGGGGCCAGCACCTGGAAGCGGGTCTTGGCCGGAAGTTCCAGCAGCTGGTCGACGATCTGCTGCGGGCTCTGCTTGGAGATCGGCTCCCCGCATTCGGGACAATGCGGGTGCCCGATCCGCGCCCACAGCAGGCGCATGTAGTCGTAGACCTCGGTGATGGTGCCCACGGTGGATCGCGGGTTGCGGCTGGTCGACTTCTGGTCGATGGAGACCGCCGGGGAGAGCCCCTCGATGAAGTCCACATCCGGCTTGTCGACCTGGCCCAGGAACATGCGCGCATACGCCGAGAGCGACTCCACGTAGCGGCGTTGCCCCTCGGCGAAGATCGTATCGAACGCCAACGAGGACTTGCCGGAGCCGGACAGCCCGGTGAAGACGATCATCGCATCACGCGGCAGATCGAGGTCGACATTCTTCAGGTTGTGCTCACGCGCACCCTTGACGACCAATCGTGATAAATCGAGGGAAGTTGTCTCTGCAGTAATAGCCACCAGCCCATACTAATCGAAAACTGATTCGAATAAGAGTGCCCCGGGGCACATCCCCGGGTGAGTTTCACCGCGCCTGGGCATCACGGCGAGCGCGGCGGCATCGCTGGTTCCCGGTTCGGCGCCGGCATGCGGTAGACGAGCAGTCCTTCCGTTCCGGCGAGCGCCACATGTGGCTGGTCTCCGTACCCGGCGCGCAGGAACTCACGGTACACCGGTACGCTGTCCACCGGCTCCATGGTTTCCCGGTCGCAGGGTTGGATTGCTGCCGGGAGGGTGATGTGCCGCCCCTGCTCGTCGTGCGGATCGTCGAATTCGAAAACCTCGCGTTCCACCGAGCAGAGCACGGTGGGTTCGTAGACCTCCGCGGGCTGTTTCAGGGTGCCGCTGGCGATCTCGATGGCCCGCCACCCGTCCTGCATTGGCAGATAGGCGTGGTCGTTATCCGAGACGATACGCCGCTGCCCCGCCATCAGTTCGCGGAAGCGTTCCAGCGGGGGCATCGGGTGGCTCCATAATTCCTTGCCGGTCCAGGTGTCGATGGCCATGGCGCGCCATGCAAGACCGGTGATGTTCTGCTCCCGGGTGCCCCCGCTGGCCTCGGCCACGGTTCCCAGTGCACTGTCGAACTGGCACAGCACCATGCTCCGGCGCCCGTCGAGCACCCAGTCCGAGATCGCCCCGCCGCACTCCGGGTGGCCACCGGGCAACCGCCACAATACGTCCCCGGTGTCCTCGCCGAGTCCGACGGTCATGAAGTCCTTGGACCAGTCAAGCAGGTAGGTGCTCTCGCTGCGGACGGCATGGGAACGGGAGCCGGCCCCGATGAGGGTGCGTTCCGGGTCCGCCGTTCCCTGCCATTGCCACCCGGAGTCCGTGGAGTACCGCGAATCGAAGACCTCCTCGTAGGGATGTTGCCACTGGATACTCCCGTCCTTGGCGAAGACCAGTAGTTCCTCCCCCGGTCCGCGCTCCCCCGTGGAGGACAAGCCCGGCCCCACGATGCGCGAACCTTCGGGTCTGGGGGTGCCCAGCTCCGAAGGGTCGAGCCTATCCCAACGGCCGGTGTCCCAGTCCAGTTGCAGATCCCGCCAGGTGTGCTCCTCGAAGCTGGGGTTGTTGATGCCGTCCAGGCACCAGCTCCCGTCACAGGAGCTGGGGCGACTGCCCCAGTAGTCCTCGCCCCATGAGGTGATGGCGTGGCCGGTGAGCGCGTTGATGACCACGACACCGGTGCCTTCGCTGCCTACCGGTTCCAGGAAGGCAAGGGTCGGGGCGTCGTTGTGGGTGACTGTTTCCAGCTGCAACCGGACTCCGGTGGGGTCCGCCCCCGTCCTGGCCTCACGTTGCCAGCGTTCTTCACCGGTTTCCAGTTCACGGGCCAGCAGCCGGAGCGTTCCACGGTCATGGACATAGGCGAGCACCAGCTCGTCGACGATCAACGCATCGCTGGACAGCTCCTCTGTGGACTGCCAGAGCAGGGTGGCCGGGGTACTGCCCAGTTGCTCGGCGGCGATCCGGTGTTCCTCCGCTTCAACCCGTTCGGTATCCGCAGCGGAGACGCAGGCTGCAAGCGACAACGCCGCTCCCACGGACAGGGCCAGGTATTTTCGTGAGCTGGATGGTTGACGGGCGGCCATGGTGTTCCCCCTCGGCATGTTGGACCAGTGGGCTCATCCTAGGTCCGGGGGAAAATTCCTGCTGCGCTTATCCACAGCCGGTAGATCGTGGCCGCTACCGGGGCAGGGAGCTGAAGGCGGCGCGCAGGTATTGCACGGCCTTGTCCTCGTCGACGTTCCAGATCTGGCAGATCCGGGCCAGGTCGGCGGCGGCGTCGCTGACTTCCTGGACTCCCTTGTTGCTGCTGGCTTGCACGATCGTGCCGTGGCGTCCCCGGGTGACCACCGCTCCCTGGGCTTCGAGTTCCTTGTACACCTTGGCCACGGTGTTGGTGGCCAGGGAAAGGGTTTCGGCCAGAGCCCGCACCGAGGGCAGTTTGGTGCCCGGGGCGAGTTGCCCTGCGGCGATTGCGCCCAGGATCTGTTCCCGGACCTGCTGGTACGGTGCGGTCGAGGCTTCGGAGTCAATCGTGATGAAGTCCAGGCTGTCCATGGCACGTCCCTTTCCGTCGGTGGATCTGCGGCGAATATTTCGAGCCTATCGCCTCGGGCGTGCTCTGGGTCTTAGGCTGGACGTATGACTGAGCTAAACCTTCACGATGTGGTGCTTCGCCACATCAGCGTGTCCGACATGTCCAATAACGTGTACCTGCTGACCGAGAAAGCCAGTGGAAAGCAGCTGCTGGTCGACGCGGCCGACGACTGGCCTGCCATTGCCGGAATGATCGAGTCCGCGGCGGGTGACGGACCTGACCCCGAGATCGTGGCCATCGCCACCACCCACCAGCATTGGGACCATGTCCGGGCCCTGGGCCAGGCCCATGAGGCGTACCCGGTACCCACCTACGCCGGGGCCGAGGACGCGGCCGAGATCGAGAAGCAGTCCGGGGTGGCAACTACGCACCCGGTGAAACACGGTGACCGGCTGCCCCTGGGCGATGTGGTCATCGAGTGCGTGCACCTTCGCGGCCACACCCCGGGGTCGATCGCCTATGTGGTGAAGGATTCCTCCGGCCAGGTGGTGATCCTCAGCGGTGATTCGCTGTTCCCAGGCGGTGTGGGGAATACCTGGAAGGATCCGCAGCGCTTCATGTCGCTGTTCGCCGATGTCAGCGAAAGGCTGTTCGGCAAGTACCCGGACGAGGCGTTGGTCTACCCGGGTCACGGCAGCACCACGACCCTGGGTACCGAGCGCCCGCATCTGGCCGAATGGCAGGAACGCGGCTGGTAACCGGGTCCCGGTGACGGGCTGGGCCAACTGCCGGTGCCCGTGTCACCCGGAGCGGGGGAAGTCCTGGATGTACAACAGCATCCGCTGGTCGCTACCCGGTTCGCTATTGCGGAAGCCGTGTCGAACATAGAAACGCCGGGTATCGATGTCCTCTTCATCCACGTTGATATGCATTTCCTCCCCGCCCCGGGCAAGCAATTCGCTGATCGCCAGGCGTAGCAGTGCGGTGCCCAACCCCGTCCCACGTTTGACGGGTTTGATATAGAGCTCGTCCAGCACACCCAGTGGCCCATCCGAATAAATGGTGGGCCGCAACGTGATGATCCCCATGCCGGCCGGGTCCGCCTGCGCCCCGATGGCTACGCCAAAGCACTGGTTCCCGGCCAGCATGCGGGACAGACGGGATTGCAGCAGCCGCCGATCCGGGCAGGGGGAATCGAACTCGGTGTTGAATGCGAACTGCAGTTCGGCCAGCACTTGGGCATGTGGTGGCCCTGCAAGCCATGGCACCAGCGCACCCATGGTTCCCACCTCGCAGCAATCAGCCCAGCTTCTGTCCGACCATGAAGATGCGGCGGAACGGGAAATTGGTCAGTGTAGCCCCGCCGGCAACGTCGATGCCCTGGTACTTGTCGGCGACAGCCTGGCGGTAGTCATCCTCGAATTCCAGGTAGTCTGCCTCGCTGAGCACGTCCTTGACCGGCAGCAGCGCGGTGCCGCGCACCCACTGCAGGATCGGGTCCTCACCGGCCACCAGCTGGTGGTAGGTGGTCTCCCAGACATCGGCGGTGTATCCGGCATCAATCAGCAGACGTTGGTAGTCGGCGGGATCACCCACCGCCTCATTGTGGCGCAGCACCCCACCAAGCTTTCCGGACCACTTCTGGCTGTCGGCCACTTCCCGCATCACCGTGTGCGAGGGTGAGGAGAAATTCCCGGGCACCTGGATGGCGACCGCGGCCTCGGTGTCCATCTGCCCCAGCCACCGGCTCAATAGCTGCTGGTGTCCGGGGATCCACTGCAGCATGGCGTTGGAGAAGATCATGTCGATGGTGTCATCGGCCTGCCAGCTGGTGGCATCGGCCAATTCGAAGCGCAGGTTCGGCAGATTGATCTGGGCGTTGGCCGAGTCGATCATGGTTTGCGAGGAATCGAGGCCAAGGACCAAGGCTTCGGGCCACCGTTCGGCCAGCCGTTTGGTCATGTTTCCCGGTCCACACCCCAAGTCCACGATTTTCTTGGGAGCAAGATGGTCAACGCGCGCCATCAGGTCCAGATACGGGCGTCCGCGGTGATCGGCGAACTCGGTGTACTTGCTTGGATCCCACTTCATGGTTCAAGTTTAATGCCGCACGGCGCACCACGCCTAGAGCAGGTTCATAGTTCGCAACCGATAAGCTGGAATTATCATGATGCTCACTGACTTGCTTCCGGCCGATCCTTCCAACGTTTCCGATGAAGAAATCTACGAGGCCTTCGGCCGCTGGGTGACCGAACGCGGCATAAACCTGTACCCGGCCCAGGACGAGGCCTCGTTGAATCTGGTGGCCGGCAACAACGTCATCCTGGCCACCCCCACCGGGTCGGGCAAGTCGTTGGTCGCGGTTGCGGCGCATTTCTACGCCATGTGCCGGGACCAGGTCAGCTTCTATACGGCACCGATCAAGGCGCTGGTCTCGGAGAAGTTCTTCGATCTGTGCAAGATCTTCGGCGCCGAGAATGTCGGGATGGTCACCGGGGATTCCTCGGTGAACGCCGATGCCCCGATCATCTGCTGTACCGCGGAGATCCTGGCCAACATCGCGCTGCGAGAGGGATCCAAGGCCGATGTGAACACCGTGGTGATGGATGAGTTCCATTTCTATGCCGATCCGCAGCGCGGCTGGGCCTGGCAGGTCCCGTTGATCGAGTTGCCGCAGGCGCAGTTCCTGCTCATGAGCGCTACCCTGGGGGATGTCACCCGCTTCGAGGAGGAGCTCACCGGGCGCACCGGGCGGGAGACCGCTACGGTGGCGCACACCGAACGCCCGATCCCGCTGCACTTCTACTACTCCATGGAGCCGGTGCAGGAGGCCGTGGACGAGCTGATCCGCACCAGCCAGACCCCGATCTACATCGTGCATTTCTCCCAGCTGGACGCGATCGACCGGGCCACCGGGCTGATGAGTATCAATGTGGCCACCCGCGAGGAGAAGGAGAAGATCAGTGAGCTGATCGGCGGGTTCCGTTTCGCCGCCGGCTTCGGCAAGACCCTGAACCGGCTGGTCCGCCACGGCATCGGGGTGCACCATGCCGGGATGCTGCCCAAGTACCGGCGGCTGGTCGAGCAGTTGGCGCAGGCCGGGCTGCTGAAGGTCATCTGCGGCACCGATACCCTGGGGGTGGGCATCAATGTGCCCATCCGCACCGTGGTGATCACCGCACTGTCCAAGTTCGACGGCACCCGCACCCGGATCCTCAACGCCCGCGAGTTCCACCAGATCGCCGGCCGGGCCGGCCGGGCCGGATTCGATACCGCCGGCACCGTACTGGTCCAGGCCCCGGAACACGCGATCGAGAATGCCAAGGCCATGGAAAAGGCCGTGAAGAAGCACGGCGAGGGTTCATCCAAGCTGCGCCAGATCCCCAAGAAGAAGCCGCCACAGGGTTTCGTGACCTGGGGAGAGAAGACCTTCGAGAAAATCGTGGACGCCGCTCCGGAGACCCTGAAGTCCTCCTTCCAGGTCTCCCACTCGATGGTCCTGAACCTGCTGGAGCGCGAGGAAAACACCTTTGAGACGATCAGCCGGTTGCTGAACCAGAACCATGAGACCCCGTCCGCGCAGCGCAAGTTGAAGCTGCGGGTGCTGGGGATCCTGCGTGAGCTGCTGGCCACCGGAGTGGTGGTGCGCAATAAGGAACCGGACCAGTACGGCAACCACTACGCGTTGACCGTGCATCTGCAGCAGAACTTCGCGCTGAACCAGCCTCTGTCCCCGTTCGCCCTGGCCGCCCTGGAACTGTTCGAACCGGAATCGGCCAGCTATGCGCTGGATGTGGTCTCGGTGATCGAGGCGACCCTGGAAAAGCCCCGCCAGGTACTCTCCGCCCAGGAGAAGAAGGCCCGGGGCGAGGCCGTGGCGCAGATGAAGGCCGACGGTATCGAGTACGACCAGCGGATGAACATCCTGGACACCATCAGCTATCCGCAGCCGCTGGCCGAACGGCTGGAGTCCGCCTTCGAGCAGTACCGCCAGGGCGCCCCGTGGCTCGCCGACTTCGAGCTCGCCCCGAAGTCGGTGGTGCGCGACATGTACGAACGCGCCATGGGTTTCAGCGACTTCGTGCAGTACTACCAGCTGGCCCGTTCCGAGGGCGTGTTGCTGCGCTATCTCACCGATGCCTACAAGGCGTTGCGCCAGACCGTGCCGCAGGATTCGCTGCGTGAGGACCTGGTTGACCTGATTGAGTGGCTGGGCGAGATGATCCGCCAGATCGACTCCTCGCTGCTGGACGAATGGGAGGAGCTCTCCCGCGGGGAACTGCACGAGGACACCGAGATCACCCCGCCGGCCCCGGAGAAGCTGACCAGCAATGCGCGGGCATTCCGCGTGATGGTGCGCAACGAGATGTTCCGCCGGGTCAAGCTCTTCGCCGACGAACAAGACCGGGCTCTGGGCGAACTGGACGGGCACAACGGTTTCGATGCCGATGCCTGGGCCACGGTCATGGACGATTATTTCGAGGAACACGAGGATATCGACGACGGCCCCACCGCACGCAGTACCAAGCTGTTCATCGTGCAGGAGAAGCCCGGCCGGATCTGGGAGGTCCGCCAGATCTTCGCCGACCCCGAGGAGAACCACGACTGGGGTATCAACGCCACCATCTCGCTGGATGACTCCGACGAAGCCGGGTTCCCGGTGGTGACGGTGACCGCTGTGGGGCGGCTGGACTAGGCACCCTGGGGCCGGCTACCGGGGCACCGCCGCGCAGGTTCTGATGGCCAGCAGCCACAGCTGCACGGTGATGTCCTGGCCCTGGCGGAATCGCTCGCGTAACCCGATTACGGTATCGAGGATTTCCTCCAGGTCGCTGCGCAGGGCCGGGGCGGTAGCCCGGTATTCGTCAACCAGCTGCTGCGCGAGCTGGAACAGCATCCACTCCGCGGTGATCCTGTCGGGTACCTCGAGATCCAGCAGGTCCATGGTGACACTGCAGGTTCTGCTGGCCGTATCGGCGGACAGGAATCCTGCGTGACCGGCGGGATTCCCGAACCGGTCGAGCAACGCTTCGGCGTACTCGTCGGCCGTTCGTCCCTGTTGGGCGGCGGACCTGCCCAGCGGCCCCGCCAGGTCATCAACGCTGGTTCCCATGGTCCTGGCCAGTTCGTCCAATGAAGTTGTCCCCCGGACGGAACAGCCCGCAAATGCCGGCATCAGGATGGAAGCTACTACCGCGGCGGCGATCGTCCCACGTACCGCCCGGCTTCTCCCAACGGGTGTTCGTTGGCCCCGCGGCCCGCTCATGCCGGCCGCCCCTGGTCATCGGTCCTGAAGGACTGCGTGGCGAACTTATTCAGGAAACCGACCAATTGCCCATCGGGTTTCGCCACGATCGTCGCCCCGTCCTGCCAGATCCAGTTCTCCTCATCAAAGCCTCCCCCGATGGGGTCCCCCTGGTTCTGGTGGATGTTGTGCACTCCCAACCCGGTAGAGAAGGGCTCGCCGAAGACGTAGCAGCGGGTGCCCTGCTCGATCGTCCGTTCCAGTTCGGTGAGCGCCTGGATACCGGTCCCGCTGTTCCATGGTGGATTCCATCGCAGCCAGCGAAGCAACCGGCCAAGCGACCCGTCACAACGCACGGTGCGGACCAGCAACGGCGGATGCAGCACCCTGGACCGGATGTAGTCCAACGCACCGGTCGACTCCTCCGAGACCAGCGGGTGCCAGCCCCCAGGCCATGCCGCGATCCGCGCGAAGTCCCGCTCGCGGATTTTCACGCTTCTCCACTGGATCCCGTTGGGCATGTTTTTGGGGTCCACATCAATGGCGCACTTGTAGTGGCCGGCAGGGGACCGCACCACGAGGTTGCCATGATAGAAACGGCCGTAATTATCGGGCGGGTCCCGGTAGTAGTCATGCAGGGTGCCGACCAGCACCCCGTAACCGTGGCTCAGTGGCATGATCCCTCCCCACCGGATGTGGCGTGTCGGGTTCACCTTTTCCCCTCGGCGCCGACTCGACCGGTCAGCGAAGTATGGGCAATCCACCGTTACACCGGAGCCTGTCAGGAAGTTTGTGTAAGCCCCTAGTCACATCCGTTATTCAGGGCTTCTTAACACTCACTTCAAATACGGCTCGATGCGCTCCGGGTAGGCCATGGCCAGCTGCTGCAAC
>NZ_JAPCHW010000002.1 GCF_026107515.2 Glutamicibacter sp. MNS18 | reverse complement strand
ATGTCTGAGGCGTTTTCCATGCTCTGTTCGGCCTGGTCTTTCTGGATGGTCATATCGTGTTTTCCTAGTCTCTTTCTATCAATTGACTAGGGGTCTTACACAATCCATCTGACAGGCTCTTACACCGGCATTATCGAGGGCTCCTCAGCCCTCCGGACGAGTTCCGCGTCGCGGCCGGGTGTGGCAGGTGTCAGGCAACCAGCAAGGCGACCACCACATAGGAGGTCAATGCACTGGCCAGTACCCACTCCGCGTTGGATCCGGTCTCCCCCAACACCGGAACCGCGATCCGCCCGTTGGCCTTCCAACATCCACCGACCACCGGAAGCCGGCGGAACCAGCGCGGCGCCCTGATCTTGATTGGCCACAGCCAGTTCACCCCACCGACGGTGAGCATGTCCCCCACGATATGCACGGCGGCGCCAAGCACCACGGCCAGGAAGAACCAGGACCGCTCATCGGGGGCGTTGACGCCCACGAACCCGGCACCGGCCAGGGCGATGACCCAACAGAACACTGCCGGCATGAACTTCATGGTTTTCACGGCGAAGGAGATCAGCAGGACCGCTAGCACGGCCGCACCCGGATAGACCACGCCGAACACTTCGGTGGCCATCGACCACTTGTCCGCAATCCAGGCCAACAAGGCAATGGCCAGGATCCCGATAATCGAGTGCGTGCCATTGCGGTGTCCCCCGGACACAGTGGCCACCACCTTGGTCACCACATTGGAAATCGGAGGCAGGGACCGGGCAATGGTCGCCGACTGGTGGTCGGCGTCCGGAAGCATCGCGGCACCGGCACAGACCATCGCCCCGGCCAGGGTTTCCCATTGGTTCATGTCGAACAGTCCAAAGCCCAGGTCCACCGGTCCAAGACTCACATTTGTCGTTATTGCCAGCCATGCGGCTGCGCCGCTCATGGCGTGGTGTCCACCCATCATGAGTTCAACCTTAGAACGTATGTACGACACTTACGGTGCACCGGCCGGGGTAACCTTAAACACATGTCAACCCTGAGAAAAGCGCGTAAAGAAGACTGTGCCGGAATCCTGGAGCTGATCCATGAACTGGCCGTCTATGAAAAGGAACCTGAAGCGGTGAAGAACACCGTGCGGGATCTGGAGGACCATCTGTTCGGGCACTCCCCGCAGGTCTTCGCCCATGTTGTCCAGGACGAGGCGGGACAGATCGTGGCGGTGGCCATCTGGTATCTGACGTATTCGACCTGGGAAGGACGCCATGGCATCCACCTGGAAGACCTGGTGGTCCGCGAGGCCGCCCGCGGCCAGGGTCACGGCACCGCCCTGCTGACCGAACTGGCGCGGATCGCCGTGCAGCGTGGCTACCGGAGGGTGGAATGGTCCGTCCTGGATTGGAATGAACCGGCCATCAAGTTCTACGACTCGATCGGCTCCTCCTCCATGGATGGCTGGACGGTGCGCCGTCTGGACGGAGAAGCCCTATTGGAGGTGGGAAGCCAATGCGCTACGGAGGAATGACCGTGACCGACCATTGGGTGCAGGTGCCGCTGGACCATGCGGCAGAAAACGGCGAGACAATCCGGGTGTACGCCCGGGAGGTGTCCACCGACGAGTCCAAGCCCTGGTTGCTGTACCTGCAGGGCGGTCCGGGCGGCAAGTCGCCGCGACCGGCGACCCTGTCGGGCTGGCTGGCCGAAGCGGTGAAACACTTCCGGGTGCTGCTGCTCGACCAACGGGGCACCGGGCTGTCCACCCCGGCCAACCGCCAGTCATTGGCGTTGCGTGGCGACGCGGCCGCCCAGGCGCATTACCTGGGGTTCTTCCGGGCCGATTCCATCGTCCGGGACGCCGAACTGCTACGCAACCAGCTGGGCATCGACAAGTGGAGCACCCTGGGGCAAAGTTATGGGGGCTTCTGCACGCTGACCTACCTGTCGCTGTTTCCGCAGTCCCTGGAGCGTTGCCTGGTGACCGGTGGACTGGCTTCCCTGACGGCGGATGCCGACACCGTGTACCGGGCCACCTACCAGCGGATGGCTGAACGCAACGAGGAGTATTTCTCCTGGTATCCGCGGGACCGCGAGGTGCTCGAACGCATCTACACTCATGTTCGCACCTTCCATGACGAGAGACTGCCCGATGGTCGGCTGGTGACCGTTCCGTTGGTGCAGATGCTGGGGCAGTACCTGGGTGGGAATACCCGGGTGCATTCGCTGCACCATGTGCTGGAGGAAGCCTTTGTCGACACCCCCGGCGGCCCCCGGCTGTCGGATACCTTCCTGGGAGTGCTCCATGAGCAGGCCAGCCGGGCAGCGAACCCGCTCTACGCGGTGATGCACGAGTCGATCTATGCCCAGGGCGCGGCCACCCGGTGGGCCGCCGAACGTGTGCTGGCCGAATTCGACCAATTTAACCCGGAAGCACCATGCCCGCTGTTGACCGGGGAAATGGTGTACCGCTGGTATTTCACCGAGGATCCGGCACTACGTCCCTTGGAGGAAACCGCGCGCCTGCTGGCCGAGCATGAGGGTTTCGGGCCGCTTTATGATCTGGAAGTGCTGGCAGGCAACACGGTTCCAGTGGCCGCGGCGGTGTACCACGACGACGTCTATGTCGACCGGGAGCTCTCATTGGACACCGCCGGCAAGGTCAGGGGTCTGCAAACCTGGGTCACCAAGGGGTTCCATCATGATGGAATCGCCGATGAAGGGGCCTACATCGTCAAGCGGCTGTTGGATATGACCAATGGCCAGGTACCGGCGGCCGAGCCGGAGACCAAGCCGGTCCAGGGGTAGGCAACGATCCGGGTCACCGCGAGGTTGAACCGTCCACGTGACGGGTCCGGAACAGGAAATGCCGGGTGGAATCATGGGATCCCACCCGGCATTTCCCTATCTGACGACGTTGCGGACTACTCGCCGTCCTTCAAGCTACCCTCGACTGTGGCCTTCTCGGCAGCCTCGGCTTCAGCCTTGGCCGCCGCGCGCTTTCCCAACGGCGTCCACAACGAGAGAACGGTGGCGATCACGATGGTCGAGGCGATCACGATCAGTGAGAACCCGGTGGTGATCTCCGGAACCCATTCGATCGGCTGGCCGCCGTTGAGGAAGCCCAGCTCGTTGTGGGTCAATGCGTGGAAGATCAGCTTCACACCGATGAAGGCCAGGATGAAGCTCAGTGCGTGCTTCAGGAACACCAGGCGGTTCATCAGCCCGCCGAGCAGGAAGTACAGCTGGCGCAGACCCATCAGGGCGAAGATATTCGCGGTGAAGACGATGAACGCGGACTGGGTCAAACCGAAGATCGCGGGAATCGAGTCCACGGCGAACAGCAGGTCGGTCATGCCGATGGTCACGAAGACCATCACCATCGGGGTGAACATGCGTTTGCCGTTCACGGTGGTGCGCAGCTTGTTTCCGTCGTAGTCCTTGGCGATCGGCAGCTTGCTGGTCAGCTTCTTGACGATACCCGATTCGCTGTCTTCTTCCTCGTCATCGTCCTTCATCTGGTGCCATGCGGTCCACAGCAGGAAGGCACCGAAGATGTAGAAGATCCACGACAGATGCTCGATCATCGCGGCACCGAGCAGGATGAAAATGGCACGGAGTATCAGGGCGATGATGATGCCGAACATCAACACTTCCTGCTGGTACTTACGCGGCACCGCAAAGCGGGTCATGATGATGATGAAAACGAACAGGTTGTCGATGGACAACGAGTATTCGGTGATCCAGCCGGCATAGAATTCCTGGCCCAGCTGGGGACCGGCCTGCCACCAGAGCACCGCACCGAAGATGATGGCCAGAGCGACGTAGAAGGCGACAAAAAGGCCGGCTTCCTTCATCGAGGGTTCGTGCGGCCGGCGTACCACGTACAGCAGATCCAAGAGCAGGATCACACACAGTGCAGCCAGCGAGATGATTTCAAATTGAAGGGTTAACCCTGAAGCGCCCACAGATGAGCAACCTTTCGTCGTAAGGGTATGGAAAAGGAACCGCAAGTCTCTCCGCCGTCATGGGCCCGGCCCATGTTCGGCTGCTGCATCCGGCGAAACTTCATTGTTGCGCGTGTTGACGTTCACAGCATTCGGGATACTCCCCTACGTACAAGGGTTCATTGTAGCCCACTTTCACACCAGTGGACACACGGCGATGCGCCGGCCCGGTGGTGTGCGACACAGGGCCGGACGCACTCTAGGATGGAATAATGGAACAGATCGAGACCGACGGCAGCGCGAATCTCAATGTCAGGCGCGGAACGCGGATCCATCTGCGCCTTCCTGTCACGCCGGGCAGTGGTCATCTCTGGACCTTGAGCGAATGCGGTTCGGGCTTAATGGTTGAACGGGATCGCCATCCCGACATCCCCGAAGCCGAACAGCACAAGAACACGGCAGGCTCCGCCCATGTCGCCGCCTTACGCGCCATCAGTGCCGGCTTCTGGCAGGTCGAGCTGCAACTGTCCAGGGCTTGGGAACGGCAGACCGCCGAAGTCCGGCGCTTCACCATTACCGTGACCTGAGGCGCACGGTTTTTCCTCTAGCTGTTCCGCTGGGAATGAGCCGCGATGCCATCGTGCACATCGGCATTGGACCGTTGCGTGTACCCGTTGGAGAAGGACTCACTTCAGCGAACTGCATGACCCCCGGCCCTCACGGGACGGGGGTCATGCAGTATCGGGAATCACAAGGCGGGCTGCGAGGCCTGTTCACCGGCAATGGTCGTGCCGGGTCGGTTCACGCCACCTGTCCTCCAGGTCACCGAAGAACGATCGTGATGGATTTATCGGCCCGGTTCACGCTGATGTGGTCTCCTTCGACTTGTCCGTTGGGCATTCCATTGGTATCCACCACCGGTTCCGTGGTCTGCGACGTGCCGCGGTCTTCTCCGGTGACCGTTTGGCTGTTGTCGCTGGTGCCCTGGGATTCATCCAGTGGGCCGGCGACGACCGGCTGCTCGGCACCCAGCGGGAACAGAGGTGCCCCCGGACGCCAGAAGGTGTAGCCCCAGTTGGCCGACCACGAGTACGACCAGCTCGACCGGTTGCCGTTGGCCTTGAGTAGCACGTTCGTGAATCTCACGTCGTTTCCACTACGGGCCAGCATGACCGGGCCTGGGTTTCCGGTGAAGCCGAACTGGTCGATCACCGTACCGTTGGTTCCGTGCGAACGGAACGTCAGCCCGTTGAGCCGGATGGTGTTGATGCCCGGGTTGTACATCCGGATGGTAGCCCTGATGTAGGTGTCACCGCCGGTTCCGAGGAACACCGGCGTGACCTGGATCGAGTACCAGATCTTGGCAGCCGCCTCCAATGCATGGCGCACATCAATCCGACCGAAGCCGAAGTGCTGGTCCCGGCCAGCCGAACCCAGGTCGCGGGCGGTCAATTTGATGATGTCTTCGACCTCCCAGGACCTCAAGGACGGATCCACCGAGAGGATCAGCGCCATGAGCCCGGCCACATGAGGGGTTGCCGAGGAGGTTCCGTTGAACGTGTTCACATAGTTGCCGGACGTGTAACCTCCGGCTCCCATGATGTCGGTCGTGGGAATCTTTACCCCCGGTGCCACCACGTCGACCTGCGGCCCGTAATTCGAACCCCACCAGTTCTCCCCGTCCAAACTGGTCTTGCTCTTGCGCTGGTCCCATTGGTTGCTCGCGCCAACGGCCATGAAGCCGCGGATGGATGGAGAGAGGTTCGCCGGGTAGATCACCCCGAGTACGTCGCTATTGCCGGTGGCCGCCGCGATCGGGGTGCCCCTGCCGCCACGCCCATTGGTCTGCCCGTAACGGAAGGCGTTGGTCACCACGGTGCTGGCGCCGCCACCGCCCCAGGAGTTGGAGAGCACATCTGCACCCAGGTCGACCGCCTTGCGGACACCGGCGGCAATGATGGCATCGGTTGTTGACCAGCTTTGACCCACTCCGTAGGCGATCCGGATATGCCGTACCCGGCAATTCGGCGCTACGCCGGCCACACCCTTGCCGTTGTTGGCGGTGGCCGCCGCGATTCCCGCACAGGCCACCCCGTGGCCGTCGCTCGGATTCGGTGTCGGGTCAGAATCGTTGAACCTGGCATCCCACCCGGGGGCCAGGGCATAGTCCTCATGGGCATTGCCACCTTCGTCGATGACGGCGATGGAGATCCCGGAGCTTCCCCGGGAAATATCCCAGGCCTCCGGGCAACGGATCTTGCTGATTCCCCACTGCAAGGACAGCAGCGGGTCGTTCGGGGTGTATGCCGGGGTACTGGCGTCCTCGACCTCTTCCCCGGTTTCCTGCGCCTGGGCCGCAAGCCGTGGGGTGACCCGAACGAAGTTCGGTACCGCGTATTCCACCGCTTCCAGCTCATGCATTGCGTTGGCCACGGCTACCGCCGAATCCTGTTCCCGCTCGGTGCGCACCAGCTGTGCCCCGGGTTCCGGGTAGTCTTCCTGGAGCGTGTGCAGGTGATACTTCGCCAGCAGTTTTACCGCTGCGTCGCTACCGGATTCGAATTTGACGATGAGTTCGCCGTGGTCGATCAGGGCACTTGTGCCCGGTTGTTCATGGGCCTCGGCGACCTCGTAGACGGCCGGGCCGTTGCCCTCTGCTGCCTGTACCTTCGCCGGCAATGCCAAGGGCGCGGCTCCGTCGGGAACCTTGAACAGGACAATGCCCTGGTCTTCCAAATGCATCGTCTCGACCGGGTCACGAAGGTCGGCTACACCCGCGGTGGACTGTGCGACCATGGCTGCGGCTTGCTCGCCGGTTGCGCGCACCGCCATGAAGTGGCTTGATGCCTGCAGCGGTATCCGCTGCCCGTCGGCGTAGTAGTAGGCCGTTGTCTGGTTGGTTTCAGACATTGTTCTGCTCCTTCAGGAGATTGGGTTCGTGGTGCGTCATTGCGCCACGTACTCCTAAGAGCCATCAGCCGCGCCTTTGATACATACCGGGAAAGAAATCCGGAAAATTCCAGCCCCGGATTTCAGGCGGGGTGTTCCAACTGCCAGTTCCCGCCAAACCAGCAGAAACTGCGCGCCAGGGTTTCCCGGCTGGCCGCGGCCAGGGCGGCGGGCCCGTTCTGCCCGGCTGCCAGTCGGCGGTGCAACTCGAGCATCGTGTCATGGGCCATGTCATCGGGAATATCGGTGAGCGGGGCAACGACCGCCTGGACGCCCATGGCCAGCAGGGAGGCAGTCAATCCCAGTGCCTCGTTTCCTGGGCGAAGCACTCCCTGTCCCATACTGCAGGCCGGCAGGACAACCAAGGACGCACGGATGTTGACCTGTTCCAGTTCGTGGGCAAAGAGTGAGCCGCCACGCAACTGCAGCGAGGAAAACAGGGGGCTTTCCTGGCGGTGCCGGCCATGGGCTGCGAGGTGGATTATGTCGCAGGTGGCCAGAGCGTGCTTGATCACGGCGGGTTCCGCCGGGATCTGTTGGGCGTCGGCCCAGCTGTCCGCCACGGCCATGCACTCCCGGGCGGCGTGGCGCAGGCCGGGTCCGGCGGCCACCGCGACCCGAGGCCGGGTGGAAAGCCTGACCGAGCAGGACACCCAGTCCCCGACGGAACGGCTGACCGTCACCGGGTGGTCTGCCAGCCGGGGCAACATCCCCCAGGGGAGGCGTTTGAGTTCGCCACTGGGCACCACGAGTAGCGGTTCGGGACCGATGTCCCCGGGCAGGAGCATGCGGTCAAGTTCCCGCATTGATCCGTCCAATGACTTCTGGACCCCCAGCGCCAGGGGTCCAGGCCGAACCCGCATTGCCGCGGTGGCAGCGGAAATCCCCTGCTGCACCAATCCGGCGATCTTCTCACGCGATCCAAGACCCTGCAATACCGCCGGCTGGCCCGGTTGAACGTGCACCAGGTGCAGTTGCCCGGAAGACCAGAAATAGCTGAGGACCTGAGTGGTACCAAGTTGCCGACGAGTCAGCCGACCTCTTTGCCCGGCCTGTTCGCTGGCGCGCCGTGTCCAGTGGATCTCACGCAGCTGCCTTTCGGACTGGCCGATGGCCCGACCCAGGTCGCTGGCATCTCGTCCTTTGGCGGTACGAAGCTGTTCGTGTTGGCGGCGCAGGTTGACCCAGAGAGCGGCTTCCTCGTTGTTCGACGGGGGCAATACCGAAGGGACCATGCCCAGGGCCGAGCGCCAACGTTCGGTGGCCATCAGCGCCGCCCAGCCCCGGGAAGTGGCCGCATGCTGGAAATCGAGCTCCATCAGGGGCTGCAGGTGAATACCCATGGCTGTTCGCAAGTCCAGGCTGGCCATCCCCGCTCGTGCTGCCCCGATATCCTGGGTTGCGGTGTGCAGCAGACGGCTCCGGGCCCTGGTAGTGGTTGCCACCGTCAGCTGGGCGTGCAATGCCAACAGCCTGGTTGAGAGGCTTGACGAGGAACGCATGCGGCGCAAGCTGTCCACGACCTGCCGGTCCGGGAGCAGCGGGGCATCTGCTCGTGCTGCCAGCACCAGCTGCAAGGCGGTGGCCTGATCCGCGATCCGGCCCCTTCCCGCTGCCCGGGCATCCACGGCCAGTTCGACGGCCTGGTCGACGAGGTTCCCGGCCTCCGCAACCGTGTCCGTTTCCGTGGCCATGGCCAATGCTTCCAGTTGCACCACGCGGGCTTCCAG
This sequence comes from Glutamicibacter sp. MNS18, assembly GCF_026107515.2. Classification (GTDB taxonomy): domain Bacteria; phylum Actinomycetota; class Actinomycetes; order Actinomycetales; family Micrococcaceae; genus Glutamicibacter. The sequence goes on along the minus strand of NZ_JAPCHW010000002.1, from coordinate 202,051 downwards.
TGCCCGGGTGGTTTCCCCGCGCTTGTCGCTCTCGATGACCACGTCCCTGGCCAATGCCGCGGCTTCACCGCTCTGGCCAAGGAGTACCAGGCAGCGGGCGTGCTCCAGCCTGGCCGTGGCCCATTCCTCGGCAAGTCCTCCCCTCCGGAGTTCCACACCGGCCCGTTCAAACAACTCGGCGGCTTCCTGGGCCAGACCGGCTTCCCGTAACACGCGGGCCCGATCGTGATGCAAGACGGCCCGATCAACATCCGTGTCCAGGGCATCGGCTTGGGCCATATACCGCAGTGCCTTGGGCAGATCCCCGCGCAGAAACTCGGTGAACCCGAGGTTGTGCATGGCGATGAAACGGTAGACCGGGTACTGTCCGGCCAGGGTCTCGGCCTGTTTGAGGTCTTCCACGGCTTCGGACAGTCTGCCCGCTTGCGAACCGATCGTACCCTTATTCAGCAACAGCCTGATCCGCTCATCAAGTGGTGAACTTTTCGAGTGGGCCAGCGCCAGGCGCATCTGTTCGAGAGCTTCCTCGTGATTTCCGGCGCGGGAGCTGAGCACCCCGGCCTGGATATGGGCCAGGGACCGCAGATCGTCGCGCCCCTGCAGCACCGGGTCCGAAAGGACACCGGCGATTTCCTCCAAGGCAGCCGGAAGCCCCAAGCGGTCACAGATCAACCAGGTGCCGCTGAGCCTGATGCGTAGGCCAAGCTCCATGGCCGCTTCGCCGGGCACGGTGGCCAGGAAGTTCCGGGCCTGGGCTAACAGGTCCTGCGCCTCGGCCAGACTGTATTTGGCAATGGCTTGGCGTGCCTGTTCATAGGCCGCTTGGGCCGCCGCCAACCGCTCCATGGTCGCCACCTCAAAATTCGACCACCGGGGTCAACACTGGTTTGGATTCCGGGTCCATGGGTTGGATCAGGAATCGGATCCTGCCGCGGGGAACCTTCCGCCAGGCCAGACGCCCGTTTGCATCGGACACGGCCCAACGTGACTCAGCGCCGAGGTACAACGCCACCTCGACTCCGCCACCGGTCACCCACGCATCAATCCTCAAGGTCCCTGCGCCATCGGTACTGGCGTTAACCATCAGCTGCATGGCGGAACTGGTGAACGTGACACTTTCAACGACCTCGGTTTCCGGCGAGCGCAGCACCCGGGCCTCGTCATCGAGTAGCGTGGCAAGTTCCGCGTCGAGTTCGGCCCACGTCAAGGCAACCAGCACACCCGCATTGAGTGATGCCGGGGGCGGGTCCAGGGAATCATACAGGTGGGCAATGCTGTCCAGGACGGCCGCGTCCTGTTCGTCCATGGGCTGTTCATGTGGATACTGGCTCATTTCGCACTCCAATGTGCGTCCGTTGATAGTGAGTTCCGCAAGGCTGCCAGGCAGCGGCCCCGGGTCGGTCCAATGGAACCGATCGGTATCCCCAGGATTTCCGATAGTGCCGCATAGTCCGGCGCTCCCCCGCGGCTGATGACGCGCAGGATCTGCTGGCAGCGTGGCGACAGCCTGGAGACGTGATCCCAGAGCATGCGTTGGGTCTCATCCTGGAGCAACAAGTCAACCGGGCCAACGCCGGGATCGGCTGGTTCGCAGCCGGTGTCCTGGTCATCCCAGGACTGCGATTTTCTCTCCATCCGGCTGATCTTCCACGCTTCTCGTCGCACCGTCGTTCCCAGCCAAGCCACCACGGCCTTGGGTTCGCGGATGTTCTCGGCATGATCAACCAGCAGCAGCCACGCGGTTTGCACGATATCCTCGGCATCGGGTCGTTGCAGGTTGCAGGAACGGGCCACGTGCCACAGCAAGGGATTAAGCAATCCCACCAATGGTTCGATCTTCTCCCGCTGCCCATCCCTGAACTGCTCAAAAAGTTCGGCAGCCTGGTCGACCAGCCGTCCCTGTCCGGTCATGGCCGATCCCACTCCAGACAATTCCCCAAGGCCTTCCAGGCGTGCTTCATGCGATCGGACAAGTCCGTGGAGGATGACCCACGCAAGTAACCGGCCAGCTGCGCGGCCAGCACCGGCGCGGCGAATGAGGTACCACTCCAGGACGCGAATCCACCGGAAAAGTCATCCACGTTCAACGTGGCGCGTTCGATCCCGGCATAGATCTGGGACGCGTAGGTCTGCCTGGCACCGATCAGGTTCGTGGGGATGGTTGAGATGACCGCTGCACCGGGACGGAAACAGCTGACCCAGGGCCCCTGGTTGCTGAAGTAGGCGATTGTGCGCAGATCCGGGTTCATTGCGCCCACGGTGACCAGGGGCAGGATCCCGGGGTCCGTGGGCCCCACGGCGAAGGCCGCGGGGAACATCGGGGCCGTCGTGCCGTTGTTGCCGGCCGAGGCAGTGACCAGCACCCCGTGACGGCCAAAGCCCTCCAGCAGGAGACGCAATGGGCCGTCGGACAATTCGTCTTCGGGGGCTTCGTGGTAGTAGCCCAACGAGAGGTTCAGTACGTCAATCAGCTCGTCGTCGTTGCCCGCAGCCAGGGCGCTGGCCTGACGGTGCAGCAATGCCGTCAGCGTCGCGAGCAGGCACGATTCGGCGACCACCCCGTCCCCGGTCATCACCGGGATGCCAAGGATCCGCGCCTCCGGGCAGATCTGGCGGATGACACCAGCGATAAACGTTCCATGCCCGGCACAGGGCGGAATCGACCCGTCCAGCGGGTTGCGCACCGGTTCTTGGACCTGGCAGCCGGGAATCGGTCCCTTCATTCCCAGTAGCTGCGGTCCTTGCCCGGGCATATTAACCAGGTCACCGTCCACATAGGCTTCCTCCGTGGCCGAGAACGGGTCCCCGTACCAGTCATGCGGCCCCAGGCCGGTGTCGGGCACCACGATGACCGGCGCGCGTTCGCCCCGCTGCGGTTTCCTGGCCGGGTCGGGGATGAGCAGGTGAACCGGGGCTCGGCCGCCGGTGCCCGGTAGCCCGTAGCTGGCTTCGGGAGTGGAGGCGACCCCCACATAGTGGGGAACCCCCACGTAGTAGGGAACCCCCACGTAGTAGGGGACGCCGCTGATGTTGTTCGCGGCGACCACGATGTGGTTCAGTCGCACACCGCGGGCAAATCTTCCGTCATGGACATGTCGCAGGTGGACCAACATGTCAAGCGCCTCGACCCCGCCAGGTTCGGGCCGGTCCTCTGCCAACGTCCATTCGAGTTTGTAGATCGGGGCCGTAACCTGTTCCAGGCGCGGGGCGCTACCGTCATCGCGTGGTTCCGCGGCAACACCCAACCTGGTGGCATTGAGGATCAATCCCTGCTCGCCCATGACCCTGCCGATTCCCGTAAGTTGGGAAACCGCTTCTTCAACCGTTGGCATGCTCAGCAACAGGCTGTCTCCGATATATGCCGTCGGGTTCCCCCCTGCTTGGCCGGAGAGGTGAATGTTCCATGCGAGGGAAACGTCCGGGGCAATCGGCAGGATAGGGTTGGGCGGCAGACCAGGTTCCTTGGAATCCCGCGGGATGTCGGATGGTTCAGACATGGTCGTTCCTCTCACATAGGCGTTCCATGTGATGAGGAGTGACTAGAACAGCAGTTGATACATCCGGGAGGAACTTTCCCGAAGCTGTCCCTGCTCCCTGGAATCGGGCCGGAACACCATTGGGGGTGCCGCGTCCCCGAACGATCTCCAACCCCTGTTCAAGAACACCGACGGGCAGTCCGGTTCAGGTCGCCGATCCGGGATCGCGCAGAATGTGGTTGTCGCTGCGAACCATACACCTCCCCGTCGGCAGTGCCGTGGCCGATTTCAGCTTCCGGTCCAAGGACCGAAAGGATATCGAACCGGTCACGCATTGCTCCACACTGTCTGGATACGTTCATCTATACCACGACGCCTCCATGGAGGATAGCGGATCCCAGCAGAACGACGGATCGGTGTATTGTGGCCAAGACCATCCACCAGGGTGGTCGCCACCCGCCCGGGCGGGGCAGGTACGCCAGCCGGCAGCGTGAGCACCGCCGATGATACACACAGCGGTTCAGCCCGTATCGGCTCAGGCGTGCCCGGCGCTCTTCATCTGGCGCAGTTCCTTCTTCAGCTCGGAAACCTCATCACGGATCCGGGCGGCCAGTTCGAACTGCAGCTCGGCGGCCGCCGCGTGCATCTGTTCGGTCATCTGCTCGATCTGTGACAGCAGGTCCTCGGCCGGCGCCGCGGCCAAACCGTCCTGGCGAACCTTCGAGGAGGCCGAGGTACGCTTGGCGTTCTTCGCCAACCGGTTGTTGTTCAGTAGTTCCTGGGTGTCCGCGTCCTCCCGTGCCAACTGGTCGGTGATATCCGCGATCTTCTTGCGCAACGGCGTCGGATCAATACCGTACTTCTCGTTGTGTGCCCGCTGGATCTCGCGGCGGCGGTTGGTCTCCTCGATCGCCTGGCCCATCGCGTCGGTGATCTTGTCCGCGTACATGATCACCTGGCCGGACACGTTACGTGCGGCACGGCCGATGGTCTGGATCAGGCTGGTGGCCGAGCGCAGGAAGCCCTGCTTGTCGGCATCCAGGATCGTCACCAGCGAGACCTCGGGCAGATCCAAGCCCTCACGCAACAGGTTGATGCCCACCAACACATCGAAGGATCCCATGCGCAGTTCACGCAGCAGTTCCACCCGTCGGATGGTGTCGACGTCCGAGTGCAGGTACTGCACCCTGATCTGGTGTTCTGTCAGGTAGGTGGTCAGGTCCTCGGCCATCCGCTTGGTCAGCGTGGTGACCAGCACGCGTTCATCACGCTCCACCCGGATACGGATCTCGTCGAGCAGGTCATCGATCTGGCCCTTGGTGGGCTTGACGATGATCTCCGGGTCGATCAGCCCGGTGGGACGGATGATCTGCTCCACCACACCATCGGACTTGCCCAGCTCGTATTTGCCAGGGGTGGCCGAGAGGTACACGGTCTGGCCGATGCGTTCCAGGAACTCGTCCCACTTCAACGGCCGGTTGTCCATCGCGGAGGGTAGCCGGAATCCGTGCTCCACCAGGGTGCGCTTGCGCGACATGTCCCCCTCGTACATGGCACCGATCTGCGGCACGGTCACATGGGACTCGTCGATCACCAGCAGGAAGTCGTCCGGGAAGTAGTCCAGCAGGCAGTGCGGGGCGCTGCCCTGTTCGCGGCCGTCGATATGCCGAGAGTAGTTCTCGATCCCGTTGCAGAAGCCCATCTGCTCCATCATTTCCAGATCATAGGTGGTGCGCATGCGCAACCGCTGGGCCTCAACAAGCTTATTCTGCTTCTCCAATTCGGCCAGCCGCTGCTGCAGCTCGTCCTCGATGGATTTGATGGCCCGGCCCATCCGATCGGCACCGGCCACATAGTGGCTGGCCGGGAAGATGTACATCTCGGTTTCCTCGCGGATGATTTCCCCGGTCACCGGGTGCAGGGTATGGATTGCCTCGATCTCGTCCCCGAAGAACTCTATGCGCACCGCCTGTTCCTCGTACATCGGGATGATTTCCACGGTATCCCCGCGCACCCGGAAGGTACCGCGGTGGAAGTCCATGTCGTTGCGGGTGTACTGCATAGCCACGAACTGGCGCAGCATCGCATCCCGGTCCAGTTCCTCGCCCTGGCGAACGGTGACCATTCCGGCCACATATTCCTCCGGGGTTCCCAGACCGTAGATGCAGGAGACCGTGGCCACCACTATGGTGTCACGTCGGGTCAGCAGGGAGTTCGTTGCCGAGTGCCGCAGGCGCTCGACTTCCTCGTTGATCGAGGAGTCCTTTTCGATGAAGGTATCGGTCTGCGGCACATAGGCCTCGGGCTGGTAGTAGTCGTAATAGGAGACGAAATACTCCACCGCGTTGTTCGGCATCAACTCGCGGAACTCGTTGGCCAGCTGCGCGGCCAGGGTCTTGTTCTGCACCAGCACCAGGGTGGGGCGCTGCACCTGTTCCACCAGCCAGGCGGTGGTGGCGGACTTGCCGGTACCGGTGGCACCCATCAACACGATGTCCTTTTCGCCGGCCTGGATCCGCTGGGTCAATTCGGAGATCGCCTGCGGCTGGTCACCTGCGGGGGTGTACTCGCTGATGACTTCAAACGGGGCAACGACGCGCTTGATCGGCTGTGCAAGACTCATGAGTCCAGCCTACGCCTTGCAACGGACGCTTGGGGCGGTAATCGCCATGGGTGAAGCCAGCCACCTGAAACCGGCCATTGGCCCGGAATAACGCCGCTGTAACACCCTGGTAACGGCTGTTTGGGAACATTGGACGCGGGCCGACTCGACGATGGATTCGGGAGGGTGGTCGGCGTGTCAGAGTTCAGCGTGATCCACGACGTGACAGTCCAGCTGCGCAACGATATCTTCAACGCCCTGCAAACTACCGCGGACACCGACTTCGGACTGGGCGGGGAGATCGAGCGGATCACCCTCGGCTCCCCTGCCGCGGAGCTCGATGATGACTGCGTGGCAAGCCTGTATCTCTACCGATTCGGAGTCAACCCGTCGCTGCGCAACCAGCAGGCCCAACCCGACAGGAACGATCCGGCGCTATTCCATTACCCTCCCCTGCCGTTGCAGCTGCATTACCTGTTTACCCCGCTGCTGGAGGATGAACGAACCAATCTGTTGCTGCTGGGCCGGGTCCTGCAATACGTCCACGACACGCCAATCGTCCGCACCCTCAACGGGGAGCTGATCGATGACAGCCATGGAGCGGCTCCACGGGTCCTTCGCCAGTTCCCCGAGGAACTTGAGCTGGAGCATCTCAATGGCCTGTGGGCGGCGTTCACCACTGCCCTGCGCCTTGGGGCCGGCTTGCGGGTGGAAACCGTGGCAATCGACAGCGCCCTTCCGCCACGCCAGCTGGCCCGGGCCATGCAGCTTATCCAGGCCACCGGATTGCGGGAGGACCGGCGATGACCCGTTTCCCCGATGCGGTGATCGGCATCCGCCAGGCCGTGGCCAGCGGACGAGTCAGCGACGCCATCAGCGATGAAGGGGTCGGGGGCTATGCCGCCAGCGTGCACTATCGTACGGATCGGGCCGAGGGCACTCTCCCACTGGTTTTCTCGTCTCTGTCCAACGGCTGGTTTGCTGCCCACCTGGCCTCCGGTTCGCTAACCCCGGAGCTGTCCGGGGCCGGGCAGGTGGAATTCACGCTCACCGTCGCCGCGCCCGGCTACCCTCCTGCCGAGGAGATCCTGCGGGTGCCGGGTAGCAGGTTCACGATCGAGGACGTCGATATCGAACAGGTACCGGGACTCGGGATCCGCAGGCTGGTTGGTCCCGCACTGGAATTCCGGGTGCAACTGCAGCCTGCCGCGGTGGCCCTGCGCGGAAGCGTCATCTACGAGCATGACCCGGAGCGCCCGGTCCCCGGTGCGAGAGTGACCGTGGCCCCCGCAGCCCCGGTGATTGCCGACGCGCACGGGCGCTTCACGATCCCGGCGCTACCGCTACTCGGCCTGGTCGAGGTGCAGGTCGAGGACGGCACCGATTCACAAACCCACCACCTGCCGGTCGACTACGGCCAACCGGTCAACGTGGCCACCTTGTCCCTGACCCCTTCGAATGTGGAGAACGACCATGGCTGAATATCTGGCGCCAGGCGTCTATGTTGAGGAAATCCCGTCAGCCAACAAACCCATCCAGGCGGCAAGCACCTCCACCGCGGGCATGGTGGGGATGACCGCCCGTGGGCCGGTAGGACGTCCCGAACTGGTGACCAGCCTGGGTGCCTACGCCCGGCTCTTCGGCGGCCGGCTGGACCCGGGAGCCTACCCTCCGGGCCGCGCCCTGCTTCCCTTTGCCGTGGAGGGCTTCTTCGCCAATGGCGGTTCACGGCTCTACGTGGTGCGTGTCGTCGGTGGCAATGCCCAGCATGCCAGCGCACCCTGCCATGTCCCACCGGCCGGTGCGTCCGGCACCGCCCTGCGTGCCCCCGCCGGTACCGGGGCGACCCAGATCGTGGTCGCCGACAACACAGGTTTCGAGGCCGAGACCCGGGTGCTGGTCGGCGGCGAGTCGCCGGAGATCGCCCGGATCGGGTTGGCGGACGCCGGGGACCGTCATGTCCTGGCCCGTGCGTTGCGCAGGGCCTTCCCGGCCACCAGCACGGTGACGGTCCAGGAGCTCACCGAGCTGCCGGTGCTGCTGGCCGAAGCGGCCGCAGCCGGTGCAGGCCAGCTGACCGTTGACGACAGTTCCCCGTTGGCCGCCGGGATGGATCTGGTGCTCTCGGCTCCCGGCGGAACCGGACCCGGTGAGGCGATCCAGCTGGCTGCGGTGGATGGCGACACGCACCGGCTGACCCTGGCCTGGCCGCTGTCCCACGGATTCGCCCCCGATGCCACCCTCTCGACCCTGGACGACTCGACGGATGCGGCCGAGGAGACGACCCTGGCCTCACGCGCCCTGGCCGGGTTGGATCCCGGCGTCCTGGAACTGCAGGAACCGGACGCCGCCGCCGAAGGAGCCTACCTGCGGCTTGGCGACGGCTCCGTCAGCGAAATCGTGCGGGTCCACTCCGTTGCCCACGCCATGTCATTGGCCGAACCATTGAGGTTCACCCACCAGACCGGCGGGCTGGTCACCACCCTGGCCGAGGCGTTGAGGGTCCATGCACGATGGCCGGGAGCATGGGGGGACAACCTGCGCATCACGGTGCGCCCCGCGGCGCTGGCCTCCACCTCCCTGGCCGAGGACCTGGAAACCGGCCAGCGGATCATGCGGGTCGGGAACGCGCTGGGCATCCATCCCGGATCTGTACTGGTGTGCTACCCCGCCGGGGCGGAACCCACAGCGGATGCCGAACGTGAGGTCCTGGTGGTCCAGGAGGTCGACCGGGGCGCCGGATCGGTCACCCTACGCGAAGCCCCGGCCATGCTGCACCCGGCCGGTACCGTGGTCAGCAGCCGCGAGTTCACCCTGCAGGTGGATCTCATGCAGGACGGGCGGAGCGCCGAATCCGAGACCTTCAGCAACCTCAGCCTGGATCCGCTGCATCCGAACTTCGCCGCGGCCGTGGTCGGCACCTGGGATCCGGAAGGCGCCATGGACGCGGGCCAGTCGGCGCTGGTGCGGCTGGCCGTAGCCGCCGCGGATCCACCCACCGCGGCACTGGTCAGCGGGCTTGAGCAATTCCTGCGGGACGGGGACGATGATGCGGCCTCGGTCGGCGAGGAGCAGTATGTGGGAACCGCCGCGGTCGATCCCGGACGACGCAGCGGCATCCAGGCGCTGGAGAACGAACCGACGCTGTCGCTGGTGGCCGTCCCGGGGATCACCGGGCTCGGGGTGCAACAGGCCCTGGTCGCGCACTGCGAGAAGATGCGCTACCGGTTCGCGGTGCTTGACGTGCCGGAGGGTGCCACACTGAATGAGGCCCGCGCCCACAGGCAGAATTTCGACTCCACCCGCGCGGCAATCTACTACCCGGATATCAGGATCGGCAATCCATTCGCCCCGGCCGGCTCGATGCTCTCCATCCCGCCCTCCGGGCATGTGCTGGGTGTGTATGCACGCACCGACACCACCCGCGGGGTGCACAAGGCCCCGGCCAACGAGGTGGTGGTCGGGGCCTTGGGCCTGGAGGTGGCGCTCACCAAGGGCGAGCAGGACATCCTGAACCCGATCAACCTGAACGTGCTGCGCGACTTCCGCAGCGAGAACCGCGGCATCCGCATCTACGGGGCCCGTGTGGCGACCAGCGACCCGGAGTTCAAGTACGTCAACGTGCGCAGGCTGCTGCTGTTCATCGAGCAGTCGCTGGACACCGGATTGCAGTGGGCGGTCTTCGAACCCAACGACAAGCCGCTCTGGGACGGGGTCAAGCAGTCCATCACCGGGTTCCTGGACACGGTGTGGCGTTCGGGGGCGTTGGAGGGCACCAAGCAGTCCGAGGCCTTCTTCGTGAACATCGGCTACAACGTGACCATGAGCCAGGCCGATATCGACAACGGGTTGCTGGTGGTCGAAATCGGGGTGGCACCGGTGAAGCCCGCCGAATTCGTGGTGGTGCGCATCAGCCAGAAGACCCGCGAAGCCACGGCCTAGCACCGGTGCACTAGCCAAGGAGTGAAGAGATGAGTCCACGCAATGACCCCTACGCCCAATTTAATTTCCTGGTGCTGCTCGACGGGGTCGCCTCGGCCGGTTTCACCGAGGTGTCCGGGCTGAATACCGAGTCCGACATCGTCGAGTACCGGGAGGGCAACTACGTCGGAGGGGTACACAAGCTTCCGGGTCTGGTGAAATTCGGCCAGCTCACCCTCAAGCGCGGCTACACGCTCAACCAGGATTTGTGGTTATGGCGCAAGACCACCCTGGAAGGTGCCACCGAGCGGCGCAATGGGGCGATCGTGCTGCTCGATGAGGCGCGCGAACCGACCCTGCGCTGGGAGTTCTTCGAGGCCTGGGTGTCCAAGTACGAGGGACCGGCCTTGAACGCCACCACCAGCGAGGCGGCCATCGAATCCATCGAGTTGGCTTTCGAGAACCTGCAGCTGGCCGAGTAGCACCATGGGCACCCTACCGCTGACCCCCGGCATCTACCGCCAACCCCTGGCTCCCGTACGGAGTCCGGGCCGGTTGGCGCGCGGGGATGTGCCCGCACTGTTGGGGTATACGCGGCGCGGACCGGTCGGAGCACCGGTGCGCATCTATTCCATGGAACAGTTTGAGCAGGTATTCGGTGCGGCCCCGGCACATGGGCACCTGTGGCCGGCAACCAAGGGGTTCTTCGAAAACGGCGGGCAGAGCGCCTACGTGATCCGGGTGGCCACCGACAGGGCGCACGCGGCATCCCTGTCCCTTCCGGCCAGCGGACCGGTACGCTGGCAGGTGGCCGCGTCCTTCCCCTGGTCCATGATCGATCCTCGGCGCCTGGCGGGCAGCGAACGGCTGGAAGCCGCAGGGTGGCTGGCGGTATTCGGCGAACAGCTGCGCCGCAGCGGCCCGCGCAGCGAAGATCCGGGAATCTGGGGGAACACGGTGGGCTTGCGGATCCGTCGCACCTCCGCCGCCCGGAGCCGGACGATTCCCGACACCCTGGATCGCGGTGCGGTCAGCCGGGTGACCACCCTGGCCTCGATCAGCAGGTATTCGGTACTGCAGCTGACCCAGCTCGCGGACTCCGGGGAAAGGCTCCAGGCCTACGCCCTCCCGGCGGCGGTCGATCCGGCGCGCAGCCTGATCCATTGGGAATCGGAAGCCTCCGTCCTGCCGTGCCGGCTGGACCGGGAGATGCGGATTGCCTCGGTCGATTTCTCCTTCGAATTCACCCGCGATGCCGTGGCCACCCAGCGTTTCGAGGCCCTGGCGGTGCACCCGCTGCACCCGAATTCCATCCTGCGCGTGCTCACCGGGCAGTGCAGGGACGCCGGGTTGCGCGCCATCCCGCGGCAACTCATCGCCGGCAACTGGGTTGAGACCGCGGATGAAGCAGCAGCCGGGGCCCTGGCGGGGATCGATTGGAGGAACGAGCTGACCTGGCCAGCCGAGGGCCAATGGCAGCTGGCCGGTGGCACCGACGGGTTGGAACAGGTCGCCGCGGCACACTGGGTGGAGGCCTTGGAAGAAGTGGCCCGGTTGGAGGATGCGGCCCTGCTCTGCTGCCCCGATCTGGTATTGGGCGGTACCGCGTCCCAGGCCATCGTCCAGGCTCTCCCGCATCCGGTGGATTGCGCGGACCTGGGCGAACGGCCCACCGCGATGCTCAGCGGTATCGTCAATGGGATCGAGGCCGATGGCAGGTCGCAACCACTGGCCGGGGTTCAGGTCCAGGTCGCCGGAACCGACCGGCGCACCAGCACCGGGGCCAACGGGCAGTTCACCCTGGGCGGTGTCCCCGATTCGGTGATGCTGCTCAGGTTGCGCCACCGCGACTACACTCCGTTGGACGTCCCGGCCCAGGGCACGCCCTTTACCAGCACCCCGCTGCTGGAACTGGCCATGTCCCGGTTGACGCTGCCGCGCGTGCTGGATCCCGATCAGATCCGTGAGGTGCAACGGGTGATGCTCGATTCCGGGGTGGTTGGCCCCTACAAGGTGGCTTTGCTTGATCCTCCCACCCCGGAGGCGACCATTCAACAGCTGGTGGCCTGGCGGGATCGGCTCGGGGAGGCTCCACGCGGGTTTTTCAGCGTGCCATGGCTTGTGCTGGCCGGCGCGGACGGGCAGGCCCAGTGTCCGCCCAGCGGACACGTGGCCGGGGCCTTTGCCGCCGCCGAGCTGGCTGCCGGGATCCACTATCCCGCCGCCAACCGGACCCTGCGCCACCTGCAGGCGGTGACGCTGGACATCGACGAGGTCATCCAGCAGGAACTGAACCCGGTGGGGATCAACCCGGTGCGCAGCTTCGAAGGACGCGGCCTGCGCCTGCATGGGGCCAGGTCCCTGTCCTTCGACCCGCAATGGCGGTTCATCACGGTACGCCGGCTCATCGACGCCATCGAGAAGTCGTTGCTTCGGTTGCTGGAACCGGTGGTGTTCGAACCTCACAACGAGCTGCTATGGCACTGCGCCAGCACCACGATCGAATCCTTCCTGGCCCGGCTGCACCGCGAAGGCATGCTCGCCGGGGCGAGCCAGGCGGCGGCTTTCGCCGTGCGCTGTGATGAACAGGTCAACCCGCAGCCATCCCGGGACGCCGGAAAACTGGTCATCGAGGTGGCAGTGGCTCCCACGGTCCCCTATGAATTCATCACCTTCCGCATCGGGCACGCCTTTGATGCCCTGTCCATCACCGAGGAGGCATGATGCGCCCGCTGCCGGCCTACAATTTCTACATCGCCCTGGCCGAGGCCGATGCGCCGGCCTACGCCCCGGCGCTGGCCGGACTAGCCGCAGTGGTGCTCGGTGGATTCAGCGAAGCCAGTGGACTGGAAAGCGAAATCCAGGTGGAGGAACGCCGGGCCGGCGGGGTGAATGACCGGGTCTTCCAGTTCCCCGGCCCGGCCGCTTTCCCCCATCTGGTCCTCACCCGCGGGGTCGGGTTCGGCGAGGACCTGTACCTGTGGCATGAACAGTTCCTGCGTGGTGAGGGGGTACGTCGCCACGGGATGGTGTTCCTGGCCAACGAACAGCGTATTCCGATCAAGGCCTGGAAGTTCGAGCACGGGATCCCGGTGAAATGGTCCGGCCCGGCGCTGAATGCCGCCAGCTCGGCCCTGGCCATCGAGAAACTGGAAATCGCCCACGAGCACATGTCGCTGGTGCTCAGCCCCGGCAAGGCCCTGGCCGCAGCGGCGGATGCGTTGGGGGTGTGAGATGGCGGTGGACCTGCGGATCAACAGCATCGAGGCGAATGTGACGCAACTCGATGACCGGCTGCTGCGCGATCCCGAATTCATCAGCAGGCTGGCCGCCGCGGTGCGTCGCGAGCTGGAACGCGATCAGGCACAGCTCAAACAGCGTGAGGCCGACCAGTCCCCCCGGGTGAAGAGGAGGCTGTAGCACCATGAAACAGCTGCAGCTGCAGGCCGTGGACGTGGACCGGCGCCCGGTGGGCGAACCGATCGTGGTGCCCTTTTCCCCCACCGAGCTGTCCTTCACCAAGGGCGCGAACTACGCCGAGGTGGCCATCCCGGGACTGGAATTGCCGTTGCTGCAGTTCGTGCGCGGTGAAGCCGAAACGATCAGCCTGGAATTGTTCCTGGACGCCTCGGCAGGCACCACCAGCGTCACCGAACTGGCGCGCAAGCTGTACAAGCTGGCCACCATCTCCCCCGAGCACCACAGTCCTCCGCTGGTAACACTTTCCTGGGGTTCCGGTTTCCCCGGCCCGTCCCTGGGCTCAAGCAACGAGGCGGAGAACAGCTTTACCGCCGTGGTGCTCTCGGTTACCCGCCGCTTCACCTATTTCGCGGCTGACGGTACCCCGCTACGAGCCGTGGTCACCCTGTCCCTCAAGCAATTCCTGACCTTGGCCGAACAGGTGACCGCACTGAACCTGCAGTCGGCCGACCACACCCGGATCCACGTGGTGCAGCAGGGCGAAACGCTGCCGCTGATCGCCTTCGACGCCTATGCCGATGCCGGGGCCTGGCCCGTCATCGCCACCCACAACAACCTGTCCGCCGTTCGCGACCTGCGGCCGGGCACACGTCTGGAGCTGCCGCCCCTGGGGGTGGGACCATGAGCCAGGGATTCTACGAGGACAGGAAATTCCACACCCCGGCCTTCCAGTTGCTGCTCAACGGGCAGGATCCCGGGCGCACCGTGGCCGGTGACGTGCTGGAGGTGCGGTTCACCGAGGAGCTGGGGGCCATCTCCTCCTTCGAGTTCACGCTCTATGACTGGGATCCGCACGCCGTGCGGCCGCGCTATTCCAGCCCGTGGGATGACCAGGGACGCCCGCTGCCGCAGTTCCCCGGTGACAGCCAGATGGTGCCGAATTTTGAGCCCGGGGCCCGTGTCGACCTGCGCTTCGGTTATGTCGAGGACGGGGATCTGCCGCTGATGCTGCGCGGGGAGGTCATCACCATCAGCCCCTCCTTCCCGGCCTCGGGTACCCCCACCTGCCAGGTGCGCGCCCTGGATGCGTTCCTGCGTTCCCTGCAGAAGGTCCATGTCGAGGGCAACTACGACGGCACCGACAAGGCCATCGTCGACCAGCTCTGCCGCCAGAACCAGGTCAACGTCAGGTGGGTGGAACCGGAAAGCGAGGGCGAGGAACAGCACAGCGTCGTGGTGGATGGCACGCTCTATGACGAGATCCAGACCCGCGTCGAGAACTACGGGTATGTGCTCTCGACCACCGGCGCCGAGGACTCCGAACTGCTGCTGGCCCCGTCCACGGCCGCCGGCAGCGAGCCGGTCCTGGAACTCCGCTGGGGCCGCACGCTCAAGGAGTTCACCCCGGTGCTCTCGGCCGCCGCCCAGATCTCCGAGGTGGTGGTGCGTCTGGCGGACCCCAACGCGCCGGAGGGGGAACGCCAGCTCGAAGTGGTGCGCCGGTTTTCCGATATCGGCGTGGATCCCGCGGCCATCGGGCCGGCCTCCGTGGCGGATCTGGAATCGGCGGTCACCGGGATTCGCGAGATCATCAAACCCGACGGGGCGCTGACCGAGGCGGACGCCATCAAGGCCGCCGATGCGCACCTGCACGAATTGGCCGGGCAATTGATCACCGGCACCGGTTCCACCGTGGGCCTGCCGGCCTTGCGCGCCGGCCAGGTGATCAGCCTGGCGGCCCTGGGTGCCCGTTTCGACGGGAACTACCGGGTGTTCAAGACCGTGCACACCCTGGGCGGCACCGGGTACTCCACCAGCTTCGAGGTGCGCAAGGAGGTGCTGGCCCCATGAGCGAGAACCTCTCACCGTCCCTGGTATTGGGTACCGTGGCCGAAATCCAGCGGGAAACCGACGGCCTGCAGGTGCGCCTGCAGCGGCTGGACCATCCCGAGGGGGTGTTGACCGACTGGCTGCGGGTGGCCTCGCCCATGGCCGGCAATGGCTACGGCTTCTGTTTCGTCCCCGAGGCCGGGGACCTGGCCGTGGCCGCCTTCCAGGGAGTGCGCCCGATCGTCCTCGGTTTCATCTACGGCGGCGGGTCCGCCACGGCCAGCACCGACCCGGTCGAACGGGTCATCTCCTCGGTGGACGGCAACGCCCTGGTCCTGGTCGACGGGCAGAACAGCGGAATCACGCTGCGTGACAAGCACGGAAACCAGATCGTCATGGACTCCTCCGGAATCAGCATCACCACCGACAAGGACCTGAACATCAGCGCCGGCGGCACCACCACCGTCCAGGGCACGACCGTGGAGCTGAACCCATGATCATCCAGCTACCGAACCAGCCGCACCTGGCCGCCAGCCTGGCCGCCGGGCCGGTGCAACGCGGGCAGGCACCGCACTACGCGCTGATCCTCAAGGGCGCCTACCAGCTGCCCGCGGCGGACGGGGACGGCATCCGCCAGATGGTCCCGGCCCCCGACCCCGCACATGCGGCCATCACCTTTGCCGACGAAGCGGGCACCGTGCACGGCACCGGCTACCAGTCGGATATGGCGCTGCGCAAGGCACGCTGCGACATCAGCATCGCCGGGTGGCTGGACACCCCGGCCGCCGGATCCCGCGGGATGGAAGGGTCCCTGTCCGTCGCCTCCCGGGTCTGGTTCACCCGCCGCACGGCGGACACCACGGCACCACCCGATGACCCGGACGCGGTGCGCAACCTCTTCGGCTGGCAACCGCGCACCCTGCCCCCGCGGGCCATCACCCCCGCGCCACCGGACGATGACCCCGTGCTCCCGGCCCACTACACGGCAGGGTTCGAAAACTCCCACCGCCGCACCGCCCCCTCGCATTCCCCGCACTTCCGGACCCCGGGTAACAACAACACCGCAGACCTGCCGGCGGGAAGCCTCATCGACATCCGCCAATGGCGGCACGGGAATGAAACGGAAGCCGCCAGCTACCGGCTGCGCTCACCGCACGCGCTGCTGTACACCGCGCAATTGCGTGCCTGGTGCGGCCACGGGCCGGATAAGGCCCGGCATTGGACGGTGGTCACCCAATGCCCGCTACGCTGCGACACCCTGGCCGTGTACCCCGCCGCACACCGCGCCGTGCTCCTGTGGCGCTGCGACTGGGACTCGACGCTGGTCCCGGCCGCCCACTGGCGCAAGGTCCAGGTCCTGGAAGGAAGTGGATGAGATGGGACAGCCGATCACGGTCACCGATGGGATCTGTTTCGCCTTTCCCGACATGCTGCTCACCCCGTCCCCCGGTGGGACGGATATCCCCGTGCCCTACCCGAACATCGCCCGGCTCTCCGAGGCGGAAGGCACCTCCCCCGATGTGCTGGCAGGCGGCAAGCCGGTGGTCCTGGAGGACAGTACGATCCCCAACTCCAGTGGTGGCGAGGCCGGAACCAGCGGGGGCGTCATCAGCGATACCCAGCTGGAGGAATGCAGCTTCACCGGATTCTCGGCCACGGTCAAGGCCAACGGCCGGGGCGTGGTGCGCCAAGGCGATCCCACCGAGCAGAATTCGGGCAACACCGTGGGCACCGTCATGGCCGGGGTCCCCACCGTCCTGGTGGGAGGCTGAGCATGAACGACATCATGGGCACCGGCTGGCGCTTCCCGATCCGGGTCAACGCCCGCGGCTCGCTGGACTGGTCCACCGGCGAGCAATCCGTGGCCGAAGCGGTGTGGATCATCCTCTCCACGCCACGGCGCTCGCGCATCATGGAGCCGTCCTTCGGCTGCGGCATCCACGACCGGCTGTTCACCCCGGACGGCCCGGGCACCCGGGCCGCCATCGAGGACGAGGTACGCCAGGCGCTGGTGCGCTTCGAACCGCGCATCGATGTGCTGCGTGTGGGCGCCACCGCCCACCAGGACCAGCCGAACATGCTGCTGATCGAAGTGGACTACCGGATCCGGGCGAACAACGCTGAAATGAACATCGTCTACCCGTTCTACCTGAACGAGGGATCGGGATGAGGAGTGCGAGATGACCCTGCCTGACCCGCCACTGGATACCCGCAGCTTCGCCGACCTGGTTGCCGAGGCGCGGGCCCGCATCCCGCGGTACACCCCCGAGTGGACGAACCTGAACGACAGCGACCCGGGTATGACCCTGGTCAAGCTGCATGCGTGGATGACCGAAACGATCCTGCACGAGCTGAACCGTGTCCCGGAATTGAACTACCTGAAGTTCCTGAAATTATTGGGTGTGCACCTGCGCCCGGCATCTCCGGCACGCGCCGAGGTGTGTTTCACCCCCGCCAAACTGGACAATCCCGATGACCCGCTGGTGGTACCGGTGCCCGCCGGGGCACAACTTGCCGTGGATGACCCTGATCTTCCCGTCGAGGTCCTGTTCGAGACCAACCGCACGCTCATGGCCCTGAACGCGCGGATCGCGGCACTGTTCGTGCCCTCCGGCCAGCCCGAACACCCCCACGTCATGGTCACCAGGTATACCGAGGACCTCTCCTGGCTGCCCGGGTTCCGGGCCGTCGACCCGCAGCAGCCGACACCGCTCTACCTGGGACTGCTGCTGCGTCCCCTGTTGGCCGGAGGCCAGCAATCGGCAGACTATGCCCTGGACCGGCTGCCGGCCGGCCCCCTGGACCTGTATGTCAACGCGGTGGCGGCCAACGATCCGGATCCGGCCGATCCGCTGACCCTGCCGGAACGGGCCACCCACACGTGCCCGCGCCCCGGGACGGACATCACGGCCGGGCACCTGCGCTGGCAGGTGTACACCGGGGGCATCCCCGCAGCGGCGGAATTCGGGGATCCGGACTCGCACAACTGGCAGGATGTCGCCCTCTCCCACGACGATTCGGGGGACTTCGCCCGCTCCGGGCACCTGGTCCTGGAGGTACCGGCCGGTGCCACCTCACTGAACCCGGCCTTGCTGCCCGAGGAATTCTGGGACTCGATGGGAGCCACCCGGCCACCGGGGGACCTGGGAGGATTGCTGGACATCCTGTCCGAGCCCGGGGTTCTGCAGGGCCTGGCCGACAAATGGCAGCGCCTGGGGGTGGCCGATGCCGAGGACACCCTCGCCCTGGCAGCCTGCGGGCAGACACCCACGGACGTCGAGGACAAACTCACGGCCCTGCCACCGAATACCGTGGATCCCACGGTGCTGACGCACGCCGAGTGGGTCGCGCTCTCCGAATCCTTCGAGGTGCCGCTGCCGCTGCATGACGGGAAACTGCGCGACCTGTACTGGTTCCGTGCCCTGCCGGTGCGCCCCTGGACGCTGGTCGATGCGCCACCGGTGCCGTTGGCCGGCTTGCACCTGAACACCGTGCCCGCCACCCAGGCGGTCACCCGGTTGGATGACAACCTGGGACGCACCACCGGCAGGCCGGGGCAACAACTGGTCCTGCCGCGAACCCCGGTCTTGGTCGATGCGCGAACCGGGACACCCGAACTGGAACTGGAGCTGGCATCCGGCACCGAGCGGCTAAGCTGGCGGATTCAACCGGACTTCACCCTCTCCGGGCCTGAGGATCGGCATGCGGTCCTCGATGCCGCCACCGGGACCATCACCTTCGGGGACGGCGAGCGCGGGTTGGTTCCCGAGGCCGGGTTGCAGGTCATCGCCACCCGCTGGCGCACCGGAGGCGGGGCGCTGGGCAATGTCCCGGCAGAGACCATCAGCAAGATCAAGGGCAGGATCCGCAATATCCAGGCGGCCGGCAATCTGCGGGCCTCCCGGGGTGGCGCGCCGGGTGAAACCCTTGAGCAGCTGATCCACCGGGCCCCGCAGCTGCTGCGGATCGGCGGGTTGGCGAACACCGCCGAGGACTTCGCGGATTTGGCGCTGCGCACCCCCGGCCAGAATTTCCATAGCGCCTATACGCTGGCCCGCCGGGTACCGGGCCGCCCGCCGGCGGATCCGCCGGGAAGCTTCGTGGAAAAGGACGGGGCCATCACCGTGGTGGTGTTGCCCGACTCCCCCGAACCGGCCCCGCAACCCGATGCCGAAGCGCTGCGTGCCCTGTGCGCCTGGCTGGAACCGCACCGCCTGGTGACCACCGAGCTGCACTTCACCGGACCGAGCTATACCCCGGTCACCCGCCTGTCGGTGCGTGTGGGCATCCGCCCCGGGCACGAACAGGCCCGGGTCATCGAGGACCTGTATACCGCGCTGCTGGACTTCCTGCACCCCTTGCGCGGCGGACCGGCCGGCACCGGATGGCCCTTCGGCTACGACATCCTCTACTCGGACCTTTTCGACGTGATGCTCGCCGTGCCGGGGATCCACCGGGCCCGTGAGCTGGTCGTCGAGCTGGCCGACACCACCCCGGTTCTCCCGGACGTGCTTCCCCTGGCCGCGGGTCACCTGCCGCTACTGGGGCGCAGCGCCATCGAGGTGGTGAGCGGTTATGAGTAGCCCGGTACGTCGCACGACGCTGCCCTACCTGCGGCTGGGCGGCAGCAGCGGCTGGAAGCCGCTGCTCGGATCCACCGCCCTTCAGCTGCGCGGCGAAGGCGTAACCCTTGGATACCCCGGTGCCCGGCGCATCCCGCTTTCCGAGGAACGGGGCAGCTTCGGTGGCGCCACCCTGGTGCGCGGCACCGCCATTTCTCCGACCGGTGAGCTGCTGGTGGCCGACCTGGCCCGGCGTACCATCGGGATCCATCGCCAGCCGGTTCCCGGGGCCGAGCCACCCGAAGCGGACTTCACGGATCTGTGGCCGGCGCGTCCGCTGCCGGTGGAACCCGGTGCCGGGCTGGACGAGCCGACGCATCCGCCCACCGACCCCTACACCCTGCTCGAACCGCTGGATCTGGCGTTCACCCCCGGCGGGGACCTGGTCATCGCCGATGCGGCTGCCGGCAGGCTGCTGGTGCTGGCGTGGCCGCGGGCCGCAGTGCGGGCGGTGATCACGCTGCCCGGCTGGCGGCCGGTGGCCCTGGCGGTTGATGCCGCCGGTGCCTGCCATGTGGCTGATGCACGGCACCACACCGTGCACCGTTTCGATTCCCGGTGGCGTCATGACCCCGGTTTCCCGCACCCGGATACGGTCCTGGGTGACCCGTGGCAGCTGGCCGCCGTCGCCCCGGCCTGCGCTCCGCCCGCCACCTGCACGGACTGCGGCTGCCAGGCAGGTTCCCACCCTGCCCGGCCGGTCCTGGCGGTGCTCGACGGAAAGCGAATGGTGTTGCTCGATTCCCGCGGACGGATGCTGCCCGGGCACACCCCGCTGCCGCCCCTGGTTCCCCCGGCGTTGCAGCGGGACGCCACCGGGGCACTGTCCTGGCCGGACCCGGCCTGGCCCGGACACCAGCCGCTGCGCTTCGGGCAGCTGGTGGTGGACCGCACCGGCAGGCATACCGGAACCGGGCTGGCGTTGTTGGCGGTGGCCCGCACCATGCGCCTACCGCAGGCCGGACGGTTGCGGCTGGGACCGCTTGCGGGCCAGGCACCGGGCTTCGCCTGGGATCGATTGGTCCTGGATGCCCGGATCCCGCAGGGCACCGAAATCCTGGTCAGCACCCTCAGCTCGGACAGCCCCCTGGAGCCGGAATCCCTGGATGAGGCGGGCGCCAGCTGGAGCCAGCCCATGGCGCTGGGTAGCGGCCAACCCACGGAACTGCTGGTGCACAGCCGGCCCGGCGCGAACCTGTGGATCGAGATCGAGCTGCGCGGCACCGGCTCGCTCACCCCGACGCTGCGTCGACTCGACGTGCACGCCCCGCGGCACAGCTCGCTGGCCATGCTACCCCCCGGCTACCGGCAGGAGCCGGACAGCGCCGACTTCCTGGACCGCTTCCTGTCCTACTTCGACACCGTGTTCGCCGAGGTGGAGGCCACGCACCGCAACGTCGCGGAGCTGCTTGATGCGCGCAGTGCCCCGGCCGGCGCCGCCCTGGACTGGCTGGGCAGCTGGTTCGGCCTGGACTTCGATGTGACCTGGGATGAGCCCACCCGTCGCCGGGTCATCGGCGAAGCGATGGCGTACCGCACCGAACGCGGCACGGTGCCCGGGATCCGCCGGCTGCTGCGCTGGCATACCGCACTGCCCGAACCCTGGCCGGCGGTCATCGAACACTTCCGGGTCCCGGCCGAGGCGGTGCCACCGGTGGGCGGCAGCGCCCTGGAGGATCCGGGTGCACCGCACCAGTGCACCATCGTGCTGCCTGCCTGTGCGGCACCTGCCGAGACGGACCGGCAACGGATCCGGGGCCTGTTGGCCGCCCACCTTCCGGCGCATGTGCGTGCCAGGGTGCGCTATATCCACCCGGGGGTGGTGATCGGGGCGCAATCCAGCGTCGGCGTCGATACACTGCTCGGCGGTGTCCCCGACGGAAACCTGGGCACCGGGCAGCTGGGCATCGATGCGGCCACCGCCCCGGGAGAACAACACGGTTTCTTGCCTGCTAGGAGTACATCATGTTGAACGAACCGAACGGTTCCTGCCTGCCCTGCGGCCTGCACGAACTCACCCGCAACAACTACTTCCCGGGCAAGTTCCTCACCGACCGGGACTTCGGCAACGAGCAGGACTACCATCGCGGCCACCGCCACCTGCACAATTCGCTGCTGCACGGCACCGGCACGGTCTGCGGGCTGAAGCTGATCCAGCATCCGGCGGAAGACTGCCGGCGCGAGTTCCTGGTCCTGGAACCGGGTATGGGGCTGGACTGCTGCGGCCGGGAAATCGTGGTGCCCGAAAGAACCCTGATCCCGGTGGCCGGGATGCTGGCCGCGGATGCGGACCTGGCCGCCCGGCTGGATGGCACCCGGCATCTGGTGGTGGGGCTTCAGGCCTGCGATGCGGGGGTGGAACCCGTCCCGGCGATCCTTCCCGGCTGCACCTCCGAAGGGGAAAACACCGATTACGGGCGCATTGCCGAACGCTACCGCCCGGTGTTGCGCGCGGTGGATCCTGGCGACCTGGTTCCCGACGACAACCCGGCGGTGGCCCGGCTGTCCTGGGTGCACACCATCACCCTCGGTGCCCAGCTTCCCCGGGCCCTGCATGCCAACGAGTCCGAGAACTGGCTGCAGCTGGGGGCCGATGCCCACACCGGCGGCTCGCACCTGTACCTGCATGCCGAACCCACCGGGGACCTGAAGGCGTTGCTGGAAGCTCCCGGGCAACTCAGCGACACCGCCTCGATCCGCGAAGCCCGGCTGCTGCTGGCCGCCGGGCAGGA
Organism: Glutamicibacter sp. MNS18; assembly: GCF_026107515.2. Taxonomy (GTDB): domain Bacteria; phylum Actinomycetota; class Actinomycetes; order Actinomycetales; family Micrococcaceae; genus Glutamicibacter. The sequence goes on along the minus strand of NZ_JAPCHW010000002.1, from coordinate 179,448 downwards.
TCCTGCGGGACTGCCCGAGGGGTCGGCCGGAGGGATCGGTTTCTGGCATGCGGACACGGTCCGTGCCGACGGTGCACGCGCCGGGCTGCTCGCCCTGCAGGCACCGCTGATCCGGCTGGCCGTCTCACCCGGCAGCGGGGTGCTGTGCGTCCTGGAACTGATCAACGAGGACAGCGCACGGCTCAGTTCCTGGGCACCGGACCAGCTGATCGAATGGCTGGCTGCCGGCGGTGCCCCCGAGGACGCCCCGGCACCGATCGGCACCATGGACTTCGACCACGGTTTCGGGGATGAGCACAGTGCCGCGGCACGTGGCGCCGGTATGCTGCGTTTCAGCCACGACGGGCGGTTCCTGGCCCTTGCCGCCCCGGCCACCGAGGGCGAACAGCGCTGTTACCTGGTGGATGTCTCGGCCCTGAACGCCGGAGGCCTCACCCAGCAGCTTGCCGTGGCCACCGCGATTGAGGCGGGCACCAGCGTGGTCGCCCTGGACTGGAGCCTGGATGATTCCTACCTTTATGCGCTGTCCACCACCGAGGCCGAGGCACAACCGGCCATGGAATTGCACCGCTATGCGCGGACCGGGGAGGGCACCGAACTCGAACGCAGCGGACACGGGGTCCGGCTGGCGGGCACGCCGCGGGACCTGCGTATCGCGCCCACCGAGACGCGCGCCTACCTACTGCTCCGCGACCCGACCGGAATCACCCGGTTGACCACGGTGGACCTGGAACGGGTCAAGGCGGTGGAACCGGCCGAACCGGATGAGGTGCAACCCTCGGCCGATGCGATCCGCATCGACGGGGACGGGCGCAGCCTGGAGTTGACCGCCCACGGGTCCCGGTTGTACCTGGCTGCCGGGGATGCGGACGTGGAGCAGCCCCCGGACCGCGGGCTGGTGGCGGTGATCGAGATCCACGAGGATGACTGCTCGATCCACCTGGACCGGCAGCTCGATGGCTGCCCCGGTTGCCGGGGTGCATCCAATGGCTGCGGGTGCGGCGAGCCATCCCCGGAGCCGGGGCTCTCGATCATCCTGGGCCACCTGGCCAACTACCCGGCCGCTGAGCAACCTGTCATGGCCGATGCCGACACGGCCCAACCCGGCCAGGTGCCCATCGACAACTTCGGCTACCGCACACTGGTTCCCTCCGCGGCGACGTTGCGGGAAATCGTCAACTGCATGCTGCGCCGCGGAATCGATGTGGGTCCTCCCGGACCACGCGGCGATCCCGGCCGTGACGGGGCCGACGGCCAGGACGGAGCCGACGGCCGGGACGGAGCCGACGGCCGGGATGGAGCCGACGGGCTCGGTATCGACGGGGTGACCCTGGACTACCATGAGGAGCTGACCGACCCGAGGGTGGCGATCGTGGTCAGGGACCGGCTGAGGATCCTGGACATCGATCTGCCCGCACCGCGTGGCACGGGGCAAACCCCGGCGAATCCGATCATCGCGGCCAGCTGGGTCCACGGGGAAGCGTATGTGCCGCACTTCGGGAATTTCTTCGAGGACATGCACCAGATGGGCATCGCCCTGGCGTTCGAGTCGCCGGTGGACGCCGGGCCACTGATCCGTGAGGCGCGCCTGCAGCGCAATACGATTGCCTACCTGCAACGCCGTGTCGCCATCGATCATTCCAACTATGTGTGGGCCAATATCGATCGGGTTGAGCCCGTGCCATTGGCCCCGGACCTGGAAATCGACGGGACGCTGCTGCTGGACTGGGAGATTGACCGGGACAACGAGCACAGCCCGGGGTTGGCCCTGCTGGCCAACGATGTGAACTTCGAGCCCGGTGAGCTGTTGCGCGTGGAATTCTACGCCGATTTCCTTCTCGACGACCACGGGCGCGCGGTCGCCGGCGCCCACCTGGGCGGGACGCTGCCCACCGGCGGCGGTGGTCCGGGCGGCAGCTTCCGTTCCTGGTTCACCGTGCCGGCTGATCTCTAGGACCCGGCCATGGAAACCAACGACTACACGCCGGCGGCCCGTACCCATAACACCGTGAGCACCCCGTTGTACGCCGACGGCCAGGTCCTGAAGGCCGAGGACCTGGCCTTGGGGCAAACCGCCCGGGATGCCGAGTTCGCCCGGCTTCGCACCATGCTTCATGGCTGGGGTGTGGTCGCCGGTCTGCTGCCCCTGCAGGCCGATGGTGACCTGGTGATTTCCCCGGGGTACGGGGTGCTGCCCGGCGGCGGCGAACTGTACCTGCCCACTCCCCTGAGCATCCCGATGCCCTCTGCCAGCGAGCTGGCCAGACATTGCGGGGAGGTCTCCGGGGCCTGCGACTTGCCTGCCGGGGATAAGGTGCGCCCCGAAGCCGAGCTGGGTCCGCTCTGGCTGGCGGTCGGTGCCGGTGGGCAACCGGCCGAACCCCGGGCGGTGATCGGCAGGGATTGCGAACATCCCGCCAACGCCGCGCAGCCTACCCGCTTCTGCCACCAGGTGGGGCTGTATATCCTGTGCGAGCTTCCCGAAACCCACCGCGCCGTGGCCCAGCAGTGTGCCGACCTGTCGAGGTTCCTCTGTGCCGATCCCCCGTCCCCCGTGCCGCTGCCCGAACCCCTGGCGGACGGAGCGGATCTGTTGGTTCTCGGGCGGCTGGTCCCCGACGGCGAGGAAGTGACCGTGGACCTGCTCGACCGTCGCAGCCTGCTGCCCAACCACCTGCTGCAGGCCTGGTTGCAGTCGTGCCTGTGCCCGTTACTGGAAGAGCCCGACCCTGACCCGGATCCCAGGCCGGACCCCGAGCTCGTTTGGGATGGCCTGCTGGTGGAAATGCGCAGGCTGGGGCTGGACAGGCTTCCGCCCCGCACTCGCCCCGCCACGGTTCTGGGTTTGTACCTGCCTGACCCCTTCGAGCGGACCACTGCCGTGGAACGGTTGGACACCGCCGGAGTCCAGGGACCGGCCAGCTTCCTGGAATCCGATCCGGGGCTACTGACCCGGGTTGCGCGGATCACACCGGCCGAAGTCGATACCGCAGTCAAGGAACTGCACTGGATTCACCGACAGGTCAAGTTCTAGCCCACGGATCGGGACGCACGGAAGGTAGGTGAAGTCCATGGAAGAGCACCGGGTCCGCATCGGCCTGCTGGACACGCAGTTGCTCACCGTCGGCACCGGGCGGACGCTACCGCATGCCCTGGGTGATTCCCTGAACTCCGGGCTGCTGACCCTGCTGCCGGGCATGCTCGAGCCCATACTCGACCCACACCACGGCGTCATCCGGATCAAGTCGCTGTCCCTGGCTGTTTCGGCGGCCGGGACCGCGGACCCGGCCCACCTGGCAACCCTGCTCGCCGAGGCAATCACCCGGGGTGTGGACCAGGCCCTGGCACTGCACACACCGATGCTCGTCGCCTGGCCGACGCGGGAAAGCTACCTGGCACACTATGTCCGATACCGGTGGGGTGAGCGCCGGTTTCCCGCATGGTGTTTCGAGGAGTTCGCCGCTTTGGATGAACTGACGCCGGCCCAGGTACTGACCCACCTGGTGGGCTCGGATCCGGGCCTGCTCAGGGTCCTTGCGGCAGAGGATCCACGGGCCAGGACGCTGTCCCTGCTGGCTGGAGAGGATTGCCGCCAGTTGCTGGCCGAGCTGCTGCGGGAACCGGCAGGAACCCTGGCGGTGCCGCATCTGCTGCCCGGGCAATTGACCCTGCGGATCACGGGCACCGCACCCGGGGTCCTGGCCCGTCACACCCTCGAACTGCTCTTCGGTGTCCTGGCACGCCAGCCCTCTACCGTCCCCTGCGCACCGGCGGATCTGCTGCCCGCGGTGATGGCGGTGGTGGCGCTGGCGGCCTTGTTGACCCGGGATCCCCCACTCCCCACGGCCAGCCCCGATCCACCGGTGGATCCTGTCGACCGGTACCTGCACCGGATCGGCGACCTGCCGGCAGCGTTTCGGCAAGCCCTTCGCAGGGCCGGGTCCACGCCGGCGTTGCGCCAGCTGCTGCAACGCCAGCTACGTCAGGTGCGCGACCAACACACCCACGGCAGCCAGTCCGATAGCGCACCAGCGCACGCACCCCTACCTGGCCCGCCGACCTGGACCTCACCCCGTGCCGGCTGCGCCCTGCTGCTTCCGAGCCTGGTCGGCCACGGCTTCCACGAACTACTCGATACCCGGCAATTGAACCAGCTGGTGGTGGGAACCCTGGAGCCCGGGGACCGGAATACGGCCGGCAGCGACCCGTTGCTCACCGCGCTCATCCCCGCCGATCCGAGGCAGCCGGCCAGCCCGTGGCCGCCGATCCCCGCCCGGCTGGTCGAGCGGGTCCACCCCGACGCACGGGCGGTAGCCGGGCTGCCCGGTGCCGGTGGCTGGTCCGGGTTGCTGCTGGCGTTGTTCGCTTCCGGGCTACCGGGCCTGCGCCACAGTTCCGCCGACTACCTGCGCCGGCAGTTCCTGGCGGTCCCCGGGACGCTGAGGCTGACCGACCACGAGGCGACGGTGGAACTTGTCGGCCCGGACCTGGCCGTGGTGCTGGCCATGGGTGGGCTGCAGGGGCCGCAATTACCCATCCCGTGGTTGGCCGGGCGCCGATTGCAGCTGATCCTGGGTGGGCTGCGCCCATGAAAGAGGCCCCGGGTTCCACCGCCGACTGGCTCGGCCAGGCACTGCGCGTACTGGCCCTGGCATTGCGCCATGAGGTCGCCCTGGCCCGGACGCTGCGCGGCGACGGGCATACGGAGGGCTTCATGGGCCTGCTGCTATCCGCCGACGAGGCCGAGGCGCTACTGGCCGAAGCCAGCGGTCGCCTGCGCGTCTCGGGTACCGCGGCCTGTGCAGCCACCCTTGCCGGGCTTGAGGCACAGCTTGATGCCGCGCGCCGCACCGCGAGCTCAGACCCTTTTTGCACCCTGGCGCAGCACCTGGGCTTGGACGACCAGGCGAGCGATCTGCTGCTGCTGGCCTGCGCGCCGGCGCTGGACGCCCGCTTCGGCACGGTGTACGGCTACCTGAACAATGACATGGCCCGCCGGTACCTGACCCCGGAACTGGCCTGCCGGGTGCTCGAACACCGCGGGGCAACGCTCGGTTCGATCCGGGCACAGCTGGGCGAGGATAGTGCGCTGGGTCGCTGCGGGGCACTCCAGGTCGGCACCGAACGTCCCTGGATCCAGGCCCCGATCAGGCTCGATGAGCTCCTGCTCGATCGACTGCTCGGGCTGCCTGGCCACGGGTTCCCCCCGGCCGCTGGGGGAATTCCGCTGCCGCTGGCGGCCGGCACCACAGGTTCCCCGCCGCCGGCAGCTGGCATCTGGTTGGCCGCCGACACCCCCGACGGCTCCGGGGCGCTGACCGCCCTGCAGGCCGCCCAGGCGCTGGCTGACGGGCTGCTGCTGCTGGAACCCGAACAGTTCACCTCGCAGCCCGCCGAGATGCTGCCGTGGCTGCGCTCGGCCCTGCGCGAGGCCACGTTGAACCGGCTGCTGCCGGTCCTGCGGGGTTTCGACACCTTGCCACCGGCGCTTCGTACCCGGATCGCGGGTCTGCTTCGCCCCCCAGTGTTGATCCTGGCTCAGAGTCCCGCCGCATGGCAGGATGCCCAGCTGCGTTGCGATCCGCTGCCGGGCACCACCCTGACCCGCGCCGAGGCGGTGGACCTGTTGTTGGCCGCCTACCCGCACGGCAGCGAGCCGTTGCGCGGTTGGCTCTCACGCCTGCAACGGCTCGACCCGCTGGTGCTCGGACTGCTGCTTCAAACCCACCGGGACGAGGCCCAACTGCGCGCCGCGCTGCGCCAACGGCTGGGCCAACCTTTGGCCAAGCTCGCCGATCAGCTCACCGTCGGATACACCATGGATGACCTGGTCCTGCCCCCACGCACCCGCCAGGCGCTGGTCGAGTTGGCCACCTGGCATGGCACCGCACAGGTGGTGCGCGAACAGTGGAGGTTCGGCCAGGTCTTCGGACGCGGCAGCGGCACCACCGCGCTGTTCAAGGGTCCCTCCGGCACCGGCAAGACCATGGCCGCCGCGGCGGTGGGCGACGCGCTGGGGTTGCCGGTCTTCCGGGTGAACCTGGCCGGGCTGGTCTCCAAGTACATCGGCGAAACCGAGAAGAACCTGGACAGGCTGTTCGATGCCGCCGACGGCAGTGATGTGGTGCTCTTCTTCGACGAGGCCGACGCGATCTTCGGCAAACGCTCGGAGGTACACGACGCCCATGACCGCTATGCGAACCTGGAAACCGCCTACCTGCTCCAGCGGATCGAGCGCCACGCCGGGATCTGCATCCTGGCCTCCAACCTGCACCAGAACATCGACGAGGCCTTCGTCCGACGGCTCGACCTCGTCGTGGATTTCCCGGCCCCGTCCCAGGCGGCCCGAAAGCGGATCTGGCAACGCCTGAACCAAGGGCTGGCCCCGTTGGATGAACGGATCGACTTCGACCTGCTGGCCGAACGCTTCGAACTGACCGGCGGGGAAATCCGCAACTGTGTCCTGGCCGCTGCCCACCTGGCGGCCGCCGACGGGGCGGTGATCACCATGGACCTGCTGATGGCCTCGATCGCCCGGGAACTGGCCAAGGCGGGCAAGCCGATCAGGCGCACCGATTTCGGCGAGCACTACACCCATTCGCGCACCGGAAAGGGGGCATGATGGCTGGCGAGCAGGGCACCGGCACCCCACCGGTCCACGCGCCTTTACCACCGGCGCCGGCCCCGACACCCGGCACCACCACGGCGCCCACCCCGGCCACCGACACCGGTGCCGCCGGCACCGTGTACGGGTTACTGGAGGACGGGTCGTTTGTTGCCAAACTGGGCTCCGGACTGCGGCTGGGTGTCGAACAGCTCGCCCGACGCGAGGTCGATCTGTCGGCGCTCCCGCAGCCGCTCCCCGGGGTCAGGCTGTCCACGCTGCGCAAGGTCCGTGACCTGTACGAGTTGCACGGCAACCTGGTGGTCCCCTTCCTGCCGGCCACCGAACTGAGGATTCGCGTCAGGCCAGACGGGAGCGCCCGAATCCATGGACGGCTCAGGACCCGGCTCGCAGTTCCCGCGGTGGGCAATCCGCAACTGGAACTGGGGCTGGATGACACCGGGCAGCTGACCGGCTCCGTGGATTTCAGCGCGCTCACCCTGGTCCCCCGGGCCTGGCGTGCCACGGTCACCGGCTCGGGTCGACTCGAACTCGTGGCGGGCCGCTTCAGCGGCATGCTCCACGCCGATGTGGCCTACCCCAGGCTGGGGACGGCGAGCGCGGACATCGGGTTCGGCGCCGGGGGCGTGTTTACCGGTTCAGGGACCGTGAGCCTGACCCCGCCGTTCCTGGACGCTGTGACCGCCGTGCTGGCGGCGGATGCCGAGGGCAACCTCACTGGCGAACTGCAGCTTCAGGCCGGTGCCGCCACCTCGCCGTTACCGGGACTGGTGTTGGAAGCCGGGAGCATCCTGCTGGGCTACCGCAACCAGGAACCCTCGTTGTCGATCACGGACTTCGCCGCCAGCTACGCGGGTGTCGGCCGGGTGCAGGTGGCCTCCCTGGCCCTCTCCCGGCGTGCCCGTTCCTTGTCCGGCCGCGGTACCCTGGTGCTGGCGATCCCGGGGATGAATGAGGTCACCGGCCAGGTGCGGGTCAACGATTCCCAGGTCAGCGGGAGGCTGCGGCTGGGGGCCCGGGATTTCCCCGAGGGCTTGCCGCTGCGCAATGGGCAGATCACCATCACCCTGGCCGAGGACGGGCAACTGGGTTTCCGCGGACAGGTGGGCATCACCCTGGGCCCGGCCGGGGAAGGACAGCTGCAAGCCGGGTACGAGCAGGGTGTCCTGTCCCTGGGTGCCCAGGTGCGCTTGAGCGTCCCGGGCACCGAGGCGGTGAATGTCACCGTCAACTACGTGGACGGCGCGCTGACCGGGTCGGCTGATGCCGCGATCGACCCGGGGCTGGTTCCGGGTCTGTCCGGTGCGGTGCACATCGAATACTCGCAGGATCTCTGGAGCGGCTCAACAACCCTGAACTACTCGGCCGATGACGGCAAGCTGTCGGGCACCATCACCGTCACCGTCACCCAAACCGAGGACGGCACCCTCCAATTGGGCGGCAGCGGACGGGTCACCGCGCAGTTGCTGCCCAACCTGGCCGGTACGCTCACCGCCACGATCCTGCCCGAGGGCGGGGTGGACGTCTCGGGCACCATCGAGGTCACCGAGCCGATTGAACTCTTCGGCGAGAAGCGCACCGAGAAGGAACTGTTCTCCCACTCGCAGAACATCCCGCTGTGGGCCATGCTGGTCGCGGTCATCCGCATCCGGGCCGGGGTGCGCGCCGGCATCGGCCCCGGCGTGTTCCGCAACATCACCGTCACCGGTTCGTACACCATCGGCTCCACCGAAGCAGACCCGAGTTTCGTTCTCTCCGGAGAGCTGTTCATTCCCGCTTTCGTCGAAGGCTATGTGGCGTTCGGTGCCGGGCTGGGAGTGGATGTGCTCCTCGGGTCGCTGACCGGCGGCATCGAGGCCATGGGCACCGCCGGGATCTACGGGGCGATCAGCGTGATCCCGGAACTGGCCTACCGGGACGGCCAATGGTCCATTTCCGGGGTGGCCACCCTGGCGGCCGGGGCCCGGCTGAAACTGAGCCTGAACGCCTGGGCGGAGATCGAGGCGCTATGGATCACCGTGTGGGACAACACCTGGGAACTGGCTTCGGTCACCATGCCGATTGGCCCGGATCTGGCCCTGCAGGCCCGGATGAACTACATCTTCGGCCGGCCCGAACCACCCGAGCTGGAGTTCTCCTCCTCCGACATCGACTCCTCCTCGTTGATCCAGTCGGCCATGCCCGAGGATGGCCCCGCCCCGTCCGGGGCCCGTGAAGCCCTGGAGAACAAGGCAGAATGGCAGGGGGCGCTACGCGAACAACGGGCGGCAGCGGTTCCACCGGAGTTGGCCGCCCAAGCCCAACAGGGCGAGGCGGCACCGGCCGCGCCCCCGCGCCCGCCGCAGGGCAGTGGCCCACCGCCGGGTGCAGGCGCGGGCACGCCCGATGGCGAGAGCACCCAGCCGGAGGCCCCCGCCGAGACCGGGCCGGATGGCTCGCCGGGCACCCCGCCGGATGCCCCCGATGCCAACAACCCGGTCGCCCAGGCGGCGGCAACGGATGACACCCTGCCCGCCGCGCTGCCCGAGGAACAGCTGCCCAACACCGACCAACCCCGATTCGCCGGACCCATCACGCTGGCCACACTGGATGAGCCCCCGGTGCCCGCCGAACGGACAACACACCAGATGCACGAAGACCTCGAAGCGGCGGGCAAGACCCTCGACCTGGCCATCGCCGCATCCGCGGCCAGCGACGAGCTGGAGGGCTATTTCCCGCGGATCAAGAACCGCTTCCGGCTCGCCAGCCTGGGATACGAGGGAAATTTCGAGTCCGGGTTCGACATCGTGGCCAGGATCAATCCCGAACTGCACCGGACCACGCTGAAGGAACCGCTGCGTGGTACCGGGATCCTTGACGCGGCCGGTGACAACCACGTCACCAATGTGAGGTTCTCGGTGGACAGCAACGTCGGCGGCGGAGTGGTGGGTACCGAAATGGTCGCCAACCCGCTGGGCCCCGACCACCCCATGGGCACCCCTCCCTCGGGCAAGCAGGAGGTCATGGACCTGTTGGGAAGCCAATACATCCGCGGGCACCTGCTCAACGAGAATCTGGGTGGTCCCGGGGAGAACAAGAACCTGTTTCCCATCACCAGGAGCGCGAACGCCTTGCACAACACCCGGATCGAGACGGCGGTGAAGGATTGGGTGAACACCCAGCGCTACTGGGTCTGCTACGAGGTGCGTGTCGGGAACTACAGCGGCGTCCAGACCTCGGCAACCAGCGGGGAGAAATACATCAATGCCACACTGACCGCCAAGGCCCAGATCCTTGACCTGGATCTGAACCCCTGGCGGACCATCACCGCCACCATCGCCTCAACCTTCGATGCGCGGGCCGAGATCACCGGAGAATCGGATACCACCACCCCGGCCCACAGCCTGGCCGAACAAAGCCGCCGCGAGGTACGGGATGCGGATCGGGATGCCACCGTCCTGGTCCAGGCCGGTGATGCCAACGCGTTCCCGCAGAACATCAGGGACAACCTGGGCGACATGCTGAAGGTACACAAGAGCTGGGACAAGCTCAGGAAACACCTGGAAAAGGCTCCCACGATCGGCCCGTCCACCGCGTTGGTCCTGCAGCGTGCCTACCGGCAGACGGCGGCCAATTACGATGGAAGTACGGTGCATCTCTCGGATCCAACGGAGAAACGCCTGCTCACCATGGCTGTGGGCCATTGGGATTTCATCATGGCCGAACTGGCCAAATTGTAGCTTCCGGCCGCACGGGATCGACCCCGATGAAACCCGGCCGGACACCGCTACTTCCCGCGGCGCATCCCCTGCCGGATGACGACCCGCTTGGCGGTATTGGACATGAACCCGCCAAAGAACCCGCTGGTCAATACGGTCGCGGCGATCAGCCCGGCCAAGGCCAGCCAACCCGAGATATACACCACCGGTGAATACGGTCCATCCGAGGCGATGAACTCGCTGCGTCCACCGAAACCCAGCCACAGCACCAAGGCGGTGGCGAAGCAGGCCAGCATCAACCACTTGGAGATCTTCAGCGTATTTTTCATCAGGCCAGCTGGCTTTCGTAGATCTCGGTGACCTTGGCGTTCAGGTCCTCGATGCTCCCGTCGTTCAGGATCAGGATGTCGGCCACGGCGGCACGCTGCTCATCGGTGGCCTGGGCGGCCATCCGGGCCACCGCATCGGCCCGGTCCCAGCCGCGGTCCTCGATCATCCGGCGGATCCGCTCGTCGTGGGGGGCCTGGACCACCATGATCGTCTCGAAACGGTCCAGCTGGTCGCTTTCCACCAGTAACGGGATGTCCTCAACCACCACCTGGACACCATTGGCAATCGCCGCCTCGCGCTGCCGGTCGACTTCGGCGCGGACCAGCGGGTGGACGATGGCGTTCAGTTTCGCGCGTTCCCCCTGGTCGGCGAAGACCAACGCCCCCAATGCGGCACGGTCCAGCGTCCCGTCGTCGGCGAAGATGCCCGGGCCGAAGGTGTCCCGGATCCGTTCCAGCGCCTCTGTTCCGGGCTCGACCACCTGGCGGGCGATCACATCGGCATCGATGACCACCGCGCCGAGTTTGGTCAATTGCGCGGCGACGGCCGATTTGCCCGAGGCGATGCCACCGGTAAGTCCAACATGCTTCATGTCCCCCACCCTATAAACTAAGTCCAATGAACAGCAACGTTTCCGTGGCGAGTCGGTACACCACTCTTGCCGATGATCTGGCGCACGAGGTGGAGATCAAGCGCTCGCGCTTCATCACCTACCTCTACCGCGTCGAGTCCGAGGCGGCGGCGCGCACGAAGATCGCGGGCCTGCGCAAGACCCATTTTGATGCCCGCCACCACTGCAGCGCCTTCGTGCTTGGCGCGGACCGGATGGTCCAGCGTTCCTCGGATGACGGCGAGCCCTCGGGCACCGCCGGCATCCCGATGCTTGAGGCCCTGACCAAGCGGGATACCGGGCACGGCACCGATCTGAGCGACATCGTGGCGATCTGTGTGCGCTACTTTGGCGGGATCAAACTCGGCGCCGGCGGGCTGGTGAGGGCCTACTCGGATTCGGTGTCCCAGGCCCTGGATGCCGCCACGCTGATCACCCGGCAACGGATGCTGGTCCTGAAGGTGGCCGCCGCGCATGCACACGCCCCGCGTTACGAGAACGAGTTGCGCACGGCCGGATACCAGCTCGGAGCGACCGAATGGACGGCGGAGCATGCGCTCCTGGAGGTCGCGGTGGATGATGTCGCCGGCGCGCACCAGGATTTTTCGCAGTACCTCGCCACCCTCAGCGCCGGCATCGCGACCGCGGAAACCTGGGGCCACGAATGGGTCGATATCCGGTGAATGAACTACTCTCCGCCCTGAGCCGCTACCCGGATGTCCAGGCACCGAACCTGCACGCCGTGGACGCCGCCGACCGCCTGGTCCTGGATACCGTGCAGTCCTGGCCCGCCGAGGTGAGCGTACTGGGTGACAACTATGGTGCGTTGACCCTCGGCGCCCTGTCCCAGGGGGCCGCCCGGGTTCGGGTGCATACCGACTCATTGACCGCCCAACGGGCAATCACCGCCAACCTCGAACGCCTAGCACCTCAGTGGTTGTCCCGGGTCCAGCTGCTGCCCGCCGCCGAGGCGCTGGCCGGCGCCACCCTGGTACTGATGGTGCTGCCGCGCGGCCTGGATGTGTTGGATGAGTATGCCGCGGCCATTGCCACGCACGCCGATGAGCATGTTCTCGTCCATGCCGGGGGTCGGATCAAGCACATGAACCTGGGCATGAACCAGGTCCTCTCGGCCCATTTCGGTGAGCTCGACGTCTCCTTGGCCCGGCAGAAGTCGCGGGTACTCACCGTCCGCGAACCCCGGGAGGTGCGGCCGGCCGCGAAATATCCCGTACGCGCTACGCACACCGTGGCAGGGCACACGTTGTCCCTGGTCGCCGGAGCCGGCACCTTTGGCCAGGCGCGGCTGGATCCGGGGACCCGCCTGCTGTTGGAGAACCTCCCGGACCTTTCCGGCCACCGGGAACTGGTCGACCTGGCCTGCGGCAATGGCAGCATCGGCGTGTATGCGGCGCTGCTCAACCCGGAGTTGCGGGTGCAGGCCTCGGACCATTCGGCATCCGCCGTGCAATCAACGCTGGCTGCCGCCGAGGCCAACGGCCTGTCCGCCCGGATCACCGCCGTGCAGGATGACGGGCTGTCCCGGCTACCGGCCGCCAGCTCCCGACTGGTCACCCTCAATCCCCCATTCCACATGGGCAATACGGTGCATGCGGGGATCGCACTGAAATTGATCGACGAGGCGGCCCGGGTCCTGGCCGACGGCGGCAGGTTCATCTGCGTCTTCAACTCGCACCTGCGCTACCGTTCGGAGATCTCCCGCAGGATCGGGCCGACCAGCCAACTGGCACGCGATGCCAAATTCACGGTGCTGGCCGCCACCCGCGAACGTTAGGCGAGGCTCGGCCAGCTCGACGATGTGATCCACGTGGGGTCGGTGGATGCTCTAGGGCGATGCGGCCGCGCCCGGTGGGACACCGAAGCCCGTCCGGTGGATTCCCGATCGTCGATGAGGTGCTGAACTGCCGGGCAGACGCAGCCGGCCTTGCCCGAGCGGGCAGTGCCCTTTCCGCCCAGGCACGCATACGACGGATTCCACGGCGTGTTCCCGCGCTTCCGCTTCCGGCGACCGCTTCGTTCTTCCGAGGGGAACCGAACTACCTACCGGCGGAACGGTCCTCCGGTACGAAATAGGGGCGTTCACCCTCGACCCTGACCATCGCGCCCGCAATCCGGGCACCGGATAGCGGTGTACTGTTGAGCATCTCGCCCCGCGGCCCGGCGTCCCAGCTGACCTGCTCCAGCGATTCGTTGCCGACCCCGCGCCAGCGAATACGGCGGCCCTGACGGTTAAGCACCTCGCGCACCCGGTACGGGTAGATGTTGCGGCCATCGCGACGGTGGCCTGGTGCTGGATCGGTTCCTTCCATGAGCCGCACGGGACGTGATCCCCAACCGCTCAGCCCAAGGATCCGGATCGTGGAACCGACCGGGATCAGCTCGTCGTGGACGTGTTCGCCGAATATCCAGGGCTGGTTCGCCTGCTGGATCAGTTCACGCTGCCCCAGGGAGTTGACCGCCTCGATCCCGTGGGTCTCACAGTTATCGTCAACCTTGACGAAGCTATTGAGGAACTCATCATCCTCCTCGGGCTTCCGGTCTGGCTCCGGGGCACACGCACACCCGGCGGCCGCGGCCTCGCTACGCAGCACCACCCCACTGAGCGCACCGAAGCGGATCGGGGAGCCGAGCGCCGTGTGCACCGGAACACTGAGCACCAGGTGTCCAACGAAACGCCTGGCGATCACCCGGATCAGCACCAGCAGCACCCAGAACAGCAGTCCGGTCAACCCGTACACCAGGGTTTCCAGGTGCTCGGGATTGATCAGCTCCACCTGTAGCCGCGCGTCGCCCAGGAAACTCACCATTGCCTTGATGGCACCGAACGCTACCGCACCCGAGGCCAGTTTCGCCAGGCCCCGGTTGACCTCGTGACGGGCCGTACAGCGTTTGAGCTCGCCGGCGTCAATGGACAACTGCCGTGAAGCCTGCAGTCGCCAGCCACGGAGCAGCAGACAGAACCGGAAACCGGTTATCGCCGCGGCCAGTCCCAGGGTCAGGAAATACACGGCGAGCACCTGCAACGGGACGGCGAAAGGACCGTCCCGCAGCCCGGTGATATACAGCAGTGCGCCGGTGATGACCAGCGCCACCCACGGGGCCAGACGGCCTGCGGCCAGGCCCACAATGCTCAGGGTCACCAGGCCCACGATCATGGGCCAGGAACCGATGCGCCCGGAGACTGGTTCCATACCACCGACCATGAAGGACCAGATGAACAATCCCAGCAGGGGTATCCAGCTACCCGCAACCAGCACCCAGTCGGGAATGGTCCGGGGAACGGCCTGCCACTGATCCACGCTGACTTCATGGTAGGGGACGGTGAGACGACCGGGGGGACCTGCCACCCCAACCGATACCTGCTGGAGCATCGAACCCGCCCTTCCACTGGATGTGTCACCCGGTTTTTTCACCGGAATATACTAAGTTCAGGATAGTCGGGGCCTTTGGGTTGGGTGGTCAGCACGAAGGGCGATCTTTGAGAGGGTGACGGATCAGCATTCGGGATGATGAGCCGAGGATGCGGACCATACCGGAGGCTCCTTCGGGACCGGGAAGGATCACCGGCGACGTCGTGGGGCCCCCGGTTCCGGCCCACGTCCGGCATCGGGGGTTTCCCAGGTTGCGGTTAAAAGACCGATGGCGGGCCCCGCCCCGCAAGGGGGTGGACCCGCCATGGTTCAGCTGGCGTTACCTGCCAGCCGGCAACGACTAGTTGCCGGTCAGCTTCTCACGCAGTGCGGCAAGTGCCTCGTCCGATGCCAGGGTACCGGCATCAGCGGTGGCCACCGGCTCGGAGGAGTACGAAGCCGGAGCCGGCTCGGCCGGAGCCGATTCGGCGGTGGCGTCGGCGTTGAGGGCCTCGGCAACCTGCTTCTTGTGGGCTTCCCAACGCTCCTGCGCGGCAGCGTACTGTGCTTCCCATGCCGAACGCTGGGTCTCGAAGCCTTCGAGCCATTCGTTGGACTCCGGGTCGAAGCCCTCCGGGTACTTGTAGTTGCCCTCGTCGTCGTACTCTGCGGCCATGCCGTAGAGTGCCGGATCGAATTCGGTGCCCTCCGGGTCCACGCCTTCGTTGGCCTGCTTGAGGGACAGCGAGATGCGGCGGCGTTCCAGGTCGATGTCGATGACCTTGACGAACAGCTCGTCGCCCACCGAGACAACCTGCTCGGCCAGCTCGACGTGGCGCACGGCCAGCTCGGAGATGTGCACCAGGCCCTCGATGCCGTCTTCGACGCGAACGAACGCACCGAATGGAACCAGCTTGGTGACCTTGCCCGGGACAACCTGGCCCAGGGCGTGGGTGCGGGCGAAGGTCTGCCAAGGATCTTCCTGGGTGGCCTTCAGCGACAGCGAGACACGCTCGCGGTCCAGATCCACTTCCAGGACCTCGACGGTGACTTCCTGGCCAACTTCGACAACCTCTGATGGGTGGTCGATGTGCTTCCAGGACAGCTCGGAAACGTGCACCAGGCCGTCGACGCCACCCAGGTCCACGAAGGCACCGAAGTTGACGATGGAGGAAACAACGCCCGGGCGAACCTGGCCCTTTTCCAGCTTGTTGAGGAAGGTGGAGCGGACCTCGGACTGGGTCTGCTCAAGCCATGCACGGCGGGACAGCACCACGTTGTTGCGGTTCTTGTCCAGCTCGATGATCTTGGCTTCGATTTCCTGGCCGATGTATGGGGCCAGGTCGCGCACACGGCGCATCTCGACCAGCGATGCCGGCAGGAAGCCGCGCAGGCCGATGTCCAGGATGAGGCCACCCTTGACAACCTCGATGACGGTACCGGTAACGACGCCGTCCTCTTCCTTGATCTTTTCGATGTCGCCCCAGGCGCGCTCGTACTGTGCGCGCTTCTTGGACAGGATCAGGCGGCCTTCCTTGTCTTCCTTGGTCAGGACCAGGGCTTCGACGTTGTCGCCGACGGTGACAACGTCACCCGGGTCAACATCGTGCTTGATGGAAAGCTCGCGGGAAGGGATGACACCTTCGGTCTTGTAACCGATGTCGAGCAGGACTTCGTCGTGGTCGACCTTGACGACGGTGCCTTCGACGAGGTCACCATCGTTGAAGTACTTGATGGTGGCATCGACGGCGGCGAGGAAGTCCTCAGCAGATCCAATGTCGTTGATGGCAACGACTGGGGTGCTGTGCTTCTCGTTCGAGGTGATGGTCATGTAGTAGGGACTCCGATGTGGATAGATTATGGTCAGTCGAAACCCCGGAAGCCCCGGAATTTCGAACGGGTCAAGCGTACATGCGGACATGACAAGGCCATGACGCGCTGTTCAAGTCTACGCGCCCGGCGGACATCGGGTCAAAGCGGAATCCGCCAACAACGTCCCACCCTCTTTGTGAAGTTAACCACAATTGCGGAGGGTTCGGCTCCCGATGCCTCAGGCTTTCCGCACATCGCTAAGCCGCAGCAGGGCCAATTCCTGCTCCTGCAGCGATTCCAGTAACCTGGGCAACCCGGCGGCCATCCCTTCGCCGGTGTGCCCGTCCGGCTGGTTGAAGTGCCCGATCCCGACGTCGCCGGCCCCCATCGACCGCACCTGGGTCGCTACGGTGCCGGCCGGGAACGTCGCCCCGGCATCCAGGTTCACCGTGAAGTTCATCGGTACCAGTCCCAGGGCACGGGTGAGCTGTGCGCACAACTCGTCCATATGCGCGGTGCCGCAGCGGAAGAACCGCGCCTGGATGCCGAACTCCCCCGCCAGGTAGCGCTGGTTTTCCATGACCTCGTCATAGGCCTCGGCGATCGATCCGGTTCCCGGGATACCGTAGGCGCTCTGGCCGCGACTGGCCAGCGGTTGATGGGTGCTGCCGTGGTTGGCGATCTCGAACAGCGGGTCCGCGGCCAACTCGGTCACCAGGGTGGGGTTGGCTCGGGCCCAGCGCTGGTTGAGAAACAGCGTAGCCGGTGCCCGGTGCCGGCGCAGGGTGTCGAGCAGTTCCCCGTCGTACCCGTTGCCTTTCCCGCCCCCACAGGCATCGAAAGTCAGGGCCGCCCCGCGGGCGCCGTCCGGTAAGCCCAGTTGCACCCCGGTGACCTCCAGGCCGAAATCGCCTGCCGGACGCGAAGCGAACCGGTCGATGGCCGCTTGGCGCCCCAGCGGCTGCGGGGTGCTGCTGGCCGAGGGCCCGGGTGCGGGACCGGAGCTAGATGCTACCGGCAGCTGCGGTTCGGTGGTGCAGGAGGCCAGGGCCAGGGCGCCGACACCCAATGCGGCTCCCAGCAGGCTGCGGCGGCCCAGTCCGGTAGCGGGTAGGTCGTTCTCGGTCATATCCCTAGAAATCGGTGTAGCAGTACGGGGTCGTGCGGGTCGAAAAGATCCTATCCAGGGTGTCCAAGATCGCTGGATCTCCAGCTTCCAGCACCCCGGCGCCGGCCAGGTGGCTGGCGCTGCGGGTCCCCAGATAGAGGGTGGCCAGGTCCCGCACATCCAGTTGCGCATCAAAATCGCTGGCTTCCGGCAGGCGCGAGGCGTTGCCCTGCCCCTGGGATACCTCGACCAGCCAGGTCCCCGCGGCGTGGCCGAGCCGGTCCACCACTTTCAGCCGGATACTGCCATCGTTCAGGTAACCTCGCCCGGCCAGCGCCGCCGGCAGATCCAGGATGCGTAGCCAGAGGTGGTCCCAGAGCGAAAGGACCTTGTAGCTACGCGAATCAACCAATGCACTGGGCAGGACGTCACCCACCGGACCGTATCCGGTGACCTTCTTGATCAGGTCGTGGTCGCCCAGGTACTCGACCAGGTCACGGCGCACCGCGGGCGTGCTGGCACACAGCATGGCGATTTTCATCTGCGCCGGTTCCTGGTCCCAGCCGGCGAATCTGTAGGTCATGAACCCGTCGGGCTGCCCTTGGCCGTCCAGGTGCAGGGCGGCGCGCAGGTCCCTGGCCGGTTTCAGATCCTGGTAGTTTTGCCAACGCCCGGTGGCTTGCCCGTAGTCGAAGCTGGCGTTGCTCAGCGACCCGTGTGTGTTCCGGTGCTGTGCGGCCAGCAACTGGCAAACCTGCCCTTCCAGGGCGGAGGGGGCCAGCTCGATCACCGTACCGGTGCTCGGTGCCCGCATTCGCGCCCCGGTGGACACGTCCAGTTCGAAACGCACCCGTTCGGTGACCCTGCCGAAGCCGAAGCGTCCGTAGATGGTCGCCTCGGAGGCGGTCAGCGCCGCCAACGGGATCCGCGCGTCCACGGCCCGCTGCAGGTCCGCGGTGATCATCGCCCGCAGGATCCCGCGGCGACGGTAGGCCGGGGTGACGGTCACCGCACTGATCTGGTTTACCGGCAGCAGTGCTGGCCCTCCCACGTTGATGGTTCCGGGAAAGGCCAGGTAGGTGCCTACCGGCACGTCGGCGTGGAGGCTCGGTGCCACCGCGTCCTGGTCGTAGGCGGCGATGTAGACCGTCTGGTCGGCGACGTCCAGTTCGGTGAGCGTTTTCTGTTCCGCGTCATCGGACTCCGGCTCGTAGAACCCCCGGGCTATCGCCCGGGAGAAGGACGCGGCGCGGGCGCTGGGCACCCCGTCGGGCATTTCGGGCCCAAAGATCTCCACCCGGATGGTTCCCGGTTCGCTGCTGCCCATCTGCCCGCCCCTTTGGAGGTTGCCGATCATGGCTGGCCACGCCATCGCTTGCGTGGCCAGCACCTGGTTTCTAGTGTCCCGCCTCGTGCCAGGACCTGCCAACACCAGGCTGGACATCCAACGGGACCTTCAGCTCGGCGGCCCGGCCCATTTCCCGGGTCACCAGTTCCTGGACCGGTTCCAGCTCGCCCGAGGCGATCTCCAGGACCAGTTCGTCATGCACCTGCAGCAGCATCCGTGAACTGTAGCCGCCGGCCCGCAGTTCCTCGTCGATGCGCAGCATGGCCAGTTTAAGCAGGTCCGCAGCGGACCCCTGGATCGGGGCGTTCAGTGCCGCGCGCTCGGCGATATCACGCAACCGGCGGTCCGAGCTGTTCAGTTCCGGCAGGTAGCGGCGGCGACCGAAGATGGTCTCGGTGAAACCGTCCTTGCGGGCCGCGTCCACCACCGAGCGCAGGTAGGTGCGCACCGCACCGAAACGGTCGAAGTAGTCCTTCATCAGGGTCCGCGCCTCGTCAACCGAAATCTTCAGCTGCTTGGACAGCCCGAAGCTGCTCAGCCCGTAGGCCAGACCGTAGCTCATCGCCTTGACCTTGGAGCGCATTTCCGAGGAGACCTCTTCCGGATCCACGTTGAACACCCGCGAACCCACGTAGCGGTGCAGGTCCTCGCCGTTCTGGTAGGCCTCGATGAGCCCCTCGTCGCCGGAGAGGTGCGCCATGATGCGCATCTCGATCTGCGAGTAGTCCACGGTCAGCAGGGTTTCGTAGTCCTGGCCGACAACGAACACATCGCGGATGCGCCGACCCTCCTCGGAGCGGATCGGGATGTTCTGCAGGTTCGGGTTCAGGCTGGAAAGCCGTCCGGTCGCGGCGACCGTCTGCGCGTAGGTGGTGTGGATGCGCCCGTCATCGGCGATGGACTTGCGCAGCCCCTCCACGGTCTGGCGCAGCTTGATCGCATCCCGGTAGGACATCAGCGCCACCAGGAACGGGTGCCCGGTCTTGACCAGCAGGTCCTGCAGCGATTCGGCATCGGTGGTGTACCCGGTCTTGATCTTCTTGGTCTTGGGCAGTTCCAGTTCCTCGAAGAGCACCACCTGCAACTGCTTGGGGCTGGAGAGGTTCACTTCGTGGCCGATCGCCGCAAAGGCTTCGGTTGTCGCCTGCTCCACCTGGCCGGTGAAATGGTCGTACAGTTCATCGAGTTTCGTCCGGTCCGCCGCGATACCGGCCCGTTCCATATCGAACAGCACCTTGACCAAGGGCAGTTCCATATCCTTCATCAACTGGGCCGCGTGCTTCTCCTCAAGCCGTGCGGCCAGGAAACCGGAGAGTTCGTTGACCGCCTGGCACTGGGCCAGGGTGGCGGCCTTCAGTTCCTCGTCCACCCCCAGCCCGAGGTCGAGCTGGCCCTTCTTGTCGGGTTTGACCACCGGCACGGTGAGCTTCAAGTGGTACTGGGCCACATCGGCCAGGTCGTGGCTGCGCCGGTCGGGCTGGATCAGGTACGCTCCGATCAGGGTGTCATCCACCACCCCGTCCAGTACGAGCCCGCGGTCGGCCAGCAGGTGCATGGTGGCCTTGGCATCATGCAGCACCTTCGGCGCCGTGGCATCGGCCAGGTAGGCGGCCAGGGCCGCGTCAGTCTCGGCATCCGCCTCCCCCAGGACCACCCAGGCCGAGTCGGTGCCGTGGGTCAACGCCAAGGCGGCGGCTTCTCCCCCGGACACGGCCGGGTGGATCGCCACCTGGTTCCCGTCGGTGGCCTTCAGGAATTCGGCGATCGCCGCGGCCGAGGACAGTTCGGTGAGCGTGAACTGCACGACCTCGCGGTCGTCCTCCGCCTCATCCGCGGCAAACAGGTCGAACATGCGTTTGCGCAGGGTATTGAATTCCAGTGCGTCGAACAGGTTCTCAATGGCTTCGCGGTTGGGGTTTTCCAGCACGGCCTCGTCCAGGGTCACCGGCAACTCCAGGTCGCGGCGCAGTTCGTTCAGCCTGCGGTTGCGTTTGACGTTCTGAACGTGCTCACGCAGGCTGTCGCCGACCTTGCCCTTGATGGAGTCGATGTTCTCAAGGATTCCGTCCAGATCGCCATAGAGCCCCAGCCATTTCGCGGCCGTCTTGGGGCCCACGCCGGGCACGCCGGGCAGGTTGTCCGCGGTTTCGCCCACCAACGCGGCCAAATCCGAGTAGCGTTCGGGGCGTACGAAGTACTTGGCCTCCACCGCGTCGGCGTCCATCGGCGGGATATCGCTGATGCCCTTTTTCGGGTAGAGCACCAAGGTGGTCTCGTTGATCAGCTGGAAGGCATCACGGTCACCGGAAACCACCAGCACCTTAAAACCGGCGTTCTCGCCCTGGTGGGCTAGGGTGGCCAGGATGTCATCGGCTTCGTACCCGTCCAGGGTGATCGAAGGGATGTTCATCGCCTTCATGACTTCCTGGATCAGGTCGATCTGGCCGTAGAACTCCTCCGGGGTCTTATTGCGCCCGCCCTTGTACTCGGTGTATTCCTCGGAACGGAAGGTCGGGGTGTCCAGGTCGAAGGCCACAGCCACGTGAGTGGGCTTCTGCTGGCGGATCATGGTCAGCAGCATGGAGACGAATCCGTGCACTGCATTGGTATGTTGCCCGGTACTCGTTGCGAAGTTTTCCGCGGGCAGGGCATAGAAGGCACGGAAGGCCATTGAGTGCCCGTCGATAATCAGCAGTCGGCGGTCCGTGTCGGACGTCAAATTGGTTGTTTCACTCACCCTGCCAGCCTAGTGGCCATGGGCGACAATTTCACTTCCCGCACCGCGTGATCTTCGGATGGTGTCGGCTACCTGGCCAACCGGTAGCGCACCTCGCTCACCTGGCCATCGCGATCGATCCGATTAATGAACTCGAACCGGCTGCGGTTGCCGGAAGTGAACAGGTTGATCCCATCGCCCAGGACCACCGGCACCGTCACCAGGTGCAGCTCGTCAAGCACCGCTGATTCCAGGAACTTACCGGCCAGCTGCGCCCCACCGACAATCCAAACATCCTTGGTTCCGGCGCTTTGGGCGATATCTCGGGCCCATAGGGCCACGTCCCCGCGGACGAATGTCAGATCCGCGCCTTCGGTGGAGGGCAGTTCATGGTGGGTGAAAACCCATACCGGTTTGTCCCCGTACGGCCAGGGTTCACCGTCGCTGGCGAGCTTCTTGACCAGCCACAGGTAGGTTTCCCCGCCGAAGACCAATGCGCCGACGCCCGCGAAGAATTCCTCGTAGCTTTGACGCACCCCCGCCTCGTGGTTGAAAGCCTCAAGCCAGGACACGTCTCCGGTGGAATCGGCGATGAAACCGTCAATGGAGGCACCCACATAGTATTTGAAGCTCGTCATGGCTCTACTATATGGGTGCCTCCACTGCCGAAGGAAGTTCAGGTTACCTAGGCGATTTATATACCCAGGATGTTCCGGCTGAGTACCGGGACGATCAGCACGATACCGAAGAGCACGATCAGTCCGCAGACCCCGAAACTGGCGAAGGCGCCGGCGCGGTTCAGCTGCTCATGGCGGTGCTCGTCGCGGGCCACCGCCAACAGGCGCACCCCGAAGGAGTAGGCGCAGACGATCAGCAGTGCCGAAATCCAGGTGGTGATGGCGACAATCAGGAATGCTCCCCAGTCGATGCTCATTTCTTACCCCCCAGTTCTGCCTTCTTCTTTGCCTTGGCCGCGGCCTCGGCGGCGCGTGCCAGCTTGCGGCGTTCCTTCTTTGAGCGGATCTTCACAGCGGAGCCGGAGGTGTCGATATCCGAGATCGCGTTGTCATGGCCCACCACCTCGCGGCGCGAGAGGATCCAGAACAGCAGCAGGATACCCACACCCAGCACGCTGACAATGACCGTGCCGGAGGCACCCAGGCGCATCACCAGTGCGGCTACGGCGCCGACCACTGCGGCTGCCGGAAGCGTGAACAGCCAGCCCAGGCCGATGCGTCCGGCGGTTCCCCAGCGAACCGCGGCACCCTTGCGCCCCAGACCGGAACCGATCACCGAACCGGAGGCGACCTGGGTGGTGGACAACGCGAACCCCAGGTGCGATGAGGCGAGGATCGCGGAGGCGGTGGACACCTCGGCGGAGAATCCCTGTGCCGGCTTCACATCGGTCAGGCCCGAACCCATGGTGCGGATAATCCGCCAGCCACCGGTGTAGGTGCCCAGGGCGATCGCGAAGGCGCAGGTGGCGATGACCCAGAAGTGGGGCCCGGTGCCGGCTTCCTGCATACCAGCCGCGACCAGGGTCAGGGTGATGACGCCCATGGTCTTCTGCGCGTCATTGGTCCCGTGCGCCAGCGCCACCAGCGAGGATGAGAAGATCTGGCCGTATCGGAAACCGCCGCGCTTCGGCGAGGCGCCGGCCTGGCGTTTGGTGATGGCATAGGCCATCTTGGTGCACATATATGCCGACACGCCGGCGATCAGCGGGGCGCACAGGGCAGGCAGCAACACCTTGCTCATCAGCACGCCACCGTCGATGGCACCGAACCCGGCGCCGACAATTGCCGCACCGATCAGGCCGCCGAACAAGGCATGCGAGGAGCTGGAGGGCAGGCCCAGAAGCCAGGTCAGCACATTCCACAGCACCGCTCCCATCAGGCCGGCGTAGATCATTTCGGGTGAGATCAGCACACCCGAGTCGCCTTCCTTGATGATGCCACCGGAGATGGTCCGGGCAACCTCCGTGGACAGGAATGCACCAACGAGGTTGAGGACAGCAGCGAGCAGCACAGCCTTTTTGGGTGTGATTGCGCCGGTCGCGATTGGAGTGGCCATCGCGTTGGCCGTGTCATGGAAACCATTGGTGAAGTCAAAGAACAACGCCAGGGCAATGACCAGGACGACGATGAGCGTCAAATCCATTGAATACCAGCCTGAGGGTCGAACGGCTAAGGAAAATTTCTATCGGTCCCAACGCGCGCAAATCCCCCGAGAATGTAGGCGGGGCGGCAGAGGGCCAGTTCAATCATATGGCTCTGCGCCGATGAGTCAATCCGCCACTGCAACCGCCAAGGGGCAAACTTTCGGTGAAGTTCCGGTGAACACCGCCGATGTTATGAGGAAGCTAACACGGCTTCCGGGCCCAACCCGTGATCGACAGACGGTCGAGGATTCCCTGCCGACCAAAAAAATCCCCGGCAGAACAATCGAATGTTCTGCCGGGGATCAATGGCTTGGTGCCCAAGGTGGGACTCGAACCCACACATCTTTCGATACCGCATTTTGAGTGCGGCGCGTCTACCGATTCCGCCACTTGGGCTGGCACTTCTAGAATATTACTGGACGTTTTTTGGATTTCCTAATCGACGCGACCGAGTCACCCGCGATCTGTTTGCGCCAGCCAAGTAGAATTAGAAGAGAAACCCAAGAAATCTTGCCACACGCCAGCCAACGTTGCCTTCCGTGAGCCTGGACACAAACCCGTCAGTAGAAAAGGAAACACCATTGAGCGAGCTGCCTGACATCACCAAGATCCCCGCGGAAACACCAAGCCAGGCCCGTCGTGTCCTGGTGGCCGAGGACGAGACCCTGATCCGCCTGGATATCGTCGAGATCCTGCGCTCCGAGGGTTACGATGTGGTGGCCGAGGTCGACAACGGGGAAAGCGCCATCGAAAAGGCCCGCGAACTGAAGCCTGATCTGGTGCTCATGGACGTGAAGATGCCGGTGCTCGATGGCATCAGTGCCGCGGAGACTATCGTCAAGGAACGGATCTGCCCGGTGGTCCTGTTGACCGCCTTCAGCCAGAAGGAATTGGTGGACAGGGCCCGCGAGGCCGGGGCCATGGCCTATGTTGTCAAGCCGTTTACCGAGGCCGATCTCACCCCGGCAATTGAAATCGCCATTTCCCGCCATGACGAGTTGCGCGCCCTGGAAGAGGAAGTCGGCAACCTGGCCGAGCAGTTCGAGACCCGCAAGCTGGTGGATCGGGCCAAGAGCCTGCTGATCACCAAGATGGGTCTGACCGAGCCCGAGGCGTTCCGCTGGATCCAGAAGACCTCCATGGACCGCCGACTGAGCATGCGCCAGGTGGCCGAGACCGTGGTCGACCAGGTCAAGTAGGCCCACTGGGGCATCCGGCCGCCGGCCGGGCCATGAAGCCAGGCTGCGGCCTTCCCACCGGTAGCGGTGGGAAGGCCGCAGCCTTTTTCGCTACCCATCGTGCCCGCAGGCACGATGGCCATCGAGAGAACACAAAACCCCAGGCTTGTTGTCGATCAGCCGGGCCCGGAAGGTCACCTTAAAAGACCGCGGGTACCACACCCCCGTGTCAGGGGGCTGGTACCCGCGGATGCCCTGGGCTAGATGGAGGTGCCGCGCACGTTCTCCGGGGCCCATGGCCCGACCTTCTCGCGGTCCGGCATCGGCTTGCCGTCCACCAGTTGTCCGGCATCGGCCAGGTCACCGACCTTGTGGATGCGCAGCGAGTTCGTCGACCCGGCCTGTCCCGGAGGGGAACCGGCCGCAATGCACACGATGTCGTTGACCTCCGCCAGCCCCTCGGACAACAGCCGCTGGTCCACCTGCGCGGTCATCTTGTCGGTGTGGTCGGCGTATTCCACCAGGCGGGCCTGCACACCCCACATCAGGGTGAGGATATTGTAGGTCTGCGGAAGCGGGGTAAAGGCCAGCACCGGACGGTGCGGACGCAGGCGGGACAGGCGACGTGCCGAATCACCGGACTGCGTGAAGGCCACGATGTACTTCGCTTCGAGCTGGTCGGCGATTTCCACCGCGGCCCGGGTGATGGCCCCGCCACGGGTCCTCGGCTTGGAACCCAGGCGTGGAATCCTATCCAGCCCGTGCTCCTCGGTCGAGGCGATGATCCGCGCCATGGTGGCCACGGTCTCCACCGGGTACTTGCCCACCGAGGTCTCCCCCGAAAGCATGACCGCATCCGCGCCATCGATGACCGCGTTGGCGCAGTCCGAGGCCTCGGCGCGGGTCGGGGTTGGTGACTCGATCATCGATTCAAGGACCTGGGTGGCCACGATCACCGGCTTGGCCCAGCGGCGGGCCAGTTCGATGGCCCGTTTCTGCACCATCGGGACCTCCTCCAGGGGAAGTTCCACACCCAAATCGCCACGGGCGACCATGATCGCGTCGAAGGCGTCGATGATTTCCTCCAGCGCCGCCACGGCCTGCGGCTTCTCGATCTTGGCGATCACCGGAAGGCGGCGGCCTTCCTCGTCCATGATCTCGTGAACGCGGGAGATGTCCCCGGCGTTGCGCACGAAGGACAGGGCGACCATGTCCACCCCGGCGCGAATCGCCCAGCGCAGGTCATCCTCGTCCTTCTCACTCAGTGCCGGAACGTTGACCGCCACCCCGGGAAGGTTGATGCCCTTGTTGTTGGACACCTCCCCGCCGACGACGACCTCGGTCTCCACACTGGTCCCGTCCACGCCGACCGCGCGCAACTGGACCTTGCCGTCGTTGACCAGGAGCATGTCCCCGGGCTTCACGTCGCCGGGCAGACCCTTGAAGGTGGTGGAGCACAGGTTGCGCTCGCCTTCGATGTCCTCGATGGTGATGGTGAACTTCTCGCCGGGTTCCAGGATGTACTTCGCGTCGTCACGGAAACGACCGAGGCGGATCTTCGGGCCCTGCAGGTCGGCGAAGATGCCCACGGCGCGGGAAATTTCCCGTGCCGCGTTGCGGACATTCTCCAGGTTCTTGGCGTGTGTCGGGTGATCCCCATGGCTCATGTTCAAGCGGGCCACATCCACACCCGCTTGCAACACCGCCACGGTGTCCTCGTAGCTTGAAATCGAGGGTCCCCAGGTAGCAACAATCTTTGCGCGTCTCATACCGTCAGCCTAATTTGCCTTTCAAATTTCACGGTACGCCACGACCAACCACGGTGTGATCGAGTTCGTGGCGTACCTGTGATACTCACATGATGCTGATGGCACTATCGGTGGGTGCGACCGGAGCAGGCAACATGGTGCTCCCGGTAAGTTCGCGGTCCACCGCCGCGGCAACTGAACGTCCCTCGGCGATGGCCCACACGATCAGGGACTGGCCCCGACCGGCATCTCCGGCCACGAACATCGAATCGGTGTTCGTCCGGTAGTAGCCATCACGGGCGACGTTGCCCCGGTTGTCGAAATCGATACTGGCCTGTTCATCCAACCCGGAGGTTTCCGGTCCGGTGAACCCGAGTGCGAGCAACACCAGGTCCGCTTTGATGACCCGCTCGGTTCCAGGCTTCGGGAGGCGCTTGCCAGCGACAAATTCCGTCTCTGCAACTGTAACACCGATCACGCGTCCATGCTCACCATTGAAACGCACGGTGGAGGCCAAATAGGTGCGTTCACCCCCCTCCTCATGTGCCGACTGGACCTCGAAAAGCACCGGGGTCATCGGCCAGGGGTGGGCTTCACTGCGCTCGGTGGGCGGCTGCTTGCCGATCGCCAGGGTGGTGACACTGGCTGCCTGCTGGCGCAAAGCGGTGCCGATGCAGTCGGCCCCGGTGTCGCCCCCGCCCAGGATCACCACATGCTTGCCCTTCGCGTCGATCGCCGGGGCGCTCTTCGCTCCGGCCACCACCCGGTTGTTCTCGGTCAGGAACTCCATCGCGTGGTGTACCCCATCCAGTTCACGGCCCGGGACCGGCAGCTCGCGGGGTACGGTGGCCCCGGTGGCGACGATCACCGCGTCGTAGTCGCGGCGCAGCTCATCCCAGCCGATGTCCTTGCCGATGTCGATCCCGGTGCGGAAGATCGTACCCTCGGCACGCATCTGCTCCAGCCGGCGGTCGATGATGGCCTTCTCCAACTTGAAATCCGGGATGCCGAAGCGCAGCAGCCCGCCGATCGCCTCGTCGCGCTCATACACCGCCACGGTATGCCCCACCCGGGTCAGCTGCTGGGCCGCAGCCAGCCCGGCCGGTCCGGAGCCGACGATCGCCACCCGGTACTCGGTATGCCGTTCGGGCAGCACCGGGGTGAAGTCCCCGCCGTCCATCAGGTGCTCGGCCAGTTCGGCTTCCACCTGCTTGATGGTCACCGCAGGCTGGTTGATCCCCAGCACACAGGCCGCCTCGCACGGGGCGGGGCACAGCTTGCCGGTGAGTTCCGGGAAGTTGTTGGTGGACAGCAGCCGGGCGGCGGCCTCGTCCATGCGTCCCCGGTAGGTCAGGTCGTTGAACTCCGGAATCAGGTTGCCCAAAGGGCAGCCCTGGTGGCAGAACGGGATCCCGCAGTCCATGCAGCGTCCGGCCTGTGCCTTGAGCGTGCCCGCTTCCTGGCGCTGCACCACTTCCTTGTAGTCCATGATGCGCACCGGCACCGGGCGCTTGGGCTGGGTCACGCGTTCGCGTACCTTCAGAAAACCTCGTGGATCAGCCACGGGTCACCTCCAAAATCTTGCTCCACACTACCGGCGAGTCCGGGTTCTGCCCCGATGCGGTCGCCTGGTTGCGGATTTCCTCTACGGCCGCGAAGTCACGCGGGATGATGCTGGTCAGTCGCTGGCGGGTTTCGGCCCAGTCCAGGACCAGGCGTTGGGCCAGCGGTGAGGCGGTGCGGGCGATGTGCTCGGAGAGCAGCTGGTAGATCTGCCCTGCCTCGGCCTCGTCGATTGGGCGAACCAGCAGCTCTCCCCCGGCCGCGGCCAACGGGTTGAGCCGGGAGGGATCGAAGTCCAGCACCCAGGCGGCACCGCCGGACATGCCGGCCCCGAAATTGCGGCCCGTGGGTCCCAGGATCAGGACCCGGCCACCGGTCATGTACTCGCAACCGTGTTCGCCGATGCCCTCGGCGACCAGTGTGGCTCCCGAGTTGCGCACCGCGAAGCGTTCACCCACCTGGCCGTTGATGAACATCCGGCCACTGGTGGCACCATAGCCCAGCACATTGCCGGCAATCACCTGTTCATGCGGTTCGGAGGTGGTGGCCATATCCGGATGGATGGCGATCTGTCCGCCGGAGAGGCCCTTGCCCACGTAGTCGTTCGCGTCCCCGGTCAGCTCGATGCTGACCCCGGCCGGCAGGAACGCACCCAGCGACTGGCCGGCCTGGCCGGTCAGGTGCACCCGGATGGTGTCATCGGCCAGTTCCTCGATGCCGAAGGCCCGGGTGACGTGGTGTCCGAGCAGGGTGCCCACCGATCGGTCGGTGTTGGCCACCGTCGCGGTGATGTCCACGGTGCGGCGGTCGGCCAGCGACGACTGCGCCTGGGCGAGCAGCCGGGTGTCCAGGTGGGTCTGCAGCCCGTGGTCCTGGATGGTGGTACGGCGCCGGGCGGCCGGGGCCGCGGCCGGGACGTGGGTGATCGCCCCGAGGTTCAGCCCCGCGGCCTTGTAGTGCTCGGTGGCCGTACGGGTATTGAGCAGTTCGACCCGTCCGATGACCTCGTCCAGGGTGCGGGCCCCGAGCGAGGCGAGCAGTTCGCGCACCTCCTGGGCGATGAACTCGAAGAAGTTCACCACGAACTCGGCCTTGCCGGAGAAGCGCTCGCGCAGTTCCGGGTTCTGTGTGGCCACGCCCACCGGGCAGGTGTCCAGGTGGCAGACGCGCATCATGATGCAGCCGGAAACCACCAGCGGGGCGGTGGCGAAACCGAACTCCTCGGCCCCCAGCAGCGCACCGATGAGCACGTCGCGGCCGGTCTTCAGCTGCCCGTCCACCTGCACGGTGACCCGTTCGCGCAGGCCGTTGAGGATCAGCGTCTGCTGCGCCTCGGCCAGCCCGATTTCCCAGGGGGTCCCGGCATGCTTGAGCGAGTTCAGCGGGCTGGCCCCGGTGCCGCCGTCGTGCCCGGAGATGAGCACCACATCGGCCTTGGCCTTGGCCACCCCGGCCGCGACGGTACCGATCCCGGACTCGGAGACCAGCTTCACATGCACACGGGCGGAGGGGTTGGAGCATTTCGCGTCGTGGATCAGCTGGGCCAGGTCCTCGATCGAGTAGATGTCGTGGTGCGGTGGCGGGGAGATCAACCCCACCCCCGGGGTGGAGTGCCGGGTCTTGGCGATCCACGGGTAGAGCTTGGCGGCCATCAGCTGGCCACCTTCCCCCGGTTTGGCGCCCTGGGCCATCTTGATCTGGATGTCATCCGCATTGGACAGGTACAGGCTGGTTACCCCGAAGCGGCCGGAGGCGATCTGCTTGACCGCGCTGCGGCGTTCGGGGTCCAGCAGCCGCTCGGGATCCTCACCGCCCTCCCCGGTGTTGGATTTGGCACCCAACCGGTTCATCGCGATCGCCAGGGTCTCATGGGCCTCGGCGGAGATCGAGCCGTAGCTCATCGCCCCGGTGGCGAAACGCTTGACGATCTCGGACACCGGTTCCACCTCGTCGATGTCGATCGGCGTGATGCCCTCGGTGTTGAATTCCAGCAGCCCGCGCAGGGTCTTCAGTTCACGGTCCTGCCCGTTGACCGCATCGGTGTACTGCTTGAACACGTCGTAGCGGCGGGTACGGGTCGAGTGCTGCAGCCGGAACACGGTCTGCGGGTCGAACAGGTGCGGCGGTCCTTCGCGGCGCCACTGGTATTCACCCCCGGTTTCCAGTTCCTGCAGCTCGCTGGAGCCGAAATGCTCGGGGTAGGCCCGGGCATGACGGGCACCGGCCTCGGCGGCCACCACATCCAGTTCGATGCCGCCGAGCTTGCTCGCGGTACCGGTGAAGTACTGGTCCACCACACGCTGGGACAGTCCCACCGCTTCGAAGGTCTGCGCCCCGCAATAGGAGGAGACCGTGGAGATGCCCATCTTGGACATGATCTTCAGCACGCCCTTGCCCAGCGCCTTGATCAGGTTGGTCGCCGCCTGCTGGCCGTCCACCCCCGGGATCTGCTCGTCCAGGGCCATCTCCTCCACGCTTTCCAGGGCCAGGTAGGGGTTGATGGCGCTGGCCCCGTAGCCGATCAGCAGTGCGATGTGGTGCACCTCGCGGGCGTCCCCGGATTCGATGATCAGCGAAACCCGGGTGCGGTTCGAACTCTTGAGCAGGTGGTGGTGCACCGCGGAGGTCAGCAGCAGCGACGGGATCGGTGCCCAGCCTGCCGAGGAGTCGCGGTCCGAGAGCACCAGGTAGCGCACGCCACGGTTCACCGCGGCGGAGACCTTCTCGCAGATCTCCTGCAGCCGGGCGCGCAGCTCGGATTCCCCGCCGCCGGGACGGTAGAGACCACGGACCTTCAGGGTGATCTTGCTGCCCGTCTCGTCGCGCAGGTTGCTGATCTTGGCCAGCTGGTCGTTGGTGATCACCGGGAAGTCCAGGGCGATCTGCTGGGTATTGACCTGTTCCAGGCTCAGCAGGTTGCCATCCGGCCCGATGGAGGTGGCCATCGAGGTGACCAGTTCCTCACGGATGGCGTCCAACGGCGGGTTGGTGACCTGGGCGAAGGATTGGGTGAAGTAGTCGAAGAGCAGCCGGGGGCGTTGCGAAAGCACCGCGATGGGGGTGTCGGTGCCCATGGCGCCCAGCGGTTCGGCGCCGGTGGCAGCCATCGGGGCCAGCAGGATGCGCAGCTCCTCGGTGGTGTAGCCGAAGGTCAGCTGGCGCAGTTTGACCGAGGCGGAGGTGTGCCGCACATGTTCCAGGTCCGGGTAGTCGTCCAGGGTTTTCTTGTTCTGCGCCACCCACTGCGCCCAGGGCTTGGAGGCAGCCACCGCGGACTTGATCTCGTCATCCTCGATGATCCGTCCGGCGTCCAGGTCCAGGGCGAACATCTTGCCCGGCGCCACCCGGCCCTTGGACAGGATGTGTTCCTCGGCCAGGTCGATGACCCCGACTTCGCTGGCCAGCACCAGCAACCCGTTATCGGTCACCCACCAGCGTGCCGGGCGCAACCCGTTGCGGTCCAGCACCGCCCCGGCGATCTTCCCGTCGGTGAAGCAGACCGCGGCCGGCCCGTCCCAGGGTTCGATGAGCATCGCATTGTATTCGTAGAAGGCGCGCAGGTCCGCGTCCATGGCCTCGTCGTTTTCCCAGGGCTGCGGGATCATCATCATGATCGCCTCGGTGACATCGCGCCCGGAGAGCAGCAGCATCTCGGCCACCTCGTCGAAGCTGGCCGAGTCCGAGGCGCCGGGGGTGCATATCGGGAACAGTTCCTCGGGCACCTCGCCCAGCAGTTCGCCGGCCAGTTGCGACTGGCGGGCCCGCATCCAGTTGCGGTTGCCCTTCACGGTGTTGATCTCGCCGTTGTGCGCGATGGTGCGGAAGGGCTGGGCCAGCGGCCAGGAGGGGAAGGTATTGGTGGAGAAGCGCGAGTGCACGATCGCGCAACGCGAGGCGAACCGGGTATCGGAGAGGTCCGGGTAGAACGGCTCGAGCTGGGCGGTGGACACCATGCCCTTGTACACGATCGACTGCGAGGAGAAGGAGGCGAAGTAGATACCCAGCTTGTTGTGGGCGCGGCGGCGGATGCGCCAGCATGCGGCATCCAGGGCCCGGTTGCCCGGTTCCCCGTCTGCCGGGCCGACGAACACCTGGGCGATGTACGGCATGCAGGCCGCGGCGGAGGACCCCAGTACGTGGCGGTTCACCGGCACTTCGCGCCAGCCCAGCACCTGGAGGTTCTCGTCACCGGCCAGCAATGCCAGCTCGTCGACGGCTTCGGTGCGGGAGGCCGGTTCCTGGGGCAGGAAGGCCATGCCCACGGCGTAACCGCCGGGTGCGGGAAGGGGGAAGTCGGTGACCTGCCGCAGGTAGGCGTCGGGCAGGTGCAAGAGGATACCGGCGCCATCGCCGGTCCCGGCGTCGGCGCCGATGGCGCCGCGGTGTTCCAAACGGCGCAGGGCCGTCAATGCGTGGTTCACGATGTCATGACTGGCCTCGTTGTCGAGGCTGGCAATCATCGCCAGGCCGCAGGCATCCTTTTCGGCGCCGGGGTCGTACAGACCCTGGGCGCCGGGAAGCGCGGCGAAACGGGTGTAGGGCGAGGATGGCTCCCCGCCAAACCCTGGCGAGGCGTTCAGCTGGACTCCGGTCATACTCATGAAAGTGCCTTTCGTGCATGGTGCGCCGGGGAAGGGCTGCCAACGCACGACGAAGGGCTTTTCAACAACTTCTGCCTGGCGTTGCACGCCATTGCTCCAAGGACCCCGCAAGGCCGGTATCCCGGCGGGCCAGGATGTGCTCTGCCCGGGTGCACCAGGGGTCTTGGAACTTCCCCACCGCGTTGTGGTTGTGGTGCAACGTCACGCAAACCCGTCAGGGGTGTGGCTTGCCACACGCTGCATTGGGTCTCAAATATACGCCCGTTTTATTTCTTGGCGGTGACCATTTATGTTTCAGGCGTGTTAAAAACCCCGCCGCGGTTTCGATGGGATATCGAAACCGCGGCGGGGTCCGGGCCAATGGGGCCGGCCGGTCAGGACCGGGTCGGCGGGTCGTTCTCGGTGGGGTCCGCCTGATCGGTGGATTCGGTCTGCTCGACCCCACTATCCGCCGCCGGTACCGGGGAGCGCCCGGGCAGGTGGAAGTCATCGGCCTGCTCCCCGCGCAGCCGGCCCAGCGAGTAGGCCAGGCCGATCAGGGCGCCGATGACCAGCAGGATCGCCAGCAGCTGGTGGATGCGCAGATCCAGCGGCCCCACTCTGATCACCTCGGCGGCATCGATGCGGAACACCTCCATGATGGTGCGGCCGATGCCGTACCAGATCACGTAGCAGGCGAAGAGCGCACCGCGGCGCAGCCGGTACCTCTTGTCCAGGGCCAGCAGCAACACCACCCCGGCCACGTTCCACAGCGATTCGTACAGGAAAGTCGGGTGGAACAGGGTTTCGGCCGGCAGCCCGGGCGGGAAGTTGTAGTGGTCCGGGTCGATGCGCAGACCCCAGGGCAGGGTGGTGGGCGAACCGAAGAGCTCCTGGTTGAACCAGTTGCCCCAGCGCCCGGCGGCCTGGGCCAGCAGGATCCCGGGAGCCGCCGCGTCGGCGAAGGCCGACAGGCGTACCCCCGCACGTCGGCAACCGATCCAGGCGCCCAGGGCGCCGAAGGAGATCGCCCCCATGATGCCCAGTCCGCCAAGCCACAGCTGCGGGATCTCTGCCAGGTGCGCGCTGCCCCCGCCAAGCCCCAGGTAGTACTTCGGGTCGGTGATCAGCACATGGTAGAGCCGCCCGCCGATGATGCCGAAGGGGATGGCCCAGATCGTGATGTCCCACAGCGTGTCGGCGGTGCCGCCGCGGGCCCGCAACCGGCGGCCGGTCAGCCACAGTGCCAGCACGATGCCGGCCAGGATGCACAGCGCATAGGCGTGGATGGTCAGCGGCCCCAGGGAGATCTGCGACCATTCGGTGGGTGGGGACGGGATCGCGGCAGGGATCATGCCCGGGCGCTTCCGCTCAGTTCGGCGGCCAGGGCACCCACGGCAGGCACCCCGCCATCACGCAGCGCGGCGACCAGGGCGGTGCCCACGATGACACCGTCGGCGTACGCCCCGATCTCCTCCACGTGTTCCCGTTTGGATACACCCAGACCCACGCAGGCGTATTCGGCGCCGGCGGCATGGGCCGCGGCCACCACACCCTGCGCGGCGGAGGACACCTCGGAACGCGCCCCGGTGACCCCCATGACCGATACGCAGTAGACGAACCCGCTGGAGGCCGCAACGGTCATCTCCACGCGTTGCGCCGAAGAGCTCGGGGCGACCAAAAAGACCCGTTCCAGATCGTACTTCGCACTGGCTTCCAGCCACTCGCCGGCCTCGTCGGGCACCAGGTCCGGGGTGATCAGCCCGGCACCGCCGGCCTCGGCGAAGCGCCGGGAGAACTCGTCCACGCCCATCCGCAGTACCGGGTTCCAGTAGGTCATGACCATCACCGCGGCATCGCAGCGCGAGGTGATGCCCTGGATGATCTCGAAGATCTGGTTGACCTTGAACCCGTCGGCCAGCGCGGCGGTGGTGGCCTGCTGGATGACCTCGCCGTCCATGACCGGGTCCGAATACGGGATGCCGATCTCGATGATGTCCACACCGTTCTCGGCTACCGCCACGGCGGCCTCGATGGTGGTGGCCGCGTCCGGGAACCCGGCGGGCAGGTAGGCGATCAACGCCGGGCGGCCCTCGGCCTTGGCGGCGGCGATCTTCTGGGCACTGGTGATACGTGACATCTACTTGCCTTCCTGGGCGTCGGCGGCTTGGTCCTGCGCGTCATCAAGCAGGCCGAACCACTCGGCCGCGGTGTGTACGTCCTTGTCCCCGCGTCCGGAGAGGCTGACCACGATGACCACGTCCTGCGGCTTCGCCCCGGCAGCGATCTTGCGCCCGGCGACCTTGATGGTCCCGGCCAGCGCGTGGGCCGACTCGATGGCCGGCAGGATGCCCTCGGTGCGGCACAGCGCGCGGAAGGCGTCCATCGCCTCGGTATCGGTGATCGCCTCGTAGTGCACCCGGCCGATGTCTGCCAGGTAGGCGTGTTCCGGGCCGACGCCCGGGTAGTCCAGGCCGGCGGAAATCGAGTGCGATTCCACGGTCTGCCCGTCCTCGTCCTGCATCAGGTAGCTCTTCGCCCCGTGCAGCACCCCGGGACGCCCCAGGGTGATGGTCGCCGCGGTGCGTTCGGTGTCCACCCCGTCGCCGCCGGCCTCGAAACCGTAGATCTCCACCCCCGCGTCGTCCAGGAACCCGTGGAAGATGCCGATGGCGTTCGAGCCGCCGCCCACACACGCGGTGACCGCGTCGGGCAGCCGGCCGGCCTGTTCCAGGATCTGTTCGCGGGCCTCGTCGCCGATGACCTGGTGGAAGTAGCGCACCAGGGCCGGGAAGGGGTGGCCTCCGGCGGCGGTGCCCAGCAGGTAATGGGTGGAATCCACATTGGCCACCCAGTCGCGCAGGGCCTCGTTGATGGCGTCCTTCAGGGTCTGGCTGCCCACAGTCACCGGGATCACGGTGGCTCCCAGCAGCTCCATCCGGGCCACATTCAGCGCCTGCCGGCGGGTATCCTCGGCACCCATGTAGACCACGCATTCCATACCCATCAGTGCTGCCGCGGTCGCCGAGGCAACCCCGTGCTGGCCGGCACCGGTCTCGGCGATGATCCGGGTCTTGCCCATGCGCTTGGCCAGCAATGCCTGGCCGAGCACGTTGTTGATCTTGTGGCTTCCGGTGTGGTTCAGGTCCTCGCGCTTGAGGAAGATCCGCGCCCCGCCGCAGAACTGCTCGCCGAAGCGCTTGGCCTCGGTCAACAACGAGGGCCGTCCGGAGTAGTTCTTGTTCAGTTCGCGGACCTCGGCGATGAAGTCCGGATCGTTTTTCGCATCCTCGAAGGTGCGGGTCAGTTCGTCCATGGCTGCCATGAGGGACTCGGGCATCCATCGTCCACCGTACTGACCGAAGTACGGGCCACTGGCGTTTTTCAACGAGCCGTCGGAAGTGCTCATTGGTTCCCTCTTTTCTCGCAATATATGGGCAATGCCCCCACGGCGTTCGATGTTCGCAACGGGGGCATTACTGTCGTCCTTCAGTTCTGGCGCCGCGGCTTGGCTGCGCTGCCGGCCGCAATGAATTCCGCGACGGTGGCGCGCGGTTCGGCGTGTTTCACCAGCGCCTCGCCAACCAGGATGGCATCGGCACCGGCGGCCGCGTACTGCCTGACCTGCTCGCTGGATTCCACCCCGGATTCGGCGATGGTCACCGCGTCGGGTGGCAGCAGCGGAGCGAGCCGGGCGAAGGTGTCCGGGTCCACGTCCAGCGTCTTCAGGTTGCGCACGTTCACCCCGATGATCTTCGCCCCGGCCGCGACGGCCCGGCGGATCTCCTCCTCGGTGTGGGTTTCCACCAGCGCGTTCATCCCCAGCGACTCGGTCAGTTCGATGAACCGCAGCAGCGTGGCGTCATCCAGCGCGGCGACGATCAGCAGCACCAGGTCCGCACCGTGGGCGCGGGCCTCGTAGATCTGGTACTCGTCGACCGTGAAGTCCTTGCGCAGGACCGGGATCCGCACCGCGGCGCGCACCGCGTCCAGGTCCGCCAGCGATCCCTTGAAACGGCGCTCTTCGGTCAGCACCGAGATCACGCTCGCTCCTCCGGCCTCGTATTCCGCGGCCAGCTCGGCCGGGGCCGGGATCTCGGCCAGCGCGCCCTTGGACGGGGAACTGCGCTTGACCTCGGAGATCACCCGCAGGGTGGTATCGCGCTGGTCCTGCCGGGGGTGACCGCCCAACGCCGCATAGGCATCGAGCGCAGGGGCCGCGGCGGCGGCGCGCTGGATCATCGACCCGAGGTCGGTACGTGCACGTCGGGCGTCCAGGTCTTCCCGGACGCCCGCAATGATTTCGTCGAGAACACTCAACTTAGTGGCTGGCTCCGCTACGCGAACCGCCGACGCCGAAGCCGGCCTTCTTCATGACCCAGCCCATCAGCAGACCAAGGACCACCACGCCGCAGCTGATGTAGACCAGGGTGTGGGCGTGGTTGGCGAATGCGATGCCACCGACAATGAAGCCGATCGTCATGATCAGGACGCAGGTCCAGGCTGCAATCGAGTTTCCGTGCCCAACCTCTTCGGCAAAGATCGGGTCAATCTCGGTCTTCTGCGACATAACAGAACGTCTCCTTGGTTCTTACTACTTCTCATCCGCGCTTTTGGCACAAGGCGGGGGTTTAAGCTTCCGGCTCTATTCTGCCACCAGTTCGCGGCGAAGACACATTCAGGCTACGAACGTGTTGCGTTCACCGCGGCCGGTTCCTACCGTCCGGCGTCGGTGGGGTCCTCTCCGGAGGAAAGCTGCTCCCAGTCCGAAATGCTGTCGCGGCCCGCCGCGGGGCGTTCGGCCGCATTCGCCTCGGTGGGGGTGCGCTCGTATTTGGTGTTCTTGACCCACGACCCGGCAGCCAGCAGTACCGCCACCCCCTGGAGCAGGATCAGCACCCCGGCGACCACGGCCAGCATGGGCCAGGCGGTGGCCTCGTAACTGCCGGAG
Source organism: Glutamicibacter sp. MNS18 (assembly GCF_026107515.2). Taxonomy (GTDB): domain Bacteria; phylum Actinomycetota; class Actinomycetes; order Actinomycetales; family Micrococcaceae; genus Glutamicibacter. The sequence goes on along the minus strand of NZ_JAPCHW010000002.1, from coordinate 141,649 downwards.
ATGGTGCGCAAACCGGTGGCTTCGGCCACGGCGCCCGCCGCGGCGGCGGCCGGGTCCAGCGTGGCGCCCAGCCCCGCAGCGAGTACCCCGCCGCCGGCCAGCAGGTTAACCACGCCGATGATGTAGCGCGCCACCTTCCGGCCGATCAGCAGCGCCAGCGCCCCGGCCAGCACCACCACGCACAGCGCGGTGACCGCGGGTGCGGCCTGCGATCCGTCCACCACGATCTGCGGCATCTGCACCGTGGTGGCATCCACGGTGACCAGCACCCAGGTGCGTGTGGCCGCCCAGAGCCCGATCAGCGCGGCGGCCACCCCGAACAGGGCCACATTCTTCAGGCTCAACAATTTCGGCATTACAGTCCCCTGGTGGCGTCGGTGGCGTTGCGCATGGTGGCCGAGGCCCAGACCGCCCGCAACGGGGCGGCGGCCTTGTTGATGGTTTCCAGGGCCTCATCGGCCAACTGCGAGTCGTTAACGATCCCGCCGCCTGCCTGGACATAGGCCCTGCCGTTCTTCAGCAGCGCGGAACGGATGGTGATGGCCATATCCATATCCCCGGCGAAGTCCAGGTACCCCACGACCCCGCCGTAGACCCCACGCCGGTAGGGTTCGTACTTGTCCAGAAGTTGCAGGGCCCGGGGCTTGGGGGCCCCGGACAGGGTTCCGGCCGGGAAGGTCGCGGCCAGCACATCGTAGGCTTCCACATCCGGGCGGGTCTTGCCCACCACGTTGGAAACCAGGTGCATGATGTGGCTGAACCGTTCGACCTCCATGAACTGGGTGACCTCCACGGTCCCGGCCTGGCAGACCTTGGACAGGTCATTGCGCGAGAGGTCCACCAGCATCAGGTGCTCGGCGCGTTCCTTCTCGTCGTTGACCAGCGACTTCTCATGCAGCTGGTCCTCCTCGTAGTTGGCTCCGCGCGGTCGCGACCCGGCGATCGGGTGGGTGACCACATGCCCGTCGTTCACGGTCACCAGCGCCTCGGGCGAGGAGCCGACCACCTGGAACGGTTCACCGTTCTCGTCGACGAAGTTGTACAGGTACATGTAGGGGCTCGGGTTGGTGGCCCGCAACACCCGGTAGACATCCAGAGCACTGGCCCGGGTTTCCAGTTCGAAACGGCGCGAAACCACGATCTGGAACACCTCCCCGTCCACAATCGCCTGTTTCGATTCGCGGATCGCCTCCAGGTATTCGCTTTCGTCCCAGGAGTGGGTGACCGCGTCCATCAGCTGATCGCGTGGCACATCCGTTCCGGAAAGCACCGATGCGTTGGTGGGCAGGTGTTCATCGAGCTTGGCCAACATCGCATCCAGCCGGGCCACCGCGTCGTCGTAGGCTTCCTCCACGCGTTCATCGCTGCCGTCGAAGTTGATGGCGTTGGCGATCAGCGTCACGGTGCCCTCGGCCGCATCGTGGGCGGCCATATCCGCCACCAGGTTCATGCTCAGTTCCGGCAACTGCAAGTCGTCGGCAGGCGGGTTGGGTAGCTTCTCCCAATGCCGCACACACTCCCAGCCGATGAATCCGACCATGCCACCGGTCAGCGGCGGCATACCGGGAATCGGTTCGGTACGCAAGGTGCGAACGGTATCGCGCAACACCTCGACGCCGATCCCCCCGGTAGGCAGGCCAGCCGGGATATGCCCCTGCCAGTAGGCCTGCCCATCGCTGCGGGTGGACAGGGTGGCCGGGGAATTGACCCCGATGAAGGAGTGGCGTGACCAGACCCCGCCGGCCGCCGCGGACTCCAGCAGGAACGTGCCAGGACGACCCCCGGCGAGCTGACGGTACAACCCGATGGGGGTCAACGAATCAGCCAGCACCCTCACGGTCACCGGAATGACTCGACGGGTCTTGGCCATGGTCAGGAACTGCTCGCGGGTGGGTGAAATGCTACCGAGGTTATTCATCGACTTCTTCTTGAGGTGTTGATTTCGCTGGTTACCGGGGACGGGCAAATGTTAGTCCGGGCGCTGCCCGGTGACCACCGGCAGGTCGCGGCCGGTGAAGCAGGTGGGTGCACCGGTATGGCAGGCTGCGCCGACCTGGTCGACCCGGACCAGCAGGGCATCGCCATCGCAGTCCAGGGCCGCACCCTTGACGTATTGGGCATGGCCGGAGGTGTCGCCCTTGCGCCAGTACTCCTGGCGCGAACGCGAATAGAAGGTCACCCGTCCGGTCGTGAGCGTACGACGCAGCGCCTCGTCATCCATCCAGCCGAGCATCAGCACCTCAAGGGTGTCGAACTGCTGGACGATGGCAGCGAACAAGCCATTCGCATCACGCTTGAGACGGGCGGCAATTTCGGGGTCAAGCTGCGCTGGTTCAGAATCCGGAACCGCGCTTGAATTCGAAGTAGACATCCCCACAAGCATACTTGCTGGGCACGTCGCCGCAGCCCCGTGTGACAAGTCGCAAACCCTACCAATCAACGCAACATGGGCGGTTCGGCCCACACCGGGCAACAAGGCGTGCTAGGTTCAGAGGTGATGCACCTGGTACATGCTTCTCGACTCGCACTAGCTGAGGCCCTCTTGGCCGCTGGCCCCTCAGCCGATACCCTCTGTGCAGGATGGCAGGCCCGCCATCTGGCCGCCCATCTGGTTCTCCGGGAGAATTCCCCGCTCGGTGCAGGAGTACTGATCAAGCCGCTTTCGGGAAAACTCGAATCACGGCTGCAGGAACTGGCGAACGACGCCCGCAAACCGGAGAATTACATTGGCCTGGTCCGACGTTTCCGCGCCGGCCCGGGCAAGTACTCGCCATTTTCCATTGAGCGCATCAGCTCGGCGGCAAACCTGTCGGAATTCTTCATCCACACCGAGGACATCCGCCGTGCCCGAACCCAATGGGCCCCGCGTGTGCTGGACCGCGAATACACCGAAATGCTATGGCACGATCTGACCAAGCGGGCACGGATCTACTATCGCCACAGCCCGGTAGGTGTCATCCTCGCCCGTCCCAACGGCGAACATTGTGTGGCGAAGAAGGCCGCCAACCCGGTGACCATCACCGGCCCGGTGGCCGAGCTGCTACTGCATGCCTCAGGGCGTGGCGATAGCGCCCTCGTAACCTTCGAGGGCAGCGACGAATCGATCAAGTCGCTGAAAAAGGCCAAAATCGGTTTCTAAAGTACCGGCTGATAACTGGGATTAAGGCCTCGTGCCGAAAATCCAGTGCAACTGCGGAACCAACGGAGTCCCGACAGGTTATCAACAGTTTTCGACATACCCTCCCCATCGCGGTTCTTCCGGTCTAGGATGACGTTCAATCAAGGCGCCATGCGACGGCAACGGAGGTTCACTGATGTCCCACAGACTACGAAAGCTGCGTCTCCTGACGTTGCCCGCCGTTGCCGGTCTTGCACTTGCCTCCTGCCAGCAGGCAGACCCCGCCCCGGAACCTTCGGTAACAGCCACCGCTGCCAGTCCCAGTCCGGAAACCCCTACCCCCACGAGCTCCCCGGAACCAACTCCGAAGCCAGCGACTGCGGAAGGTCCTGCCGAGAATATTCCAGTTCCGGAAATGCCCGAGCTAGCCAAAGAGAACAGCAAAAATGGGGCCATGAGTTTTGCTGAGCACTATTTCGACATCATTAACTACAGCACGGCAACGACAACATCTGGCGAAATGAAGAAACTAACCAGCCGTGAGTGCGAACTCTGCGGTGAGAGATTCATTGACCCACTAGATACAGCTATCCTGAACGATGCATGGCAAGTAGGTGGAGAATATGAATTCCGACTAATCGACTTGTTGCAACCTTCGGAGAATAGAGCAGTAGCCATATTCGAATATTCATCTGAACCGCAGGCCATCTATCTCGATGCAAACGATCCTGTAGTTGAATGGGAAGCAGTAAACAATCGCGTTGTCTCCTTCGAGTTGGAATTCGACGATGGATGGGAAGTGGTGGGACTTGTTACTTCCGAAAATGAATAGTTTCGCACTAATAGGAGTCTTGTCTTTGATCATTCCCCACGTGATTGAAACTTACGAAGTTAAAGAGTTGCCGATCGAGTGCAGATTTGGTAGCCAGATGTCACCCGACGCTATTAAAAGCCAGGAAAAAACGTTGTCCCAAATTGAATATCAATCCTGATCGTTGGCACTATGAAAATAACCGGCAGATAAATCAGAATAATCCCAAGTACCGCGTAGAGCATTCCGAATCCTGCGGTAACAGTCCCGAAATCTTTGAAAATTGCTCAACTAATCCCGATGCGCAAAGATGTGCAGACGGGAGTTTCCCATTCATAGAGACAATTTTCGGCGTTGAAGGCGACGACGAAGGTCGGCTTATTTCGCAAGGTCCTCGTTGTCCGGGTGACCCGGCTCCAGGAGTTCCGTTCGACGAGATACTGGAAGAAATACGTATTACACCCGAACAATTTCGAAGCTTCCCCATCCAACCCGCAGAACTTATTAGCGATCCAGAACAGTTTTCGTTGCGCAACGGTCACACGCACCTTTGGGCGGAAAGCGAGACACAGAACTTCAACACAGTTATAGAAGGAATTTCTGTCGAACTCCGTGCCATCCCAATTCAATGGATGTGGGATTACGGCGACGGAACGAAGCGGAATCTGAATCACCCCGGCGAACCGGCACCGAACCACACGCTCCACCACGAAACCCCGACAAGCCATTCGTATACGGAAACCGGGATCTTCCAAGTCAATCTCACTACGCTCTACCGTGGGGAATTCAGGATCGTCGGCGAAGGATGGCAGTCCATCCCCGGCCAGGCCGCCGTACCCAGTGAGGCGGTCCCCATTGATGTGTGGCGCACCGAAAAGGAACTGGTTGCACCCGATGGGCAATAACCACGGCGTTAATATCGACAAGGCGCTGACCCCTTGTTCGGGGTACAGCGCCTTGAATCACGATTGCTTCTAGCGAACCGGGAATCCTGCTTCTCGAATCGCGTCCTTGACCGTGGCGATCATGTCGTCGGGACCGAAGTGGAAGATCGATGCGGCCAGCACCGCATCGGCCCCCGCCTCGATAGCCGGTGGGAAGTCCTCGGGTTTGCCCGCTCCCCCGGAGGCAATCAACGGAACACTGACCTCTGCGCGGACGGCACGGATCATTTCCAGGTCGAAACCGTCTTGCGTTCCATCGGCATCGATCGAGTTCAACAAGATCTCACCGACACCCCGCTCGGCCGCTTCCTTTGCCCACGCCACGGCGCAGGTACCGGTACCTGTTCGCCCACCATGGGTGGTGACTTCGTACCCGGAGGGGATTTCCGGATTATCCGTTCGCCGGGCGTCCAGGGACAACACCAGCACCTGGGAACCGAAGCGTTCGGTAATCTCGTTGATCACATCCGGTCGGCTGACCGCCGCGGTGTTGATCGAGGCCTTATCCGCTCCGGCACGCAGCAACCGGTCGACGTCTTCGGCGGTGCGTACCCCGCCCCCCACGGTCAACGGGATGAAGACCTCGTCAGCGGTACGGCCGACCACGTCGTAGGTGGTCTCACGATCCGAGCTGGATGCGGTGACGTCAAGGAAGGTGATCTCGTCGGCACCGGCCTCGTTATAGCGGCGCGCAAGCTCTACCGGGTCACCGGCGTCACGCAGCCCTTCGAAGTTGATGCCCTTCACAACGCGTCCGGCGTCGACATCCAGGCAGGGAATGACACGAATTGCAACGGTCATCGTTGTCTCCTTTGAGGTATGCCCAAACTAGATGCGGCAGGCGTGGATCTGGCTGACCAGGATCGCACGGGCACCCAGGTCGTAGAGCTCGTCCATGATGTTATTGGTCTGCGACTTGAGCACCATGGCCCGTACCGCACACCACTCCGAATCCTGCAGCGGCGAAACCGTCGGTGATTCCAATCCGGGAGTCAGGGCCGCGGCCTGGTCAACCTGGTCCTTGCGCACGTCGTAGTCCAGCATCACGTACTGGCGGGCAACCAGCACACCGGACAGGCGGCGGATCAACACCTCCAGGCCGGCGGGTTGATGAGCAGTACGACCCAGCAACACGGCTTCGGATTGCAGCAACGGCGGACCGAAGATCTCCATACCGGCGGCCTTGATGGTGTTGCCGGTCTCCACCACATCGGCGATCGCGTCGGCCACACCCAGACGGACCGAGGATTCCACGGCGCCGTCGAGGCGGACCACCGAGGCGTTGATGCCCGCTTCCTTCAGGTAGTGGTCAAGCAGGACATCGTAGCTGGTGGCAATGCGCTTGCCCTCCAGTTGTTCGGCCGTGGTGTAGGTTCCCACCGGGGCAGCGAATCGGAAGGCCGATTTGCCGATGCCCAGCGGTAGCAGCTCCTCGACCGCCTCGTCCACATCGGCATCCCGGTACAGGTCCCGGCCGGTGATACCCACATCCAGGATGCCGCGTCCGACATAGACCGCGATGTCGCGCGGGCGCAGGTAGAAGAACTCGACGTTGTTGTCCGCGTCGGTGATGACCAGTTCGCGGTTGTCGCGGCGCTGGAGGTAGCCCGCTTCCTTGAACATGGTCGAGGCAATTTCGGAGAGAGCACCCTTGTTGGGTAGTGCTACGCGAAGCATGTGAAACTCGTTTCTGTGCCGGCGCCTGGCAGGATGCTCACCTGCGGCGCCAAGGAAAGTGGATTGGCCGATGTCTGTGGCCGTCGTGCGTTGCCTGCCGCAGGCCCGTTAGGGGCACGCAGTGGCCGCTCGACGGCTACAAATGCTTGTAGATATCGGGAAGGTCCAGTCCCTTGGCGATCATCATCACCTGGAGGTGGTAGAGGAGCTGCGAGATTTCCTCGGCTGCCGCCTCGTCACTTTCGTATTCGCAGGCCATCCAGACTTCGGCGGCCTCCTCGACGACTTTCTTACCGATGCCGTGGATACCGGAATCGAGTTCAGTGACGGTACGAGAGCCTTCAGGGCGGGTTTGGGCCTTGAGCTTCAGTTCGCTGAAGAGCTCGTCAAAAGTTTTCACGAGATCTAGCCTAGCGTTTTTGGGTGCGCCGGTTCACTTCGGCGCACCCAATGTGACATTTTCGCCGCTGTTCTCCGGTCGGCTCAGGCCAGGGCGGCAACCGTCATCACGGCGGCGGAGAACGCCTCGTAGCCCTTGTCCTCCGCTGATCCTTCCAGCCCGGCACGGTCCACTGCCTGGGCCTCGTCGTCGCAGGTGAGCACCCCGAACCCGATCGGGGTGCGGGTGTCCAAGCTCACCTGTGTCAGGCCCATGGTGGCAGCCTGGCAGACGTAGTCGAAGTGCGGCGTCCCACCGCGGATGACCACGCCCAGCGCGATCACCGCATCGTACTTCTCGGCCAGCACCCGGGCGGCCACCGGCAATTCGAAGGAGCCCGGCACACGGACCAGGTCCACGGTGCCGATGTTCGCGTCCTTCGCCGCGCGCTGCGCACCGTTGATCAGCCCGTTCATGACCGTCTCGTGCCAGCTGGCGGCCAGGATCGCGACCTTCAGGTTCTTCCGGTCCAGTGCCTTGAGTTCCTCGGCGGTATTGGTCGGTGCTCCGTGCTTGCTCATATCGTCTCTGCTTTCAGTAGGAATGTGGTGGTGTCGGTGTTCGGCGGCACCGGGGTCAGAAGCTGGTCTTGGTATCCGGCAATTGCAGGTTGTGGCCCAGCCGCTGCTGCTTGGTGCGCAGGTAGCGTTCGTTTTCGGCCCGTGGGGCGATGTGGCTTGGCACCCGCTCGGTGACCTCGATGCCCGCCGCGCCAAGCTTGGCGACCTTGTCCGGGTTGTTCGTCAGCAACCGCACCCGCTCGATGCCCAGGTTCTGCAGGATCGAGACCACCGCGTAGTACTCGCGCGAGTCCACCGGCAGACCCAGGTGTTCGTTGGCATCGGCGGTATCCAGCCCGGTTTCCTGCAGCGAATAGGCCCGTAGTTTGTTCAACAGCCCGATGCCGCGCCCCTCATGGCCGCGCACGTAGATCAGGTGTCCGCCCTCGGCGGCGATCTGCTCCAGCGCCGCGTCCAGTTGCTCCCCGCAGTCGCAGCGGTAGGAGCCGAACACGTCCCCGGTGAGGCATTCGGAGTGGATGCGCACCAGCGGCGTACCGTCGGCCTGCGGGTCCAGCCCCGGGTGCGAGAGCACGATGTGCTCATGCCCCTCGACCATCGTGCCGCGGGCGGAGAACTCGCCGAAGGCGGTGGGCAGGCGCACCGGTTCGGTCAGTTCGATGGCGTCGTTGACCCGGCGCCAGCGGGCCAGGTCCTCGATGGAGATCAGCGGCAGGTCGTGTTCGGCGGCGAAGCCGCGCAGGTCATCCAGGCGCATCATGGATCCGTCATCGTGCACGATCTCCACCAGCACACCCACAGGTTCCAGCCCGGCACCCACGCACAGGTCCACCGCGGCCTCGGTATGCCCACGGCGGGCCAGCACCCCGCGCTCGTTGGCACGCAACGGGAAGATGTGGCCGGGGCGGGAGAGCTGCCTGGCGGTGGTGTCCGGCGCGGCCAGCAGCCGGGCGGTCAGCGCGCGGTCCGCGGCCGAGATCCCGGTGCTGATCCCCTCGGCGGCGTCACAGGAGACCGTGAACGCGGTACCCTTGGCGTCCTGGTTGATGCCCACCATGGGGGCCAGCCCCAGCTCATCGGCCCGTTCCGCGCCCATCGGCACGCAGATCACGCCCGAGGAGTAGCGGATGGTGAACCCCATCAGCTCCGGGGTGGCGAATTGGGCGGCGAAGATGATGTCGCCCTCGTTCTCACGGTCCTCGTCGTCCACCACCACCACGGCCCGGCCGGCGGCCATGGCGGCCAGTGCGGTCGGAATGGAGTCGAATTCCTTGGTGCTCATTGTGCGGCCTTTCCGAAGGCGGTCAGGCGTGCCACGTATTTGGCCAGCACGTCGACCTCGATGTTGATGTTGTCCCCGACCTGCCGTTCGCCCATGGTGGTCTCGCGCAGCGTGATCGGGATGATGCCCACTTCCACCCAGTGTTCGGGGGCGTCGGCCGGGGAAACGGCGGTGATGGTCAGCGAGATCCCGTCCAGCGCGATGGATCCCTTTTCCGCGGTCAGCGCCGCGTATTCGGCAGGCAATCCGATCCGGAAGGTGGTCCACTGGCCGTGGTCCTCACGCAGCAGCACGCTGCCGACGGTATCCACATGCCCCTGCACCACATGTCCATCCAGCCGTCCACCGGCCGGGGTGCAACGCTCGAGGTTGACACGTTGGCCTGGGCGCAGTGTCCCGGTGCTGGTGCGGCGCAGCGTTTCGCCCATCACGTCCACGGTGATCCGCTCCCCGTCGATGGCGGTGGCCGAAAGGCATACGCCGTTGATGGCGATGGACCCGCCGTGGGCGAAGTCCGCGGTATGTCCGGGGACCTGCAAGTGCAGGACGGCACTGTCCGTTTGCGGGTCGGCGGCCAGCTCCAGCACGGTTCCGGTTCCGCTGATGATTCCGGTAAACATGGTTCTACTCCTTCGGGTGGCTGCCGTTGGCCACCGGAACCGGCAGGGGTTCCAGGTGCAGCAGCACGTCGACTCCGAGCCGTTTGACCGCATCGTTCTGCGCGGCATCCAGCCGGAAATTCCGGGCTTGGCTAAGGGTGGTGACCGAGGGCAGGTTCACCGAGGCGGTGCCGCCGCCGATGATCACCGGGGCCTGGTAGCAGTACAGCTCGTCGGCCAGGTCCGCCTCGATGAAGGCGCTGGCCAGGGTGGCCCCGCCCTCGATGAGCAGGTGGCCGAAGCCCAGGTCCCGGGCGCGCGCCACCACCTCGAACACGTCATGGGTGCGCAATTGTTCCCAGTTCCCGTCATAGGCCAGGGCCAGCTGTTCGGGCAGCTGCCGGTGTCCGGCCACGATCCGGTACGGCTGGTGCTCGTGCAGTCCCCCGGCCGCGGTCCGGGCCGTCAAGCGGGGGTCATCGGCCAGCACGGTGCCGGTGCCCACCACGATCGCATCCACCTGGGCACGCAGCGAGTGCGCGTGGATCCGCGAGGCGTCACAGGTGATCCACTGGCTGGTTCCGTCCGGTGCGTTGATCCGCCCGTCCAGTGACTGGGCGGTCTTCACCGTGATGAACGGGCGGTTCTCCGCCTGGGCCTTGAACCAGCGGTGGTTCAGCTCCCAGCTGGCTGCATCCGCGGCATGGCTGACGGTGACCCCGGCCGAGCGCAGGTAGTCGGCCCCGCCGCTGGCGGCGGTTTCATCACGCACCGCATAGTGCACATGCCCGATGCCGGCCTCGGCGATCGCCTGCGAGCACGGGCCGGTCCGGCCCTGGTGGTTGCATGGTTCCAGGGTGACCACCATGGTCAGCCCGGCGGCGGCCTGCCGGCTGAGCAATCCCAGCCGACGCAGTGCATCGATTTCGGCATGCGGGTGCCCGGCACCCAGGTGGAATCCGGTGGCGATGACCCGGGCCTCGGCATCCAGGATGCAGGCGCCCACCAACGGGTTCGCCCCTCGTCGGCCGCGACCGGCGGCCTCCAGTGCGGTGCGTAATGCGCCCTTGAGCTGTTCGGCGGTGATCATTTGCTGCCCGCCTGGATGCGTGGATCGGGCATTTCGGTTTCGATGCTGGGTTTGTCGTTGTTCTTGGCCCGCATCCACACGAAGAATCCGACCAGGGTGAACACCCCGTAGAAGAGGTACATGAAGGCGCTGGCATAGTAGCCGGCGGAGAACAGCAACGGCACACCGACCACATCCACCGCCACCCAGATCAGCCAGAACTCCACCCAGCCCTTGGCCATGCCCCAGGTTGCAAGCAGCGACCCGACGAAGGTCCACGCGTCGGCCCAGACCGGCTCGTAGGAGCCCAGCATCCTGAAGAGCGGGGTCAGTGCGATGGTGCCGACAATCATCGCGGCAACCAGCCCGATCCGGGTGTGCTTCGAGGCCCAGCGCGGGGTGACGGCGCTGCCACCGGCATCGGCGGCCTGCTTCCAGCGCACCCAACCGTAGACGGCCACGGCGATGAACATGATCTGGCGCCCGGCCTGGCCGAGCAGGTTGGCGGTGTCGGCGTTGCCGAAGAGGCTGCCCAGGAATACGGTCAGCAGCAGCAGGTTGCCGATGATGCCCACCGGCCAGGCCCAGACCTTGCGGCGCATACCGCCAAAGGCACTGGCCAGACCGAAGATATTACCCACGACCTCACGCACCAGCAGCGCGGAGGAACCGATCGTGATATACGAATCGAAAGCTTCAATGAGCCACCGCAGAAAATCCATCATTACCCTTCTCGAAGCGGCGGCTCCGGGGGTACCTTATTTGATGTCCTGCGGTCGGCTAGACGAAACAGCTGCGCCACGGCAGCTGCCCGAAGAGGGACCAGTCAATCAAATTCGTGCTTCTCCCATCCAGACTTTAACTGTCGGTACCGGAATTCCACCGGTTCAACCAATCCGGTTCCCCTGTGGGGGTCCCGGCTCGGGTCGCGGACTATCACCGCCGGTTCGGACTTACACCGACCCCGGAGCACGTATTTTTCAGTTTGCTACTGTCGATTATGGCACACCTAGTGTGCCCCAAGCGCAAGATTGCGTAACACATCGATTTCCACCGATGGCTCCGGGGCGGAATACACCGCCGACCCGGCAACGAACACATCGGCCCCGGCTTCCACGGCCCGCAGGATCGTGTCCCGCGAGATCCCTCCATCCACCTGCAGGGCAATCGGCCTGCCGGAGCCCTCGATGGCGGCCCGTGCCCGGCGGATCTTGGGCAGCACCAGGTCCAGGAACTTCTGACCACCGAAACCCGGTTCGACGGTCATCAGCAACAGCATGTCCAGCTCGCCGAGCATATCCAAGTACGGTTCGACCGCGGTGGCCGGGCGCAGCGCCATCGAGGCCTTGGCTCCGGTCGCCCGCAGTTCGCGGGCCAGACGCACCGGAGCGGTGGAGGCCTCGGCATGGAAGGTCACCGAATCCACTCCCAGCTGCGCGTATTCCGGGGCCCAGCGGTCGGCGTCGGCGATCATCAGGTGGATGTCCAGCGGCAGCCCGGTGTTCGCGGCAATGGCTTCGACCACCGGCTTGCCCAGGGTCAGGTTCGGCACGAAGTGGTTGTCCATCACATCCACATGCACCGCATCGGCGGTGTGGATGCGTTGCAGTTCACTGGCCAGGTTGGCAAAGTCGGCCGACAGGATCGAGGGATTGATGCGCACCGGGTTGCTCTCCTTGGGGTGGGCCGCCGGCGTGGGCGGGCGGGGTGGTCGGTTCTAGGCGGTCTTGGTCAGCAACGCCATGAACATGGCGTCGGTGCCGTGGATGTGCGGCCACAACTGGACGGTGCTCCCCGCCCCCAGGGCCATGGCGGCCGGCGGGGTGCCGGGCAGCATCACCGAGGCCACCGCAGCCCCGGTGTCCAGCAGTGCTGCACTGGGATTCGCCTTCAGGAAATCCTCAACCACCAGCCGGGTTTCGGCCTGGTGGGGTGAACAGGTCACGTAGCCGACGACCCCGCCCACCCGCACCGCGTTGAAGGCAGCCTCCAGCAGCGAAAGTTGCAGTGCGGTCAGCTCCGGGATGTCCCGGGCGTTCTTGCGCCAGCGGGATTCCGGGCGCCGGCGCAGGGCGCCCAGGCCGGAACAGGGGGCGTCGACCATGATCCGGTCGTAGTCCCCCGCGTAGTCCGTGCCTGCGTAATCCCGCCCGTCCGCGCTGGAAACCATCCAGAAGTCCGCAGGCACCGCGGCCAGCGACTTCTCCACCAGCCGGGCCCGGTGTGCGGATGGTTCATTGGCGGTCAGCCGGGCATCGCGCTGCACCGCATAGGACCCGAGCACGGCGGCCTTGCCACCGGGGCCGGCGCACAAATCTAGCCAGTACCGGTCCTCGCCGGGCTCGGGCAGTGCCACCCGGGCCAGGGCGTGGGCCATGATCTGGCTTCCGGCGTCCTGCACCCGGACCGTACCTTCATTCACCCCCGGGACCCGGCTGACATCGCCGTGGCTGTACGTGGCCGAACCTTCGACCATGGTGCCGGGCTCCGCCCCGGACTCCAGCACGGGTGCCAACTCCCCCAACCCGGGCAATGCGATCAGGTTCACCACCGGGGCGGCGTTGTCCGCCTCCAGCAACTCGGTGATTTCCGTCGCCGGGCGGCCATGGGCCACCAGCCCCTGGCGCAGTGCACGCACGATCCATTCCGGGTGGGCGTGTTCCAGTCCGAGCCGTTGGCTTTCGCTGGTGGCACTGGCACCGACTTCCGCGCGCCAGGTATCCACTTCCTTGGCGCTGACCCGTCGCAGCACTGCGTTGATCAGCCCGGAGGGACCGGCACCGATCTGGGCGCGGGCCAGGGACACGGTCTCGTCCAGGGCCGCATGGTTCGGCACCCGCATCGCCAGCAACTGGTGGGCCCCAAGCCGGAGCGCATCGAGAACGGCCGGATCCAGTTCGGACAGCTCCCGGTCCACCAGGGTCGCCAGGATCGAATCGTAGAACCCCTGGGCGCGCAACGCCCCGTAGGCCAGTTCGGTGGCGAACCCGGCGTCGCGCTTGTCCAGGTGGTGGTCGCGGATCGCCTTGGGCAGCACCAGGTTCGCGTAGGCGTCCGCCGAGGAAACCTCGCGCAGCACCTTGAAGGCCACCAGGCGGGCGGGGTCGGAGGACCGCTTGCGCTGCGACGGGGCGGAGGTCGAATAGCGTCGCGGTCCGCCCTGCCCCCGGTTGCGGGTCCGCCCGCGCTCATTACGTCGTGGTTCATGGTTATTCGGCTGGCTCATGCGAAGCTCACTTCCGTGCCGTTCGCGAGCAGGCCACGGGCCCAGTCGGAGGCGTTCATCATCTTCTTGCCCGGGGGCTGAATGGTGGTCAGTTCCAGGGCCCAGGTGGCGGTTCCCACCAGCACCATGGGCTGCTTGCCCGGCTCGATGCGCAGCTGCCCGGCACCGAGACCGGTGACCTCACGGCGTTCGCGCAGCGGGCCGAACTTGTAGCGGGTGGTCCCGACCTGGGTCCACGGGCCGGGGAACGGGGTGGTGCCGTGGGCGCGGCGCCGGATCTCGGTGGCCGGGCGGGTGAAGTCCAGCTGCGCGTCAGCATCGGTGATCTTCGGCGCGTAACTGCCCGATCCGCTCTGCGGTACCGGCCGAGCCACCCCGGTCGCGATCGCCTGCAAGGTGTCCACCAACAGCTTCGAACCTGAGTGGCTCAGCCGCTCAAGCAGCACCCCGGCGGTGTCCATTGCGCCGATGGGCTCGGTCACCTGCCCGAAGACCGGACCGGTATCCAGCCCGGTTTCCAGCTGGAAGGTGACCGCACCGGTGATGTCATCACCGTAGATGATCGAGTGCTGCACCGGGGCGGCCCCGCGCCAATCCGGCAGCAGCGAGAAGTGCAGGTTGACCCACCCGTGGACGGGAACGTCCAGCGCCTTGTCCGGCACCAGTCCGCCAAAGGCGACGATGGCCGCGGCTTCCAATTCCAGTGCCGCCAACTGCGCGGTGACCTCCTCGTCGATCCGCGCGGCCTTGATGGTCCGCAGGCCCAGATCCGCGGCCCGTGCCGCCACCGGCGACGGGGTCAGCACACGTTTGCGCCCCAGCGGGGCATCCGGGCGGGTGAGCACCGCCGCGATCTCGAATCCGGCCTCGACCAGGTAATCAAGCGAGGTCACGGCCACTTCAGGGGTTCCGGCAAACAGGATCCGCATGACTTAACCCCCCAATCCGGCGCCGAAGCTGGAACCGAGGGCACCCGAGCGCTGCTGCACGGTGCTGGCCGTGGTCAACCGGTAATCGGTGGCGCGCAGCTTCTTCCACGCGGCCTTGCGATCCGCATCGGACAGGCGCTCGAGAAACAGGATTCCGTCCAGGTGGTCGGTCTCATGCTGGATGCAGCGCGAAAGCATCCCGTCGCCCTCCAACGTGACCGGATTACCGAACTTGTCCGAACCGGTGGCCCGGACATGGCGTCGCCGGGGCACCGGGGCCGAGATGCCGGGGATCGACAGGCAACCTTCGGCCACATCCGGCTGGAAGTCCTCGCTGAGTTCGAGGACGGGGTTGATGATATGCCCGCGCACACCATCGATCTGGTAGGTGAAGACCCTCAGGGAAACACCCACTTGCGGTGCAGCCAGACCGGCCCCCTCCACGTTTTCCATGGTTTCGTCCATGTCGTCAACGAGTTTTTGGATCTCGGGGCCGAATTCGGTGACCTCTTGCGCCCTGGTTCGTAGAACAGGATCCCCGATGATTCGAATTCCCAATACCGCCATAATCCGTGTGACGTCCTTTCAAGGTTGGCTTCAACGCAGTCCTTGGGGCCCAAAGCCCACCGAACCAGTCTACGGGAGTTGTTCTACGGTTCCCGGTGGCGGACCGATCTCGGTCAGGCCCTGACCGCTGCGCGCCAGCTCGTAGTGGGCCTTCCAGCTGCGGTGCAGGGCCCAGAACTTCGACCAGTATCCGGGCAAGGAAGCCGGTGGTGCCATGAAGGTCCGTGAACCGCCCTCGCCCAGCGCCACTGCCAGCAACATCACATCGGTGCCATAGGGCCAGGCTTCCCAAAGCCCGGCCACCGGGTCCACACTGCGTTCCTCCGCCTTGGCCGCGGCAACCAGCTGCATGATGACCTTTGCGTCGGGGCTCTTGACCTGCCCATCACGGTCGGTGCCCTTGGTTTTGTAGTCCACCAGCGCCAGCCGGCCACCGACCCGGGCGATCAGGTCGATGGTCCCGGCATAGCCCACCGTTTCGTTCCACACGGTGACCTCGGCAGCAATCGGCTCAACCCGGTAGTCCTTCCACCATGCTTCGAGGCTGCGCGCAAAGCCCAGTTCATCCTTCGCGGCCAGCTGTTCCCGTGAGGACCGCAGCTCATTGGGTTCGCCGAGTACCCCGAGCGCGAACTGCTCGGCATAGTCGTGGACCCGGTCTCCGCGGGTCGCGGTCTGGTCCCGGTACTGTTCCGATGCCGACGCCGATTCGCGCACCAGGCGACGCATTCGCGTCTGGTCACCCAACGCCTCGGCCAATTGCCCGTGCTCCGCCAGTGACTTGGCCGCCATATATCCGGCCCACCCGGTGAGGTCCATGTGCTCCACGCCGATGACGGTGGTTATCGAGGGCACCGATACCTGTCCGCCGACCTGCCGCGCGTACATGCGACCGAGTTCCGTTTGAGTTGCAAGTTTGGGGGTGGTCATAAATCGATCATGGCACATGCCGCGGCCCCTTCTCCCCAAGTCCGTGGGGAAATTCCGGAAGTTTTTCGCGGATTCCCGGGGCGGGATGGGGTTGTGAACCAGATCTCAGCCTTTCGATTTGGCGCTTCGGCATGATCTCGTATAGAGTTTTTACTCGTTGGAAAGACGCCGGAAACGGCAGATGAACAACCATTTTTTGCGGACATAGCTCAGCTGGTAGAGCGCAACCTTGCCAAGGTTGAGGTCGCGAGTTCGAACCTCGTTGTCCGCTCGCAAAAAGATCACCGAATCGGTTCGCCGATTCAACCCGGTTTCCGACCGGACATGGTGGGGTGGCCGAGAGGCGAGGCAGCGGCCTGCAAAGCCGTATACGCGGGTTCGAATCCCGTCCCCACCTCGCGTTTGGCGTGAAGCCAAAAGCAGTAGTCTTTTTTGCGCGATTGGCGCAGCGGTAGCGCGCTTCCCTGACACGGAAGAGGTCACTGGTTCGATCCCAGTATCGCGCACGGAACATTCATCCTCGGATGATTGCTCATGCGGACATAGCTCAGCTGGTAGAGCGCAACCTTGCCAAGGTTGAGGTCGCGAGTTCGAACCTCGTTGTCCGCTCGGAAGTTCCTGGGGTATCCTAGGTTCTTGGCCGAAGTTCTTCGGAATATCGGCGCGATTGGCGCAGCGGTAGCGCGCTTCCCTGACACGGAAGAGGTCACTGGTTCGATCCCAGTATCGCGCACGGAGCATTCATCGTATGATTGATGTTCTACATAATGCGGACATAGCTCAGCTGGTAGAGCGCAACCTTGCCAAGGTTGAGGTCGCGAGTTCGAACCTCGTTGTCCGCTCCAAAGCACAGAGGACCATCTGGATCAGGTGGTCTTCTTTGCTTTTCCGGCAGTATTCTCACCTCCTCCCGCAGTTCTGGAATCGCGCACCCGCAGCCGAGGGGACCTCCGGATTCTCGCGCTGAGCTGAATCTCGAAACGAAATTGTCGAAGTCCTTCCGGAGTCGTAAATATCGGTCTACGATTACCAGAGGAGTGGGAACGGCAGGTGTTCCCAGCGTTGATAAGGAGGTGGCCTTTTTGTCAAAATTTGACGAGCTAAAGGGCAAAGCCGAAGGACTAGCGCAAAAAGCTGGCCAGTTCGCCGCCGAGAATTCGGAAAAGGTATCCGAAGGCATCGAAAAAGCCGGGGACTTCGTCGACGCGAAAACCGGTGGAAAGTTCGCCGATAAAGTGGACGGTCTCCAGGACGGTGCCCAGGGCCTGCTGAATAATCTCAAGGGCGACAAAGCCTAGACTTTTTTGACGCGACAAGTCGGGCATCGCCCACAGCGCGTAGGGAGGCACCGGACCAGCGGTCCGGTGCCTTTCGCGTGCCCGATGCCGTATCACCTCCGGAAGTTGTTGCGATGCCCGGACATGAAGTTCACCAACCCGGCAATGACGGGCTAAGAATGTACTCATGCCCAAACAATGGTCTGCCCGCCGCGAGTCCCTGTTCTCCGCGGTGCTCGCAGGATTCATCACCACGCTTGTTGGTTTCACCTCGTCATTCGCCGTAGTCCTCACCGGATTATCCAACGTGGGCGCCACCGCGTCGCAAGCGGCCTCGGGGTTGCTCGCGCTGTCGGTGCTCACGGGATTGAGCAGCATCGTTCTTTCCCTGCGCCACCGCATTCCCGTGAGCATCGCCTGGTCCACTCCCGGAGCAGCCATGCTTGCCAGCATGGGGGCAGTGAATTTCGGGTTCAACCATGCCGTCGGAGCGTTCCTGGTCGGCGCCGGACTAATCGTCCTCTCCTCGTTGCTTCCGTTCATGCAGCGGCTTTTGGCCGGAATCCCGGTTCCGATCGCCCAAGGAATGCTGGCCGGGGTACTGATCCCCCTCTGCCTCAAGCCGTTCTCCGCTCTCGGCTCCATCCCGCTGCCTGCCGTCGTCATTCTGTTGGTGTTCCTGGCGACCCTTCGCCTGCTTCCACGGTATGCGGTGGCATTGACCATGCTCGCCGCGGTTCTAGTGGGGGTCTGGCACATTTCCACCACCGATACCTGGCATCTGGTCTCGACGATACCTTCGCTCCAATGGGTTGTCCCCGAGTTCAGTGTCGCGGCCATCGCGAGCATCAGCCTCCCGCTATTCATCGTTACCATGGCCTCGCAGAACATCCCAGGTGTGGCGGTGATGTCCTCGTTCAACTACCAGGTTCCCTGGCGTTCCTCGATGCTGGTCACCGGAACCGGTTCCGCGCTCGGCTCGGTCTTCGGCGGGCATGCAATTAATCTCGCAGCCATCACCGCGGCGATTCCCGCCGGTGACCAGGCAGGTCCCGACCGGAGCCTGAGATGGCGTGCGTCGGCCAGTTCGGGGGTGTTCTACCTGGGCTTCGCTGCCGCCTCGGCCCTCATCGCCTCGGTGGCCTCCGCATCACCGGCCGGCCTTTTTGAAGCCGCCGCCGGGTTGGCGTTGGTGGCAACGTTGGGTAACTCCTTGGCTGGTGCCGTACAGGAACCGGGATGGAGATTGAGCAGCCTAGTCACCGTGCTGTTCGCGGCCGGCAACGTGACCATCTGGGGTATTGGAGGAGCTTTTTGGGCGCTGGTCGCCGGCTTGGCAACGCACTGGATCGTCGAACGCCGCAGCACCGTACGGTAGTCCTCGGCGCAAGGAGTCCTGCCTCGTGTGCGGCATCCATTCGCGGTTTCCGCGCAGTTCTCCACAGCTGGTGCCCTTGTCTGCCAGTACTGCCGGTTCGGGCTTCAGACTCGATGGCATGGCACCGATTTCCCTATCCACCGCACTGGCCGTCCTCCGCGACGCCGTTCACGCCCACGGCGTGACATTCGATAGTGCCTTATTGAGTGAGCTCGGGAGCCTGGACACCGAGCTTTTCAGCTCCCTTGTCCAGGCCATGTCCGGCACCACGGATCCGCGGATCGCCCTGGAAATGGCCGAACTGGTTGAACGGCAATACCGTGCAGTACTTCGTGCCCAGCTATTCGCCATCGCCGCCTTGGAGGCCACCGGAGCGCACACCCTGACCATCGACGAGTACGACGCGATCCGAAGCGGCACCACCGACACCGCCGAGCCACCCGAGCACGTCAGCGGACGGGCGCACTACGTGGATACCAGCAGCCTGGTCGAATCCTGGCTGGGCATCAACCACTGGGAAGCCGACACCCGGGTGCAGGACACCCACCGGATGGTCGCCCGACGCACCATGTCCGGAACGGACGCCGCACCACGTTATGAGCGTCTGGCAGCGCTGTTTAACGACCCGGACCGGGATCCACGCCCAGCACGCGATGCGGCCCGGCGGATCGACAAGTTCGAACCCGCGGATCAGATCGACCAGGGCATCGCCCTGGCTCCCACCGCCTGTACCCCTGATGGGGTGCTCCTGGAAGAACACGCTGCGCGTATCCTGTCCGACCACCAGCTCACCACTGCTTCAACCAGGCTCGGTGAGCTCTTCACCGCCTACACCAAGACCCAGTCCGAGGTCGCCAAACCCGAAATCGGGATATTCAAGCGGCGGACCGTCCAAGGCGTCGACCAGTATCTGGTGCGCGTTGAAGGCACCGATGCCGAAGTTTGGCGGTCGATGCTGGCCCAGGCCGATAACCGTCGAACCCGGGCCGGACAGGCGGCCCGCGCCACCCAGCAGGCTCTCGAAAGCACGCCTGTCACCGAAGAATACACGGCGTCCGGACGTGAACCGGCTGACTCCGCTGGGCCGATCTCCAGCACGGCCGATGCTCCTCCCAGCCTTCGATCAGGGGAATACAATGCCACGCCTGCACCGGATGATGCCCCATGGCTGGTCAGCACGGATGCGCCACCACCATGGGCCGCCGCGGCCATCCAGGCAATCGTGCCGGAAGCCGCGACCGGCCCTGATCAGACCCCGGCAACCACCGATCCCGGGGCCACGGCGCCAGACTCTGCCGTTGCTTCCCCGATAGTTCCCGATGGCGAACACAACGTGAAAGACGAACCCGGACTTCCTGACCGCGAGCCGGAGCCGCCCCGGCGGCGACTGAATGCGATCATGGCACTGCTGACCCAGCGGTCCACTGGCGATGGGAACACCGCAACCATCGTTCCGAGCATCATCGTGACCATGACGCTCAAGCATCTGCTGGATCTGGCCACCGCGCACGGAATCACCACCCACGGGGTCAGGCTGGATGCCGGCGAACTACGCCAGATTCTGGTCAAGGCCAGAATCCTGCCGCATGTGCTCGGTGGTCAAAGTCAGGTCCTGGATGCCGGGCGTTCAAGACGATTCCACAGCAAGCCCATGCGCACGGCCTTATACGTCCAGGACCGGGGTTGCATCATGCCAGGGTGCACCTGCCCGCCGGAATTATGCGAGGCGAACCACTGGCCGGAAGGCGGCTGGGCAGGCGGCTGTGGGACCAGCGTGCGTGAAGGTTCACTGCTCTGCCCCCGCGAACACGACGATTTCCACGCAGGGAAGTTCAAGATGGTCATGCATAACGGGCTGCCCCATGTCCTGTTGCCACCGCATCTGGATCCGACCCAAACGCCCCAACGCAACAGATATTGGTTCCCCAACACCTTTGACGGCTCAGACCTGGTCGACGGGCCACCAAACCCGCCTGCGGATGAGGACGCGAGAAACGGCCCGTCCAGCGATCCCGCACCCTGCAGCTAGCGCCCATCTCGGCTAGCCTCTACCCGATAACAGCTCGGAACCCGGCAACTTCTGCGGTAGTGCGCTCCCGAGGGTCTAAGCCGCGCTTTCTCCGACTTGCCCCTCGCGCGCCAACGCGGTCAGGCGAGATACCGCGCGGAAGTACTTCTTTTGGTATCCACCCGACATCATTTCGGGAGTGAACAGGTCGCTGAAGGGCTTGCCGGAAGCGATGATCGGCACATCCTTGTCGTACAACCTGTCCGCCAGCACGACGAAACGCAGCGCGATGGACTGATCGGTGATGGTATCGACATTGTGCAGTACCAACACATCCGTGTCCGCCAGTAACTGGCGGTATCGACTGGGGTGGACCTTGGACATATGGGTCACCAGTTCATCGAAGTTGTCGACGGCCAGGGTGGCTTCGGGGTACCGTTCCCGGGCAAACTGCTCGATGTTCGAATCTTCCAACGGTTTTGGGGCCTCGGGCAGGCCGCGGTGGCGGAAGTCCTCGCCATCAACACGGTGCACATCGAACTGGTCCGATAGCGCCTTGATCTCACGCTGGAAATCAACTGCAGCGAACCGGCCTTCGCCCAACGCACCGGGCAAGGTGTTGGACGTGGCGGCCAATTTCACCCCGGCATCGGACAGTTCACGCATCAGGCGGCTCATCAGCACGGTGTCCCCCGGATCGTCCAGCTCGAACTCGTCGATGCACACCAGCTTGTATTGGCTCAGTACTTCAACGGTTTGCCGGAAGGACAGCGCACCGACCAGGTTCGTGTACTCCACGAAGGTGCCGAAGGACTTGGGCCCGGGGCTGGCATGCCATAGCGAGGCCAGCAGGTGGGTCTTGCCCACGCCGAAGCCACCGTCGAGGTAGATGCCGTTCTTGGCGGCCTTCTTCTTCCCGAACAGCTTCGACAGCACGCCACCGCCAGCGTTTTTCCCCACAGAATCGGCAAACTGCTGCAGCTTGGACACCGCCTCGGCCTGCGAGGGCTGCGACGGGTCCGGACGGTAGGTGTCAAAGGACACTTCACCAAAACGATATGAGGGATGGAAGCCGGCCAAAAGTTCCTCAACCGAGACGTTCGGGGTTGTTTCGGTCAGGTGGGTAATCGTGGCCATGCGCTCCATATATTCCTTCAATCCCGGTGCTCAACAGTGGTTCGGTCGCCTCACGGGCAGGTCCATCGGCCATTTTACCCCGAATATTCTGGGGATTTGTGGATGGATGTGACGTATGACTGCGCCACATGCGCGGTGTGGGGACTAATCTAGATAGCGAGTCCATCACTGGTGGGGCCCACCTATGAACCAGTGTCACAGCAATGCCGTAAGGAAAGTGAGCAATCCATGTCGCTACCCGTCGACTCGAACCCTGCCTATGCACAGTATGCGCATCCCGAGCGGTTGGTCTCCACACAGTGGCTGGCCGACCATCTGGGTGCCGAAGGGCTGGTGGTTCTTGAATCGGATGAAGACATCCTGCTGTACAACACCGGACACATCCCTGGCGCCTTGAAAATCGACTGGCACACCGAGCTGAATGACGAAGTGACCCGCGACTATGTTGACGGCGAGGGATTCGCCGCACTGATGTCGGCCAAGGGCATCACCCGTGAGAGCACTGTCGTTCTCTACGGGGACAAGTCCAACTGGTGGGCTTCCTACGCCCTGTGGGTTTTCACCCTCTTCGGCCACCGGGACGTTCGACTGGTGGATGGCGGGCGGGACAAGTGGATCGCCGAAGGACGTGAACTGGTCACCTCGATCCCCGTCCCCGCTGCCGCGGACTACCCGGTGATCGAACGCGACGATTCGAAGATTCGCGCCTTCCTGCCCGAGGTGTTGGACCACTTGGGTAAGCCGTTGATCGATGTTCGTTCGTTGGAGGAATACACAGGTGAACGCACTCATATGCCGGCCTATCCGGAGGAAGGTGCCTTGCGTGGTGGCCATATCCCGACGGCCGCCTCCGTGCCTTGGGCCCGTGCCGCTGCCGAGGACGGGACCTTCCGATCACGCACGGAACTGGAGCGGATCTACCTTGATGAGGCCGGGCTGTCCGCGGGTGACGAGGTGATTGCCTACTGCCGTATTGGTGAGCGTTCAAGCCACACCTGGTTCGTGTTGCAACACCTGTTGGGCTTCGAAAACGTTCGAAACTACGACGGGTCCTGGACCGAGTGGGGCAATGCCGTGCGGGTTCCGATCGTCAAAGGTGAAGCAGCCGGTGAACTACCAACCGGATTCGGAGAACGCCGATGAGCCCCATGCCGCAGAACCTGCGCGAGATCGTAGAGGAATTCACCGAAGTCCCGGAAGCCCAGCGCCTGGAACTGCTCTTGGACTTCTCCCGTGAATTGCCGCCCCTCCCGGAGCGCCTAGCCGATCATCCTGAACTCTTCGAGCAGGTTGTCGAATGCCAATCCCCGCTGTTCCTCGTGGTGGAAGTGGCCAACGACGCTGCGCACACCACAGGGTTGTACTTTTCCGCTCCCCCGGAGGCCCCAACCACCCGCGGCTTCGCCTCGGTTCTGGCCGCCGGGTTGCACGGCAGCAGCGCTGCGGAAATCCTTACCGTTCCCGAGGACATGCCCCAGCAGTTGGGCCTCACACGGGCACTGTCGCCATTGCGAATGCGCGGTATGAGTGCCATGCTGGCCCGCATCAAACGCCAGATCACCGAACAGTTGAACAGTTAGGTCGATGACGAGGAAAACCAAGCCCGCCACCACCCCGGCCACGGTCCAGCTGGACGAGGCCGGGGTGGTGTATGTGGCCCACAGTTATGATCACGATGCACGGTCCACCGAGTACGGTGCGGAAGCGGCCAGCTTGCTCGGGATAGACCCCGCGCAGATGTTCAAGACCCTCATAGTCAATTCCGGTCGGGATTTCGCCGTCGCGTTGGTGCCGGTGGCCGCTCTGCTGGATATCAAGGCCCTGGGCGTCGTGCTGAGCTTGAAGAAGCTGGGCATGGCGGATCCCGCCGCGGCGCAGCGGCGTACCGGTTACGTGCTGGGCGGGATTTCCCCGCTGGGGCAACGTACCATTTCGCCCACGGTAATCGATGCCTCGGCGGCGGACTGGGCGGATATCTATGTTTCCGGTGGACGCCGGGGTCTGAGCCTGCAGCTGTCCGCGCGGGACCTGGCACTGGTCACCGGCGCGCGTTTGGCGCCCATCGCCAATTTCATCGGCTAGGGGCGGCTATGATCGGCCAGCCGACCGGCCAGGAATTGGCTGATCGCCTCGTCGAAACCGTCCGGATCCACATTTGGTTCACGAGTGTGCCCGGCTCCGCTAAACGTTCGCAGCGTCACCAGATCGGGGCGCAGGCGAGCCAGCCGTTCGCTGGGCCCGATAGGTACGAATTCATCGTCGCGGCTGTGAATGATCAGGATCTGGTGTTGCAGTTCCGCGGCCCGCTCGACCCAGTTCAGGCGTTTCAGGTTGACCGGGGCAGCCAACCCGGTGATCCAGCGCCCCGCCCGGTTGCTGAGCAGCCATTGGGCGAATAGCCCCACCGTCTGCGGGATGCGGTTCAGCCGGGCCTGGTGCGAGAGCACATCCACCCAGTTGATTACCGGTCCGACGAGCATAATCGAATCGATCTGGTCGGCCAGGAATGAGCGGTTCGCCGCTTGCAGACTAATTGCCCCGCCCATGGACCAGCCCAGAAGAACAATCTGTTTCGCCCCCTGTGCCTGGGCGTAGCTGATTCCGCTCTCAACATCGTGCCATTCGGTGTCTCCCAGTCCGTAGCGTCCGTCGCCGGCGTTGGGGGCCAGACCGTCATTGCGGTAGCTCATAAGCAAGGCGCTGACCCCGAGTTTTTCGAAGGTGGGTAGGGCTCGAATTGATTCGGTCCGGCGTGCTCCGCGCCCATGGACACAGATGACCCAAACATCCGGATGGCTTTGGCCGCGGACCAGCCATGCCGGAGCCGGGCCCACTTCCAGCTCGATGTCCACCTCTTCGGCAGTGATCCCGATGTCGGAAGGATGTTCATAGAGGCTCCCGGACAAGTTGCCCCTCCGTGCCCCTTCCAACGTCCCGTAATAGGTGTGCAGCACCTTGCGGGCCACCAGGCGGGGTTTACCGGCCACAGGCTCAGGCCCCGAAAGACGCACGCAGCATTGCCCCGAATGTGTGAAGAGGCTATGCGCCCCAGCGGCCGCTGTTTCGGTGTCCCTGGCAAAGTGGACCCAGGTTTCGCCATCGGCATCGGTCACGATGTCCCGGATGATGTCGCGCCCGGTGTAGTTCAGTTCAGGTGTCACCACCCGTCGGGCAAAGTAGGCAGCCAAGGCCGACACACTGGCGGCAACCAGTGAGCCCGCGATCACTCCGATGCCGGTGCCCAGCAGGGTGGCGGGCACGGTCTTTCGTGGTTCCAGGGTGGTGACGATCTTAGCGGCCATGGTTTTATCCTCTCAAAGGATTCTGCGGGAATCATCCATCGCTTCATTGCGTTAAGTCAGGTATGAGTTCACAGTCAGATCGTAGCGATATCCAGTGGCAGGAGATCCTCACGCCCGAGGAATTCCATGTATTGCGCCAAGCAGGCACCGAACGCCCCTTCACCGGGGAATACTGGGACACCACCACTGAGGGGGTCTACGCCTGTCGCGCGTGTGGTTCCGAATTGTTCACCAGCAGTACCAAATTCGACGCCGGTTGCGGCTGGCCCTCCTTCTTTGCACCATTGGCCGAAGAGCGGGTTCGCTATATTTCCGACCAGTCCATGGGCATGAAACGGGTAGAGGTGCGGTGTGCCAGCTGTGATTCCCATTTGGGTCATGTCTTCGAAGGTGAGGGATTCGGCACCCCAACTGACTTGCGCTACTGCATCAATTCCCTGTCTTTGAGACTTCGCGGTTTCGAAGGATAACCGCCTGTGGTGGTCCCCGGCCGCAGCTCCCAAAATGGGTAAGAGTTACTTACTCTAACTAGGCTGAGCATTATGCATTCTTCTTTTGAGGCGTAGCGTGGAAGGTAATCGACTTCATACCGCCACGAATCGCTAAGAGGTGAAAACGTCATGACTCAGACTCCAATGCACCCGCAGGCCCAGGCCGCGGACCTAATCGAATCACGGGCCTGGACTTCCCTGAAAACTGCGGCCACCACGTTCCAGTCCCTGCAACAGAAGGACGGCTCGCTGGCCGACAGCGGACAGCTGACCGTTGCCCGGGGACTGCTTGACACGGTCATCGCCTCGGTGAGGGAACTCAGCGCACACTTTCCCCATGACGAGCGCTACCTGCACCAGCTGGTCCTCGATTTGGAACGCTGGTCCGCGGAAGGACTAGGAGTCCCCGACTTCCTGGACTCGCTGCTTGAGTTCCAGCCCCAGACCCAGCGTGTGGACGGGCTTCTGCACCTGGTGGTGTTCCCGATGTACACGCAGAACGGTTCAACCAACCGTTACCTGGAAGCGGTCCTTGTCCAGGTGATGTGGCCGGAATTCATTGCACAGCTGGAAGCATCGAACTATTCCAATGCCTTGTTTGTGCCGCTGCGTTTCCTGGATTTCACCCCGGGTTACGACACCAATTCAGCGGTCCTGTTCCCCGAATCCGTCGCCATCCGCCAGACGCCGAGCTTTACCTGGGGCGCGATCTTCCAGGATCGTGAAGCCGTTCGTTTCCGCAAGGTCCTGAAGGATGCGGCCGCGATCACCAACCTGGCTCTTCCCCCCGAGGCGTCCGAGCTGCTGGAAGACCAGAAGCTGGCCGAAGATACCTTCATCATGTGGGACTTGATCCATGACCGCACCCATATGCGCGGGGATCTGCCGTTCGACCCGTTCATGATCAAGCAGCGTATGCCGTTCTTCCTGTATTCCCTGGAAGAGCTTCGTTGCGATCTCACGGCGTTCCGGGAATGCGTGAAGATTTCCAGCGATGCCACGACCGATGAACGGACCCGTAAAACGGCCAGGCTGGTTCAATACGCCGTCGTGTTCGACCGCATCTTCCGCTTCGCCATCACCGGCAAGCGCGTCCGGAACTACGACGGTCTCGGTGGGCAGCTGCTCTTCGCCTGGTTGCACCAGAACCACGTGCTGCACTGGACCGATACCACGCTGAGCATCGATTGGGAACAGGTACCGGAAGTGGTGACCGCCTTGGGTGATGCCATCGACGAGCTGTACTGGAAGTCCATTGACCGGCCCAAGCTGGCCCACTGGTTGGCGGCCTACGAACTGGTCTCCGCCACGCTCACCCCGCATCCGGCATCGGTCTGGGCCAAGGGCCCTGATGCCCTGCCGTTGACAGCTCCGTTGCGTGAAATCACCGACCAGGTGATGGACGACGAGTTCCCGTTGTCGATGTTCTACGAGGCGCTGGAGAAGAAGATGAGGGCCACCATCGACTCCACCCGGGGCATGTACGGTGTGAGTTCGGTCTAGGCTCGGAGCATGGGACAACGCACACAATCACAACGAACCGTCTTGGTGGCCGGGGCGACCTCGGCCACCGGCATAGCCATCGCCCGGGCGCTGGCGGATCAAGGCTTCCGGGTATTGGCCGTCGGTTCTGATCAGCAACGCCTGGACGAACGCCTGAATTTCGTTACCGCCCGATACCAGGCGGACTTGGGGGACGAAACCCAGGTGGAACATTTGGCGCAACGGATCCACGCAGACTACGGACCGATCGATGCGCTATTCCACCTGGTAGGCGGCTGGCGCGGCGGCAAGGGCATCACCGGGCAGTCCACCGAAGACTACGAATACCTGCACCGCTCGGTCATGATGACCTTGCGTCACACCACCAAGGCCTTCTACCAGGACCTGGTCGACTCCCCCGCCGGGCGGCTGGCCATTATCAGCTCGCAGGCGGTCGCCACACCTATGCCGTCCAATGCCAACTACGGTTCCGTGAAAGCCTCCGCGGAATTCTGGGTCCAGGCCGTGGCCCGGGCCTTTTCCAAGCAGGCCCCGAACGCGGCAGCGGCGATCTGGGTCGTCAAGGCGCTCACCGACCAGCTGCCAGAGCACCCCGGCGGCCCGCTGTCCGGGTACACACACGTCGAGAGTGTGGCGGCGGCGGCGCTTGCACTGATCACCGCCGATCCCGCCACCGTCAACGGGCGCAGACAGACCCTGCCCGGTCTCGAATAAACCGGATTTGGTGATGTAGCGTGTCCTTGGAACCACACGAGCACTGACCGCCAAATCCATCCACTGCCCCCTGCTGCACCGCAAAGGAATGCCCACCAATGAGCCTCACCCACGACAGCACCATCCGCGGATTCGCCTCGGACAACTATTCCGGGGTTCATCCCGAAATACTCGAGGCCATTGCCCGCGCCAATGGCGGCCATCAGGGTGCGTACGGCGATGACCATTACACCGCCAGGCTCGATGATCTGGCCCGTGATTCGTTCGGCTCGGAGGCAGCAATCTTCCCGGTCTTCAACGGCACGGGGGCCAACGTCATCGCCTTGCAGTCGCTGTTGCCCCGGTGGGGCGCCGTGATCTGCGCGGCCAGCGCCCACATCAATGTGGATGAGAATGGGGCTCCGGAACGCATCGGCGGCATGAAGCTGCTTCCCGTCCCGACGCCCGATGGCAAGCTCACCACGGACCTGATCGACCAGGAAGCCTGGGGGTGGGGCGATGAACACCGCGCGCAGCCCCTGGCCGTGTCCATCACCCAAGCCACCGAGCTGGGCACCGTGTACACCCCCCAGGAGATCGAGACGTTAACCGCGCACGCCCACGCCAAGGGGATGCGTGTCCATATGGACGGTTCGCGTTTGGGGAACGCTGCGGCCTCGCTGGGTGTTTCGTTACGCGAACTGACCACCGACGTTGGGGTGGACATCGTCTCCCTGGGTGGCACCAAGAACGGCATGCTGCTCGGCGAAGGCGTGCTGACCCTGCATGCCGAATTGGCGGCAGACATGAAGTACCTGCGCAAGATGAACATGCAACTGGGCAGCAAGATGCGCTTCATCTCCGCGCAGTTGCTCGAGCTATACGGTACCGACCTCTGGCACCGTTCGGCCTCCCACTCCAATGCCATGGCGGCACAACTTGCCGACGCGGTGCGCGCAACCCGGGGTGCCGAACTGGTCTATCCGGTGCAGGCCAATGGCGTGTTCGCCCAGCTTCCCAACCCCGTTGCCGACCGGCTAAGGGAGACGTTCCGCTTCTACGACTGGGATCGGGCGGCCGGACATGTGCGGTGGATGTGCTCGTTCGACACCGCAGAATCCGACGTGCAGGCGTTCACCGCGGCCTTGGCCACGGAACTGGCTGCCCACAGCGGCAAGTAGGCGGTTCCGGCGTGCCGTAACCTGTCGCCGGGAAGGGTGCGCTTTAGACTCGAAGTGTGAACCGCGAGCAACAGCGTCCCCCAGTTCCTCAGGCCTTCACCCAGGCCCTGGCGGGGCTGTCGCGCGCCAAGGTGCGACAGGAACTGCGCATTATCGAGATCCCCGCACCACAGCGCCTGGCACCTTTCGCCTTGGCCCTGAGCGGTGAGGTCACAGCGGTCGCCCATCCGCGACACGGCGAGTACGGCAAGGAGTTTTCCAGGACACCCTTTCTGAGCGTTGATCAGGATCTGGCCACCGGCCGTTTTATCCTGCTCTATGACCCGGAAAGCCAGGACCTGTGGAACGGGAACTTCCGGGTCGTGACCTACATCCGTGCTCGACTGGACGAGGACATGGGGCAGGATCCAATGCTGGCCTCGGTGGCCTGGAGCTGGTTCGAAGATGCCTTGCGTGGACGCGAAGCGCCATACCACTCGGCCGGAGGCACAGCCACCCGGGTGATCTCCGAGTCCTTCGGCCAGCTGGCGCACGAGGAGACCAGCGTCGACGTCGAATTGCGCGTATCATGGTCACCCTCCGGCACCGACCTCGGGCCGCACCTGAGCGCCTGGGCCGATATGGTCTGCACCTTTGCCGGCCTGCCACCGCTACCGGATGGTGTGCAGCAACTGCCGATGCGCCGCCTTAGCTGAGTTCCGGGTGCAGGCAGGCATATGATGGAAAGATCATGAGCAGTCCTGAAACCGAATCCACAGAGCCAGTACTCACCGATCTGACTGCCCCCAGCCAGGGCATTCCCGAAGTGATCAATACCGCCCCCGGGCTGGATCGCGCGGTGCGATCCCTCAAGGCCGGTCGTGGCGCATTGGCGGTGGATACCGAACGCGCCAGCGGGTTCCGCTACGGGCAACGAGCTTTCCTCATACAAATCCGTCGGGAAGGTTCCGGCACCTGGCTGGTGGATCCCGAGGTCCTGGATTCGCTTGATCCGCTGGCCCGATTCATGAACGGCGAATCCTGGGTATTACACGCCGCCACCCAGGATCTCCCCTGCCTGAACGACGAGGGATTGTATCCACCCGAGCTGTTCGACACCGAGTTGGCCGGTCGATTGGCCGGTTACCCCCGGGTCGCACTGGGTACCATGGTGGCCGAACATCTGAACCTCAAGCTTGCCAAGGAGCATTCCGCTGTCGATTGGTCTACCCGCCCGCTGCCGGAATCATGGCTGAATTACGCGGCACTTGATGTGGAAGTGCTCCTTGAGCTGCGCGACCGGGTCAGCGATGTGCTTGACCAGCAGCACAAGCTGGAATTCGCCCGGCAGGAGTTCGATTACCTGCTCCAGCTTCCTGCCCCTGAACCGGTTGCCGAACCGTGGCGCAGGCTCTCGGGCATCCACAAACTGAAGAACCGCCGTTCCCTGGCCATTGCGCGCGAGCTCTGGCTGGCACGCGAGGCACTGGCCAAGTCCCGCGATGTCGCCCCTGGACGCCTGCTGTCCGACTCGGCGATCATGGTGGCAGTGGAGCACCGGCCGGGCTCGGTACCGCAACTGCTGCAAACCCGTGGCTTCCACGGACGCAGCGCCAAACGTGATGCCCCGCGCTGGCTTGATGCCATCTCCCGAGGCAAGAGCAGCAATGACCTGCCCGACGTGCGCCAACACGGTAACGGCTTACCCAATCCGCGGGCATGGACCGAAAAGAACCCGAAGGCGGCAGAACGCCTGGGTGCCGCCAAGCCGCTGGTCACCGAGGTCGCCGAGGACTGGAACATCCCGGCCGAGAATCTGCTGACCCCGAAGTTCCTGCGCCAACTCTGCTGGGAACCACCCGCGGGCATTTCCGCCCACTCCGTGGACGAGGCGCTGGCCGAACTCGGCGCACGCCCGTGGCAGCGGGAACTCCTGTCGGCCAAACTTGCCGCGGTCTTGGCCAAATAGCCCTTACCCGGCTCCGGGCTGCCCGCAATCCGTCCCGGATACCCCTGCCCAGTGACGCAAGGCACTTGCGCTTCAAGTTACCGATGAGTAACGTATGTTGTGGGTCACATGATCTACGTCCTTCCGATGTATCGGACCAATGGAACACAACAAGGAGCCACAACGGTGAGTGCTAACGATCCGAGAGTGCACACGGCGCTGAGCGACCGCGACGTCGTCTTCATCGACGGGGTGCGCACCCCCTTCGGCAAGGCCGGTGACAAGGGCATCTACCACGGAATGCGGGCCGATGACCTGGCCGTGAAAACCGTGCGTGAGCTGCTGCGCCGCAACCCCAACGTACCGGCACAGAAGGTCGACGAAGTGGCCATGGCCGCCACCACGCAGACCGGCGATCAGGGACTGACCATCGGACGCACCGTCGGGCTGTTGTCGGGGCTGCCCAAATCGGTTCCCGGTTACGCCATCGACCGGATGTGCGCCGGGGCGATGACCGCGGTCACCTCAACGGCTGGCGGCATCGCCTTCGGTTCCTACGATGTGGTCATCGCCGGCGGTGTCGAGCATATGGGCAACCACCCGATGGGAGCCGGCGCCGATCCCAACCCGCGGTTCCTGGCCGAAAGGATCGTCGACCCACAGGCCTTGAACATGGGAAATACCGCCGAGAACCTGCATGATCGGTTCCCGGCAATCACCAAGGAACGCGCCGACCGGTACGCGGTATCCAGCCAGAGGAAATTGGCCGCCGCCTACGAGGCAGGCCAGATCCAGCCCGACCTGGTGCCGGTGGCTTCCCGTCGCCCGGGCGAAGGCTGGAAACTGAATACCGCCGATGAACCCCCGCGCCCCGGAACCACCCTCGAAGACCTGGCCGACCTGCGCACCCCCTTCCGCGCCCACGGCCGGGTCACCGCCGGCAACGCTGCAGGGCTCAACGACGGTGCAACCGCGGCACTGCTCACCAGTGGCCAGGCGGCACGCGAATTGGGCCTGGCAGCGAGAATGCGCATGGTCTCCTTCGCCTTCGCCGGCGTCGACCCCGATGTCATGGGCTACGGCCCGGTGCCGGCAACGGAGAAGGCCCTGGCCAAGGCCGGGCTCGGGATCCAGGACATCGGACTGTTCGAGATCAACGAGGCCTTCGCGGTCCAGGTGCTTTCCTTCCTGGACCACTACGGTATCGACCAGGACGACCCACGGGTCAACCGCTACGGTGGCGCCATTGCCGTGGGCCACCCGCTGGCCTCCTCCGGGGTTCGCCTGATGACCCAGCTGGCGCGCCAGTTCGCCGAGGACTCCTCGGTACGTTACGGGATCACCACCATGTGCATCGGCCTGGGTATGGGCGGCACGGTGATCTGGGAGAATCCGCATCACCAGGATTTTGGGACCGAGGCTTAGGAATTTGGACATGACACATGACTTTGCGGCTGTCGCCGAACTGATGAAAGACGAGATCGTCACCCATTCGCTGGCCGAGGAGATGACACTGCCCAGCGGCAAGACGATCGTGCTGATCACCCTCGACAACGGGCTGGATCACACGAAGCCGACGACCCTGGGGCCGAACTCGCTGCTGGAACTGCGCGAGGTCCTCACCGGTTTGAAGCAGCGCGCCGCCGCCGGCGAGATCGATGCGGTCGCCCTCACCGGCAAACCCTACTTCCTGGTTGCCGGGGCCGATTTGTCGGCGGTGAGCAACCTGAAACGGGCCGAGGACGCGCGGGCGATGGCCGCTCTGGGGCATGCCACCTACGACCTGCTGGCCGATCTGGGCGTTCCCACATTCAGTTTCATCAACGGCCTGGCCCTGGGCGGCGGTTTGGAAATCGCTTTGGCCTGCACCTACCGCACGGTTTCGGCGGCGGCCGGTGCCCTGGGGCTACCCGAGTCCTTCCTCGGGCTGATCCCCGGGTGGGCCGGGATTTACCGTCTGCCGCGGCTGATCGGCCCGGAGGCCGGGCTGAAGGTCATCATCGAAAACCCCTGGAACAACAACCGCACGCTGTCCGGTCCGGCCGCCTACAAGCTCGGCGTTGCCGACGCATTGTTCGAACCGGCTGATTTCCTGGAGCAGTCGCTGCAGTTTGCGGACTCCGTGCTGACCGGGGATCACGTGGTCCAGCGCCCCAATACCGTGGATGACTCCACCGTGGAAGGAGCAGCACGGTTCCAAGCCGCGGCCGAGGTTTCGTACAGGTTCATCGAAACCAAGGTTTCCGGTGCGGCACCGGCCCCCTACAAGGCCATCGAGGTCTTCCGCGCCGGAATCGGGCGCTCCCAGCGCGAATCGGCGCGCCTGGAAATCGATGCGCTGACCGAGATGATGGCCACTGCCCAGTTCCATAACACCATCTACGGGTTCCTTGATCTGGTGCAGCGCCGGTCCAAACGACCGGCCGGTGCCCCGGATGCCAAGCTGGCCCGCCCGGTCACGAAGGTGGGCGTAGTCGGCGCAGGACTGATGGCCAGCCAGCTGGCGCTGCTGTTTGTCCGACGCCTGCAGGTACCCGTCGTGCTCACCGACCTTGACCAGTCCCGGATCGACAAGGGTCTGGGATACATCCACGGGGAACTGGACAAGCAATTGGCCAAGGGACGCATGAGCCAGGACTCCGTGAACCGGGCCAAGGCCCTGGTCTCGGGGTCTATCACCAAGGACGTCTTCGCCGATGCCGACTTCGTGATCGAGGCGGTATTCGAGGAACTGTCGGTGAAGAAGCAGGTCTTTGCCGAAGTCGAGGACGTGGTCCGCCCGGACTGCATCCTGGCCACCAACACCTCCTCGCTATCGGTGACGGAAATGGGCCGGGACCTGAAGCATCCCGAACGGCTGGTCGGTTTCCACTTCTTCAACCCTGTCGCCGTCATGCCGCTGCTGGAGATCTCCGGCACCGAATGGACCGACGACTCGACCCTGGCCACGGCCTTCAGCATGGGCAAGACTCTGCGCAAAACCTGCGTGCGCACCGCCGATTCCGCTGCGTTCGTGGTCAACCGCGTGTTGCTGCGACTGATGAGCGAAGTCCAGGCCGCATTCGACGAAGGTACCGATGCGCTTACCGCCGATACGGCGCTGAAACCGATGGGTCTGCCCATGACTCCGTTCACGCTGTTGGCCATGGTCGGTCTGCCGGTGGCCCAACATGTCAACGAGTCGCTGAATGCCGCCTTCGGTGAACGATTCACCGTCTCGAAAAATCTGCAGTCGCTGATCGACCACCAGATCAAGGCGTTGTGGATCGAGGACCAGAACGGACAGCAAGTCATCGATCCGAAGGCGACCTCGGTCATGGAATTCGGAAACAACCCGTCCTCGGCCGAGCAGGTGCTCATCCGGGTCCAGGATGCGTTGGCGCAGGAAATCGGCCTGTTGCTGGACGAAGGCGTGGTCGCCGAGCCGCAGGACGTGGATTTGTGCATGATTACCGGGGCCGGCTGGCCTCTGCATCTGGGCGGGATCACCCCTTACCTGGACCAGGTGGGTGCGTCCGAACGCGTGAACGGGAAGAAGTTCCACAGCTGACCCACACGCTACCCATGTGCCAAGGCACCCGGTGCAGCCGAATCGACGCGGCCTGCACCGGGTGCATTTCGGTTGCCGGCGAATCCTCTGCCAAGATGGAACATATGACTGAAGTACCTCACCCAGCGCGCCGCACCATCATGTGCGCCGCCACCCTTTTGGGAGCCACCGCCACACTCGCTGCCTGCGGAAACGGAGAATCCGAAGCCCCGGTCAACACCCCCGCCCCGATTCCGCAACCCATGGGCGAGGGTCAGGCTGTATTGTCCGCCGAGCAATTGCCGGTCCTGTCCCGTGCCCAGGTGGCCGCGAAGGACCCCGCGACCGGCCACGATATCGGGGTGCTGCTCTTCCGCAAGGACGAGCAGACCGTGCTGGCCTACTCCAACATCTGTACCCACCAGGGATGCGCGGTTGGTGTCAAGTCCCCCTCCAAGGACGACTTCTACTGCGCCTGCCACGGATCGCATTTCGAGCCCGATGGGGGAACCGCCACCGCGGGACCTGCCATGGGAGCATTGGTCCGCTACGGGTGCGCCATCGAGGGGCCGGATATCGTAGTTTACATTCCGGTCGAGGACGCCTAGACGGACGCGGGCGGGGACCCCGACCGCCGGAAATCCACCACGGTTCACAGCTTGGCCTGCCAAGATTATCGTATGAATAATTCGACGCCGCCCACCCGACGACTGGTTCTGGGCTCATCCGCGCTATTGGGCGGCACCGCCCTGATCACTGGTTGCGAGGGCACCTCCTCCCCCGCGCCTGCAACGGGCATCCCTTCACCCGCCGCAAGCGCACCCGAACCGTCCGGCGCTGGGCTGCCTGTCCTGCCCGCCGCCGAACTACCCGTCGGTTCCCGGCGGTCGGTCAAACTCACCGATCCGGACAGTGGCCGTGAACCCACAGTGCTGGTGTACCGCAGCACCGAACAGGACGTGGTGGCCTACTCCAATGAATGCCCGCACCAGGGGTGCGCGGTGAGCGGAGACTCCCCCGGCGAGGAGTTCCGCTGCCCCTGCCATGGATCGCGTTTTGCGCTGGCCGACGGTTCGGTTTTGGCCGGCCCTGCGCGAACGGGCCTGACCCGGTATGCGGCAGTCATCAGGGACGGGCAGGTCCTCGTTTTCCTCGGCGAATAGAACCGCGCAGGGCCTTGGCACGTCAGAACAGGGCCACGGCAGGTGGCGCGGCGAAAATTCCGTCCAGTTCGGCCCGTTCGGCTTCCGTGGGCACCCACCGCACCGCTTCGGCGTTGGCCCTGATCTGCTCGGGACGGGTCGCGCCTGCGATGACCGAGGCAACCGGTGTCTGTGCCGCCAACCAGGAAAACGCCAGTTGGATCGGGCTCAGGTCGCGTTCGGCAGCGAAGGAGGCGAACTTCTCCAATTGGTCGAAGTCGCTGGTCTGGACCAAATGCTGTCGGGCATGGGTCAGCCGGCTGCCTTGCGGGGCATGGCCCTTGGAGTACTTGCCCGTCAACAACCCATTGGCCAGCGGGAAGTAGGGAAGGACCCCTAAACCGAACTCCCTGGCCGCGGGTAATACCTCCAGTTCGGCCCTGCGGTCGATCAGGTTGTAGTGGTTCTGTGCCGAAATGAATCGCTCGGTGCCCATCTGCCGGGCCACGTATTCGGCTTGGGCGATCTGCCACCCGGTCCGGTTCGAATGTCCGATATATCGGACCTTGCCCGAGGCCACCAGGTCGTTGAGCGCACTCAGGGTTTCCTCGATGGGGGTGTTCGGGTCCGGCGTATGGAATTGGTAGAGGTCGATGTGCTCGGTTTGCAGTCGCCGCAGCGAGGCTTCCACGGCCCGGACGATATAGCGTCGGGAACCACGCGCACCGAAATCCGCGCCATTGACCCCTCCCATGTCCATTCCGAATTTGGTGGCCAGCACCACCTCATCGCGCCGCCGACCCAGGGCGCGGCCGATCCTCTCCTCCGACAAACCGGGCCGCTTTCCGTAGGTGTCGGCGACATCGAACAA
This sequence comes from Glutamicibacter sp. MNS18, assembly GCF_026107515.2. Lineage (GTDB taxonomy): Bacteria > Actinomycetota > Actinomycetes > Actinomycetales > Micrococcaceae > Glutamicibacter. The sequence goes on along the minus strand of NZ_JAPCHW010000002.1, from coordinate 105,098 downwards.
CGTGATGCCGGCGTCCAGTGCCGCGTTGATCACCTCGTTGGTGCCAGCCTGGCTTTCGGTGGCCGTGCCGGCACGGCCCAGGTTGTTGCACCCCAAACCAACGACCGATACGCTCAGGCCACTACGGCCCAGCTGGCGGAATTCCATCTCTACCCCTCTTCTTCCATAGTCCGTGCCGCGCGGTAGGTGCCGACACTCACTTCCAACCTAACCCCTGATCAGTGACTTCGAACTTATTAACGTCAAAATTCACTTCATTGCATATTTATCCATTAGACTGGGGGCATGTCTAAAGTCCTCACCAATCTCCCTGTTGGCGAACGCGTCGGTATCGCCTTTTCCGGCGGCCTCGACACCTCGGTCGCAGTCGCCTGGATGCGTCACAATGGCGCCATTCCCTACACCTACACCGGTGACCTCGGTCAGTACGACGAGCCGAATATCGATGCAGTCCCGGATCGCGCCCTGGAGTACGGCGCCGAAGCCTCACGCCTGGTGGACTGCAAGCCGGCGCTCGTCGAGGAAGGTTTCGCCGCACTGGCCTGCGGTGCCTTCCATATCCGTTCGGGTGGCAAGTCCTATTTCAATACCACCCCACTGGGCCGTGTCGTCACCGGCACGTTGCTGGTCCGCGCCATGCGCGAGGACGGAGTGGACATCTGGGGCGACGGGTCGACCTACAAGGGCAACGACATCGAGCGCTTCTACCGCTACGGACTGATGGCCAATCCTCGCCTGCACATCTACAAGCCCTGGCTTGACCCGAATTTTGTCACCGAACTGGGCGGGCGCCAGGAAATGAGCGAGTGGATGGTGGCCCACGGCTTCCCGTACCGCGATTCGGCTGAGAAGGCCTACTCCACCGATGCCAATATCTGGGGTGCGACCCACGAGGCCAAGACCCTGGAACTGCTGGACACCTCGCTGGAATCCGTTGAACCGATCATGGGCGTGAAGTTCTGGGACGATGCCGTCCAGATCAAGAGCGAAGACGTCAGCGTCACCTTCGAGGCCGGCCGACCGGTAGCGATCAACGGGCAGGAATTCGACAGTCCGGTGGCCTTGGTCAACGAAGCGAACCTCATCGGCGGCCGTCACGGCCTGGGTATGAGCGACCAAATCGAAAACCGAATCATCGAGGCGAAGTCCCGCGGTATCTACGAGGCACCCGGCATGGCGCTGCTGTTCATCGCCTACGAGCGCCTGGTCAACGCCATCCACAACGAGGACACCGTCGCCAGCTACCACAATGAAGGCCGCCGCCTGGGCCGCCTGATGTACGAGGGCCGCTGGCTGGACCCGCAGTCGCTGATGCTGCGCGAGTCGATCCAGCGCTGGATCGGTTCGGCCATCACCGGAACCGTGACCCTGCGCCTGCGCCGCGGTGACGACTACACGATCCTGGACACCGCCGGTGAGAACCTGAGCTACCACCCGGACAAGCTGTCGATGGAACGCGTCGGCGACGCGGCCTTCGGCCCGCTGGATCGTATCGGACAGCTGACCATGCGCAACCTGGACATCGCCGATTCCCGTGGCCGTCTGGAACAGTACGCGAACCTGGGCCTGGTTGGCGGGCACACCGCGGACCTGGTCGGTGCCCTGGAGACCGGTGGTGCCGAGGCCATCGCCGATGTCACCCCTGTCGCCGGGAATGAATTGGCGCAGGACCGCATCATCGAAAGCGCCGCTTTCGATGCCGGTACCGACTAGTTTCGGACCGAATCAGGCCAGTGGGGCCGGGATCGTCTACCTGATGATCCCGGCCCCACTTTTTGGTGCCGCACTGCTGTCCCGTGACACGGTATTGCCGGAGACGGAACGGATGGAACCGCCACTGCGCCGGAGCAGGTGTGTAGCCAGGCCGTTGCCGTGACCGGAGGCGGACGCGAAAAGCCCACGCCCAGACCCCAGGGCTCCCGTTTCAGGGGCCAGGCGGGCGCGTGTCTTCACCCGCCACGGGCCAGACCGGTCCGCCTCCGCCCTTAGGCTCCCGTACGTCTGCCCATAAGCCCGGTCACCAGCCGTTGAGCACGGCCAGCGATTGCAGGGCCAGCATGAATCCGATCAACGAGATCATGCGCAATGATCCATGGATCAGCTTTCCGCCGCGGCCTTCCCGGGACGGCAGCTTGAACGCCTCGTCGGCCAGCCAGGTGACCAGGGTCGTGAGCGTACCGACCAGCGCCTTCTGCTCCTCGGGCAGGTCCATGAGTCTGGCCAATGCGATGCCCAGCACGATGCCGAGAACGAGCTGGCCGGTGGTCAGCAGCGCTTTCCGGTGGCCCGGCCACCACTGGCGCCAGTGATCCGCTGCGGTTCTACCTGTCATCCGGTTCATTGGTCGATCCTGCGCCCGGCCCTAGGCGGAGACCAGGCCCACCAGCGAACTGACCGAGATGGTGAAGCCGATCAACGCCACGAGTTTGAGCAGCAAACCGATCCGCCCGGCCGTGCGCAGATTCCTGCTCGAGAAGTCCACCCCGTGTTCGATAACCCAGGCCACGATGCTGATGACCACACCGGTCAGCGCCAGTTGCGCGGCGGGCAGGTCGATGACCGAAGCCAGCCCCAAACCGAGGATGACACCGATGCTGGCCTGGAACACCAAGTGCATCGGTGTGCGGCTTTCCCCCAGACGCGATGTCTTGCGCCCGGTGCCGCGATCGTGCGAATTGCTCTGCAACATGTCTCCTCTTAGCTCGGGATGGGCCGAAACCGGCCGGGATTAGTCCAGCGAGAACGGCTTGGGTGGCAGCGGGTGGACCACCTTGGCGCGGTCCAGTCCGTCGTAGGCGGCGGTGGCAATGGTCATCTTGGTGAAGTCCAGTTTCGCTTCGCGGATGCAGACCTTGACGGCGGCCACGGCCAGCTTGGGTGCCGGGGACAGGATGCGCAGGTTCAGCTTGAAGCGGGCGAAGTCGCTGGATTCGACGGTACCCAGCCCGCGCCAGGCCAGGTGGGAGGTGAGCGCGTCGCTGGCCTTGTGCTCCAGGTAGCGGTCCCGTTCGGTGCCTGTCGCGCTCTTCAATGCGTACTGGACGATGATCCATGACTGCTGCTCGGCGGGGATCTCGGCGTACCCGTCCTCGGCGCATTGTTCCAGGAAGCCGGCGAACAATTCGTCGGCCCGGTCCATATCGACATCCTGCACCGTGCTGGTCTTCGACTGGTGTCCCACGGTGCCGTGGTTGATCACGAACTGGCCCAGGTCCTCGTTCTCGAACTGCTGGTACCAGGCCTCGCGGAACTGCAATTCGTTCTTCTCGTTCTCGCGGTAGGTACGGATGATCGCCATGTTTGGGTCCTTTGCGGGTCGTGGAATTCAGCGTTGGGTCGACAGCTTGCTGGCCCTGTCGAGCCACTGCCGTCGAAAGTCCTGGTTGAAGGGCGGCTCGTTGGTGTGCACACGGGCCAGGAGCTCATCGGCGGCCGTACGCATCGAAGATTGGAGCTCCTGGGGGTAGCGCATCTGGCGCGCATGGTCGATGAACTCGTCCTCGTCGTCCAGGTACAGCCCGCGGGACCCCGAGCGGATGACGTCCAGGTCCATGTCGATGGAGTTGACCTCCCAGCCGCCGGTGGGAAGCGGCTGCCAGCCGATCCTGGTGGACACGTCCAGATACAGGTCCATGTCCACGGCGTCGCTTGCGTAGAAGGTCCCCAACCAGGATCCTTCACGGGGAACCAGGCACAGGGCGGCGCAGTCGGCCAGGTGGGCCCGTCCGGGCCGGGAGACCAGCGAGCCCTCGGGCTGGTGGATCCAGTAGCCGTGCTCGTCGGAACCGAGCAGGTACCCGGGAACCACCCAGTGCGGGGCGCCGTTGTACTTCCAGGCCCGGGCGACGACCAGCTCGCCGGGGACAGAGGTGGACGGGTGCCGTGGCAACCCGTCGGGGCAGGCGTTGGCGCTCACAGCTTGGGGATCTGTCCGGTGGGCAGGTCCTGGCCCGGCAATGGGCGGGCGAAGGGGACCTTGGTCCCCAGCACCTGGGCCAGGGTGTCCTGGGCGACCTGCTGGGCGGTGAGTCCGACGCGTTCAAGCACCTCGGCGCGGGTTCCATGGGCCAGGAACTCGGTGGGAAGGCCCACCTCGTTCAGTGCCGTATCCACCCCGGCGGCACGCATTTCGGTGCGCAGCCGCGAGCCGATGCCGCCGGCGCGCACCCCATCCTCGATACAGACCACGATGCGGTGCCGCGCGGCCAGGGACACCACGGCCTGCGGGATGGGCAGGACCCAGCGCGGGTCGATGACGGTGACCGAGACCCCCTGGCTGTCCAGCCGTTCGGCGACATCCAGTGACAGTTCGCTCATCGCCCCGATCGAGACGATCAGCACATCCGGGGCGGACCGGTCCCCCATCCGGGCCAGGACGTCGATCCCGCCGGGCAACCGGTCAACTGCCTCGATTTCCGGGCCGACCGTGCCCTTGGAGAAGCGCACCACGCTGGGAGCATCCTCGATCGCCAGGGCCTCACGCAGTTCCTCGCGCAGCCGGGTGGCGTCACGCGGTGCGGCCAGATGCAGGTTCGGGATGATCTGGGTCAACGCCATATCCCACATACCGTGGTGGCTCGGCCCGTCCGGCCCGGTGACTCCGGCACGATCCAGCACGATGGTCACTCCGGCCTTGTGCAGGGCCACATCCATCAGCAGCTGGTCGAAGGCGCGGTTCAGGAAGGTGGCGTAGACGCAAACCACCGGGTGCAGACCGCCGAAGGCCAGACCGGCGGCGGTGGTCATGGCATGCTGTTCGGCGATGCCCACGTCGATGACACGCGAGGGGAAGGCGTCGGCCATTTTCTTCAATCCCACCGGCTGCAGCATCGCCCCGGTAATCGCCACGATATCCGGGCGTTCGGCGGCGATACGGGCGATTTCCTCGCCGAACACGTTGGTCCAGGACTGCGCCCCGCTGGTGGCCACCGGCACACCGGTCTGCGGGTCGATCACCCCCACCGCGTGGAACTGGTCGGCCTCGTCGCTGACCGCCGGGGCGTAACCGTGGCCCTTTTCGGTCAGCGCGTGCACCAGCACCGGGCCGGCGAACTGCCGGGCCTGGAGCAGGGCCTCCTCAACGGCCGCCTGGTTGTGCCCGTCGATCGGGCCGATGTACTTCAGCCCCAGGTCCTCGAACAGCCCCTGCGGCGCCCACCAGTCCTTGATGCCCTTCTTGGTGGCATGCAGGGACTTGTAGGTGAACTTGCCCATCGGCCCCGAGTCCTTGAGCTTGCCCTTGAGCTTGTCCATGGCGGTTTCGTAGGCCGGATGGGTGCGCACCTTGTCCAGTTGCTGGCGCAATCCGGAGAGCTGGTTGGCCAGCCCGCCGATGGTCGGTGCGTAGGAGCGGCCGTTGTCATTAACGACGATCACGGCCTTGCGGTCCTTGTCCGCGGCGATGTTGTTGACTGCTTCCCAGGCCATCCCGCCGGTCAGGGCGCCGTCGCCGACCAGGGCCACCGCATAGCGTTCGTCTTGCCCGTTCAGCGCATAGGCGCGGGAGATCCCGTCGATCCAGGACAGCGAGGAGGAGGCGTGGGAGGATTCGACGATGTCGTGTTCGGATTCGGCACGGTCCGGGTAGCCGGACAGGCCGCCCTGCTGGCGCAGCGTGGAAAAGTCCTGGCGCCCGGTGAGCAGCTTGTGCACATAGGACTGGTGGCCGGTGTCGAAAACGATGGAATCGGTCGGCGAGTCGAACACCCGGTGGATGCCCAGGGTCAGTTCCACCACGCCCAGGTTGGGTCCGAGGTGGCCGCCGGTCCGTGCCACGTTGTCGATCAGGAAGCCGCGGATCTCGGCGGCAAGTTCCTCAAGTTGTTCCAGGGTCAGCGCCCGCAAATCGGCAGGCTTCTTGATGGCCTTCAATAAAGACACTTACATCCCCTTCACATACTCGTCCTCGGTGGACCGGCAAAGTCCCCGCGAAACCTTAAGTGTAGCTTTGCCGGACCACTTCATTATCCGCCACCGGTACGCGGCACGGCGAATTGACGGGCCATGAGTTTGGCTACGCCGCGGGACTTCCCCTATCCAGCCGGACAGCGGCGGAACCGCACGGCCCACGGTGCTGGTCTTGCGCCTCGGAGTTCCGTGCCCGGCGCTGCTAGTAGACGTGGATGCTTCCGCCGTATCCCGGGGGTAGTCCGTGCCCCGAGGCCCAACCGGCCAGCAGCTCGTAGACCTCGGCCGTGGTCAGCGACTGGTCGCCGATGACATCCTGGTCCGGGGCGCTGGAGAGCCTGTCGGCCCGGACTCCGCGGCCCAGACGCATGTTGTAGGACCGCCCCTCGGCGATGATCGCCAGCTCCAGGCTGAGGTTCCCGTCGTTCAGGCGCTGACCCTGGGCGTAGCAGGTCACCGGGGCGTCGTCCTCGATCTGGTACATCTGCCCCGGCCCGGAGGCAAGGGCCAGCACATCGGCAAGCTGTTCGATCGATTCAAGGTGCGTCCACGGCGGCTCGTTCCCGGCCCACCAGTACAGCTCGCGGACCGGTTCATGGGCGGCCAGCAGGAGATTGAGTTCGTCGGTTTCATACCAGGCGCGGCCCTGCCCCAGCTGCAGGTCACGGGTGATGTGTAGGAGATTTCGCATGACCCGAGACTACCCGCGGACACCGACATTTGGCTTTGCCCGGGCGCAGACCCCTGCACCGGGCATTTTTCCTTCCCCCACCGGGCTCCGGTGGGTAAACTGTGCCTACCTCGGGCGCCGCGACAGGTGTGCCCGCTGGTAGCCAGGACCATCCGGGGGTGGGGTACATGGCAGGATCCCGGGCAGGGGAAGCATCGACCGAGGACACCGATGTGCTGGTGGTCGGTTCCGGGTTCGGCGGTTCGGTGGCCGCCTACCGGTTGGCCGATGCCGGCAAGCAGGTGGTGTTGCTGGAGCGCGGCCGCCCCTACCCGCCGGGTTCCTTTGCCCGCACCCCGGCGCAGCTCTCCCGGGCTTTCTGGGACCCCAGCGAAGGGCTGTACGGGTTGTTCGATGCCTGGACCATGCGCGGCTTGGAAGGCCTGGTCTCCGCGGGGCTCGGCGGTGGCTCGCTGATCTACGCCAATGTGCTGTTGCGCAAGGACGAGCACTGGTTCGTGCACGATTCCCCGTTGCCCGGCGGCGGCTACGAGAACTGGGCCTTCAGCCGGGCCGACCTGGAGCCGCACTACGCCCGGGTGGAACGGATGATCGGCACCAGCCCCTACCCCTACCAGGACACCGCCAAGACGCGGGCCTTCGAGGCCGCGGCCCGAAGCGCCGGCCACCGGCCGTTCCGTCCCCCGCTGGCGGTGAGCTTCGCCGCCGATGCGCACAGCGTCCCGGCGGCCGGCCGCGAACTGGCACCGGGGCCCTACCCGAACCTGCACGGCGCCATCCGGCAGACCTGCACCCTGTGCGGCGAATGCGACCTGGGGTGCAACACGGGGGCGAAGAACACCCTGGACCATACCTACCTCTCCGCCGCGACGGCCACCGGCCGTGCCGAATTGCGCACGCTGCACGAGGTCCGGGGTTTCAAACCCGAGTCCGATGGGCGGTGGCTGGTGCGGTATGTGGTGCACGACCCGCAGCAGCCACAGCCCACCGCTGCGCTACCCGAACACCTGATCCGCTGCCGGAAGCTGGTCCTGGCGGCCGGGAGCTTCGCGACCAGTTGGCTGCTGCTGCGCAACCGGGCCAGCCTGCCGGGAATCAGCCCGAGGCTCGGCACCGGGTTCTGCGGCAACGGGGACCTGCTCGGACTGGCGTTGAACGCCACCGAGAACCGGCACGGCGAGCGCGTCCCGCGGTCACTGGACGCCGGGCACGGCCCGGTGATCACCACGACTATCCGTGGCGCCGATACGGCGGACGGGACACCGGGTGCCGGGCGCGGGTTCTACCTGCAGGATGCCGGCTATCCCGGGTTCGTCAACTGGCTGATGGAGGCGAGCCAGGTTCGCTCCGCGCTGCCGCGTGTCGCCCGGCTCTCGGCACGGCTGATCGGCAACAGGCTGTTCATGGGGCACCGCAGCAATATTTCCGCGGACCTGGCCGCGGCGTTGGGGCCGGGGGTGTTCTCGGATACCTCCCTGCCGCTGCTGGGCATGGGGCGCGATGTGCCCGATGGGAGGATGTTCCTGCGCCGGGGACGGCTGGCCGTCGACTGGACCGTGGCCAGTTCCGAGGACTACTTCAACCGGGTGCGTGAGGCGATGACGGGGTTGGCCGGGCAGCTCGGTGCCGATTTCCAGGACAACCCGCTGTGGTGGGCCAAGCGCGTGATCACCGTGCATCCGCTGGGAGGCGCCCCGATCGGTGCCACATCAGACCAGGGGGTGTGCGATCCGTTCAACCAGGTGTTCGGGCTACCCGGATTGTATGTGGTGGACGGGGCGGCGATGCCAGGACCGGTGGGGGCCAATCCGGCATTGACCATCGCGGCGCTCTCGGACCGGGCCTGTGATCGGATGCTTGAGTGCTGGGACTCCGATGCGTCCCGGGTACACCCTAGCCCGCATCCCGGCCCCGACCCCGACGTTGACCTCGACCCCAAATTGGATCCGGGGCCGTCGCCGGCAACCGAGGCCACCGAGGCCACCGCCTCGAGCCTGTCCGAGCGCCGTGGGTTCCCCGGGCACCGCGAACCTACCGGGGCGCGCCCGGCAGTCTCGGACTCGCCACGGACCGTGGCCTTCACCGAGCAGATGAAGGGGTATTTCACCCTCGGGGTAGGTGATCCGGTACGGGCCGTGCAGGTGGCACGGTTGCGTGATCAGCGGATGATGTTCGAGCTGGTTATCGATACCGGTCCGCTGGAGCGGTTCCTGTCCGATCCCGCGCATCCGGGTACGGCCAGCGGCTTCGTGGATGCCGACCAGCTCGGTGGGCGCGTCGAGGTCGAACGTGGCTGGTTCAACCTGTTTGTCCCGGTCAGCGCCCGGCGCCGGTTGATGCTCTACCGCCTGCAGCTGACCAGTCCCGGAGGTCGGGAGCTGACCCTGGTGGGCTACAAGGACATCCACAACGACCCCGGACTGGATCCCTGGGCGGACACCACCACCTTGTATGTGCAGGTCCTTGACGGTTTCATCACCCCGCTGCAGCAGATGGCCGGTCCCGGCACCGGGTTGTTGCCCGCGGACGATGCCCGCGTGCTGGGTGCCGGGGTACTGCGGATCCGGCCGTTGGACTTCGCCCACCAGCTGACCACATTCAGAACCACCGGCCCCCGATCGGCCGCATCATTGGCCGACTTCGGCAGGCTGTTCCTCGGCTCGCTCTACCGCAGCTACCTGCGGCCTGGCCTCGCGAAGGTGGAGCCATGAGCCGGGCCGCGGGTGCCGAACCCGGTCTGCTGCTTGAACAACTCGCGCACCATGAGCGGCGGCTGGGTTTTAAACCCCAACCGGCGGTGCGGTGGCTGTCCCCGCCGCAGCTGATCCGTACCGGACTGCAGGCCCTGGCAGCCCATACCATCGCCGGCTACCTGGATAACCGCGAGACCCAGGCCGCCCTGCCGCAAGGGCTGCTGGACCTGGCCGGAGAGGAACCGCAGTCCCGCTGGATCGACTACGTGGCGGATTTGGGTGACGGTTTCGATGCAACCTACACCATTGCCTCGCTGCTGGCCCAACCCCGGCTGGCCGTGCGGGGCCCGGGACAGCCGGCCACCGTCCTGCCGCAACCGTTGCCACGGGGCAGCCTGCTGGTCATGGGCGGGGACCAGGTGTATCCCAGCGCCTCCAGCCGGGCCTACGAGGACCGGCTGATCGGCCCCTACCGGGCCGCGTGCGGGAGCGACCCGCCGACCGGGGCCCGGCTCCTGGCGTTGCCGGGCAACCACGACTGGTACGACGGGTTGGGTTCCTTCCTGCGTGTCTTCGGCCAGAACGCCAACATCGGACATTGGCAGACCTGGCAGTCCCGCGGCTACTTTGCCGCGCGGCTGGCCCGCTTCGGCCCGATGCGCGCCAACAGCTGGTGGCTGATCGGGTTGGACAGCGAACTGGGCAGCTACATCGACCGGCCGCAACTGGAGTACTTCGAGCGCGAGGTCAGCTCCCAGTTGCGCCCCGGTGACGCGCTGATCGTGTGCACCGCCACCCCCACCTGGGCGGCCACTGCCGGGGCTCCGGCACCGGATCCCGAGGCGAACAACTCGCTGCACTACTTCGAGAACCACTACCTGCTCAGGCGCCACACCGCCGACGGGACGGGTACCGAGCCGACCGGGGCGCGGATCCGGTTGCGGCTCAGCGGGGACAAGCACCACTACTGCCGGTACGTCGAACAGCATCCGGGCGCGCGTCCCGATGACCCGAGGGCCGAGCAGCTGGTCACCTGCGGGTTGGGCGGGGCCTATCTGATGGCTACCGACCAGCTGGCCGGGCAGCTCATCCTCCCGTCGCCCGAATCCCGGCTCCCCCACCCGGAGGCGGGCCGCATCGGCTACCGCCTGGCCGGAGCCCGTTTCCCCGACGCCCCGCAGGCCCGGAAACGCTACCTGCAGCTGCTGGCCCTGCCCGGCAGGTACGGGTTGCTGCGCCGCAACCCGTGGTTCGGGTTCGCCCTGGGCAGCGTGCACCTGGCGCTGTTCATCCTGCTCACCACGGTGCTTTCGGTGCTCACCGGGGATTCGCTGATCGAGCTGATCGGTTCCGGACGCGCCGGTGATGCCCTGTGGCTGCTGGGGTACTTCTACCTGCTGCCGATGCTGTTGCTGGGGGTGCTGCCGCGCTTCGGGCTGCTACCCCTGCCACGTCGCGGTCCCCCGACCGCGCCACCCAGGGACCCCCAGCCGATGCTGTTGCTTGCCGGGCAGCTGCTCGTTTCCGCCGCACTGTTCCTGCTGGTGCTGGCCCAACCCGTCACCCACCCGTTGCCCGATCGTGTGGAGGCGCTGGTGCTGGCCGTCACCATTTGGACCCTGGGCTACCTGGCCGGCTCGCTGGTCTTCGCCGCGCAGCTGGTGCTCGCCACCCCCGGCGAGGTCGGCAAGCTGAAGATGACCGGGCTGGCCTACGAGGGCGGCAAGGGCTTCATCCGGATTCGCTTGGACCCGGATGGCACCCTGACCCTCTATCCGCTGCTCACCGAGCAGGTCGTCCACCGCTGGGAGCTGGAGGAACTGCCTGGCACGCTGGTGGGAAGCCCCGGCTCGGTGCGCCCGGTTCCGGCCACTTCGCTGCCGGTCATGCACCTGCTCGAAGCGCCCGTCGTGATCAGCCCCGAGGGCTTCGCGGCACCGGAGGGGGCATGATGGACACCGAGATCATCCCCTTTCCCGCCGATGACGGTCTGCCGCTGAACCTGGTGCACGTCACCGGCCCGGGTCCGGCACCACGTGGCCCGGTGCTGCTGGTGCACGGGGCCGGGGTGCGGGCCGAACTGTTCCGTCCCCCGCTGCCGCGCACCCTGGTGGACGCGTTGCTGGAGGCCGGCTGGGATGTGTGGATGCTGAACTGGCGGGCCTCGATCGACCTGGAGCCGGTGCCCTGGACCCTGGATGAGGCAGCGGTCTTCGACCACCCGGCGGCGGTGCGAACCGTGCTGGCCGCCACCGGGGCCAGCGACCTGGTGGCCTTCGTCCACTGCCAGGGATCCACGTCCTTCACGATGGCGGCCGTGGCCGGTCTGCTGCCGCAGGTGCGCACCATCGTGAGCAATTCGGTGTCGTTGCATGTGCGCCTGCCGCCGGCCTCGCAGCTGAAGATCACCCGGCTGCTCCCGCTGCTTGGCGGATACACCGCAGCCCTGTCCCCGCGTTGGGGCTACAAGTCCGACGGCTACTTCTCACGCACCGTACGCGCCGCGGTACGCCTGACACACCGCGAATGCGACAACACGGTGTGCCGCCTGGTGAGTTTCACCTACGGGGCAGGCCGCCCGGCATTGTGGTCCCATGCCCAGCTGGATACGGCCACCCACGACTGGCTGGCCGGTGAATTCGGCGGCGCCCCGCTCAGCTTCTTCCGGCAGATGGCCCGCTGCGCGAGAACCGGATACCTGGTGCCCACCGGCACCCTGGAGCAGCTGCCGCGAAACCTGGTGGATCACCCTCCGGCCACCGAGGCCCGCTTCGTGCTGCTCTCCGGAACCGAGAACCGGTGTTTCCTGCCGGCCAGCCAGCAGCTCAGCCACCGGTTCCTGGACCACCACCGTCCGGGATACGACGCATTGCACCTGCTGCCCGGCTACGGGCACCTGGATGTGATCTTCGGGAAGAACGCCTGGAAAGACACCTACCCGCTCATCCTCAAGGAGCTGGCATCATGAGCCTGCTGTTACCCCCGCTGCGCGCCGCGCTGAACCTGCTTCCCCCGGCCCTGCCTCCCCGGCAGCGCCGGTTGACCGGGCAACATGCCACCGTCGACGGCATCAACTACGTGCTACCGGTGAACTCCGAGCCGTCCCCGGTGTTGATGACCGCATTCCCGGTCGATGCCAGGGCCGCCGCCCAGCTGCTGCCCAGCCCGGAGCTGCACCCGCTGCGGCTACCCGGGGGCAAATCGGTGCTGGTGGTCACCGTGATCAACTACCTGGCCACCGACATCGGCGCCTATATCGAGTTCTCGCTGGCCCTGGCGGTGACCCGCGGCCCCCGTCCGGCGCCGGCGCTGCTGCCGATGTTGCTGCAGAAGAGGCTGAACATGGGCCAGTACGTCATCGACCTTCCGGTCAGCACCGAAATCTCGGTCAAGGGCGGCAAGGGCATCTGGGGCATGCCCAAGCACCAGGCCAGCCTGGACTTCCTGGTCGACCGGGAGAGGATCTCCAGCGCCTACGAGATCAACGGGGTCAAGGGCGCTCTGGTGGACATCGACCGGCCGGCGGCCACGGCATTGCCGTTGAAGGTCGCGGCGGTGAACTACTGCAGTTTCCGTGGCATGCTGTACAAGTCCTCGATCTACTTCCAGGGCACCGCCGACGTATCCATCGGGCGTCGGGCCAGGGCACGGCTGGAGTTCGGGGACCTACCCCAGGTCGCGGCGCTGGCGCGGCTGGACTTCGAGGAACAGCCGCTGTTCACCTTGTACATCCCGGATTCCCACGGGGTGCTCGACGACCATTTCGAGGCGTGGTTCCAGTACGGGCCGGACGCGGCACCCCGCGGCGGTGACGGCCTGGAGTCGGTGGTGGACCTGGGGTTGGGCGAGGAATGGCCCGACCCGCCCCGACGTGAACGCAGCGTACGGCCATGACCACCGCCGTAGCCTGGGTGGCACTGGCCGTGGCCGTGGTCAACGCCTTCGGGGCATCGTTCTACATGGGCCTGATGCTGGTGCTGCGTTTCGTGTTGGGCACCGCGTTCCGCTCGCTGGATCCACACACCCTGCCGGTCTTCTTCAGCCAGCCGATCATCGGGGCCACGCGCTTCCTCAAGCGCATGTTCACCGTGTACTTCCTGTGTGCCCTGGCACTGCTCTGGTTCGGCTGGCCCGACCCCGCGGCGACCGGTTTCGCCGCCCTGTGCGTTCTGAGCTACGGCTACCTGGCCGTGTGGTTCATCTGGAAGATGCAGCCGGTCAACGACGAACTGATTTCCGGAACCGTCACCGATCCCGATGAGCTCGCACGGAAGGTGGACACCTGGATCTCGCTGAACCGGGTGCGGGTGGTGACCACCGTCATCTACTGGCTGGCCGCCATGGGATTCCTCGTCGCGGCCCACGACCTATGGGAGATACTGCCATGACAAACCGCGTGAAACAGGCTGCCGGGACACCGCCACACCGGCTACGGACATTCTCTGCCGGGATCGGGGCGGCGACCGTAGTCACCGGGGCCACCCAGGCCGCGGTCCCCGGCACGATGTTGCGTCTTGTCGGGGCGCAGGATTCGCCGGGAACCCGCCATCTGTTCGCCACCGTGGGCATGTTCATGGTGGTGGTCGGCGGTGCGCTGGCCCACGCCGCCTCCGCCCGCCGGGGGCCGCGCATCGTGTTGTTCTGGGCGATGCTCCAGAAGCTGGGGGCGGTAGCCGCGGTGGGCCTGGGCGTGCACCGCGGGGTCTTCGCCCGCCGGGCGCTGCTGGTGGCCGCCTTCGACCTCGTTTCCGCCGGGATTCTGGCCGCGCACCTGGCCAGCCGGTTGCTGGAAAGGCCCACCGGGAAGGCTCCCGGGGCATGAAACGCTCGCTGGTGCTCGCCGGGGGCGGCATGCGTGTAGCCTGGCAGGCCGGGGTGCTCAAGGCGCTGGAAGAGGTGGGCCTGGACTTCGACCATGTGGACGGAACCTCCGGGGGCATCCTGACCACCGCAATGTACCTCAGCGGGCAGGATGCCGATGAGATGATACGGCGTTGGACCCGGGTCAACGTGCGGGACTTCTCCGCAGCGCTTGCCCCCCGCCAGTACCTGCGCGGCCCTTGGAACCTGCCGGGGCTCAGCAGCCTGGCCGGGCTGACCGGCAAGCTCTTCCCGGCCATGGGTGTGGATATCGGCGCCATCAGGAACAACGCCACCCCGGGCACCTTCAACGTCGCCAATTTCACCGAAAAGCGCAGTATCGCGTTGCCGCACACCGCCGTCGATGCCGAACTGCTGGCCGCGGGCATGGCGCTGCCGGGCTTCATGGTGCCCTTGCACCGGGACGGGGCCACCTGGACCGATGCCGCCTGGATCCGCGATGCGAACATCACCGCCGCCCTGGAGCACGGGGCCGAGGAAATCTGGTTGATCTGGTGCGTGGGCAATTCCGCCTACTGGGGCGATGGGCCCCTGGAACAGTACGTGCACATGATCGAGATGAGCGCCACCGGCGGCCTGCTGGCCGATTTCGAACAAGCCCGCGCCGCCGGGAAGGACTTCATCCTGCACGTGGTCAAGCCGGAGCACCCGCTGCCCTTGGACCCGGTGTTCTATCTTGGGCGGATCAGCTCCTCCACGCTGATCTCCATGGGCTACCGGGACGCGGTCGCCTACCTTGAGGCGTGCACCCCGGACGGTGTACCGGCGGACTACACCTGCACAGCCATGACCGATGGACCGGTTGGCGTCAGCTGGAACGAGCAGCTGTCCGGGCGCTGGTTCGGGGTGCGGCTGACCGTGTGGCTGCCGCTGGATGAGGCAGAGCCCGGAACCGTCACCGGGTTCCTCACCGGGCGGCGAGGGAAGCCTCCGGTGCCCTTGGCCGCCGGATGCGTGGTGCGCACCTGCACCAGCTGGGAATACCGGGCGCGGGCCAGGGTCGATGGCCGCTGGGTTCCGCTGGTCATCCGCCGCGAGATCCCCGCCCAGGGGTCGATCTTCGACCAGCTCCCGCGGGCCGCGGCGGAGCTCGGCACCCGACGCGCGACGTTGCGCATGGGGCTGCGTGGACGGATCCGCATGGTCATCTCGCTGGAACCGTTCGGCGCGCATGGGGTCCGGCAGCGGATCTTCGCCGTCCGGGACACCCTGAGGATGCTGCGCTCCAAGAGCGGCTGAAATCCGGGATCCAACGGGTGGCCTTCAGCCCTCCGCGAGTCCCAGCGCATGGCTGAGCATACGCTGGGGCTGGCTTCAAAGTCCACGGCGCCAAGGCGGTGGGCGTAGATGACCGTGCCGATGGCTTCGTGCAGGCATTCGACCGGCCAGCAGCGTTTCTGCCGCGGGTCTCCGCCTGACCCTGCAGGAAGGCAGCCTCAAGTTCAAGGCTCCCAAGCCGTTGTTGGTTGGCCAGCCGGACCAGGTCGGTGGATGGTGCGCGGCAGTCGAAACGGCCGAAGTCGATGACCTTCAGGTTTCCGCGATCGCTCAACCAGTTGCGTGACTGCCGGTCGCCATGGGTGGTTGGTACCAGCAGGCCCGGTTGCGGCTGGTAGGCCCTGAGGACGTCGTAGGCCCGGCGTTCGTTCCCCGGGTCGATCCGGTGTTCCTGTCCCAGTCGTTGGAAGCTCACTGCCAGCAGCATCGACTCGTTCCCTGCGTCGAGCCGAGGTGTTCCCTGGTGCAGGATTCGCAGGGCGCGCCCGGCCTGCCGGTGGAATTCCGGGTCCAGTTCCCGCGTGGTGTGCTCGCTCAGGCGCCCGGGCAGGTAGTCGAGGATCATCAGCCTGGCCCGGGAATCGGAGAAACGCAGCGCGGCTCCGGCGCCTTTCAGGATGTAGTCGGCTCCCGGGGTGCGCAGTTGCCGGACCAGGGTATCGGTCTCATGCCAGGAGAGGTCGGCGGCCAGGGAGCAGCCCGGCAGCCAGCGTTCGACCACGTCCAGTGGCGCGGGTCCAGGAACTGCTCAAGGCGGAGTTCTCGACTCGTCATATCGCACGTCACTGCTTTCACCGTGGCAGGGCTGGTTGGCGGGCCCGGCGCACCTGGGCTGGTATTCGGTGCCCGCCAATTCTTGCACCATTAAATCCGTGAGACCCAAGGCCGGGGCCTTGGGTCTCACGGTGTTCCGGTGATGCGGAACTACCTGGGGTTCACGTCGATCAATGATCGAAGCGGGTTCCTTAGTTGGCGGCTGCGATCTGGCGCAGCACGTACTGCAGGATGCCACCGTTGCGGTAGTAGTCCGCTTCACCCGGGGTGTCGATGCGCAGGTCGGCATCGAACTCGGTGACCTTGCCGTCTTCGGCGGTGGCGGTCACCTTCAGGGTCTTCGGGGTGGTGCCGTTGTTCAGCTCGGTCACACCGCTGATCGAGAAGACCTCGGTACCGGTCAGACCCAGCGAATCGGCGGATTCGCCCTGCGGGAACTGCAGTGGCAGCACGCCCATGCCGATCAGGTTCGAGCGGTGGATGCGCTCGAAGGACTCGGTGATCACGGCCTTGACACCCAGCAGTGCGGTGCCCTTGGCTGCCCAGTCACGCGAGGAACCCGAACCGTATTCCTTGCCGCCCAGAACCACCAGCGGGGTGCCGGCGGTCTTGTAGTTCTCCGCGGCGTCGTACACGTACGACTGCGGGGCACCGTCCTGGGTGAAGTCGCGGGTGAAACCGCCCTCGACACCGTCCAGCAGCTGGTTCTTGATGCGGATGTTGGCGAAGGTACCGCGGATCATGACCTCGTGGTTGCCACGGCGCGAGCCGTAGGAGTTGAAGTCCTTGCGGTCCACACCGTTCTCGATGAGGTAGCGTCCAGCCGGGGTATCGGACTTGAACGAACCGGCAGGCGAGATGTGGTCGGTGGTGACCGAATCGCCCAGCTTCAGCAGCACGCGGGCGCCGTCGATGTCGCTGACCGCATCCGGGGTGGCCTTCATGCCCTCGAAGTACGGGGGCTTGCGCACGTAGGTCGAGGTTTCGGCCCACTCGAAGGTGTTGCCCGCCGGGGTTTCCAGCGCCTTCCAGCGGTCGTCGCCCTCGAAGACACCCTCGTAGCCCTTGGCGAACATCGCCTCGTCGATCGAGGAGTCGATGATCTCCTGGACCTCGGTCGGCGATGGCCAGATGTCCTTCAGGAAGATCTCGTTGCCGGCCTCGTCGATGCCCAGCGAGTCGGTTTCGAAGTCGAAGTCCATGGTACCGGCCAGGGCGTAGGCGATGACCAGTGGCGGGGAAGCCAGGTAGTTCATCTTCACGTCCGGGTTGATACGGCCTTCGAAGTTGCGGTTACCGGAGAGCACCGCGGTGGCGGCCAGGTCGTTGGCCTGGATGGCCTCGGAGATCTCGGCATCCAGCGGACCGGAGTTACCGATGCAGGTGGCGCAGCCGTAGCCGACGACGAAGAAGCCCAGCTCCTCCAGGTACGGCAGCAGGCCGGACTTCTCGTAGTACTCGGTGACGACCTTCGAGCCCGGGGCCACGGAGGTCTTGACCCATGGCTTGGACTTCAGGCCCTTCTTGGCGGCATTGCGGGCCAGCACGGCGGCGGCCAGCATCACCGAAGGGTTGGAGGTGTTGGTGCACGAGGTGATCGATGCGATCGATACCAGGCCGTGGTCCAGGGTGAAGCTGGTGCCGTCTTCCTTGGAGACCTCGACGGCGACCGACGGGCGGCCGGCGTTCTGGGTGTCGTTGGCGTCGGAGACGTAGTTGTGGATGTCCTTGCGGAACTGTTCCTTGGCGCTGGAGAGCTCGATGCGGTCCTGTGGGCGCTTCGGGCCGGCAATCGAGGGAACCACGGTGGACAGATCCAACTCGAGGTACTCGCTGAAGCGGATCTCGCGGTTCGGATCGTGCCACATGCCCTGTTCCTTGGCGTAGGCCTCGACCAGGTCGATGTTCTCCTGGCTGCGGCCGGTCAGGCGCAGGTAGTCCAGGGTGACCTCGTCGATCGGGAACATCGCGGCGGTCGAACCGAATTCCGGGGACATGTTGCCGATGGTTGCACGGTTGGCCAGCGGCACCGCGGCCACGCCTTCACCGTAGAACTCGACGAACTTGCCCACCACACCGTGCTTGCGCAGCATTTCGGTGATGGTCAGCACCACGTCGGTGGCGGTTGCGCCGGCCGGGATCGAGCCCGCCAGCTTGAAACCGACAACACGTGGGATCAGCATGGAGACCGGCTGGCCGAGCATTGCGGCCTCGGCCTCGATGCCGCCAACACCCCAGCCCAGCACACCCATGCCGTTGACCATGGTGGTGTGCGAGTCGGTACCCACGCAGGTGTCCGGGTAGGCGCGGAGCACGCCGTCCACCTCACGGGTCATCACGGTGCGGGCCAGGTACTCGATGTTGACCTGGTGCACGATGCCGGTGCCCGGGGGGACGACCTTGAAGTCGTCGAACGCGGTCTGGCCCCAGCGCAGGAACTGGTAACGCTCGCCGTTGCGCTGGTACTCGATCTCCATATTGCGCTCAACCGCACCGGCGAAGCCGAAGGTGTCGATCTGCACCGAGTGGTCGATGACCATCTCGGCCGGTGCCAGCGGGTTCACGCGGGTCGGGTCGCCGCCCAGGTCCTTGACGGCCTCACGCATGGTGGCCAGGTCAACAACGCAGGGAACGCCGGTGAAGTCCTGCATGATCACACGGGCCGGGGTGAACTGGATCTCGGTGTTCGGCTGGGCGTCCTGGTCCCACTGGCCCAGGGCGTTGACGTGGTCCTTGGTGATATTGGCGCCATCTTCGGTGCGCAACAGGTTCTCCAGCAGAACCTTCAAGCTGTAGGGAAGGCTTTCGGAACCCTCCACCTTGTTCAGTCGGTAAATTTCATACTCGGCTCCATTGACGTTCAATACGCCCTTGGCACCGAAGCTGTCCACATTGCTCACTGGGACTCCTCTCGCCAGACTTCATCTTGATGCACGCGCACACATTCATTCCAGTTAGGAATCCCTAACTGAGATCGTCATGCTTGTTCCGCGGCAGAGCTAGCTTCAGTCTAGCGTCTCAGCGGGATTTTTCCCTGCCGGACGGACCAAATCACGTTAAATTCGATGCGAAACGGCGAAAAGTGACATTTAGCGGCGGACAAACACGCCGATCGACTCCATATGGTGGGTATGCGGGTATAAATCGTGAACTTCGATGTGCCGTAATTCGTACCCGCGGGAGGTCAACCGCGCGGCATCCCGGGCAAAGGACGCCGGGTCGCAGGAGACATAGCAGATCCGCGGGACGGCGCTGGCGGCCAGTTCGGCGGCCACCGATTTGTCGATGCCGGCGCGTGGCGGGTCCAGGACCACCGCGTCGAGCCGTTCGCGTGCCACCGAGCGCAGCACCCGTTCCACCCGTCCGCGGATCACCCGCGCCTGCTGGAACTGGCGCAGGTTCTTCTTCGCATCACGATGGGTTCCCGGGGCCCCCTCGATGCTGAACACCATGCCCCGGTCCCCGACGGCCTGGGCCAGATGCGCGGAGAACAGACCCGCCCCGGCGTACAGGTCCGCGATCCGTTCCCCGTCGGTCGGCTCGCACAGCGCCAGTACGCGTTCGCTGAGCAGCGTGGCCGCCTGCCGGTGGATTTGCCAGAATCCCTCGCCGGTGATGCGGTAGTCGTGGCCGAGCACCCGTTCACCCAGCCAGGTCCGTCCGCGTTCCCGACGCAGTTCGCCTTGTCCATCGGCGGCGGCTCCCACGCCCTGGGAGAAGGCGGCGATACTGACCGTGGCGGGCAGCTGCGCGGCAACCCGGGCCGCGGCCCCCGGTTCCCGTTCGGCCAGCAGCACCAGCACGTCCTGCCGCCCGTCGCCGGAGACCGCCACCTCCACCCGGTCGATGCCGTGGTAGCTGGCCGCGTAGATCCCGCTGGCCTCGATCCCCCGGTGGGCCAGGGGCATCGCATCCAGCGTGGTGAGTCGGTGGCTGCGGTGGGCGCTCATGGCCAGCCGTCCGGCGGCATTCACCGTGTAGGCCATCCTGGTGCGCCAGTGCAACCCGTCGGTTTCACCCGGAGCCGGCTGCACCCCGGTGAAACCGGCGTCGGCCGCATCCAGCGACCCCAGGCGCCGCAACTGTTCGATGACGATTGCGGATTTCAGCTCCCGTTGGTGTGCCAGGGTGATGTGCCCGAATTCGGCGCCGCCCACCGGGTCCGCTCCGGCCAGCGCATTGGCCGGTTCCCAGAAGTGTGCGACCCGGTGGTCGCTGGGTTCGATGACCTCGGTGACATCGGCACGCCAGAAGGCGGCCTGCGGATCATCCTCGGTCAGCCGGGCCTTCACCAGTTCCCCGGGGATCGCATGGCGCACGAAGATCACCCGTCCCTCGTGACGGGCCACGCAGTGGCCCCCGTGGGCGATCGGGCCGATACGCAGTTCCAGGGTGTTGCTCGGGGGCATGAATGTTCCTTCGACGTGGTGAGAGTCTCGTGCTAGTGGGCGGAGGATTCCTCGGTGGTGCCGGCGGTCGTGCTCAGCAGCCGCCACGGTACCGAGGCGACCACCACCCCGGGCTCATGGTGCAACCGGTTCTTCACCCGCAACGCGGTCTGGTTGTGCACCAGTTGCTCCCACCAGTGGCCCACCACGTACTCGGGGATGTAGACCACCACCAGGTCGCGCGGGGATTCGCGGCGGATCGAGCGGATATGGTCGATCAGCGGATCGGCGATGGTCCGGTACGGCGAGGCCAGTACCGTGATCGGCACCGGAATTCCCAGCCGCTGCCAATCGGCAACGGTTCGTTCGGTCTTGGCCGATTCCACATCGACCATGATCGCCTCAAGCTTAGATGGTCGCGAGGCCCGGGCAAAGGCGATGGCCCGCAGCACCGGTTTACGCACCGTGGACACCAGCACCAGCGCGTGCACGCGGGAGGGCAGGGCCGCGGCTTCCTGGTCCTCGCCAACGGCCAGTTCACGGTCGACCTGCCGGTAGTGGCGGCTCAACGACTCCATGACGGCCATCAGCAGCACAATGCCCACCACGGCCAGCCAGGCACCGTGGGTGAAGCGCGTGACCAGCACCACGAGCAGCACCAGTGCCGAGAGCACCAGGCCCACCAGGTTCAGCAGGCGTTTGCGTTGCACCGAGGCGCGGGCCGTCCGGCCGGTGACCTGCACCAGCAACCGCGACCAGTGCCTGAGCATGCCGGCCTGGCTGAGCGTGAAGGAGACGAACACGCCCAACACGTACAACTGGATCAGGATGGTGACATCCCCGTCGAACGCGAAGATCACCGCGATCGCCGCCAGGCCCAGGGACAGGATCCCGTTGGAGAAGCCCAGCCGGTCGCCACGGGTGCGCAACTGGCGCGGCAGGTAACCGTCCCCGGCCAGGTGGCTGGCCAGGTTGGGGAAGGAATTGAAGGCGTGGTTGCCGGCCATCAGCAGCACCCCTACGGTCAGTACCGCCACCACCACCAGCCCGAGCCCGTAACCTCCGAACACCGCCTCGGCCAGCTGGGTGAGCACCGGAGCCTGGACGTAGTCCGCGCCCACCGCCTGGCCGTCGAGCAGCAGGCTGGCCTGCGGGTCGCTGACCACCTTGACCCCGGTGGCCCGGGCGAGCAACAGCGTGCCGAAGGTCAGCACGCCGGAAAGCAGGCCGATGGCCAGCAGGATACGCCCGGCGTTGCGGGCCCGCGGCTTGCTCAGCGTGTGCACATTGGAAATCGGCACCTCGATGCCGGTCAGCGCCGCCGAACCGGTGGAGAAGGCGCGCAGGATCAGCAGCGCCCCGGCCAGGCCCTGCAGTCCGGTGGCGAATTCCTGTTCCGGGCGGATTTCGAAGGCGGCGCTCGGCGCCTGCCCGAGTGAACCGGTCAGCGCCAGTACCGCGCCGACCGCGATCATCGCCAGCATCCCGCCGACAAACAGGTAGACCGGGATGGCCAGGGCCCAACGCCCCTTGCCGCGCCCGCGCAGGTTGCCGATGACCAGCACCGCCACGATCAGCGAGGCGATCACCGCCCGGGAATCGTTTAACGCCGGAAAGACCGCGGCCACGTAGTGCGCGGCGGAGGTACTGGAAACCGCCACGGTGAGCACGAAGTCCACCAGCAGGGCCGCGGCGACGGCGGTCCCGGATCTCGGCCCCAGGTTGGTGCGCACGATGTCGTAGTCCCCGCCGCCGGACGGATAGGCCGCCACCGACTGCCGGTAGGAGAAGACCAGCACCAGCAGGACCGCCAGCACCGCCAGCCCCACCAGCGGGGAGAGCAAGGTCGCCGCGACCCCGGCCATCGCCAGGGTCAGCAGGATTTCATCCGGCGCGTAGGCCAGCGAGGACAGGGCGCTGGAGGAGAAGATCGGCAGGGCGATCTTCGGCGGCAGCGGCTTGCGTTTCAACCGTTCGGTACGGAAGGGCCGCCCCACCAGGATCCGTTTGAGACCGTCGAACAAAGCAGGCACGCTCCCACGGTATAACAGCGCAGCGATCAGGCAGTAGTGACGCGGCGTGTGAAGTTTGCCGGGGCAAAACGTGGCACACTGTTTGCGTGCCGCAATTCGAGGATTGGCACGCACGGCGTAAGGAGTTTGGTGATGGCCCACTTCGTAATCATGGGCTGCGGTCGGGTGGGGGTGAGCCTGGCCCATACCCTGGACGGCTCGGGACATTCGGTCAGCGTGATCGACCAGGACGAACGGGCCTTCAACGCGTTGGGTGAACATTTCGGCGGGCAGAAGGTGACCGGGGTCGGATTCGATCGCGACACCCTTCAGGCCGCGCGCATCGAGCAGGCCTACGCCTTCGCCGCGGTCTCCAGCGGCGACAACTCCAATATCCTGGCCACCCGGGTGGCCCGCGAAACCTACAATGTTCAGCACGTGGTGGCCCGCATCTACGACCCGGGCCGGGCCGAGATCTACCAGCGGCTGGGAATCCCGACGGTCGCCGCGGTGCGTTGGAGCGCGGACCAGGTGCTGCGCCGGATCCTTCCGGAACATTCGATGCGCGGGGATTTCCGCGAATCCTCCGGCCGGCTGATGCTGACCGAGGTGGCCCTGCATTCGGCCTGGTACGGCCACCGGGTCAAGTCCCTGGAGCAGGCCGCCGGGATCCGCATCGCCTACCTGACCCGTTTCGGGGAAGGGATCATCCCGCAGGGCGATTCCCGTTT
The DNA here is from genome assembly GCF_026107515.2 of Glutamicibacter sp. MNS18. Lineage (GTDB taxonomy): Bacteria > Actinomycetota > Actinomycetes > Actinomycetales > Micrococcaceae > Glutamicibacter. The sequence continues at coordinate 81,743 of NZ_JAPCHW010000002.1, read as the reverse complement.
GCAGGGCGGGGACCTGGTGCACGCCATGATCCCCGTGGACCAGGTCAACGAGGTGGAAAAGATCCTGGCCGGGGCACCGAAACCGGCTGGCGAGCAGGAGGGGAACTTTCCGCGATGAAGGTCATGATTGCCGGAGCCGGCTCCGTGGGTTCGTCCATCGCCCGCGAGTTGCTGGGCAACGGGCACCAGGTGCTGGTCATCGACCGCAATGTCCGGCCCGAGGGCGATGCGATGTTGGCCCGGGCCGATTGGATCAGCGCCGATGCCTGCGAGCTGAGCACGCTGCAACGCGCCGGCCTGGAGGATTTCGACGTGGTGGTTTCGGCCACCGGCGACGACAAGGCGAACCTGGTGATCTCGCTGCTGGCCAAGAGCGAGTTCGGGATCCGGCGCACCGTGGGTCGGGTGAACAGCCCGAAAAACGAGTGGCTGTTCGACGATGCCTGGGGTGTGGATGTGGCAGTGAGCACTCCACGGCTGATGACCGCCCTGGTCGAGGAGGCGGTGGAGATCGGTGACCTGGTCCGGTTGCTGAGCCTGCACAGCGGAGCGGTGCACCTGATGGAGTTCACCGTGCCGCATGATTCGGCGCTCATCGGACGCACCATGGGACGGGTCCCCTGGCCTGCGGACACCACCATGGTCTCGGTGATCCGCGACAAGGCGCCGTTCCCGCCCAGCCGGGATGACGTGATCGAAGGCGGGGATGAGTTGTTTTTCCTCACCACCGAGGCCTCCCACGGGCGGTTGCGCGAGGTCTTACGCGAAACAGCGCGTTAGGGCCCCTGTACCCGGTCGGCCGACGGGGCGGCCGGACGTGAAATCATCCAGGCGAACCAGAGCCCCGCGGCGTAGAGCGGCACACCCATCACCAGCCGGCTGATACCCAGGGCCACCACCTGGTCGGTGAAATACAGCGGCAATTGCACCGCGAGGCGGGCGGCGAAGACCCCGACAAGGATCCAGGTGGCAACGTTGTAGCGTTTCAGCCTGGCGGCATCCTTGCGCCATTCGGTACCTTCCTGGCGCAGGAAACCGTAGAGCACCCCCACGAGCGGCCACTTGATCATGATGGAGACCAGCAGGGCCAGCAGGTAGGCGGCGACGATGAAGAACCCGGGGACATAGTAGTCCTTCGCCTCACCGGTGCTGCGTGCCGCGAAGGCGCAGATCAGGATGCCCACCAGGCCGCTGATCGATTGGGTGAGCGTCGAGCGTTTGGCCAGCCGCAACACCATGAACACCACGCCCACCACCACGGCCGCGATCAGGGCGGTATCCAGTTCTCCGGTGAGCGCGAACAGCAGCACAAACAGGAAACCGGGCAGGACGGTTTCGATGACCCCGCGCAGCCCGCCGATGCTGGCCATCACGTCGATCTGGCCGCTGGCGGTCTTGCTCAGGTGTGTGGACGAGCCCAGGCGTTCGGCCAGCGACGGCTCCGGCTCCCGGTCGCTGTGCTGGTCCTCGGGCTCTGGGTTGTGCTTCATGTTCCTCGTCTCGGCAGGCATCGGCGGGTTTACGGTTCAGTCGCGGCGGGAAGGATCAGGTACCGGGGGTTGTGGACGGTGGGGATGCGGTCGACCTGGCTGAGCATCCCCGAGTAGCGGATACGCACCCCGGGCTTGATACCCGGCACCTGCCTCTGCCCCATGAACAACAACCGCACATGCGGTATGGTTGCCCGCCGGGCACCGGGAGCGGAAAAACCGTCAACCACGGTGGCCAGCAGCCTGGGCTGCTCCCCCGCCGGCCCGTGGGTGACCGACTGGACGTAGCCGGTGTGTTCCACCCGGCCATGCGACGGCAACCGCTCCAGGTTCTCCAACGTGATCACCGGTGGGCCGGTGACCGGTTCGGCAACCCAGTGGTCAGGTTCCGCGTTCTTGCGCATACCCTTCCCCTTCCCCCAGGTGGATCGGGTTAGCCGATCTGGGTGATCTCCGGGCCTCGCTCGGGCCGTTGCACGGATGGTGCACCGGCAACCGGTTCGGCGCGGGTGGTGGCGTTCGACGGGACGTTCAGCGGCAGCAGTTCCTGCGGCGGCAATGGTTTCTCTCCGCGGTTCACCACCACACCGCGAACCAGTTCATCAACGATGCCGGCCGCCTGCTCATTGCTGATGGCTGCCCCGCCAATGACCACGCGCAGGAACCAGCGTGGACCGTCCACCCCGATGAAGCGCAGTGCAACGTGTCCGGCCCGCCCATCGGGCAATTGCTGTGGCACCTTGGCCAGCAGTTCCTTGCCCAGTTCACCCTCGCGGGTGAACAGTTCCCCCTTCTGCTTGCTGATGTCCTCGGCGATCTTGTTGCTGATCCCCGGCCAGAGTTCCTGGCTCTTGGAGCGGGCGAACGCCTGCAACTGAATCCGGGATTCGGCCACTTCCAGTGACAGGGAGATCACGCGCTTGGTTTTCTCCTCGACGTCCATCCGCACCTTCAACCCGGTCATCGGCTTGATCAGCAGCGAACCGAAATTCAGGTAGTCGTCGGGATTCTCGATGTCCTTGATATCCCAGGGGCCGGTGGCCGGCTCCTGGGGGGCGACCTGCGGCGCATCGGCACCGGCCTGCGCCGCCTGCTGTTCCTCGTCGGCGTCCGGTTGCACCTGGTTGCGCTTCTTACGCTTAAAAATCATTTCGTCCTTAAATCGCTTGGTTACAACCAAGGGTACTTAGTTCCCCTGGAACCCGCCTGTTGATCCGAATCCACCGGCCCCGCGTACCGACTGTTCGAGCGATTCGACGACGTGGAACCGGGCATGTTCCACCTTCTGGATCACCAATTGGGCGATCCGGTCCCCGCGGTTGACGGTGAAGCTGCTATCGGTGTCGGTGTTGAGCAGTGTGACCATGATTTCCCCGCGGTACCCGGCGTCCACGGTACCCGGCGCATTGACCACGGTTATCCCGTGCTTGGTCGCCAGCCCACTGCGCGGATGGACCAGTCCGACATACCCGTCGGGCAGAGCCATCGCGATGCCGGTGGGAACCAGTGCGCGCTGTCCCGGGGCGAGCTCAACGGATTCACGGGCGTGCAGGTCGGCCCCGGCATCGGACGGGTGCGCGTAGCTGGGGATCGGCAGCTGCTCATCGAGCAGCAGCAGCGAGATTTCGAGGGTCGGTTCACTCATCGGTGGTGTGTCATCTCCCGGGAAAGGCTTTGGTTCTGGTTGGTGGCGCCGTTCATCCGGTGTGACCGGCCGGGCCTACCTGAATAACTCTAGCGCGTTGTCTGGGTCACCAGCGGCGGCAAGGACACAGCTTGAGCGCCTAAGCTTGGAACCATGAGTACTGCGAGCCCAGCCGAACCAACCGTGCTGTATAACGAAAAACTCTGGCCTTCGGCCGGAACCTGGATCTGGCCACTGTTGCTGGCAGCGACCGCTGGCGTGGCGTTTGCCCCGATTGCCACCGGCTGGGGGATCCTGGCCGGGGTTGTGACCCTGGTGGCGCTGTGTGTGATCATGCTGCTCAATATCCCGCGGATTACCGTGACCACGGAGAGCGTACGTGTGGGACGGGCCACCATCGAGCGCCAGTTCATCGGTGAGGTGACCGGCTATCGCGGCGACGAGGCTTTCAAGCAACGTGGCCAGAAGCTGCACGGGTTGGCTTTCATGAACCTTCGCGGCTGGCTGGATGCCGTGGTCAAGTTGGAGGTCGTCGACCCCCGTGACCAGACCCCCTACTGGCTGACCTCCACCCGCCGCCCGGAGGAACTGACCCGTGCGCTGGGTGGGCTGATGGACGAGTACCGCCAGTCCGATGAGGCCGAACTCACCGAGTCCGATGCGGGTGAATCCCGGCCCGACGAATCCAGCTAGATACCGAACCAGGAATGCTTGACGGACAACCCGTCAAGCATTCCTGTTCGGGGATTGCCTGGATCCCCTGCCGTCCGGGAAACCCCGGGGGTCAGTCCTCGCATTCGGCACAGAAGAACTGGGCACCGTCCTGGCGGGCCAGCAAGGAACGGTGACGTACCATGAAGCACGAGGCGCAGGTGAACTCGTCGGCCTGTTCGGGCATGATCTCGACGCTGACCTCGTCCTGGTTGACTTCCGCTCCGGGTAGCAGGAAGCTCTCGGCCAGTTCGGCTTCGTCCTCGTCAACCAGGGATGCCTGGGTGGCCGTCTTTCCGGCATTGAGGCCAGCCAGCTGCTTGGCGGCTTCCTCGTCCCGGGAGGTGTCGCGCGGTGCATCGTAATCGGTGGCCATCGGGGTTACGTTCTCTTTTCCTTGGGAAGGTGCAACTGCTCGTTGCGGCAGATTACACCACGGTGGGCCTGCCTGTATAACCGAACCGGTGGCCAGGAATTCCCGGTGCGGCGGCCGGAGCATGCTTTTGGCCTCAAACTGCGAGGAATGTTTCGCCACACCCCTTGCGGTGGTAGGAATTCACGTCTATGAGTGGCAAAGTTTTATTCAGGCAATAAACCGGGTGGAGGGTAGTGATGCGTCAGCTGAGACTGGTAGGGATTCATGAAAATGGTTCCAGCCTGCAGGTCAGCAGTGACGACGGGATGAGCTTCGAGCTGCCCGTCGATGATGCGCTGCGTAGCGCCATGGCAGAAATTGCCCGGGCCCGTACACCACGCAACCGTGACCAGTCCCCGGATCACTCACCGCGTGAAATCCAATCACGGGTGCGGGCCGGGGCGTCGGCCTATGATCTTTCGGTGGAATGGGATGTGCCCATTGAGCAGATCCTGAAATACGAGGGCCCGGTTTTGGCCGAACGTGCCCATATCGCGGAACTGGCCCGCAGGGTCGAGGTCTCCGGACCGCAAACCGATGCCGAATACCGTGAGGCCTTTGGTGAAGAACCCGCCGACCTGGGATCGATGGTCTCGCACCGGCTGGGCCAACTGGGTATCGATCCGGACAATGTGGAATGGGACTCGTGGAAGGATCCCGAGGGCCAGTGGATGGTCACCGCGAAATTCTCCTCGCCGCTGCATGAGAGCAATGTCGAATCCCTCTCCGAGGGCAAGCAGTCCGATGACCATGACGTAGCCAAGTGGTCCTTCCACCCGCAACGCCGGACCCTGCGGAATCTGAACCGCTGGTCCCAGACCCTGAGCGAACAGGCTCCCCCGGAGTACTTCTCCGCCATCACACCGGTGGCCGTGGAACCCGAATCCGAAGCGGACAAGGGCGACGGTTCGGGCGAATCGGCGCAGAGCGAAGAACTGGTCGAGCTGCTCAACGCACGTCGCGGACAGCGCTCGGGCAAGGACGAGGGAACCGACGAACGGCTCAACGAGATCATCGACCGCAACCTGAACAAGTTCAACCAGGACGAAGACGATGAGGGTGTGCCCCACCTGCCGCAGACCATCTCCACCCGGACCTCGCAACTGACCGTGGTCTCCCATGAGCCCGGCTCCGGTGAGGACAAGGCAGAGACCGAGGATGACGCCAACCAGCGCAAGTCCAAACGCTCGTCGGTACCCAGCTGGGACGACATCATGTTCGGCCGGCGCAAGAAGGACTAGGTCGAAAACTGCCCCTGATGGGCAAAGCTCCCCGCAGGGCGGTCAGGAAACCACTCCGCGGGGAGCTTTCCTGTCGCGGTGCGCCCCGGTTAGGTGCGATGAACCAGCAGCGGGACCAGGCGTTCGGCAGCGGTCAACGAACCATGCTGCCCCACCATCTCGAAGGCGGTGGGGGCCACTCGCCGACCATCGTAGAACGCCACCGGTTCGCACGCCAGGATCATCAGATCCCCCAGACGACCGGCGACCCCCTCACGCAGTGAGCCGAACAGGCCGTAGTCGATGGCTTCCTTCCGGGTCAGCACCCAGGCCTTGGTTCCGTAACGGCGCAGCCATGCCTCGCGGACTGCGGACCTGGTGGCGTCGCTGGTCGAGGTGGCAAAGCTGAGCTGTACGCCGCGCGGCTCGCCACTGGTCAGTTCAACACCCTCGATCAGTTCCGGTTCCCGGCTGTAGTCGAACCGCTGGGATTCGGCGACGTCGACCATCCCGTGGTCCCCGGTGATCAACACGCTGGTGCCCTCCGGAAGCCGGGAAACCATGGTCTTGATGGTGTGGTCCAGTTCCTCCAGTGTTTCACGCCAGGCATCGGAATCCACCCCCGACTTGTGTCCCGTCTTGTCCAGCTCGTTGAAGTAGGTGTACACCAGCGCCTCCCGGTGCCTGGCGAACACCTCGGTGGTGGCCCGTGAACGTGCAGCCAGCGACGTGGCTGCGACGAACTCCGGCCCGCGCAGCGCCGCCCGGGTCAACGCCGACTTGGCGAAGATCCCCAACGACACGGTCGCCACGTGCAGTCCGTGCGCGGCGATCTGTTCGAACATGGTGGAATGGGGTTGCCAGGCTTCCGGATCCAGATCCGAGGGCCATCCCCCGAGCTGGTTCACGACCCGGCGGCGTGCGGGGTCAACCACGTCGTAGCCCAGCATCCCGTGGTCTCCCGGCGGGAGGCCGGTACCCAGGGTGCTCAACGAGGTGGCGGTGGTTGACGGGAACCCCGTGGTCAGCCGCTGCGCACGGTCAAAGAGACCGCGCAGGAACGGTGCATGGGCCAGGTTGGCCTTGAGCTGGTTCCAACCCAGGCCATCGACCATCACCAGATTCACCCGGCGGGTCCGGGCCAGGTTGAGGGTGTTGCCGAACCCCGGGATGCCCAGGGCGCTTGCCGCCGACGGCAGCACCTCAGCCAAGGTGTCCCGACCGTAGCCGGGCGGTGGGGGTAACTTCGTTGCAGGGGAGGGCTGATGCTGCTCGACCACGAAGTGCGCGCTCCTAGAAATCGGTTGCCTGCCGCAGGCGGACCGCGAAGCCGCGTGCCTTGTTGACCGCGCTCTGCCCATCGGCTTCGGCGCTGACCCGGATGACCAGGTCCTCGGGCTGGGCGGTACCGGTGGCCCCATGATCGGCGTCGCATTCCGGGTCCCCGCAACCTGCTGGCGCGATGTCCAGCCGGGTGGTGCCGTTCCAGGACAGGCCGAAGGTCAACTCGCGTACCTCTTCACCGGTACGGTAATGCTGGGGCTGGTGGAAGACGTAGCTGGTAGCCACCGAGGCGATGCGCTTGAGCGCGATCATTTCGGTGGATACCTGCGCCACGATCTCGCTACCGTGCTCATCGAGCTGCTGGTCGTCGACGTGGATGATGAACAGTGCCGAGTCGCTCAACACCAGCACGGTGATGTGGCGGTGGACTTCGGTGCGGTCGAAATGCGTTTCCAGGTGGACATAGTGGTCCAGCACCGGACGGGCGAACATCGCTTCGGCGAGTACGTCCTGGATCATCTGCGGATAGAAGCCTGCACGGATCAAGTCCTGCTGCAGGTCTGCAGCTGCGGTCGTCGGATACGATGGAGAGCTCATGGTTTAAGTTTACCCAGTTACCCCGACCATTACCTATGCGGATCTTCGGGCGGTGCGCCCCGCTGCGTCGAAAACACCGTATCCACCGGGGATTCGGGCTCCCCTGCCGGCTCCGGATGCAGTGCGGATCACCTTCCGGGCGCCACCGCGCGCTAGCTGCGCAGGGCCCTGCGGACGGAATCGGTGCGCTGTTCGGGGTTGCCCACCTGCACCTCGACAGCCAGCACGCTCAGCGAGTCCGCCGAGACCGTGACCGGCGAGAATTTCAGGATCGCGACCTCCGGGTGGTTGTCCTTGAGCAACGCCACCCGGTTCAGCAGGTCCTTCAGCCGATCCAGGTCGACTGCGGGCAGCCCCTGGTAGCCGAACAGCCGGGCGCTGCTGCGCGGACGGTGGAGCAGCGCATTCAGGTCCTGCACGGACAGCGGGGCCACGCCATGGGCCCAGTCATCCAGCAGGTTCACCGGGTCCCCGGCCAGGCCGAAGGAAAGCACCGGCCCCAACAAGGGGTCCTCCACGGCCCGGATCACACAGGCCTGACCCGCATCGGCCATCGACTGCACTTCCAGGTCGGCAACCCCCCACTGCCCCATGGCCTGCGACATGTGCTCGAAGTTGGCGCGCAGGGTCGACTCGTCGGTGATGTTCAACCGCACCCCACCCAGGTCAAGGCGTTGGCGCAGGTATTCGTCATTGGCCTTCAACGCCACCGGCCAGCCCAGCTTGTTGGCCGCCCGCACCGCCGCATCCGCATCGGGCACAATCACCGATTCGAAGACCGAGATCCCGTAGAACCGCAGCAACCCGGTGGCCTGGGCGTAGTCCAGTGTGCGCAGCGAGGTTCCCGGGATGCTCCGGGTCAGGGACCTGAGGTACTCCTCGGCCCCGTCCACATCGATGTCCTTGATCTGCGGAAGCGGGTCGTTGTCCACGTTCAGCCATTGCCGGTAGCCGTGGGCCTTGTCCAGGGCCCGCACCGCGCCGGCCGGCGAGGTGAAGACCGGGATCCGGTGGTGGACCCCGGTCTGGATGGTCCGGTCCGGGCGACCGGAAATCACGATCAGCACCGGTTTGGAGGCACCGGCAAATACCTGCAGTTCCTTCAGGATCGCCTCGTCGCGGATTCCGGGAACCGGCAGCAGGGCCACGATCAGGCTGTGGATGCTTTCATCGGCCAGTGCGGTGTCAATACGTTGGCGCAGCGTGGGCAGGGCGCGGGACTGCCCTGCGGAAAAGTCCAGTTCCCGTGGATCGGCGGATGCGGCCAGGGTGCGGGTCGCCGCCACATCGCAGATGACCTCGGCCAGTGTCAACGAGTTCGACAGCACCCGCACATTCGGCCCGGCGGGCACCGGTGAGGTGGAAAGCACCGTGGCCACGTCCATGAGCTCCTCGACCGAGCCCACCCGGATGACCCCGGCCTGGGCCAGTACCGCGTTCAGCGCGGCGGAAGGCGCCTGGCTGGTGCGCACCGAGTGTCCCGGGGGTAACCGCGAACCCATGACGTCGCTCTTGGCCACGATCACCGGTTTGGTTCGCGAAAGCCGACGGGCAATGCGCGAGAACTTGCGCGGGTTGCCGAAGGACTCCAGGTGCATGGCCACCACATCGGTGGCCTCGTCGTCCTCGAAATACTGCATGGCGTCATTGCCCGACACATCGGCCCGCAAACCGGCCGAGATCGCCGAGCTCAGGCCCAGCCCGCGTTGCATCTGCACCCCGTGGAGCAGCACGCCCATGGCTGCGGACTGCGAGAAGAAGCCGATGTTCCCCGGCTCCGGCAGGCTCTGGGCCACCGAGGCGTTGAGCTTGACCGATCCGCTGGTGTTCAGCAGTCCCAGGGAGGCCGGACCGATCACCCGCATCCCGTTGATCCGCGCGCGGGTGACCAGTTCACGCTGTGCCTGCAGTCCGCTTCCGGTTTCGTAGCCGGCGGTCATCACCAGCAGGCCCTTGACCCCGTGGGCGGCGCAGTCGTCCACCACCTGCGCGACCCGGTCCCTGGGCACGCAGATGATCGCCAGGTCCACCGGGCCGGGTACTTCGGTCAGCCGGCCATAGCTGGTCAGCCCGCCGATCTCGAAGGCCTGCTCGTTGACCGCATAGATCGCCCCCTGGAAGCCGGACTCGATCAGCCGGTTGAGCACATCGTGGCCCAGGGAGCCCCAGGACCGGCTGGCACCGATCACCGCCACCGCTGCCGGGGCCAGCAGACCGGCCACCGACTGCGCCTCGGCACGGTGTTCGCGCGCCTCCATCACCGAACGCGACTTGTCCGTCGGATCAATCGGGAAGACCAGCATCACCACGCCGTCCTCGAAGTGGCGGGCCACCGCGTACCCGGCTTCGGCGAACACCGTCAGCATCTTGCGGTTTTCGGGCAGGACCTCGGCGGTGAAGCGCTCGATCCCGTTTTCGCGGCCGGCCGCGGCCAGATGCTCGATCAGGATCGAGGCGATGCCGGTACCCTGGAAGTCGTCCGAGACGTTGAAGGCCACCTCTGCCTCGGTGGGGTCATCGAGCTGGTCGTAGCCGCCGATGCCGATGATCTTCTCCCCGCGCAGCACGATGAACGAGACCCGGGTGGTGTGGTCCACATTGGTGAACCGGTCCAGTTCCTTGGGGGTCAGCTGGGATTTGTACGTAAAATAGCGCAGGTAGACCGATGCCTCGGACTGGTGCTTGTGCATATCCTGCAGGGCCTGGGCATCAGCCGGGGTAATGGGCCGAAGGTGCGCTGTCGAACCGTCACGAAGCACAACATCCGCTTCCCAATGTGCCGGATATGCCGCAGAAACTCTAGGATCCACCATAAGCTAAACAATAGTGCGCGATACGGGGCTTCGGCCAGATGCGACGCACCACGGCACCCGCCGCGGTCATTCAACTTCTTATCCAGCAGTAGGTAGGAGCACGAACAGCTCAATGGCTCGCAAGAACACACCAGCGTTAGACGAGGACTTCGTCGAGAACATCGTCGACATAGACGTCACCAGCGAAATGGAAAACTCGTTCCTGGAGTACGCCTATTCGGTCATCTACTCACGCGCGCTGCCCGATGCCCGTGACGGGCTCAAGCCCGTGCAGCGCCGCATCCTCTTCCAGATGTCCCAGATGGGGTTGCGCCCCGACAAGGGGCATGTGAAGAGCGCGCGCGTGGTCGGTGAGGTGATGGGCAAGCTGCACCCCCACGGGGACGCGGCGATCTACGACGCGATGGTGCGCCTGGCCCAGGACTTCTCGCTGCGTCTGCCGCTGATCGATGGACACGGCAACTTCGGTTCGCTGGATGACGGACCGGCGGCCCCGCGTTATACCGAGACCCGGCTGGCCGCGGCCGCGGTGGCGATGACCGCGAACCTGGACGAGGACGTGGTGGACTTCGTCCCGAACTACGACAACCAGTTCATGCAGCCCGAGGTCCTTCCTGCCGCCTTCCCCAACCTGCTGGTCAACGGCACCACCGGCATCGCCGTGGGCATGGCCACCAACATGGCCCCACACAACCTCGGCGAGGTCATCGCCGCGGCCCGGCACCTGATCGCCAACCCGCAGGCCACCGTTGAGGAGCTGATGAAGTTCGTACCCGGACCGGATTTGCCCTCCGGCGGTACCATCGTCGGACTGGACGGGGTCAGGGACGCCTACCGGAGCGGCCGCGGGTTGTTCCGCACCCGCGCCAAGGTCACCTTGGAGAAGATCTCGGCCCGCAAATCCGCCCTGATGGTCACCGAGCTGCCCTACACCGTGGGACCGGAAAAGGTCATCCAGAAGATCAAGGACGGGGTGGGCAACAAGAAGATCGCCGGCATCTCCGATGTGGTGGACTTGACCGACCGCAGCCACGGGCTGAAGCTGATGATCGAATTGAAGAACGGGTTCAACCCCAATGCCGTGCTGGCCAGCCTGTACAAGCACACCCCGATGGAGGATTCCTTCGGCATCAACAACGTGACCCTGGTCGAGGGCCAGCCGCGGACCCTGGGGTTGCGTGAGCTGTTGCAGGTCTACGTCGAGCACCGTTTGGCCGTAGTGCGCCGGCGCACCGCACACCGGCTGGCCAAACGCGAGGAACGCCTGCACCTGGTGGAGGGCCTGCTGGTCGCGATCGTCGATATCGACGACGTGATCGCGATCATCCGCTCCTCGGACGCCACCGCCCAGGCCCGCGAACGGCTGATGCAGGTCTTCGACCTGTCCGAAGCCCAGGCCGGGCACATCCTGGAACTGCGTTTGCGCCAGTTGACCAAGTATTCGCGCATCGAGCTGGAAGCCGAGGCGGAGCAGTTGCGCAAGGAGATCGCCGAGCTGCGCGAGATCCTGGGATCCGACGAGCGGTTGCGCTCCGTGGTCTCCGACGAACTGGCCGAGGTGGCCCGGACCTTCGGCACCGAACGCCGCACGGTGCTGGCCAAGGACGCCACGCTCAAGCCGTTGCGCGGTACCGAGCTGCCCGAGGCGGTGGGGGTGGGCAAGAAGACCACCCTGGCCATGGAGGTGGCCGATCGCCCCTGCCGGGTCCTGCTTTCGGCCTCGGGCCAGCTGGGGCGCACCACCGATCGCGCGGCCGTGGACTTCACCGCCTCTCGGGCCAAGCACGATGTGCTGGTCTCACAGGTCGCCACCAGCACCCGCGGCGAGATCGGTGCACTGACCAGCACCGGGCGGATCATCCGGGTGTCGATGATCGATGTCCCGGTGCTGCCCGAAGGACACGGGTTCCCGCAACTGTCGCATGGGGTACCCGTCGCGGAATTCCTGAAGCTGCCCAAGAACGAGAAGCCGGTGGCCCTGGTGCCGCTGAACCGGGTACTGGCCCTGGGTACACGCCATGGCGTGGCGAAGCGGGTGAACCCCGACTACCCGCTGAACCGCGATGAGTTCGAGGTCATCACGCTCAAGGACAAGGACGAGGTCATCGGCGCCGCGGTGGCGGAGGAGGAGGACGAACTGGTCTTCCTCACCGCCGGTGCCCAGCTGCTGCGATTCGCCGCCTCGGCGGTCCGCGCCCAGGGCCGCACTGCCGGTGGGATGGCCGGGATCAAGCTGGCCGCCGGCGACCATGCCATTTTCTTCGGTGTGGTACCGCAGAACGACGAGTCCGCCGTCGTGGCCACGGTGGCGAACGGCTCCGATACGCTGCCGGGCACATCCGGGCAGTCGGTGAAGCTCACCGGGTTCGAGGAGTTCCCGGCCAAGGGCCGTGCCACCGCGGGGGTGCGTGCGCATCGTTTCACCAGGGGCGAGGACCGGCTGGTGCTGGGCTACGCCGGACCGGGCCCGGCCCGGGCCAGTTCCCCGGCAGGGGTGGTGCGTGCCCTGCCGACCGAGTACGGCAAGCGTGACGGTTCAGGCGCTCCCCTGGCCCAGTCCATCGCGATACTCGGTGGCATCCTGCCGCAGGAGACCGCCGCGGCCACCCGCGCCGCCGACCAGGCGCCGGCCCCGGTTGCCGTACCGGAGACGAAGATCGGCCACGAACTGGTCGAGGACACCTTGCCGTTCTCCGATGGCGGGGTCATCGTCAGCGACCAGTAGCCACCTCGGCAAGACCGCCCCTGGCCAGTGTTCCCACGGGTGGTCCTGGTGCTTGCCGGATCGGGGGCGCGGGTTTCACCCCACCGCGGCCATCGGCCGGGCCCGCAGCTGGATCCGGGCCTGGCAGTATCCGGCCAGTTCCTGGTCGTGGGTGATCAACACCACGGTTCGACCGGCGAGCGCGCGGCGTAATTCGGCCAGCAGCTCGCGCCCCTCCTCGCGGCCCAGGTGGGCGGTGGGCTCGTCCAGCAGGATCACCTGCCGGTCAGCGAGCAGCGCCCGTGCCACCGCCAGCCGGCAGCGTTGCCCACCGGAGAGGCTGTGCCCGCCGCTGCCGATCCGTGTCTGCAGTCCCTGCCGCTGGCTGGCGTACCAGGGGCCCAGCCCCACCCGGTCCAGGACCTGGAGCATCTCTTCCTCGCCAGGCAGCTCGCCCTCGACCCCGAGGGCCAGGTTCCGGGCCAGTGTCGAGTCGAAGAGGTGCGCCTCCTGGGGGCACCAGGCCACGGAGGTGAGCGCGCGGGCATCCAGCGGATGCGCTGCGCCGGCATCGTCGATGGCCTCGATCCGGCCCTCCAGCGGCTCCAATGCACCGAGCAATGCGGTGAGCAACGTCGACTTGCCCGCCCCGGAGGGGCCGGTCACCGCGGTCCAGCATCCGGGTTCGATCCGCCCGTCGAGCCCGCTGAACACCGGCTGGCCCGGTGCGTAGCCCAGGGCCAGCCGGTGCAATACGAAACCCCTGATCCGCGCTCCGCTGGCCGATGCCGGCCTGACGCCGGCGGTGTCCCGGTCGGTGATTCCCCGGCGGCCCAGGGCCGCCCGCAGTTCCTGCAGCCCGCGTCCTTGCTGGAGCGCGCTGATCCCCGCGGTCGCCGGTTCGATCAGCGCCAGCGCCAGCAGCGCCGCAACCCCGGTCAACTCCGCACTGACCTGTGAGAGGGCCACGCAACCCAAGGCCAGCAGCAGGATCGCCAAGGTGGCCAGCGCGGTGCCCACCCCGTGTCCCAGCGCGTGGGTTCCGGCCCGGCGCAGATTGCGGCGTTCGGCCTCCTCCAGCCGCTTCAGCCGGTGCTCCAGCGAACCATTGGCGCGCAGCGGGCCGCGGCTACGCAGGATGCCCAGCACCTGCTCGTTCACCCGCAACCGGTGCTCCATCTGCAGGGCCAGGTTCCGGCCCTCGATGCGACGCACCAGCGGGATGATGGCCGCCAGGATCAACCCCAGCACCAGCAGCCCCAGCAGGCCGAACTCCGGCTGGATCAGATACAGGACCCAGACGCCCAGCCCCCAGACGATGATCCCCTGCAACGGCGGGAAGATCACCCGGGCCAGCAGGTCGCGCAGCTCATCGACCTCGGCCAGCAGGAACCGCAGAACCACCGGCGAACGGGAAACGATTCCCCAGCGGCCCGGTTCGGCCACCATCGCGTTCCAGAGCTGCTCCCGCAACCGCCCGGCATAGCCCAGGACCGCATCGTGGATGGCCAGCTGTTCCACGTAGCGCAGGGCGGCACGTCCGATGCCCAGGGCGCGGACCATCACGATGGCCACCAGCAGGTGCAGTACCGGCGGCATGTAGCTGGCCTTGACGATCAGCCAGCCGCTGACCGCGGACAGGCCAACCGCGCAGAGCACCGAGAGGGTCCCCAGGGTCACGGCCTTGAGGCTGCCGCGTTGGGTGGCCAGGAGCGCACGCACCGGGTTGAACCCCTGCACTGCCGCCTCCTGCGCCGGTGGGATGTCCCACGGCTGGGTGTCGGCAGCCGGCGGCCGTGCTGCGTGGCTGCTCACCGGTGCGGGTGTCCGGGCTTCCGTGGCGTTCGGGTCCGGGGTGCCGGCCCCGAGCAGCACGTCGTGGCTGGCGATCAGTTGCGCGCAGTCGGCCGGTAGCGTGTCCAGCAGCGCCCGGACCGCGGCCGCGTTCGGTGCGTCCAGGTGGGCGGTGGGTTCATCGGCGATCAGCAGCCGGACCTGCGGGTCACTGCGCACCCTGGCCACCGCACGCAGCACCTCCAGCCGTCGCAGTTCACCCGGCGAGTACCCGGCGATGCTGCGCGGCAGCATATCCCCCAGCTGCAGTTCCTCGGCCAGGGTACGGACCAGGTCGCGCCCGGCGTGCGGCGCGTCCAGGGCAAGCTGCCCGCTGCCTGTGGTTTCGCTGAAGACCGGGTGCTGTTCGATCACGGCCAGCGACCCGCGGATGGCGACCTGTCCGCTGGCCAGCTGCGGATCCATGCCGGTGGAGCCGGCGGATTCGGCGATGGCCTTCAGCAGTGTGCTCTTGCCCGACCCGCTGGGCCCGTCCAGGACCCGGCGTTCACCTGGCTGCAGGGTCAGCCGGTAGCCGCGGAGGATCGGTTCCCGGTCGCGGTATCCCACGGTGAGGTCGCGGACCTGCAAGATGGCCTCGCCCTCGGCCTGCCCGGCAGCCAAGGGCATGCTCTTGGGTGTGGAGGTGAGCACCGTGTACTTCCTGTATGCGGCCAACCCGTCATCGGCGGCATGGTAGGCCGAGCCGACCTCGCGCAGGGCCGCAAAGACCTCCGGGGCCAGGATCAGCACGATCAGCCCCACGGCCAGCTCCATGTTGCCGCCGACCAGGCGCAGTCCGATGAAAACGGCGACCACGGCCACCGAAAGGGTGGAGATCAGTTCGAGCCAGAAGCTGGAGAGGAAGACCGTTTTCAGGTTTTCCATGGTGGCCTTGCGGTAGCGCTGCCCCAGTGCGGCGATGGCGTTGCCTTGGGCGCGGGCCCGTCCCAGCCCCAGTAACGCGGGCAGGCCCAGGGCCAGTTCGTACAGCTGGTGGGCCAGCGCATCGAGCCCCCGCTGGCTCTGTTCGACCTTCTCCTGGGTGTGCATGCCGATCAGGGCCATGAACAGCGGCACCAGGGGGGTGGTCAGCAGCAGGATCACGGCACTGGTCGGATCCAGGGTCAGGATGTACAGCCCGAGCAGCGGCGGGATCACCACGACGCTGACCATCGCCGGAATGAACTTGGTGAAGTAGTCATCGAGCTTGTCGATGCCGTGCGAGGCCAGGGTGGCGGTGACCGGTACCGAGAAGTCGCCTTCGGCGGCCAGAACGGTGGTGTTCCGGGCGGTGTGCCGGACCAGATGCGAACGCAGGCGCTCCTTGGCCCCCAGCCCCATACGCCGGGAGGCGACGTTCAGCCCCCAGCCGCCCAGGGCGCGCACTACCGCTCCGGAGATCCCCGCCCATGCCAGTGTCGTGGTGGAGACCGGGGCGGGCCCGGCCAACCCGGCGATCCAGGTCCCCAGCGCGAAGGCCAGCAGGATCAGCCCCAGGGCCTTGGCCGCCGACCATCCGGCAAGCAAGGCCAGTTGCCGGCGTTGCAGCAGCTCGGCGGGCAGGAATCGTACCGTGGCCATCATCTGTCCTTCGCGTTACGGGGGTTGGCTATTTCACCACCGCGGTGACCTGATGCACCTCGGGGATGTGGTTTTCGTGGATGCGCTTGCGGAATACCCAATAGCTCCAGGCCTGGTAGGCCAGCACCAGCGGGAGTCCGAAGGCGGCGACGATGCTCATCAGCTTGAGCGTGTACGCGCTGCTGGAGGCGTTGTACACCGTCAGGTTGAACGCCGGGTCAAGGGTCGAGGGCAGCACCACCGGGAAGACCGCGGTGAAGATCGTGGCAACACCCAGGACCAGGGCCACGCCCAGCCAGGTGAACGAATGCCCTTCGCGGCCCCTCTTGGCCGTACCCCAGGCGATCACCAGCCCGATCGCGGCCAGTGTCAGCAACCCCCAGGCGATGACCGAGTCGTTGCGGTAGGCCACCACCAGTGCCCAGAGCACCAGCGGCAGCAGCCCCAGCGGCATCCAGCGCACCAGCAGCACCCCGGAGCGCACGCGCATCGCCCCGTCGGTCTTCAACCGGAGGAATGCCAGCGCCTGGATCAGGCAGTAGCCCACAACGGCCAGACCGCCAAGTACCGCCTCCCAGCCGAACCACGCGAACGCCCCGCCGACGCGGTCGCCGTTGGCGTTCAGCGGCAAGCCCAGTGTGGTCAGGGCCAGCATCGCACCCACGCCGAAGGCTGCCACGAAGGAGCCCAGGCTCATCGCCAGGTTCCAGAGCCGCAGGCTGGTGGTGCCGCGTGCCTTGCCGCGGTATTCGATCGATACCGCACGGAAGATCAGGGCCGCCAGAACCAGGGCCAACGGGATGTAAAGTCCCGAGAACAGCGAAGCGTACCAGTGCGGAAAGGCGGCGAAGGTGGCCCCGCCGGCCGTCAGCAGCCACACCTCATTGCCGTCCCAGACCGGGCCGATGGTATTGAGCATGACCCGGCGTTCCCGGTCGTTGCGGGCCATGGTGCCCATCAGCATGCCCACGCCGAGGTCGAATCCCTCCAGGAAGAGGTAGCCGAGCCACAGTATGGCGATCAGCACGAACCACAGGGTTGGTAGCCATTCCATGTTTATCTCCGTTCCGTACCGCTAGTAGGCGAAGGCGAGCACGTCGCCATCGTGTTGATCCGGATCATTGGCGGAGTCGTCCTTTTCCTGGTGCAGTTCGGGCATCGCCGATCCGACCCCGCCACGGATGTAGCGGGTGAGCAGCACCAGTTCAACCACCAGCAGTACCCCGTAGATCACTGTCAGCAGGATCGTGGAGAACAGCATCTCCCCGGCGCTAACGGTCGGCGAGACCGCGGCCGCGGTGTACATGAAGACCTGGTCGACCCCGCCCATCTGGGGGTTGGGTGCCACCACGAAGGGTTGTCGACCCATCTCGGTGAAGATCCATCCGAAGGCGTTGGCGCCAAAGGGGGCCGCGATGCCCAGCACCGCCAAGCGGGAAATCCATTTGCTCTGCGGGACGGTACCCTTGCGGGTCAGCCACAGGGCGACCGCCGCAGCCACTGCGCTCAATCCGCCCAGGGTGATCATCAAGCGGAATCCCCAGTAGGTCACTTCCATCACCGGCAGGTAGTTGATTTCCTGTCCGGCATACTGGCCCAGGTACTCCTCGTCGGGATAGTGGGTGCCATACCGTTCCTGGTACTCGGGTATCAGCGTGTTGACCCCGCGGACCGGGGTCTCGAAGTCGCCGTTGGCGAGGTAGGAGAGCAATCCGGGCAGTTCGAAAACGGCCACGACATCGTCACAGCTGGTGGCCCCGTCACCGCGGATGTCCCCCAGTGTCAACACCGAGAACCCGGTGCCGTCATGGCAGGCCGCCTCGGCGGCGGCCATCTTCATGGGCTGCTGCTCGAACATCAGTTTGGCCTGCTCGTGCCCCGAGAACGCGACCCCTGCGAAGGAGACCACCGCGATCACGGCCCCGATCCGCAAGGAGGAAATCCAGACCTTGTAATCGGTCCTGTCCCGGGTACGGCCCTTGCCCGTACCTTCGCCGACGATGACCCGTCCGTTCACGTCCACCGAATCGATTCCCTCCGACCGGCGACGGTAGAGGTGGAACCAGGAGATCCCCAGCAGGAACCCGCCGGCCACGGCGAAGGCCCCGAAGATCGTGTGCGGGAAGGTCACCAGCGCGGTGTTGTTCGTGAACACCGCCCAGGCGTCGGTCATGACCGCCCGACCATCGACGATTTCAGTGCCCACCGGATGCTGCATCCACGAGTTGGCTACCAGGATGAAGTAGGCCGACAGGATGCTGGCCAGGGCGGCAGCCCAAATGGTGGCCAGGTGCAATTTCGGCGGGAGTTTCTTCCAGCCGAAGATCCATAATCCGAGGAACGTGGATTCCACGAAGAAGGCCAGCAGGGCTTCCATGGCCAGCGGCGCGCCGAAGACATCGCCCACGAACCGGCTGTATTCGCTCCACGCCATGCCGAACTGGAATTCCTGGACGATGCCGGTGGCCACGCCCATGATGAAGTTGATCAGGAACAGCTTGCCCCAGAACTTGGTCATGCGCAGCCATTGCTCGTTGCCGGTACGCAGCCATACGGTCTGCAGCACCGCGACAACCAGCCCAAGACCAATGGTCAGGGGCACCATCAAGAAGTGGTACACGGTGGTGATACCGAATTGCCACCGCGCGATCTCTAACGCATCCATCGCTACCTCAAGGTCACATACTGATTTCTACTTCATGTAGAAATGACATCTGGGTACACAATAACCAATTTCGACAGCTTGTAGAAATCCATCACCGACCCCATCCCTCCGCCCTTCCGGGATGGCCCGCCCGGTGGCCGCACCCGACAGGCCGGGGGCGCGGCAGTCGCACACCCGCTTCGGCGCCGCGGATTTCGAGGCCGCGTCGGCCTGTCGTGGCAGCCGGCGGCGACCGGCAGGGACCCGGAATGCCGCCGAATCCCCCGGCGCCGGGGCGGCTCGCGATCCACCGACAGGCGAGATTGTGATTTTTGTAACAACCTCCAGATCAGCTGTGATTTTTACGTGATGTAGAATAATTTCCGCATTCGCTATAAGATGGAATGCACAACACGTCTTTCGTTAATTCCGACGAAAGGCGATATGAGTACTACAAGCAAGTGAGGTACTGCCCAGTGGCTAGCCTTGGCGACCTGGAACGCTCAGTCATGGAACTTCTGTGGGACTCCGCAGAACCCCTGACCGCCAATGACCTGCGTGATGAGTTGGCAGCACCCGGAGAAACCGCGAAGGATCTCGCGGTCACCACGGTGCTGACCGTGCTTGCGCGCCTGGAAAAGAAGGGACTGGTGGTGCGTGAACGCAGCACCCGCCCACACCGATACAACGCCTCCTCGACCCGCGAGGATCACACCGTGAACCTTCTGAACGAGGCCCTGGGAACAGCGCAGGACCGCGAAGCGGTACTCGCCCGTTTCATCGGCGGCATTTCAGCCGACGAAGCAGCGACCCTTCGTGCTATCTTGGATGCACCGAAAACCGCTTAGTATCTCCCGGATTTAGAGGGCCGAGTGCTTCTCACCTCATACTTTCTCGCGGCGTTGGCTATCGCACTGGCGTGGCCAACGCCGCTGGCCTTGTCCAAAGCCAGCTGGCCCGCCCGCTCGCCGGTCGCCGCCGTCGTCCTCTGGCAAGGCATCGCGCTGGCCGGTGGCTTGTCCATGGTAGGTGCCATGCTGGTGTGGGGGCTGGACCCGCTGGGCGATGACCTGTTGACCGCCCTGCACCAGGGCTGGTTGCTGCTCCTCGGGGATCCCACGGTCACCTCCCCGGGTGTGGTGCACCTCTTTGCGTTGAGTGCCGCCTTCCTCTTCGGATTCCACCTGGTGCTCACGCTCATTCGTGCCACTTGGCGTACGTCACGTCAACGCAAGAAGCATCGGGAACTTCTCATGCTGCTCAGCAATCCCTCCTCGCTCAGCCCCAATACCCTGGTACTGGACCACGACACCCCTGTCGCCTACTGTGTACCCGGGTTGACCCGGTCGGTGACCGTACTCTCCCGCGGTCTGCTGGACCAGCTCTCCGAGGAGGAACAGCATGCGGTACTGGCCCATG
Organism: Glutamicibacter sp. MNS18; assembly: GCF_026107515.2. Taxonomy (GTDB): domain Bacteria; phylum Actinomycetota; class Actinomycetes; order Actinomycetales; family Micrococcaceae; genus Glutamicibacter. The sequence goes on along the minus strand of NZ_JAPCHW010000002.1, from coordinate 61,384 downwards.
AACACTCCCACCTGGAGCAACGGCATGACCTGTTGATCCTGGCTTTCACTGCCTGGCACGAGGCCTTGCCGTGGTTGCCCACCTCCCGGCTGGCCCTGGACGCCGTCCGGCAGCTGATCGAGATGCTGGCTGATGACCAGGCCCTGGATGAAGTCGAACGCCCGGTCCTGCTGCGGGCGATCGTCACCGTCGCCTCCGCCATTGCCCCGGGTCAGGGGCCGGACCAGCCGGCGGCACGCAGCGCCACGGCCGATCTGGAGGCCGTGCCGACCGGGGAATTGTCCTCCTCGCGGCTGCAACGCCTACTGGCCAATCCCAATCCGCTCTCGACTGCCCAACGCTCGCTGGTCTACCTGAGCACCACCCTGTTGCTGGTCATTCCCACAGTGTTGCTGGTCACCCCGCGCCTGCTGGGCTGAGCAAAGCGCCGGCAGACGCCTCCGGCCTGCACCCCGTGCTTTCGGGTGCAGGCCGGAGACATCGGGAACGGTTACACGTCGATGCGTTCGCGCTCCAGGCTTTCGGCACCGGAAATGATGAACTCCTTGCGTGGGGCCACATCCGACCCCATGAGCAGGTCGAAGATCTCCTCGGCCGCCTGGGCATGTTCGATGCCCACCCGGCGCAGCATCCGATGGCGCGGATCCATGGTCGTTTCAGCCAACTGGTCCGCGTCCATCTCACCCAGGCCCTTGTAGCGCTGGATCGGTTCCTTGTAGCGTTTGCCTTCGGCTTCGAGCTTGTCCAGCAGCCGCGTCAGTTCCGCCTCGGAATACGTGTACACCAGCTCGTTGGCCTTGGAACCGGAATTGATCACTTCGATCCGGTGCAATGGCGGGACGGCCGCATACACCCGGCCCTGCTCAATCATCGGACGCATGTACCGGTAGAACAGGGTCAGCAGCAGTGTGCGGATATGCGCACCGTCGACGTCGGCATCGGTCATCAGGATCACCTTGCCATAGCGCGCTTGGCCGATATCGAAGGTACGCCCCGACCCGGCACCGATCACCTGGATCATCGACGCGCATTCGGCATTGGACAGCATGTCCGCGATCGACGCCTTCTGCACGTTGAGGATCTTGCCGCGGATCGGTAGCAGCGCCTGGAAGTCGCTGGATCGGGCCAACCGGGCCGTACCCAGCGCGCTATCGCCCTCGACGATGAACAGTTCGGAACGTTCCGTCTCCTTGGTGCGGCAATCTAACAGTTTGGTTGGCAACGACGAGGATTCCAGGGCCGTCTTGCGGCGCTGCGTCTCCTTGTGCATGCGCGCAGAGACGCGGGACTTCATCTCGTTGACGACTTTCTCCAGCAGGGTCGCCGCCTCCTGCTTTTCCACCCTCTTGGACGAGGACAGCCGCTCGTTCAGCGCGTTCTCGACCACCTTGGCGACGATCTGGCGCACCTGCGAGGTTCCCAGGATCTCCTTGGTCTGTCCCTCGAACTGGGGTTCAGCCAATCGGACCGTGAGCACCGCGGTCATGCCCGCGAGGATGTCGTCCTTCTCGATCTTGTCCTTGGCACCGAATTTGAGTTTACGTGCGTTGGCATCCACGGCCTTGCGGAAGGACTTGATCAGCGCCTGTTCGAAACCGGTTTGGTGGGTTCCGCCCTTGGGCGTGGCGATGATGTTGACGAAGCTGCGGAAGGTGGTGTCGTAGCCGATCCCCCAACGCAGGGCCACGTCGACTTCGCACACACGCTGGACATCCTCGATATGGCTGCGTCCGGTGGAGTCGAACACCGGTACCTTCTCGTGGAAGGACCCGCTACCTTGGATACGCCAGACATCGGTGACCGCCGAATCGGAGGCGAGGAATTCCGCGAATTCGCTGATACCCCCGTCATGGTGGAAAACCTCTGAATAGGGGCCGTCCTCCCCCAGGGAACCGGGAAGTGCCCGTTCGTCTCGCAGGGAAATGCGCAAACCCGGAACCAGGAACGACGTTTGCCGGGCACGGTTTTGCAGTTCCTCATAGGAAAATCGTGCATCGGGGGTGAAGATGTTCTCGTCGGCCCAGTACCGGATACGGGTTCCTGTGACCCCGCGCTTGGCCTTTCCGATGATCTCGGGTTCGGTGGCCTTGTCAAAGGGCTCGAAGTTGGCATCGGCCCGCGGCTTGCCGCGGTCGGTGAAACGCCCGGGTTCCCCTCGACGGAATTGCATCCTGTAGGTCTTCCCACCGCGGTCCACTTCGACATCAAGCCGGGAGGACAGGGCGTTAACCACCGAGGCGCCTACCCCGTGCAGCCCGCCTGAAGCGTTGTAGGAGCCTCCACCGAACTTTCCACCGGCGTGCAGCTTGGTGAAGACCACCTCGATGCCGCTCAAGCCGGTCTTCGGTTCGATGTCCACCGGGACACCGCGGCCATCATCACGAACCTCCACCGAGCCATCGTTATGCAGGATCACTTCGATCGATTGACCGAAACCACCCAGGGCCTCGTCAACGGAGTTGTCGATGATCTCCCACAAGCAGTGCATGAGTCCGCGGGAATCCGTGGACCCGATGTACATGCCGGGACGTTTGCGTACGGCTTCCAACCCCTCGAGTACCGAAAGGTGACGGGCGTTGTAATTGTCGGCTTTGGCCACGTGGTTGCTAACTCCTACTCATGCCGGACGGTACGGGACTACCATCATTCTAGTCGTCATTGTGTTCGAACCCGGCCAGGATCACGGTTTCGTTCCGTGTAGCGACAGCGATATGAGGTTATCCACATCGGCTACGCGGTGAGCGAAAGCCAGACCGTTCAGGCATAAACTCCGAGCAAGAACTGGTTGTATTGAATACACCTAGATTTAAGGAGGCCGGCAATGACTACTACAACGGCAAGTCGTGAACTCAACGCCCTGGACCGGTGCGACCGCTGCGGTGCACAAGCCTATGTCCGGGCCGTGCTGGCTTCCACCAGCGGAGAACTGCTTTTCTGCGCACACCATGCGCGGTCGGTAGAGCCCAAACTCCGCCCGCTGACCTCGGAATGGCAGGATGAGTCCTCACGGCTCTACGAGAAGCCCAAAGTCGATATCAACGACTAGTCTGAGCTGAGAATTCCCAGCCGGATCAGCTGTGGGTCCTACCTCTGGTGGGGCCCACAGTCCTTTAAAGGCCAGGCCCCCTACCCCACGGCACGGTCCAACGACACTGGGGTTAAACTACCGGGGCGGTGGAAGGGAACCTTCCACCGCCCCGGTCTTCAGTCCGGCTAGTCCAGGTAGTCGCGCAGTACCTGGGAGCGTGACGGATGACGCAGTTTCGACATGGTCTTGGATTCGATCTGGCGGATGCGTTCACGGGTTACCCCGTACACCTTGCCGATTTCATCCAGTGTCTTAGGCTGGCCATCGGTCAGGCCGAAGCGCATGGCCACGACACCTGCTTCACGCTCGGAGAGTGTATCCAGCACCGAGTGCAGCTGCTCCTGCAGCAAGGTGAATGAGACCGCGTCGGCCGGAACCACCGCTTCGGAGTCCTCGATAAGGTCACCGAACTCGGAATCACCATCCTCACCCAACGGGGTGTGCAGCGAAATCGGCTCACGACCGTACTTCTGGACTTCAACGACCTTCTCCGGGGTCATGTCCAGTTCCTTGGCCAGCTCTTCCGGGGTGGGTTCACGACCCAGATCCTGGAGCATCTGGCGCTGTACACGTGCCAACTTGTTGATGACTTCGACCATATGTACCGGAATACGGATGGTACGGGCCTGATCGGCCATGGCGCGGGTGATCGCCTGGCGGATCCACCACGTGGCGTAGGTCGAGAACTTGAAGCCCTTGGTGTAGTCGAACTTCTCCACCGCGCGGATCAGACCCAGGTTGCCTTCCTGGATCAGGTCCAGGAACAACATGCCACGTCCGGTATAGCGCTTGGCCAGCGAGACCACCAGACGCAGGTTCGCTTCCAGCAGGTGGTTCTTGGCGATCTTCCCGTCGTGGATGATCTGTTCGTAATCCCACTTCAGACGCTGTTCCATGGAACCGTCGTCATTATTCAGCTTGTCCTGCGCGAACAGGCCGGCCTCGATACGCAGGGCCAGGTCGACTTCCTGTTCGGCATTCAGCAGGGCAACCTTGCCGATTTGCTTGAGGTAGTCCTTCACGGGATCCGCGGTAGCACCGGCCACCATGACCTGCTGCTGAGGCGCATCGTCATCCGATGAGGTCAGGACAAAGCCCTTGGATTCCTCCTCGGGTCCGGTTTCGACTTCGGCTTCCTCCGGGTTTCCGCCCGGACCGGCCACCTGGTCCTCGCCCTCGACGACGTCGTCCGTTTCCTTGGCCGTTGCGGCCTTCTTGGCTGGAGCCTTGGCCCTGGTTGCGCGTTTCTTCGCGACAGGTTCCTCTGCCACAGCCTCGGCGCCGGCCTCTTCGGCCGCGGTTGCGTTGGCAGCTTTGCGCTTAGCGTTCGTCTCAGTTGATGACACGAATAACCTTTCTCACGATGCGTCCCAGATGCACCTACCGGTAACACCACTATGACCCTGTCAAGTCCGAAGGCGGAGAATCGAGATTCACGCCAAGGCAGGAGTCGAATAGTTTCAACGTCGCTGCACCGTCTTTTGTTCCCGCCGTAGCTGGGAGTGTCAAGAGCAATCGGACCTAACCGGGTCTGTTGTCCCATTATCCACGAATTGACCCCTCGACACCACTTGAGTGCCGTGGCGCGCGCCGATCAGTCGAACTTCGCCCGCCAGGCACGACTCGGGTCGGTCGCCCACTGCGGCATGATCCCGCGAAGCAGCAACTGCTCGAGCAGTTGAGCCAACCGGTAGTCGGGCTCCACCGCGAGCGCGCTGCGTAACAAGGCCATCGACATGCTGCCTCGCCCCTTGGCCCACTCAACCCACGCCATCAGGCACAACAGTGCCGCGCGGCGTGACCCCTGGGCGACTCCCAGTAAATCACGGCAAATGTACCAGAGGTGGTCAATGCGATCCCACCGTGGACTATGCGGACCGCGCCCCAGCAGGAATTCCGACAAGCCAGCAACCGCCCCGTCCTTTTTCCCCTTGCCCAGACAAGCTACCGCTTCCACGGCGGCCGTGGTTCCTACCCCGGCCATATAGGGCAGGATGTCGCGCACCATCCGCAGATCCAGCCCCCGGATCAGCCTGGCCGGAACCGTCGGATCCTTGCGCATCAGCTGCTCCGCACTGTATGGATCCGCGCCCAGCACCGCAGCCCACATGTCGAGGCTGTCCAGGCAATCCCCGCCCATTGCCTCCAGTAAGCTGCGCACTTGCGCGGCGTTTGACCACTCCGGAACACCTTGCCCATCCCACGGCTGGCTCAGCGGGGCTGAACCAGCCAGCACCATCCGCAACGACGTCGGGTTCAACTCCGGGTGGGACAGGTCGAAGCACCCATGGTCTTGCGCTGTGGACAGGTAGTCCCACACCTGTCCATCGCCTTGGCACCACGCCTGGCACAAGGGGGTGCCTTGCTCCTCCAGGGCAGGGGCCAGATACTGCAGCAGCGAGTTCCACGGCAACTGCCCACCTCGGGCACTGCCGTGATCGGGGAAGATGGCACACAGAACGGAGGTGAGTCCCGGCAGTCGGCCCAGCATTTCGCACACCTGCACGACCCAACGTTGCTCCTCCCCCGGTTCCTCGTCCTTGGGCAGGTCCACACGCAGCGTGGCTTCGAGTTTCCGTTCGACCATCAGCAGGAGCACCACGGAACGTTCAGGATGGAATCCCAGCGCGTGCGGGATATAGGCCAGGATATCTTCGGCTCGCTCCAAGGAGAGCGGCTGGCGGTTCGGTGTAGTTGTCATGCCCCGAGCATGACCGGTGCACCAGCGTCGTTCTCAGCTGCATCCACCGATTGTGGAAAGCCGCTAGTTTCCGGGATCCTGCTGCTGGCGCCGTGCCTTGCGACGTGAAACGAGCATGCCGGTCACCCCCAATGCCACGAAGACCAACTGGACACTCAGTGCGATCTTGAATGAACCGAGGTTGTAGAGCTGCCCGTTTCCCCCGTTCCACTTGTGCAGCAGGTCCAGGACCAGGCCGATCAGGTACATGCACACGAAACCGCCGAGGAATCCGCCCACATTCACCAGTCCGGTCGCCGTGCCCATCAGGCTCGGTGGGTTGAAGGTTCGGGCGAAATCGAAGGATATCGCCGAAGCCGGGCCGCCGGCGGCGATCGCGATCATCAGGAGGATCAGCAACCATAGCGGAGCCGGACCGGGCCAGAGCAGCACGATGGCCCACATGGCGGTAATGAACGCGATGATCCCCAGGGCAAACTGGGAACGGCGCTGCGGGTACCGGGCGGTGAGCGCGCCGAGCACCGGGCCGAGGATGATGGCCACGACAACGAAGATCGACATCAGGCTGGATGCCACCGCTCCGGAGATCCCCTGCCCTTCCACCAGGAACGGGAAACCCCAGGTCAGCAGGAACACGTTGACCATGAATGCGGTGGTGAAGTGGGTGAAGAATCCCAGTCGCGTGCCCGCTTGGCGCCAAGCGGTCGCCAGCATCTGACCGGTTCCCAATCGCTCATTGGCGGGGATGCTGGGTCCGGGATACCCGTTGCGCACAAAGGCGGTGACCAGCAGCAGCGTGCAAAAGGCCAGGACCGAGAGCATCGCGAACGCCGGGGTCCAGCCGACCTTGACCAACATCGCATGGAACGGGAAGAGGCTGATCAGCTGACCGAGTTGCCCCACGGTACCGGTGACCTGGGTCAGCATCGGCAGGCGCGCACCGCTGAACCACATGGGAAGCAAGCGAAGCACCGACACGAACACCATCGCATCTCCTGCACCAACCAGCACACGTCCGGCCAGCCCTTGGGGCACATTGCCGGCAAAGGCCAGGAACCCCTGGCCGACCGTCATCAGGATCGCCCCGCTGGTAATCATGACACGCGGTCCGACCCGATCCAGGATCAGCCCAACGGGAATTTGTCCTGCCGAATAAACCACCAGCTGCACCACGGAGAACGTGGCCAAGATCGAGGCACTGGCGCTAAACCGTTCGGTGGCCTCCAGACCGGCGACACCGAAGCTGGTGCGCTGGGCGACGGCCGAAATATAGGCCAACAGGGCGACGGTATAGACCAGCCAGGATTTCCTGGAATTCAAAGCTCCATAACTCAAGGTCGTGGATCACCGGGATCATGGCTTGACCCCTCCGGCTCTTCAATCACCGGGTCGGGAAACCACTGGCCCACATCGCCAAGGTTTGCCAGGAAGGTCTCGGCGCTCGCCCCGATTTCCTCCGCATCGGGTACCTGCTGGTCGCTGTCCAGCAGCAGCGACCGGGTGGAGTGCTCCTGGGCGTGCGCATCAAAGCGTTTTTCGAAACCGGCCACCATCTGGCGAACTTCGCTGCTGGAATCGATCTGTTCGGCCAGTTGGCTCTCGATGGCCCGCCCCGCTTCGCGCAGGCGTTCGGTGGGCAAGGCCAGGTTCAGTGCCGCCCCGACGTATTCCAGCCCGGCCACGGCGACCGGCGGATACTCCGCCTCCGCCAGGTAGTGCGGGGTATGCAGCGAGTAGCCGACCACGTGGCGGCCGGCGTCGGCTAAGCGGATTTCGAGCAGGTCGGTGAAGGCGGCAGGCAGCTCGGCACTGGGCGCCCAGGTGGAGATTCCCTCGATCAGGTCCTTGCGGTTTCCGTGTGCGGTCACTCCCACCGGCCGGGTATGCGGCACCGGCATCGGCAACGAACTGGTCGAAGCCACCGGACCGATGTTGAACGCGTCAACCAGGCCCAGCAGCTGGGCGCAGAACTCCTCCCACAGCAGATCGGGTTCGACCCCGGTCAGGTACCAGAACTCGCGGTCCATCCCGTCGGTCATCAGATAGAGCTCGATCACCGGCTGCTGGTAGGCGGCGAAATGGTCACCAAGATAGGTCACCCGGGGGCGCTGCGCGGAATAACACACCAACTTGTCCGCGGTGAAACTGACCATCAGCTCGCCACGCAATTCAGCGAACAGCTCATTGTGGATCTGCAGGTGCGCCTGCCCGGCATCGCCGGCACCCTTGAGTGAAATGTACATCCCGAGCCCCTGCAGACGCGGGTCGTCGAGGTCATCGACCATGAACTTCATCAACGGTTGACTGGACATTGCACCCCACTTTGGTCTTGGAGCCCGGTTCTTCGCACCCAAGGCACACTTCAGCGTCCCATTCTATCCCCCCACCTGAGCATTCCGACTGTGAACTGGGGCACGCCACCGTTTGACTCGGCTACCATCTAGTAGTGGAAGTACGTGGGGAAGGTGTGAGAACGGATCACACCGGCCAACCCGCCACGCGATCCTCAGACCCTACAAAGGCTTAGAAGGAATGATTTCGTGATCAACTCCAGCGATCTCAAGCTGACCGCAATCGGAACAGACATCAAACGCAAGAACGCCGATGCCCTGGTGTTGGGCATCTACAAGAGCGAGGACAAGATCCATATCGCCGACTCCGTGCTGCCGGCCGCGAGCACCGCGCAGCTCGAGCAGGCCCTGAACGACCTGGGAGTGGCGGCCAAGGCCGACGAATTGACCCGTTTGCCCGGGGTCCAGGATTCCAAGGCCAAGGTCATCGGCTTCATCGGGCTGGGCGTCGACAGCCCGGCTGACCTCGATTCCGAAACACTACGCCGTGCCGCGGGTTCGGCCGCACGCCAGCTCACCGGGGTGAAGTCCGCCTTGTTCGCCCTGCCTGCCGGCACCGTGGAGCACGCGGCCGCAATCGCCGAGGGCATTGCCCTGGGCAACTACCGTTTCGAGAACTTCCGTTCGAAGAAGAACGAGAAGCCGGTACTCGGCGACGCAATCGTGGTCACCCCGGTGTCCGCCGACAAGCAGCTGCCAGCCGCACTGAAGCGCGCAGCGGTTATCGGCCGCGCGGTCCGCGCCACCCGCGACCTGATCAACACCCCCGCCAACGAGCTGTACCCCGAATCCTTCGCCAGCACCGTGCGCGACTACGCCAAGTCCCTGCCGTTGAAGGTCAGTGTGTACGACGAGAAGAAGCTTGCCAAGGACGGGTTCGGCGGGCTTTTGGGCGTGGGTGGCGGATCCGATCGAGCCCCGCGCCTGGTCAAGATCGAATACGCCCCGTCCAAGGCCGCCAAGCACCTGGCCCTGGTGGGCAAGGGCATCACCTTCGATACCGGCGGCATCTCGATCAAGCCCGCCGCGGGCATGCACGCCATGAAGTCGGACATGTCCGGGGCCGCAGCGATGTTCCAGACCATTGCCGCAGTGGCGGAACTGGGCCTTGACCTGAAAGTCACCGCCTGGCTATGCCTGGCCGAGAACATGCCAGGCTCGCGTGCCACCCGTCCTGGTGATGTGTTGAGCATGTACGGCGGCAAGACCGTCGAGGTGCTGAACACCGATGCCGAGGGCCGCCTGGTAATGGCCGACGGCCTGGTCGCGGCCAGCGAGGAGAAACCCGATGCGATCATCGATATCGCCACGCTGACCGGCGCCCAGATGCTCGCCTTGGGCCTGCGGACCGCCGGGATCATGGGCGAGGATACGCTGCGCGACGAGCTGGTGGCTGTCTCGCAACGGGTTGGCGAGCAGGCCTGGGGTATGCCACTTCCCGAGGAACTGCGCCCCTCCATCGATTCGCAGGTCGCGGACCTGGCCAATATCGGCGAACGCATGGGTGGCATGATGACCGCTGCGGTATTCCTGCAGGAGTTCGTCGGCGAGGTCGAAGGCCAGCGGATCCCCTGGGCTCATATCGACTTTGCCGGCCCGGCCTTCAACGAGGGCTCGGCCTGGGGCTACACCCCGAAGAACGGCACTGGATCACAGGTCCGCACGCTGATCGGATTTGCCGAGCAATTCGCCGCCAGTTAGGCCCTGGACCGAGTGAAAAACGACACCCTGGTGCGGGAGGCGTCACCGCCTGCCGCACTAGGTTTCGTGCAAAAATGAACTAAAAGCGACTTTTACCCGCTTCGAGGTGACTGTGAACCGCCTGCGGGACTAAGGTAAGTTTTGAAACATCACGGCATACTGTGCTGCGCCCCTTACAGGGAAGAAAGCGGCAGTTTGTCCCACCCGATCCCCGGTTGGCCAGAAGCCGACCAGATTAGCTATTACGAGGGAGCGTTCACGTGGCCGATTCGGCAGCAACGCAAGAATTCGATGTCCTCATCCTCGGCGGCGGTTCCGCTGGATACTCGGTAGCCCTGCGCTCCATCCAGCTGGGCTTCACCGTTGGCCTGATTGAGAAGGAAAAGGTCGGCGGCACCTGCCTGCACACCGGCTGCATTCCCACCAAGGCCTACCTGCACTCGGCTGAACTGGCCGAGAACGCCCGCGAAGGGGCCAAGTACGGCATCAACACCACCTTGGACTCCATCGACCTGGCTGCGGTTCGCAGTTACAAGGACGGCATCGTCGCCGGCAAGCACAAGGGCCTGACCGGCCTGCTGAAGATGAAGAAAATCAACGTCATCGAAGGCGAAGGCCGTCTGGTTTCGCAGGACACCATCGAGGTCAACGGCACCCGTTACAAGGGCAAGAACATCGTCCTGGCCACCGGCTCCACCTCCAAGACCTTCGGCCTGGAGATCGGCGGCCGCGTGCTGACCAGCACCGAGGCCCTGAACATGGATTCCCTGCCCAAGAGCGCCATCGTGCTCGGCGGCGGAGTCATCGGCGTCGAATTCGCCTCGGTCTGGAAGTCCTTCGGCGTGGATGTCACCATCGTGGAGGGTCTGCCGTCGCTGGTTCCGAACGAGGATCCGGCCATCATCAAGGTGCTGGAGCGTTCCTTCAAGAAGCGTGGCATCAAGTTCAACACCGGCGTCTTCTTCGAGAAAGTCGAACAGGATGACAATGGCGTGAAGGTCTCGCTGGCCAATGGCAAGGTCCTGGAAGCCGATATCGTCCTGGTCGCCGTGGGTCGTGGCCCGGTCACCGAGGGTTTCGGATTCGAGGAACAGGGCATCACCATCGATCGCGGCTTCGTGATCACCAACGATCGCCTGCACACCGGCGTAGGCAACATCTACGCCGTGGGCGACATCGTACCGGGACTGCAGCTGGCCCACCGCGGTTACCAGCACGGCATTTTCGTGGCCGAGGAAATCGCAGGCCAGAACCCGACCATCGTCGAGGACATCAACATCCCCAAGGTCACCTTCTGCGAGCCGGAGATCGCCTCGGTGGGTTACACCGAGCCGAAGGCCAAGGAGAAGTTCGGTGATGACCAGGTGGAGGTCTCCGAGTACAACCTGGCCGGCAACGGCAAGTCCTCGATCCTAGGTACCGGCGGCATCATCAAGATGGTCCGCGTCAAGAACGGCCCCATCGTGGGAGTCCACGGCGTGGGTGGCCGCATTGGCGAGCAGATCGGCGAGGCCCAATTGATCGTGAACTGGGAAGCCTACCCGGAGGACGTGGCCCAGCTGGTCCACGCCCACCCGACCCAGAACGAATCCCTGGGCGAGGCCGCCATGGCCCTGGCCGGAAAGCCACTGCACGGCTGATTCCCCGTGAGCCGCAAGCAGCGTGCCCGTCAACGGTACGCTGCTTCCTCGGCTAGGCTCGGGGGTAGCGCCTCCGTACAGAATTTTGGATCCGGTCCCGCCTCGGTTTGAGGCGGGACGCAATCGGACCATCCATACCGCATGAAATTTAGAGGAGATACGGGAAGATGTCTGAAACCGTAAACCTGCCCGCGTTGGGTGAGAGTGTTACCGAAGGCACGGTCACCCGCTGGCTCAAGCAGGTCGGAGACCGCGTTGAGGTCGACGAGCCGTTGGTGGAAGTGTCCACCGACAAGGTCGACACCGAGGTTCCGTCCCCGGTCGCCGGTGTGATCGAGGAGATCCTGGTGGCCGAGGACGAAGAGGCCGAGGTCGGCGCCCCGCTGGTGCGCATCGGCGACGGCTCGGGCTCCGAGGCTCCTGCCGCTGAACCTGCCCAGGCCGCCGAACCGGAAGAAGCACCGGCTGCACCCGCCGAAGAGGCGCCGGCCGCTCCGGCCGCAGCTACGGGCGAAGCCTCGGGCACCGAGGTCACCCTTCCTGCGTTGGGCGAATCGGTCACCGAAGGCACCGTCACCCGCTGGTTGAAGGAAGTCGGCGATGACGTCGCCGTTGACGAGCCGCTGCTGGAGGTTTCCACCGACAAGGTCGACACCGAGGTTCCTTCCCCGGTTGCCGGCAAGCTGCTGGAAATCCGTGTCAATGAGGATGAGGAAGCCGAAGTAGGCGCCGTCCTGGCCGTCATCGGTTCCGGTGCTACCGCACCGGCCAAGGAAGAAACCCCGGCTACTCCTGCCAAGCAGGAGGCGCCGGCCAAGGAAGAAGCTCCTGCCGCACCAGTGGCAGCGGCACAGGATGCAGCACCGGCGGCACCTGCGGCCAAGCAGGAGGCCCCGGCATCCGACTCCGCGTCGGCCGAGGCCGGCTATGTCACCCCGCTGGTACGCCGCTTGGCCAACCAGAACGACATCGACCTGAGCACCGTCTCGGGTACCGGTGTGGGTGGACGTATCCGCAAGCAGGACGTACTGGATGCCATCGAGGCCAAGAAGCAGTCGGCCCCGGCCGCTCCTGCTGCTGCCGCGGCACCCGCTGCCAAGACGGCCCCGGCAGTCGAGGTCTCCTCGCTGCGCGGCACCACCGTCAAGGCCCCTCGAATCCGCCAGGTAATCGCTCGCCGCATGCGCGAGTCGCTGGATGTATCCACCCAGCTGACGCAGGTCCACGAAATCGACATGACCCGGATCGTCAACCTGCGTGCCAAGGCCAAGGCCGGATTCAAGGCCACCAACGGGGTGAACCTGACCTACCTGCCGTTCATCGCCAAGGCCGTGGCCGAGGCGCTGAAGTCGCACCCGACGTTGAACGCCGAGTACGACGAGGACAAGCAGGAGATCACCTACCACAACGCCGAACATCTGGCGTTCGCGGTGGATACCGACAAGGGCCTGTTGGTTCCCGTGGTGTCCAACGCCGGGGACCTGAACCTGGCCGGGCTCGCCGGAAAGATTGCCGATGTCGCGGCCCGCACCCGCAACAACAAGATCGGACCGGATGAGCTGTCCGGCGGCACCTTCTCGATCACCAATATCGGATCGGTCGGCGCCTTGTTCGACACCCCGATCATCAACCAGCCGCAGGTGGCCATCCTTGGCACCGGCGCGATCGTCAAGCGTCCGATGGTCATCACGGATCCGGAAGGCAACGATTCGATCGCGATCCGCCACATGATGTACCTGTGCCTGACCTACGATCACCGTCTGGTTGACGGCGCGGATGCAGGTCGTTTCCTGCAGACCGTCAAGGCCCGGCTCGAAGGCGGCGCCTTCGAAGGTGAGCTTGGTCTCTAAGGTCTAGCTAAGTCGATCGGGTCAAAGCCCGTCCCCGTGCGCATCGGCGCCCGGGGGCGGGCTTCGGCTGTTTCTACATTTCGTCGAAGTCCACTAATCTGGAGTCATGACTTTCCTGCTTAGCATCCTGGTGATGTTCCATATTCTCGGTGCCGCCGCCATCTTCGGAGGCTGGCTGGCAAACTTCAAGACCCCAACCGTCAACATCTGGCAGTGGGTCGGAGCCCTGGTCCAGCTATTCACCGGCCTGGCGCTGGTCGGCCTGTTCGAAATGACCAAGGACCCGGGAGATTCGCTGAACCACATGAAGATCGCGGTGAAGCTACTCGTCAGCATCGCCATCGTGGTTGCCGCCTTTATCGGCCGCAAGAAGGTCAAGGCCGGTGAAGAAGTTTCCACCGGTATCGCACATGCCACCGGCGGGCTGGCCTTCGTCAATATCCTGGTCGCTACCCTCTGGAACTAGTTTCTCCGGACCTGGTGGGATCGTCGTTCGCGACGGTCCCACTTTCGTTTTCCCGCTGCAGCACCCTGGAGATTTGCCAGCCCTGCTGCCCGTACTGCAGTTCGAAGCGGACCCGCTCCCCCGCCCCGGCCTTGGCCTGATGCGCTGCTTGCACTTCTCCCCGAAAGTGGTAACTGTAGTGGCCGTGGAAACTCTCCCCGGAAATCACCACGACATCCGGATAGCCGCGTGCGGTCACCTCCAACTGTTCCAGGCTTGTCTGCAACCCCTGGATGGTGAGGCCCAGATCCTCCAGCTTGTCCAGCAATGCCAGATCCAACGCCAGCTGCTCCGATTTCTCGGTGTAAAGTTTCGCCAGGGCGTCGGCATCGGCTGAGGTCAAGGCCAGATCCCTGGCCCGGGTCAGCCGCACCAGTTCGGTCAGCAGCATTGCCTGGTCCTGGGCGCACGGCGGCAGTTGTGCATCGGACTGCATGGTGCAACTTCGCACCGGTTCCATCACCCCGGTCTGCGGCACATCCGTACCCGGCATCGCCGGATCGGAGTGCACCATGTGGCGCACACCCAGCCCCGTTCCTGTCATGAGCACCAGTCCGGCGGTGGCGGCCACCAGCAGCTTGCGGCTACCGGGAGTCCTCTTCAATCTCGCGGTTCGCGTTTCGGTGGCCTCAGCGGCATCCCTGCCACCGGCCGCCATTGGCGCTTTGCGGGTCCGGTTCTGCTTCCGGGAGCCGCGCAGCCTGCCACGCTGTGCCAGCGGATGGATGGTGGCCATCAAGTGGGTGGCGAATCCGGGAACCGACGAGGTCCAATTCAGCGCTTCGGCCTGGCCGGATGCGAAAAGCGCCCGGGCGAACTGTTCGGCACTCGGACGTTGTTCCGGGACCGAATCCAGGCTCTCAACCAGCAGATCCAGGATTTGCTCCGGCGCCGTGGGCACCACCAGGTTCACCGGAGAACGCAGTTCCGGAGGTTCGGGTACCTGGCCGCTGAGCAGATACCACAGGCATGCACCCAGGGCATAGACATCGGCCGCTCCGCTACCGTCAACGTAGCCGCCAACGGACACCTCCGGGGCGAGGAAGCCCGGGGTGCCGCCGGGATTCACATTGTCGATGAGCAACCTGGTTTCCTGGAAATCGGCGAGTTTGGGCATACCCTCGGCAGTGAGCAGGATATTGTTCGGCGAGATATCCCCATGACGAATCCCCTGCCGATGCAAGGCCTCTACCGATTGGGCGATTGGCGCCAACGCGGTGATCACCTCCCCCAACGGCAACGGGCCACGGGCTCGGACCATCTGCCCCAGGCTCCCACCCGGACAGTATTCGGCCAAGAGCGCCGGCCCCGCATCGGTGTCTAGCACCCCGTGGAAATCGATCAGGTGCTCTGCCCCCTCGACCCGCGCAATCTGCTGCATCGAGGCAACCGCTTCATGGTTGCCGATTAGCTTGATCACGCGGTACTGCTGATCGGATTCGCGCTGGACCAGCCAGACTTTGCAGTTTTCTTGCTCGTCCAGTGCCCGCACCGTCAGGTATCCCTCGCACTGCGGCCAGGCGAACGGGTCTGTGTCTTGTTCCATGCCTCATTTGTAGTACGTCAAACCGATTCCCGTTTAAGTTATCCACAACACATCCATGACGGTAATAACTCGAAGGTAAAGTTGATTAGGCGTACGCTGAAAGCCATGACGATCGAATTCGAACGAGTCGGTCTTGGCGAATCCTTTGTTCCTTACCTGGAAGCCTGGGATTACCAAAAACGCCTCCACGACGCAGTGGCAGCCGACGAACAAGGCCCTAAGATCCTGTTTCTGGAGCACGAGGCGGTGTATACCGCTGGACGGCGCACAGAAGACCAGCAATTGCCGCAGGACGGCACCCCCGTGGTTGAAGTCGACCGTGGCGGACAGCTAACCTGGCACGGTCCCGGCCAGTTGATCGGTTACCCGATCGTGAAGTTGGCCAAGATCAATGCCATCCGCTTGTACGTGGAAACCCTCGAAGAGGCATTGATGAACGTTCTGGACGAGCTGGGAATCAAAACCAGCCAGATCAAGGGGCGCTCAGGTGTGTGGGTCCCGGGTTCTAACGGAGCACAGGACCGCAAGATCGCGGCTATCGGCATCCGCATCAACCATGGCGTGACAATGCATGGTTTCGCCCTGAACTGTTCCAATACATTGGAACCCTATGAGCAGATCATTGCCTGTGGCATCACCGATGCCGGCGTTACCAGCATTTCCCAGGAATTGGGACGGACAGTCAACCCCATTGACGTGGCTGACCGTGTCCAGCAGGAGCTTGAGCGGCTCCTGGCCCCGCAAGTGGCCACGGCCCTGCCCACCTCCTAATCCCTTCCCTTCTCCCAGAAAGTAACAATCTTCATGAGTGTCGCACCTGAAGGCCGCCGCATGCTGCGAGTCGAGCAGCGAAATTCCAAGGTTCCGGTTGAACGCAAGCCCGAATGGATCAAGGCCAAGTTGAACATCGGCCCTGAATACGTGGGGCTGAAGAATCTGGTCAAATCCGAGGGATTGCATACGGTCTGTGAAGAGGCTGGCTGCCCGAACATCTTCGAATGCTGGGAAGACCGCGAGGCCTCCTTCCTGATCGGCGGCTCCGAATGTACTCGTCGCTGTGACTTCTGCCAGATCGACACCGGAAAGCCCTCTGCGCTGGATCGGTCCGAGCCGTTCAAGGTCGCCATGAGCGTGAAGAAGATGGATCTTCGCTATGCCACCGTCACTGGTGTGGCTCGTGATGACCTGGAAGACGAAGGCGTGTGGTTGTATGCAGAGACCGTGCGCCGTATTCACCAGTTCAATGAAAACACCGGTGTGGAACTGCTGATTCCCGACTTCTCCGGGAAACCGGAAAACCTGGACGAGATCTGCGACTCCGCACCCGAGGTCTACGCCCACAATGTGGAGACCGTACCGCGTATCTTCAAGCGCATCCGCCCGGCTTTCCGCTACGAACGCTCGATGGATGTCATTTCGCACGGCCGCAAGCGTGGGCTGATCACCAAGTCCAATTTGATCCTGGGTATGGGCGAAACCCGTGAGGAGATCTCGGAGGCAATGCGCGATCTGCACGAGGCCGGTTGCGACCTGTTGACCATCACACAGTACCTGCGTCCGACCGAACGCCACCTGCCGGTGGATCGTTGGGTGAAGCCGCAGGAGTTCCTGGACCTCCAGCAGGAGGCCGAAGAACTTGGCTTCCTCGGTGTCATGTCCGGGCCGCTGGTTCGCTCATCCTACCGTGCAGGTCGCCTCTGGGCGGGCGCGATGCGCAAGAAGGGTCGCGAAATTCCCGAGGCCTTGGCCCACATCGAGTCCTCGGGCAACACCCGTCAGGAAGCGGCGTCGCTGATTTCGAATTAGCCCCCATAAGCGGACTCACCGTGCCGACAGTACGTTCTGCCTTCTCCGGCCGCTTTGCCCGGAAGGGCATGACGCACTTTAGGAGTATCTCGGACCGTTGCGTATGGTACGTGCCCAAAGAACTCAGGTAGAATTAAGGAACTATGGCCAAAAACTCCGACAATGTCGCATCCGAAGGGGCTTCGCAATCCAAGCGAGGCCTGTTTTCGCGCAAACCAAAAGCTGAAAAGAAAAACAAGGAACCCGGTCGTCTGAAGCAGATGGGCCAGGTCTTCCAGATGACCCGCCGCAACGACCCCATGGTCGTCTGGTGGATGCTTCTGGCCGGACTTGGCGTGATTGCCGTGGGTCTTCTCATCGGCATCCTGATCCAGAACTGGATCACCATGTTGCTGATCTCGATCCCACTGGGTTTGCTGGCTGCGGTATTCATCCTTTCGCGACGCGCTGAAAAAGCGGCATTCACCCAGCTGGAGGGTCGCCCGGGTGCTGCAGGCGCCGCCATGAGCGTCCTGCGCCGCGGCTGGATCCTGAAGCAGGAGCCCGTGGCCGCGAACCGCCACCAGGACCTGCTGTTCATGGCAGTCGGGCGTGCCGGTGTCGTATTGGTGACCGAAGGACCCACCGGACGGGTACGTGAAATGGTCAGCTCCGAGCGCAAGCGGATCGGGCGCGTATTGCCGAACGTGCCGATCAGCGTGATCAACGCAGGCAATGACGAGCAACAGACCCCGCTGCACGAGGTGGGCAAGAAGATGAAGAAGCTTCCCAAGCAGCTGTCGAAGCTTGAGGTCAATGCCGTCGACAAGCGACTGACCACCCTCAGCGCCAACCGACTGCCGATCCCCAAGGGTATCGATCCGAACAAGGTTCGCCCCAGCCGCAGGGCCATGCGTGGCCGCTAGGAATTAACCAGGGCATTGAAGCCGTGTCAGGGAATTCGTCCCCGACACGGCTTCGGCTTTTAACTTCTCAGGTGGCGGCTTCCGGTTAGCGCACGTTGACCAAGACACTCTTGCCAGCCCGGTCATGCAGGCCGCGCTGGTCGGCATCGGCAACCAGTGCCGGGATCACCAAACACAGCAGTAGCGAACGCAACGCACCGACCCATGGCTTGATGGCCGTTCCATCCATGGACTGCACCTGCATTCCGAAGGTTCGGTGTCCGATGGAGTGTCCGGTGAAGCCGACCGTCAGCATCTGCCCTGCACAGAAGAGCAGTAACGTGGCCAATGAACTGGATTCGAAGAGCCACCAGCTGACGAGCATGGCCAAGGCCCAGTCAATGATGATCGCTCCGACACGCCGGGGGAACCGACCGATCGATCCGGGACCTTTTTCGGGACGTCCCAGGCGTTGGCCCGGCCATTCCTGGGCATTAAGTTGAGGTGGTCCTTCGAGCCAAGAACCTATGTCTTTTCGTTCCACAGCCCCAGTTTATCGGGCTTCCCTGTGAGCGCCCACCTGTGGTGTGTGCCGGCACGGTGAGCCTCACGTAACACTGGACGCAAAATCATGCCATGTAACGCGCAGGAAACAATCGAGACACCACTAAGAAACGGATTCTCGGTATTGTAGTGGGGTAGGCAAGGGCAAGCGATCATAATGTGACCGACTTGTTTACCGTTATATATACACCACAGGGAGTTACCTGCACATGTTTAAGAGTCCAGAAGAAGCTTTGGCGTACATTGCCGAAGAGGACGTGAAGTTCGTCGACGTTCGTTTCACCGATCTGCCGGGTGTGCAGCAGCACTTCAACGTCCCTGCCAAGTCGGTCGACGCTGACTTCTTCGTCACCGGCCAGCTATTCGACGGTTCATCGATCCGCGGTTTCGCCGGCATCTCCGAGTCCGACATGCAGCTGATCCCCGATGTGAAGACCGGGTTCATCGATCCGTTCCGCATCGAAAAGACGTTGGCCTTCAACTTCTCGATCATCAACCCGCGCACCGGGGAGCCCTACCACCGCGATCCGCGTGGCGTGGCCGAGCGCGCCGAGGCCTACCTGGAATCCACCGGCATCGCCGATACCGCGTTCTTCGCCCCGGAAGCAGAGTTCTTCATTTTCGAGGATGTCCGTTACGAGTCGAAGCCGGAAGGTGCTTTCTACAAGATCGATTCCGACGAGGCCCCGTGGAATACCGGACGTAAGGAAGAGGGAGGCAACCAGGGGTACAAGACCCCGTTCAAGGGCGGCTACTTCCCTGTCTCCCCCACTGACAAGCAGGCAGACCTGCGTGACGCCATCTGTGTCGAATTGGACAATGTGGGTCTTGACGTCGAACGCAGCCACCACGAGGTGGGTGCCGCCGGCCAGGCCGAGATCAACTACAAGTTCAACACCATGGTTCACGCCGCCGATGAACTGATGCTCTTCAAGTACGTGGTCAAGAACGTGGCCGATGCCTGGGGCAAGTCCGCCACCTTCATGCCCAAGCCGGTCTTCGGCGACAATGGCTCGGGCATGCACGTGCACCAGTCGTTGTGGTCCAACGGCGATCCCTTGTTCTACGACGAGAAGGGGTACGCCGGTCTCTCCGATACCGCCCGCTGGTACATTGGCGGCCTGCTCAAGCATGCGTCGGCGGTCCTGGCATTCACCAACCCGACCGTGAACTCCTACCGCCGACTGGTCAAGGGCTACGAGGCTCCGGTGAACATGGTCTACTCGCAGGGCAACCGGTCTGCAGGTATCCGTATCCCGATCACCGGCTCGAACCCGAAGGCCAAGCGCATCGAGTTCCGTGCACCGGATGCCTCCTCGAACCCGTACCTGGCCTTCGCAGCCCAGCTGATGGCCGGTCTGGATGGCATCAAGAACCGCATCGAGCCGGCCGAGCCGATCGACAAGGACCTCTACGAGCTTCCACCTGAGGAGGCCAAGGACATCCAGCGTGCCCCGGAGAACCTGGAGGAAGCACTGAAGGCCCTGGAAGCCGATCACGAATTCCTGCTTGAAGGTGGCGTGTTCACCGAAGACCTGATCCGCACCTGGATCGAATACAAGCGCGAGAACGAACTGAAGCCGCTGAGCCTGCGCCCGAACCCGTACGAGTTCGAGCTCTACTACGGCTGCTAGTCATTCCGGGAAGTTGATTCCCGATCAGCTCCCTTTCGCCCCGGGCCTGCCCGTCATTCATGACGGGCAGGCCCGGGTTGTTTCAGCGGGAGAACCACTGCCTCACACCCCGGAATCCGACTTTCCCTCACCGGGGTCTACCCAACTGCGGAGTTCTCACCTATGGTGTAGTGAATTGTGGCCGACGGCGCGAAAGCTGCTGGCGGTCCGACGTGTCTGCTTGGGGAGGGCTCGTGAAGAAGTCAAGGTTCGGCCGACGCTTGGCTAGCGCAATCATTCTGGTTGCATTCCTCACGGGTGCACTTTCTGGCTGCATCGTGGTGCATACCGATAACCCCAGTACCGCCCCTCCGCCGGTGGCACCGCCCGGCGAAACGACAAGCCCGCCTGCGGAACCGCCACCAGCCCCGGAGGATCCGAATCCAGAGCCACCCAAAACCTGGACCAGCATCGTAGCCTCCACCCGATCCGGCGTCGCCCATCTTTCTGCCGGGCAATGCGACGGCTATGGTGGCACTGGCACAGGTTTCTACATCGGGGACAATTTGATTATCACAGCGTCCCATGTCGTGCGGGATGCTTCCGAGGCCTATGTTCGGCTGCAGGACCAATATGTGGCCGCTGAACTCCTCGGGGTGGATCACAACCGTGAAATCGCTCTGTTGCGTACGTTACGGGACGTTGACGGACATGAATTTTCCTTTGCCAGCGACAACCCGTCTCACGGCGACGAAATCGGCATCATGGGGTTCCCGAGGAACAGCGATGTCGAAGATGCCGTCAAGTCCGACAATGCGTTCCAGTTCAATTACGGACGTCTCAGCGGGTTTGGCAGGACCCTGGGAGAAGGGCAATACGCCCTGACCGGACTGATGCAATTTGATGCATCCACCAATCCGGGAAACTCCGGTGGACCGTTGATCAATCTTGACGGGGAAATCGTTGGCCTCCATTACGGTTCCAACAAGTACGAGGGAGAACCCGGCGATGACGACTTCCGCATTGTCTCAGGAGAGGCGTTTGCCGTTCCCACTGCCGAGATCCGCCCGCTGGTCGAAGTCTGGAAGGCCCGCAACGAGGTCGTCGCATTCGACACCTGTTCCGGTAACGACTCAAGTGAATTCGCGATCATCAACGTCTTCAACTACTCGGAGCACCCGCTGGCCGAAGAACTGACCGAGCTGCTGGGAAGCCACGGCGAACTGATCAATTACGGATACTACGAGAGCGCATTCAAGAACCTGAGTAGCGACCTGCAGGAAAGGTCTGGCGGCCTGGAGCAATGGACCGCCGGGCACATCTCCACGTTCTGGACCGACATTTTCGTTTTCGACATCACCCACGAAGACAGCACGGCAACGGCCTCCGTGGTACTGGTAACCCAACAAGATGAGCAGTTCAGCCCCACCGACACAACGGGACAGACCTGTTCGGTATGGATCTTGGAATACGGCCTGATCCATGAGGGGTTCGGCTGGAAGATCGACAGCGCGCATCTCCCAATCACACCCGAGGCTTGTGACAGTGAATAGGCGATGCACCGATGCGCGCCAGGACGAGGCGTCCCCCACTGGGCCCAGGAGTCGTACCGGTCTACAACGCAAACTAGTACTCGATTTTGTCGGCTTTCTGTTGCCACCGGTCAAAGACCTTCAAGGCGTCGGGGCTGTCGACCTTGATGAAGGGGATGCTGCGCTCTAGCGGTTCCTTGGCCAGTTCGTCATAGATGAATGAATCATCGAACCCGATCCTTGCGGCGTCTTCCCTGGTATTGGCGAAGTACACCCGTTGCACGCGCGACCAGTAGATCGCACCGAAGCACATCGGGCACGGTTCGGAACTGGCATAGATCTCGCAGTCCGACAGATCGAAGGTGCCCAGCATTTCCGCGGCCATCCGCAGGGCACGCACCTCGGCGTGGGCGGTGGGATCGTCGGATCCTGTCACCCGGTTATAGGCCGCCGAGATCACCTCACCGGCACGCACCACGACCGCGCCAAACGGCCCGCCCTTGTCGCCGTCCATTCCGTCCTGCGCCAGCTGCACTGCGAGATCCATCATCTTCTGGTCCATTGTCTCCGACTTTCGCTGGGGATACCGTTGTCAGGTCGATACGAGCATCTCATACCGGCCCACTGGACGTCAGCCCCCGTCGGACGCTCAATAGCGCAGTGCCCGGAAATAGCGCCAGCGGGCGACCCTTTGGGCCACCAGCAGTCCGGGGAACAGGATCCGCCAGATTCCCCGCGGGGCACGGCGGGTCAGCGATCGGAGGGTCAATTCCACCCCGCGCGGTGTCAGCTGCGCAATGAATGCCTCCTCACCGCGGATCGGATGTCCCTCCAGGGCACGGTAGCTGAAGCCCACCCGGTCCGTTTTACAAACCACCTGAACCACTTCAACCGGTTCGCGAATCCGCAGGCCCGCCAGGGTCACCAGGATGAGCGGCCGTTGCCCCGCTTCGACCTCGACGGCGGGCCGGACACGGAAACCGCTGCGGGTCTTGATTTCCCAGCGCGATAGTCCTCCGGTGATCCGTTCCCAGTCATCCAGGGTGCCGATCAGTGCGGTCTCCTGCCAGGCTGTGAACCGGCCGCCTGGCGGTGACCAGCTGCGCAACCCCGGAGCCGTGAGAGCCCCGGAATCCGCCACGTCCGTCTTACCGGGAGCGGCCGATCCCATCAGTCCTCGAAGCCGTAGAATCGGCGTTCGAAGATCATGCGCGCCTGTCGCGTGGCCTTCAGGTAGTCGTCTTCAAGCTGATAGCCCTGGTTTGGTTCATAACCGCACCAGCGTCCCACGGCTTCCATATCCCGCGCCGAACGCGGTAGGACGTCACTAGACCGGCCGGACGTGATGATTTCGGCGCTGCGGATCCTGGTCGCCAGTACCCACGCCCGGTCCAGGACCTTGACCTCGGCCCGGGAGAGGATCTTCAGCTCGGCCAGGGTCCTGAGACCGTCACGGGTTGAGGTCGTGCGCAGCTCCGGATGGTCTTTGGCATGTTGCAGTTGGAAGAATTGAACCAACCACTCCACATCGGAGAGGGATCCGCGCCCCAACTTCAGGTGGAATGCCGGGTCGGCACCCCGAGGCAGCCGCTCGGCTTCCACCCTGGCCTTGAGCTTGCGGATCTCCTTGGTTTCCTGCTCATCCAGGGCCTGGCCGTACCGGATCGGGTCAATCAGATTCATGAAGTCCTGGCCGAGTTGTTGGTCTCCCGCCATCAGGCGCGCGCGCAGCAACGCCTGGCGTTCCCACACATCCAGCCACCGTGTGTAGTACTCGGTGTAGGACTCCAGGCTACGCACCAGGGCACCGGCCTTGCCCTCCGGCCGCAGATCCGCGTCGACCTGTAGCTTCACCTCGGCGGGGATCGCCGGCTTCAGTGGCCGTGAGGTTGCCGAGATCAACTCGGTGACGACTCGAAGGGCCTGTTCCTGGGCCCCCTGCGGATCGGCCGTTGGGCGTGGACGTTGGACGAACATGACATCGGCATCCGAACCGTAACCGATTTCGGCACCGCCTTGGCGGCCCATGGCGATCACGGCAATGTCCGTTTGGTGCCCATATTCGGCGGTGTCCTTCTCGACCAGAACCCGCAGGATCGAGCCAATGGTGACCGCATCGATATCCGACAGTGCGTGGCCCACTTCGCTGACGCTGAGCAGCCCCGCCCCGTCGGCCAACGCCACCCGCAGGAACTCCTTGCGCCGAGCCACGCGGACCTGGCGGATCGCGGTGCCGGACTGCTTGTTCCGCCGAATGATCGAATCGAACTGCTGGTCTAGGGATTCACGGCTCAACGGCGTGAGGTTCTGGTCATTGCCCAGCCAGGCGGCCGCGGTGGATTCCACGGCCAACAGGTCGGTCAGGAAGCGTGTGTTGGACAGCAACGAGCTCAATCGCTCCGCGGCCGCGTTGGTGTCGCGTAGCATGCCCAGAAACCAATGGGTCTTGCCCAGGGATTCGCTCAGCCGCCTGAAACCCAGGAGCCCCGCGTCCGGGTCAACGCCTTCGGCGAACCAGCCGAGCAGCACCGGCAGGAGCTGACGCTGCAACGCGGCAGTGCGTGATACCCCGACCGTCAAGGCCTCGATATGGCGCATCGCGGCCTTGGGATCCAGGTAACCCAGTGCACGCAGCCGCGCTTGGGCCGATTCGGGGGTCAACCGGACATCATCCGTGGTCAGGTTGGAGCTGGTGACCAGCAGTGGGCGGTAGAAGATCCGTTCATGCAGGGACCGGACCAACCGCTTGGTCTCGTTCCAGCGTCTCATCAGCTGTTCGGCACTGGTGAGCCGCACGTCCCCGGCACCGCGGATCGCTCGGGCCAAGACCCGTTGGGCATGCTCGGTTCTTGGCATCAAATGCGTCCGGCGCAGTTGGCCCAACTGGATCCGGTGTTCCAATAGGCGCAGGAACCGGTAGGCCGAGTCGAAATTCAACGCGTCTTCTCGACCGATAAACCCCAACTCGCTCAGCGCCTGGATCGCCAGTGTCGTGGTCGATACCTGCAATTCACTTTCGACCCGCCCGTGCACCAGTTGGAGCAGCTGGACAGTGAACTCAACGTCGCGCAGGCCTCCCGGCCCGAGTTTGATCTGCCATTCGACTTCGTCCTTGGAGATGTTGGAGTGGACCCGGCGGCGCATCTTCTGCACCGATTCCACGAACCCCTCGCGTTCCGAACTGGTCCAGACCAGCGGGCTGACCATGCGCTCGTAGCGTTCACCCAGCTCCCGGTCCCCGGCGATGCAACGGGCCTTGAGCAGGGCCTGGAACTCCCAGGATGCTGCCCAGCGCTGGTAGTAGGCCTCATGGGAGGCAAGGGTCCGGCTCAAGGCACCGTCCTTGCCCTCGGGGCGCAGGTTCGCGTCCACCTCCCACAACGGGGGCTCGCCACCGGTGAGCATGATGGACCGGGCGGTTCCGCTGGCCAGATGGGTGGCGATGTCCGCGGCATGGGATTCGCTGATATCCCCGATCCCTTGGTGGACGTAGATGACATCCACATCAGAAATGTAGTTCAGCTCGCGGGCACCGCACTTGCCCATGCCGATGATCGAGAAATTGACCTGGTCAACAGCGCTCTGCCCGAACTGTTCCGCCGCTTCGGCGCGGCTGACAGCCAGCCCGGCTTCCAATGCCGCGGCCGCCAGATCGGCGAGCTCGGCGGCCACGTCGGGCAGGATCCGCTGCGGTTCGGCCGATCCCAGGTCGCGGTAGGTCAGATCCAACAGGGCCATCCGGTAGGCGATACGCAGGGCGCGGCGGGCAGGCTCACCAGTGGTGGCGGCAACCCAATGCCCGGCGCTTGAGGGGTAGGCCTGCACCGATTCC
The DNA here is from genome assembly GCF_026107515.2 of Glutamicibacter sp. MNS18. Classification (GTDB taxonomy): domain Bacteria; phylum Actinomycetota; class Actinomycetes; order Actinomycetales; family Micrococcaceae; genus Glutamicibacter. Next base: position 35,771 of record NZ_JAPCHW010000002.1, on the reverse strand, counting down.
AGCAGCTGCCGGCCCAGTTCCTGTTCGGTGCGCGCACGGAAGTACTGGTCCGGATTCGTGCTGACGATTTCCAAGGCCTGTGGCGAACGGATCAGGAACTCGCCCAAGGCCGAGGAAGCCCCCAGCAGCCGGATCAGCATCTGGCAGCTGTCCTGCCGGGAAAAGATCCGCGCGGCTTCAGGATGGCGCTCCACCAGCCTCAGGGCCAGCAGTAGCGCCTGGTCGGGGTCCGGGGCATGCGCCATGCTGCGCACGATCAGGTCCTGGTCCAGCCCCTCGAATTCACTGGACTCCAGGAACCCCTTTGCCCGGGACACTTCCAGAAACCCCGCATTAATCAGGTCCCGCGACGACGGTGTCATCTGCGCAAAGTCCTTCCCCCACTGATCCGCCACCGGATCATGGTGCTACCGGGCGCCTAGAGCATTCCCAGATATCGGTTCAGTTCAAAGGGCGTGACTTCCTGTCGGTATTCTTCCCATTCCGAGCGTTTGTTGGCCAGGAACGAATTGAACACCTGCTCCCCCAGGACATCGGCCATGAGTTCGGATTCCTCCATCGCCCGGATCGCCTCATGCAACGAGCCCGGCAACGGGTCGTGGCCCGAGGCCCGGCGTTCGGCCGTGGACAGGTTCCAGACGTCATCCTCGGTCGGGTCCTCCAGCTCGTAGCCTTCGTTGATTCCCTTCAGGCCCGCGCCCAGGATGCAGGCGTACGCCAGATACGGGTTGGCTGCCGAGTCGATGCCGCGGTACTCCACACGGGCGCTTTGCCCCTTGCCGGGCTTGTACAACGGGACCCGCAACAGGGCCGAGCGGTTGTTGTGGCCCCATGACAGGTGGCTGGGGGCTTCACCGCCACCCCACAACCTCTTGTAGGAATTAACGAACTGGTTGGTGACCGCGGTGATTTCCTTGGCATGCTGCAGAATGCCGGCGATGAAGGAGCGGGCCACATCCGAAAGCTGGTATTCGCGCCCGGCCTCGAAGAACGCGTTCGAGTCCCCCTCGAACAGCGAGAAGTGCGTGTGCATCCCGCTACCAGGCTGGTCGGCAAACGGCTTGGGCATGAACGTGGCATGCAGCCCCTTCTGCATGGCCATTTCCTTGATCACGGTACGGAAGGTCATGATGTTATCCGCAGTCTGCAACGCGTCCGCGTAGCGCAGGTCGATCTCGTTCTGCCCCGGACCGGTTTCGTGGTGGGAGAACTCCACCGAGATCCCCAGGGCTTCCAGGGTAGTGACCGACAGGCGCCGGAAATCCTGGCCGACACCGTCCGGCACGTGATCGAAGTAACCGCCGTTGTCGATGGGTACGGGGCGCCCGTCGGGACCCGGCTGGGCGGATTCCAACAAGTAGAACTCGATCTCCGGGTGCGTGTAGCAGGTGAACCCCATCTTCGAGGCCTCATCCAGCTGGCGCTTGAGCACATGGCGGGGATCTGCCGTGGACGGGGTTCCCTCCGGGGTGAGGATGTCGCAGAACATCCGGCTGGTCGGCTCCACTTCCCCGCGCCACGGCAGTATCTGGAAGGTAGCGGGATCCGGTTGCAACAACATGTCAGATTCATAGATGCGCGAAAGGCCCTCAATCGAGGAGCCGTCGAACCCCAGTCCTTCGGCGAAGGCGTCTTCCACCTCGGCCGGAGCCAACGCCACGGATTTGAGGGATCCGACAACATCGGTGAACCACAACCGTACGAAACGAACATCGCGTTCCTCGATCGTGCGCAGTACGAATTCCTGCTGACGATTCATCTCTACCCGCCTTGCATATCGGTTTCCGCCAGGTGCTGACTGCCGGGAGTTTACATATCCTGTTGCAAGACTATACTTTTTGTTCCCACTCGTCAGGAAGCAAAGCCGCGCCCAAGTGCGCTAAGGTTTTTTTATGTCACAACCCTATCTTTCCGACCCTGCCACGCGCCCTGCCCGGATCCGTATCGGTCATTTGGCCGAAGCGAAGCGGCGTGGCGAAAAGTTCTCCATGCTCACCTGTTACGACACGATGCTCGCGGAGATCTTCGACCAGGCGGGTATCGAGACCCTGCTGGTCGGGGACTCGGCAGCCAACACGGTGATGGGTTACAACTCCACGTTGCGTATCACCCTGGATGAAATGATCGTCCTGGCCAAGGCCGTGGTCAATGGCACCCAACGTGCCCTGGTCGTGGTCGATCTGCCCTTTGGCAGCTATGAACAATCCCCTGCGCAGGCGGTTGCCTCGTCGGTGCGGCTGATGAAGGAGGCCGGAGTCCATGCGGTGAAGGTCGAAGGCGACTCCCGCTACGCCCCGCATGTGGATGCCATGGTCGCTGCCGGGGTGCCGGTGATTGCCCATATCGGTTTTACCCCGCAGTCCGAACACGCCCTGGGCGGCTACAAGGTCCAGGGGCGGGGGGAGGCAGCCCAGAAGCTGATCACCGACGCCGTGGCCCTGCAGGACGCCGGCGCCTTCGCGGTGCTGATGGAAATGGTTCCCAGCCCCGTGGCTGCCGAGGTTGACGCGGCCTTGCGCGTACCGACCATCGGCATCGGCGCCGGCGCCTCGACCACCGGCCAGGTCCTGGTCTGGCAGGACATGCTCGGTCTGGGGTCCGCGCGGACCCCGCGCTTTGTGAAGAAGTACGCGAACCTGCGTGAGGTAATCAGCGGTGCCGTCACCGCATACCACCAGGATGTCAGCAGCGGGCAGTTCCCCAGTGCCGAATACGAATTCGACAAGTAGAAACCGGGCGGGACGGGGACGCTACTAGTACTAGTACTAGTACTAGTCCTCGTCTTCGTCTTCGTCCTGCTCGTCCCAGGCTGCATTGCGAGCCTGCACCTTGGCCATGGCCTCCTGGGCCTCGGCCGCCGTGTCGTAGGGTCCCAGGAGCTTGGACCAGTCGGACTGCGGGCCCTTCTCGATGCTCCCGGTGGAAACGTTGTACCAATACTGCCCCTCGCCGGGAATGGATGCCTGGCCCATGGTCTTACCTCCTGGAATCGTCTACCTGCAGCCAGCCTAGTGCCCGCGGACCGCTGCTGTCACCGCGTGCCGATTCGCGCTCCGAAGCCGACTAGTATTAATGGCATGACTACTGCTGCTACCGCCCCGATTGGCAATCTCACGCCCGGCACCGTCGGCCCACCGCTGAAGGTCCCGGCCGATATCGAACGTCCGGAATATGTGGGCAAGCCCGAACCGTCGGCCTACCGCCACCCAGATGTGAAGACCCCGGAAGTCATTGAACGCATCAGGGTGGCTTCGAAGATCGCCGCGCAGGCACTGGCCGAGGTGGGCAAGGCCTGCCAGCCCGGGGTCACCACCGCCGAGTTGGACCGGATCGGGCATGAATTCCTGATGGATCATCGCGCCTATCCCTCGACCCTGGGCTACCGCGGGTTCCCCAAGTCCCTGTGTACCTCGCTCAACGAGGTGATCTGCCACGGAATCCCGGACAGCACGGTCCTCACCGACGGCGACATCATCAATATCGACATCACCGCGTATATCGGCAAGGTCCACGGGGACAACAACGCCACGTTCCTGGTCGGGGACGTCGATGAGCAGTCCCGACTCCTGGTGGAACGGACCGAAATCTCCATGCAGCGGGCCATCAAAGCGGTCATGCCAGGCCGGGAAATCAACGTCATCGGGCGCACGATTTCCGCCTACGCCAAGCGCTTCGGCTATGGTGTGGTCCGTGATTTTACCGGGCACGGTGTGGGTGAAGCTTTCCATACCGGATTGATCATTCCGCATTATGATGCCGCCCCGGCCTACAATCAGCTGATCGAACCGGGTATGGTTTTTACTATTGAGCCGATGCTGACACTCGGAACCATCGAGTGGGACATGTGGGCCGATGGGTGGACTGTCACGACGAAGGACAGGAAACGAACCGCCCAATTCGAGCACACGCTGCTGGTCACCGACAATGGCGCCGAAATCCTGACCTTGCCTTAGCTGCGGCCTTTAACACCTATTTTCAGGCCGAGAGGAGCCTCATGGAGCAGATTGGTACGCCCGGGCAGCAATACGCCTATGGCATTGACGTTGGCGGAACCGGGATCAAGGGCGGGGTCGTGGACCTGTCCACCGGGGAACTGGTGGGTGAACGGTACCGGCTGCCCACCCCCAAGCCCGCCACCCCGGAGGCCGTCGCCGACGTGGTCGCCGAGGTCCTGGATGAACTGATGCGGCGTCCGGGCATGCCACCTGCGGCACCCATCGGCATCGCGGTGCCCGCCATTGTGCACCACGGGGTGGCCCGCTCGGCAGCCAACATCGATGAAAGCTTCATCGGCACCGACCTGTTGCACCTGTTCAGCAGCAAAACAGGACGAGATGTCGTGGTCCTCAACGATGCCGACGCCGCCGGGCTGGCCGAGGCCGCCTTCGGTGCCGGCCGGGCCGTTGAGGGAAGCGTGCTCATGCTGACCCTGGGAACCGGCATCGGCTCCGCCTTGCTGTTCAACGGCCAGCTGGTGCCCAACTTCGAGCTCGGTCACCTGGAATTCAAGGGGCAGGCCGCCGAGGTGGGGGCCAGCGCCTCGGCCCGGAAACGCGAGGATCTGTCCTGGGACGCGTACGCGCAACGGTTGGGTGAATACCTGGAACATGTCCAGTTCCTCTTCTCCCCCGAACTGATCATCCTCGGTGGCGGCGTGTCGAAGAATCCCGAGAAATTCGTTCCGCAGCTGCACCTGAATACCGAACTGGCCGTGGCCACCCATGCCAACAACGCCGGGATCATCGGGGCCGCATTGCACGGAAGCAACGCGGCCCGCTAGGGCGCGAACCGCACGAAGAGCCGCGGTGAACCAGCAACAACTGGTTCACCGCGGCTCTTCATTCGTCTGCGGTCGGTGGCGGTCCGCCGATTACTGTGCCGTCAGTGGACGCTGCTTTCCGGTAGGGCTTTCGGGACGTTCCTCACGCAGTTTCGCGATCGCCGTCTCGAAATCCTTCAAAGACTGGAAATCCTGGTACACGCTGGCGAAGCGCAGGTAGGCCACCTCGTCCAGGCGTTGCAGGGGTTCGAGGATCGCCAATCCGACCTGGTGCGCCGGGATCTCCGCGGCGCCGGACATCCTCACGGTTTCCTCGACTTCCTGGGCCAGGACCGCCAGGTCGTGGTCCGTTACCGGGCGCCCTTGGCAGGCCTTGCGCACACCGTTGATCACCTTGGTACGGGAAAATGGTTCGGCGGCCCCGGACTGCTTGACCACATTCAGGCTTGTGGTTTCGAGGGTGGTGAACCTCCGCGAGCATTCGGTGCACTGGCGTCGCCGGCGAATCGATACCCCGTCATCAGCCACACGGCTGTCGACGACGCGGGAGTCGGGATTACGGCAGTATGGGCAGTTCATCGCACCTCCAGGATGTGTTGGTAACGCCGATTGCTTCCCGGCACGGTTCTACAAAGAGTTAACCGACGTCACCTAACAGTTTATCGCCTATTTGGCTTGTCGTACCTGGACCGCGTCACCATGGGCCGGCAGATCCTCCGCCCGGGCCAGGTTAATGACATGCCCGGCCACCTCGGACAGCGCCTGCTCGTCGTATTCGATGACCTGGATGGCCTTGAGGAAGGTGTTCACGTTCAGACCCGAGGCATGTAGTGCGGTGCCGGAGGTCGGCAGCACGTGGTTGGACCCGGCGCAGTAGTCGCCCAAGCTCACCGGGGCAAAGTCGCCAACGAAAACTGCCCCGGCTGCGGTGATCCGCGAAGCCACCGAAGCCGCGTCATGGGTCATCACCTCAAGGTGTTCTGCCGCGTAGCCGTTGCACACCTCGAGACCCTGTTCCAGGTCATCAACCAGGATGATCGCCGACTGCTCCCCGCCCAGTGCCGTCTGCACCCTTTCGGTGTGCTTGGTGGAGGCCACCTGCTGTTCCAGTTCGATGCGTACCGACTGCGCCAGTTCCGGCGAATCGGTGACCAGCACCGCTGCGGCGTTTTCATCGTGCTCGGCCTGCGAGATCATGTCCGCAGCCACGTACCGGGGGTTGGCCGAGGAGTCGGCGAGGATGGCGATCTCCGTGGGGCCGGCTTCGGCATCGATGCCCACCACGCCCTTGACCAGACGCTTCGCGGTGGCCACAAAGACATTGCCGGGCCCGGAGATGACATCCACCGGTTCGATTCCTCCCCGGGGGTCGTCCTCCAGGTCCACACCGTAGGCGAAGGCGGCGACCGCCTGGGCGCCGCCCATGGCATGCACCTCGGTGATTCCCAGCAGCTTGGCCGCAGCCAGGATGGTGGGGTGCGGCAATCCGCCGAATTCCTTTTGCGGGGGGCTGGCCAGCGCCAGCGACTGGGCACCGGCGGCTTGGGCCGGCACCGCGTTCATGATGACCGAGGACGGATAAACGGCCAACCCGCCGGGAACGTACAATCCCACACGGCGGACCGGAACCCAGCGTTGGGTCACCGTGGCACCCTGGTCGTAGGACACCACCGCATCGGCGGGCACCTGGGCGAGTGCGAACCGGCGGGCGCGGGTGATGGATTCCTCCAGGGCCTCGCGGACCTTGGGATCAAGTTCGTCCAGGGCACGCTGCAGTTCGCCGGCCGGAACCAGCGTGTGCTCCAGGTTGACCCCGTCAAACCTGGCCGAGAGCTCCAGTAGGGCGCCCATGCCCTCGTGGCGCACGCGGTCGATGATTTCCTGCACCGCGTCGGCAGTGGTTTGCGAGTTGACCAAGGGGCGCGGTAAGCGGGACTTGAGCTGGGCGCGGCTGAATCGACGACCGCGCCAGTCGAGGGTGGCCAGCGTCGGGAATGTGGTGTCGGCTGTAGAAGTCACCTATCCAGCTTAACCGCGAGGCGCCCCGGCACGGTAATGGTTACCGCACCGGGTCGCGGATCCACGAGCTAGACGTCCAGGCAGGTCGGCCCCAACAGCACCTTCAGGTCCCCGAAAAGGGCCGGATTCGGGTTCACCCGGTAGTTCATGCCCAAACGCATCAACGACGTGCCACGTGATCCGGAAAGCTTGACCCGCACTTCGGTGTTGCCCCGGTGAGTGCGCAACACATCCCCCAGCTGTGCGACCAGCGATTCAGTGGCCTTATGTGTCGGGATGGCGATGACCACGGGCCCGGTGCCGGTGGCGTCCGAGAGCTCGGGGATCATCATTTCCTGGGCGTTCAGGGTGATCGAGCCGTCATCGCGCCGCTGCACCCGACCCTTGATGACCACAATCAGGTCATCGGCCAGCACCTCGGCGATGGGTTGGTAGGCAGCTCCGAAGAACATCACCTCCATGGAGCCGGAGAGGTCCTCGACTTCGCAGCGGGCGTACGGGTTCCCGCTCTTCTTCGCGATGCGTCGTTGCAGGCCATTGATCATTCCAGCAATCGAAATGATATGACCATCGGAGGGTCCGTCGTCGGAGATCACATGGGTGACGGACATGTCGGCGTACTGTTCCAGCGCCTGCCCCAGTCCCTGCAACGGGTGGTCCGAAACGTAGAGCCCGAGCATTTCCCGCTCGTACCCGAGCTTTTCCTTCTTGTCCCAGTCCGGCAGGTCGGGGATGCTCACGCTCATCGACGCGTCGCTGTCCTCGGCCCCCAGGGCGCTGAACAGGTCGAACTGGTTGGCCGCCTCATTGCGCTTGAGCTGGATCACCGAGTCGACGGCCTCTTCGTGGACCGCGACCAACGCACGCCGCGGGTGCCCCAGCGAGTCGAAGGCCCCTGCCTTGATCATCGATTCGATGGTGCGCTTGTTGCACACCACGGCCGGGACCTTGCGCAGGAAGTCGCTGAAGTCCGTGTAGCTGCCCTTTTCGGTGCGGGCTTCGACCATACCGTCCACCACATGGGCACCGACATTGCGCACCGCCCCCATGCCGAAGCGGATATCCTTGCCCACCGGGGTGAAGGTCAGTGCGGATTCGTTGACATCCGGTGGCAGCACGGTGATGCCGATGCGGCGGCATTCATTGAGGTACATCGCCAGCTTGTCCTTGTCGTCACCTACCGAGGTGAGCAGCGCCGCCATGTACTCGGAGGTGTAATGCTCCTTGAGGTAGGCGGTCCAGTAGGAGATGACGCCATAGGCCGCGGAGTGGGCCTTGTTAAACGCGTAGTCGGAGAACGGTAGCAGGATGGCCCACAGGGTATTGACCGCTTCATCGGAGTACCCGTTGTCATTCATCCCCTGCTTGAAGCCGGCGAACTGCTTATCCAGTTCCTCCTTCTTCTTCTTGCCCATGGCACGTCGCAGGATATCTGCCTGGCCCAGCGAATAGCCGGCCAGTTTCTGCGCGATCGCCATCACCTGTTCCTGGTACACGATCAGGCCGAACGTACCGCCAAGGATGTCCGCCAGCGGTTCTTCGAGCTCCGGATGGATCGGGGTGACTTCCTGCAGTCCGGTTTTGCGCAATGCATAGTTGTTATGCGAGTTTGCACCCATCGGTCCCGGGCGGTACAACGCGATCACGGCCGAGATGTCTTCGAAGTTATCCGGCTTCATCAGTTTCAGCAGCGACCGCATGGGACCGCCATCGAGCTGGAACACCCCAAGGGTGTCACCGCGGGCCAAGAGCTCATAGGCTCCCGGGTCATCCAGTCCGAGGGTTTCCAGGTCCAGTTCGTCGCCGGTATTCGCCCGAATGTTCTCGATCGCATCCGAAATGATGGTGAGGTTTCGCAGCCCCAGGAAGTCCATCTTGATCAAGCCCAGGCCTTCACAGGTCGGGTAGTCGAACTGGGTGATCACCTGGCCGTCCTGGATACGCCGCATGATCGGGATAACATCGATGATCGGATCCGAGCTCATGATCACACCCGCGGCGTGTACACCCCACTGGCGTTTCAGGCCTTCCAGCCCCTTGGCGGTCTCGAAGACCCTGGCGGCCTCCGGGTCGTTGGCGACCAGGTTGCGGAAGTCCGCGGCTTCCGAGTAGCGCTTGGCTTTCGGGTTCTCGATATCGTTCAACGGAATATCCTTGGCCATGACCGCTGGCGGCAACGCCTTGGTGAGGGTCTCACCCATGGAAAACGGGTAACCGAGCACCCGCGAGGAGTCCTTCAGCGCCTGCTTGGTCTTGATCGAGCCATAGGTCACGATCATGGAGACGCGCTCATCCCCGTATTTTTCGGTGACGTACTTGATCACCTCCGGACGGCGACGATCATCGAAGTCGACGTCGAAGTCGGGCATGGACACGCGCTCCGGGTTCAGGAAGCGTTCGAAGATCAAACCGTGCTGCAACGGGTCGAGGTCGGTAATCCTCATGGCATAGGCCACCATGGAACCGGCACCGGAGCCACGTCCGGGCCCGACGCGGATCCCGTTGTCCTTGGACCAGTTGATGAAGTCGGCCACCACCAGGAAGTAGCCGGGGAACCCCATCTTGATGATGACATCCAGTTCGTAGTCCGCCTGCCGGCGAACGTCCTCCGGGATACCGTCCGGGTAACGGTAGTGCAGCCCGCTGTCGACTTCCTTGATCAGCCAGCTGGTCTCGTCTTCCCCTTCCGGGCAAGGGAACTTGGGCATGTAGTTGGCGTTCGTGTCGAAGGAAACCTCGGCCCGTTCGGCAATCAAGAGGGTGTTATCGCAGGCTTCGGGCAGTTCGCGGAACAGATCGCGCATTTCGCGGGCACTTTTGAGATAGTAACCCGATCCGGAGAACGCGAAACGCTTCCCGCCTTGGTCGTAGGTCGGTTCATCGAGGGTTGACCCGGAGTTGATTGCCAGCAGCGCTTCGTGGGACTTCGCATCGGATTCATGGGTGTAATGCAGGTCGTTGGTAGCCAGCAAGGGGATCTGAAGTTCCCTGGCGAGGCGCAACAGGTCCTTGGTGATCCGTTTTTCGATCTCCAACCCGTGGTCCATGATCTCGCAGAAGTAGTTTTCCTTACCGAAGATATCCTGGAACTCGGCTGCGGCGGCCTTGGCTTCCTCGTACTGGCCCAGCCGAAGTTTCGTCTGCACTTCCCCCGAGGGGCACCCGGTGGTGGCGATCAGCCCATGGGAATACGTATTGAGCAGTTCGCGGTCCCAGCGCGGGTACTTACCGAAAACGGAGTCCAGCGATGCCAGGGAGCACCCCTTGAAGAGGTTGTTCATCCCCTCGTTGTTGTAGGACAGCAACGTCATGTGGGTGTATAGGCCACCACCGGAAACGTCGTCGCCTTTTTGCTTTTCCTCGGTCCGCCACTTCACGCGCTGCTTGTCGTCACGGGCCGTGCCCGGAGTGACATAGGCTTCGACGCCGATGATCGGTTTGATACCTGCACCGGTGGCCTGACGCCAGAAGTCGAAGGCGCCGAAGAGGTAGCCGTGGTCGGTGATCGCCATGGCTTCCATACCTTGACGATTGGCCTCTTCGAATAACTCTCCCAGGCGCGCCGCGCCGTCCAGCATCGAGTATTCGGTATGGGTATGTAGATGTACGAATCCGTCACGTGTTGCACTCACCCATCCAGTCTAGCCCTCGGTGGCTGGGCTGGCTGGGTCGGGCACGGTTGGGAAGCACACACCCGGATCCGGGCAGGGGATACGCTAGTAGGCGCCTTCGCGCAACAACTCCAATGCCCCGGCCAGGTCCGCGGGATACTCGCTGACGAACTCGACCCATTCCCCGGTGGCGGGGTGCGTGAAGCCCAGCCGATAGGCGTGGAGCCACTGGCGGGTCAAGCCCAGCGCGGCTGCCAAGTTCGGATCAGCCCCATAGGTCTGGTCACCGGCGCACGGGTGCCCGAAGGCGGAGAAGTGCACACGTATCTGGTGGGTCCGGCCCGTTTCGAGTTCGACCTCCACCAGACTGGCCCGCCCGAAGGCCTCTTCGACCTTGTAGTGGGTCACCGAATCGCGCCCCCCGTCCAGGACGGCGAATTTCCATTCGTAGCCCGGATGCCGACCGATGGGGGCGTCGATGGTGCCTTCGAGCGGGTCGGGCAACCCCTGCACCACTGCGTGATAGGTCTTTTTCGGGGTCCGTTCCTTGAACGCCCTTTTCAGTTCGGTATACGCGCGCTCGGTCTTGGCCACGACCATCAACCCGCTCGTTCCGACATCCAGGCGGTGCACGATGCCCTGGCGTTCCGGGGCCCCCGAGGTGGAGATGTTGTAACCGGTGGCGGCCAGAGCACCGACCACGGTTGGCCCAACCCATCCCGGCGAAGGGTGGGCGGCAACACCCACGGGCTTGTTGATGACCACGAAGTCCTCGTCATCGGCAATGATCTGCAGATCTTCCACGATCTCTACCCTAACTTTCAGTGGATCCTCGCGGGCCGGCAGATCAACAATCAGCCGGTCGGCGGTCCTGAGCTTGACCGATTTGGCCAGCTTCTTCCCGTTGAGCAGAACCAGACCGCCCTTGCACAATGCGGCGGCCTCGGAGCGCGGGATCTGCAAGGCGCGGGCGATAAAGGTGTCGCTGCGGTTGCCGGCCGCCGCCTCAGGCACGTCCAGTTCGTGGATTGCCGCCGGACGGTCCGCGCTCATTTGTCGTTGTCCTGCCCGGTGCGTTTGGCTGGCACGGATTTGGTGCCGTCCAGATTGATATTGCGAATCAGGAGGATGGCCACCGTGATCATGGAACAGACGATGAAGGAATCGGCTACATTGAAAATCGCAAAGCGCGGCACTGCGATCATGTCAACGACATGCCCGAACCCCAAGCCGGGATCGCGGAAGATCCGGTCAACGAGGTTGCCCGCCACCCCGCCAAGCAATGCGCCCAGGGTGATGGCCCAGGACAGGGTACGGACCTTGCGTATCAGCAGGTAACTCACATAGACAACCACTGCGGCCTGCAGCAAGGTGAAGATGATGGTGAAATTCTCGCCGATGGAAAACGCGGCTCCGGGGTTGAGGATGTAGTGGATATTCAGGAGTCCTGGAATAACCGGGAAGGACTCCCCCAGTTCCATGTTGGATTCGACATAGAGCTTGCTTGCCTGGTCCAGCACCAGTGCCACCAGCGCGATCCCGAAGCTCAATCCGAGAAAGCGTTTGGCCGTGGTGGGGCGTTCCGCTCCAGTGTTGTCTTCCATGTACACCCTTTTGATTACGTGTTTTAAACGTCAGTGGTGGTGACCGGATGTCCGGTCACCACCACTGACTGTACTGACTAACTGTTCAAGCCAGCAAACCGGTTCGGTTAGCCGTTCTTGGTAGTGCTGTCGATCGAGGCCTGCGACTCGAGGTCGCGCAACTGACCTTCGATGTAGGTCTTCAGGCGTGCACGGTAGTCGCGCTCGAAACCGCGCAACTGCTCGAGCTTGCGCTCCAGTACCGACTTCTGCTGTTCCAGGGCGGAGAGGGTCTTGCGGCTCTTCTCCTCTGCCTCGGTGACCATGGTGGTCGCTTCGGTCTTGGCATCGGCAATGATCTTGTCACGCTGTTCCACACCGGAAGCAACGTACTCGTCATGCAGTCGCTGAGCCATGGCCAGGACGTTGGCCGCCGACTCGGCGGTATCGGTACGACCTGGTGCCTCGGCTGCCGGAGCGGCCTTGGGTGCTTCAGGCTTCTTCTCAACAGCAGGCTTGGCAGCTGGTGCTTCGGCCTTCTTCTCCGCCGGCTTGGCGGCAGGGGTCTCGGCCTTCTTTTCCTCTGCCGGCTTGGCGGCAGGAGCTTCGGCCTTCTTTTCCTCTGCCGGCTTGGCAGCAGGTGCAGCCGCGACCGGCGCCGGTACGGACTGCTCCTTGGCGGAGGACACGTCCTCGCCCAGCGCCGCCAGGCGGCTGCGAAGTTCGTCGTTTTCAGCGTTCAGGCGACGTAACTCCACGACGATCTCGTCGAGGAAGTCATCTACCTCATCCTGATCGTAGCCTTCGCGGAACTTGGTCGGCTGAAACCGCTTATTGACTACGTCTTCTGGCGTCAAAGCCATTGGGTCACCTCAATACTGGGATCTCTTCCGCACGACCTAGGTTGCCCTGCGAAACACTTACCGTTATTCAATACTACGACCGGCGAAGTCGAAGCACCATTTTCTAAAGGATATAACGTTTCGGTCACTAAACACGAAATGCTGATCAGTGGCCGTGTCTTTTACTGTCGGATTTACCGGCTCAATCAGTGCCGGGCAGTCCTGTCGCCCGAAACCTGGAACCTAGATTCCAACTTGATAACCGAGGTTTCCCACGATTAGCTTTGCAATCATCACCACGATGAACAGTACCAAGAAGGACATGTCCAAGCGCAAGCCACCCAAGTCAAGCGGCTTTATCCGACGCCGCAGCCAGCGGAGCGGCGGATCGGTAATGGTCACAATTACCGTTGCAGCGACCAAAGCGATCCCCTTGGGGCGCCAGTGCCGTGCAAAACTTTCAGTAACATCCAACACAATCCGCATTAACAGCAGAATTTGCAGAATGCTCAGCGCGAGATAAAGAATCCCGAATAGCATCGTCGTGCGCTCGCTCCTTGGCAGCTAGCTCTGGTTGAAGAAGGTAGCCTGGGCCTCGGACTGCTTGCGGTCCTCCCCCAGTACCTCTACGGTAGCCGGTGAGAGAAGGAACACCTTGTTGGTGACGCGTTCAATGGAACCGTGAAGCGCGAAGACCAGGCCGGCAGAGAAGTCGACCAGTCGTTTGGCATCGGTCTCACCCATATCGGTGACGTTCATGATCACCGGGATACCGTCACGGAAATTCTCGCCAATGATTTTTGCATCATTGTAAGAACGAGGGTGCACGGTTGTTATCTGACGCAATTCGGAATCCTCATCCCTCACCGAAGGGGCACGCTTGATGGGAGTAACAGGAGCACGGTACTCGGTTTCCTGTTCGTAATGATCTGATTGCGGAATCGTGGCTTTGGCTGCCGGGATCGGGCGCACCGATTCTGCAGGCCGCTGGGGGGTTTCGTCCTCGACCACCCGTACCTGAGCCCGCTGCTCCGGTTTCTGTTGTGGAGTCTCTTCGTGCTCGACTGCATCAGCCAAGCCTAAATAGACCATTGCTTTACGTAGTCCGTCAGCCACGATAATCTCCTTTATTCCCGTACATGCAAGCCCAAGTGCATGATTCCGCTAATTCGACGCTACCGCACTGGATTCGGCTAGCGCAGTAAATCTGTGCCGAGACTTTGGTGTGTCGCAGCAGCTAGTGGTTCTTCCAGATAACTCCGGCAAAACGTCCACTCTCCGGATCGCGCCGGTAGGAAAAATACCCCTGGTTCTCCAGTGTGCATTGCCCGCTGAGGCGGACCGTGACACCCAGGTCGGCCAGTTGCTTTTCGGCGGCCCTGGGAAGATCCAATGCCGGGGTACCCCAGCTGGTGGTACTGGAGATCCCGGGCAGCGCCGCCTCGGACTGCACACGCATCGATTCGGGGACCTCGTAACAGGAACCGCAGATCGCCGGACCGATCACCGCCTCGATCTCCTCGGCCCCGAGCCGCCGGAATTGCCGGACGGTTTCCACCAGGATTCCGTCTAGTAGTCCCCGACGCCCGGCGTGGACCGCCGCCGTGGAGGATACCCCGGTGCTGCGGTTACGCCCCACGAAGAGCACCGGCAAGCAATCGGCGACCATCACGGCCAGTGGTTCGGCTGCGGTGGCGCTGATCAACCCGTCACAGGTCGGGGCCGTCTGCTCCGCCGGATCCTGCCCAGGCATTGTCGCAACTTCGCGGACCTGGGCCGAGTGGACCTGGTGCATGAAGTTCAGGGAAAAGCGAGGAACCCCGATCCGCTCTTCGAGCCTGGCGCGATGCTCCCGTACCGTGTACGGGTCATCATTCACGTGCAAGGCGAGGTTTCCCTCCGCCTGCGTCGTGAACGCCAAGTGAATCTGCGGATCGAGGTTCGATGCGTAATGTAGCACTGCTTTGACAGTCCCTGGCGGACTACTTCAGGAAGTCCGGTACGTCCAGGTCATCGTTGGATCCGTTCAGATCCGAGTCGACAACGTCGGGAAGGTCCTGGAAGTCCCGGGACGATTCCTCGGCCGGCTTGTTCTCGGTCACCGTGGCGGCAGCGGGTTTCTCGGCTGGCTTGGCCGATGCTGACGCGGCCGCGGGTTCCACGGCCGGCGGTGTGGTGATGGACTGTGCCGGCAGCTTGGCCATCGGCTTGCTGGTGGCGTCGACGGAGTCGAAACCAGCGGCAATCACGGTGACACGCGCCTCGTCACCCAGGGCGTCGTCGATGACGGCGCCGAAGATGATGTTGGCTTCGGGGTGCGCCACTTCCTGGACCAGCCGAGCGGCTTCATTGATTTCGAACAGGCCGAGATCCGAACCGCCCTGAATTGACAGCAGCACGCCGTGTGCGCCGTCAATGGAGGCTTCGAGCAACGGTGAGGCGATCGCCAGTTCGGCAGCCTTGACCGCGCGGTCTTCACCGCGGGCCGAGCCAATGCCCATCAACGCCGAACCGGCACCCTGCATCACGGACTTGACGTCCGCGAAGTCGAGGTTGATCAGTCCGGAGGTGGTGATCAGGTCGGTGATGCCCTGGACGCCGGAGAGCAACACCTGGTCGGCCTGGCGGAAGGCATCCAGAACCGAGACATTGCGATCGGAGATGGAAAGCAGACGGTCATTCGGAATGACGATCAGGGTGTCGACTTCATCGCGCAGCGCCTCGATGCCAGCTTCGGCGGAGTTGGCGCGACGGCGACCTTCGAAGGTGAATGGGCGGGTGACCACACCAATGGTCAGCGCCCCGAGCGACCGGGCGATGCGGGCGACAACCGGCGCACCACCGGTACCGGTGCCACCGCCTTCGCCAGCGGTAACGAAGACCATGTCCGCCCCGCGAAGGACGTCCTCGATCTCTTCTACATGATCTTCTGCCGCTTGGCGTCCGACATCCGGGTTGGCACCTGCGCCAAGTCCGCGGGTCAGTTCGCGACCCACGTCAAGCTTGACGTCGGCATCGCTCATTAGCAGGGCTTGGGCATCGGTATTGATGGCGATGAATTCAACGCCCTTCAATCCGACTTCGATCATTCGATTGACTGCGTTTACACCGCCACCGCCGATGCCGACGACTTTAATGACCGCGAGGTAATTCTGTGGAGCTGCCACGTCCCGCTTCCCTTGTTAGTTGTGCTACATGAATCACGAAACCAGCGCGAAACCTTCACCCTTAGCCTTAAGGTTCAGCTTCTGTCAAGCTATCGCTATTTAGAACGCTATGAGTCGAACCGGTTTTGTGCAACGACCGCTTGGGGGCGTGTCGTCTCTACTACGTTCCATCTTTCCAGAATTTTCGGCCAAGTTGCTTCTCCCACACCCACGGCGCGCCAGTTAATACGTAACCGGGTTTTCCGGATTGGAGATGTCGATGACCTTCGGAGGGTTCTCCGAGCTGTCCAGTTCCTCAAGGAAGATCTTGGCCACCTGGTTCTTCAGTGCGGGTTTGTTCTCGTCCCCCCAGATCAGGGAGCGTTTCTTGGGCAGGGCCAACTCCACGAAATCCGCCTGGGTCAAAGTCGCCGAGGAGATCTGTTCGATGACCTCGGTATCGATCGTGCTGAGGATCCCGGTCAGCAGCTGGAAGGCTTCGGGATCCTCGGTCCGTTCGGAGGCCGCGATGGTGGGAAGCTTGTACTCCTCGTCCTCACCCAGGTTCTTGAGCTTTCGCCCATCGGAAGACACCAGGTGACGGGCCTCGCCGTCAACCAGGATGGCCACCGGCTCGGCCTCGATCACCTCGACCACCAGGGTATCGGGCATCTGGGCCCTGACCACCAGCTCGTCGATGGCAGGCTGCTCCCCCACCAGGTCCTGCACCATGGACTCGGAAATCCGTGGCAGTGGGGTTCCTTCGAGTACCGCAAGCCGTTCACCCAGCTGTTCCCCGTCCACCAGGGTGGTCCCGGTGACCTGCACATGCTTCGCGGCGAGCAACGGGGTGAAACTCAGCACCAATACCGCAGCCAGGCTCAGCAGCACCACCGAGCCGGTGATGATCAGGATGAGCTTGCGGCGTTTGCGTTCCGGACTTTCGGGAAGCGGCAGGACCTTCGCCGTTTCAGTCACAACTGATCCTGCCTTAGCGCTGGTGGGTTTCAAGGGCTTCGACGATCCGTGGCCCCAGGTGGGTCACATCGCCGGCACCGATGGTCATGATCACATCCCCGGGGGCCGCCGATTCGACCACCCGGCTGACCGCCTGTTCGTTGTCCAGCACGGCACAGGGCACGGCGACACGGTCTGCAATCAACGCACTGCTCACCCCGTCGATCGGATTCTCACGCGCCGCATAGATGTCCAGGACGCTGACCGTGTCGGCCAGCGACAGCGCTTCGGCGAATTGCCGGTAGAACTCGTAGGTCCGGCTGAACAGGTGCGGCTGGAAAACCACATGCAACTGACCCTGATCGACCACGGCCCGTCCGGCGCGCAACGCCGCAGTCACCTCGGTCGGGTGGTGGGCGTAGTCGTCGAAAACCCTGATGGAGGCGACTTCGCCCTTGAATTCGAAACGGCGGGCCGCACCGGTGAAGCTGCCCAGGGCTTCCAAGGCCTCGTCCGCGTCCAGGCCCACATGCAGGCCCACGGCCAGTGCGGCGGTCGCGTTGAGAAGGTTATGCTCGCCGGGGATCCCCAGATTCAGCTCGCGGCTCTCACCGCTTCCCCACTCGACGGTAGCCACGAAACGGTCCCCTTCCGGGCGCGCATTGCCTAGCCGGCGGTCAGCCCAGTCGGAGAACCCGTAGGTCTGTACCCGCACTTCGGGGCGTTCGCGGCGCATCTGGCGGACCAGGTCGGCGGCTCCTGGATCATCGGCACAGCAGATGAGCAACCCGTCCTCGGGCAGCAGCCGGGCGAAGTCCACAAACGCCTGGTGCACAGCCTCGGCGGTGCCGTAATGGTCCAGGTGATCCGCCTCGATGTTGGTGACCGTGATGACATCGGGACGGTAGTTCAGGAAGGAACCGTCGGATTCGTCGGCTTCGGCCACGAAGATCGATCCCTGGCCCAGTTCCGCGTTGACACCCAGGCTGGCGATGTTGGCGCCGACGGCAAAGCTCGGGCTGGCTCCGACGCTGCGCAGCATGTGCGCGGTCAATGCGGTAGTTGTGGTCTTGCCGTGGGTTCCGGCCACGGTGATCGCATGGTGTCCTTCCATGGCCGCCGCCAGTCCCTCGGAACGGTGCAGGATACGCAGGCCACGGGCGAGGGCTTCATCGTATTCGGGGTTACCTGGTTTGATGATCGAGGAGATGATCACCGTGTCGGCGTCCATGAGGTTCCCGGCAGCGTAGCCCACGTTCACCCGGGCACCGCGGGCACGCAACTCATCCAGGACCGGCAGGTCCTTGGCATCGGTGCCGGAAACGGTGAGCCCGTGGTCCAGCAACAGCCGAGCGACCGCGGAAACACCAACGCCTCCGATGCCCAGCAGGTGCACGTTGCCCAGTTCGCTGATCTTGTCCTGCGCTTGCTCCGCCATTACTTACCTTCCTCAGTACTCGCCCGGTTGCCTGCGGCGAATTGGCCAATCACCTTGCGCGCCATGACCTCGGCGGCATCCGACCTCCCCTGGCTGGCTGCCGCGAGGGACATCTGTTCGAGTCTAGGCCGGTTGCCCAGCAATGGCACCACAGTTTGCGTGACATAGTCCAGTGTGAAGTCCCTGTCCTCGACCAGCAGGGCCCCGCCGGCCGCAACCAGCTCGCGGGCGTTGCGTTTTTGTTCCCCGTTGCCGATCGGCAACGGAACGAGGATGGAGGGCACCGCGGCCACGGCCAGCTCGCATACGGTCCCGGCGCCGGAACGGCAGATCATCAGATCTGCTGCGGCATACGCGTAGTCCATCCGATCCACGTATTCAACCTGGGTGTATCCCGCGGCGGCCAGCGGCCGGCCCTGGTCGTCAAGTACCGGTTTACCTCGGCCGGTGATGTGCACTGTGTGGATTCCGGCCTCGGCCAGGACCGGCAGACTGGCCTGGATCGCCTTGTTGATGCTCAGCGCGCCGGAGGAACCTCCGGTGACCACCAGCAATGGTTCCTGCCCGGTTATCCCGAAGTAGGCACGCGCCTCATCGCGCAGGGCAGCGCGGTCCATGGTGGCAACATGGCTGCGCATGGGCATGCCGATCTGTTCCGCGTTGGGCAGCCCGGTCTGCGTGAAGGTGGTGGCCACGACCTTGGCGTGTTTGGCGCCGATCTTGTTGGCCAGTCCGGCCACCGAGTTGGCTTCGTGGACGAAGATCGGCAATCCCATCCGCTTGGCGGCGAGATAGGCCGGAGTGCACACATAACCGCCGACCCCGATCAGTCCCTGCGCCTTTTCCTGTCGCAGGACCCTCGTGGATTCGCGCACTGCCTTGATGAACGCGAAGGGGAACTTGAACATATCCAAGGAAATGCTGCGCGGCATGGGGACCTTGGGAATCAGTTCCAGTTTGTACCCGGCTTCGGGCACCAGCCGGGTTTCCAGTCCCTGCGCAGTACCCAGCGCGGTAATCTGCGCCTGCGGTTGCTGCGCCACGATGGCATCGGCAATCGCAAGCATGGGTGAGATGTGGCCGGCGGTTCCCCCGCCGGCGACAACCAATCGGATGGGCTCGCTCATGATGCTGGACTGACTCCTTGTCCTAGATGGTGGGGTCCTCGCCGTGCCACCCGTCCCCGGGCCAGGGCACGCGTTTGGATCCCCCAAGCGTATGGGTTCTATTCTGCCGTGTTTGTCCCGGTCACGGGTTGCTTGGCCGCGGCGCGTTTCTGGTCGCGCGCGGAGCACAGGACGTAGCCCATGGCCAAGGTGACCGCGAGCATGGCCGAACCGCCGGAGGAAATGAACGGCAGCGGAACGCCGATGACCGGCAGCAGGCCGCTGACTGTACCCAGGTTGATGAAGGACTGCCCGACGATCCAGCTCATCAGGCAGGCCATCAGGATCCGCGTATACAGGTCGGTGGCACGCATCGCGATCCGGTACATGGCCAGGGCCAGTAGCCCGAAGAGTACCAGCACCAGCAATACCCCGATGAACCCGAATTCCTCGCCCAGGATGGAGAAAATGAAGTCGTTCTGGGCCTCGGGCACGTAGGACCATTTCATCCTCGACTGCCCCGGCCCCACCCCGAACCAGCCGCCCGAGGCGAAGGCCTGGATACCCATATTGGCCTGGTAGCACAGAGCATCCTGGGTGCCGCAGTCGATCCCCAGCCAGGCCAGGATACGCGCCCGGCGATTGCTGGACATCGCCACCAGCCCGGCCACCGCCACCAGCCCCGTGGCACCGAAGGCCAGCAGGTACTTCATGCGCAGCCCGGCCAGGAACATGGCGGTGGCCAGGATCAGGATGAGCACCAGTGCGGTACCCACATCGCGGCCCACCAGAACCAGCAGCAGCACCCCGCCGCCCATCGGGAGAAAGGCAGGGATGATGATGTGCTTCCAGTCGTGCAGCAGCGCCTGTTTCTTCTCCAGGATGAAAGCGCAGTACACGGCCAGCGCCAGTTTCGCGAACTCGCTGGGCTGGATGCGGAAACTTCCAATATGCATCCAGTTCCGGTTGCCCAACACGGCATAACCCAGCGGCGTGAATGCCACCGCCGCCAGCGTGGCCAGTGCCAGCAGGATGGCAGGCACGGCCAGTTTGCGCAGGGTCGCAGGTTTCAGGAACTGCATGCACAGCATCAGCACGATCCCCACGCCGGCCAGCGCCGCCTGGTTCAACGCCACGGTGAATCCATCGCGCCCACGGGCGATCGCCTCGACCGAGGCAGAGGACTGGACCATCAGCACCCCGAAGACCGCCAGCACGATGGTGCAGACCAGCACCAGGGTGTAATCGACCGAGGCGCTACCGCCGCCGCCGTTTTCCAGGCTGCTGAACATGCGTTTGAGCAAGGGGGTTTTCGAGTCGGAGCGGCTACGAGGTTTGCCGGTGCGTTTGTTCATCCGTTCCTCTCCCCGTTGCTCGATGGTGTCTAGTTTGTCTGCGTAGGTTCATCCATCAGATCACTGACTGCGCTGATGAAGGCGTTGCCACGCTGTGCGTAGGAGCTGAATTGATCCATGGACGCCGCCGCCGGGGCCATCAGCACGGTATCCCCGGCCGTGGCCAGGGTGGCCGCCTGGCGTACGGCCCGGGTCATCACCCGCGACCCGCTCGGGGCGGTGCCGTCGGGATCGGTGGCCGCGCTGGTGATGTCATGGACCGGTACCGTCGGGGCGTGTTCGGCCAGGGCCGCGAGCAGCGTGGCGTTGTCGGTCCCGATCAACAACACCCGTTGCAGCCGTTGTGCATGTTTGCTGACCAATGCAGCGTAGTCCACGCCCTTGGATACGCCCCCGGCGATCCACACCACCTTGCCGAAGGCGCTGAGCGAGGCATCGGCGGCGTGTGGGTTGGTGGCCTTGGAATCGTTGATCCACAGGATCTCATCGCGTCGGGCGACAGCCTGGATCCGGTGTGCTCCGGCGTCGAATCCGGTCAGTCCGCGGGCGACGGCCTCCGCCGGCACCCCGTAGGCCCGGGTTAGTGCGGCGGCGGCCGCGGCGTTCGCCGCGGTGTGCCGCGGCACGATCTGCCCGATCTGCTCCAATGCCACCAGTTCGGCGGCGCTGTTGCGCCGGTCCTCGATGAAGGCGCGGTCCACCAGCAGCCCCTCGACGATGCCCACCATGGACAGCCCCGGGGTATCGGTGGTGAAGCCGACGGCACGGCAGCCCTCGACGACATCGGCGTTTTCCACCATGGTGATGGTCTCGGGCGCCTCGTTGTTGAAGATCGCCGCGACCTGGGTGCGTTCGTAGATTCGGGCCTTGTCCTGCCGGTAGCCGTCGAACCCGCCATGCCAGTCCACGTGGTCCTCGGCCAGGTTCAGCACCACGGAGGCCAGCGGGGAAATACTGTGGGTGTAGTGCAATTGGAAGCTGGACAGTTCCACCGCCAGCACGTCGTACCCTTCCGGATCACGTACCGCGTCCAGGATCGGGGTGCCGACATTCCCCACGGCGATGGCCTTGTGCCCGGCCGCGAGCAGGATCGCTTCGGTCATGCCCACCGTGGTGGTCTTGCCGTTGGTCCCGGTGATCACCAGCCATTGGGGGCTCTTTCGTCCCTCGCAGCCCTGGACCCGCCAGGCCAGTTCGACATCGCCCCAAATGGCGATCCCCGCTTGCGTGGCTTCGGCCAGCACCGGATGGCGTGGGTTCCAGCCCGGTGAGGCGATCACCAGTTGGGGTTGCTGCCCGTCGACGCGTGGCAGGGCCGAGACATGCTCGGCTCCCAGCAACACCTGGTGGGCACCGACGATGGTGAGGGTCTCGGCCCGTTGCCGGGTCAGCTCATCGTCCTTGGAATCGATCACGGTAACCGTGGCCCCGAGTTCGATCAGCGTATCGGCGGCCGAGAAGCCGGTGACGCCCAGTCCGGCGACCACCACCCGCAGCCCCTTCCAGTCCGCGTCCCAGCTGGTCAATTTGTCCAATGATTCACTCACAGTGCGACAACCCATTCGGAGTAGAACAGACCCAGCCCGGCTGCCACGAACAGGCCTGCCAGGATCCAGAAGCGGACAACAACGTTTTCCTCGGACCACCCGGAGAGCTCGAAGTGGTGTTGCAAGGGAGCCATCTTGAACACGCGTTTGCCGCCGGAAAGCTTGAAGTAACCGACCTGGATGATCACCGACAGCGCGATCAGGACAAACAGACCCGCGATGATGACCAACAGCAGCTGGGTACGGGAGAGGATGGCCATGGCCGCCACGGCACCGCCAATGGCCAGCGAGCCGGTGTCACCCATGAAGATCTTGGCCGGCTTGGCGTTCCACCACAGGAAGGCAACCAGTGCCCCGGAGATGGTGGCGCCGAACAGCGCCAGGTCCTGCGGGTCACGCACCGTATAGCAGACCTCGGTCGCGTTGGCCAGGGAGCAGGCCTGGTTCTGCTGCCAGATCCCCATGAGGGTGTACGCACCGAAAACCATGATCGATGCGCCGGTGGCCAGCCCGTCCAGTCCGTCGGTGAGGTTCACGCCGTTGGTGGTGGCGGTGACAATGAAGTTCGACCAGATCACGAAAAGCACCAGGCCCAGCATCGGGCCGGCGAATGCCAGGTTGATCTCGGTATCGCGGAGGAAGGAGATCGCGGTGGATGCCGGGGTCAGTCCCTGGTCGTTGGGGAACTGCAAGGCCAGTACCGAGAAGCTGATACCCACCAGGGCCTGCAGTACGATCTTCTGCCAGGCACGCAGGCCCAGCGACCGCTTCTTGGCGATCTTGATGAAGTCGTCGAGGAAGCCGACCAAGCCCATTCCGCCAAAGAGCAGCAACACCAGCAGGCCGCTGGCGGTGATCCCCGCACTGGTTCGTCCCAGCGCCGCCAGGATCCCATGGGTGAGGAAGTAGCTGATGAACACCGATAAGATGATCACCACCCCGCCCATGGTCGGCGTCCCGGATTTCACCGAGTGCGAGTTCGGGCCGTCATCGCGGACCACCTGGCCGTACTGTTTCTTGGTCAGCAGCCGAATGTACAGCGGCATCACCACCATGGTCAGCACCAGGGCGATTCCTGCCCCCAAAATTAATGCGATCACGCTCCGCGGCCTTCCTGTGCCTGTGCAACGATGTCATCTCCGAGGAAACGCAGTCCGGCACCATTTGATGACTTGAACAATACAATGTCCCCCGGTCGAAGCTGTTCTTTAAGGAATTCTCTGGCTTCTTCCACATCGTGTACGTAATGCGCCTCGTCACCCCAGCTGCCTTCCAGGACGGCGGAGTTGTAGGCGGGTTTCGCTTCGGCGCCAACCACCAGGAGTTTCTTGATATTCATCCGCACCGCCAGGCGGCCGAGTACATCGTGTTCCAGAATCGAATCCTTGCCCAGTTCCAGCATGGCTCCCAGCACCGCCCAGGTGCGCCGGGCCCGGCCCTGTTCGTCGGGCAGGCCGAGTTCTGCCAGGGTCACCAAGGCGGCACGCATCGAATCCGGGTTGGCGTTGTAGGCGTCGTTGATGACGGTGACCCCATCTGCCCGTTCACTGCGTTCCATGCGCCAGCGGCTTCCGGCACCCAGCCCGTCCAAGGTGGCGGCGATCCGGCCGGGTGCCAGACCCAGCTCGTAGGCTGCGCTGGCCGCGGCGGCGATATTGGTCGCGTGGTGCCGCCCGAGCAGCCCACTGGTGACCCGGTGCGCGCTGCCATCAGGGAAGTTCAGCACCATGCCCACCCGTCCGTGCCGGTCGGTGCCGACCTCACTGGCCCAGACGGCGGCTTGCGCAGGTGTGGCCCCGGTGGTCCCGAAATAGGACACCGGCGCCGTGCTACGTGAAGACATCCGTGCCACACGGGCATCATCATGGTTCAACAGGGCGCGGCCGCCAGCGGGCAAGGCCTCGACCAGTTCACCCTTGGCTTTTTCGATGTTCTCCACGCCACCGAATTCGCCGGCGTGGGCGCTCCCGACACACAACACCACACCGATGTCGGGTTTCACCATCCTAGTCAGGTAGCTCAGGTGCCCGATCCCGGTAGCGCCCATCTCGATTACCAGGTACTTGGTGTCCTCGGTGGCGCTGAAAATCGTCAGCGGAACACCGACTTCACCGTTGTAGGAGCCGATTGGCCAGACCGTCGGGGCTTCCTGGGACAACAGCTTCGCCAGCAGGTCCTTGGTGGTGGTCTTTCCAGCCGATCCGGTGATCCCCACCACCACCGCCTTGTTGCGCGACTTCAGGTAGTCGACCACGTGGGCGGCGATCCGTCCCATGGCCACGACCGCATCGGCCACAATCACGGCGGGGTGCACCTGGCGTTGCTCGTCGAAGGTCTCGCGTTCGGCCAGTGCCGCCACGGCACCAGCGTGCAGGGCGGAATCGATAAAGGCGTGGCCATCGGAGAACTCTCCGGGCTTGGCCACAAAGAGGGCACCGGGGCCGACCTCACGGGAGTCGGTGGTGATGGCGGCGATCACCGTTGCGGGGTCGACCGTGGAGGTCGCCCGGCCACCGGTGATGGCAAGGATATCTTGGATGGACAGTTCAATCATGGCACTTAGGACTTTACACTCAGGCGGATTACTCGATGGATTGTGCGAAGGCGGAAACCGGGGTGTATCCGTGTTTGGCCAATGATTTGGCCAACTCCTCGCGGTCGTCAAGCGACACGTCAATTCCTGCAACTTCTTGGTAAACTTCGTGCCCCCGTCCGGCCACCAGGATGGCATCCTCGGCATTGGCCAAACTCACAGCGAACTCCACGGCTCGGTCGCGTGGCGCGACGTTGTGCAACTCGACCTCCAGCCCGTCGGCCTCGATGGCCTGCCGGGCTCCGGCTTCCACCTGGTCGCGGATCGGCCCCGGCGCCTCGTCATGAGGATCGTCATCGGTGACGATCACCACGTCGGCGTGCCGGGCAGCCACCGCGCCCATATCGGGCCGCTTGCTGGTATCGCGTTCACCGGTGGCTCCGAAAACAATGATCCGTCGGCCTGCCGCGGTTACGGGAAGCGAGTCCAGGGCCTTGGCCAGGGCATCGGAGTTGTGGGCGAAATCAACGACCGCAACCGGCCGTTCGGCGACCACCTGCATCCGGCCGGGAACAGACAGCGAAAACGGGTCCCGTGAATCCAGTGCCTGTTGCACGGCTGCGGGATCCGCACCACTGGCCAGCACCATGGCCAGGGCCAGTGCGGCATTGGCGACGTTGAATGCCCCTGGCAGCCCGGTGCGGGCCCGCAGCTGCACCCCATCCCGGCTGGCCAGGGTGAAAGTATGCCCCAGACCGCTGGCATGGATCGTGCTCACCGTCCAATAGGCATCGGCATTCGCGGCATCCAGGCTCAGTCCCTGCACCTCGATCCCCGCTTCGGCGGCCAGCTTGCGGCCGTAATGATCGTCAACCAATACCACGGCCCGCCGTGAACGTCCGGGGGTGAACAACCGGGCCTTGGTGGCGAAGTAGTCGTCCATGGACCCGTGCAGGTCCAGGTGGTCCTGGGTCAGGTTGGTGTAACCGGAGACGGCGAATTCCAGGCCGTCCACCCGCCCGTAGCTCAGCGAATGACTGGAGACCTCCATGGCCACCGAGTCCACGTCCTGCTCGGTCATCCGGCCCAGCACCCCGTGAAGCTGGGTGGCCTCCGGGGTGGTCAGGACGCTGGGGATGATCTTCCCGCGCGCCGACATCTCGATGGTGCCCACGATCCCGGTGGCCCTGCCCAGCGCTTCAAGCAGGGCACGGATCATGAAGGTCGTGGTGGTCTTGCCGTTGGTCCCGGTCACCGCGAACAGCTCCGGGGTGCGCAGGTTCGTGCCGTAGATCGTCGCTGCCACGGTGGCGGCCACCGCCCGGACATCGGTCACGACGGCGACCGGCACGCCAGGCTCCGGACCGATGATCTCGGATCCCCTGGTGTCGGTGATAACGGCCCGGGCCCCGTGCCGCAACGCCGCGGACAGGAACTGGGCACCATGGCGTTTGGCACCGGAAATGGCCAGGAAGACATCCCCGGGCTGGACTGTCTGCGGGTTCAGACTGACCCCGCTGATCTTCAAGTCGGCAGGTCCGGCCGTACCGGTCACCGCGTTGACGGCCTCGCAGATCGTTGGCCAGGCAACCGGCACCGGACTGCTGGGGCGCAGGTACCGTTCCAGATCGCGCGGTGTTTCCTGCTCGTGGTTTACCAAGGTTTTTTCTGTTCCTTACCGATGAAGACATTGTAGGTATCGGGTTCCGTGGAGGATGGCGGCACGTTGAAGGTGTTCAACGTGTGGCTCATGACCTCGGTGAAGGTATCGGCCACGGAGAACTGCTTCCAGTCGCCCTGCGGCCGGTACATCGTGGCAACCACCACGAATTGCGGGTCATCCAGCGGGGCGACCCCGGCGAAGGAATAGGTGTAGCCGTCATAGCCACCCGATTCCCCGGCGGCCTGACCGGTACCGGTCTTGCCTCCCACCCGGTAACCCGGAATCTTCATTTTAGTACCGGTGCCTTCCTCAACGACCGATTCCATGAGTTTAAGCATCTCGTCTGCTGTTGCCTTTTTCACAACCCGGGTTTCCTCGGGAACCGCGGCCGCCTCCTGGCTGCCGTCCTCGTTGATGTACCCCTCGATCAGGCTCGGTGCGATACGCACTCCCCCGTTGGCCAGGGTCTGGAAGATCGATGCGGTATGCAGCACGGTCTGCGAATAGCCCTGGCCGAACATGGTGGTGAACTGCTGGCGGCGATCCCAGGTGCCTGGTTCGGCCAATTGACCCTTGCTGGCGCCGTTCAGACCCAGTTGGATGGACTCGCCCAGGCCGAATTTGCGCATGTAGTCGTAGCGCTGCTGGTTGCCCAGGGTCTCGCCGACCATGACCGTACCGGTGTTGTAGGAACGGGCGAAGATCCCGGAGACCGTCATGTCGTAGGTGGCATGCGGCAGCGAGTCGTTGATGGTTTCGTTCTGCACGGTGTACTTGTTCGGCACCGTGAACTGGTCGGTGGGCTTGACCTTGCCGGCGTCGATGGCCGCGGCGAAGATCGCCGCCTTGCCGGTGGAGCCCGGTTCGAAGGCACGGGTGATGGAGACCGAACGGCGGAACTCGCCCGGGGTCGCCCCCGGGTCGTTGGGATCCATTTGCGCGGAATCGCCGATGGCCAGGATCTTGCCTGTCTTGACCTCCTCGACCACCACGGACACCCATTCGGCATCGAACTCGGCGCGTTTCTTCTCCGCTTCACGCTGGGCCACGAAGTTGATATCCGAGTCGATGGTCAGGTGCACATCCTGACCGTTGATGGCCGGCACCTCCTCGACATCCGCAACCGCGATGCGCACCCCGTCGGCACCCACCTCGATCTTGCGACTGCCGTCGGTGCCACGCAACCGGTCTTCCTGGCTCAGCTCTAGCCCTTCGGCTCCCACCACGGAGGTCTGGTCTTCGGAATTGCGCACAAAGCCGAGCAACGGGCCGGCAATGACCCCTTGCGGGTACTGGCGTTCACTGCGTAGCTGGGAAGCCAGGCGCGGCACACCGATCTCCATGACCTCGTTCTTGATCTCCGGGGTGACCCCCTTGGCGACCACCACATACCCCTTGGGCTTTTCACCATCGACAGGGATGATGGCTTCGGAGACCTGCGCAACATCCTGTTCCAGGATCACGGCGATTTCCTCCGCGGCCTGCTCGTAGGTCACCCGTTCGCGTTCGTTGGACCCATCCAGTTTCTTGCGGGAGTAGGTTTCCTTTTGCCCACGCTGGTCGATGACCAGGTCGTAGCGGTCCACGCTGACCGCCAGGATGGTGCCGTTGCGGTCGACAATGGAGCCGCGGGTCGGCGGAATCACCTGTTCGCGTAGGCGATCCTGTTGCGCCTTGTCGGCTACCTGCGCGGCATTGATGCCCTGGACATAGAACAGCCGTCCGGCAATGGCCAGCAGCGCGGCCAGCGACAGGATAAGAATCAGCCGCATTCGTCGTTTCGCTGTGTCAACGGTCGTTGGGTTCACGATCCAGCTCTTTCCCCTCAACTTATGGTTTGACAGCGAATGTTGCCGCCAGCTTCTAGCTTAGAAAGGGTTGACTAGTTTGCCGGGGATTTGACCGACGGAGCGGGAATCGTGCCGCCGTTCAGCTCCTGGCTATCGAATACCGGCCGACCATCGGAGGACTGTTCACGGACCTTCGGCTCGGTTGCGGCCGGCTTGGCGGCGGATGCCTCCTGCCCGCTGGTCTTGGCATCCGGCACCATGGCTTCGGCGCCGTTGCGTTTCTCCTCGGCGGCCTTCTTCTGGTTGGCTTCGGCGATCTTCGCGCTTTCGGCATCGTTGCTGGCCTTGGAACGGATGCTCTCGCCGGGCAGGGGTAGGCTGGCGTAGTCCGAGTTGGCGTCATCGGCCTTCGGGGCGGATTCGGCCTGCTGGCTGATGCTGGATGATTCCAGGTCCACCAGCCCCGGAGCAGCCGGGGCGACCAGCCCCAGTTCCTTGGCCTGCTTGGCCAGGGTCTGCGGGGCCGCCAAGGACTGGGCTTCCTTCAGCAGCGTCTGGTTCTCCTGGGACAACACCCGCTCCTGGTTACGCAGCGATACCATTTCGTACTGACGCTGGGCCACCGAGGTATTGAGCAACACCAGCGAGACGATGACCGCAAAGGCCAGCAGGACCAGCACCGAGACCATCAGGATCAGCGGCCGGCGACGCCGCTGATTGCTGTTGGGGACCAGGGAAAGGGTAATACGGCGTTTGGAATCAATAAAGGGAACTTCGCTGGCCGCCACCGGTTCTGGGCGCGCTACCTTGGCCGTTGCCCCATCCACCAGCTGCTGGGCAGCAAGCGCGGAGGTCTTCGGCAGTCGTCGCGGGGCACGTTGGCTCATGCTAGCTCCTCTTCAGGATGCGCTCCACAGCCCGAAGCCGGGCCGAGGCAGCGCGAGAGTTTTCAGCGATTTCCTCTTCGGTGGGTTTCTCGGTCCCCTTCGTGAGTACCTTGAATTCCGCCTTGTGTTCGTCTAGTTCGACCGGGAATCCCACGGGTGCCGAGGATGTCGATCCCTTGACGAAGAATTTCTTGGTGATCTTGTCTTCCAGCGAGTGGTAGCTCATCACCACGACGCGACCACCGGTGTTCAGGACGTCCATGGATGAAGGTATGGCCCGTTCCAACACGTCGAGCTCTTCATTGACCGCAATCCGCAGGGCTTGGAAGGTGCGCTTGGCCGGATGGCCGGAGGTTCGTGCTGCGGCGGCAGGGACAACAGAACGGATGACCTCCACCAGCTGGGCGGTGGTACTGATCCGCTGTTGCTCGCGGTGCTTCACGATCGCATGGGAAATTCGGCCGGCGAATTTGTCTTCGCCCCACTGCCGGATGATCCGTTGCAGTTCTTCCCTCGCCAAGTCGTTGACCAGGTCCTCGGCCGTAGGCCCCTCGGAGGTGTCCATGCGCATGTCCAGCGGCGCGTCATAGGAGTACGCGAAGCCGCGCTCGCGCTCATCTAGCTGCAGGGAGGAGACTCCGAGGTCGAAGAGCACGCCGTCTACACCGGTGAAGCCCAGGTCCTGGACCACCTCGGCGATTTCGTCGTACACAGCGTGGACCAGGTCGGTCCGTGCTGCGTAGGGTTCAAGCCGGGCCCCTGCCAAGGACAGGGCCTGCTCATCGCGGTCCAGCCCGATCAGGTGCAGGTTTTCAAATCGTTGCAACAGGGCCTCGGAGTGTCCTCCCATACCCAGGGTGCAGTCCACGACAACGGCTTGGCGGTTTTCGGCGTTGGCCCGTTCAATGCCCGGTGCCAGCAGATTGATGCAACGATCCAGCAGGACTGGAATATGCCGCTCTGATGTTGGCCGCGCGTCGCCGTTCGCTGGCATTGTGCCCCCTTGTCGCCGTGTCGTCGTGCTGGAATCAGATCCCCCTCCAACCCCAAGTGCGTGGCACGGTTCTGGCTCCGGGGAAGTGGAGTCAGACTCGTGCTGCCTTAAGGTGGCTGGAGATCTCATCCCAGCGATTTACCCCAGTATCGGAAGTTTCCCTACCCAAGGCCGGGTAGTTCATCCTCGTCCGTATCGGAGAAGGCTTCCTCCTGCTGCCGCAGGTATTCCTGCCAAGCCTCGGTGTCCCAAATTTCAATGCGGTTGCCTGCACCGATCACCGTGACTTCACGGTCAAGCGCCGCATAGGTACGAAGCATTGAAGGAATGGTGACCCGCCCCTGTTTATCCGGCACTTCATCCGACGCCCCGGACAGGAACACACGTGCGTAATCCCGAGCCCGGCGGGAGGACAGTGAAGCTTGCGCTAGTTGCTCGTGCTGCTTCTCGAATTCCCGCTGGCTGAAGACGTAGATGCACCGTTCCTGTCCGCGGGTCAGAACCAATCCGTAGGACAGTTCATCGCGGTATTTTGCAGGAAGAATCAACCTCCCCTTGTCATCAAGGCGCGGTGTATACGTCCCTAAGAACATGCACACCGCCTTTCACAAGAAGTGGTGATTCAGCCATCTCCCTCTACTACGCTCCACTTTACTCCACACCCCTCCACTGTCAACGCGCCAAAACCGGGTTTCGCCGTTAAATAGAGAAAAGATCCGCGAATTTTCAGGGATCTTTCAGTGGGGCTGAGGGTGGAGGGGTTTTGCTTCTGGACGGCCACGAGGCCGGCGAATGGACGCTGATTCCGCGTCTTTCCGGGTTTCCAACGGTAGATACCGGAGCGGTGGAGGAAAGTGGGGGCGCAAGGGGGCCAATGACGCGGCTGCCTGATACAGGGTGTTTCGATTGATTCCTAGGAGATTGCCCAGAATCGGTGGAGCGCAGAAGAAGTCATGTGATTTGCGGCAAACAAAAGGCACGATCCGATGGATCGTGCCTTTCACCTCTGATAAACGTGCCTTAGTGGCCGTTTTGGTCCCGCTTGCGCTGGTTCCATTTTTCTTCAAGACCGGTCATGAATTGCGAATTCCCGCGGCCGGTACCCTTCGCCCCACCGGGGGCCGAAGTGCCTCCGATCTTCCCCGTCGAAGACTTGGTCAGTGCCAAGGCCACTCCAGCAAACATCACGATGAATCCGATAACCCCGATAATGACCAGTTGCTGCGAAATACCGAAGATCAGCGCGCCAAGACCAATGATTACGACCAATGCACCCAGCGCGATATGCCGGGTGGAAAGCCTGCCGGTGTTCCCAGGCGCCTTCATATTGGAAGCAAAGCGACGATCTTCATGCAACTGCTTTTCCAGCTGTTCCAGCAGACGTTGCTCATGCTCGGATAGCGGCATCGTCCTCTCCTCCCAATCACTTCCATGACGGTTTGTACCGCCGTCACTTCATAGAACGTCCAGAAGCCGGGATTTGTTCCGGCTTATTCTTCTATGTACCTTCAAGGATAGTCTTTCAGGATGCCCGTCTGCTAGTTGATCTCGCATTCTGGTGAAACCTTAGGGTATTGATCATTCGTCGCTGGGCGATTTGGGCGCTTTGACCAACCTGGCGGGAGTCAGCCTCCCACCGGGAAACCGCAGTGCAATGGAATCGGCGACTTTTTCGGCTTCACGCGTTTTTTCCTCCATAGGGTCCAGACTCAGCTGAAGCCCGTTGTCACCATCAGCCAGTTTCTCCACTCTGACTCCGACCAGTCGCACGGCTTTCTCCAAGGGCTGGAGCTTCCTGAACAGTTCAACCACACCTTGGCTGATCTGCGAAGGTGAATCACTGGGAACCGGCAAGGTCTTAGAACGGTTAACCGTCGTAAAGTCCGCGTACTTGATTTTGATTCCCAGGGTTTCGGCAAGTTTCGAACTTCCGCGTAGCCGGGTGGCGACCTTATGGCTCAACTGAACCAGTTCGTCTTCAAGGTGTCGGGCATCCCACAGATCCGTGTCAAACGTATGTTCAGCGGACAATGATTTTTCCTTACGCACCGGCTCCACTTTCCTGTCATCGATCCCATGGGCCAATTGGTACAGGTTCTTCCCGTGCTCGCCGAAGCGCTGGATGATCGCGGCCTCCGGGAATGCCGCCAATTGGGCCACAGTCTCTATACCGGCCCGGTGCAGCTGTTCAAGGGTTCGTTGCCCTACACCCCACAAGGCACGCACCGGAAGCTGGTGCAGGAACTCCAGGGTACGCCCAGGGGCAACCACGACCAGCCCATCGGGTTTGGCGTGTTCCGAGGCCAGCTTGGCTACGAATTTGTTTCGGGCCACACCCACGCTCGCCGGAAGTCCAAGTTCGCTGGCCAGGTGACCCTTGATCATCCGGGCAATCGCGACCGGCCCTCCGAGCCGGCGCATGCTTCCAGTAACGTCCAGGAAAGCCTCATCGATGCTCAGCTGTTCGACCAATGGAGTAATCGTGGAGAAGTACTGCATGATGAGTGAGGACATCCGAGAATACGATCTGTGGTCCGGTTCGATGATCACGGCGTGTGGCGCCAGTGCCTGGGCTTGGGACATGGGCATTGCAGAGCGCACCCCCATGGACCGGCAGTTGTAGGATGCCGAGAGAACCACGCTGCGGCCAGCAGGGAAACCGACAATGACCTGCTTGCCGACCAGCTCGGGACGGGAGAGCAATTCTACGGAGACGAAGAACGCGTCCATGTCGACATGCAAAATGGCTCGCTCGGGCTTGGCGTTCATGTCCATAGTCTAGTGAGAGTGTCCGACACGTGGGTAGCGATCGTGAAGCCAGCTGGCGGCTGCATTTGCACTTGTCTGACCGGAAGTGAGTTCGCGGTAGAGTGGAGATATCCACTTCCCCCTTCGCTCCCCCAGAGAAATTGGATTCGAATGTCTTTGCCACAGTCCATCGTTGACCTTGCGCCTGAAGCTGAGAAGCTGACCCGGACTTACATGCAACGCGTGGCTGTCACCCTCGACGACTTCTTGGCTGAGAAGGCGCTAGAAGTCGGATCCATCACCACCAGTGCAGTGGCACTGGTGGATGCGATCAAGGCGCTCACTCGTGGCGGAAAACGACTTCGTCCGGCCTTTGCGTTTTGGGGATTCCTTGGTGCTGGTGGCCAGTCGGAAACCAATGACATAGTCAAAGTCGGTGTCGCTTTGGAACTCTTCCAAGCTGCCGCCTTGATTCATGATGACTTGATTGACCGTTCGGACACCCGCCGTGGTCAGCCCAGCGTCCATAAGCGATTCGAAGCCCAGCATCTTGAGCTACAGCTAGACGGGGATCCGGCTCATTATGGTGGGGCCAGCGCCATCCTCGCCGGCGACCTGTGCCTATCGCTCAGTGAAGAGGTCTTCGCTTCCGTCGAATCGGTAGGTCCGGCTGCCCGCAAGATTTTCAACCAGATGCGAACTCAGGTCATGGCCGGACAGTATCTGGATATCCTCGAGGAATCCGCCGGTTCGTCTTATGACCCCGCCGAGGCCGTCAAACGTGCACGTACAATCGTGCGCTACAAGTCCGCCAAGTATTCCACGGAGAATCCGTTCCTGCTCGGTGGCGCCCTGGCTGGTGCCGGGCCGGAACTCCTCGCGTCCTACCAGGCCTTCGCATTGCCTCTGGGTGAAGCCTTTCAACTCCGTGATGACGTACTGGGGGTATTCGGCGATCCTTCGGTTACCGGCAAACCTGCGGGGGATGACCTGCGTGAAGGCAAGCGCACAGAGCTGATCGCCCACGCTATGCTGCTAGCCGATACGGAATCCAAGAGCCTCATTGCCCGTCGCCTCGGGGCCCCGGATCTGAGGGACGACGAAGTCGAACAGATCAGCACGATTCTTCGAGAGTGCGGAGCCTTGGCCGAGACCGAGACCGATATTGCCCAATTGACCAATGACGCAATGGCGGCGATGTCCAAGATTCCCGTTCATGACCTCGCGCTGGCCGGAATGTCATTTCTTAGCGATGCCGTGACCAAACGGAGCAAATAGTCAACATTCGATAAAGTTCGACTGCCCACTCCTCAACGAATACCCGTTCAGACAAAAATTGACCCGTTGGCCAAGAACTTTGGCCAACGGGTCAATTGCATCTACCAGGCCATTGACTGTGCCCTGCGGCGAATCTCGGTTTTCCGCCCCGCTCGCAGTGCGTCCATGGGAGTTCCGGGCAAGGTGTCATCCTCGGTGAACAACCAGCGAACCGACTCTTCGTCGGTAAACCCTGCGTCCTGCAACACGCTCAGTGTCCCTTTGAGGCTCTCCACCACCTGACCATCCATGACGAATAGTGCCGGAACAGAGCGGACCCGTCGTTCCCCTACGCGCAGTGCGACGATTTTTCGGTCATCAATCAACCGGTGAATTTGGCGGATATCAACATCCAGCTCTTCAGCCAGATCCGGTAGCGCCCGCCATTCACCTACAAGGTTCTCAATTTCTTTCACCCTTAAAGGTTCCCACAATTTCGCCACGGCGTATAAAAAGATCGGGAAACCCCGTCCCACTGGTTTCCATGCGACTCACTAGTAGTGTAAATTTTCAGGTATCACTTTGATAACAATTGCAACACGATCCACATGAGCATCGACTGACTCATCGTGTTCGTCTTGCCGGCGTTTTCACCGAAGCCTTTAAAACGAGGAAGAATTCATGCCCCAAGTTTCGAATCGAGTCACCAAGAGTGCGCTAGGTGCCGTCGCTGGTGCTGCAATTCCCGCTGTTGTCCTGGGAAGCCTTGCAGCAGTCCCGGCGCAGGCCGCGCCTGTTGAGTTGCAGAGTTCCTCGCTTCTAGCACCCAAGGGTGTTACCGCTGAAACAGTGAAGATCGCCGAGGAACACATCAAGGCCAACTTGCTTGCCTCGCGTATTCCGACTCTTGGGTTTCCTGCACAGCAGCAGCTCAAGGAGATCAAAGTTGCCGAGGGCTCGTCACTGTGGACCCTGGCCCGGGAGTACGACACCACCGTGGCCGAGTTGAAGAAGATCAATGATCTTGACGGCGACCTGATCCGTGCGGGCCAGAAGCTCAAGGTCCCGGGCCAGCCGGAGAAGTCCTCGGCCGCAAAGCAGACCTCGACCAACGCCAAGGGCTCAACAAACCTGTCCGGCTCCAGCTACACCGTCAAGGCCGGCGACACCATGGGACACATCGCCTTGGCCCTGGGCGTCTCCCTGACCGAGGTCCGCAAAGCCGCAGGCAACCCCTCCGGCGACCGGATCACCATCGGACAGAAACTGAACTTCGGATCCAGCGGATCATCCTCAACAAAGCAGACCTCGACCAACGCCAAGGGCTCAACAAACCTGTCCGGCTCCAGCTACACCGTCAAGGCCGGCGACACCATGGGACACATCGCCTTGGCGCTGGGCGTCTCCCTGACCGAGGTCCGCAAAGCCGCAGGCAACCCCTCCGGCGACCGGATCACCATCGGACAGAAACTGAACTTCGGATCCAGCGGATCATCCTCAACAAAGCAGACCTCG
>NZ_JAPCHW010000001.1 GCF_026107515.2 Glutamicibacter sp. MNS18 | reverse complement strand
GCGCTGGGCGTCTCCCTGACCGAGGTCCGCAAAGCCGCAGGCAACCCCTCCGGCGACCGGATCACCATCGGACAGAAACTGAACTTCGGATCCAGCGGATCATCCTCAACAAAGCAGACCTCCACGGGATCAACATCATCCGGTGCCTCGAGCTACACCGTCAAGGCCGGCGATACCCTGGGCGCTATTGCAGTCCGCCACGGCTTGAGCCTGAGCAAGCTGCTGAGCTTGAACAACCTCAACGGCAAGTCGCTGATCTACCCGGGTGACAAGCTCACCCTCACCGGTGGTTCGTCGTCCCAGTCGGCTCCCAAGGCCGAAAGCGCACCGCAGCAGAAGTCCGAGTCAACCAGCAGCTATACAGTGAAGGCCGGGGATACCCTGGGCGGAATCGCCGCTGCCCACGGTATTTCGCTCAGCCGCCTGTTGGATCTGAACCCGCAGATCAGTTCGCAGACTCCGCTGCAGATCAATACCAAGCTCACCGTTAGCGGTTCAGCAGTCAAGCCCAACTCTAGCCAAGAGTCGGAGCAGAAAATCGGCAACACCTTCCTTGGCCGCACCTATCCCGACGCCACAGTTCGCAGCGCCAATGAGAACAAGCGGTACCTGGATTCCATCTCCGTGCCAAGTAAGGGCGAGATGCAGTCCCTGATCCGCAGCACCGCGCAGAGCATGGGTGTGGATCCGGCCTTGGCCTTGGCCCACGCCCACCAGGAATCAGGATTCAACCAGCGAGCAGTGTCTCCGGCCAACGCCATCGGCACCATGCAGGTAATCCCGAGTACCGGTGAGTGGATGTCGACCAGGGTGGGCCGCCAGCTGAACCTGCTTGATCCGCGGGACAACGTCACCGCCGGTGTCGCGACCATTAAGTACAACCTCGACAACGCCGCGAACCTGGATCAGGCCATCGCCGCCTACTACCAGGGGCTCGGCGGCGTACGCAAGTACGGCATGTACTCCGACACCAAATCCTATGTAGCCAGCGTCAAGGCCCATATGCGCCTCTACCGCTGATATCGCCTTGTACAAAAGGGGGTGGGGTGGAAACCGAACGGTTTCCACCCCACCCCCCTTTTTGGAGTTCATCTGTGCGGGCTAAGACGCCGGTTTACGCAGCTCCAGGGGCATTTCGATGACCACTTTGGTTCCCTGCCCGTCGGCCTGGGTCCACAGGATCTCACCACGCAGCTCGCTGGTCACCAGGGTCCGCATGATCTGCAATCCCAACCCCTCGGTCACCTTTTCCTCCGGCATCCCGTGCCCATTGTCGCTAACGCCCACCCGCAACCAGTTCTGGTGGTGTTTGGTGAAACGTTCGGCCACCAGGCTTACCTGGCCATCACGCCCAGCCAGCCCGTGTTCCACGGCATTGGTTGCCAGCTCGTTGATCACCAACGACAACGGGGTGGCCAGTTCGGCAGGTAACATTCCGAATTCGCCTTCGCGTACGGTCTGTACCCGTTGGCCCGGCGAGGCGATCTCCACGATCAGGCGGAACTGCCGGTCCATGAGGTCATCGAACTTGACCGTCTCGTTCAGGCCCTTGGACAGGAACTCGTGTACCGAGGCGATCGTGGCAACCCGGCGCATGGCCTGTTCCAGCCCCTGTTTGCCTTCCTCGGTGTGCATCCGGCGCGACTGCATGCGAAGTAGTGCGGCTACGGTCTGCAGGTTGTTCTTCACCCGGTGGTGGATTTCACGGATGGTGGCGTCCTTGGTGACCAATTCCTTTTCACGCCGGCGCAGTTCCGTCACGTCGCGGCAGAGCACCAGGGCACCCCAGCGACGTTTTTCATCGCGCAAGGGAACTGCCCGCAAGGACAGGTTGACTCCCATATATTCGACTTCGGTGCGCCAGGGCATTTTTCCCTGCAGGACCAAAGGCAGGGTTTCATCGATAACACGACGGTCGCTGACCAGTGCCATGGTCACATCGGATAGCGACTGCCCCTGGAGGACCTCGGCGGCCCCCAGGCGGCGAAAGGCCGAGACCGCATTGGGGCTGGCGTATTCGACGACACCACTGGCATCCAGCCGGATGAACCCGTCCCCGACACGTGGCGCACCACGCCGCGAGCCGGTGGGGCTGGCAAAATCCGGCCATAGACCCCGAGTGCCCATGGTCAACAGGTCCTCGGCGCTCTGCCGGTAGACCAGTTCCAGATTCGATGCAGTACGGCTGGAGGCCAGGTCGAAATGCGAGGTGATGACCGCGACCTTGCGTCCCTGTCGAACCAGGGGGACCGCCTGGACGGTGCTTTGGCCTGCCAGATCCAGCGATTGCTCGATTGAGCGTTGCAGGGTACTGGTTTCCCAGGCGCGGTCTACCATGATCCTCAAGTCCTTGCGGATCCGCTCCCCCACGAAGTCGGTGTGGAAGGCGGTATGCGAGGTTGAGGGGCGCACATGGGCCAGGGCCACGTAGGACCCGTCCCCGGTGGGGAACCAGAGCACCAGGTCGGCGAATGCCAGATCCGCAACCAGTTGCCAGTCCCCCACCAGCAGGTGGAGCCAGTCCTCATCACCGGGCCCGAGCCGAGATTGGTTCCGCAGTTGCTCGGTGATGAGGGCCATGGTGTGTTTACTTCCTCCGGACGATCGAACGCAGCAGGCGAAGGGCCACGGACAGCGACGACATGTCATCGCGTTCCAGGCTGTTCACTTCTTGGAACATCTTCTTCGCACGATCAAGGTTAGCCGCGTTTGCTTCCTCCCATGCCGCAACACGCGCATCGGCGGACTGAAGCTGCCCGGCCACGTCCAGGACGTCCCCGGTCATGTCGATCACCGTGGCATACAAATCATCACGCAATGCCGCCCGGGCCAGCGCCTTCCAGCGGTCGGTGCGCGGCAACGCGGTGATCCGGTTGAGCAGCGCATCGATTTCGAATCGGGCGAAGAGGGCGAAATAGGTGGTCGCAACCTTCTCTGCATCGGACCCGGTACGGAAGATGAAGTCGGCGATGTCCAGCAGCGTGTAGGACTCGAACTGCGCCGCCCAGTGCGTGGCCTGTTCGCTGGTCAGCCCGTGTTCCATGGCATCCTGGCGCCAGGTGGTGAACCGGGCCGCGTCGACCCCCCGCAACAGCTCCGGGAGCTGGCCGCGCAGGTCCTGCACAATTGCGGCGTAGCGGTCCACCAGCTCGCCGACACTCTGGCTCAGATCAGCATGGTTCAGCATCCACCGGGTGGCCCGGTCCAGCAACCGACGCATGTCATGGTGTTGACGGCTCCAGTATTCGAGGTTCGACCCTGCGGGTTGCTCGTTGATCTGCTGGAACCAGCGCTCGAACTCGTAGATCTCACGCAGTACGCAGAAGACCTTGGCAATATGCTCTTCACTCGCGCTGGATTCCTCCATGGCCCGGAAGATATAGGTGATGCCGCCGATGTTCACGATCTCGTTGGCCACCACCGTGGCGATGATCTCGGCACGCAGCGGGTGGGCATCCAGTTCATCGCCGAACCGCTCGACCAGTTTGGCCGGGAAATAGCGTTTAATCGTGGCCAGGAAGTAGTCGTCCTTGATCAGCTCCGTCCCCGACAGCGACTGGGCCAATTGGATCTTCGCGTAGGCGGTCAGCACTGCCAGTTCCGGGGTGGTCATCGATCCCCCGGCCGAGCGGCGTGCTTCGAGATCCTCGTTGCCGGGTAGGAACTCCAGAGCACGATTCAGGTCCGCGTGTTCCTCCAACCAGTCCATGAGCCGGCCATAGGCCGGGGACCAGGTGCGGGCCGCGTGCTTCTCATTGAGCAGCAAGACATTCTGGTCGAAATTGGTGCGCAGAACGAGCTCGGCGACATCGTCGGTCATCGAAACCAGGAAGTCGGCACGCTCCTCGGGCTCGATGGCACCGGCCTTGACCTGACGATCCACGAAGATCTTAATGTTCACCTCACGGTCGGAGGTGTCCACCCCCGCGGAGTTGTCGATGGCATCGGTATTGAGAATCACCCCGCCATTGGCTGCCTCGATGCGTCCGAGTTGCGTCATGCCCAGGTTCCCGCCCTCGCCGATAACCCGCGCCTGGACCTGTCGTCCGTCGATGCGGATCGCGTCATTGGCGCGATCGCCGACTTCGCCGTGGCTTTCCGTGCTGGCCTTGATGTAGGTGCCGATTCCGCCGTTGTACAGCAGGTCGACCTTGGCCGAGAGGATCGCCTTGAGCAGGTCATTGGGGGCCAGCGACGTGGTCTCGGCCGGCAGGCCCAACAGCTGCTGGATCTGCGGGCTGAGCGGCACCGACTTCAATGAGCGGGAGAAGACCCCGCCGCCGGCTGAAATCAGGTCACGGTTGTAGTCGGCCCAGCTCGAACGCGGCAGGTCGTACAGGCGTTGGCGTTCAGCGAAGGACGCTGCAGGATCCGGGTCCGGGTCCAGGAAGATGTCCCGGTGGTCGAAGGCAGCCACCAGTTTTACGGTACGGGTGCGCAGTAAACCGTTGCCGAAAACATCCCCGGACATGTCGCCGATCCCGACTGCGGTGAACTCCTCGCTCTGGGTATCGATGCCCAATTCGAAGAAGTGGCGCTTCACCGATTCCCAGGCACCGCGCGCGGTAATGCCCATGCCCTTGTGGTCATAGCCCACCGAACCGCCCGAGGCAAAGGCGTCGCCGAGCCAGTGGCCCATCTCCTCGGAAATCGCATTGGCGGTGTCTGAGAAGGTCGCGGTGCCCTTGTCCGCGGCTACCACCAGGTAGGTGTCGTCCCCGTCGCGGCGCACGACGTCAACCGGCGGGATGACCCGCTGGCCCTGCTCATCGGTGACGATGTTGTCGGTCAGCTCCAGCATGGTGCGGATGAAGATCCGGTAGGAGGCCTTGCCTTCCTCGATCCAGGCGCCACGGTCCACGGCGGGATTGGGCAGCTGCTTGGCGTAGAAACCGCCCTTGGCGCCGGTGGGCACGATCACCGAGTTTTTCACCATCTGGGCCTTGACCAGGCCCAGGACTTCGGTGCGGAAATCCTCTCGCCGGTCCGACCAGCGCAGGCCGCCTCGAGCCACGGCACCAAAGCGGAAATGCACTCCCTCGACACGCGGGGAGTATACCCAGAATTCGTGCTTCGGGCGTGGGAAAGGGGCGAAGTCGATCTCGTTGGGTGCCAGCTTGAAGCCCAGCGCGTTGCCCACGGCGTAGTAGTTGGTGCGCTTGGTGGCTTCGATGACCTTGACGAATCGGCGCAGCAGCGTATCCGCATCCAGTGTCGGCACGGCCTCCAGGGCTGCGGTGATCTGCTCGTGGGCTGCCTGCCGTGCACTTTCCGATGCCTCGGCCGAAAGCTTCGGATCGAAGATGGCGTGGAACAGGCTCACGATTCCATGGGTGACCGCGGCGTTGGAAACCAGGGTGCTCGCGATGAAATCGGTGGAGTTCGGAACCCCGAGTTGGAGCAGATAGTGGGCGTACGCGCGGAGCATCGCCACTTCGTTCCAGTGCAGTCCCTCGCGCAGGACCAATGCATTGAGCTCATCGGATTCGGCGGCGTTGCGGACAACGGCGGAGTAGGTCTCGGCCAGTTGTTCCTGCACGCTGGCAAAGTCGATGTCCTCATCGATCTTCAGCCCCATGTCATAGATGTAACGTTGTTCCCCGCCCTCGGGTTTGAGCTCGAACGGGCGTTCGTCAACGACCTCCAGTCCCAGATCCTGCAGAACCGGAAGGATCCGTGAAAGCGTCAGCGGGCGGTTCACATAGATCTTCATGCGGACCGTGACCGGGATGTCCTCGTTCTGTTCGACCGGTTCGTAGAAGGAGACTACCGGCCCATCCTGGGTCGGCTCATCAAGCTGCGCCAGCCGCTCGATATCGGCCAGCGCGTCTTCGACTTCGAACTGCACCTTGTAGGCCTCGGGGAAGGCCTCGGACCAGGACCGGGCCAGGGTGCGCGCCTGGTCAGGGTCCAGCTGGTCGTGGGCGGCATCGCCCACGGCTTCGCCCCAGGAACGTACGGCCCGTGCCACATCGGTTTCCAGGGCCTTGCGATCAATCACCGGTGCCAGGCCATGGCGCTGCAAACGGATGCGGTAGAACAGTCGCACCAGGGTGGAGTCGCCCATCATCACATCGTGTTCCATGGAATCCGGGTTGAAGGCGCGTTGCAGCACCCCTTCGATGCGCTGGCGCACCAGGGTGGAGAAGCGGTCACGCGGCAGGTAGACCATCACTGACATGAAGCGGCCGTAGTCATCGGAGCGCAGGAATACAGAGGTACGCCGGCGTTCCTGCAGGCGCAGGATCCCCAGGGCGGTCTGGGTCAGGTCCTCAACGGAAATCTGGAAGAGTTCATCACGTGGGTAGGACTCCAGGATGGTGACGATGTCCTTGCCCGAATGGGAGTCCGGGGCGAAACCGGCATGTCTCAAGACCGCGTCCACCTTTTCGCGGACCAACGGCACGGTGGTGACACTGGAGGTGTACAAGGTCGAGGCGAACAGGCCGATGAAGCGGCGTTCACCGTTGACCTCACCGTTGGCGTCGAAGCTCTTGACTCCCACGTAGTCCAGGTAGGTGCCGCGGTGCACTGTTGACCGGGCGTTGGCCTTGGTGATCACCAGCGCCCGCTTGTCGCGGGCGGTGTCGCGTCCGCGCTTGGTCAGGTGCAGGGGCCCGCGGTCATCCACGTCTCGCATCACACCCAGGCCGCTGCCGGCACGCGCGCGCAACACATCCTCGCCGAACTCGGTGACCAGCTCGTAATCACGGTAGCCCAGGAAGGTGAAGCGCCCATCTGCCATCCAGTTCAGCAGTTCCACGGCCTGGTCCAGGTCCGGTAGCTCGTCGGCGCCGGTGATACGCGGCAATGAGGCGGCGATTTCGGTGGCACGATCAAGCATGATCGGCCAGTCCTCCACGGCCTGGCGTACATCATGCAGGATGCCGATCAGTCCGGCACGGATCTGTTCACCCTGTTCCGGGTCGAGTTCGCGGTCCAGTTCAATGGAGATCCAGGATTCCACGGCGGTGTGGGTGCCCTGCATGGTCAGGGTGCTCAGGTCCGAGAGTGCGGCGGTGTCTCCACTGGCCACGTGCTGGGCATCGGTGGGGGTCAGTGAACGGATCTGGTCGGTTCCGGTATCCCGGGAGACCACGAAGGTCGGGTGGACGACCAGGTGGATCGGCAGTTTCTGGCGAACCAGTTCGGTGGTGACCGAGTCGACAAGGAAAGGCATGTCGTCGGTCACGATGAACACCACGGAGCGACCGGCAGCGGACTGCAAGACGACGTTCGCGGTCTGGGGCTTCCTGGTAAACCCGATTTCCAGGTGGGTTGCCACGCGATCCTCCAGCTCCCCCGGCTGGTAGGCGGCAAAATCCTCCCTGGCTATTTGCTTGTAGTACTCACTGATCAGATCGTTGTTGAGTGTCGCATTGACGAATGCTTCTGACACGACCGATTCCGACGAGTTCAACTGAACGCCTCCAAGAGTGAAGATCAACGATTCGCTCCATTGCGAATACACGATTGTCTCCAGCCTATCGCGTTTTTTCGTGGGTCACTTCACATCTTGGATCGCCAGCTGGGCCCTTTGTTTGACCCTGTGCGAAATGGAAGATTCTTCTGGGTCAGGGCACGGATTTCTGAGCGTAATGCACAACGCGGAGCCAGCTCCAGCAGCGCGCTGCCGGCCAGTATTGCCGCCTGGCAAGTCTGGTGGTCATCGGGCAGAAACCCGATAATCGGGTAGGAGGGGCCGAACCGCTCCCAGGCCTCGGAGACCCCACGCCGCGGACTGCGGCCTGCGGCGGCGGTACCGATCTTGTTGAAAAGGATCCGCAGCGGGGCTGCCACCTGCTGCTCGTTCAGCTCGTCGATGGCACGGATGGCACGGGGAATCCCGACGCTGTCGGCCGCGACGACCATGAACACCTCGTCGGAAAAGTGCAAGGCCTCCACCGTGACCCCGTTGCGTTGCGGGGCCCGGGTGTCGAAACTGAGCTGCTCATCGGTCTCCACCGGCGCAGCCACGTCCAGCACCACCCGGTCATAGTGCTGTTTGAAGACCCCCACCGCCCGGCGCAGCGACGCGGCACGGATCTCCGGCCAACGGCTGGCCCGCGGGATCCCGGAGGCAACCGTCAGTACCGCGGATCCCACTTGCAGCGACTTGCATACGGATTCCAGCCGTGCGACGTCATAGTGGCCGGTATCCACTACCCGGCAGATCTGCGCGACGGCGGCCGACTCGTCGAGTAATCCCAGTTGGACGGCGATCGACGCACCGTAGGTGTCGGCGTCAATCAGGATCACCTTCTGCCCTGCGACTGCTGCCTCGACCGCGAAATTCAACGCGAGCGTGCTGCGTCCCGGCGCCCCCACGGCACCCCAGAACGTCGTCACGCTGCCTTTGGCGCGCTCCTGTCGAGGCACCCCGTCCTCCGTGCCGGGATTCGCACTATCCACTGCATCCAGAAACTGCCTCAGCCCACGGGTGATGAGGCTTTCCAGTTCCGCGGCACTACCGCTTGGTGTCGCACTGAGTACCCCGGGGGTGCTCACCGGCTTGTCGTCCAGCAAGACCAGGACCACTTCATGCTCACGCACGTAGTCGACCTGTTCCATGGGCAGCATCAACTCCGGGTCCGAGACAATAAGCGCCTGTCCCACACCCGCGGCGCAGGCTGCCACCGCTTCGGAGATCTCCTGGCAGACCCTGGCCACCATGAGGTCCCCACGGTAGCTTTCGATCCGGTGCACCAGCTCCGGGTTCTGGCCCAGCACCACAACCGGAATGCTCATCGGGAGTCACCAGCCGGGTTGTAGACCACGATAATCCGTGATTCGTTGGCCAGAGCCTGAAGCAGGGGTTCCAAGTGGTCCGGTTCCACCAGCAATTCGAGGTTGACCCCGCGCTGGCCGACCAGACCCGCCGCTCGCTCACTACGGGCCGAGACTTCCATGAGGTTGGCCAACAGCTCCGG
The DNA here is from genome assembly GCF_026107515.2 of Glutamicibacter sp. MNS18. Classification (GTDB taxonomy): domain Bacteria; phylum Actinomycetota; class Actinomycetes; order Actinomycetales; family Micrococcaceae; genus Glutamicibacter. The sequence goes on along the minus strand of NZ_JAPCHW010000001.1, from coordinate 529,881 downwards.
GGTGCCGTACGTGGCCGACCCCGGCTCGCGTTGGGCGATCCACACATCCACCCGGCTACCCGGGGTGATGGCCGGGGAAAGATCCACCGGCAAATCGATGTTGATCGGACGGCGTGAGCCCAGTTCACTGCGCGTGATGAAATCCTGGGCGATCAGTTGGCCGGCACCAATGTAGGTGTTGGCCCGCACCCCGTCCATCGCCCCGTCAGCCGCCGGAAGATAATGCCGCAGCGACTCCCCCAGCTGCACCTGGACGACTTCGGTATTGGTGTCCGTGATCGGCTCACCGAGGGTGATATCGGTCTTGGCCACGTAGACACCAGTTCGTTCGTCCATGGCATTAACCAGGAAAACGATGCCGACAATCGAGGCAGCCACCAGCAGCAGTCCCAGCAACAGACGGGGCTCTTTCCACCCAGCCCGGCGCAGCCGGGGTGCCGTAGCCGCCGATTTGTGCACACTTCGCTGTTCTGCAACCACGATTTTCACCTTGTCTCGATGTCTCGCATGGTGCTGGTGAGCCTAATCGAAGAAGCCCTCCGGCGGAAGAGCCGCCCTGGGACTGTGGATTACTCGATAGCCTGCGTGACGATCCAGGCCACGGCGGAGTACGGGATCAAGACCTGTGCTTGGATGCTGCGTCCGCGCGCGTATTCGTCACGGGGATGCACACCGAGCACGAGGAAATCCTCGGCTGCCTGCTGCAGGGTTCCTTCGCCCAGACTGCGCCCGTCCATACCGTAGACCCCCACCGGCGTCCTGTCCCGTAGTAGGGCACGGATCACGGCAGCGAATTTGGTCCGGACCAGGACCGCGGGATGGCCACCGCGCCGGGTAGGCAGGATGAGGGACTGCACTGCCGCCCGGCGAATGAGCCACCTGTTCGAGGAATCCTCCAAGCACAGGTAGTCCGATCCCACCGGTCCGACCACTCCGCTCACTTCCGCTGAACCACACAGGCGCAGCGACACCGGTAGGCCGCGGTACCCCGTCAATCGTTCATCCAGCGTTTGACGTGCCTGCTCCACCCGCGTTGACTCGGCGATTTCCTCACGAAGTTCCCCGGCGAGCCTCGCCTCCAGCTGCGCCTCCAGATCCGCAAACAGTGTTTCCCATCTCATGGAGCCACTCTACGTTTTTCACAATTTTCCGCCAAGAGCCTTCTCTTAATCGGATAAAAGTGCGACTATCAATATCAAATAACATCAAACAGGATCAAACTAGGAGATCTGATGTCATGTGGAACATGGGAAGGTTTGCACTCCTACCGGCTACGTTCGTGGTTTTCGGCATCCTAATGTCGCTGGCACTACGCCAGCTGAACCAGATACCGGTTGCCTCATGGCGGAACCTGAACCTTCCGCCCCAGACCGGAGTTTTCCTCCAGGCACTGATACTGGTCGCCATCATCTACATCCTCTGGCTTGTTGTGGGGCTACTGCTTCAGTACGCCTCGATCTGGGCGGCCCGCACCGGTCGGACACGACTTGCACAACGGCTCCATCGGAATTCGCCGCGGATCCTGCGGGGCCTGGCCGTGTCAGCGCTCAACACCGGCCTCCTGGTCGGATCGTCCGTGGTACCGGCATTTGCCGCCCCCGGAGTGCAAACCAGCCAGTTGGAGGAACCGGCGGCCGATACGAATTCGGATGCCGGGCCTCGAACGGCAACGCTCGTCCCGGTTCCCAGCTGGCTCCCGCACAATACGGCGGTCACCTTCTCCCGTTCGGTGGGCAGCCCAGCCCCACAGGTCGGTTCCCGGCAAGTCGTTGAGGAAGTGGTGGTCCTGTCCGGGGACACCCTATGGGATATCGCCCGCAAACGCCTGGGGCCCAGCGCCAGCATCACCGACGTGGCTGTCTACTGGCCTCGGATCCATGCTGCGAACCGTGAAGTGGTAGGCCCAGACCCGCATTTTCTGCGAATTGGCACGGTCCTGCTATTACCCACCCCCGGAAATTGAAAGGTGTAGATCATGTCGCTGACCGCCCAACCACTGCGTCCCGTTGCACCCTGGCACTCGCATCCGGCAGCAAACCTCACCGTACGGCTCTCCGGCGGAACCGCGTACCATCCCTTGCGCCATGAGTCGCCGACACAGATCGCCAAACCCATGGACCATATTTTCCACCGTGCCCCGGTTCCCCGCACCACCAGGCTGGCCGCCGTGCACCTGTGCCATGCGGTGGCTCGGGCCGTGTTCGAGATCCTGGCCGGACACCGTGGCCTGTGGCAACTGAACTTCGCCGTGGAACCGCGTTGTATCGAAAAGCTCAAGTGCCAACAACTCATCGAGACCAGGGCCCTGACCCTGGATCCTGCGGAGGGAACCAGCCATGGTTGTGTGCGCACCATCAGGATGGAATTGACGGCTTCCGGCGCCTACGAATGTGCCGCTGTGCTTGCGTTTAAACACCGCGTCCGTGCCGTGGCCCTGAAATTGGAGCCATGGCACGGACGGTGGCAAGTGACCGAACTGGAAGTTCTCTAGCGCTTCTTGTTCTTCTTGGATTTGCTTCCGCCAGCGCCGGCGGCCACCTTCTTGTTCTTGTTGCCAGAAGCTTGTTCTCGCTTCGTGCTGGCTTCGCCGTCCTCGTCCGGGCCGGTGAACTGGAGGTTGCGGGGCTTGGCCGGTTCGACCAGGGCACCGTTGATTTCCTCCGGCTTCTTCTCTCCTGTCGGCAATTCCAGGTGGAACAGGGTGCCGATGGAATCCTCCCGGATACCCTCCATCATGGTCAGGAACATGGTGTAGCCCTCGCGCTGGTATTCAACCAACGGGTCACGCTGGGCCATGGCACGCAGGCCGATACCTTCCTTGAGGTAATCCATCTCGTAGAGGTGCTCCTGCCACTTGCGTCCAATGGTCGAGAGCACCACACGGCGTTCGAGTTCGCGCATCGTCTGCGCGCCGACAGCCTCCTCGCGCGCTTGGTACTGCAGTCGGGCATCGGAAAGCACCTCGGTCTCGATGAATTCGGCACTCAGGTGCGAAACTCCCCCGGCTTCCTCGACCAGGTCATCCACGGTCAGAGCGATCGGGAAGACCTGCTTGAAGTTGGTCCAGAGCTGGCGCAGATCCCACTCATCCGGGTGACCGATCTGGGTGGCTTCCAGCACCATGGCCTTGATGACATCTTCCAGGAAGTGCTCGACCTTCTCGTGGATATCGTCGCCTTCCAGGATGCGGCGGCGGTCGGTGTAGATGGCCTCACGCTGGCGGTTCATCACGTCATCGTATTTCAGCACGTTCTTGCGCTGTTCGGCGTTCACGCCCTCGACCTGGGCCTGGGCGGACTCGATCGCCTTGGACACCATCTTGGATTCCAGGGCAACGTCATCGGGCATGGAGGGGTTATTCATGATCCGCTCAGCCATACCCGAGTTGAAGCGGCGCATCAGGTCATCGGTCATCGACAGGTAGAAGCGGGACTCACCGGGGTCGCCCTGGCGCCCTGCACGACCACGCAGCTGGTTGTCGATTCGACGTGACTCGTGGCGTTCGGTCCCCAGCACGTAGAGGCCACCAAGTGCCGAGACTTCCTCAGCATCGCGGGCCACGGCCTTCTTGGCGTTGGCGAAAACCTCATCCCACTGGGCCTGGTACTCCTCGGGATTGTTTTCCGGGTCCAGTCCGCGCCGTTCCATTTCGGCCACGGCGATGAACTCGGCGTTACCGCCGAGCATGATGTCGGTACCACGGCCGGCCATGTTGGTGGCCACGGTGACCCCACCCTTCTTACCGGCCATGGCCACGATCGCCGCTTCACGTGCGTGGTTCTTGGCGTTGAGCACTTCGTGGCGGATTCCCTGCTTGGCCAGCAGCCGCGAAAGGTACTCGCTCTTTTCCACGCTGGTGGTGCCCACCAGGATCGGCTGCCCGGTCTTGTGTCGTTCGGCAATGTCCTGGACGACCGCGTCGAACTTGGCGATCTCGTTCTTGTAGATCAGATCCGATTGGTCCACACGAACCGCAGGACGGTTGGTGGGGATTTCCACGACACCGAGCTTGTAGGTGCCCATGAACTCGGCGGCTTCGGTTTGCGCGGTACCGGTCATGCCCGAGATCTTCTCGTACATGCGGAAGTAGTTCTGCAACGTGATCGTGGCCAGGGTCTGGTTCTCGGCCTTGATCTGCACCCCTTCCTTGGCCTCGATGGCCTGGTGCATACCCTCGGAATAGCGGCGCCCCGCCAATGCGCGGCCGGTGTGCTCGTCAACGATCATGACCTCGCCGTTGACCACCACGTAGTCCTTGTCCTTCTTGAACAGTTCCTTGGCCTTGATGGCGTTGTTCAGAAAGCCGATCAGCGGCGTGTTGGCCGCCTCGTAGAGATTGTCGATGCCCAGGTGGTCCTCGATCTTTTCGATCCCGGGCTCCAGCACACCGACGGTGCGCTTCTTCTCGTCCACCTCGTAGTCGGTGTCGCGTTCCAGCGTGCTCATCATCTTCGAGAACTCGGTGTACCAGCGGTTCACATCCCCGGAAGCCTGCCCGGAAATGATCAGCGGGGTACGGGCCTCGTCGATGAGGATCGAGTCGACTTCGTCGACGATCACGAAGTGGTGTTCGCGCTGGACCAGTTCCTCTTTGCTCCACGCCATGTTGTCACGCAGGTAGTCGAAACCGAACTCGTTGTTCGTCCCATAGGTGACATCGGCTTGGTACTGCTTGCGCCGTGTGGCCGGATCCATATTGGACATGATGCAACCGGTGCTCATCCCCAGGAATCGGAAGACACGGCCCATCAAATCCGACTGGTATTCCGCCAGGAAGTCATTGACCGTGACCACGTGCACGCCCTTGCCGGTCAGCGCGTTGAGATAGGCCGGGGCCGTGGCAACCAGGGTCTTACCTTCACCGGTACGCATTTCCGCGATATTTCCCAGGTGCAATGCGGCGCCACCCATCATCTGCACGTCGAAGTGACGCATACCCAGCACCCGGTCTGCAGCTTCACGCACAGCGGCAAAAGCTTCTGGGAGCAGCGAATCCAGGGATTCCCCTTCGGTATACCGCGCCCGGAACTTCTCGGTTTCCCCGCGAAGTTCCTCGTCGGTCATATCGCGAAATTCGCTCTCCAACGCATTGATTGCGTCCGCGTAGACCCGGAGTTTTTTCAGGATCTTCTTGTCGCCGGTACGCAAAATACGTTCTAGCAATGATGCCACGTGGTAGCTCCCAATATCTCAAGCACAGTAAATTCTGGCGTTCCCCAGTCTACGTGAGTAATCCTGCCTACAAGCTCATTTCCCGTCTGGGTTTGGCATTTGCGGCTAAAGTCCATGGGCTGCACAGCACCTGCTCAGGTCCAACATGCACCCGCTCCAGTTGCAGCCACCCCGCCATGCGCCACAACTCGTCGTGGGTGCTGCTGAGCAGATCGTCGCTCGGATCCCCCTCGAAATACAGGGCCTGGACCCGCAGCACCCCGGCCCTCCGATCGGCTTTGAGGTCCACCCGGCCCACGAATTCATGCCCATAGAGGATCGGGAACACATAGTATCCGTATAGCCGCTTGGAGCTGGGCACGTAGATTTCGATCCGGTAGTGGAAACCGAACAGGGACTGCAATCGGGCGCGGTTGAAAACCATGGAGTCAAAGGGCGAGAGGATCCGTACGGTCCGGGTGATGCGGCTGGGAACCGGGGTGCCACGGGGCATGAACAGGTGTCCGGGCTGGCCCTGTACCCGCACCGGCTCCAGCTCCCCTGCCTCCACCAGTTCCCGGGCGGTTTGCCTGACCGGCCGCAGCGGCAGGCGGTAGTACTCGGCGATGCACTTGTCGCTGGCGATCCCCAAGCTGCCTGCCGCAGCCCGCACCAGTCGGCGCAGTGATTCATGCCGGTCATGCGCCGGGTGCAGTTCCTCCAGGTCCACCACCTGCCCGGCAAGGGCGAATCGCCGTTCGAACTGCCGGTTGCGGCCCAGGCTCAGTATCTCCGCGTTCCAGAAAAGCGACTCCGTCACGAGCTTGGTGTCGTTCCAGTTCCACCCCCAATGGGTTCCTTCCGTGTTGCCAGGCACCTTCAAGGCATTGCTGATATCACGGGCCGACGAGCCGGGGTGCTCACGCAGGTAACCCCGGACGTCCTCAAGCAACGACCGTTGGGCATCGGTAAACATCGCGGATTGGTCTGCCCAATGTCCCCGCCGCCAACGCCGCAGGTCGCCGATCAGCTCGCTGCGGACGAAGCTGGCTTCATGCCCCCAGTACTCGGTGACACCGCTGCGTGAGGTGGACACCAGCTCGTCAAGGTCCTCGGTGCGGTAGGGTCCCAGTCGGGCGAACAGCGGCTGGTAGTGCGCCCGGCAGACCACGTTGACCGAGTCCACCTGCGTTTGGCCGATGCCCCGGAAGACCTGGGCGATCCGTTGCCGGGAGCTGGCCGCGTCGTTTCGCTGTCCGGTTAAACCCTGAGCGGCCACGGCGATCCGTTGCGCCTGTTTCAGGCTCAGATCTCCGTGGCCGCTCATATGGGTCAGTTGGCTACCGAATTGGTGCGGTTTGGACTAGCTCACCGAGGCGTCGCGGTATCCGCGGACTTCGGTTGGCAGTTCATCGTCCTCATTCAGCGACGGATCGAGGGTGATCACACCGTACTGGTACTGGTGACGGCGGTAAACCACCGAATGGGACCCGTTGGCCTCGTCGATGAACAGGTAGAACGGGTGGCCGACCAGCTCCATGCGGTCCACCGCGTCATCGATGCTCATGACCTCGGCGGGGAACACCTTGCGTCGGATCACAACCGGGGTGTATTGCGAATCCTCTTCCTTCGCAGCGGCCTCGGCGGCTGCCTGGTTTTCCAGGGTCTGCTCCACCAGGGTCTTGTCCGTGGAGATGGTCGGAAGGTTACTGGTCGCCTCGTGAACCGCCACCGGGGTGTGGTTGCCGCGATGGACCTTGCGCTTGTCGCGCGCCTTGCGCAGGCGTTCAAGCAACTTGGAGAATGCCACATCAAAGGCCGCAAATTTGTCCGCGCCAGATGCCTCCGCGCGAATCGCCGGTCCCCGGCTGACCACGGTCAGTTCCACCGACAGCGCGGTGGACTGGTTACGGGCGTGGGCTTCCTTGACAACCTTGACATCGATCCGCTGCACCTTGGTGGTCAATTGCTCGACCTTCGTCATTTTCTCGTCCACGTATTCGCGGAAACGATCGGAGACGGTGATGTTGCGGCCGCTGTAATTCAGCTCCATGGTGTCCTCCAAAATAGAGTCGGGTGACACAACAATCCGGGATTTTCTCAGCTCCCGGACTGAAGATGGGCCTTCGCTGCATCTGTGATGCAACCCATACTTCACCATATGCCACATCGCTGAATATTCCACTATCAGACGCCCATTTTTCTTATCGCGGTCAGCATAATCGGCTACCGCGCGTCGCCCTGGGGAGCCGGCGTCAGCGCCACGACCAGCGCGCCGATCACCCGGTATCCGGCTGCCGTGCAGATCTGGGCCGCCGCCGACAGGGTGGCACCGGTGGTCAGCACGTCATCGACCAGCAGTATTTGTTGCCCTTCATGAAGCGCATCGAAGGCGAAGAGCGCCGTATTGGCTTCGCGGCGCTGGCGGCCGCTTCGCCCCTTTTGCGCCGCGGCGAAGGAGTTGGCCAACCGGTATTTCAGGATGGGCCGGCATTCCAGGGACGGCCCGAGCATTCCATGACCTGACGCGTAACGCAGTATCTGTTGGACCGGCCAGTATCCGCGGGTGGCCTGCGCCTTGTGGGAACTGGGCACCGGAACCAGCCAGATGGAACGGCCCGCAGGTTGCGGCGGGCACAACGTGTTGGCCAGGGCCGCCAGATACGGCGCAAAAAGCTCCGCAAGGAATAGCCGCTGGTGGTTCTTGAACGCCAGGATCGCCCGGGCCAGCTCGTTGGCGTACATCCCTGCCGCACAGGCGAGGATGCCGCGCTGGTACGCGGGCAGCTCGACGACCATCCGCAGCTGCCGTGGCACCGGCGGGTAATGCAGCAGTCGGTTCAGCGTGCTCCGGCACTGCCGGCACAACCGCTGGTCCGCGGTCTCGCACACCGCGCAACTGGTCGGCAGCAGCAGGTTCAGGGTTTCGGTCACAGCCCGTTCGGCGGTGCGTGCCGGCGTGCTGAGTGCGAGATCGTCCACGATCCGGTCCCATTGTGATGCCATGGGACCATCCTGCCTGTTCCGGGACGGACATTGCCGGTGCCGGCACAGGCTGTGGAAACTATCCCGGGTAGGAGACGTCCGCGGCGAAATCCTCCAGCACCCGCCAGGTGTTGCCTACCCGGGTGTGCAATTCACCCAGGGTTCCGGCGTAAACCGGGCGCCGTTCGCCAACACCCACCGCCAGGTTCACCATGCCCAGTAGCGGGGAGAACTGTTCGCTGCCGCCGGAGAAGGTCACCAATTCGGCTCGCACCGACTCGTTGCGGCCCAGTTGCGCCACGATAATGGACTGGTCGGAGTTCCACAGGGCGGTATTCGCCGGAACGCTGGGGAAGATCTCCATGGGGTGTTCGCTCAAGCCGCGGGGCACCCCATCGGTATCGCGAACGATCCCGGCCACCAGCACCCGGGTGCGTTCCTCGTCATGGACCACCAACAACGCCCGCGAACCGTCACGGGAAATGCGTAGCGAGTCCACCGATTCCCCGCTGAGCCAGCTGACAGTGATGGGGCGGGTCTCCCCCGACACGTTGGGATCGGCCGGGGCCACGATGATCGGATTGCTTTCGGAATTATCCGCCGTCCAGGTCCACCCGGCGACGTCCATGGACGGGCGCAGCAGGTCGGTGCCGCTGGCGATCTGGGTTACCTGGCCATGTTCGTCAACACCCATCAGTCGTGTGCCGTCACCGGAAAGGAACGCGAACCGGTTTCCCACCGGTGCCATGGCCGGTGCACGCGGCGAATACTGCGACAGATCCGGCACCCCTCCGACGGGTATGATGCTGCGTCCCTTGACGTACACCAGTCGGTCATCCTCCAGTCCCACCAGGGTATCGGGGGTGCTCGGGTTGATCTGCGGCTCAACGTAGTCCGTGGCCAGGGGACCGATGATCACATCGGACTCCTCGGATTGCATCTGGACCCGTTCGACCGAGGTCAGTTCATCCAGGGAGGCCGAGAGCTGGCGTTGCATCAACTGCTTGGCCAAGTCAGAGCTGTCCTGGAAGGTCTCGGCGTTCAGGTCCACCGTGGCCGTACCGTCCTTGACCGGAACCGCGGAGCGCATCAACGAGCTGGCTGGCGAGAATGCGGAGAGGACCGCATTCTCCAGGTGCGGTGCGGGGCCAGCGAGCAACGCCTCCACGATGGAGGTCGCCGCTCCGCTACGCGAGGAGAACCAGCGGATGTCCGGAACCAGGTAGTTGTAGCTGGAGTCATAGAAGTACAGCGATCGCGGGGCGAAGATCCGCTCGAAGTAGCTGGTCTCGAGCATGATGCCGTCCGGGGTGTTGGAGATCCGCCACTGCCCGTCGACCACGGTCAGTTCGATATCCACCGCACGGGTCGAATGCGGCGGGTACTCGGTGCGGATCCCGTACTGGTCAACCTCGGCGGTGATTTCCAACTGGACGGTGTAGCGGTTTTCCGACTCGGCGCCGATGATCGAGCTGGCATCGTAGACCAGCGTACGGGTGGTGCCCTTCCATTCGTTCTTCAGCTCCGGGGCCATGAATTCGCGGGCCACCGCGTAATCCTGGGCCAATGAGATGCCCGCTTCCATGAAACCTTCGACAATGCTGCGCGGGCTGGCCCCTTCGGTGGGACCAAGCGCGGTGAAGCTGTAGTTGTCCAGTTCCTCGTCGATGGGCTGCGATTCGATCTGCTGCACCGGCGAGCTACGCGGTATCGCGGCGCAGCCGGAGAGCACCATCAGGCCGGTCAGGGCCACGGCGATGATCCGGTAGAGGTTACGCGCCATCGGTGTCTGCTCCTCCTGCCCGTTTCTTCTCTTCGATCGTCGGATCGGCGATGTCGTCATCCAACACATCATCCAGCAGCAACGGTACGAACCCGATCTTGGGCAGTTCGCCGGTGAGCGGGAAATGCTCCGGGATGCTCGCCCCGCTCAAATCAGGCACCGCGCTGGGTTCCAATGGTATCGGTGAACTGGTGATGGTGCCGCCCGGAGTGCGCGGCAACGTCAGACGGAAGTTGGCTCCCACACCGGGGGCGCCCCAGACTTCCAGCCGTCCCCCGTGCAGGGCCGTATCCTCCTTGGCGATGGCCAGCCCCAGACCGGAACCACCGGTGGTGCGTTTGCGGGCCGGGTCGGCCCGCCAGAACCTGTCGAAGACATGGGCCAAGGCCTCTTCACTCATCCCGATTCCGTGGTCCCGCACCGAGACGGCCACGGCATCCTCGTCCTGCCCGATCGTGATGTCGATGGGGTGACCTTCACCGTGTTCCGCGGCATTAAGTACCAGGTTGCGCAGGATCCTCTCGACGCGACGCGGGTCCAGCTCCGCCACGCAGCCCGATCCGCTGGTGTTCAGGCGCAGCACCGAACCGTATTCGTCGGCCACCGGGGTGGCGGTATCGATGACCTTGCGCACAATGGTGCCCAGGTCGGTGGATTCGCGGTCCAGTACGGCCACGCCGGCGTCGAAACGCGAGACCTCCAGCAGGTCGTTGAGCAGGTTCTGGAACCTCTCGATCTGGTTGTACATCAATTCGGCCGAACGCGAGGTCATCGGGTCGAAGTCCTCGCGGGCATCGTAGATCAGCTCTGCGGCCATGCGTACCGTGGTCAACGGGGTACGCAATTCGTGGGAGACGTCAGAGACGAAACGCTGCTGCATGGCCGAAAGCTGATTCAGCTGGGTGATCTGGTCCTGCAGGGAGGCGGCCATGTGGTTGAACGCGGTGCCCAGACGGGCCACCTCGTCCTGACCGGCCACCTTCATGCGCCGGTCCAGGTCCCCTGCGGCAATGCGTTCCGACACGTAGGCGGCATCGGCGACCGGGCGGACCACGGTCCGGCTGACCGACCAGGTGATGACCCCGACCACCAGCAGCAGGATCAATCCGGTCAGGATCATGGCGCGGTTGATGAACTCCAAGGTGTTCTGCACGCTGCTCAGGTCGTAGACCAGGTACAGCCCGTAGTCCACTCCGGGTGGCAACAGGACCTGGGTTCCGAAGATGATGCCCGGCACCTGGTCGGTTCCGGTGCGGATCTCCACGGAGCGCCAGAAGATACCCGGATCGTTCATGACCCGTTCGGCCAGGTCCTCCGGGATGATCCGGCTGGTGAGCTGTCCCGAGGCGGTGGGTGCCACGTAGATGTTCTCGTCTCCCGGGAACGGCACCAGCACGAAGTCGCGCACGACGCTGGCCCCGTCGCCTTCCAGGGTACTGAGCGTGCTGTTGACCAGTGACTGGGTGGACACCCTGTCGGTGGTGGCCGCCGATTCGAAGATCGAGCGCGCCTGGCTCAGGCCCCGTTCGGATTCAGTGGCGATCTGGTTGAAGCGTTCGGTGAACAACGTATTGGCGATCTGGTTGGACAGGAACGCCCCGGCCGCCAGCAGCGCCAGCGAGGTGAAGAGCAAGGTGGAGGCCACCGTACGGTACATCAGGTGGCGGTTCCAGCGACGCCGCAGGACCGTCAGGGGACGAAAGACCCAGGCCTTGAGACGGTAGAACCGCGGAGCCCGGGGAAGTTCCGCGTTGCGCACGTCGACCGGGACTAGTTCTTTTCCGGTCGTTGCGCGCTGGTTCAACTTGACGAACCAGCCTTGTAGCCGACCCCGCGAACGGTCTGGATGATTCCCGGCTTCTCCGGATCCTTCTCGATCTTGGACCGCAGGCGCTGCACGTGCACGTTCACCAGCCGGGTATCTGCCGCATGGCGGTAACCCCACACGGCTTCGAGCAATTGCTCACGGCTGAAGACCTGCCATGGCTTACGTGCCATGGTGACCAGCAAATCGAATTCCAGCGGGGTCAGTGAGAGCACCTGCTCGCCGCGGGTCACGCGGTGTCCGGCCACATCGATGCTCACATCCCCGACGTTCAGTGTCTCGGCCGTATGCGTTTCGGCCGGGCGCAAGCGTGCGCGGACCCGGGCCACCAGTTCGGCCGGTTTGAACGGTTTGGGTACGTAGTCGTCCGCCCCGGATTCCAGGCCGCGCACCACATCGGCGGTGTCCGATTTCGCGGTGAGCATCACCACCGGCACATCCGATTCGGCGCGGATCAGCTTGCAGACCTCGATCCCGTCGATTCCGGGCAGCATCAGATCCAACAGCACCAGATCCGGGTTGGCTTCGCGGAAGGCTTCCAAGGCTCCAGATCCCTCATAGCAAAAGACCGGTTCGAATCCGTCGTTCTGCAGAACGATGCCGATCATTTCCGACAGCGCCTCGTCGTCATCGACGACCAAGATCTTCGCCTTCATTCAACTTCCCCCTGAAACCAACATATCGGTGCATGGCACGAGCACAGCATACCGCCGGGTAAGTTCTTTACCCCATTGTTCTTAAGATACATGAGAACACGCCGGTTTCCCCCGGTGGCCCCGGAGCTTGGGCGTGTAACCTAGGCGTCGATCCGTGTTTGCTCAAGGGCTTGGGCATAACCGGTGAGGCTTTGCAGGCAGCGAAGGACCTCACCGGGACTGCTGGTGCGGAAATCCCCACGTGGCATCAGCCGCAAGGCGGAGAGTGTGGCCGGTTCAAGGCCCAGCGTGCGCCATGGTTTGAGGAGGTCCTTGACCCCTTGGACCACGCCCGGCGGTCGCTGCGCGGGGTCCAATGCCTCCAGGAAGACCTGGCCACCGGACTCAACCAGTCCGGCCATCCGCTCCCATTGTCGGTAATCCAGTGTCCGCGGATCGAAGATCATCCCGGTGATTCCGGCCTGCTCCAGCAGATCCACGCGCTCGCGCCACTTCGGGTCGGCTTGCGGCAGGCCACTGATCCAGGACACCTGGTGTTCGGTTTCGATGGTTTCGACCAATTCCTTCAACCCCGTACGCACCTCCTGCCGTGGTAGCGAGCGCAGGGTCCGGTAGCCGCTGACGGTGGGTATGGTTCCGTCCAGGACCGCCGGCAACTGCTCTTCGCACAACTGCAGGGTGAAGTGTTCCAGCGAGGTGATGCGCCGCACCCGGGTGAGCCAGTCCCCCAGTCCATGGGTGTAGGCCTGGATGACATCGCGGCGGGCCCCGTGATCGCTGATCACGCGCTCGCCATTGGACAGGTACAGGTTGGCTGCCAGCGTCCAGGGGCCCATGATGGAGAGCTTGATGCGCCGTGAGACGGACTTCTCCGCTCCGATCACGTCGGCCAGCAGGTTCTCGTCGCTGCGCAGCAGCGAACGGGCCCGGCGGGCGTCGATCCCGTCCGCTACGCCCACACGCCACCCATGCGGTTGCAGGTCGAAGCCGAGTTCAGTGATCAGCGCGGCGCTACGGGCGACCGGTTCGGCCCAGATCCCGCGCTCGGGTAGTTCGGGCAACACCGCAAGGTTCGGTTCGCCCAATTCCCCGCGCACGACACGGTGCACCTCCAGGGCTTCCTTGCCGGCAAAGGCGGCATGGCAGGTGACGTGCACCGACTCCTCGGCCGCGGCCACGGCATCGGATGTCGGCGGGTTATCCATTGTGGTGTGATTCCGAGATGTTCTGGTGGTGGCGGATGACCTCGGAAATGATGAAGTTCAGGACCTTCTCGGCGAATTCCGGGTCGAGGTGCGCTTCGCGGGCCAGCTGGCGCAGGCGCTCGATCTGCGACTTCTCCCGATTGGGATCGCTCGGCGGCAGCTGGTGCCGGGCCTTCAGGTGTCCGACCCGCTGGGTCGCCTTGAAACGCTCGGCCAGCAGGTAAACCAGCTGGGCATCATAATTGTCGATGCTGCCACGGATGGAATACAGCTCCTCCAACACGCTTTGCTCAACCTCGCCGCGCAGGGAACTTGAGTGCGGGTCGAAGTCCGTGGCCTCGGTATTGTTATTCGGCTCGCTCATGCGCCCAGTTTACTTCCACCGTGGTCATAGTACGCATTCGATGACTTTGGACCCGCCGACAGGATGTTGTCGACGGGTCCATCGGATGGCCGGTCAGCTGTTCCGGTTCAGCTCCTCGATCAGCGCCCGGCGTTTGGCCTGCTCGCGGGGGTCCGGTACGGGCAATGAGGCGATCAGGCGCTGGGTGTAGGGGTTCTTCGGTGCACTGAGCACCGCGGAACCCAACCCCTCCTCCACGAGCTTGCCGCGTAACAGCACCCCGACCCAGCTGGCCAGCATGTCCACCACGGCCAGGTCGTGGGAGATGAACAGGGCGGCGAATCCATGCTCCTGCTGCAGCTGCTTGAACAGCTCCAGCACCTTGGCCTGCACCGACACGTCCAGCGCACTGGTCGGCTCATCGGCGATCAGCAGCTTCGGATCCAACGCCAGGGCGCGGGCCAGCGATGCCCGCTGGCGCTGCCCTCCGGAAAGCTCATGCGGGTAGCGGCCGGCGTAGGAGGATGGCAGTTGCACCGATTCCAACAAGGCCGCGACCTTGTCCCGGGTGGCCCGCGGGGTCAGCTCGCGGTGCACGTTGAGCGGTTCGGCCACGCATTCGCCGATGGTCAGCTGCGGATTGAAGCTCGCAGCCGGATCCTGGAAGACGAATCCGATATCCTGGCGCAACGGCTTGAAACTTCGTTCCTTGAATTCGGCCATCTCATAGCCCAGCACCTGCAGGGAGCCGGCGGTCATCCTGTTCAGCCCGGCAATGGTGCGTCCGATGGTGGTCTTGCCCGAACCGGACTCCCCCACCAGGCCGTAGACTTCGCCGGCATGGATCCTGAAGGACACTTCGTCGACCGCGGTGAACCCCGGTGCCCCCAACCGTCCGGGATAGTGGATGTACAGGTCCTTGGCCTCCACCAGGACCTTGCTTTGCGCGTGCGGGCGTTCGGTGAGCCCCTCGGAGGCGCTGTTGCGTCCCAGGTGCGGCACCGCGGCCAGCAGCGAACGGGTATAGTCCTGGCCGGGGTTCTCGAAAAGCGTGGTGGCCGCGGCCTGCTCGACGACCAGTCCCTTGTTCATGACGATCACCCGGTCGGCGATATCGGCGACCACCCCCATGTTGTGGGTGATGATCACGATCGCGGTGCCCAGTTCGTCACGGACCTCACGCAACAGGGCCAGGATCTCGGCCTGCACGGTCACGTCCAGGGCGGTGGTCGGTTCATCGGCGACGATCAGCGAGGGTTTCATCGCCAGTGCGGCGGCGATGACCACGCGCTGCTTCTGTCCGCCGGAGAACTGGTGGGGGTAGTAGTCCACCCGCCGTTCGGGGTCCGGGATGCCCACCTGGCCCATCGCCTCGATGACGCGGGAGCGGGCTTCCTTCTTGCTCATCCTGGTGTGCGCGCGGATCCCTTCCATGATCTGCCAGCCCACGGTGTACACCGGGTTCAGTGCGGTGGACGGCTCCTGGAAGACCATGGACACATCGCGTCCACGGGCGGCCCGCAGCTGGGCTCCGCTGGCGGTGAGCATGTTCTGCCCCTGCAGGTAGACCGCCCCGCGGGCGGCACCGTTCTCCGCCATGATGCCCAGCGCGGTGCGGGCGGTGACCGACTTGCCCGATCCCGATTCGCCGACAATGGCCAGGATCTCCCCGGCCTTGACCGAGAAATCCACGCCTTTCACGGCCGGGACCGCCCCGGAGTCGGTGACGAAGTCGATGGACAGCTCGGATACCTCCAGCACCTTGCCGGTGCCTGCGTCAGTAGGGCTCATGCCTTGGTTCCCATCTGGATCATTCGTTTGGCTTTCCTGCGGCTGATCCGGCGTAACCGCGGATCGTTCAGGTCGTTCATCGATTCGCCCACGAGGGTCAGTCCCAGCACGGTCATCACGATGGCCAGCCCCGGGAAGAGCCCGGTCCACCAGATGCCACTGGTGGCATCACTCATGGCGCGGTTCAGGTCGAAACCCCATTCGGAGGCCGCGGTCGGTTCGATGCCGAAGCCCAGGAAGCCCAGGCCTGCCAGCGTCAACAGTGCCTCGGAGGCGTTCAGGGTGAAGATCAGCGGCAGGGTGCGGGTGGCGTTGCGCAGCAGGTGGGTGAACATGACCCGCCAGCCGCTGGCGCCGATCACCTGGGCGGATTCCACGAAGGGCTCGGCCTTCAGGCGGATCACCTCGGCACGCACCACCCGGTAGTACTGCGGGATGAACACCACGGTGATCGAGATCGCCGCGGCCATGATGCCGCCGAACAGCGAGGATTGGCCCTGGGAGATCACGATGGACATCACGATCGCCAGCAGCAGCGACGGGAAGGCGTAGATGGCGTCGTTCAGCACCACCATGACACGGTCGAACCAGCCGCCGAGGTAGCCGGAGACCAGGCCGAGGAACACCCCGAGGAAAATGGACATGAGCACCGCGGCGACGATCACCCAGACCGCGGTCCGGGCCCCGTACATGGTGCGGGAGAAGACATCGTACCCGGAGACCGTGGTGCCCCAGATGAACTTGTCATCGGGCGCACTTTGGCGCGGGAAGGCCCCGGTGGCGTCGGCGTTCTGGGCGAAGTCGAAGGGCGCGATCAACGGGGCGAACAGCGCGGTGAGTAGCAGCAGCGCGGTTAGCGCCAGCCCGGCGATCAGCATTCCACGCTGCAGTCCGGAGGACATGCGCAGGTGCGATACCACCGGCAAGCGCAACCACCAGGGCGCGCCGATCTTCGCTTCGCTCACGGGAGTAGTTGCAACCATCTCTAGAACCTGACTCTCGGATCGATCAGTGCGGCGACCACATCGACAATGAAGTTGGTGACCGCCACGATCACGGCCAACAGCACGACAATGCCCTGCACCGCCACGAAGTCGCGGGCGGTGAGGTACTCGGCCAGCTTGAATCCGAGTCCGGACCATTCGAAGGTGGTTTCGGTCAGCACGGCCCCACCCAGCAGCATGGCGATCTGCAGGCCCATCACGGTGATGATCGGGATCAATGCCGGACGGTAGGCGTGCTTGGTCAGCAGGCGGTATTCGCTGACGCCGCGGGAACGGCCGGCCTCGACGTATTCGCGGCCCAGCGTGCCGATCACATTGGTACGGACCAGGCGCAGGAAGACACCGCCGGTGAGCAGGCCCAGGGCCACGGCGGGCAGCACCGCATGGGCGGTCACATCCCAGAAGGCGGCCAGGTTGCCGCTGCGTAGCGCGTCCAGCCAGTAGATCCCCGAGGGACTGGCCAGGTTGTTCAGCGCCAGTTCGGTCTGCCACTGGGCCCGCCCGGAAATCGGCAGCCAGTCAAGCCACACACCGAAGATGAGTTTAAGCAGCAGGCCGGCGAAGAAGACCGGGGTGGCGTATCCCAGGATCGCGAAGATCCGCAGGGCGGCATCCGAGTAGCTGTCACGGAATCGGGCGGCGATCAGACCCAGCGGGATACCGATCAGCAGGGCGACCAGCACCGCGTTGATCGACAGTTCCAAGGTGGCGGCCCCGTAGGTCAGCAGTACCTCGGTCACCTCACGGTTGTCGGTCATGGTCCGGCCCAGGTCGCCACGCAGGATCTGGCCCAGGTATTCGAAGTACTGGATCAGCACCGGACGGTCGTAGCCGGCCTCGGCGATGCGTTCGGCCAGTTGGTTCGGGGTCAGCCGCCCGCCCAGGGCGGCGGTGATCGGATCCCCGGTCACCCGCATCAGGAAGAAGACGACGGTGATCAGGATGAAGATGGTGGGGAAGATCAGCAGGAAGCGGGTGATGAGGTAGCGGGCGAAGCCGCCGCCCAGCGCCTTGCGTTTCTTCTCCGGTGCACTGGGTGTGGGTTCTTCCACAGGCAGGGTTATGGACATTCAGGTTCCTTCGGACGGGTTTTCCGGCGCTGCTGCCATCAGGGAACGCTCCCTGACATGCCAAAGGGGCCCGCGGAGATACTGCCCGGTTCGGGCACCGCAGGCCCCCTTGGCGTCGCATACGCCGGTTGGGCCAGGGCTTACTTGCTCAGTACGCCAAGGCGGAACTTGAAGGAGGCATCCAGGGTCGAGTCCACGCCCTGGACATCGCTACCGGAGACCGCTACCTGGGCGCCCTGCAGCAGCGGCAGGGTCGACAGGTCATCGGCAACCATGTCCTGCAGCTGGCCGATCATTTCCGCACGCTTGGCCTCGTCGACTTCACCGCGCTGTTCGGCAATCAGCGAATCCACTGCATCGTTGTCATAGCCGTTGGACAGGAAGTTGTCCTTGGCGAAGAACGGTGACAAGAAGTTGTCGGCATCCGAGTAGTCCGGGAACCAACCCAGCTGGTAGGCCGGGTAATCGGTGACACGCTGCTGCTGGTAGGTGACCCACTCGGTGGACTTCAGGTCGACCTCGAACAGGCCCTCGGTTTCCAGTTGGGCCTTGACCATGGCGTACTCGTCACCCGAATTCGGTCCGTAGTGGTCCGGGTTGTACTGCAGCGCCAGCTTGACCGGGGTATCCACCCCGGCGTCCTCCAGCAGCTTCTTGGCGGCCTCGACATCGGGTCCGCCGTTCTGCCCGTACTTCTCCTTCAGCGGCTCGGTGGCTCCGGTGAAGCCCTGCGGAACGAACGAGTAGGCCGGGGTGTAGGTGTCCTTGTAGACCTCGGAGGCAATGGCCGCACGGTCCACCAGGTTCGCCGCCGCCTGGCGGACGGCCAGGGCCTTATCGGCATCCGCCTCGGCGGTGTCGGCACCGTATGGCATGGAATCGAAGTTGAACACGATGTAGCGCAGTTCGCCACCCGGGCCCTTATGCACGGTCAGGTTGTCCTGGCCTTCCAGGTCATCGATGTCCGTCGGTGTCAGCGAACGCCAGGCCACATCGATCATGCCCTGCTGCACTTCCAGCTTCATGTTGTTGGCATCGGCGTAGTACTTGATGGCGGCCTGGTCGTTGGCCGGGGCACCGAGGACTCCGTTGTACGCGTCGTTGGCGGCGAAGGAGACCAGGTTGTTCTTGTTGTACGAGTCGATGACGTACTGGCCGCCGAAGGCGTTGGCGGAGACGATTTCCTGGTCATCGAGCAGGGCGTCGGCCGGGAAGACCTCGTCATCGACGATCGGCCCGACCGGGGAGGAGAGCACCTGCGGGAAGGTCTGGTCGTTGGCGACCTTCAGGGTGAAGACCACGGTGGTGGCATCCGGAGCCTCGACGGACTCGAGGTTGCCCAGCAGGCTGCTGGGCCCGTTGGGATCGGAGATGGCCAGCTGGCGGTCGAAGCTGTGCTTCACGTCGGCCGAGTCCAGGTCGTTGCCGTTGGCCCACTTGGCGCCGGGCTTGAGCTTGACGGTGAATTCCGTGGGCGAGGTGAACTCCGCGCTTTCGGCCAGGTCCGGTAGCGGATCCGGGCTACCAGGTTCGTTGTTCATGAGGAACGGATAGATCTGGTTCATGACCATGAACGAGCCGTTGTCGTAGGATCCGGCAGGGTCCAGCGAGGTGACCTTGTCGGTGGTGCCCAGGGTGATCGCTGCCGGGGTCTCGGCGCCGCCCTCGTCAGCGTCGGTGGAGCCCGATGGGCCGGTGCAGGCGGAAAGTGCCAGGGCGCTGGCGGTCAACAGCACCGCTGCGCGCGAAAGACGGGTGAGTTTTGGCGTCATGTCTTTTTCCTTCTCATAGTGATCGCCGTGACACTAGGGGGTGATAAGCGCCACGCTCAGTCAACTATACGACAGATCTTTCACATCTCAAGATGTGGATACGCTTCCGTGGGCCGCAGTTGATCCGCGGCACCGGCTTTCCGGGGTTAACACTCAAGAGCGCTAGTCAATGAGGTGTTGCGGGATTGTGGACGCGGCGTTGGCGCTGCCGCGGGCCGGATTGGCGGCCAAGGTACCTGCGGGCAGCAGAAAACCCCCGCCGGGTACGACGGGGGTTTTCCCAGGTAATTGGAAAGCTAGCTGACCTTGGCCGGATCCCAGGCGGTGGAGCGGGCCGAATCGATGGTGGCCTGGCCAAGGACCCTGCTGCCCTGGTAGATGACCATGGTCTGGCCGGGGGCCACTCCGCGCATCGGTTCAAGCAACCGGGTCACCAGCACCGGGATTCCGTGCTCGGTGCGTTCCACATGGGCGACCGCCGCCACCGGATCCCCGTGGGCGCGGACCTGTACCATGCAGTCGAACCGGGCACCGGCCGCTACTTCGGTGATCGGCAGTCCGGCCCAGGAAACCCGGATGCCGCGCAGTTCGTCCACCGCCAGCAGCGCCTCGGGGCCGACGATGACCTTGTTGTCCTTGGGGCGGATCTCCAGCACGAAACGTGGCTTGCCATCGGCTGCCGGACGGCCCAGGCGCAGCCCCTTGCGCTGACCGACGGTAAAGGCCTGCGCCCCGGGATGTTCCCCGAGCTCGTTGCCGTCCTGGTCGACGATGACCCCGGGCTTCATCTCGATGCGTTCGGCCAGCCAGCCCCGGGTGTCCCCGTCCGGGATGAAACAGATGTCGTGGCTGTCCGGCTTGTTTGCCACCGTCAACCCGCGTTCGGCGGCCTCGGCACGCACCTGGGCCTTCGAGGGGGTCTCGGCCAGGGGGAACATGCAGTGTTCCAGCTGCTGGTGGGTCAGCACCCCCAGCACGTAGGACTGGTCCTTGGCCCAGTCCGCGGCGCGGTGCAGTTCCGGGTTGCCGTCCTGGTCGCGGATGACCTTGGCATAGTGTCCGGTGCAGACCGCATCAAAGCCCAGGGCCAGGGCCTTTTCCAGCAGGGCGGCGAACTTGATTTTCTCATTGCACCGCATGCAGGGGTTGGGGGTGCGTCCGGCCTCGTATTCGCTGATGAAGTCCTCGACCACATCCTCGGAAAACCGGTCGGAGAAATCCCAGACGTAGAACGGGATCCCCAGCTTGTCGCAGGCCCGCCAGGCATCCGAGGAGTCCTCGATGGTGCAACACCCGCGCGAACCGGTCCGCAGGGTTCCGGGCATCCGCGAGAGTGCCAGGTGGACCCCGACCACGTCGTGGCCCGCCTCGACGGCGCGGGCCGCGGCCACCGCCGAATCGACCCCGCCGGACATCGCTGCTAAGACCTTCATCGTGTAAATCCTGTTCCCGCAGTACGGATACTGCTTTCGTCGGCCGCCATGCCGGCCTTCTTGGCCCGGGCATAGGCTTCGGGCAGTGCTTCCAATAGTTTGTCAACGTCCGCGTCGCTGGTGCTATGCCCGAATGTGAAGCGTTGCACACTGCGCGCGGTCCGGGCATCACGTCCCATGGCCAGCAGCACATGCGAAGGCTGCGGCACCCCGGCGGTGCAGGCCGAACCGGTGGACGAGTGGATACCGAGCATGTCCAGCACGAACAACAGCGAATCGCCTTCGCATCCGGGGAAGGTGTAGTGCAGGTTGCCCGGCAGCCGCTTTCCGGTGCCGCCGGGATCCGCCGGCCCATTGAGCACAGCTTCGGGGATCAGCTCGGCGATCGCGGCCACGGCACGATCACGTAACGCACCCAGCCGGGAGGATTCGGCCTCGCGGTGCCCTGACGCTTCCTGCGCCGCGATACCGAAGCCGGCGGCCAACGCGGCATTCAGGGTGCCCGAACGCAACTTGCGTTCATGCCCGCCGCCGTGTTGCACGGGGGTCAGCACGATGTCACGGCGCACCAGCAGCGCACCGATTCCCACCGGCCCGCCGATCTTGTGCGCGCTGATGGCCATCGTGGCCGCCTGGCTGGTGGCGAAATCCGTGGGTACCGAGGTGAAGGCCTGGACCGCATCGGTATGCAGCGGGATGCCGTAGCCGGCGGCGTATTCGGCGAGCGCCGGGACCGGCTGCACGCTGCCTACCTCGTTGTTCGCCCACATCAGGGTGACCAGCGCGATCCGTTCGGCGTGCTCGTCGATCAGGGCCATGGCGCTGTGCAGGTCCAGCACCCCGTCGGCATCCACCGGCATCCAGCACAGTTCGGCACCCTCGTGGGCCTGGAGCCATTCGGCGGTGTCCAGCACCGCATGGTGCTCCATGCCGCTGAGCAGGATCAGCCGTGTCTGGGGGTTCGCGGCCCGGCGATTCCAGTACAACCCCTTCAGGGCCAGGTTGTCCGATTCGGTGCCGCCGGAGGTGAAGACCACTTCACTGGGGTGTGCTCCGGCCGCCCGGGCGATCTGCCCGCGTGCATCATCAACCACACGGTTGGCCTGGCGCCCGGCTCCGTGCAGGGAGGAGGGGTTGCCGGTCCGTGTCATCTGCTCGCTCAGCACCGCCAACGCGGCACGGTTGATATCCGTGGTGGCGGCATGATCGAGGTATACGGGCGTGTTGTTCATCCCTTCAATGGTACGAGCATCCCCGGGCTACATTGAATGGCCGATTCGTGTGAGTTCGCTGACCTCGATGGCTTCCAGCTGCGCGGCTGCGGTAATCGCCTGGATCAGCGACCGGCTACCACCGACAATGGTGGAGTCGTCATAGGGTTCGGTGGACAGCATCCACGACCGGTCCCGGGCAAACACCAGGCCTGGTCGCTGGCGCTGTTCGCCGGCGGCGGTCACCGCCCACAGCGGGCTGGCCAGTTGTTCGCGGTCCACCGCGAACAGGTGGTAGTTGCGGTATCCCCCGCCCAGGTCGAGGGTGGGGCTGTTCCGGATCTCCTCGGGCAGTCCCGGCTGCTGGGCCCGGGCCAGCTCGCGTGCGCGGGCCTGCTCGTTGTCTTCGGCGCTGGCCTGCGGGTCCGTTTCGAAATCGATCTGGATCCGCTCCCCGCCCTCGATGAAGGCGTATCCGGCCCACAGCCCGGCCACCAGCCCTCCGGTGCCGAGGTGCTCGACCAGGATCCGGGCCAGTACCCGCCATTGGTCGATGGGCAACTCGTAGGCCGGCACGTCCCCGTCCACCCAGGCGTCATCGCTGAGCGGGTCCCCGTGCTCGTCGAGCCCGGACACATCCTCGAACAGGTCTGCGCCCTCCAACCGGTGGTTCCTGGTGGCGGCAATCGCCGCCCAGCGAACCGGGGCGCCGTCCTCGTCCATGGCCGGGTGCAGGATCCGCACATAGGCTTCGTACCCTGCAGGGACTTGTGCGGCGATGGTACCGGGTGCCGCGCAGGCACGGGATTCGATGATCCATTCTCCAGCGGACGCCGGGAGATGATTGTTCTGCATGTCTCCAGCCTACTGATCCCGCGCACCGAATCCCTGACCGAAGCCGGTTTCAGTGATAGGAATTAAGGAACATGCCGTCCACCGCACCCCGGAGTAAGGATCCATTGCCGATGTTCCTGCCTGATCTGAAGTACCCGCTACACAGCTTTTCGGGGCGTCGCATCGATTTTTCGCAGCGGGTCGCGGTGATGGCGGTGGTGAATCGCACCCCGGACTCGTTCTACGATGCCGGGTCGACCTTCGGACTTGACGAGGCGGTGGCAGCCAGCCTGCGGGCCGTGGAGGCCGGGGCCGATTGGGTGGACATCGGCGGGGTCCCCTTCTCCCCCGGTCCGGCGTTGTCCTGGCGTGAGGAAGCCGAACGCGTGGTCCCGGTGATCGCCCGGGTGCGCGAGCGCAGCGACGCGATCATATCCGTGGATACCTTCCTGCCCGAGGTCGCGCAGGCGGCCATCGACGCGGGGGCGGATGTCATCAACGACACCACCGGTCTCTCACAGCCCGGGATGGCCCAGGTGGTGGCCGCTGCCGGGGTGCATGTGGTGCTGACCCATTCGTTGGCCCGACCGCGCACCGCCTATCCGCGGCCACACTACGACGACGTGGTGGGGCAGGTGCGCGACTATCTCGCGGCCAAGGTCCAGCGTGCCCTGGATGCCGGGATCGAGGGTTCGAAGATCATCATCGACCCGGGCCACGACCTGAACAAGAATACCCGCCACACCCTGGATGTGACCGGGAACTTCAGCCCTATCGCCGCCCTGGGCTACCCGGCGCTGGCGGCCGTGTCGAACAAGGACTTCATCGGAGAGACCCTGGATCTGCCCAAACAGGAGCGGATGGTCGGTTCGATGGTGGCCGCAACCATGTGCATCATGGGCGGGGCGCGGATCATCAGGATGCACAATATTCCCGAGGCGGTGCAGACTGTCCGGTTGATCGAGGCCGCCGCAGGGTGGCGTGAACCGGTCTACCAGGTGCACAACATGTCGGATGTGAACCCGCCGGCGCATCCACAACCGGCAAGGGATAGGAGCTGACAATGCGGTCGTTGTTTCCACGGCACCAGCACGGGCTGGATGACCAGGACATCCTGGAGCGCTACGCTGCCACACCACACCCCTTTGTCCGGTTCAACTTCGTCTCCAGCCTTGATGGCAGTGCCCAGGTCAATGGGCTGTCCGCCGGGCTGGGTTCCCCGGCAGATGCCCGGGTTTTCGCGTTGCTGCGGCGGCTGGCCTCGGTGATCCTGGTGGGGGCCGGTACTGTCCGGGCCGAAGGCTATGACGGTGGGCTACTGGATGAGCAGTCCCAGCACTGGCGGGTGGCCAGGGGGATGGATGCCCATCCGGTGCTGGCGATCATCAGCCGCGGGCTGAATATCGAACCCGACGCACCGGTACTGACCCGTAGCCCCGCACCGGTGCTGCTATTCACCGCTGCCGAGGTCAACCAGCACACCAGCAGCAGGTATCCGCGGAACGTCGAGCTGATCCAGCTGGAGGATCACGGTCACTGGTGCAATGCAGCGCAGATCGTCCGGGAATTGCAGGACCGCGGGCTGGGCCTTATCCATGCCGAGGGCGGACCGCATATTCTCGGGCAGTTCATCGCCCAGGACATGGTCGACTCGCTGTGCGTGAGTCTCAGCCCGCTGCTGGTGGCCGGCCCCGGCTCACGGATCTCGCGCACCGTCGAGGAAGTCAGCGTGCGCCTGGAACTGCATTCGGTGCTCGAGGAGGATGGAATGCTGCTTACCGAGTACCGCCGGCACGCTGATCCATCAGGCTCAACGCCCCCGGACGCACCGTCAGTGTGAAGTCGCCGGTACCCAGCGGTTCGCCATCCCCGTAGCTGGTGCCGGTGAACCGCACCGTGGCCGAGGTGAGCACCGCCGTGCTCCGGTAGGGGTGCCCGGCTCCCCGCAGGATCCGCGGCAGGTAGGGCAGCACCCGGTACAGCGGGGTGTCGCGCACCAGCATCAGGTTTGCGGCACCGTCGTCATCGCGCGCCTGCGGAAACAGGGGGATCCCGCCGCCCAGCGAACGGATATTGGCGATGCTGCCGAGCAGCACCTTGCCCGAGAACCGGAAATCCACGGCCTCGATTCCCAGCTGCCTGCCACGTATCCGGGGCAGGCAGAGCAGCAGCGCCAGGGCGTAGCGGGACACCGGCAGCCAGCGCGGCAAGGCGTTGGCCCGGGCATTGACCAGCGCCTCGAAACCGCAGGAAACCGCGCCCAGGACATACCTGGTCTCGTCCGGTTGCCCCGCGTAGACCAGCTCCAGCAGGTCGCAGCTCCTGATCCTGCCGCGCCCGGCCAGGAAGGCGGCGATCCCGTCCAGGCTGTGGCGCACCGTGCGGGCACCACCCATCCGCCAGGCGTCGTTGCCGCTACCGGCCGGGATGATCCCCATGGGGATGCCCATATCCACCAGGGCGGGCAGCACCGAGTGGATCAGCCCGTCGCCGCCAACCACCACCACCGCATCGCTGGAGCGCAACGTGCTGTGCAGCTCCGCGGCCGGCACCCGCGAGGTATCCAGCATCCGGATCTCATGGGTTCCAGCCTCCAGCCGGACCTGCAGTTCAACGGCGCGCGCCACGGCCTTGCCGCGCCCGGACCCCGGGTGGAAGACGATCGATACACGGTGGAAACCGCTGTGCTGCCGCATACCGACCAAGCCTACCGAGCAGCGGCGGGCAACGGGAAAACGGTACCGGGCGATTATGCTTGATTTCGATACCCCGATTTCATCGACCGTGAGCGGTTCCGTCGAGAGGACATCTGCCGAGCAATGAGTTCGCCGAGCCCCTATGCAATCCTTGGCATTGCACGAACAGCTTCCTTGGCCGAGATCAAGGTGGCCTACCGCAGGGCGGCCCGCGAGTCGCACCCCGATCTGGGTGGATCGGCTGAACGGTTCAAGCAGGTGCAGCAGGCCTACCAGTTGCTATCCAACGAGCGGGCACGCACCGATTACGACCGCTCCTTCCAGGGCTCCGGACCGGCCCCCGATGCCCGTACCGCGGCCCATGGCGCACCCACCCGGTCCTACGACGAACGGGTCAAGCCCAGCGGCACCCCGCCCAAGAACCAGCTGCCGGTGCAGTACGTCCCCGCGTTGCAGGATCCGGGTTTCAGCGGATTGTCGGCGAAACTATCCAAGACGCAGGTGCACGGCCAGCCGCGCAAGCGGGGCCTGTTCACCTCGCGCTCCCGGCTGGCCCGCGAGGAAGCCACGATCTCCCTGCTGCAGCGTAATGTGTTGCCGGTCTTGCCCGCCGCCCGGTTGGTCAACGGGTTGCATGCCCCCGGCGGGGGCCATTTCGACCACGTGCTCATCGCCGGGTACCGGATGGCCGTGATCGGCACCATGATGCTACCCGAGGGCTACTACATGTTTGACGGGCAGGTGCTGCGCCACGGGAACAAGATGACCCAGCCGCCGACGCTGCAGGTCGCGGGGCTGCAGCGGGCCTTCATGCAGATGAATGTGGTGCCCTACACACTGGTGCTGACCGGACGGGACAACCCCCACGAACCGGTAATCGAATACGGCCGCAAGGGTGCCCCGGCCTTGGCGGGGTCTCCGAATGTGCTCAATGCGGCCGGTCTGGTCCGCGAGCTCAAGCTCTTCCTGGGCTCGGGGCCGCAACCGAACCTGGTGGATCGTGATGTCCTGGCCAGGCTGATCGCGGGCATGTACTGAACGAATCGGAAGCGGAAGGGCACTACACTGGTTTGAGTGTTCCGCATTCTTTTTAACGCACCTGAGATTCCGGGTAATACCGGCAACGCCATCCGCCTGGCAGCCGTAACAGGCACCGAACTGCACCTGGTCAAGCCGTTGGGCTTTGATTTCGAGGACGCGAAATTACGTCGTGCCGGCCTGGACTACCACGACCTGGCCGTGGTGACCGTCCACGAGGACCTGGACGCCGCGTTCCGGGCCTTGGGCGAAGGACGGGTTTTCGCCTATTCCAGCGAGGGCAGCACCGTCTACACGGAGATCGCCTACCAGCCCGGGGACATCCTGATGTTCGGCAAGGAATCCGTGGGGCTCTCGGCCGCTGACAAGGCCCACCCGCGGGTCACCGACCTGGTGCGCTTGCCGATGTTGCAGGGACGCCGCTCCATGAACCTGGCCAACTGCGCCTCCGTCGTGGTGTTCGAGGCCTGGCGGCAGCACGGTTTCGCGCACGCCTAGGACATTCAGCTCCGACACTTCCCAGTCACAGGTTGATGCCAACTTTGTGCAGTAGGCTCGATAGGGTGCACCGGGACACGGAGGCACCTGACCCAACCGACAAAACCCTCGGGAGACTTCAAGACCATGAACGGTAGCTCCGATCAGCGCCGCAACGATTCACACGACGATGACCTCGGTCTGGGGATTGTCGATGAGGTAGCCAGCACATCGCGTTCCACCCGCCCGGCCAAGTCGCGCGGCTGGATTTTCGGTGTGCTCGGATTGGCCATCGTGATCGTGCTGGCCCTGGTGATTTTCTCACTGAGGTCCTCCAGCCCAACCAATGACACCTCGGCCCTGGATGCCGGGGATGGGATATCCAACACCCTGACGCTGCGCAGCGGCGGTATCGCCACGGTGACCACCTCGGAATCCGCCGATGCCTTGGCTGTGGAACTAGCCGAACTACCCGCCTTGGACGAGAGCGAACAGTTCGTCGTCTGGGCCGTGGATTCCGAGGGCAATGTAACGGTGCTGCTCACCAGTTCCGGCGGTGACGAGACCGGCGGCGTCAGTCCGGCCGCAGACATGGAATCGATCCACATCAGCGTTGAAACGGACCCGATCCCGGACTCCCCCACCGGACAGACCGAGGCGTCGGTGGACTTGCCGCTGGATCCCCAGGCGCCGCAAGAGGACACCCCGGCCGAGGACGAACCGGCCGACGGCTAGGAGTATTCCCGCCGCAAACACCAAGGAGGTCCGGGTCCCCGCCATGGCGGGGACCCGGACCTCCTTGGTTGCGATGGTTACCGGCATCCGGGGTTCAGTCCCCCTTGACCTCGAACCGTGTGCGGGTCGTTAGAATCCGGCGATCGTGTCATCGGCATTGACCGGCACGGCGTGGAAGGCCTCGGCATGGTGCGCCTCGGATAGTCCGCCGCGCACGGCGTTCTGCCGGCACTGCTGCTCGACAAACCTTTCCATCGCCGCCACGTCGGGATGCTGCGTGAAATGCGCCCGCAGGGCCTCCATTTTCCGGGGAAAGTAACCGGTGATATCCACGAACGCGTTTTCGCGTTCCTTTGGCGCCCCGTAGAGCCATAACCAGGGCACCTTGTAGGCCTCCAGGCCTTCCTCGGAGAGCAGCTCGGGATAGCTGAACGGGTTCTCCACGGCCGGATAGATGGCCCTGGTAACCGCCTCGCCGCAGGCCAGGTGGTCGGGGTGGGAACGCTGCAGCCGGTCCCACGCCCGTTCGGGATGCATCGCCAGCACGATCTGCGGCCGCATCTGCCGAATCAGCCGGACCACCTGTCGCATCACTCGGTGGGAAGGCTCCAGGAAGCCATCCCGCTCCCCCAGGAAATGCACGGTGTTGACCCCGACCCGGGCAGCGGCTTCACGCTGTTCGAGGTGACGCAACCGGGCCGTTTCGTCGGGGTCGCGGTCATCGAACCCGCCAGCGTCCCCGTCGGTCATGATGCAGTACTGCACCTCTACCCCGGCACTGGTCAGGGCGGCTACGGTACCGGCCGCCCCGAAATCCAGGTCATCCGGGTGCGCGGCGAAGGCCAGTACCCTGGCCGTGCTGCCGGAGATAAACGGTTGGGTGTCGATCATGATTGGCGTCGGCGGATTTCCTCGGCGGCCTGCGGCAGGATCTGCTTCAGGTCCCCGATGATCCCGAAATCGGCGATCTCGAAGATCGGCGCGTCCTCGTCCTTGTTCACCGCCACAATGTACTTGCTGGTCTGCATCCCGGCCTTTTGCTGGATCGCCCCGGAAATCCCGGCGGAGATGTACAGCTGCGGGGACACGGTCGTTCCGGTCTGGCCCACCTGGAAATCGTGGTCGATCCAACCCGCGTCGGTGGCCGCACGTGAGGCGCCCACGGCGGCGCCCAAGGCGTCGGCCAGGTCCTCAACCGGGGAGAAGTCCCCGTCCACGCCACGGCCGCCGGAGACCACGATCCGCGCTTCGCCCAACGACGGGCGCCCGGAAGCGGGTTTCTCCTCACGGCCCACCACCTGGAGCCGTGAGGCGTAGGCTGCCACTTCCAGGGGTTCGACGACTGCGGCGGATTCGCCTCCGGCCGGTGCGTCCTCGACGCTATTGGGCTTGACCGTCACCAGCACCAGGTCCGCCACGGGGTTCACGCGTGCGGTGTAGGCGCCGGCCAGTTCGTCCTTCGTCACGGTCCGATCGGCGGACACATCGATGGCATCGGTGATGATCCCGACTTCCCGACGGGCAGCCACGCGGGCGGCCACTTCCCGGTGGAAGCTGTCATTGGCCAGCAACACGATCTGCGGGTTCACGGTCTGGACGGCGGCATCCAGCACGCCCACCTCATGGTCCTGGAAACCGTCACCGGCCGGTGCCTGAAGGATCCGGCCGATGCCGTAGCTGCCCACGATGCCGGTCGCTTCCTCGGAGATGTCGCCGGTCAATGCCACGGTCGCGGAGTCGAAACGCGCAGCCAACGTCAGCAGCTCACGTTGGGCCTTGGACGGAGCCTGGGTGAGTTCGGTGAAAAAGAGTAGTGCGGAAGTCATGTTCGGCTCAGTCCTTAGATCAGCTTCTGTTCGGCCAGGTAGTTCACCAGCGCGATGCCGGCCTGCCCGTTATCGGTGATGACGGTTCCGGCGGTGCGCGCCGGGCGGGCCTCGGCAGAGACCACTTCGGTTCCCGAGCCCGCAGCGCCGACCGCCGAGGCATCCAAACCGAGATCAGCCGCAGTGACCTCTTCGGTCTTCTTCTTTTTAGCTGCCATGATGCCGCGGAAGTTCGGGTAGCGGGGCTCATTGGCCTGATCGGTCACCGAGAGCACGGCCGGGAAGCTGGCGCTGAGCTTCAGCGACTCGGATCCATGGTCGCGGGAAATCGTCAGGGCGGAGGCGGCCGAGTCGAATTCCACCCTTGAGGCATTGGTCAAGGCCGCGAATTCCAGGCGTTCGGCCAGCTGGGCCGGAACCACCGCGGTTTCGGCATCCGTCGAGGCCATGCCGGTGACCACCAGATCGACGTTGCCGGCGTACTTGACCAAGGCGGCCAGGGCGCGGGAGGTGGCGGTGGCGTCGGAGCCGGCCAGCGTTTCATCATTGAGGTGCAGGCCGCTGGTCGCACCCATCTGCAACGCCTTCTTGATGGATCCTACGGCTTTGGGGCCACCCATGGTTGCCGCGATCACCTGGTTTCCGGCCTTGGGGCCGCCGCGTTCCTCGGCGATCGCAAGGGCCGCTTCCACGGCGTATTCATCCAGTTCCGACAAGATCGATTCACTGCGGTCCATGCGCAGGGTGCTCTGATCGATATGACGGTCAAACTGAGCATCGGGTACATGTTTAACCAGCACCAGAATCGTCAGTGGTGTGCTACTCGCGTCGCTCATTCTCGCCTTTCATACAAAGTGTCTTCACTGTCGCAGACGACCGTAGAAGGATCTCTTCAACCCTCATCGTATCGGTGGGCACCGATAACAAGGGGTTTCTACACCATAATAAGCAAACGGCACGTGCTGGAATTGGTTGCACGTACCGTTTGCCTCTTTACCTTTTATTAACTTTTATTCCAATGTCCCGACCGTAACATCCACGGTGTGCGACTGCTCCTCGCGCAGATAGGTGATCTGCGCCTGTCCACCGGCAGCCACCTCGCGGATGGCCGCGGTCAGGGTTTGGGAATCGAGAATCGGTCGGCCATTGACCCCGGTGATCACGTCTCCGGCAACGAATCCGGCCTTTTCCGCGGCTGACCCTGGATTGACTTCGACAATCCGGGCCCCGGTGCTGAAGCCGGTGGATTGGTTTGCCCCGCTGGTCGCGGCAAACGCCTGGACGGTGGCTCCCAGCAGCCCATGGCTGGCCTTGCCATTGGAAATCAACTCGTTGGCGATCCGTTTCGCGTAATCGATGGGGATGGCGAAACCCACGCCGATGGAGCCCGAATCCTCATCCCCCGACGAGGCGATGGCCACATTCACCCCGATGATCTCCCCGGCGGCATTGACCAGTGCGCCCCCGGAATTGCCATGGTTGATGGCCGCATCGGTCTGGATGACGTTGATGTAGATCGATTCGGCATTGGACTGGCCCTGCGGCATGCCCGGGAACTCGAACTGGAAGTCGCTGCCGCCCCCATTGCCTTCGGCCTGTTGCTCAGGGACGGCGGAGGAAGCAACGGAGATCGTCCGGTTGAGTGTCGAGATGATGCCGTCGGTCACCGTGCCGCTGAGCCCCAACGGCGCCCCGATGGCCACGGCGGTATCCCCCACGTTCAGGTTACCGGACTCGCCAAGTGTCGCCGGGAGCAGGTTCTCCGCCTCCACCTTGATCACGGCCAAGTCAGAGAGCGGATCGGTACCCACCAAGGTAGCCGAGTAGACCTTGCCGTCGTTCAAACGCACGTTCAGGACCGGATCACCGGTGGCACCGCCGAGGGTCACCACATGGGTATTGGTCAGGATATGCCCCTCGGCATCCAGGATGATCCCCGATCCCGAGCCTGCCGACCCGTTGCCGGAGGCCTCGATGGTCACCACGCTGGGTGCCGCCTTCGCCGCTGCGGCGGTTGCGGTGGTCACCGATTCCGGATTATTGATGACCACCCCTTCCCGGGGTGACTGCACCTGCGCCGTGCCACTTCCGGTGGGGGTCATCAGGTAGGTGGTACCAGCCGCGGTGACACCGCCGATCAGCGCCGCGGCCACCATGCCCGCGATCAGCGTGGACCCGGCATACCGTTTGCGAGCCGGGCGTTCCGGCGGCAGCGGTGCCTGGTGCTGCGGATAGGGACTGGCTCCGTAGGGGTTGGGGCCGGATGCGTCGGCTGGTGACGGTTGCCCCTGGTACTGTCCCGCAGCGCTCGGGTACCGTGCGGTGCTCTGATCATCACCGGGTTGCTGTGATCCCGTGTCGGCAGCGGAATGCTGCGGTATCGGACGAGTGGGTTCTCCGGTGCTGCCGAGCGGAGTCACCGCCGGATGCTGCGGCCCGGCGACCGGCCTCTGCCCGTGGTCGGCCCGGTCAGGGTGCCGCGGATCGGTGTTGCCGCTGTTGTTCTCATTCGGTTCGCTAGGTGGCTGGCTCATCGTCGTTTCCTTCGTCCTGTAAGTCTCTTGAGATCGATTATCGCGGCTCGATCTGTGGTCTTAAGCGGCAGTAACTGAGTAGCCCCTGTGAGTTGCCATCCATGCCACGAAAATTGTCAAGACTTTCTGCCCATACCCTCAATGGAATCACGAAATTTCATCCGTCTTCAGGAATTTGTCAATCTGTCACGGGTATTGTGTAGCTAACATCTATGCACCAGAAAGCTAAGGACGAAAATGCCGTTCACCGCACGGAGACTGTTGGCAGCAACGATCACGGCCGTGTTGCTGCTGTTCTCGGTGGCACTACCCAGCCATGCCGAACCCCCGGTGGAGATTCCGGCCGGAACCTTCGTCGTGGATAATGCCGGCGTCCTGGATGACGCGGTTGACGATCTTGAGCAGCAGCTCTCGCACCTGCGTTCCGAAACGGGAACCAGTCTCTTCATCGTCTACGTCGAGAACTTCGATGACCCCGATCAGCCGGCCGAATGGGCCGAGGCGGTGGCGGAACAGAAGAACATGGGCAGCCGCGACGCAATCTTCGCAGTGGCCACCGAGCAACGCCAAGCCATTTTCATGGCTTCGCAAGGCAGCGAGCTGGAAGGTTACCAGCAGCAGATCTACACCGGCTTCATCGCCCCTGCGCTTAATGACCTGGACTGGCTCGGCGCTGCGGAAGGGGCGATCGAAGGCATCACCGGGGCCTCTGGCAACGTGGCGGAAACCGGTTCCTCCACCGCAGGCGGGGGAATCTCGGTCTTCCCCATCCTGTTGATACTCGGCGCGGGTGCGGTTCTGCTTTATGTCGTGCTGGCCGGACGCAGCAAGAAGAAGCAGCGCCGTTCCAGTGCACCGCCTACCGAGCAGCTGGTCCCACTGGACCAGCTACGCAAGCAGGCAGATCACCTGCTGGTCGCCGCCGACGATTCGATCCGCTCCTCGGAACAGGAACTGGGGTTCGCCGAAGCCCAGTACGGTGCCGACGCGATCAAGACCTTCAACGAGGATCTGGCCGCCGCCAAGGTGCACCTGAGCGAGTCGTTCCGCCTGCAACAACAACTCGATGACCACATCCCCGATACCGAGCAGGATCAACGCGCCTGGCTGGGCGAGATCATCAATCGGTGTGGTGAGGTCAACAACACCCTGCAGGCCCACGCCGACGAGTTCCGTGAATTGCGCCAGCTGGAGGCCAACGCCGAGACCCGGATCGAGGAATTGGACGAGGTACTGGAGCGGCTGAACCAGAACCTGTCACAAAGTATGGCCCAGATCGAGGAGTTATCCTCCCGCTACGACCCGGCGGCCACGTCCCAGGTCCTCGACAACGTTTCGCAGGCTTCCGAACGCATCAGCTTTGCACGCTCGGCCCTGGTCGAGGCGCGAACCGCGGTGGCCTCCAACGATCGTTCGCAGGCCGCAGTGCTAGTCCACGGAGCCGAGGATGCGCAGGACCAGGCCGAAGGCCTGCTGGCCGCCATCGGCCGCTCAGCCCAGTCGCTGTCCCAGGCAGAGCAGGACCTGCGGGAGGCGATCCAGGATGCCACGGCGGAATTGACCCAAGCCAAGGCCATGCTGGATGGTGCTAACCGGCATCAACTGGCCGGTCCGGTGGCAGCCCTGGAAACCGCCTTGACGCGGGTCCAGGACGCATTGGCGAAGGACAAACCCAACCCGTTGCAGCTGATCTCCAACCTGGGCGAGGCCAGCGAACCGCTCTCTGCACAGCTGGACAGCCTGCGCGACCAGGCCGAGCAGGATCGGCATGCCCGTTCCCAGCTGCAGGCGGTGTTGCGCACGGCCCAGTCCCGCATCAGCGGCACCGAGGACTACATCCGGGCCCGACGTGGAGGAGTCCGTTCCTCGGCACGCACCCGGCTGGCTGAAGCCCAACGCTGCTACGACGATGCGGTGTCGCAGTCGAACAACCAACCCGCGGCCGCACTGGCCACCGCCCAACGGGCCGTCCGCCTGGCCGAACAGGCCGCGCGCATGGCCGAGAGCGACGTCGACAACTTCGGCGGGGGCGGAGGCTTCGGAGGCGGCAGGCAGCGTGGACCCTTCGACGGGGTGGGCGGTGCCGTGCTGGGCGGGATCCTGATTGACTCGATTCTGCGCGGAGGCCGGTCAGGCGGTGGAAGCCAAGGTGGTGGCTTCGGCGGCTTCGGCGGCTTCGGCGGCGGAAGCAGTGGCGGAGGCTTCGGCGGGGGTGGTTTCGGCGGCGGCTTCGGTGGTGGAGGTGGCGGATTCCGGGGCGGAGGAGGCGCCGGAGGCAGCTTCTAGGCCAGACGGTTTTCAATCCAGACGTTTAATCAACAATCGATAGAAAGGTCCACAATGACCAAGCAGTCCATTTTCGGTCGCATTGCCCAACTAGCCAAGGCAAATATCAATGCACTGGTCGACGCGGCGGAAGATCCGCAGAAGATGATGGATCAGATGATCCGTGATTACACCAACAACATCGCCGAGGCCGAGCAGGCCGTGGCCCAAACCATCGGCAACCTGCGCATGCTCGAAGATGACTACCGCGAGGACGAGCAGGCCTCGTCCGAATGGGGCAACAAGGCGCTGGCCGCGTCGAACAAGGCGGAGGAATTCCGCGCTGCCGGCGAAAGCGCGAATGCCGCAAAGTTCGACAACCTTGCCAAGGTCGCCATCCAGCGCCAGATGCAGGCAGAAAGCGAGATGAAGAGCGCCGAGCCGACCATCAACTCGCAGCGCGAGATCGTGGAGAAGCTGAAGACCGGCCTGGACCAGATGAAGCTCAAGCGCACCCAGTTGGTGTCCAAGCGTGACGAGCTAACCGCCCGCGCCAAGGCCGCTGCGGCCCAGAACCAGATGCACGAGGCCGTCAAGGCCGTCAACATCATGGACGCCACCAGCGAGATCGGCCGCTTCGAGGAAAAGGTGCGCCGTGAGGAGGCACGGGTGCGCGGTGCCGCCGAGCTGGCTTCCTCCAGCCTGGATGCCCAATTCGAACAGCTGGAAGACCTCGGCGAGCAGACCGAGATCGAGGCCCGGCTGGCCGCGTTGAAGGCCAAGCAGTCCGGCATCCTGGAGTCCTAGTTCCGTATACCCGCTTTTTGGCCGTTCTCCCGTTCCCGGGAGGACGGCCTTTGGCTTCTGCGGGTGAAATCCGGGCAAAAAAGAAGAGGCCCTTTCGGACCTCTTCTCGCCATCGTGGCGGGGGAAGGATTTGAACCTTCGACCTCCGGGTTATGAGCCCGGCGAGCTACCGAACTGCTCCACCCCGCGTCGGTAAATACAACATTACCAATCCGTGAACCCGATGACCAATCGGGGGTCGGTGACCTTCCTCACCAGGCGGTTGCGCACCGGGTGTTTTTCGAAACCCAGGACGTCACGAAACCCGTGAAGCGAAGTCGAGCATCCCGGATCCACCAAAGAGCTGGACTGTGGCCAACGTGCGGCCGAGGCGGAAAGCGGACACCATCGGGCCCGGCTTCCGCTTCGCACGGACGGTTACGGGACGCTGGTGCCGTTCGTGGCCGCTCCGGGAACCAAGCACCGCGGCCAGCACCCGGACTGCCCCGTTCCCGCACCCAGCCTGCCACGCCGGTCACACTAGTGCGCCATGGGATCGGGCACCGGCCCCGGGGCAGCCCGACTCTGGTGTGGGCGCGCAAAAAAGGTGGAAACTTTCGTTTCCACCTTTTTTGTTCTATGTGGCGGGGGAAGGATTTGAACCTTCGACCTCCGGGTTATGAGCCCGGCGAGCTACCGAACTGCTCCACCCCGCGATGACTAGACTAGTCTTCATCATCGCGAAGTGAAAAGCAAATCAAGGGCATCCCCCAGCCCCTCGGGGATTACTCCCCTTCGGGCACTTCACCTTCCAGCTGGACTTCCTCGTCACCGTCTTCGGTGATGGTTCCATCTGCTTCGAGCGCACGGTTCAGTGCATCCTGCAGCTTCTGCTGCGCCTGGCCATAGGCTGCGAAGTTCCCGTCAGCCAAGGCTTCCTGGCCTTCGCGGATTGCCGCGTTGGCGTCCGCCAAGGCCTGGGTGAGCTTCTCGTCATTGGTCTGCGTCTGCGGAGTCTCACCTTCCTCGCCTTCGACGATGTCGCCTCCGTCGGAACCATCACCTTCCTGGGTCACGGCTCCGGAGTCGCCTTCGAAGACTTCATCCAAGGCTTCACCCAGGGTGTCTGCGAAGCCCACGGACTCGCCGAAGGCCACTAGTACCTTGCGCAGTGTCGGGTAGCTGGTCTGGCCGGAAGACTGGACATACACCGGCTGGACGTACAGCACACCGCCACCCACTGGGAGCGAGAGCAGGTTACCGCCACGCACTTCCGAGGCACCCTGACGCAGCAGGTTCAGCGTGGTTGTCACCCGCGAGGTGGTATCGAAGTTCTGCTGTGCCTGGCCCGGCCCCGGTACCGCGGTATCACGCGGTAGTTCGAGCAACCGCAGCTTGCCGTAGTCCTCATGGCGTTCGCCATCGGTAGTGCCGGCATCGGCGTTGGCCGAAAGGAAGCCGAACAGCACGTTGCGCTGCTGCCCGGTGCGGGAAGCGGCCGGGATAAAGGTCGAGGTCAGCGAGAATGTCGCATCGTCCTGGGTCGGCATCTTCAACGACATGTAGTACGGAGGCTGCTTGATCTCCCCGGTCGCGGTCGGATCGTTCGGCACCTGCCAGGCGTCGTTCGCCTCGTAGAAGTCGTCCGGGTCTTCCACGTGGTAGGTCGTCAGGACCTCACGCTGGACCTTGAACATGTCCTCCGGGTAACGCACGTGGGCCATCAGCTCGCCGGACATCTCCGACATCGGCTTCACGCTGGTCGGGAAGACATTCTGCCAGGCCTTGAGCATCGGTTCCTGGTCGTCCCAGGCATAGAGCTCGACCTTGCCGTCGTAGGCGTCCACTGTTGCCTTGACGGAGTTGCGGATGTAGTTGATCCGGCCCGACAGCCGATCAAATTCCGAGGCGTTGGTCAGCGAGTCGGTCACTGCCGATTCCAGCTGCTGCTGCTGCGAATACGGGAACGCGTTCGAGGTGGTGTAACCGTCCAGGATCCACTTAACTCGCCCGTCCACGATGGCCGGGTAGGCGTTGGAGTCCAGGGTCAGGTACGGCGCGACCTTGCTCACGCGTTCACGCGGGGTGCGATCGTAGAGGATCTGCGATTCGGCGTTGACCGCATCCGACAGCAACAGGTCGGTCGAGGCGAACTTCAGCGAGTAGACCAGCCGGTTGAAGAAGTTGCCCACATTCGGTCCGCCGGAACCGGTGAACGTGTAACGGACATCGTCGCTTTCCGATCCGCTGCTCGGCCGGTCGACTTCACGGGGGGTCCAGCCTTCCGGCCCTCCGACCACCGAGTACTCCGGTGAACGCTCACCGAAGTAGATCCTCGGCTCATAGGTTTCGTCGCTGGCCAGGGTCCCGCCGGTGGGGATACCGCCGAGCATGAAGTCCGGGCGGCCGCTGGAATCGACGCGGTTACCATAGGCTGCCACCAGACCGTAGCCATGGGTGTAGGTCACGTGCTGGTTGACCCACGAACCGTTGGGATCAACAGTGACCTCGCGGGCCGCAATCACGGTGTCCTCGACGTTGCCGTCGATATCGTAGCGGTCCACGTTCAGGTTGGTCGGGAAGGCGTAGTAGCTACGGAACTGCTGCAACTGCGCGAACGCAGCGGATACCAGGTTCGGATCCAGCAGGCGGATGTTGTTGGTCGTGGCCGCTTCGGCGGCCAGGGCACCGGATTCCGCCGTGACCTTGGCATCATATGGGGTCACTTCCACATCATCGAGCCCGTAGGCCAATCTGGTCATCTCGAGGTTTCGTTCGAGATATTGCCGTTCAAGGGTCACTTCGGACGGCTTGACCTGGTACTCCTGGACCAGGAACGGATAGATGCCACCGGCCACGATCATGGTGACCACTAGCATGGCGGTACCGATCATGGGCAGTCGCCAGCGGCCGGTAAAGGCGGCGATGATGAAGGTGACCGCGATCAACACGGCGACGATCGCCAGGATCATCCGGGCAGGGATGACCGCATGGACATCCTTGTACAAGGCGCCGGCGGCACGCCCGGACTGGTCGGTGAGGGTCTCGTACTGGCCGATCCAGTAGTTCACGCCCTGCAGGATCAGGAACAACGCAACCATGATCGCCGCGTGGACGCGGGCGGACTTGCCAATGGTCACCCCGCCGCGTTCCTCGATGCGGATTCCGCCGTACAGGTAATGGGTCAGCAGACCCGCCACTCCGCCCAGCAGCACCACGGAGATCAGGAAACCGTTGATCAGGGAGATGAACGGCAGGGAGAACATGAAGAAGGAGATGTCCAGGTTGAACTGTGGATCCGTTGACCCGAAGGACTCCTGGTTCAGGAACAGCAACACCGTCTGCCATTGTCCTGCCACGGCAATGCCGGAGAAGACGCCGATCACGGCTGGGATACCGATCATCAGGAAGCGACGGATCGGTTCCAGCTGCGCCTGGTACTTGCTCATCATGTCCGGGCGGTTGGATGTCGGCGCGTACACCGGGCGGTGCTTGTAGGCGGTGCGCATGGACAGCCACATCGGCACGGCCATCAGCACGGCGGCGATGACGAAGATGACGGCCTTGGCTACCTTCTCGGTCCAGTAGACCTCGGAGTATCCCAGCTGGTTAAACCAGAGGATGTCTGCATAGAAGTTCGAAAAGAAGACGAATAATGCGACGAGAATACCGACCGCAAAGATCGTCAACGTCAGCGGCGAGGTCTTCTTGTTAGGTGGTCTCGACGGTCTTTGGGGCTCGTCGGATCCCCGTGGGGGTCCTCCGAATGGACTATCCGGTCCGATTGACACTATTTCTTCCTCACACTCAAGGTCTCGGTGAGCAAATTCGTGCCGAGACGCGTGTTCATTACTTATATTGGTATCTGTCGCGTGTGGGTTTCAGCTGTGAAACGGCACACGTTTGGGTTACGTTCGCTTAGCACGACGGCAATTCCTGCGGATCGGTGCCGTCCGCGATGCTGGTCAATGCCTCGCGGGCCTCTCCGAGCGTCGCCACCTTCACGACGTTCAATCCCAGTGGCACCCGGCCCTGCACATCGGGGCAGTTATCCGCCGGGGCCAGGAATACCTCGGCGCCGGCACGCTTGGCGGCGGCCATCTTCTGGGCGATTCCGCCGATCGGTTCGACCTGCCCGTCATCGGTGATGGCCCCGGTTCCGGCGACGTGCGTGTCACCCGCCAGCGACCCTTCGGTCATCTTGTCGATAATCGCCAGCGCGAACATCATGCCCGCGCTGGGACCGCCAATGTCCTGCACACCGAAGTCGATCTGGTGCTCAAAGACGTAAGTGGAACTGAGGTAGATTCCCATCTGCTGGGTTCCGTCCTCCGCAGGGGTTGTGCGGACGACTTCGTCCACGGTCTGTTCTCCCCGGCGCACCGTCAAGGTGGACGCAGCCGTTCCCTTGTCGTTGAGCTCTTCCTTGAGTTGGGACAGGTTCTTGACCGGGGTCTGGTTGATCGCCAGCAGCAGGTCGTCCTCCTGCAGGGCTCCGCTGTTGGTCTCGGTACCGAACCCGGCGACCCGAAGTTCGGTGGTGAAGGGGATGTTCATTTCGTTGAAGGCTGCAGCCACCGACAGTTCTTGCGACGAAGCCATCAAGGTGTCGTTTTGCTGGCTCAGGTCATCGCTGCTCACCCCGCGCGGCAGCACGGTTTCCTCGGCCACCACGTCCTTGGTCGAATTGACCAGCGCTTCGAGGATCACCGGAACGGTCACCCGGTTCTGCCCGCCGCCTTGGACATAGACAGTGGTCATATCGAGCTGGCTGTCACTGGGGTAGCTGTCCATGCCCACAATCGAGACCAATTCCTGACCGTCAATTTCACCCATGGTGTTAACGGTCGGCCCGGGGGATTCGACGACGAAGTTGGTTGGCATGAAGGAAATCACCGCGGCCAACAGCAACGCTATGGTTCCGGCCACGGAACCACCGGATTTCCTGCGACCGTGCGTTCTGGATCCCTGCATTTGGGCATGCTCAGCACCTTGCAGTGGTTCCGTCTCGTGCACGTAATCGCTCCCGCCGCGAAAATGTTAAGGCTCTGGGCCTTCTAAATGCGAAGGCGCACTACTAGCCTACTGAATAAGCCTGTGGAAGTTCATACGCACTACGGGGTATCTTGGTGTGCCGAAAGCGAACTGTGGTGCCAGGCCATGCCATCTCTCAGCTCGACCGGGTATTTTTATTACATGGCACAGAACCCTCCGAATAACCGACCCCATGGCTCAGACGACGAGAACGACCCGCAGGATCCCCTTGCCGCGATGTTTGGACAACTTTTTGGTGGAGGGTTCGACCCCAACAACCTGCCACCGCAATTGCGTGCGGCGTTGGGCGACCAGGCGAACGATCCTGCGGCCATGCAGCAGATGATGCAGCAGGCGCAGAGCTTCATGTCCGCGATGATGCAGGGAAACCCCTCCGGTGGGGCAGTGAACTGGAAGCTGGCTTCCGATACCGCCCTGCAGGCCTATGCCGGCGATGACCCGGGAATCAGTGAATCCCGTGCCGGCGCAATCAATGATGCCTCGCATCTGGCAGGCATGTGGTTGGATAATGCCACAGTCTTCGAGGGCACCGGTTTGCCCCTGGAAGTCTGGACCCGACGCAAATGGTTCGACCAGACCCTGGCGACCTGGAAGCAGTTGACCGAACCCATTGCCGAATCGGTCACCAAGGCCATCACCTCCTCGCTCAGTGAGCAGATGCCCGAGGAGATGAAGGGCATGCTGGGCAATTCGGATGCGATCTTCCGCAACCTGGGGGGCAGCATGTTCGGCGCTCAATTGGGAACGGCCCTGGGCACCCTGGCCAAGGACGTTCTCGGTGGCACCGATATCGGGTTGCCGTTGGCGGGCACGACCCCGGGGCTGGTCTCCACCAATGTCACGGCATTCGGCGACGGATTGGAAATCCCCGAGCAGGAGATCCTGCTCTATGTGGTGTTGCGCGAAGCCGCCCATATCCGGTTGTTCCACCGGGTTCCCTGGCTGTCGACCAAGCTCATCGGCGCCGTGGAAAGTTACGCCCGGGCCATACATATCGACATGTCACGCATCGAGGAAGCCGTGCGCGGTGTTGATCCGTCGAATCCCGAGTCGCTGCAACAGATGCTCGGCGAGGGGTTGTTCACCCCGCAACGTACCGAGGTGCAGGAACGTGCCCTGAAAAACCTGGAGCTCACCCTGGCCTTGATTGAAGGCTGGGTGGACCATGTGGTGGCCTTGGCCGCCAAGAACCTTCCGTTTTCCGAACACCTGCGTGAGACCTTCCGCCGACGCCGCGCCTCGGGTGGCCCGGCCGAGAACACCTTCGCCTCGCTGGTTGGCCTGGAATTGCGTCCACGCAAATTGCGTGAGGCCACCGCCTTGTGGGAGCACCTGTTCAATGAGCGCGGTCTTCAGGGGCGCGACGCTGTCTGGGATCACCCGGATCTGATGCCCACGGCAGATGACCTGGACGACCCTGCCAGCTTCACCAGCCGCCGTGAAACCGCGGCCTCGGAGTATGAGGACTTCGATGCGGCGTTGGGCAAACTGCTTGATGGTGGTTTTGATACTCCCGCGGATCCACAAGAAGACGATCCGCAGGACAAGCCTTAACGGGCTTCCACCCATTTCCCGGACGATACCCGCATAAGGTCCGTCGGCATGCTACAGGATGCTGACGGACCTTGTACGTTGGATCTGACGGGTTCCCCAAGGGATCGGGTATCGGGCCCGGGGGCGCACTGTACTGGGCCTCAGTCTCAGTCGACGTCGTCGAAGCCGTCGATGTCATCCTGGGGCTGGCCAGACTCCCGGGCATAGGCCCGGTATCCGGTGCTGAAAGCCTTCAGGTAGATGTCGGCCTCCGCCCTGCGTTCGAACCGATCGAGCAATGCCTGGAACCGTGGCCCATGGCCGTCGGCCGGCTCAACCAAGTGGCACAGCTCATGGACGAGCACATAGTCCTGGACCCACTGCGGCATGTACTGCAGCCTGTTGGACAAACGGATCGTGCGTTCGTACAGGGTAGCCGATCCCCATCGCTTGTCCTGGTTGCTGACCCAGCGCACCGATACCGGCCGGGCCAGTCCCCCGGTATAGCGCCGATCCAGCTGGTAGGCGCGTTGCTGCAGCATGTCGTCGCTATTGGCCAGGTTCGCGTTGACCTTGCGCTGTCGATACTTCTTGAGCATTTCCTCGACAAAGGTCCGTTCGGCCGACTCGCTGAGTGCGGCCGGCACCGACACGACGAAACGTTCATTCTTCCACTGCGAGGAAATGGTCTTGGTGCGCCGGGTCGATCGCACGATCCGCACAGGGATATTGTCCTCGGCATAGAAATCCACCGTTTTGGGATGAGCCGGCATAACAATCCTCCGATCCGAAAAAATCTTGTTGACCCGCCAGCTGGCTGGTGTCTCACAGCCTAGGACTTCCAGCCGGGTTGGTGGCCGCCATGGTGCCACGCTGGGGAGAACCTGTCCTAGACCTGGCCCACCAGTTCAAGCACCGCGTGGCCATAACGGTCGAGCTTGGACTTGCCGACTCCGGAAATCCGGCTCAGCTCCTGCAGGTTGCGCGGCTTGTCCTCGGCAATGGCCATCAGGGTCGTGTCGGTGAAAACCACGAAGGCCGGCACGGAGTTGGCCTGGGCTACTTCCTGCCGCCACGTGCGTAGCGTCTCGAACAGCGATTCATCGTAGGCCGCCGGACAGCTGGAGCAGCGGCGCAGTTTCCGTTCCCGGGCGCTGCTGAGGAAGGTACCGCATTCACGGCAGACGGCAGGGGTGAGTTTCTGTTCCTTGCGACGTTTGACCGGCTGCGTCCGGTTGCTGGTTTCGCGTACCGTACGGATCGAGTCCAGGAATCGCGAGGGATACCGGTGTGCCCGGCCGCCCGGGGTCCTTGCCAGCGACCAGGAGAGCACCAGCTGCAGCCGGGCTCGGGTGATCCCCACATAGAGCAGCCGCCGTTCCTCGTCATATCCGGCCTGGTCCTTGGCGTAGGTGA
The DNA here is from genome assembly GCF_026107515.2 of Glutamicibacter sp. MNS18. Taxonomy (GTDB): domain Bacteria; phylum Actinomycetota; class Actinomycetes; order Actinomycetales; family Micrococcaceae; genus Glutamicibacter. Next base: position 486,457 of record NZ_JAPCHW010000001.1, on the reverse strand, counting down.
TGGGTACCAGCCCGTCACTCAGCCCGGCAAGGAACACCACATCCCATTCCAGGCCCTTGGCCGCGTGGAAGGACGCCAGGGTGACCCCGTTGAGGGTGGGCGCATGTTGCGTCGCGGCCCGTTCCTCCAGTTCGGCAATGATCTCGCGCAACGTGGTCTGCCCGCCCTCGCGCTCTTTCGCGGCGGCCATCTCGTCCGCGAGACGGACCAGGGCCGAAAGCGACTCCCAGCGTTGGCGTTGGGCTCCGCTCACGGCCGGTGCCGTGGCCGAATAGCCGTGGGATGAAAGCACGTCCCTGACCATTTGCGGAGCCGGCAAATCGGAGTCCACCTGCAATGCGGCCCGCAAGGCGAGCATGCCTTCCCGCACTTCGCGTCGCGAGAAGAACCGTTCGGCTCCCCGCATCACATAGGGAACGGAGTGCGCGGTCAGTGCCTGTTCGAAAGCCTCGGACTGTCCGTTGGTACGGTAAAGGATCGCGATCTCGCTGACGTCCTGGCCACGACCAACCAGGGCCTTGATCCGTTGGGCGATCTCCTCCGCCTCGTGGGCATCGTCGGAGGCCTCGAAGAACTCCGGTTCAGGTCCGGATTCCCGCTGGGCGACCAGCTCCAACGGTTCGGGCCAGGTCACCGTCCGGTCCGGCACCTGGCTTTCGATTCGGCGGGTGGCCAGGATCCGGTTGGCCAACGCGACGATCTGCGGGGTCGACCGGTAGTCGCGCACGAGCTTGACCACTTCCGCCGAGGGGAAGCGTTGCCGGAAGTTCAGCAGGTAATCGGGGGTCGCCCCGGTGAACGAGTAGATCGTCTGCGAGGCGTCACCCACCACGCATAGGTCCTGGCGCTCGCCCATCCAGAGGTCCAGCAGGCGCTGCTGCAGGGGTGAGACGTCCTGGTACTCGTCGACCACGAAATGCCGGTATTGCTGTCTCACGCTCGCGGCGACCTTCTCGTTGTCTTCCAGGACGGCTGCGGTGAGCAACAGCACATCCTCGAAATCGATGACCTGGCGGTCGTCCTTGAGCTCTTCATAGGTCTGGAAGATCCGCGCCATCGTCACCGGTTCGATTCCGTTGGGCAGGTCGCGTCCGTCAACCACCTTGGCGTAGGTTTCCACCGAGTGCATCGAAACCTTGGCCCATTCGATTTCCGAAGCCAGGTCGCGCACCATGGCCCGGTCGCTGGATAAGCGCAATCGGCGCGCGCTTTCGGCCACCAGGGGGGCCTTATGCTCGATGAGGTTGGGCAGCGAACCGCCAATCGACTGCGGCCAAAAATACTGCAATTGCCGCAATGCGGCGGCATGGAAGGTGCGTGTCTGGACTCCCTGGGCGCCAAGGTGGCGTAGCCGGGTGCGCATTTCCGCTGCCGCGCGGGTGGTGAAGGTCAGGGCCAGGACACTGGTGGCGTTGTAAACTCCGCTGTGCACCCCGTGGGCGATCCGGTGGGTGATGGCCCGGGTTTTCCCGGTGCCGGCTCCGGCCAGGATGCACAGGGGCCCGCTGAGGGTTTCGGCGGCCCGCCGCTGTTCGGCGTCCAGCCCCGCGAGCAGGTCCGGTGACGTGGGTAATTCGCTCACAGGTCAGCGGCCTCCGGAAGCTCCTGTCCATACCAGTCGCGGATCAGGGCATGGGCGATGGACACCCCCCTGGGGATCTGGATGCTGCCCGCCCGCAGTTCCTGTCCCAACTCCTCCCGGCTGAACCAGCGCAGGTCGAGGATTTCCAACCCGTCCGGCACCAGGTCCGTGGTTTGCGCGTGCGCCGTGTAGCCGAGCATCAATGAGCGGGGCAACGGCCAGGGCTGCGAACCACGGTAGGCACAATCCCCGACCCGGACCCCGGATTCCTCGAAGACCTCACGTCGCACGGCGGATTCCAGGGACTCGCCGGCTTCGACGAACCCGGCAAGAACGGAGTAGACACGGTTGGTCCAGCGAGAGTTGGCGCCCAACAGCAGCCGGTCCGCGTCGTCCACGATCGCCACGATCACCGCCGGGTCCGTCCGCGGAAACAGTTCATGGTCGTTGTCCACACACCGAAGCACCCACCCGCCGGTGGTAGACCGGAGCGCGGAACCACAACGTGGACAGAACCTGCAGCTCTGCCGCCAGTTGACGATTGCCTGGGCGATGAGCATCAGGTGCTGCTCTTCAACCGGCACGCTGGTGAACGCGGTACGAAGGTCGATCCATTCGGCACCCCTGCCGCCGTCCTGAGGTGCTGCCGGCAGCATCGCGGCAACATAATCGTGCCCGCCGCCCTGCCCCAGATAGATGAACTCGCCGCCATCGGGCAGCGGGTAGTCGGCACTTGGCACCAGTTCCAGTCCCGAGCCATTCAGTGGTGCCCGCCCCTGGGCAACCGGCAGCACCAGGGTGGAGGACAGCTGCACGACCTGTTGGAGGTGTGCCGGGTCGTCCTGCTCGATGAGTTGCCGTGTGAACCGTGCCTGAGAGAAATTCAGATCGGTCAGGGGAAGGTGGTATTTTTCTGCCAGCGCCATACCTCTAACTTTAGGCGGGTTGTCAAAACGCCGCCGGGAAGCAGGACCGGCTGTGGGCGAACGCACTGGTTCCGGCCCCGCGCACTACCGACATACAGCTGATTGACAGTGACATACCGTGAGTCTTTGGCCGCGCAGGCTGCACCGGTAGATTACGGTGGAACATGTGAAACGCTCAGCCATGGAACTCGCCGCAATCGCTACCGCCGCAGTGCCCGGACTATGCCCGATTGGCTTTGCAGCGTTGTCCGATGATCCGGAGGATTTCGACTCCGCCCTCGTCGTTGATGACAAGAAGAACCGTTGGCGAGTTCGTTCACCGCGCCACGACGAGGCCAGTATGCGTCTGGAAGCCGAGCTTTCCGCACTGCGCGCCTTTTCCGCCAAGGTGCGCGCCTCCCTGCCTTTTGCGTTGCCCTCGATTGCCGGCACCGTTCGCCAGGGCCCCTTGCGCACCTTCGTGTACAAGGACCTTCCCGGACACAAGGCCAGCCTGGAAGAACTGACCGATTTGGGCGACAACCTGGCCTCCGAGCTGGGCAATGCCATGGCCTGCATCCACAAGATTCCGGACGAATCCATCGAGATCGCCGGTTTGCCGACGTATACGGCCGACGAAATCCGCCAGCGCAAGCTCAACGAACTGGATACCGCTGCGGCCACCGGAAAAATCCCGAGCCGTTTGCTGCGGCGTTGGGAACACGCCATGGAGGATGTCTCGCTCTGGCGTTTTAACGCCACCGTCGTGCATGGGACCTTTGACGAGGAACAGGTACAGGTGCTGGGCAGCAAGATCAGCGCCGTCTCCGGTTGGACCGATTTGCATGTTGGCGACCCCGCCGAGGACTTCGCCTGGCTCTCGGCCGTGGAGGACCATGAATTCAGCGACAAGGTTTTCGCCGCCTACATCCAGTCGCGCGGCGACAAGGCCGATCCTCATATCATGCGCCGGGCTGCACTGAACGCGGAATTCGCCCTGGCCCAGTGGCTGGTCAAAACCCTGGATTCCAAGGACACCGCGCGGATCTCCGAGGCCGAACAGATGTTGCAGGAACTGGATGAGAACATCGCGGAATACGGTGGCCAGCCGCTCTCCGTGGTGGAGGAACCACGCCCGGTCAGTTCGGTTTTCGCACCCCCGGGTGCGACCACCGCCCAGGATCCGGCATCCGCCGCGAAACCGCCGGCCGCGACTGAGCACAACGGTCCACGGGATTCGAAAGTGCAAGAAGACGGGGCCGGGCAGGAACCTGCCAACTCCGCCGTACAGGACGATGGCGGCACCGACCAGTCCAGCGAGTCCGACCCGTCGACCGAAGCGGCTCCGGACACCAAGAACTAGAACTGCAACAGTTGTGGCGGGCGGGACGAGATGTCCTGCCCGCCACAGCTGTTGCAGTGCATTGTCAGCCGCCCGTACCCCCAGCGGGACCGAAGGCCGCGAAGGCGGCGGCGATCATCTGTTCGAGTTCGGCTTCACCCTGCAGGTGTTCGGCGTGGATCGTGATCCCGGCGCCCACATAGTAGAAGGCCGCGTTGATCTCGTCCAACGGGATCTCGTGCAGCCGTGACCAGCCCAGCCGGTAGACGGCCAACTGCACCAGCTTGTCCTTCAGCGACTTGCCGCTGGGTACGTGCCCGGTCTTCCAGTCCACCAGCAACCAGTTCCCCTGCGCATCGCGGAACACCGCGTCCACCCGGCCACGTACCGCGACCGAACCGATGCGGGTTTCCAAGGGGACCTCCACGTAGGCCGGTTGCCGATCGGCCCACTCGCTGGAGAGGAACGACTGCTTCATGGATTCCAGGTCCAACGTGTCATCCAGGAAGCTGTCGCTCGGTTCCATGAGCTCCCCCAGATCAAGCATCTGGGTTTGCTCATAGTACTGTTCAAGCCAGGCGTGGAAGGCCGTCCCGCGGCGGGCAGCCATTCCGGGCCGGCGCGGCACCGGGCGGCGCAGGTTCTGCAGGACTTCCTCCGGGTTTTCGGCCAACTCGACAAATAGCGAGGCGCGTACGTGTTCCGGTTTCTCCACCACATGTTCCAGCTCCGAGAGGAACTGGCGGTGGGCCAGCAGGCGTTCGGCCTCGTCCTGCCACATCCTGCCCTGCTCGGTCACCGGTTCATACTCCCCCGCAGCCTGTCTCACCTGCGCGGCGATGGACTCCACCACTTCCCGACGCGAATACGGGTAGGGGGTCGTGGGTTGCGCCCCGGTGATATCCGGGCCCTGGAGCGGGTCGTAGGGCCAACGGGCTTCAACCGGTTGCGATCGGGTCGGGTTCACGTCCGGGGCCTGTTCGTCCTGGACCCATACCCCGATCTGTGCGCGGGGGTACTCCCCCTGGGCCAGGGGTAGCAGTTCCTCCAGGAATACCGAGGGCTCCGAGGCCTTGGTCCGGGTCCCGTACCAGACACTGCTACTGCAGATCAGCAGGGACTTCGCACGGGTCAGCGCCACATAGGCCAGTCGGCGTTCCTCCCCTTCGTTGTGGTCGGCAACATCGGCTGCAAAACGCTTCTCCGCGTCCAGCAGTTCCTTGAAAGACACCTGGTCGGTATCCCATTGTGGCAGGTCATGGCGGTCCCCCCGCAACGGCCACGGCAGCGCGGCATCCCCGCTGGTCCACCTGTCGCTGGTGCGGTCGGGGAAGACCCCTTCATTCATGGACATCACGGCCACGATGTCCCACTCCAGGCCCTTGGAAGCATGGATGGTCAACAGCTGCACACTGAGCGGGTCGGCGTCCTGGGCCGGTAGCGGCAAGCCCTTCTCCTTCTCGGCCGCCTGTTCCAGCCACATCAGGAAGCCGCTGAGGTCAACGCGTTGGGCATGGCGGCTATAGTCCCGGATGACATCCGCGAAAGCATCCAGGTTCGCGCGGTGCTCGGCCGGGGCGATCCATGGTCTGGCCGCCACTTCGATATCAAGATTCATGGCACGCTCGACCTCGCGAACCAGCGCCTCCAGATCATCATTGGCCAACAGACGCAGGCGGCGCAGTTCATCACGGAAACCTGCCAGCCGCTCGTAGCCGGACCGGCTGATTGTGCGTCCGTCCGCGCTGGTCCACCCCGCAGGAGGAAGATAGTCCAGCGCCTCGATCAGGCTGGCCGCATCATTGAGTTCGGCCCGTGCCAGGGTTTCGGCATCCTCACCGCCGTCGGGGTGACCCCGCTCCCCAGGGAGGGGGCCGGACAACGCAAATTCACGGCGCCGGGCCAGGAACCGGGACCAATCGGCAAAGGCCATCAGGTCGGCGGTTCCCAATCTCCATCGTGCCCCCGCCAACAGTCGCATCAGCTTATCGCTGCGCAGCGGGTCCACCAGCACATGCAGGTAGGACACCAGGTCGGTGACTTCCGGGGTGCTCAGCAGACCGGAGACTCCCACCAGTTGGTATGCGACCCCCCGTTCGGCCAGAACCTGGGCCATCAGTGACAGCTGGGCCCGGTTCCGGCTCAGGACCGCCGCCGTGGCCGAACGCCCGTCCTGTTCCGCGCGTTGGCGTTCGGCCTGCACCAGGTCGGCGATCTGCTCGGCTTCATCACGATCGGTGGCACAACGGTTGAGCACCACCCGTCCGGGTTGCGCATAGGCCGAGGCTTCCAGCGGTTTGACCGCCACCGGTCCGGACTCTGCCCCACCGCCCGAACTGCCGGAGACCAGGTTCGCCGCCTCCAGCACATTGGTGGTATTGCGCCATGCAATGGTCAGGTGTTTCACATGTGCGTTGGAACGTTCACCCGAGTCCTGCACGATCGGGAACTCGTGGGGAAAGTGGAACAGCTGTCCGGCGCTGGCCCCCCGGAATCCGTAGATCGACTGGTTGGGATCCCCCACCGCGGTGACCGGGTGCCCGTCACCGAATAGCTGGGAGAACAGCACCATCTGGGCGTGCGAGGTGTCCTGGAATTCGTCCAGCAAAACCACCTTGTACTTGGACCGTTCGGCCAGCGCCGCCGCGGGGATCCGCCGGGCGATCGTGGCCGCGTGGGCGACCAGGTCTCCGTAGTCCATGACTCCCCGCTCGGCCTTCTGGGCAGCGTAGCGTTGGCAGAGTTCGGCGATGGTGGTCCTGGATGCGATCTTGTCGATGAGTTTCCGGGCCAGGGCGGTATGTGGTTTGTCCTTGCCCTCATGCATCGGCAGCTGGCGCAAAGACGATTCCAGATTCCGGAGCCAGGCTTCGGCCGCGTCCGGGCCGACGAGGTGTTCGGAGGCTTCGGAGGAAAAGCTGACGATCGCGTTGACCAGTGTGCTGGTGGCGCTACCCAGATGCTCGTAGTCCCCGGTGTAGCTTTCGAGGACCTCGCTGGCCAGTTCCCAGGATTGGGCGGCGCCAAGCAGGGTGCTGTCCTCCTCGATGCCCAGGCGCAATCCGTAATCCTGGACCAGGGTGTTGGCGTAGGAGTGGTAGGTGGAGACCGAGGGGTCCAGGTAGTCCCGGGTGGTGGTTGCATCCAGCAGTCCGGTGGTCACCAGTGTCGCGATTTTCGCCCGGATGCGGGCAGAGAGTTCCCCGGCGGCCTTGCGGGTGAAGGTCACCCCCAGCACCTGCTCGGGACGGACCAGTTCGTTGGCGACCAACCATACCACTTTGTCGGCCATGGTCTTGGTTTTCCCTGAACCGGCACCGGCAATGACCAGCATGGGTTCCAGTGGCGCGGCGATGATCTGCGCCTGCTGCTCGGTGGGGGGAAATTCCTCGCCCAGGGCCCGGGAGAGTTCTTCGGGGGTGAATCGGATCTGGCTCATGGTTCGGTGACCTGCCGCCCTTCAGCGCATAGTGGACAGATTTCCGGCAGGGAGCAGCCGCTGGAGAAAGCCGAGCCGCGCGTGGCGTCGTGGCGGGTCAGGAAGTCGGCTTCTCCCATCAGCCTGGCCGCCTCGATGATCAGCCGTTCGGCCCAGTCGTCTTCCGGGGCGTCCTGTTCTCGGAGGCTCGGTTTCTGGGTGTTGGCTCCAACGAAGACCAATGCGGCCCCACCGGGGTTGTTTCCCAGTCCCGCGGTATCCTCTCGGGCGGACAATGCCCCGAGTTTCACCGCGGCCTGGTATACACCCAGCTGCGGATGGGTTTGCGCGTCCTTGGCCGAAGGCATCCGGGCGCCGGTCTTCAGGTCGACCACATAGGGGTTGCCGTGGGCGTCCACCTCGATCCGGTCGATCACCCCACGCAGTTCGATCTCCCGGCCCTCGTGGGGCAGCTGGACATTGAATGGTAGCTCCCGGGCCACCAGCTCGCGGCCCTCGGCTCGCATTTGCAGGGAGTACAGGGCGAGCTTCTTGAGCATGTCCTGGGCCCGATCGAAGTCCCGATGCCCCTCCCAGTTGTCCGGCATCTCCATTTCCGGCCAGCGCTGCTGAAGCACCGTGAGGTACTCGCTGCTGGCCGCGTCCGGGTGCTCCTCGGCGATCGAGTGGATCAAGGTCCCCAGTGAGGCCGCGAAATCGACCGCGGTCAGTCCACCGGCGGCCTGCACGAACCAGTTCAGGGGCGAGGTGGTGATCGCCTCGACCTTGGAGGGCGAGACCCTGACCGGCTGGTCTTCCGGGGTGGCGGCCCCGGTACTGCTCAGCGGAAGTAGCCCCCACCAGGAATCCGGATGGGCTCCCCGGATGGGCGGTGTGGCGTGGGCGAGCCGACCGAGGATGCCGATGGCGTCCCGGGCCAGATCAACGGACTGGTCCTGTGCTGTCGTCGTAGTTGTGCCAAGGACGGAAGCGTGCCGCTCGGCTTCGCAGCGCAGCTCGCTGACCAGGCTTGCCAGGTTGCGTAGGCGCGGCACCTGGGTCGTTTCGGGGTTCGGGCCGCGGTCCGGGTCGATCAGCTCCATGAACGAGGATGCCTGTTGGTCGTCGTTGTCGACCGCCGTGCAGATCAGCACCTCCGCGGCCCGCGAGAGGGCGTTGGAGAAGGAACGCAATTCGTCATTGCGGATTTCGCGCACCAAACGCCCAGGGGTTCGGGTGGACAGGAAACCGGTGCCGTGTTCGGCGGCTTCGGCCAGGGCTTGGGATCCGAGTAGTTCCCCACGCAGGCGCAGGTTCGGCCAGGACCCTTCCTGCAGCCCGGGGATGAACACCACGGGCCATTGCTGCCCGGCCGCTGCCGCCGTAGTCAAGACCGTGACGGTCTGGCTGCTGGCCGAACGGCTGGCCAGCGAGTCCATGGGCAATTCCTGGTCCAGGATGTGTTCCACGAACTGCTCCACACTGGCCCCGGGCAACTGGTCCACGAATCGTTCGGCCGCCTGGAACAGGGACAGCACCGCATCCAGGTCGTGGTCGGCGCGGCGCGCGGCCGGGCCTGTGCCCAGCGCTTCGCGACACCAGGCGTCCGCGCGCCCCGAGGCCTCCCACAACGCCCATAGTGCCGTTTCCGGGGTGGCATTGCCGCTGGCCAGCTCCTCGGTCAACCGATGGTACATGCCCAGGATCCGTTCAAGTCCCCGCCCTACCGGACCGAGGTTGCCTGCCAGCTCGGGTTCTTCCAAGGTGGCTTCGAGCAGTTCCTGGCTGGACCGGTTCGAACCGGTGGCGCTTTCCCCTTGGCGAAGCAATTGGCGCAGCCGCCGGATTTCCAGGGCGGTGCTCATCCCGTAGCGGGAGAGCAGCAGTGACTGCATGCGCAATGGATCGGGGTGCTGTTCGCTGCCCACGGCCAGGATCAGCAGGTCCAGCAGCGGACGCACCGCGTTTTCCTCCTTGAGCGGAATTTCCGCCGGAGGCGTGGTGACCGCGATCCCCTGGCCTTCCAGGAACCGGCTCAGGGTACGGACCTGGGAGCCGTTGCGCACCACGATCGCGATATCTTTGAGCGGGCGTTGCCCGAACAGGTTCATCTCGATGATCTGCTGGGCCAGGAAACGTTCTTCCTGGGTGGAGTTCTCGAAAAGGTGCGTGCTTACCTGCCCGCGGGCCGTGTCCGGAGGGTGGCTGAGAATTCGCCCCTGGGTTCCGCTGGCCACCGGAACCCGTTGCACCACCCGAAGCCAGGCGTGGGCGATGTCCGGGGCCATCCGGTAGCTGTGCTCCAATTCCAGGCTCGTCGCCGGGGCACGACCGGTGGAGTAGTGCTGTGCAAAGCCGGCCAGCTGATCGGCCCGGGCCCCGCGGAAGCCCTGCACCACGTTGTCGGGAGCCGCGAAGGCCACCAGGGAACGGCCCCGGGTCAACAGCCGCAGCAGTCGGTGCTGGGACAGTGTCGCCTCCTGCAGGTCATCGACCAGCACCAGCTGGAGCCTGTCCTGTTCGCGTGCCAGGAAGTCGGGGTGGCTCTCCAACAGTTGCACCGCCCGGGTGATCAACCCGGCGGGGTCGAAGGCTTCGGCGCTGCCCAGATCCAGCAGATCCCGGTACTCCTGGTAGAACTGCGCTGCAGCCAACCATTCCGTACGCCCGGCCTCGGCACCAAGACGCTGGATGTCGGCTGGTTCCAGTCCGAGTTCGGAGACCCGGTCAAAGAATTCCCGGACCTCCTTGCGGAATCCGCGGGTCCCGATGGCCAGCTGCAGTTCTTCCGGCCAGGGCGGGGGCGGGGTCAGCCCCTGCTCGTGGCCGGCGAGCAGTTGGCCAAGCAGGGTGTCCTGTTCCGGTCCGGAGAGCAGCCGCGGTTCGCGTTCCAGGAACGGCAGCAGCCCTTCGACCCGGGCCCGGCGGATCAGGTCGAAGGCGTAGGCCGACCAGGTGCGCACCACCGGTTCGGTGAAGGTCCGTTCGGCCCGGGAGCTCAGTTCATTGCGCAGCAGTCCGGCCGTGTGCCTGGTGGGGGCCAGGATGAGCAGGGACAGCGGGTCCAGCCCCCGGTCCAGGCGGTGCACCGCCACATCGATGAGCAAGGTCGACTTCCCGGTACCGGGGGCCCCGGTGACCAGGACCGGATGGCGGCCGGTGGTCAACCGGTTCCGCAACTCCTCCGCGGAGGACTTTTCAGGCTCGGTCGGCAGGTTCATGGCCCCATCCCATCATGTGCGCCGGACAATTTGGTCGAGCCACAGGCGCGGGCGAGCTGTTCAATGTCGGCCCAGTGCTTCGGATCAGGTTGCCAGCGGGCCCGGGTCATATCCACCCGTCGGCCCCGGCGCGCAGTGGCCTCCCGATCCCATGCGCGTTGCGCGGCCTCGAGGAGGGATTCAGTGATCAGGCCGTCGGCCCGGATCACCCGCCACCATGGCACGTCCTGGTCACCGAGCTGCATGGCTTTGCCAACCTGCCGCGCACCACCGGTGCCGAGCAGCTCGGCGATGTCCCCGTAGCTGAGGACCTGCCCCGAGGGGATCATCTGGGCCAGCCGGTGTACTGCATCGGTGAAATCGAGGGACCGTTCACCGGGGTGCGTGGGTGGATACATGTTCCCATTGTGCCAAGTTGCCGGGTTGTGCCCACAAACGGTGGGTCACGCTCCTGGCATCGGGGTGCAACCGGTAGCGTTGGGATCATGACTGAATGGCATAAGGGCCCCTGCGTGGGCTTCGACTTGGAAACCACCGGCGTTGACACTTCCACTGCACGGATCGTGACCGCCTCGGTGGTCTTGCTTGATGCCGGCGGAACGATCCTGAACCAGCGCGAGTGGCTGGTTGACCCCGGCGTCGAAATCCCCGAGGCGGCCACCGCCGTGCACGGCGTGAGTACAGAAAAGGCCCGCGCCGAGGGGGTGCCCGCCGCCCAGGGGGTCCAGCAGATCCTGGAATTGCTGCAATTCGCCGCGCAGCAGGCCCCGGTGGTGGCCTTCAACGCCTCCTACGATTTCTCCGTGCTGCACTCCGAGGCCCTGCGTTACGGGTTGACTCCGTTCATTCCCGGCAATGTCATCGACCCGTTCATCCTGGACAAGCAGATGGACCGGTTCCGCAAGGGCAAACGCACCCTGGAAGCGGCCTGCGCCCATTACGGTGTGGTGCTGGAAAATGCCCATACTTCCTTCGCCGACGCGGTCGCCTGCGTCGCGGTGGCGCGGGCGATTGCCGGGAAGTACGCCGAGCTGCACATTGCTCCCGCCGAGCTGCATGGTCAGCAGATCCGCTGGGCCCGTGAACAGGCCGAGAGCTTCCAGCAATACCTTCGCAAGTCCAAGCCCAATGCGGTGGTCGATGGCGCCTGGCCGATCAAGGACGACTAGGAGTACCACGGAGATCCATCTCACACCCAAAGGAGGGTGTCAGCGACCCGGTTCCGGGTCAGCTTCTCCATGGGTTCGTTACTGAAATCCGGCGATCTTCCAAAGATCCTTCGAAATCACAGGACAGATTCCGTTGCTTTACGCCGCATGTCTCCATGTTTAGGGTGATTCGGTCGATAATATTCGATAGTGGTTCAATTGGGGGTACTCTCTTTACCCTGAGAACTGAAGGATCCACTTTTAGTGATTACCATCAAGGACCTGCGCAAGGTCTACCGACAAGGCGGCGATACCGTTGTCGCCCTTGACGGGGTCAGCCTCGACGTCCCCACCGGGAAAATCCACGGCATTGTCGGGCACTCCGGCGCCGGCAAATCCACCTTGGTACGGTGCCTGACCCTGCTGGATCGCCCCACATCGGGAACGGTAACGGTCAACGGCCAGGAACTGACCAATGTCAGCGACAGCAAGCTACGCGATGCCCGACGCAGGATCGGGATGGTCTTCCAGCACGCCAATCTCTTCGATTCGCGGACCACCGCCCAGAACGTGGCCTACCCGCTGGAACTGATCGGCGTGCCGAAAGCCGAGATCAAGACCAAGGTCGCGGACCTGTTGGAGCTGGTGGGTCTGGGCAAGTTCGCCAACGCCTACCCTTCGCAGCTCTCCGGCGGCCAACGCCAGCGGGTGGGCATTGCCCGCGCCCTGGCCACCGACCCGGATGTGCTGTTATGCGATGAGCCGACCAGTGCACTGGATCCGCAGACCACCGACGAAATCCTTGAACTGGTCAAGAAACTGCGCGACCGGCTGGAGATCACGGTGCTGATCATCACCCACGAAATGCACGTGGTGAAGCAGGCCTGCGATTCGGTCTCCCTGCTGGAAGCCGGACGCATCGTGGAACACGGCGAACTCGGCGAGGTCATCAACACGGCCGGAAGCCGGCTGGCGGCCACCTTGCTGCCGCTTCCCGGGGACACCCCTTCGGGTGAGGGCCGGGGCCCGATCCTGGATCTGCTGTATTCCGGCGAGCAGGCCACCGAGCCGATCATCTCGCTGATCACCCGCACCTTCGGCATCGACGTCAACGTCCTGGCCGGGTCCGTGGAGCAACTCGGCGAGCAGCAATTCGCCCACTTGCGTGTCCAGTTGCCGGCCGGCACCGACGCGGCCGCCGTACGCGAACACCTGCTGGGGATCGGTGTGGCCGTGACCGAGAAGGGCGGAAAGTAGTGATGGAATTCCTTACCGACCTGCTCAACAACCCGGGTATCACCAAGGCCCTGTGGCCGGCTACTGTCGAGACCCTGCAGATGACCGCGCTTTCCACTCTCTTCACGGTGCTTGTCGGCCTGCCGCTGGGTATCCTGCTGCACGCCACCGACAAGGGCGGACTGGCCCCGGTGCGCTGGTTGAATGTGGTGCTTTCGGGCATCATCGTGAACATCACCCGTTCGATCCCTTTCGCGATCCTGATGGTCTCGCTGATCCCGTTCGCGGCGCTGGTTGTCGGCACCGCACTCGGTCCGATCGCGGCCACGGTGTCGCTGACCATCGGCACCATCCCATTCTTCGCCCGGCTGGTGGAAACCGCCTTACGTGATGTTTCCTCGGGCAAGGTGGATGCGGCCCTGGTCATGGGCTCAACCCGGATGCAGGTCATCCGCAAGGTCATGGTCCCCGAGGCGATGCCCGGACTGGTCGCGGCCACCACCACCACGGTGGTGACCCTGATCGGGTATTCGGCGATGGCCGGCCTGATCGGCGGCGGTGGACTGGGCCGCCTGGCCTACAACTACGGGTTCGTCCGTTTCGAATCCGACATCATGATCGTGACCATCATCGTAATCGTGTTGATGGTCCAAATCGTCCAGATCCTCGGTGATTGGCTGGCCAAGAAGGTCGACCACCGCTAGAGCTCCGCTATCCGGCGGCACCACATCCGCCGGGTCTGACCCGCGGGCCGATCCCGGTTCGCACGACATCAAAGGAATGAACATGTTGCGCAAGAAACTCGCACTCGCAGCCACCTCCGTCGCCGCCCTGGTGGCCCTGACCGCTTGCGGTGGCGGCTCCACCGAGCCTGCCGCCGAAGCCAGCCTGGATCCGGCGAACCCGGTGGTCGTCAAGGTCGGCGCCAGCCCGGTACCGCACGCCCAGATCCTGGAGTTCATCGACGAGAACCTCGCCCAGGACGCCGGTATCGACCTGGAGATCACCGAGATCGAGGACTACCAGACCCCGAACATCGCCCTGGCCGACGGCACCTTGGATGCCAACTACTTCCAGACCGCCGCCTACCTGGCCGATCAGGTTGCCCAGAAGGGCTACGAATTCGAGCATGGTGCCGGCGTGCATATCGAACCGCTGACCGCCTTCTCCAAGAAGTTCAGCACCCCTGAGGAAGTCACCGAGGGTGCCAAGGTCGTGTTGAACAACGACCCGGTCAACCAGTTGCGCGGCCTGCGTGTGCTGGAAAACGGCGGCCTGCTGGCGAACCTGACCGACGAGGACACCGTGTTGAGCATCGAGGGCGATGCGGAGAAGAACCCGCTGGGTCTGGTGTTCTCGGAAGTAAACTCGGAGCAGGTGCCGCAATACTACACCGAGGATGACTCGGTGGGTATCGCCGTGGTGAACGGCAACTACATTGTCCAGGCCGGTCTGGATCCGGAAGAGATCCTGGTCCAGGAATCGGCCGAGAACAACCCGAACGCCAACTTCCTGACCTGGCGTGCCGGCGAGAAGACCGAGGCCATCGGCGCCTTGGAGGAACTGCTGCATTCGGATGAGGTGCACCAGTTCATCCTGGACACCTGGAACGACGGCAGCGTCATCCCGGCCACCAACTAGCCATCGATCCCCGCACCACCGTGCGAGGACAAACAAGGGCCCGTACCCGGCTTCCCGCAAGGGAGACCGGGCACGGGCCCTTGGATTTTGCGCCCCGGTTATGCGCTGGCGTTGGCGGCGGCGCGCGCCGCGGCCGGCAGGGCGTTGATGATCTGCTCCATGGCCGTATCGTCGTGGGCCGAGGAGACGAACCAGGCCTCGAACACGCTCGGTGGCAGGTACACACCGGATTCCAGCATGGAGTGGAAGAACGGCGCGTAGCGGAACGCCTCCTGCTGCTGTGCCTGGGCGTAGTTCGACACCCCGGTGTCCGCGGTGCCGAAGGCCACCGAGAACAGGGTACCGGCCCGCTGGATCGAGTGGTTGACCCCGGCCTCGGTCAGCGCATGCACCAGCGCTGTTTCCAGGACCTGGGACTGCCTGGCGAGGTGGGCGTACACCTCTTCGGTGGCGTGGGTCAGCTGGGCGATGCCGGCGGCCATGGCCACCGGGTTACCCGACAGGGTGCCGGCCTGGTACACCGGGCCCAGCGGGGCCAGGTAGTCCATGACCTCGGCGCACCCGCCCAAGGCGGCGGTGGGAAGCCCACCGCCGATGACCTTGCCGAAGGTGTACAGATCCGCGGTCCAGCCCTCGGTACGGCCGGTGAGGCCCCAGTAGCCGGCGTCGGAGGCGCGGAAGCCGGTGAGCACCTCGTCCAGGATCAGCAGCGCACCGTGCTTGGCGGTGGTGTCCTTCAGGAACTTGTTGAAGCCCTCTTCGGGGGTCACCACACCCATATTGCATGGGGCGGATTCGGTGATCACCGCGGCAATGTTCGCCCCGTGTTCGGCGAAGGCCTCCTCGATGGCGGTGCGGTCGTTGTACGGCAGCACCAGGGTCTCGGCGGCGGTGGCAGCGGTGACCCCGGCCGAACCCGGTAGCGCCAGGGTGGCCACGCCGGACCCGGCCGAGGCCAGCAGCCCGTCCAGGTGCCCGTGGTAGCAGCCGGCGAACTTGATCACCAGGTCGCGTCCGGTGTAGCCGCGGGCCAGACGGACCGCGGTCATGGTCGCCTCGGTGCCGGTGGAAACCATGCGCACCCGTTCGACCCCGCCCATGCGCTCCTTGATCAGCTCGCCAAGCTTCACCTCGTCCGGGGTGGAGGCCCCGAAGGACAGCCCCTGGTCCACGGCACGGTGCACCGCTTCCTGGATGGCCGGGTGCTGGTGGCCCAGCAACGCCGGCCCCCAGGAGCAGACCAGGTCGACGTACTCGTTGCCGTCCACGTCCCTCAGGTAGGCACCCTTGGCGCTGGCCATGAACGGCGGGACACCACCCACCGATCCGAAGGCACGCACCGGGGAGTTCACCCCGCCGGGCATGACGTCCAGGGCGCGGGCAAAGAGTTCTGCTGATTTCGACATCTACTTCTTTCCTTCGTTCAGCCAGCCAGCGACTTCGCTGGCCCAATAGGTCAGGATCTGCTCTGCCCCGGCGCGCCGGATGGAGAGCAGGGATTCGAGGATGGAGGCCTTGCGGTCGATCCACCCGTTCGCGGCGGCGGCCTCGATCATCGAGTACTCCCCGGAGATCTGGTAGGCCGAAACCGGGACCGAGGACACCGCGGCGATATCGGCCACGATGTCCAGGTAGCTCATGGCGGGTTTGACCATCACCATGTCGGCGCCTTCGGCCAGGTCCAGCTCCACCTCGATCAGCGCCTCACGGCGGTTCGCGGCATCCATCTGGTAGCTGCGGCGATCCCCCTTCAGCTGGGAGTCCACCGCTTCGCGGAAGGGGCCGTAGAAGGCGCTGGCGTACTTCGCCGCGTAGGCCAGGATCGCGGTGTTCGCATGTCCTGCGGCATCCAGGGCGGCGCGGATGGCGGCGATCTGCCCGTCCATCATGCCCGAAGGGCCCAGCACATGGGCTCCGGCCTCGGCGTGCATCACACCCATCCGCGCGTAGATCTCGTTGGTGGCGTCGTTGTCCACGTAGCCCTGGGCGTCCAGTACCCCGCAGTGGCCGTGGGAGGTGAATTCGTCTAGGCAGACATCGGACATGATCACCAGCTCGTCACCGACTTCGGCGTGCACCGCGGCGATGGCCCGGTTCAGGATCCCGTCCTCGGCGACCGCCCCGGAGCCCATCTCGTCGCGCACGGCGGGCACGCCAAAGAGCATGATGCCCCCGACGCCGAGTTCCGCAGCCTGGTTGGCGGCGGCCTTGAGCGAGTCCATGGTGTGCTGCATGACCCCGGGCATCGACTGTATCGGGTTCGGTTCATTGATCCCCTCGCGGACGAAGGCGGGCAGGATCAGCTGCCGGGCGGCCAACTCGTGTTCGGCCACCAGGCGGCGTACCGCCGGGTTCTGCCGCAGCCGGCGGGGACGGTGCTGGGGAAAGGACATGAGGGGTTCCTTATCGGTTCGGGTGTATGGTCTTCAGGATCTTCCGGGCGCTGGCCGCCAAGCCGGCCGGGGTCGGGTCCGCGGCGGTGTCGTGTACCGGCAGCCCGGCAGCCGCCAGGGCCCGGGCGGTGGGCTGCCCGATGGCCAGGGTGCGGGTCCGGGCCGGCAACCCGGTGCCGGCCAACTGCACGAAGCGGCGCACGATGCTCGGCGCGGCGAAGACCAGCAGGTCGGTCTCCGGCAGTTCGCCGGCCAGCAGCCCCGGGTCAAGCACCCGGATCCCCGGAGGGAGCACGCTCCGGGCGACCGGTTCTCCCCCGCTTCCGGCGGCCACCGTCCGGTAGGCCAGCACCTCGTCGAGCCGCATGCCACGCCGCCCCAGCCCCTCGGCCAGGGTCGGGGATGCCAAATCCCCGTGCGGGTAGAACACCCTGCTTCGGGGAGCCAGCTGCCATTCGGCGACCATTCCGGCCGCGGATTGCAGCTGCGGCACGAAGTGGGCCTGGCGCCCGAAGGCTGCGTGCGCCTGTTCGGCGGTCTTGGTCCCCACCGCGGCGATCCGTGTGCCCTGCGGCCAGGCACCGGTGCCCAGCCTCTCGGCAACGGCGTGCACGGTAGTCACCGAGGTGAACACCGTCCAGTCGTAGCGGCCTTCGCGCAACCGGGCCACGTGCGTGTCCAGTCCCGTGAGGTCCTCGGGCCAGACGGTCTCGATCAGCTGGCAGCAGCTGCTGCTGATGCCGGCGGCGGTCAAGGCCGCCACGGTGGCGGCGGCGCGTTGCGGGGCGCGCAGGATGATGGCCCGGGGCTGCATGCTCGACGGCCCTAGGCCAGTCCGGCCACGGCCGCCGCGCCGTTCTCGATCATGGTCCGGGCCAGGCTGCGGCCCAGGAAGAGGGCCGCGGCCTCATCCGCTACCTGTGCCCGCGCGCTCTGGCGCATGACTTGCGAGCCATCGGGTTTGCAGGCCACCGCGTCGAGGACCAGTTCGGTGCCCTCGAAACGGGCCAGCGCCCCGATCGGGGCGGCGCAGCCGGCTTCCAGGGCGTTCAGCAGCGCCCGCTCGGCTCCCACCTGCATCCGGGTGGGTGCATCGTCGAATTCCGCCAGCGCCGCATCCAGCGCCGGTTGCCCGCTGCCGGTGCTGCGCACCTCCACGGCCAGTGCGCCCTGTCCCGGGGCCGGCAGCATGATCGCCGGGTCCAGGTATTCGGTGATGTGCCTGGCCATGTCCAAGCGGTGCAGGCCGGCGGCGGCCAGGATCACGGCATCCAGGTCTCCCTGCACGGCCCGGCCCACGCTGCCGTCATCCAGCGTCTGCCCCACGCCCTTGACCCGTCCGAGCCGGGTGGGCACATTGCCGCGGATGTCCACGATCCGCAGGTCCGGACGGTGGTTCAGCAGCTGGGCGGCCCGGCGCGGTGAACCGGTACCGATCTTCGCGCCCTGTGGCAGGTCGGCCAGTGACAGCCCGTCGCGGGCGCACAAGGCGTCGCGGACGTCTTCGCGGGCCGGGATCGCAGCCAGCACCAGCCCTTCGGGTTGAATCGTGGGCAGGTCCTTGAGCGAGTGCACCGCCAGGTCGCATCCGGCGTCCAGCAGGTGCTGGCGCAATGCGGCGGCGAAGACCCCGGTACCGCCCAGGGTGGCCAGCGATCCGGTGATCACATCCCCTTCGGTTTTCACCAGCACGGTCCTGGCTTCCAGCCCGCTCAAGGCCGCCAGCGCATCGGCGGCCCATCCGGTCTGGGTGGTGGCCAGGGCGCTGCCACGGGTTCCCACGGTAAAGCCCGTACTCATGGTTGCGGCACCCCTACCTCGGAGTCGACCCCGGCAATGGTTGGTCGCAGCGTCCCGTCCAGGGCTGGTTTCACGCAGCAGGAGGCCGGGCAGACATCGAACCACGGCCCGCCGGGCACGGAGGTGATCCGGCCGGTGCGCCGTGGGAGGCCGTTCTCGTCGAGCAGGCGTTCCTCGATGATATCGATCAGCCCGGAGACGAAGTCGCGATGGGTGCCGGGGGTCGGCACCCGGGAAAAGGCCAGGCCGAGTTCGGCGCAGCTGTCCTTCGCCTCGGTATCCAAATCCCAGAGCACTTCCATGTGGTCGGAGATGAAACCGATCGGGACGACCACCACCCCGGCCACCCCGGCGGCCGCATCCTCCTCCAGCGCGTCGTTGATATCCGGTTCCAGCCACGGGATGTGCGGGGCCCCGGAGCGCGACTGGTAGACCAGGCTGTGTTCCAGCCCGTCGGCCTCGGGCACCTGGGCCAGGATCTGCTTGGCGACCGCCAGATGCTGGGCGGTGTACAGGTTCTGGTCGCGGTTTCCGTGTTCGGCGGCCGGGCCGGCGGCGTTGGCATCACCCATCGGGATCGAGTGGGTGACAAAAACGATCTTGATCCGGCCTGCGGTATCGCCCCGCCCGGCCAGCTGGGCGCGTACCGCCTCCAGCGAGTCGCGTAGTCCCTCGGCGAAGGGGTTCACGAAGGCGGGGGTGTCGAAGAACTGGCGGACCTTGTCCACTTCCACCACCCCTTCGAGCCCGGTCTCGCGCAGCCCCATGCCCAGGTCCTCGCGGTACTGGCGGCAGGCCGAGTACCCGGCGTAGGCTCCGGTGCCCAGCAGCAGCACCTTGCGGTGCCCGTCGGCGGCCAGCTGCTTGAGCGTGTCGTTGACAAACGGGTGCCAGTTGCGGTTGCCCCAGTAGATCGGCAGCTCGATGCCACGGTTGGCCAGTTCGGCTTCCAGCGCGGCCTTCAACGCCCGGTTCTGGGCGTTGATCGGTGAGATGCCGCCGTTGCTGCGGTAGTGAACCGCCACTTCCTCAAGCCGCTCGTCGGGGATCCCCCGCCCGGCGGTGACATTGCGCAGGAACGGGATCACATCGTCCTGGCCCTCGGGTCCGCCGAAGCTGGCCAGCAGGATCGCGTCATAGGCCTTGGGGTCCATCCGCCCGTTGGCGTCGTACCCGGTGCGCGGATCGAAATCCCGGGTCACTGCAGGACCTCGATGGCCTCGGCAGCCGAGATGCGCCGTCCGGTGTAGAACGGGGTTTCCTCGCTGACGTGGTGGCGGGCCTCGGTGTAGCGCAGGTGGCGCATCATGTCGACCAGGTCGATCATGTCATCGGCTTCCAGGCAGATCTGCCACTCGTAGTCGCCGAAGGAGAACGCCGCCACGGTGTTGGCCAGCACATTCGGGAAGTCGCGGCCCAGGATGCCGTGGTCGCGCAGCATCTTGCCACGGGCCGCCGGGTCCATGGTGTACCAGTCATGGGAACGCACGAACGGGTAGACGGTCATCCAGCCCTTGGGGTCCAGCCCGCGGGCGAAGGCCGGGGAATGGTCCTTGGCGAACTCCGCCTCACGGTGCACGGCCATGGTGGAGTAGGCGATCTCGGTGCCCGCCAGCAGCGCGCTGCGGCGGATCCGGCGCATCGCACCCTGCAGCAGTTCGGCGGCCGGGCCGTGGATCCAGACCATCACATCGGCCTCTTCGCGCATGCCCGAGACGTCGTAGATCCCGCGCACGCTCACGCCCTCGTCGGCGAGGTCGGAAACCAGTGCCTCGAAGCCGGCGTCGGCGCCGGTCCGGTCCACATCCTGGGAGCGCTTGAAGATGGTCCACAGGGTGTAGTACATGGTGGCGTTGCCGGCGGCCTCACGGTCGCGCAGTACCGGTGAATTGTTCTCGGGGCGTTGGCTCATGGTTCTCTCCTCGTGTTGACGTCAGGTCTAAAAGAATTCGTGCGGGTTCAGCTGGCGCTGACGGCCAGCTGCTTGCGGGTATCGGCGATGACCCGGGCCAGCCCGGTACCCGAGCGCCAGGACCCCACCACATGTAGGCCCGGGATGCCGGCCAGCGCCTGATCCAGTGCCGCGTTGCGTTCGCGTTGCGCGGAGCCGGTGAGCGGGACCATGTCGCTGAAGCGCGAGATCGCGCTGCCCAGCACGTCGTCCTCGCCCAGTTCGATGCCCAGGATGGTGCCGGCGTCGGCGATGGCCTGCGCGGTCAGCGCCTGGTCGTTGCCGGACTCGACCAGCGCCTCGCGGCGTCCGATCCGCCCGTAGGACAGGCGCAGCACGTGGGTGCCCGGCCCGGAGGTCTCGGCCAGCCACGGCCACTTGGCGCTGGAGTGCGTCATCGCCTTGGCCTTGATGTGCTGCCCCTCGGTGACCAGTACCCCGCTACCGCGCGGGGCATCATCCAGTTCCGGCTTGTCCACCACCAGGATCACCAGGGCGATCGAATTCGCCTCACCGCCTAGCGGTGTGATGCCGACGGCGGGCAGCAGCGGGTCCAGCAGCGGCGCGGCGGCGGCGGCCTCGGTGGCCATGACCAGCTTGTCGGCCTTCAGCACCCGGGTATGGCTGGTGACGGTGAACGGTTCCGCGGCCGCCGCATCGTGGGACACCAAGGACACCGGCGCGTTGCGCACCAGGGTGACCCCGGCCTGCTGCAAGTGCCTGACCAATTCGGTCACCAGGGTGTACATGCCGCCGTCGAGGCCGGCGACCCGGGAACCGGCCGGGGCATCGGCCTGCAGCCGCGCCACCGCGCGGGCCAGCGACCCGGTCTCGACCATCGCCTGGCGCAGTCCCGGCGCCGCGGTATCGATGTCGACCTGGTTCGGGTCGCTGGAGTACACCCCTGCCACCACCGGGGCGACCAGTTGTTCCAATACGGTGCTGCCCATGCGCTGGCGCACCATCTCGCCCACGCTCAGGGCCCCGGTCGCCCACTTCCTGGGCATCGGGGCCACCAGGTCCGCGGCCGCGCGCACCGCGGCGGCCCGGCCGATCAGGGCGCGCACCTCATCCCCGCGCGGATTGGAGGGGATGCCAAGCAGGGCGCTGGCCGGCAACGGGTGGGACTCCACCGTGTTCTCGCGCTGCCGGGTGAGCCAGGCGCCCAACCCGCTGGTGGGCACGATCTTCTCGCCCAGCTCCAGTTCGGCCAGGTACCCGGCCACGGTATTCGAGCGCACCGCGAAGGATTCGGCGCCGGCATCGAGCTGCAATCCGGCCACCTCCATCCGGCGCAGGCAGCCGCCGAACTGGTCCGCGGCTTCCAGCACGGTGACCCGGTGACCGGTCTGCACCAGCTCGTGGGCCGACACCAGCCCGGAGACCCCTCCGCCGATGACGATGGCGTGGGGCCTGGGTGCCTCCTGGCCTGCGGCATCCTGGGCACGATGGGTGGCGGCGCGCACCTTTTCCAGCAACCGCAGGGCGTGGGCTGCGGCATCGGCCGCGATCTCACGGCGCCCCCTGGCACCTGGTTCGCGCTGCGCTTCTGGCTGCTGCCGTTCCTCGGTCATGGTGATTCGTCTACCCCTTGGCTGTTGCTATCTGTGCTTGCGGTGCCGGCCCGCTGGCCCTGCCACCAGCTTAGCCCTGCGCGTTCTAGAGCGAATGGATCAGTTCCACCACGCGGGTAAGCACCGCGGGGTCGGTATGCGGCGGCACCCCGTGACCCAGATTGAATACATGCGACCGGGCTTTGGCACCCCGGGCGGCCACATCGCGCACATGGGCCTCGAGCACCTCCCACGGGGCTTCGAGCAGTGCCGGGTCGATATTGCCTTGCAGCGTGATGTCCTGCCCCAGCCGTTCGGCGGCCACATCCAACGGGATCCGGTAGTCGATGCCCATGGCGTCCACCCCCACATCGCGCATCGCGGTCAGCAGCTCGCCGGTACCGGTACCGAAGTGGATCAGCGGCACCCCCGTATCGCGCACGTGGTCCAGGGTACGCACCGAGGCCGGGGCGACGAACTTCCGGTAATCGGCCAGTGGAAGCGAGCCGGCCCAGGAGTCGAAGAGCTGGGCGGCGGAGGCCCCGGCGTCGACCTGGGCGCGCAGGAACTTGCCCGAGGCGTCCGCGGCCCAGTCCATCAGGGCCTTCCAGGTGTCCGGGTCCGAATGCATCATGGTGCGCGGGCCCAGGTGGTCGCGGCTCGGCTTGCCTTCGACCATGTAGGCGGCCACTGTGTACGGGGCGCCGGCGAAACCGATCAACGGGGTGGTGCCCAGTTCGGCCACGGTCAGTGCCACGGCCTCGCGGATCGGGTCCAGGGACTCATCGGTCATTTCCGGTAGGGCGGCAACCTGCTGCGCGGTACGGATCGGCTCGGTGAGCACCGGACCCACCCCGGGGACGATGTCCACGCCGATCCCGGCCAGGCGCAACGGGATCACGATATCGGAGAAGAAGATCCCGGCATCGACCTTGTGCCGGCGCACCGGCTGCAGGGTGATTTCGCTGGCCATTTTCGGATCCAGGCAGGAATCGAGCATGGTGGTGCCTTCGCGCAGTTCGCGGTATTCGGGCAGCGAGCGCCCGGCTTGGCGCATGAACCACACCGGGGTGTGGCTCGGGGTGCCGCCGGTCAATGCGGCGATCAGGGCGGAGTTACTCGTACGTCCATCAACCAGAGGATGGTCTGCAGGCAGGGTCATGACCCCAATTCTGCCAAGTCTTGACCCGAAATGCCTACCCGATCCGGTGAGCCCGATCACTTGGTGAGCAACATTACTTCTACATACCGTCGAAAAACCTCTACAACTCGTCGAAATCGCGGTGGAAATGCGTCGAAGGAAGGTTCACCTTCGTTGTCCAAAGACGTAATTCGGGCCTATTCTTGGGTCACTGTGGTTTACCTATCTCTTGTTGCCTCGCATTCGCAGCTCGACCTGGAGACCGTGGCCCACCTGAGTGCCTCGGCCGGCGAGCTGGCGACAGCGTCCCTTAAATCCGCGTCCCTGTCCGTCAATGGCACCGTGGTGCTCGCGACCTGCAACCGCTTCGAGGTCTACGCCGATGTGACCTCCCCGTTGACCGCCGCCACCGAACTGGTCGAGCAGCTGGCCGACACCAGCGGCATTCCCGCGCACCTGCTGGAAAGCAAACTGCTGCGTTTCGAGGGCCGCGCGGTAATCGACCACCTGTTCTCGGTCGGCGCCGGGCTGGAGAGCGCCGTGGTCGGCGAACGCGAGATCGCCGGACAGGTGCGCCGTGCCCTGGCCGAGGCCCAGACCCAGAAGACCACCACCGGGAACCTCACCCGCTTATTCGAAACCGCCACCCGCACCGCCAAGGACGTCGGGTCGCAGACCGCCCTCGGTTCCCAGGGCAAGTCCGTGGTCTCCGTGGCCCTGGACCTGGCCGATGACCTGATGAGCGCCAGTCGTGACTGGTCCGAGCAGGAAGTGGTGCTCTTCGGCACCGGGGCCTACGCCGGCGCCACCCTGGCCCTGTTGCGCGAACGCGGTGTGCGGCATATCAAGGTGTACTCCACCTCCGGGCGTGCCGAGGACTTCGCATCCAAACGCGATGTCAGCCCCATCGCCGAAGGCGAGCTGGACCAGGCCCTGCGCCAGGCCGATGTAATCATCGGTTGCAGTGGCAACGGCACCACGCTGACCCGTGAACGGCTGACCACCCTGCGGGTGCGCAACCACCCGTTGATCGCCATCGACATGGCGCTCACCCACGATTTCGACCCCCGGCTGGCCGAACTGCCGGATGTCGAGCTGATCACCCTGGAGTCGGTGCGGATGGCCGCCCCGGATGAGCAGGCGCTGGCCGTCTACGAGGCCAAGAAGATCGTGGCCCGCTCCGCCGACGAATTCGACGCCCTGCAGCGTGAACGCGAAGCGGACCACGCCATTGTGGCCCTGCGCCGGCACACCCAGCAGGTGCTGGAAGCCGAAGTCGCCAAGGTGCGCTCCCAGCATGGTTGCACCTCCGCCGCCGACGAGGTCGAACTGGCCATGCGCCGGATGATGCGCCAGCTGCTGCATGTGCCCACGGTCCGTGCCCGCGAACTGGCGGCCCAGGGCCGTGCCGGGGACTATATCAGCGCCCTGGAAACCATGTACGGACTTGAGGTTTCGACCCCGGCCCCCGCCCGGCAGACCGCCGCGGATCCGGAGAAGAAGGCCCCGGCCCCCGCCAGCTGCCCCATGGACCTGGATTCACGCAGCGCCTAACCCCACGGGCACCCACGCCGCTTCACACCACTGGTCACAGCGGAAATGGACACTTTTGCGTCGCAACGTGGAATACTACACACAATGAGGCCGTCCCGAGGGTGATCCCACCGAAGGGAATCGCGGTCCTCGTCGGGTCAACACGGTGAAAGGCACACCATGTCGGGAATCGAAGAACGCAAGGGCACACGCACCCAACGACTACCGCGCGAAGCCCGACGTCGCCAACTGCTCTCCGCCGCCCACCAGGTCTTCGTGGCCCACGGCTACCATGGCGCGTCCATGGATGAAATCGCGGAAGTGGCCGCGGTCTCCAAACCTGTGCTGTACCAGCACTTCCCCGGCAAACGCGAACTCTACCTGGCGCTACTGGACTCGCATCTGGCCGAATTCTCGGACCTGCTCGGCCAGGCCATCGCCTCCTCGGACGACAACCGCGAACGCGTCTACAACACCATCGACACCTATTACCGCTACATCCGGCGCGAATCGCAGGCCTACCGGCTGATCTTCGAATCCGATGTGCTCTCCGACCCGCTGATCGCCGAACGGATCGAACAGTTCAACGCCCAGCTGGCCGAGGCGATCGCCGAGGTCGTGGTGGCGGACACGCAGCTGAACGAGGCGGAAGGCAAATTGCTGGGCCGTGCGCTGGCCGGGCTCTCGCAGGTTTCGGCCCGCTACTGGGCCACCACCGATGACGGGGTGTCCCAGCGCACCGCCGTGGAGCTGATTTCGCTTTTAGCTTGGCGCGGAATTGCGCGGTTCCCGAAGGAAAACTAGCTAGATTTGGTTCTAGGTCCACCACGCGCCGTCAACGGTGCGTGCACCGGGCAGTTACCGAATCTTCGAGAGGATCATCAGCTTTATGGAAATCCGTATTGGCATCCAGAACGTCGCCCGCGAAGTAGTCCTTGAATCAGAACAGGACAATGCGGCCATCACCGAGCTGGTCACCAAGGCCCTGAACGATGGCGGGCAGCTGCGCCTGACCGACGCCAAGGGCCGGGAGGTCATCGTTCCTGCCGCCGGAATCGCCTATGTGGAAGTCGGCCCGGACCAGGTCCGCCGCGTGGGCTTCGCCCAGTAGAACTCCCTGCCAGGTGGCCTGCCGCAGCTCGCGGCAGGCCACCTGCGCCGTTAACACCGCGGCACCCTGTCGCAGCCGGCCGGTTGTGCCGTGCACCACATGCCCGGTTATGATTTTCCCGTGGTGGATCGACGGATAAAATTCCGGACCCCGGCTCCCGCGGCCGGTCTGGAAGCAATGCTGGAACAGCTGGAAAGCGAGTTCAGGCTTCCCGGCGACTTCACCGAGCCGGTTATGGCCGCGGCCCGGCAATCCCTGCAGGCCCTGCCCCCGGCACCGGCGGATCACACCCATCTGCCTTTCTTCACCCTGGACCCGGCCACCTCCACCGATCTGGACCAGGCCATGTTCCTTCAGAACACGGCGCGTGGTTTCCGCGTGTACTACGCCATTGCCGATGTACCGGCCATCGTGCCCTTGGGCTCGACGCTGGATGAGGTCACCAGGGCCCGCGGGCAGACATACTACCTGCCGCATCGCCGGATCGGCTTGCATCCGAGCATCATCAGCGAGGACCACGGTTCGCTGTTGCCCGGCGCCACCCGGCGGGCCTTCATCTGGATCATGGATCTGGATCCCGAGGGCGCGCTGGAGAACATCGCCCTGGAACGATCCAGCATCCGTTCCCGGGCCAAGCTCGACTACCCCACGGCCCAGGAGGCCCTGGACCGGCAGCACGCCAGTGAGCAGCTGCGGCTGCTGCGCCGCATCGGGTTGCTGCGCATCCACCAGGAGCAGCTGCGCCACGGCGCGTCGCTGAACCTTCCCGAACAGGAAGTGCAGGTCGATAGCCGCGGCAACTACCAGCTGCGCTCCCGCTTCCCGCTGCCCGTGGAGGACTACAACGCCCAGATCTCCCTGCTCACCGGCATCGCCGCAGCCCAGCTGATGATCGGGGCCGGAGTGGGGATCCTGCGCACCATGCCGCAACCGGGTCCCCGGGAGCTGGAGGAGTTCCGCATGCACAGCCGGATCCTGGGCCATCCGTGGGATGCGGGCAGCAGCTACGGGCAGTTCCTGCGCACCCTGGATATCAGCCGCCCGGCCGAGCTGGTGCTGATGCACCGCGCCGCTGCGCTCTTCCGCGGGGCGGACTACTCGGTGATCAACGGCCAGCCCGCCAACGAGCTGCTCCAGGCCGCGCTGGCGGCACCCTACACGCATGCCACCGCGCCGCTGCGCCGGCTGGTGGACCGGTTCGTGCTGCTCACCTGCCACCTGATCGTCACCGGCCAGCGGATCCCGTCGACCCTGCACCAGGCACTGGAGGAACTGCCCGCCCTGATGCGCGCCAGTTCCACCGAGGCGTCCCGGGTGTCCAAGGCCAGCATCGACCTGATCGAGGCGTGGGTCATGCGGCACCGGGTGGGACAGGAGTTCCAGGCGGTCGTCTTGCGCCCCGAAGCGGCCGCCAACGGGCAGGGAACGGAGCGTCCGGGACTGGTGCAGCTGCTGGACGAGGCGGTCACCGGTTCCTTCCGCGGGCCGGCCGAGGCGGCGTCCCTGGTCCGGGTACGCCTGACCCGCGCCGACCCGCAAAAGCGCACCTGCGAGTTCGAACAGGTGGCAATCATGGTCACACCTCAAGCCACCTGAGCCCAAAACCCGTTATGCTTGGGCATACGCAAGATATTCAGGATGCCCGGTCGCACCGCGCTAAACGACAATGAACAGTTTTCGTGGTGACTTCCCAGCGGTCACCATCCCCCACACCGCGTGCCGGTGCTGGTGTATGACGCGATCGGCTCCGCTGGACCGCGTTCCATAGCGCACAACCTCCGGCCGCCTCGGCGCCCGGGAGCTGCCTAGAGCGGAACGCCAACGTGAAACGAGAATACGACTATCGTGACTGACACGACCATCCAGGACGCCACGGCGGTTCCTGAAGAAGAACCCAAGACCTTCGCCGACTTCGCAGTCCGCGCGGACATTGTCGCCTCCCTCTCCGAAGCCGGCATCGTCCATCCCTTCCCCATCCAGTCGCTGACCCTGCCGGTCGCGCTGGCCGGCAACGACATCATCGGCCAGGCCAAGACCGGCACCGGCAAGACCCTGGGCTTCGGCATCCCGGCCCTGCAACGCGTGATCCGCGAATCCGATGAGGGCTACGACCGGCTGGAGTTCCCCGGCGCCCCGCAGGCCCTGATCGTGGCCCCGACCCGTGAACTGGCCCTGCAGGTCTCCGCGGACCTGGCGCAGGCCTCGCGCCACGCCGGGGTCCGGGTGACCACCATCTACGGCGGCCGCCCCTACGAGGAGCAGATCGCAGCGCTGAAGGCCGGCACCGACGTGATCGTCGGCACCCCGGGCCGGCTGATCGACCTGAACCGCCAGCGTGTGCTGAACCTGAAGCAGATCGCCACCGTGGTGCTCGACGAAGCCGACGAGATGCTGGACCTGGGCTTCCTGCCCGATGTCGAACGCATCCTGGCCGCCCTGCCTCCGGTACGCCAGGCCATGCTGTTCTCCGCCACCATGCCCGGCCCGGTCATCACCATGGCTCGGCGATACATGTCCCGCCCGATGCATATCCGTGCCGCGGACCCGGGTGACGACTCGATCACCAAACGCAATATCCGCCAGTTGGTGTACCGGGCCCACAACCTGGACAAGGACGAGATGGTGGCCCGCATGCTGCAGGCCGAGGGCCGCGGCAAGACCATCATCTTCACGCAGACCAAGCGTTCGGCCGCGAAGCTGGCCGACGAGCTGGTGGACCGCGGCTTCAACGCCGGTTCGCTGCACGGCGACCTGGGCCAGGGAGCCCGCGAACAGGCGCTGAAGGCCTTCCGCGCCGGCAAGGTGGACATCCTGGTCGCCACCGATGTGGCCGCCCGCGGTATCGACGTGGATGATGTCACCCACGTGGTGAACCTGCAGTGCCCGGATGACGAGAACACCTACCTGCACCGGGTGGGCCGTACCGGCCGTGCCGGCAACACCGGTATCGCGGTGACCTTCGTGGACTGGGATTCGGTGCCACGCTGGTCGTTGATCAACAAGGCGCTGGGCCTGAACGTGCCCGAACCGGTGGAAACCTACTCCTCCTCACCGCATTTCTTCGCCGACCTGGATATCCCGGCCGGCACCAAGGGACGGTTGCCGCGGGTCAGGAAGGCCACCGCCGAGGACGCCGGCGAACGCCGCGCACCACGTGCCGAGCGCACCCCGAACCCCAACCGCAACCGCAAGCGCACCCGGCGCACCGGCCAGGACGACACCCCGGTGGCCATGGACGGGGCCGACCGGCACGGCCACTCCAAGGGCAAGCAGGACCGCCCCAGCCGGGAAACCGAACGCCACCGCGAAACCCATCCGGCCGGCGATAGCGGCACCCCGCGCCGCCGGCGCACCCGTCGCCGCACCCGCAGCCAGGATGCCGGCGGACAGCAGGACTAGGTTCGCCCCTGACGGGTCGGCATGATGTTGGAAGGAAACGAAAAGTACGTGACAAGTCCGCTGTTCGACATGGGTCCGGCGATGTTCGACCCGCAGGGGCCGAACACCGTGGCCCACGGGGAGAACCTCGAGATCCTGGCGGCAATGCCCGACGCCTCCTTCACCCTCATCTACGTCGACCCGCCGTTCAACACCGGGCGCAAACAGACCCGGGCGGCGCGCACCATGGTGCGCGCCGCGACCGGGGAAGGCGACAGGGTGGGTTTCAAGGGACTGGAGTACGTCACCGAATTGGGGCAGGCCCGCTCCTACCACGATTCCTTCGACGACTACCTGAGCTTCATCGCCCCCAGGCTGCATGAGGCCTACCGGCTGCTGGCCGAAGACGGCACCCTGTACGTACACCTGGACTACCGCGAAGTGCACTATGTGAAGGTGCTGCTCGACGAGATCTTCGGGCGCGACTGCTTCCTGAACGAGCTCATCTGGGCCTACGACTACGGGGCCCGGGCCAAAAGCCGCTGGCCGGCCAAGCACGACACCATCCTGGTGTATGTCAAGGACCCGAAGAAGTACCACTTCGATTCGGCCGAGGTCGACCGCGAACCCTATATGGCCCCGGGCCTGGTCACCCCGGAAAAACGCGAGCGCGGCAAACTGCCCACCGACGTCTGGTGGCATACCATCGTCTCACCGACCGGCAAGGAGAAAACCGGGTACCCCACGCAAAAGCCCGAGGGGATCCTGCGCCGGATCATCACAGCCTCCTCGCGCCCCGGCGACTGGGTGCTGGACTTCTTCGCCGGATCCGGGACCACCGGCGCAGTGGCCGCCAAGCTCGGACGGAAATTCGTGCTAATCGACCAGAACACCGAGGCGATCGAGGTGATGCGCCACCGGCTGGATGCGCAGACCCGTTACATCGAGGCGAACGACCCGGTCCCCTCGGACACGATGCGCTGAAGCATCACCGGATCGGTGCTGTTCTCCCCCAACCGGTTCGGCTTACCCGACCCGTGGTAGTCCGAGGACCCGGTCACGATCAGGTCATGGCGTTCGGCCAGGCCGGACAGGAACCGGCGTCCGGCCGCCGAATTATCCCGATGGTGGATCTCCACCCCGGCCAAACCGGCCTCGATCAGCTCCTCAAAATCCTCCGGGGGCACCACCCGGCCGCGAGCCGAGGCCATCGGGTGGGCGAATACCGGCACCCCTCCGGCCTCACGGACCAGGCGCACCGCATCCACCGGGTTCACCGCCGGGTGCGACACGTAGTAGCGTGATCGCGCCGAGAGCATGCTGGCGAACGCCTCATCACGGTTGATCACCACCCCGGCACTGACCAGTGCGTCGGCGATATGCGGGCGGCCCACGGTGCTGCCCGGCTGGGTGTGCTCCTGCACCAGCTCCCAGCTGATCGGGAAATCCTCGGACAACAGCCCCACTATGCGCTGTGCCCGGCTCTCCCGGGCGGTGCGGGTGACCTTCAGCTCATCCAGCAGCGGCTGGTAGTGCGGGTTGTGCAGGTAACTGAGCAGGTGCACACTGATACCCTGGCGCGAGTGGCAGGTGATTTCCATCCCCGGAACGAACCCGATCCCCAGTCGCTGCGCCGCGGCGCGCGCCTGCTCCCACCCTGTGGTCTGGTCGTGATCGGTCAATGCCAGCACATCCACCCCGGCACCGGCTGCCGCCATCATCAGGTCGGCCGGGCTCTCGGTACCGTCCGAGATATTCGAGTGGGTGTGCAGGTCGATCAACATGGCAATAGACTATCGCCTCGCCCACGGCTTTGTGCGCAGGCCGTGGCAGGTGACAGTATTGGATCATGACCACTGAAGCATCGACACCCGGTAACGATCAACCCATCCAAGATCGAGTCAACAACCGCTCGCAGCGACCCACTTCGCGGGCATTCCAGGAATTCATGGCCTCCAGCTGGGCCCCGGACACCTCCGCCCTGCCCGACGCCGATCCGGCCGCCGGCTACGCGGCAGCACGCCGCCAGGCCCTCTCCGCCCGGTTCCCCGGCGAACGGCTGGTGATCCCGGCCGGTCCGCTGAAGGTACGCAGCAACGACACCGATTACCGGTTCCGCCCGCATTCGGCCTTTGCCCACCTGACCGGTCTGGGAGTGGATCACGAACCGGATGCGGTACTGATCCTGGAACCCACAGACGAAGGGGCCGGAGATCAAGGCGGCAACCACGCCGCCACCTTGTACTTCGCTCCCATGGCCGGCCGTGACTCCACCGAGTTCTACCTGAACTCCCGCTCCGGCGAATTCTGGATCGGCCCCCGCCCCACCCTGTCGACCATGTCCGCCCGCACCGGCATGCCCACCGAGGGGCTGGAGCAACTGGAAACGGCCATCACCAAGAACTCGGGTCCGCAGGCCCTGGGTGGCATCCGTATCCGGCTAGTGCGCGAGGTGGACCTGAACGTCGAGGCCCTGGTCGACACCTCCCGTATCAACACCGGGCAGGACCTGGAAGCCAGCGATGCGCTGGATAACGAACTGGCCGAGTTCGTCTCCGAGCTGCGCCTGGTCAAGGACGAGTACGAGATCGCCGAACTGCAGGGCTCGGTGGACGCCACCATCGCCGGGTTCGAGGACGTGGTGCGCCAGCTGGATGCGGCGATCGCCCACGAACGCGGCGAACGCATTGTGGAAGGCGCCTTCTTCGCGCGGGCCCGCGCCGAAGGCAACGAGTTGGGCTACGACACCATCGCCGCCAGCGGCAACAACGCCACCATCCTGCACTGGATCCGCAACAACGGCACCGTACGCGAGGGCGAAGTGCTGCTGCTGGACGCCGGAGTGGAAGCCGAATCGCTGTACACCGCGGATATCACCCGTTCACTGCCGGTCTCCGGGAGATTCACCCCGATCCAGCGCAAGATCTACCAGGCCGTGCTCGACGCCGCCGATGCGGCCTTCGCCGCGGTGAAGCCCGGGCTGAAGTTCCGCGACCTGCACCAGATCGCCACCCGGGTACTGGCCGAGAACCTCGATGCCTGGGGCCTGCTGCCGGTTCCGCTGGAGGAGGCGCTCTCCCCCGAAGGCCAGCACCACCGACGTTGGATGCCGCACGGCACCAGCCACCATCTGGGGCTGGACGTGCACGACTGCGCCCAGGCACGTGCGGACCTGTACCTGGATGCCCAGCTCGAGGAGGGCATGGTCTTCACCATCGAACCGGGCCTCTACTTCAAGGCCGAGGACCTGGCGATCCCCGAGGAGTACCGCGGCATCGGGGTGCGTATCGAGGATGACATCCTGGTCACCGCGGATGGCGCGGTGAACCTCTCCGCGGCACTGCCCCGCGACCCGGATGCGGTGGAAGCCTGGATGGCCAAGCTGCGCGGCTGATCCCTCGGTTTAAAAGGCCAAGGGCCAGGGCCGCGGATTCATTTCCGTGGCCCTGGCCCTTGTCGTCCATGGCAGCAAGCGTCTGGCCTGCCACTACCCTTTGAGCAGGCTGGAGTCCTTCAATCCGAGCAACAGGTCGATCCGGGGGTCGTTGGCATCGCCCAACCGTCGATTCAGCCCGTCAACCGTTTGCGCCTGGGATACCAGCTGTTTGTATTCTGCCAGTCGAAGCGGCTTGCTCAGATTCCGGCCATCGGCACTGCGGATCACATAGTGGTTCTTGTCGACCGCCACCAAGATTACCTTGAGGTCGGACTTGTCCGCTGGTTTGCCCATGATCAGCCCACCTCGCCTTCGTCTTCTTCTCCCATGCTACCGAATTTCAGCACCGGAAGAAGGAAAAAATCCTCAGGGAGATCCGCCCTTCAATCGTCAACTCATTAAACGCATTGCGGATCACGGAAGCTTCCGTATTCCCGATCTTCCAGCGTGACTTGTTCGATTTTTCGTTGCCTTCAACTCTGCCCGGCTGGCATGTTCGAGCGGCTCTCCGGGAACCAGGGCCTGTAAAATCGCCACCGCAGTGCGCCGCATCAGCTGGTGTTCGTGCCTCGTTAGCTCCAGCGCGTACTGCTCCCGCTTCCACCACTGGTCGGCATGTTCCACTCTCACCCGTAGCCGGAACGTCCACAGGCCGATGAAAGCTACCGTCGATGCCACTATCAAGGCAAGAAATGGGGTGAACACCGGAAGGTATTCCCGCGCCACCTCCATACCTGGGGTCATCCACTGCCAGATACCATCGAGGAATCCTAGAACCGCCTCGACCCAGTCCCAGAGGTTCATGTACGCCATGCGGATATCATAATCCGCACCGCCGACAGCTCAGGGAACCAGATCCTGCCATCAGGACCTGCCGTATGACTCCCTATGCGTGGAATATCATCGGGAGGTCCCGGAACGATCCTGTTCGTCCTGCTCCCCGGCGGGTTCCGCAGCCGGCTGCTGGTTGGTGGATGCGGTCACCTTGGGCTCCTCATCGGCCACCGGAGCGTTTGCCGGCCCGCCGGATGTGTCGGTCTGCGGCTGTTCGGCCGTGCCGGGTGTTTCCGCCGGAGCCGCCGGGGTGACACGCACGCCGTAGCGCGGGCGCCCGTCGGGAAGATCCGGGAAGCTGCCGCTGGGGGTGTTCTGCTCCTCCTGGCCTGCCGGTTCCTGCTGCTGGGGTGTGCCCGGGGCGGCGGGGGTTGCGGGATCCACCGGTGTGGTGGCGGCCGGACCGGCCGGCGGCTGTTGCACCGGCGGGGTGGCGACCGGTGCCTGCGCGGCCACCTGGCCCGGATGCATCGGCAGTTTCGAGGCCAGCGAACGGGCGGCCTGCGCATTGGAGAAGTCGACCACCACGTCGTAGCTGGTGGCCACGAACTGGCTAGAGGAGGCGAAGTCGCGCTTGCCGCGGCGCATCGAGTAGCTGATGACCCCGGCGATCATCCATATCGCCATACCCAGGCCGATGGCCGAGAGGATCTGGTACACCCCGCTGCCGGGGCTGAACAGGGATAACAGCAGCCCCACGAAGAAACCCATCATGGCGCCCTGGGCGGCACCGGCCAAGGCCACCTTCGGGTAGGAGAGCTTGGCCGTCACCCGCTCCACGGTGCGCAGGTCGTTGCCCACGATGGTCACCGAAGCGACAGGGAAGTCATTGTCGGCCAGGTAGTCGACAAGTTTCTGGGCATCGAGGTACGAGGTGTAGCGGCCGAGCAGTTCACCACGAGGCAAACCGCTGGCGCTCATTGATTTTGCTCCAAGCGGCGAGGTCATACATATATTGTGCCCTCATTTGCTGTGTACTGCCCCATATCGGGCCCGGCTATCGCTGAGGGTGAAAGACCTGGGCGGTCATCTGAGGTGTAGCT
The DNA here is from genome assembly GCF_026107515.2 of Glutamicibacter sp. MNS18. Taxonomy (GTDB): domain Bacteria; phylum Actinomycetota; class Actinomycetes; order Actinomycetales; family Micrococcaceae; genus Glutamicibacter. The sequence goes on along the minus strand of NZ_JAPCHW010000001.1, from coordinate 451,791 downwards.
GACAGTATTCAGGCAGCTGCGCGCGATACGCTTGGAGGCGTGAGCACTACACCTTCGAAGATCTTTGTCGCCCGCCTGCTCGGGTTGGACGTATTCGACCCGCTGGGCGACCGGCTGGGCCGGTTGCGTGATGTCGTGGTGGTCTCCCGTGGCCCGAACAAGCCCTCATCCTGTGTCGGCGTGGTCGTCGAAGTGCCCGGTAAACGCCGCGTCTTCGTGCCAATGACCCGCATCCAGAGCATGGAATCGAACCAGGTGATCTGTTCCGGGCTGGTGAACATGCGTCGTTTCCAGCAGCGCGGCGCCGAGACCCTGGTCGCCGCGGAGATCTTCGACCGCAAGATGCTCTTCCGCGACGGCTCGGGCAGCGGAGTGGTCGAGGACGTGGGACTTGCCCAGACGCGGATGGGTGACTGGGTGGTCAACGAGTACTTCGTCCAGCGTGGCGAACCGGGCAGCAGCCTGCTGGGCCTGCGCCGCACCAAACGCCACCGGGTGCTGGTCTCCTGGGACCAGATCAGCCAGGCCGGGCAGCATGAGCCGCAATCGGCCGATACGTTCGTCGCGGCCCACGATGAGATGAAGGCCGCGGACTTCGCCGATGCGCTCCATGAGATGAACGAGAAGCGCCGCCTGGAAATCGCCGCCCACCTGCAGGATGACCGGTTGGCCGATGTGCTCCAGGAGCTGCCCGACCGTGAGCAGGTGCAGATCCTCTCGGCCCTGGGACTGGAGCGCGCCGCGGACGTGCTGGAGGAGATGGACCCGGATGACGCGGCCGACCTGCTCGGCGAGCTGAACGACGATACCAAGAGCCAGCTGCTGGATCTGATGAACCAGGAGGAGGCCGATGACGTACGCCGCCTGCTAGCCTACCCGGAAGGGACCGCCGGTTCGGTGATGACCCCGGTACCGGTGATCCTGACCCCCGAATCCACGGTGGCCGAGGCACTGGCCTCGGTACGCCGCGAGGAGCTGTCCCCCGCGCTGGCCTCCGCGGTGTATGTGGTGCGTCCCCCGTTGGAAACCCCCACCGGCAAGTACCTCGGGGCCGTGCACATCCAGGCGCTGCTACGTGCCGCACCCCCGGAACCGCTCGGGGACATCCTGGACAAGGAACTGGAACCGATCTCGGATATCGCCCCGATCGCCGAAGTGGTGCGCCATCTGGCCACCTACAACCTCACCTCGCTGGGCGTGGTCAATTCCGAAGGTCGGCTGGTCGGGGCGATCACCGTAGATGACGTCCTGGACCACCTGCTGCCCGAGGACTGGCGCAGCCAGGACTAAACTTTTGTACGACACAGACCAAAGGAGCAGCACGAATGCCCGAGCAGCGTAAAACCGGCGGCCTGGACACCCCATTGTCGGCCCGTGCCCGGCTCTTCCCCCGGTTCAACCCGAATCCCGACGCCTTCGGTTCCTCCACCGAGAAGTTCGCCCGTTTCATGGGCACCCCGCAATTCCTGGTCTACATGACGATCTTCTGCATCTTCTGGCTGGCCTGGAACACCTGGGCCCCGGAAGGCTGGCGCTTCGACTCCGCCGCACTGGGATTCACCGCGCTGACCCTGATGCTCTCGCTGCAGGCTTCCTACGCGGCCCCGTTGCTGCTGCTGGCCCAGAACCGGCAGGACGACCGCGACCGCGTGTCGTTGAGCGAGGACCGCAGCCGGGCCGAACGCAACCTCTACGACACCGAGTACCTCACCCGGGAACTGGCCAGCCTGCGCCTGGCGATGCAGGATGTGGCCACCCGCGACTACGTGCGCTCCGAACTGCGCAATGTGCTCGAGGAATTGCTCGAGACAGCCGACGGCGAGGAACTGCACCTGCGGGCCAAGAACCCACGCCGGAAATCCGGCCAACCGGCCACCGGGCTGATCCCGCAGGTCGACCCCAATCCCACCCAGCACGGCACCCAAGGCGGCAAGTGAGCACCCCCGAGATCCTGAAGCAGGCGTTGTCCACGGTCATCGACCCGGAACTACGCCGCCCCATCACCGAACTGAACATGGTCGAATCGGCCACCATGGACGGCGGCACGGCCGTGGTCAAGGTGCTGCTGACCATTGCCGGGTGCCCCCTGCGCTCCACGATCGAGGCCGACGTGCACCGGGCCGTGGCCGGGCTGGACGGGGTGGACGCGGTCCAGGTGCAGCTGGGAGTGATGAGCCCGGAACAGCGCCAGGCGCTGCGCGACTCGCTGGCCAGCCGGCGCACCCCATTCTCCGACCCGCAGTCCCTGACCCGCGTGATCGCGGTGGCCAGCGGCAAGGGCGGAGTGGGAAAGAGCTCGATCACGGTGAACCTGGCCGCGGCCATGGCCACCCAGGGGCTGAAGGTGGGTCTGATCGATGCCGATGTGCACGGTTTCTCCATCCCCGCCCTGATGGGGATCACGCAGAACCCCACCCGGGTCGATGACATGATCCTGCCGCCGGTGGCCCACGGGGTGAAGGTGATCTCCATCGGCATGTTCCTGGACAGCAACCAGCCGGTGATCTGGCGCGGGCCGATGCTGCACCGGGCACTGGAGCAGTTCCTCTCCGACGTCTACTTCGGCGACCTGGATATCCTGCTGCTGGATCTTCCCCCGGGCACCGGGGATATCGCGATCTCGGTCTCGCAGCTGCTGCCCAATTCCGAGCTGCTGGTGATCACCACCCCGCAGTCCACCGCCACGCAGGTGGCCGAACGGGCTGGAACCATCGCCTTGCAAACTAAGCAGAAGGTGATCGGCGTGGTGGAGAACATGAGCTTCCTGCGCCTGCCCGATGGGTCGCGGATGGAGATCTTCGGCTCCGGCGGAGGGCAGATCCTCAGCACCTCATTGGCCGGACAGCTCGGGTACCCGACCCCGCTCATGGCGCAGATCCCGTTGGAGGAGACGCTGCGCAGCGGTTCGGATTCCGGGGTGCCGGTGGTGCTCACCGCACCGGACAGTGCGGTGGGCCAGGCGTTGACCGAGTTGGCCGCGCAACTGACCCGGCGTCCGCGCGGCTTGTCAGGCAAGTCGTTGCCGTTGAGTCTCTAGCTCGCCGGTAGCCCTCAGGTGGCCTCGGTGTCAAAAGGGGCGGCCTCGTCCGGTGCCAGTCGTTCGGTGAGAACCGGGGTGACGGATTTGCGCACCGGCGGGGCTGGAACCGCCGGGGACTTGGCGGCCTTGACGGCCTCGTCGAACTCGTCAACCAGGGCTTCCTTGATGATCCGGCGCGGATCGTATTGGCGCGGGTCAAGCTTGCTCCAGTCCATATCGGCAACCTCGTCACCGACTTCCTCGCGCAGTTGTTCGCGGGCACCGTTGGCCATCCGGCGCAGTTCCTTGACCAGATTCGCCAGCTTTTTGGCATACTCCGGCAGCTTCTCCGGGCCCAGGATGACCACTGCGAGAATGGCGAGAATGATGAACTCGCCGCCGTTGATACCTAAGATCTCCACGCTAAAAGATTACCCTGTCTGCCACCGATGTTCTAAGCGCGGCGCCCGGGCGGGCGAGCCTGCGCTGTATGGCGCTACCCTGCCGAGGGCAGGATCTTGCCGGCAATGCGGGGCAGCGATACGGTCAGCGGGGCCTTGCTGTTGGCCGGATCGCGGTGTGCCAGCGCGTCACGCAGCATGGCCCGTCCGCGGTGGATCCGGGAACGCACGGTGCCCAGCTTGATGCCCAGAACCCGGGACACCTCTTCGTAGGAATACCCTTCCAGGTCGCAGAGCACGATCGCGGCACGGAAGTCCGGGGCCAGCGCCTTGAGCGCCTCCTGCACATCGATGTCGAGGTTGTTGAATTCGAATCCGCGTTCCGGACCTGTCAGGGTGCCCACGATCCGCTCCTCGGCATCCTCGGCGAACCGGTCGAAACGGATCCTGGAGCGCCGGCGCGCGGAATCCAGGAACAGGTTCGTGGTGATCCGGTGCAGCCAGCCACCCAAGGTGCCCGGGGTGTACTGGTCAAGGGCCTTGAAGGCGCGGACAAAGGCCTCCTGCGACAGGTCCTCGGCATCCTGGCGGTTACCGGTCAGCCGGTAGGCCAGACGGTAAATCCGGTCGCCGTGTTCCCGCACCAGTTCATCCCACGTCGGGGTCAGATCCACCGGGGCGGTGCCAACTACTTGACTCTGCGTATCACTCACGTCTACTAGTCTGCCGCCTTCAGCTGAGCGGAAGCTAAGAATCCTCTGCATCGCCGCCCCCAGTTAGGCCTCCCGCACCACACCGGCAAAGGGCGATAACATGGACGATGGCCGCTACTAACGATTGAGGAACAGATCCCATGCCTACGCTGAATACCGAGCTGTTCGCCAGCTGGGCCCACGCCCAGAACTCCGTGACCGAAGACGAGGTCCTGGAGCATGCTCGCCAGCGGGCCCGGGAACTGGGGGTGCGCACGATCGATCCGGCCGGCCGCTCGCTGCTGGAACTGATCTGCATGCTCTACCGACCGCGTAGCGTGGTGCAGATCGGCGCCGGGGTGGGTGTCTCCTCGCTGGCCATCCTTCGCGGCATGGGAGGCACCGGGACCCTGACGGCCATTGAAAGCGATCTGGAGCATGTCAGTGCGCTGCGCGAGGCCCTACGCGAGGACCGGATCCTCGGGGCCCGGGCACGGATCATCACCGAACGGGCGGCCACCGTCCTGGGTCGGCTGACCGACGGGGCCTACGACATGGTGCTCTTCGATGCGGGCCATGGGAACCTGCTGGACTATGTGGCCGAGGCCAAACGCCTGATCGGCACCCGCGGCATGATCGTGATCGGCAACGCCTTCGACGAGCACCGGCTGGCCAAGCCGGCGGTGCGCAAACCCTCCACGGTGGCGATGCGCGATGCCATGCGGATGCTGCGCGAAGACCCGAAGATGCTCTGCCACCTGCTGCCCACCGAACAGGGACTGTTCATCGCCAGCAACACGCCCTAGCCGCACCAGAGACGGCACAGCGCGCCGCGGGCGGTGCCGGGTGTTCCGGGTGTTCCGGGTGTTCCGGGTGTTCCGGGTGTTCCGGGATAAATGGTAAAGGGCCGGCAGAAGCCGGCCCTTTACGTAGTCCTATTCGGTGACGTCCACGAGACAGTTGCGCAACTCGGCAGCCTCGGCCGCATTCAGCTCGACCACCAGGCGACCGCCGCCGTCAATCGGCAGGCGTAGGATCAAGCTTCGACCTTCCTTGGTGACTTCCATTGGCCCATCACCGGTGCGTGGCTTCATCGCCGCCATGTAAGTTGTTCCCTTCGTCAGTGACCGCAGCGCATTTCTCCCCATTGGGATTCGTGCACACGGTCATCCTTACGCCCGTTCAATCAGCTGGGATTACCTAGTTGATTTGGAGACTCTTAGTCACCATTATTCCTAATTTTCGCTCGTGTCGCTAATCACACGCCGTGATTCGATGTCACGAATCTTATTTTCCAGCTCTTCGATCCGCCCGGCGAGCCGGTCCAGGACGTCATCGACCTGATCACAGCGGTAACCGCGCAGGCCGATGGAGAACCTTACGGCGTCCACATCGGCGCGTGAGGGCTGGACAGGCAGGAGGACCGGCGGCAGCGAGGCCTCGGGCTCGATCAGGCCGCTGACCGGTTCGCGCGGTACCGAAAAGTGCTTGCCCACCGGTTGCGCCGGTTTCCTGAGCATGGTCAGGAAGAAGGCCGCGGCAGCGCAAATCAGGAGGGCCAGGGCTATGAGCATAAATGGCATTACTGCCCTTTCGCGTCGGTCGCTGCCCGGGAATCCATCAGGGCGCTGATCACGATATCCACCGCTTCATCCGGATCGTCCGTGACCGTGAACAGGTTCAGGTCCTTCGGCGAGATGCACCGCTCCTCGGCCACAACCCGGGTCAGCCATTCGACCATGCCACCCCAGTATTCACTGCCGAGCAGGACGATCGGGAACCCGGTGATCTTCTCGGTCTGGACCAGGGTCAACGCCTCGAAGAGCTCATCGAGGGTGCCGAACCCGCCAGGCAGGACGATGAACCCCTGGGAGTACTTGACGAACATGGTCTTACGCACGAAGAAGTAGCGGAAGTTGATGCCCTTGTTGACCCACTGGTTCAGCCCGGTCTCAAAGGGCAGCTCGATACCCAGCCCCACCGAGACCCCTCCGGCGTCACTGGCCCCCTTGTTGGCAGCGGCCATGATACCCGGGCCGCCTCCGGTGATGGTGATCAGTCCGGCCTCGGCCAGGCGCTGGCCGATGCGCACGGCCTGCTCGTAGTAGGGGCTGTCTTCGCTGGTACGCGCCGAACCGAACACGGAAACCGCCGGACTGATCCCGGCTAGCGCACCGAATCCCGACACGAACTCACTTTGTATCCGAAGGACACGCCAGACATCATTATGTGTGAAGTCTTCCTGCGGGCCGGAGAGCAGATACCGGTCCAGCTGCATGCCCGGGGTCTTGCCCGGCCACGACGCCTCGACGTGGATCTTCCCCCCGGCCTGCGCGTTCTCTTCACTCTTTCGCTTTGGAGCCATGTTTTTACTCTAACGGCTGGGTAGCCTGCCGGGGCCGAAGCACCCTGCCCGATTAGAAAACGTTTTGGCATCATTCACGGTTCCCGCCACAATATGTCCTTGCAGATCAACTCCCGGATCCCGGCTCTACGGCACCCCCATCGACCCGGATGGGGGCGCTCCGGTGCCGGGTTGACAAGTGCCGGAGGCAAAGACACGCCCGGAATTCCCGCAGGATCCCGCGGAATCCGCCCGGGCCGCGCGAAGTGTGCCGGCGACGGTCGCACAATACTTGAATCGGAAAACTTTCGCCATGTCAAGCCGGATTCTTTGATTACCATTAGGTAACAACTTCTGACTACTGGTGATCCCTATCGCGTTATCACCGTCACATCGGATAATGTCTACGGTATGAAAAGAGATCACGCCACTCAATCTTCATATAACGGCCCGATTGTCGAACTGACTAAGGTCAACAAACATTACGGCGCCCTGCATGTCCTCAACGACATCAACCTTCAGGTCCCCAAGGGCGAAGTAGTCGTGATCCTCGGCCCATCGGGCTCTGGCAAGTCCACCTTGTGCCGTGCGATCAACCGCCTGGAAACCATCGATGATGGAAGCATCAAGATCGACGGCAAGACGTTGCCGGAGGAAGGCAAGGCCCTGGCCACCCTGCGTGCCGATGTCGGGATGGTTTTCCAGTCCTTCAACCTCTTCGCGCACAAGACCATCTTGGAGAACGTGACCCTGGGCCCGATCAAGGTCAAGGGCATGAAGAAGTCCGAGGCCGACAAGCTGGCCATGCAGCTGCTTGAACGTGTTGGAGTTGCCAACCAGGCAGGTAAATTGCCTGCACAGCTCTCCGGTGGCCAGCAGCAGCGCGTGGCGATCGCACGCGCCTTGGCCATGAAACCCAAGGTGATGCTCTTTGACGAGCCGACCAGTGCGCTGGACCCGGAAATGATCAATGAGGTACTCGACACCATGGTGGGTCTGGCCAAGGAAGGCATGACCATGCTGGTGGTCACCCACGAGATGGGCTTCGCTCGCAAGGCGGCCGATCGGGTGATCTTCATGGCCGACGGGAAGATCGTGGAACAGGCACCGCCGAACGAGTTCTTCACCAATCCACAGACCGATCGTGCCAAGGATTTCCTGGGCAAGCTGATCACAAACCACTGACACAAACTCGCACCAAACAGGAGGAAATATGCGTAAGACCCGTTTTGGCACCGTAGCCGCCATGGCCGCCGTTGCCGCACTGGCCCTGACTTCATGTGGCGGATCCGGTGGTGACGCCGACGGCGACACCATCCGCATCGGCATCAAGTTCGACCAGCCGGGCCTGGGCTTCAAGGACGGCGATAACTACACCGGCTTCGACGTCGATGTGGCCAAGTACGTCGCCAACGAACTGGGGTACACCGACGAGAACATCGAATGGGTCTCGGCCCCGTCGGCCAACCGCGAAACCATGCTGCAGAACAACCAGGTCGACATGATCTTCGCGACCTACTCCATCACCGATGAACGCAACCAGGTCGTTGACTTCGCCGGTCCGTACTTCGTCGCCGGCCAGGACCTGCTGGTCGCCAACGATTCGGACATCTCCGGTCCGGAGGACCTGAACGGCAAGACCCTGTGTTCGGTCACCGGTTCAACCTCTGCGCAGAAGGTCAAGGACGCCTACGCTGAGAACACCAACCTGCAGGAACTTCCGGGCTACGCGGAATGTGTCACCCAGATGAGCGGGGGGACCATCGACGCGGTAACCACCGATGACATCATCCTGGCCGGCCTGGCTGCCCAGCCTGCCTACCAGGGCAAGTTCAAGGTCACCGGTGCACCGTTCACCGAGGAGAACTACGGTGTGGGCCTGCCCGAGGGAACCGACAAGTGCGCTGACATCAACGCCGCCATCACCAAGATGATCGACTCCGGGGCCTGGGAAGAGGCCCTGAACGCGAACACCGAGGGTACCGGTTACACCCCGAACCCCGACACCAACCCGCCGACCCTGGGCGATTCCTGCGCCTAGCCACCGGCATGTGAAAAGGGGTCAAGCGCCTAGCCCTTGGCCCCTTTTCGCACCCAAACGTTTACCAGGTGCCGTTGCCATGCCACCGGCACCAACCCATTAGCCACTTGGCCGAACCACGGCCATCGAGACAGAGGCTTACAGTGGAGAATTATTTAACAATATTCACTGAATACGACATACCCGGTGCATTCTGGGTCAACATCCAACTGACTTTCTGGGCTGCCATCGGCGCCCTGGTCCTGGGGACCATCCTGGCGATGCTGCGCATCTCCCCGGTCGCCAGCTTCCAGGCCATCGGCACCAGCTATGTGAACCTCATCCGCAACACCCCGTTGACGATCATCATCCTGTTCGGTGTGCTGGCCCTCTACGGGCAGCTGGGCTTCAACCTGGGCGGCGAGTTCCATGAGAACTTCTTCCGGCTGGCGGTCATGGGCCTGGCGCTCTACCATGCGGCCTTCGTTTGCGAAGCTATCCGCTCGGGTGTCAACACCGTCCCGTTGGGGCAGGCCGAAGCGGCCCGCGCCATCGGCTTGAGCTTCATGCCGGCGGCCCGGCTGGTCATCCTGCCCCAGGCCTTCCGTGGGGCCATTGTCCCGCTGGGCAATACGTTGATCGCTTTGATCAAGAACTCCACGGTTGCCGCCGTCGGCTCGGTGGCCACCGAAGCGTCCTCGGTCATGAAGACCATGATCGAATTCCGTGCGGATATCGTGATCCCGATCTTCCTCACCTTCGCCATCGGGTTCGTCATCATCGTGATCCCGGTCGGCCTGCTCACAACCTGGCTCTCGAAGAAACTGGCGGTGGCACGATGAGCGCCTCAATCCTCTTTGATACCCCGGGCCCCAAGGCACGGCGCCGAATCCTGGCCATCAACATCCTGGGTGCCCTGCTGGGCCTGGGCCTGCTCGCTTGGGTGATCTTCGGGCTGGCAGCCAAGGGCCAGATGCAGGCCTCGCAATGGGATGACTTCGTGCAGGCCAACACCTGGAAGAACTACCTGCTTCCCGGCCTGTACAACACCTTGCAGGCCGCCATCTACGGTGTTATCGGATCGGTGATCTTCGGGCTGATCTTCGGTGTGGGACGCCTGTCGCAGAACAAGCTGATCAACGGCATCAGCACCGTGGTCGTCGAGTTCTTCCGCGCGGTTCCGGTGCTGCTGATGATCGTGTTCTTCAACGTGTTCTTCTCACGCACACTGGCCCTGGGCGGTGACACCGCCATGTGGGCAGTGGTCGCCGCACTGGTCTTCTACAACGGTTCGGTTGTCGCCGAGCTGGTCCGCTCAGGCGTGCACAACCTGCCCAAGGGGCAGCGTGAGGCGGGCATCGCCATCGGCCTCACCCGTGGACGCTCGCTACGCTACATCGAGATCCCGCAGGCCCTGGTCGCCATGCTTCCGGCCCTGATCGGCCAGTTCATCGTGATCCTGAAGGACTCGGCACTGGGCTACATCATCAGTTTCAACGAACTGCTGTTCTACGCCCGTACCTACACCTCCCCGAACGGGAACGTGTTGCAGGGGCTGATCGTCGCCGCGGCAATCTTCATCCTGATCAACTTCGCCCTGGGCAAGCTGGCCGAGATCGTCTCGCGGCGGCTGAGCAGCCGGGTGAAGAAGGAGAAGAACGCTCCGGTACCGGTGGGTGTTCCTGCGGGCCTGCCGCCGGCAGCCGGCGACACCCCGGATAAGGGCACCGACCCCAATCCGAAGAAATAGTGCGATCCGCTAGCCGATAGCCGATTCGGCCCCCGTACGCGTGCTCAGGCTTGAAGCCACCTGCGCAGGGCATCCAGGCAATCACGGATGGCCTGCTGCTCCACGTGTTCGTCGGCGCTGTGCGCCAGCAGGGCATCACCAGGCCCGAAGTTGACCGCCGGGATACCCAGCGCCGCAAAACGTGACACATCGGTCCAGCCGTATTTGGGCATGGGCTTTTGTCCGACCGCGGCCACCAGCGACGCGGCGATGGGCTGGTCCAGACCGGGACGGGCCCCGGCGGCCCCGTCGGTGCGCACCACCTCGAAGCCGTCCATCAGTTCCCGCACGATCGCCTCGGACTGCTCCACACTCTTGTCCGGGGCGAAGCGGTAATTCACCGTTACCTCGCAGTAGTCCGGGATGACGTTGCCGGCAATGCCGCCGCTGATCCTCACCGCGTTCAGCGACTCGCGATAGTCCAGCCCGTCCACGGTGACCGTCTGCGGCTGGTAGTCGGCCAGGCGCTGCAGGATCGGGGCCGCATCGTGGATGGCGTTGTGCCCCATCCAGGCGCGGGCCGAATGTGCCGCCCTCCCCCGGGTGCGCACCAGGAAGCGGCTGGTTCCGTTGCAGCCGCCTTCCACGGTACCGTTGGTGGGCTCAAGCAGGATCGCGAAATCGCCACGCAACAGCTCGGGCACCGTACGTGCCAGGCGCCCCAGACCAGATTTCGCCGCTTCGACCTCTTCGTGGTCGTAGAAGATGTAGGTGATGTCGTGTGCCGGTTCGCGCAGGCTGGCCGCCAAGGCCAGCTGCACGGCCACCCCGCCCTTCATGTCGGTGGCCCCGCGGCCGTAGAGCACCGACCCGCGAACCTGCCCGGGAACGGTGCCCAGGGCCTGCGGATCGGTGGGCAACGGTACGGTGTCCAGGTGCCCGGCCAGGATCACCCGGCGGTCCCGGCCCAGATTGGTGCGGGCCACGATCGCGTCCCCGTCACGGTACAGTTCCAGATGCCCGTACCCCTGCAGGGCGGTATGGACAAGGTCGGCCACGACCCGCTCGTTTCCGGATACGGAATTGATGTTGATCAGTGCCTCGGTCAACAGCGCGACGTCGGCATCGAGGTTCAGTTCCATCAGGGTCTACCCACTTTTTTGATCTTTTTTTTACGCAGTTCGCGTCATCCCCACGGTACCTGCAGGCATGGCCGGTACGATATTTTCATGACTTCAGTCTCCACAGAATCAACCGAAACCCCAGTCCGTCTCGCCTCAGCCCACGGGCTGGCCACCGTGGCCGAGGACGGCACCGTGCTCGATGTCTGGTACCCCGCACCCGTGCTCGGGGTCCTGGCCGACGCACCGCAGACCACCGGGGAGTTGGCCGTGTTGGCTGCCGAGGACCCCGAGCGCAGGACACGGCAGGAAGTCGTCTCATTGACCATCAATCTGGATGTCGCCCCGGCCGACACCGCCGATGTCTGGCTACGCCTGCACCTGCTCTCGCACCGTCTGGTCGAACCCAATTCAATCAACCTCGACGGGGTTTTCGGGCTGCTGCCCAATATCGTCTGGACCAACTTCGGCCCCTGCCAGGTGGAGGACTTCGAACTGACCCGGTTGCGGTTGCGCGGTCGCGGCCCGGTCACGGTGTACGGTGTGGACAAGTTCCCGCGGATGCTGGACTATGTCATGCCTGCCGGGGTCCGTGTGGCCGACGCGGACAGGGTGCGCCTGGGCGCCCACCTCGCTCCGGGTACCACGGTCATGCACGAGGGGTTCGTGAACTTCAATGCTGGCACCCTGGGAGCCTCGATGGTCGAGGGACGCATCTCGGCGTCGGTAGTGGTCGGCAACGGTTCCGATGTCGGCGGCGGCGCCTCGATCATGGGCACGCTCTCCGGTGGCGGCAAGGAACGGATCAGCATCGGCGAACGGGTGCTGCTGGGGGCGAACGCAGGTGTGGGGATTTCCATTGGCGATGACTGCGTGGTCGAGGCCGGCTTGTATGTCACTGCCGGAACCCGCGTGAGCCTGGCAGAGCGCACGGTCAAGGCACTGGAGCTCTCCGGGGTTCCGGGGCTGCTCTTCCGGCGCAACTCGGTGACCGGGGCTGTCGAGGCCCTGGCCCGCACCGGGCAGAAGATCGAACTGAACAGCGAACTGCACGCCAACTAGACACGGCACTGACAGGGCCATGGGTGTCATCCCCGCGTTGGGGAAGGCGCCCATGGCCTGTTTTGACCTGTCTCTCCGCCTACGTCCGGGGGAAGCAATCCCCTACTGGGGTTCGCTGTTGGTTCCCCCGTGTTCGTGGTCCAGCTTGCTGTCACCGCGAATCATCCGGTAGACGCCGAAGATGATCATCAAGGCACCCCAGATCACGGCAATCCACATGGGACTGCGCGTGATGACATCACCTTGGGGCACCAGGAAAATAAAGGAAGCGAAACCCGCGGCAATAATCAAACCGCCAAGGGCCAACGCCAATCCCCGGTGATGTGCAGGTCGGTTGCCTGCTGCTTGACTGGCAATCATGAGCTTCTCCATCCTGCTCGCTGCCAAGTGGCCGGCGCCGGTGGCCGGCCGTCGTCCCAAGTGGCTCAATTATCCGGGCGCACCATAGTCCCTCCTCCCCGGCAGGTGTTCGGGCAGGTGGCCAAGGGGCAACCCGCCGCGAGCCGGTGTACCACCCCATTATCCTCCTGCTTTGGGCTTCTGCACCCCCTGTTGGCAGGATTCATGGGTAGCTGCCGATCCGGGGCTCAATGGAAGATGATGCTCACGATCGGTTCGAGGTAGCCACGGAAGGCCGTGGGATCACGCAACAGGGCGCTGCTGGCCACCACAGTGGTGTTCCCGGCCAACCAGGCTCGCGGATCGCTCAGTGGCACGTCCACCAGCTGGAGGTGGGCAGCCGGTGAGTCCTTGAGGTGGTCGATCCCGTGTTCGGCCAGGATGCTCTCGATCTCATCCATCCGGGCAGGCACGTAGTCCTGGCTCCGGCGGGTGAAGTCCTGGACATGTTCCTGGGCGAACAGGGTGGTCTGCCCGTAGTGGGCGTTGGCCAGCTTGCCCAGTTCGGGATAGCCCTGCCGGGCCAGTTCGGTCAACAAATCCTCACCCTGCTGTTCGTTCAGGGCCTTGCCGTCCCTGACCAGCGAACTCCACCAGGAATACCATTCCTGGCGGATCTGGCCCGGGGAGTCCGGGGTTTGCCGCGGCCTGGGTTTGGCCCGCTGTACCAGGGCGCTGTTCGGTCCGACGTCCAGCGGACTGATTCCGCCGAGTTCCCGAAGATACAAGGCCATCAGCAGTTGCGGATTGGCACACACCCCGAGCGACCAGTTGTTACCTTGGCGGAAATACATGCCCACCTACCTCGTCCAAACGATGTATATCCCCCATAACTATCCAGAATACGCCTGAACACCGCGTTAAAACAGGGAACCGGCGGGCAGGGCATTGGCTAATGCTCCTGCTCGCCGGTCCTCTCGGCCGTCAAGACGGGTTCTTACAGGCCAGGGTAGTTGCGCTCGGTCTGACCGGTGTACAACTGGCGTGGGCGACCGATCTTGGTGTCCGGATCCTGCATCATTTCGCGCCACTGGGCGATCCAGCCCGGTAGGCGGCCAATGGCGAACAGGACGGTGAACATCTTCTCCGGGAAGCCCATGGCCTTGTAGATCAGACCGGTGTAGAAGTCCACGTTCGGGTAGAGCTTGCGCGAGATGAAGTAGTCATCGCTCAGCGCCTTCTCTTCCAGGCTCATGGCAATATCCAGCAGCTCGTTCGAACCGTGCTTCGCCAGAATGTCATGGGCGGTCTGCTTGATGATCTTCGCGCGTGGATCATAGTTCTTGTATACGCGGTGGCCGAAGCCCATCAGGCGCACGCCGTCTTCCTTGTTCTTGACCTTCTCCATGAAGGTCTCCGGCGACATTCCCGAGGACTGGATCTCGCGCAGCATCTTCAGCACCGCTTCATTCGCACCACCGTGGGCGGGACCGAAGAGTGCATTGATACCGGCAGAGACCGAGGCGAACAGGTTCGCATCGGAGGAGCCGACCAGACGCACCGTGGAGGTCGAACAGTTCTGCTCATGATCGGCGTGCAGGATCAGCAGCAGGTCAAGGGCCTTGACCATCTCCGGGTCCAGCTCGTATGGTTCTGCGGCGGTGCCGAAGCACAGGCGCAGGAAGTTCTCGACCATGTTCATCGAGTTGTCCGGATACAGCAGCGCCTGGCCGATCGACTTCTTGTGTGCGTAGGCGGCCAGCACCGGCATCTTGGCCAGCAGGCGCATGGTCGAGCGTTCGACCTGCTCCTCGTTCTTCGGGTCCAGCGAGTCCTGGTACCAGGTGGAAAGCGCGGACACGGCCGAGGAAAGGACCGGCATCGGGTGGGCATCGCGGGGGAATCCGCCGAAGAAGCCCTTGAGTTCCTCGTGGAGCAGGGTGTGCCGACGCAGCCGGTTGTCGAAGTCGTCCAGCTGCTGCGCGGTGGGCAGCTCACCATAGATCAGCAGGTAGCTGACCTCGGTGAAGGAGGACTTTGCGGCCAACTGCTCGATCGGGTAACCGCGGTAGCGCAGGATCCCCGCATCGCCATCGATATAGGTGATCGCGGATTTCGTGGCCGCGGTGTTCATGAACCCGGGGTCGTAGGTCACCGCACCAGTGGTCTTCAGCAGCGGCGCCACATTGAGCCCAGCGTTGCCCTCGGCAGCGGGGACCACCGGGAGGTCCAGGCTGGTCTGTCCAAATTGCAGCTGTGCAGAATTGATTTCTGTCATTGCTTCTCCTAACCGGAAAGCGTGTAGTTCCGAAAGGTCAGTCGTCATCGTCGAACATACCGTCAATTGGCCTTCACGTGCTAATCAACGTTTCATTCGCGAGGCTATCCGGCCGAATTTAACCGTTGTACGGCTTGATTGATCCGTTCGTCCGTGGCAGTCAGCGCGATCCGCACATGCTGCTCACCGGCGGTCCCGTAAAACGCCCCGGGACCTCCAATGATTCCCAGCTCGGCGAGCCGTTGCATGCTCTGCCAGCTGCTGCGCCCTTCCGTGCACCACAGGTAGAGCCCGGCCAACGAATCCTCGATCGTGAAACCGAATGCCTCCAACGCCGGGCGCAGCGCCTCACGGCGTACCCGGTACCTGGACTTCTGCTCGGCCACATGTTCGTCATCGCCCAGGGCGACCGCCATCGCATGCTGGATGGGCGCCGGAACGATCATCCCGGCGTGCTTGCGGTTGTTGACCAGGGCAGGCATCAGATTCGGGGCACCGGCGATGAATGCCGCCCGGTAGCCGGCGAGGTTCGACTGCTTGGACAGCGAATACAGGGCCAGCAGGTTATCCAGGTCGCCGGCGCAGACCCGCGGGTCCAGGACGCTTGGCACGCCCTGCTCGTAGTCCCCCCAGCCCAGTTCCGCGTAACACTCGTCCGAGGCCACCACGGCCCCCAGGACGCGGGCCTGGTCCACCAGCTGGCGCAGGCTGTCCACGGTGCGCACCTTACCGGTGGGGTTACCCGGGGAGTTCACCCACACGAGCTTCAGCCTGGCCCGCTGCTCCCCGGTGAGCGTGTCCAGGTCATCGGTGGCAACGCTGGTCGCCCCGACCAGTGTGGCGCCAATATCGTAGGTGGGGTAGGCGATCCGCGGGCGGACCACCACGTCTCCGGGCCCGATACCCAGCAGCAAGGGCAGCCAGGCCACCATTTCCTTGGAACCCACGGTGGGCATCACGTCATCGATCCCCAGCCCGGGGACGTCGCGGCGACGGGCGAACCAGTCAACGATGGCCTGGCGTACCTCGGAGGTGCCGTGGGTCGTGGGATAACCCGGGGTGTTGCTCGCTTCACGCAGTGCGTCCTGGATCAGCGTCGGGGTCGGGTCCACCGGGGTCCCGATGGACAGATCGACACCTCCCCCGGGGTGCCCGGCGGCCAGTTCCCGGTAGGGGGCCAGCTGGTTCCAGGGGTAATCGGGAAGTTTGAGCATGGGTGAAGGGGCCTTAGTCTTGGTTCTGCGGCGGCAGGGCGGCGATCAGCGGGTGATCGGTGCCGGTGTTACCAATTTTAGCCGCCCCACCGGGAGATCCAATTTCATCGAAGAAATCGACGTTGGCCTTGTAATAGTCCGCCCATTCGTCGGGCACGTCGTCCTCGTAGTAGATGGCCTCCACCGGGCAGACCGGTTCGCATGCGCCGCAGTCCACGCACTCGTCGGGGTGGATATACAGCGAACGTTCGCCTTCGTAGATACAGTCAACCGGGCACTCTTCGACACACGCTTTGTCTTTCACGTCCACGCACGGCTGAGCGATGATGTAAGTCACGGACCCGAGGCCTTTCCTTGCACTTTTACCTGTTGGGAATTCAAGCCAACAACGGAAGGTTCAGGTGCTCGTGTGGTGCCGCTGTTGTCTTTAGCTACCAGTCTAGTCCCGTTATCCTGTGAAGTGATGCCCGGTCGGATCGCTGTGATATAGGCCACCGGCATCCATGTCTTATGACGAAGTTGTATCCATGTGACGAAATGTAACCACCATCCCATCGAAGCGGAGACCCAGATGCTGGATCTTGACCAACTGCAGCCAGGTGACCGGATCGTGCTGCGTTACCGGCTGGAAGCCGAACCCATCCGGCCCGGGAGTGCCGCGTTGACCGACGCCCTGGGCGAGACCGTGGAGGTGGGTAAACTCAGCGTGTCCATCCAGACCCGCAAGGGCCTGGTGGTTGTCCCCCGGCAGGCCATCACCCATGCCAAACGCGTCCCACCGGCACCGCCACGTCGTCCCCGGGGGCACGCCAGATAGGCCGGCCATGACCCGTGAGGGTCGCCACTGGCCGTAACAATCGTGCCTGCGCCTCGTTAACCATTCGACATATTACGTTCAGCCGGTCATCGCGCCGACCGGGTAGGCGATACCCCTGCGGGACCGTGCCCGGCACCGCCTCTTGGTGCACCCGATCCGGCAGCACGGATGACACGACGCACACAACACGCATGTGATTTGAACAAACCAATCACTGGCCGGAAATCACGTATGCTTGCTACATGCCAACCGACGAGCAAGTCCAGTCCCGAGCCAGAGCCCTCAGTTCGCCCCTGCGCCTGCGGATTCTGCGCCTGTGCCTGCATGAGGCGCGCACCAACAAGGAGATCGCCGACATCCTTGAGCTGAACCCTGCCACCTCGCTACATCATGTGCGCACGTTGGTCAGCAATGGGTTCCTGAGCGCCGAGGATCCGCGCCGCGGCAACCGGGGCGCCAAGGAAGTCCCCTACCGCAGCACCCGCCAATCCTGGGGCACGCGCATCCCGGATGCCGCCCCCATGTTGGTGGATACCTTCCTGCAGGAAATCAACGGGCTCGACCCCCAGGAAATCCAGGTGCTGCGTGTGGGGTTGAAGCTCTCCGAGGCAACCCAGAAGGAGATGATGGCCCGGTTGCGGGAGGTCATCGAGGACTACGCCCTACGCGACCCGGAACCGGACGGTGTGCCCACGTCCCTGTTCATGGCCCACCACCTGGATATCACCGGCAACTGACCGGGATTTAAAAGCTCAAGGCTCCCGAACCCTCAGATGGATTCGGGAGCCTTTCACATTCTAGGCGGATTGGCGGCTTTCGCGGCGTAGCGCCCTCAGGGCCAGCGGCAACGCGATCAGCGCGGGAACCAGCATTCCATACATCCACAGGGCCGAGGCCAGTGCAGGGCCGGGCATGTAGTCGTACAACGCCATGGGCGTGATCAGCTGGTCATTGCCGCTGAAGGACAGCAGGCCCACCACCACATAGCAGCCGATGAACCCCAGGGCGCCGCCCCAGAGCCTCGAACTGGCAACCGCAGCCCAATAGACCAGCAATCCCAGGAAAAGCCAGGCCAGCCCGACACCCCACATCACGGGGATGTCGCCCAGATAAAACAGCGACGCGTGGATGACGCTTCCCAGGACGCCGGCCGCCACGGCCACAACCGCGGCGCGCCAGAGCGCACCGAGGTTGTGGCCGCGAGTGGTGCGGCTCTTAGCTGCGGGCCCGGACACGGTTGGCCTTCAGGCGGTCGTTGGCGTTGAGCACGACCTTGCGGATGCGGATGGCTTCCGGGGTGACCTCGACGCACTCGTCCTCGCGGGCGAATTCAAGCGACTCCTCCAGGGTCAGGGTGCGCGGCGGGGTCATGTTCTCGAAGCTGTCAGAGGAGGCTGCACGCATATTGGTCAGCTTCTTTTCCTTGGTGATGTTCACGTCCATGTCATCGGCGCGCGAGTTCTCACCCACGATCATGCCCTCGTAGACCTCGGAGGTCGGCTGGACGAAGAAGGACATGCGTTCTTGCAGGTTGATCATCGCGAACGGGGTCACCACACCTGCGCGGTCCGCCACGATCGACCCGTTGTTGCGGTATTCGATCGGCCCGGCCCACGGCTCGTAGCCTTCGGCCAGCGAGGAGGCAATGCCCGCTCCACGGGTCTCGGTCAGGAACCTGGTACGGAAGCCGATCAGGCCACGGGCCGGAACCATGAATTCCATGCGGACCCAACCGGTGCCATGGTTGGCCATATTGGTCATCCGGCCCTTGCGGGAGGCCATCAGCTGGGTGACACCACCGAGGTATTCCTCGGGTACGTCGATGGTCATGTGCTCCATCGGCTCATGGATCTTGCCATCAACCATCTTGGTCACCACCTGGGGCTTGCCCACGGTCAGTTCGAAGCCCTCGCGGCGCATCTGCTCCACCAGGATGGCCAAGGCCAGTTCACCACGGCCCTGGACTTCCCAGGCATCCGGGCGTTCGGTCGGCAACACGTTCAGCGACACGTTACCG
Organism: Glutamicibacter sp. MNS18; assembly: GCF_026107515.2. Classification (GTDB taxonomy): domain Bacteria; phylum Actinomycetota; class Actinomycetes; order Actinomycetales; family Micrococcaceae; genus Glutamicibacter. Next base: position 432,738 of record NZ_JAPCHW010000001.1, on the reverse strand, counting down.
ATCAGCTCGCGGTCCAGGCGGTCCTTGACCTGGCGGGCGGTGACCTTGGCACCCTTGACCTTGCCGGCCAGCGGCGAGGTGTTGATACCAATGGTCATCGAGATCGCCGGAGGGTCGACGGTGATCAGCGGCAACGGCTTGGGGTTCTCCACATCGGTGAGGGTCTCACCGATCATGATGTCCTCGATACCGGCCACGGCCACAATCTCGCCGGGTCCGGCTTCCTCGGCGGGAACACGGTTCAAACCCTGGGTGGCGAGCAGTTCGGTGATCTTCACGGTCTTCAGCTCGCCGTCCTGGCGGGCCCAGGCAACCTGCTGGCCCTTACGCAGGGTGCCGTTGAAGATGCGCAGCAACGCCAGGCGTCCCAGGAACGGGGAGGCGTCGAGGTTGGTGACGTGCGCCTGCAGCACTTCACCTTCGGTGTAGGACGGGGCCGGCACGTGGTCGATGATGGTCTTGAACAGCGGCTCAAGGTCCTCGTTGTCCGGCAGGGTGCCGTCGACCGGCTGGTTGGTGGAGGCGAACCCGGCCTTGCCCGAGGCGAAGACGATCGGCACGTTCAGGATCTGGTCGATGTCCAGGTCCGGGGCCTCATCGGCCAGGTCGGAGGCCAGGCCCAGCAGCAGGTCCATGGAATCGGAGACCACTCCGTCGATGCGGGCATCGGCGCGGTCGGTCTTGTTGACCACGATGATCACCGGCAGGTTGGCGATCAGGGCCTTGCGCAAGACGAAACGGGTCTGCGGCAGCGGGCCCTCGGAGGCGTCCACCAGCAGCACGACCCCGTCGACCATCGACAGGCCGCGTTCGACCTCGCCACCGAAGTCGGCGTGGCCGGGGGTGTCGATGATGTTCATGGTCATCTTGCGGCCGTTGGCGGCCGGGCCGTCGTAGAACACGGTGGTGTTCTTGGCCAGGATGGTGATGCCCTTTTCGCGTTCCAGCTCGCCGGAGTCCATCACTCGGTCTTCGGTTTCGCCGTGGCTGTCGAACGCACCGGTCTGCTGCAGCATTGCGTTCACCATGGTGGTCTTGCCATGGTCAACGTGCGCCACAATGGCTACGTTGCGAAGATCTTCGCGAAGTGTGGTGTTTTCTGACATGCGTGAAGGCTCACTTCCGTCCGAGGAATTTCGGGTCATAGGGATCGGGGCCACTTTTGACCCAGCTATTCATTTTACGCGCTCCAGCCAACTGCTCCGGTTTTCTGTGGTGCAACGAACACAAAAAAGATCTGAAACCCCGGAATTAGCCGCAGGGAACCCAGAACCTCATGATCCTGTTATCCCGTTGGTAGGCGACGACGGGTTGCTCCTGATCGGATACTCCCCCACATCTTTCGATGGTAGCCCGGGATGCGGCATTTGTCGCGTTACAGGTAATCAGCGCGCGTTTAATCCCCATCCTTGACAGCCGTTCCAGCCCATGCCGGCAGAGCGCGGCGCCCAGTCCGCGGCCCCGGTATGCCGGCCTCACGGCAAAGCCCAGATGCCCCGTGTGCTGCATCGCGGATTCGTCCGGTTCGTGGCGAATCACGACACGCCCGGCCAGTTGGCCGTCGAGGAACCCTCCATAGGTGCTGGAAGCGGCCCACCCCTGGGGCAGGGCCAGTCCGCGCCGGTTCAGGGCCAACCGATCCACGTAGTCGCCCCAGCTTTCGCTGCGCCCGCGGCCGATCACGAAGTCGAAGTCCTCGGCGTCCAGCTCCGCCTGGGCGGCCTGCGCCATCGCCTCGTCCATCACCGTGTATTGCCGGAACACCGGCACCGTTTCCTTGCCCATACCTCCAGTATTGCCCAATTACCTTGAATAACCGGCAATCCTCGAGAAGACTGGTAGCAGGTTTGGGTCCGACGAGGCGAAAGGCGGCATGGATGTGGATCCCGCAACACCACCGGGGAAGCCGGTGCGGCTCTATCCCGCGCTAGCCACCTGCCTCGCCCTCGGCCTGGGCGTGTACGGCCACGTGTCGGCGCTGGTCGGCGGCCGTGTGTGGATGGCCTCGCTCTGGTGCGTGGCCGCCGGACTGGTCCTTGCCTTCCAGTCGGGATTGCGTCGGCCGGGCCTGCTGGTGGCTGCCGGGTTCCTGTTCCTCGTGTGCGCGGCCCTGGCAGCTTCCTTCGGTTTACCCAATCTGGTGGCGTGGAGCGTGGTCCCGCTGGTGGCACTGGTGTTGCCGGACCTCGCCCGTTTCCGATCACGCAGGCGGCCGCGGGAATCGTCGGCGCCGGTTCAGTAGACCAATTCGCTGCCCCGGATGCGGGCGAACCATTCGACGGTGCCGCCGCGCAGGCTGGAAACCGTGGTCGCGGGGCGTTCGAGCAGAAGTGTCCGGGCGGCACGCTGGGAGCGCACCCCGCTCTTGCAGACGATCACCACCTCGCCGCCCACCCCGTGCACATCCAGTGCGTCCCAGCCGCACTGGAGGATCTGCTCCAACGGAATATGCAGGCTGCCCGGGATGGCCCCCAGTTCGCGTTCCCAGTCCTGGCGCACATCGATGACCGTCATGTGTTCGGCCAGTTCACCCGCCTCGATCTCGGGCACCGGGGTCGGCACGGCGCAGCCTGGCTGGTAGTCGACCAGCCCGGTCACCGGTTCGCGGGCCGGATCGGCGGCGAAGTTCAACACATTGGTGGTCGACTCCAGTGCGTCGTAGCGCCAGAAACGCCCGATCAGCGGGGTGCCGATGCCGCAGATCAGCTTCAACGCCTCACCGGCCATGGTCGCCCCGACCACCGCGCACAGGGTTCCGAAGACCCCGCCCTCGGCACAGCTGGGCACCGAGTCCGCTTCGGGGATCTCCGGGAACAGATCACGCAGCATCGGCCCGCGGCCCGGGGCGAACACCGAGACCTGCCCGTCGAAACGGAAGATCGTGCCCCAGACCAGCGGGGTGCCGGTCAGCTCCGCGGCGTCGTTGGACAGGTACCGGGTGGCGAAGTTATCCGTCCCGTCCAGCACCAGGTCGTGCCCGGCGAACAATTCCAGCGCATTGTCCGTGCCCAGCTTCCCGGTGATCGCGGTGACCTGGGCGTTCGCATCCAGCCGCAGCGCGGCATCGCGCGCGGATTCGGCCTTGGGCCGGCCCACATCGGCTTCCCGGTGGATCACCTGGCGTTGCAGGTTCGAGGACTCGACGACGTCGTCATCAATCACCGTCAACGAACCGATCCCGGCGGCCACCAGATAGTTGATGATCGGTGACCCCAGCCCGCCGGCCCCGATCACCAGCACCCGGGCGTTGCGGATCCGGCGCTGGCCCAGCGGGCCGACCCCGGGAAGTGTCAGGTGCCGGGAATACCGGGCCAACTCCGCGCTGTCCAACGGCTCGCCGGGGGGCACCAACGGTTCGAATCCGCTCATTGGAACTGCCCGGCCAGGGTCTGCATGGTGCCTTCGGCCGGGGAGGAGGCCAGCGCCAGATCGCGTTTCGGGATCCGGCCGGCCAGCCGGGCGGCCCGCCCGGCGTTGACCGCGTCGCGCATTGCGGTGGCCATCAGCGGGGCATTGTGGGCACGGGTGACCGCGCTGGCCAGCAGCACCGCCTCGCAGCCCAGTTCCATGGCCAGGGCGGCATCGGAGGCGGTGCCGATCCCCGCATCGAGGATCACCGGGACGCTGGCCCGGTTCACGATGGTGGCGATGTTATGCGGGTTCAGGATCCCCAGTCCGGTGCCGATCGGGGCGCCGGCGGGCATGATCGCGCACACCCCCACGTCATCGAGCCGCTGGGCGAGCGCGGGATCATCGTTGGTGTAGGCGAACACATCGAAGCCCTCGGAGACCAGCTGCTCCGCGGCGCTGAACAGCTCGATCGGATCCGGCAGCAGGGTGTGCTCGTCGGCGATCACCTCGAGTTTGATCCAGTTGGTTTCCAGCGCTTCGCGCGCCAGTTTCGCGGTGAGCACCGCGTCGCGGGCGGTGTAGCATCCGGCGGTATTCGGCAGCGCCAACACCCCCAGGCGTTCGAGCATGGCGAACACCGAGTCCCCGCCGGCGGCCGCGTAGTGGCGGATGGCCACCGTGGTCACCTCGGTGCCGGAGGCAACCAGGGCCTCTTCCAGGGTGGCCAGCGAGGTCGCTCCCCCGGTGCCCATCACCAGCCGGGAATCCAGTGCTACTCCGGCGATCTGCAGCGGGTCGTGGGTTTGTGTCTTTGTCATCATTAGCCTCCTTGGGCGGCGGTGACCAGGTCGATGCGGGAGCGGGCCGGCACGGTGTAGCCGGCCCAGGCGCTGCGCGGGACGATGTCCCCGTTCACGGCCACCGCCACCCCCAGCCGGGTGCCATCCAGGGCGCGCCCCTGCTCGGTGAGGGGTTTTCCGGTGTGTTCGGTGACCAGGTCACGCACGGTGCTTCCCGGCGGCAGCGTGGCCGGTTGTCCATTGAGTTCAACGTCGATCGGGTTCATCCCAGGTTCCTTCTCGTGTCGGTGGTGGCGAAACGGCGCAATCCCAGAGCGGCGGTCCGTTCATCGGGCGGTTCATCCAGCAGCAGGTCCGCGGCCAGCCGCGCCCCCAACGGGGCCAGCAGGACCCCGTGGCGGAAGAAGCCGTTGGCGACCACCAGTGCCGGGTCGATCCGGTCGATGATCGGGGCATCGTCGGGGGTGCCCGGGCGGGCGCGGGCGATGACCTCGCGCAGGGAGGCGTCCATGATGCCCGGAACCAGCCGCCGCGCGTCATCGAGCAACGTGTACATCGCCTCGACGCTGACCATCTCGTTGCCGTCCTCCCGGCTGCTGGCCCCCAGCACGATGCTGCCATCCTCGCGTGGCACCAGGTAGACCGGGCGCCGGTGCACCAGCCCGCGGACGGTGTGGGTGATCAGCGGCTGCAGGTGTCCGGGGATATCCAGGCGCAGGATGTCCCCGTATACGGCCCGCAGCGGCAGCGCCGGGGTCCCCGGGATCTGTTGCAGCCCGGTGCTCAGCAGCACCTGGTCCGCGTCGATCACCCGTCCACCGGCGGTACGCACCGCGGGCCGGCCGTTGCCGGCGGGCAGGACTTCGGTGACCAACTCGCGCACCAGGCGCGAGTCGAAATACTCGACGAGGATCGCGGTCAGCGACCGGGGGTCGATCTGGTGGTCGGCGGCGAAGACCAGGGCGCCGGCGATATTGGAGGCCAGGGCCGGTTCACGACGCCGGGCCTGCGAACCGAGCAGCACCTCGCTGGGCAGGCCCAGCTCCTGGCGGACCTGTTGCAGTTCCTCAAGGGCCTGCCGGTCGGCCTGCTCGGCGGCGATGACCATGGTGGGGTTCTGCCGGTAGGCCGGCCTTTTCCCGGTGACCTGTTCGATCCGGCCCACCAGCTGCGGATACAGCGCGGCCGAGTCGGCCATCAGCGCGTGCAACGGATCCTGGCCCCAGACAATTTCGGAGGCCGGTGCCAGCATTCCGGCGGCCGCGTGGCTGGCACCGGACGCCGGGTCGGGATCGCAGATGGTGACCTCGACCCCGCGGCTGTGCAGTTCAAAGGCCGTGACCAGCCCGATGATTCCCGCGCCGACGAGCACAACATGCATGGGTACGCATTTCCTTCCTACGGCGGCATGACCCGCATCAGGTGTGGCGGTCGGCGCTTAAGCCCTCTCAGCCCTGGCCGGTGACGGCCAACAGGGCTCCCGCGGAGTTAGAGCGATTATAGCCACGTTCCGGTGCGCGAACACCAATTTGATGACGTGCCGGGAATTCGTTGGCCGGGCTCATGGCGTCCACGGAGCCCGGCACGCTGCGTGGCTTGCACCTGTCCGACGCCCCGCACGTCCTGCGGCAGGCCGAGCGGTACTCCCGGCAGCCGGTGGAAAAGCACACCGGGCGGTGGTTGTCGTGGCCCCTCACGATGGCCGGCCGGAGCGGAGTGCACCACCATCGACCGGGGCCAGTACCAACGGCCGGTTCTGCTCCTGGCTGGACGCGACCCTCCGATCCCGCCAGATCGGCCGCGTGCTTCGTTCCGGGCAGGACGGAACCAGGGAGGACCAGCAGCGACGGTGCACGGGTTACCGGGCAGACCTGCAACCGCCCGGTAACCCGGTCCCGGGCGTTCACCCCTGGCCAGGTCCCATGGAGCAGTGCTGTTCCAGCGGCTGCCCGCCTTGTACCCCAGGGCCTCCGGCTACCCGCGGGTCAGATGCGGATCGCGTCGACGATCCGCACCCGGGCGGCGACCAGGGCGGGCAAGACCCCGGTCAACGCGCCCACCGCTATGGACACACCCATGCCCAGCAACGCGGCCTCCACCGGGAAACCGGGCATCTCATCCAGTCCGGTGGCGAGAACGGAGTTGATCAGCCGCGGGTTGCTGACGACGGCTACGGAGATCAGCACCCCGAGCCCGCCGGCCACGGCGGTGGCCACGACGCTTTCCATCATCACCGAGAAGAACACGCGGGAGGTGGTGGCACCGAAGCTGCGGCGGATCCCGACTTCGCGGATCCGCTGTTTCATCGTCACCATGGCCACGTTGAGCAGGCTCAGGGATCCCAGGAGCAGGATGATCCCTGCGATCCCCGAGACCACGAGGGCGAACTGTGCCAGGCCCTCCTCGGTACCCCACGCCAGGTAATCCTGGCGATAGGATTCGACGTAGTAGCCGGGAAGTTCCGCCTGCATCTGCCACGCGAAATGGGTGGCCAGTTCCTCGGACCCCTCGATGGGAACCCACATGGTGTAGGAGACATTGTCCAGCGGTGTGCCCGCGGAGAACCAGCGTTCATAGGTTTCGGGCAGCATCCACAGTTGCCCGATCATTCCGTTGTCCCTGGTCGAGGTGGAACCGATCACGGTCACTGAAACGCTGCTGTCGTTGCTGCGCAGGTCGATGGTCATCGGCAGACTGACATCGTCCATGCCCAACGCGCCGAGCAAGGTCTTGTCCACGACGACCGCAGGGGAAAGGTTTTCGGCGTCCGCCGCCTCCAGCCAACGCCCGTGCTGGGCGAAGATCCGGTGCATCGGGCCATAGGCCGGGTCGACCACCTGCACCTCGGTTTCAACCGACAATCCCTGGAGGGAGGCCTGGGGCCCGTAGCTGCGGCCGATGATCGAGGTGTACTCGATCTTGAAGCGCTCACTGGTTTTCGCGAAGGCCGCGGCGATCTCCGCCGAATCCTGCGGGCCGGCCTGCAGGTTCGGCTCCATGACCTGGGTGCTGATCAACGCCGGACGCCCGTTGCGCTCGTACTGTTCCTTCATGAGTTGCTGGGCCATCCCGGCGCCGGCCACCGCGGTGGACAGCGAGGCCACCGCGATGGTGACCCCGATCAGCGAGAGCAGAACCCGCAGCCGATGGATGCGCAGTTCCTGCCAGGCTTCGAGCAGGGCGGCGACGAACCCGGTGCCGAGGCGTGCCAGGGTGTTCATCGCACCGCCTCCTGGCTCAGCGGGTGCAGGCATCCGCCCTCGAGGCGGAAGCGTTCGCGCGCCAGCGCCGCAACGTTGGCGTCGTGTGTGATGGTGATCAGCGCGGCACCGGATTCGACGGTGGCGGCATCCAACAGTTCCATCACCGCGCGTCCGGTACCGACATCCAGCGCGCCGGTCGGTTCATCGGCCAGCACCACGCGGGGGCGGCGTACCAGGGCGCGGGCAATGGCCACGCGTTGTTGCTCGCCGCCGGAGAGGGTCTGCGGCATCGAATCGAGCCGTGCCCCGAGCCCTACCCGGTCCAGCGCCTCGCTGGCCAGCCTGCGGCGTTGCCAGAAGTCGCGGCCGCTGGAATACATCAGCGGCGCCATCACGTTCTCCACTGCGGTGCGTCCGGGCAGCAGGTTGAACTGCTGGAAGACGAACCCCAGATCCCGGCCGCGGGCCGCCGCGGCGCGTCGGGCGCTGAGCCGGGTCGCGTCCTTGCCCTGCCAATTCAGGGTGCCGGAGGTCGGGCGGTCCAATAGCCCGAGGATGTTCAGCAACATGGATTTGCCGGTGCCCGAGCGTCCGACGATCGCAATGTGATCCCCCTCGGTGACGGTCAGGTTGATGCCGGTCAGGATATGCAGCTCGCTGTCATCGGGCAGCAGGACACTGCGCGTGACGTTCTCGAGCATCAGCAGCTGGGCGCCTCCCATCAGGGGTAGATCTCCATTCCCTGGCCGTCATCCGGCACGGGATTGGTGCCCGGCACATAGCGCAGCACTTCCGCCCCGGCATCAAGCCCGGATTTCACCTCGATGATCTTGCCGTCGGTGACCCCGAGCTCAACCGCGGTGCGGATCTGCTCGCCGTTCTCGTTGAGCCGCCACACCGCGCCCTGGCCTACCAGCCCACGGACTGCGGTGACCGGCACGGTCAGCACCTGCTCTGCGGACCCGGCATCGATGGCCATGCGCATGCTCAGGCCATCAAAGACGACGATGCCCTTGGGCACGTCGCAGGAGATCTCGCTACCCGAAGCGTTCTCCGGCTGCCCCTCGGCGGACATCTGGTTCGCCCACGGGTCGCTGTCCTGGTCCGGGGAGGCGGAATCCACCGTGTCCATGGCGACGTCTCCCACGTTCAGCCCCTTGCAGGTGAACGGTTCGGGACCCCCATCGATGGTGATCTCGGCTTCGAGGGTTCCGTCCATGAGCCGGTAGCGGTCCAGCGGGCTGATCGTCCCGACCGCCTTGAAGTTCTGTGGTTGTACCGCGACCAGGGCGGAACCCTTGGTGATCTCGTCATTGAGCTCGATGGCGAATTTGCCGACCTTGCCGGTGGTCGGCGCGTAGACGTCGTGGTAGGTTACCGCCGGTTCGGTGGCCCGTTGCGGGTTGTCCGCGACGGATGGTTCCTGCTCGGGCCCTGCGGGCGCCAAGGCATCGGGCTGCGATGCGGCACGGATCTGGAAGATTCGATCGCCCGTGCTCACCTGGTCGCCAGGTTTGACGAAGGCCCAGTTCACCACGCCGTCGATGGGGGCATTGAGCTGTTGCGGCTCATCGAGTTTGATACTGCCGGAAATCGACAGGGTGTTATCCACGGTGCCCATTTCAGCCATGATCGATTCGGCCGGCACCTCACCGGTGGGCAATAGCCGGTCGTCGGCGACCGAGCTGCCGGTAAAAGCGAGCTTGACGAGGCTGACGGCGATGAGGGCACCGATCACCAGCCAGGCGGAAGGCAGGATAATGCGGCGGAAGACGCGGCGTTGGCTCATGATGGAATTCTTTTCACCATTCAATGAATAGCAAAACGCCGAACGAATACAAAGCTCATTCGATGGAAATACCCATCTTTAACCGAGTTTGTTGGATTATTACACCTTAGGTCAGCATGGGATCACAGGGGTTTTGTCGTCTTCGTTTCGCTGATGCTCACGGACGAGGCGGTTCAGGGATGCCGTGGGCCAGGGCCGCGGCACCATGTGGCACCTCCAGTCCGTGCCTTCATCGGAGGAAAAAGTGCCTGCCTCCAGGATCCGGGGTGTCGCCCAGGACCCTATCCGCCGGACTCCAACAACAACCGGGCCACATGGTACGCCCGATCCTGCTGCCCGGACGATCGGGGGACGCGAAGACAACCCCGTCTCGCGCTTCAGGGTTCTACCGGGATTCGTCAGTTGAGCCCCCATGGGCCACCGCGGACTCGCGCCGGGTGCCGAGTTCACGACATATCCACCGGGAGTCCGTCGCTGTCCGCTACCGCCAGGCATCCACCGGTTCACGCTCCATGATCGGGCCGGGGCCGTGTACCACCTGGAGGCCCCGGCCATCCGAAAAGCCGCCGACCCCGGTTACCCCTCGGTCCGGTGGCTGGTGACCGTGGCGCCCAGTTCGACGGTACGCGAGACGGTGCAGTACTTGTCATGGGACAGCTTGATGATCCGGTCCACCATGCTTGCGGCCTTGCGGCCCTCGTCGGTATCCGGGAACTTCAGGTCAAAGGTCATCGAGATGTCCTGCATCCGGCTTGCACCGTTTTCGGTGACCTTGTAACCCGCGGCCTTCACGGTGAAGTTCTCCGGTTCGCTGCGGCGGGTAGTGGCCGCGTCCACGTCGATGGACGAACATCCGGCGATGGCCGCCAGCAGCAGTTCCACCGGGCTCAACAACCCTTCTCCCTGCCCGAAGTCCAGACTGGCCCCGGTCTCCGCACTGGTGGCCCGGTAGGTACGTGAGGCGATGCGTTCGATGTCAACTTCGCGCAGGTCGCGCGTATTTTCATTCATGGTCCCATCCTGTCATCCCGCAGGCCCAGCAGCAGACGTTGTCCGTCCGCATGTCGCCAGGGAGTGCCGGGAGCTACCGGCACAAAACCCTGGACCCGGCAGAACTCGATTCCCCGGAGGTTGTGCCGCTTCACCTCCACCAGCAGATCCGGGTACTTGCACAGCGCCCAGCCAAGGAGCCTTGTACCCGCCCCCATCCCGCGGGCCTCGGGGCGCACCCACAGCAGCAACACCCTGCCGGCTTCCAGGACCATGAACCCTTCGGTTACCGCCGCCCGGTCGGCAACGAGAACCCGGGCACTGTCGCCGAAGACGACCTCAACCAGGTGCGCCAGCCAGTCGATATCGGTGACCGACAGCAGTTCGCGTTCGTTGTCCTTCGAGGACCGCCACAACTCCAGCAGGGCGCAGATCTCCCCCGTCCCGGTACAGGGGCGGATCACCGTCACCGGGTTCACCGTTCCTCCGGTCCCTGCCGGGCCGCATAGTCCCTGACCTGCAGGGCCCACGTGCGCAGGGCCAGGTCGACCACGGCCGGCTGGTCGATATGCAGGTTGTGTCCCGCCCGGGGCACCAGTTCCCGGTGGAAATTCCGGTACCGGTGCTGCAGGTCCAGGGCGTCGCGGTACCCGACCACCTGGTCTTCCTCCCCGCACAGGGCCAGTACCGGGAAGGAGGCCGTCCCCTGCCGGTGCACCGGGAGGGGCTGCAGGTCGTACCGCTGGGCCAGTCGGGCCATGGCACGCAGATTCGCGGCCCTGATCCCGGGCAGCACGGACCGGCGGAACCTTTCCCAGTTCTCCGTACTGCGCACCACCGAAAGCTCCGCGTAGGCCTCCCGGTCCCGCGCCTCCAGCCGCGCCATCAGCCGCTGGTCCTCCGACACCACCCGTCGCCCTGGCAGGTCGCGGTCTGCGGCCACCGGGTAGGTGACCGGCGCCAGTAATGCCAGGCCCTGCACTTGCCCGGCCCGGTGGAAGGCGACGTCCTGGGCCAGCAGCCCACCCATCGATTGTCCCACCAAGGCAAAGGGGGCCCGACCGACCGCCTCGTCGATCTGCTCGACCAGCCAGCGGACGTATTCCGGCAGGCCGCCCGGGGCGGGCAGCGCCGGGCTCCCTCCGAAGCCCGGCAAGTCCAGGTAGATCCGTTCGAACCCACCGAGTTGCCCGAATACTCCGTCCAGCGGCAGAAGGCTGCGGTGGTCCACACCGTTGCCGTGGATGAACACCACCGCCAGCCCCTGCCCCCGACGTACCCGGAGGCCGCCCTCAGCCATGGGCGGCACCCTGTGCCCGGTCCCGATCGATGGTCCGGCGACGCCGTACCACGGCCGCGACAATCAGGCCCTGGCCCAGCACATAGCCGGACATGATCCAGAAACCGTGGGCCACAAGCTCCACACCGGCAAAGGAACGCACAGCGATCATGGCGTCGGAAAGGAAGAAGATCACCCCGCCGCATCCGGCCTGCACCCCCAAACCAGTGGACAATACGGCCATGAGGCCCAGGGCGATGCCGTAGACCAGCACCGGAACCAGCAGGCTACCGGCCCCCGGGGCACAGAACACCACCAGTACGGTCAGCGCCGCCAAATACGGGAGCACGGCCACGGGTCGGGCCAGCAACGAGCCGGCCCGGTACGGCCAGAACGCCAGGATGTAGAAGACCTGCGCCATGAGGAAACATCCGACCATGGTCAGGAACCCTGCATCCCCGCCCAGGAAGCGCGGCAGCGTATCGCCCAGCCAGGAGAAGAACAACGCGACCAGCACCAGCCTTGCCAGGGTGCTACCCACGGAGGGCAGCCCGGTCACCAACACCGCCGCAAGCAGCGGCATCAGCAGGATCTGCGTGATATCGGCCAGCAGGTCCTCCGGCGCCACGAGCTGGGCCAGCAGATGCGTCCCGGTGGCCAGAACCAGCAACACCAAGGCCACGACGGGTTTCGCCCCGTAGCCGGGGCCGCTGCCGGCGGCTCCCACTGCGGGTTGCCCGCCCATCGTTCCTCCCGACCTGCACGTATGCGTTGCCTACAGTTTCCACCGACGCTAGACGATGGACTGGTGATCGGCAAGAACCACCCCGGCCCCGTCAATGATGCTCCGGCAGCGCACGCCGCGTCATCTGGAGTCTCCGGGGCCGCGGCTGCGGGTGGTGGGTCGAATACCATGGGGCCAACCGCCCACACCCGTCACAGGAGAGTGCCCACGATGACCGGTTCCGTCCGCCCTTTGCGCAAACTCGGCTTCCTGACTATCGGATTGTTCGACCCGCGCGATCCGGCCACCGGCCATGAACAGACCCTGCAGCTGATCGAAGCCGGTGAACGGCTGGGTTTCGACAGCGCCTGGCTGAGGCACCGGCACCTGCAATTCGGGATCTCCTCACCGGTCGCGGTCATGGCTGCGGCCAGCCAGCGTACCCGCCGCATCCAGCTGGGCACCGCTGTCACCCCACTGGGTTGGGAGAACCCGTTGCGGTTGGCCGAGGACCTGGCCACGGTCGAGGTGCTGGCCCCCGGACGCATCAACCCGGGATTCAGTGTCGGCACACCACAGCACTATGACACGGTGCAGGGTGCGTTGTATCCGCAGAGCGCGGGGGTCCAGGACTTCGGGTACGCCCGGCTCGAACGGTTGGCCGGATTCATTGCCGGTGACCCGGTCCGCGATTTCTCCGGCAAGCACGGGGTGGTCGAGGAATTCTCGCACCGGGTCGAACCACACGCCCCCGGATTGCGCCAGCGCCTCTGGTACGGTGCCGGAAGCCTGCGCTCGGCCATCTGGGCGGGCGAGCACGGGTTCAACTTGCTCAGCAGCAGTGTGGTGTTCCCCGATCCGGGCCAGGAACCGGACTTCGCCGCGGTGCAGGCCGCGCAGATCCGCGCCTTCCGCCAGGCCGCCGCCCGGAGGAACCCGGGCGCTCAATCGCCCCGGGTGTCCCAGGGACTGGTGGTGATCCCCACCGATAGTGCCAGCGCCGACCAGCGGGCCCGCTACCAGCGATATGTGGATGAACGAACCGAACGCACCCGGACCCCGCAGGGCCCCCGGGGGATGCTGTTCTCCCGGGACCTGATCGGATCCAGCGCCCGGATCGCCGAGGAACTGCAGGCCCATGCCGGGTTCCGTGAGGTCGACGAGGTGGCTTTCGCCCTGCCGTTCAGTTTCACCCAGGAGGACTACCTGCAGATCCTCACCGACATCGCCACGAATCTGGGACCGGCCCTGGGTTGGACACCGTCCCGCGGTTAGCCGCTGCCCGGTTCCCGGGGTGCAGGCAGCACACAGAACTCGTTACCCGAGGGATCCGCGAAGATCCGCCAGGGCAACGAGCCCCAGTCCGGCTGCAGTTCCACCCCGCCGTTGCGGGTGATCCATCCGGCGGCGGTCTCGGCGTCCTGCCCATGGTCCAGCCGCAGGTCCAGGTGGATCCGGTTTTTCGCCTGCCCCTTGGGCGATATCTGGGTAACGAGTACCAGCAGCGGCCCCTGCCGCGACGGATGCGACAGGGCCAGCGGGCCGGTCCCTTCCATCGGATGCCAGCCGATCAGTTCCCGCCAGAAGCGCGCGGCATCCCGCGGCCGGGCGGAGTCCAGCCGGATCGCGGCCAGTGGGCCCGGTCCAGCCGGGACGCCATCCGTGGCCAGGATCCTGAACTCGTTGCCTTCGGGGTCCGCCCAGGAATTCGGTTGCCGCCCCTGCCCCGTGACGTTACGGGCCCCGAGCTGCCGGGCGCGATCTGCCAGGTCTACGGTGGGCGAAGCGTCGCACAATTCCAGGTACACCCGCGAGGCACCAGCCTGATCTGCTGGTACCGGTTGGAAACAGAGGTCGAGCCCCGGCCCGTGGGAGGGGGCCAGTCGTGTTTCAAAGCCCTGCTCGTTATCGGTCAGTTGCTCACCGCCCAGCAGTTCCTGCCAGAAGAGTCCCAACCGGGTGGGATTCACCGCGTCGAAGACCAGGTTCTCCAGGATCATGTCCCCAGCCTAGGTGTTCCGCCGTGGGGCGGGAAGAACCCTTGCCGATTTTCATCCCATGGATCGCGGCCGAGCCGTTCCCCGCTTGGCCCGCTCCAATTTGCCGTGGGTCAGCCGGTAGTACACCAGCGCGAGAACCACCACCAGGGCCAACGCCCAGTACATGGTGCCGTACCCGGCCAGCGAGACCAGGTACCCCAGCACCACCGGCCCCACCCCGATCCCCACATCGGCCAACAGCAGCAGGGTGGAAATACCGCTACCCAACTCATGGGGTCCGACCGAGCCCACCGCGATCGCCTGGGCGGCCGGCATCAGACTGCCATACCCCAGACCGGTGAGCGCCCCGGCCACGACCACCTGCCAGTCCGTGTCGGCGATGGCCAGCAATCCCAGGGCCAGCGCGAAGAAAAACAACCCGAAGTAGATGACGATGTTATCGCCGTGCCGGTCCTGCACCCGGCCGAGCACAAAGCGCATCAGGAACATCGCCACCGCGTAGGCCGCGAAGAACAACCCGGCCCCGGCCGCCAGCGAACGCTGTTCGGCATAGCCGTTCAGGTAGGTGATCACCCCGGAGTAGGCCAGCCCGATCAACAACATGAACAGGCCGATGGGCACCACCGCGGGATGCAGCATATGACTCAGCCGCAGGCCCTGACGAACCTGTTCACCGGACTGTGCTCCAGTTGCCCCTGCTTCCGCCGATCCCGGTTCACGCAGGATGAACCCGAAGACCATTCCCGCCACCGCGGTGCCCAGGCAGATGAGGAACAGGGTACGGTAGTCCAGCGAATTGACCACGAACAGAGCCAGTCCGGGCCCCACGGCGGCCGCCAGGGTGGAGCCCAGGGCGAAGTACCCGGTCCCCTCGGCCCGGCGACTGGTCGGAATGGCACCCTGAGCGATCGCCATCAGTGCGGTACTGGCAAAGGCGTAGGCGAATCCGTGCAAGGTGCGCACCAGGATCAGCAACCCCAGGGTGCCGGCGGGCAGATACAGTGCGCAGATCACGGTCGCCACCACCAGGGAGACCAGCATGACCGGACGGCGTCCGAGCCGGTCCACGAAATAGCCGGTGAAGATCCTGGCCACAGTGGCACCCACGACGAACGCGCTGGAGGCGAATCCCGCCATGGCCTCCCCTGCGGCAAACTGCTTGACCGCGTACAGCGCCATGGTGGTGATCAGCATGTACATCAGGATGTACTGGGCGGTGTTGGCCAGCCAGGCCAGCACGAAGGTCGGCGTGATGAGCCGGGCGCGGGCGGCGGCGGGGCTGCGGACTCGGCCGGTTGTTGGTGGCACCGGGCATCTCCTCAGGGAGTCGATTGATTTGTATAATACAATTTGTATCATACAAGCCTGGCATGGCGACTGCCTGTCGCTTCCGGCTGATAGCCTGTCTTCCGATCCCGCTCCCTGCGAAAGGACCACCCGTGACGACTCCCGGCGGCTACGAGGCCCTGGTGTACGAGCAGATGCTGCTCACCCGATATGCGCTGCAGAACACCGCCCCGCAAACCCGTGAGGTCGTGCTGGACCGCAGTGCCACCGTGCTGCTGGCACGGCTGGAGGCCTCCGGGCCGATGAGTGTCGGGCAGCTGGCGGAGTCCTTCGGGCTGGATGTATCCACCGTGCACCGCCAGGTCGCCGCGGCCATCAAGGCCGGGCTGATCGAGCGGGTGCAGGATGCCAAGGCCGGGGTGGCGCGCACCCACCGTCCCACGCCGGAAGGCTCCCGCAGGCTGCGCGACGAATTCGGCGAACGCGCCCGCTCGCTGGAATTGATCACCTCCGACTGGAGCGATGGGGAGATCTCCGAGTTCGTTCGCCTGCTGACCAAGTTCAACCACGATGTCGAACGCATCCGCGGCCAGCAGTGGCCGCGCCGGAACCGCTAGCTCCCGCAGCGCCACCACACTGTACATTCGGGTGCGCTGCAGGAAAGCTGGAACCATGCATACTTCCGAAACAGCGCAGATCCGCGAGCTGGCCGCCACGCACGGCCTGGAGCTGGTCCAGTCAACGCTGGGCGTCAACGAGCTGGGATTGGATTTCAAGGTCTCGATCGGCCGCACCGCATCCGGTGAGTCCTGGGTGCTGCGCATCCCCCGCCGCCCGGATGTGACCAAGCGGGCCGCCATCGAAGGCCGGTTCCTGCGCCAGGTGGCACCCCACCTGCAGGTAGCGGTTCCCGACTGGCAAATCCACACCGACCGGCTCATCGCCTATCCGCTGCTGCCCGGCGAACCGGGCCTGACCATCGATGACACCGGACAGCCGCACTGGCATTTCGACGTCGAATCCGAAGAGTACGCCAACTCGCTGGGTGACGTGCTGGCCCAATTGCATGGCATCAACCCCGATCTGGTCGCCGACAGCGGGATCGAGGTCCTCACCCCGCAGGAGGTACGCCAGCGCAAGCGCCAGGACATCGCCCTGGTGGTCACCGAGTTCCAGGTGGCCCGGGACCTGCAGGAAAGGTGGCGGGCCTGGCTGGCCGATGACCGCTACTGGCCCGAACACACCACGCTCACCCACGGCGAAATCTACCCTGCGCACCAGCTCATGTCCGGCGAGCGCATCGTGGGCATCCTTGATTGGACCACCGCGGCGGTCGGCGACCCGGCCCGGGATTTCGTCTTCCACCAGGTCTCCGTATCACCGCGGGCCTTCGACACCACGGTGCGCAGGTACGTGGCCGGTGGCGGGAGCGTCGGACCGATGCTGGCCGAACACTGCGCCGAATTGTTCAGCACCGCCGCGGTGGACTATGGCCTGTATGCCCTGCAGACCCAGGACCCCCGGCACCTGCAGGCCGCGGCGGCCCAATTGGACCCCGGTCGCTGAGCGGCAGGGCAGGCCCAAGTCCTGTTTCCCGGCGTGGATCCGGAAGCGTCACGGCCAGGCTGGGTTCCAAGCCCTCGGTGGCAACCGGCAACAAGGTCGGCGGCGGTTTCCGGGCCCAGCGTGCGCGGCAGTGTGCGCAACCGCTCACCTCCCGTAGCGGTCGGGCTTACCCCACGGCCAGGATTCCAGGATCCACTCCAGGATCGCGTCGGCCAGCGGACCATCAAGCTCGGCGCGGTCGGCGCGCACCCAGGACTGCACCGACACGTCGAAGCCCGGCTTCTCCGGTGGGAAGAAGTAGACGCAGCCGACCACCTGGTCGCCGACCAGGACCGAATAGGTGAATTCCCGCAGGGCCTGGTGGTCCTCCCGGTGGCGTCCCAGGTCCTCCAGGTTGTCCTGCGCACTGATTCCGTCGAAGGGCGGCCATCCTCCATAGGGGAATCCGGGGGTAGCCCGGATGTGTTCAATGCTCGATGTCCAGGCCAGGTAGTCGGACTCGCTGTGTTCCGGTCCCAACGGTTCCAGCCTGAATTCCGCGGTGGCCAACGGTGTCGGAGGGGTAAACCCCGCCGGGATAAATGGGCTCATGGTCCGACCTTATGGGTCTTGCCCGCAAACCGTAAGCCCTGGTGCACAACGATCCGACCCGGCCGTGCGGGCTCCGCCAGCGGCATCGAAGCTGTCAACTGCCCGGTAGCGGCTTGACCATGATCAGGCAGGGCGTGTGTTCACCCCATAGGTCCGTTTCCTCCAGGGGAAGGAAGCCCTGCCGTTCGTAGAAGTGGCGGGTGCGGGCATACCCGGCATCCGGGTGTGAGGGTCCCAGGGTCTTGACTTCCAGAAGACGGACACCACGCTGCCGTGAGTCCATCTCGATCGCGGAAAGCATTGCCGTGCCCACCCCGGTGCCATGGAAGTCCCGTTCGACAACGGTCAGGTGGATCTCGGCCACATGCGCGAAATGCCGGTCAACAAGGCTCACCCCACGCACCACACCATCGGGATCCCGCACGGTCCATGTTTCCTTGGTCCGCGCTGCCTCGATGTATTCTGCGTTGGCTTCCGGTTGCCCGAACCACTCCGGCACGGTGGACAACAGCCGCTCCACGTCCCGTGGCACCGGGGCGTCCCGAGTAGCCACCCATGGCCTGACGTTCATCGTGTCCCTCACTTGTCCCGCTCAGCCCTTATTCCCCCGGTGATGACCACGTCGATGACCGGATGCGGCGCGCTGCGGCGCGGCTTCTCCCGCGGTGGGCCCTGCCAGTCCCGTTGCTAGCTTCGCCACCGGACGAGCTCGGCCGTCGACTGCTGGGCGAGCCACATCTGCCACAGCGGCCCGAAGCTCACCCGACGCACGCCCAGGGCCGTGAGATCGGCCAGGTTCCCGGCCCCGTGCCCATCAATCGGGTGCGCGGTGACGTTCAGCGGCACCTTCACGGCTTCCAGCAGCCGGCTGATCTGCTCGGCGGTTGTCAGGCCCACCGGGTACACGGAGCGGGCACCGGCCTGCTCCATCAGCCTGATCCGTTCGGCGGCCTCGGCCAGCGGATCGGAGAACACCCCGGTTCCCAGCTTCACCGCGTCGGTTCGCCCGTTGAGGACGAAGTCCACGCCGGCCTCGTCGGCTGCCTGGCGGGACGCGGCGATGTAGTCGGCGTGCTCGGTCCTCTCACGCACGCGCTTGCCCTCGGAATGCACCACATCCTCGATATTGGCCCCCACCGCCCCGATCCCCAGCAGCCGTTCGATGAGTTCGGCCGGCGCCAACCCGTATCCGGATTCGACGTCGACGCTCACCGGAAGGTCCACCGAACCGATGATCCGCCGGGAGGTGTCCAGGTAGTCCTGGAAGTCCATGTTTTCCCCGTCGGCGCTGCCGGTGGCGTCGGCGACCGGGTGGCTTCCGATGGTCAGGCCCTCGAACCCCGCCTCTGCGGCGATGTGTGCGCTCCAGGTGTCCCAGACCGTGGGCAGCACCAGTAGGCGGCCGGAGGAGTGGGCTTCGGCGAAAAGTCGGGCTCGGCTGGTGACGTCAGACATCGGATTCTCCTTGGATTGTCGCAACAAGGCCCAGCGTAGCAGCGCCCGGTGTGGGGCTCCACACATCCCAGGTGAACATCAGGCGCGGCACGTCCAGCCCGGCCGGAATCCGCCAGGACACACAGATGCGACAGCAGAGCATGTTTTGGCCCTGGAGCTGCAAGCACGTCTTGGTTTCCCTTAACCTTGTTTCCTGCACAGTGCCGTCTGGTGGGTTAAGCAGGCGTTGCCGGGCTTCGCAGACGGATAGGAGGCCTCGAAAACGGCCACGACGAGGTGACCCTTTTTAGGAGCTTTTCCAAGCTCCCCCTGCTCGATCATTACCCCTCGGGCTTCTGCAACCTGCCGTTCACACTTCTCGAATCCGAACGTTATCGCCGTATCGCAAGGCGAACGCTCTGCGGGATAGAGATAAGGGACACTGATGTACCAAGCGCGGCAAGGGCCAGCCCGTAAGGTGGAGTGATGACGGCACGTATGGATAGGGCCCGAAGAATCTCCGACGTACTCGCGGGGCTCGATGACGACGACGTGCGGACGCTCGTCAATGCTGCCGAGCCCGTTGGCATAGGCATCGGGGGAACAACCAGGACAGCCTGCATCGGTGGAACGACCGTCTTCATCAAACAGCTCCCGCTGACACGTAGCGAAGAGGTCGATCCAACGGCCACTGCCAGTCGAATCCAACTTCCCTTCGTCAGCCACTACGGAATAGGGAGCCCCACCCACGGAGTCGGGCGGGAATTGGCAGCACATCAGGCGACCACCGCCTGGGTTCAGGCAGGAACGGTGGATTTCTTCCCGCTCTTACTCGGGTGGCGGGTCGTTGATCTGAAGTGCGATACCGACCTCAGCGAATTTGACGACGATGTTCCCCAACGCCAGTGGGGAACCCATTGGCTCCAAGTCAAGAGGAAACTCACCGCGATGAAGGACGCGTCCAAGAGCGTGGTGCTCTTTCTTGAATACGTGCCCGAGACGCTGGGCGCTTGGGTGCGCAGGAGCCTGACCGATGGCACCGGGGAGACCGTCTTCGCCGAAGTGATCGACCAAATCATCTCGGCCACGGAATGGATGAAGACGCAAGGGTTCCAGCACTTCGATGCACATCCGGGAAACATCCTCGTGCTGGAGGGCCGGCTGCTCCTTACGGACTTCGGTCTGGCCCTTTACCGCGAGTTCGACCTCACCCCGGAGGAAAGAGCCTCCATGGCCGTGCATGAAGGCTTCGACCTTGATACGGCCCTGATGCACCTGTTCCACTGGGTGCTGTTCGAACTTGGCTTCACCTCCGGCCCGCAGCGCCTGGACTTGTTGCGTGCCGCTGCCGCCGACCCTGCCACGCCGGCACTGGATCCAGTGCGTGTGGCACTCGGCGGGAGCGCCGACCTGATTGCCCAACATGCGGACGTCGCTGTCCACATGACCGAGATGTTCGGTGCCCTCATGCAAGATGCGTCCGCCACCCGGTACCACAGCACCCATGGCAGGAGCATCCAGCGATAACTACCCCACTGGTGGAGTCGGACCTTCGTATCGGGGCGTTCCGAATAGGAACGCTGAGCGGGTCAGGGGACTCGGAACCCCGGTACTCAACGGCAGAATCAGCCATCCAAGGCTTGTGCGGCACCGGCCTTCAGGAGTCCCATATCCGTATCGGTGGCCACCCAGTCGTAGCCGAGCGCTTCGAAGGCGCTAGCCCTGACCGACGAACCAGCGAAAGCGCCTACTTCAATATGGCGGTCATGGCACGCTTTTGCCATGTACCCAAGGGGGGAGTCCTTGGCGGCGAACAACGAATCCACGTCCGTTCCGAGGCTCATTGCCAAGTCGACGGGGCCGACGAATATGGAGTCGATGTCCGGGGTGCCAAGGATAGCGTCCAGGTTTTCCAGTCCTTCGGCGGATTCGATCATCAACGACAAGTGAATTCGAGAGTTCGCTTCTTGGGGGTTAAGCACAGGTGCCCCGAACAGCGCACTCATCGGTCCCCAGCTTCTCCCACCCTGTGGAGCGTACCTTGCCGCGTGGGCTACCTCTTGGGCTTCTTCGGCCGTATTGACCATGGGAACCATGATGTGGGTGGCGCCTGCATCGAGGGCAAACCCGATATCTGCGTAGCTTCCGCTTCGCAGCCGCACGGCGATGTTGCCCTTTGGCGCAGCAGCAAGAGCGGAAATTATTTGGGGTTCACTCCACAGGCCATGCTGCATGTCCAACCCGTGCCAACCGAAACCCATCTTTGAGGTTGTTGCCAGAATTGCCGGTGAGTCAAGAAAATGCCACAGTCCACGGCCTGCATACTTTGCCAAGTTGTCCTCCTCGAATGCTGCCCACGAACAGCAAGCAGTCCATAGGAAATTTACCGCTTTTCCGCAGGCAAGACGATTCAGCAGGAGTTGTACACGTCATCCTTTCGGCATTTATGTTGGGCATTTTCAAGAATCCTGCATTGGGTTGAAATTCGAAGATGTATCGCCGGGCACTGTCCCGCAAGCCGGTCGCCATACGGGGATTCCTCCGCCTCAGATGTGGCTTGCAAGGAGCCCTGGGGCCTACCGGAAAGTCGACCGTCCCATCTACCCTGTCCGTAAAAATGCCCGGTGAAGGCACCTTATCCGGTACATCGAAAAGGGTGGATTCTGAACTCCGTCCCCCACAGGGCTGACGAACGAGTGAAAGGGGAGCACAATGGCACCATGAACATCAACGACATCTTCAACGGTCTGGTCCGCTACCCGGTCGACGCCGCCCGCAACCTTCCGCAACTTACCGCGCAGCAGCTCAACGCGCATCCGGCTGGCCACCCGAATTCGATCGCCTGGCTGTTGTGGCACAGCGGCCGCGAGGTCGATACGCAACTGGCCGACCTCTCTGGCGGTGCCGAGCGTTGGGAGGAGTACCGGGACCGCTTCAATCTGGGCGAACTGGGTGAATCAATGGGGTACGGCCATACCCCGCAGCAGGCAGGGCAGATCACCTGCGAAAACCAGGACCTGCTCATCGACTATCTGGATACTACGCTCAACGCCCTGGGCGACTATGCCGGCAGTTTGTCGGAGGCCGAACTGGACGAGGTGATCGACCGCAGTTGGGAGCAACCGGTCACCCGCGGGGTCCGACTGCTCTCTATCATCGACGATGCCATCGTCCATGTTGGGCAGGCCGCCTACGCCGCCGGTGCCGTGACCCGTTAGGGCACGACGGGGCGGATCAGCCGAAGGCCAGGAACCGGGCGGGCTTGTCCGGTTCACGCACTTCGAATTCAGGGACCAGGTCCGTGCGCCGAACCAATTCCAACTGCCGTGTGAATGGTTCGCTGACCACGAATACGGAGGAGGTAAAACCCCAGCCCCCGGCACACCACAACCGCAACGCCGCCAGTAGTCGTCCTTCCAGCCCGGACTGCACACACGAGGAGCGCACCCAGAAATACACCACCGCATCCACCTCCGCCCAGCATGCATCTGCCAGCGGTGTCACCGTGGACGCGGCAAGGAACGACGCTCCGGGTTCGAAGAGATAGACGCAGCCCAGGCAACGGGTATCCGCAGGATCAGTGACGGTATAGGAAAACGCCCGGCGGGCAGCATGACGCTGTTCCATTTCGACCACGTCGGCAC
This sequence comes from Glutamicibacter sp. MNS18, assembly GCF_026107515.2. Taxonomy (GTDB): domain Bacteria; phylum Actinomycetota; class Actinomycetes; order Actinomycetales; family Micrococcaceae; genus Glutamicibacter. The sequence continues at coordinate 410,080 of NZ_JAPCHW010000001.1, read as the reverse complement.
GGTTGGCCTGAAGCGTGAAATCATCCTCGGGCCAGGCGGATTGTTCCCAGAGCCGCAGATCCTCCCGGGATTCCATCACCGCCGCGTAGTCCCGGGCAGCGTCGGATGAGCGGATCGGACGGAGGCTGAACCCTTCGGCCACCAGCCCGACGGGCGCCGGACGGCTCAGATCGGCAAACGGCATCGGCACTCCTTCGACGACGTGATCTGCGCTGGTAATGATATCAACTGCCCGCACCGCTCCCCGGCAGCCCTGGGCTATCGGTCCGCCACCGGGACGCCCACTGTCCATCAAGCGAAGTCGCTCCGCCCCAGGCTCACCAACGAACGATTGTGGAACACATCGTCCTTCTCCAGGATCGTGAGGCTACCGGACCCCACCCGGAACGCCAGATAGGCGCAGGACTCCAGCGGAATCCCCAGCCAGGCCGCGATGGCCCAGCTTGCCGTGCCGGCGTGGGTGACGATGATCCGGTGCCCGGTGCCATCCCCGGTGATCCGGGAGACCGCCGCATAGGCCCGCTGGATCCACTGTCGTTTGGTTTCCCCGCCCTCGATTCCTTCGTCGTGATCAAGGCGTTCGCCGGTCTCCGGGGGAAAAATGAAGCGCGCGTCGAGCCACGACTGCGCTCTGCCACCGGCGACCCCGTAGGATTTCTCCCGCAGGCCCGGCTCAAGCACCGGGGCGATCCCGAATTCCCGTTGCAGCGCCTGGGCGGTCTGCCTGGTCCGCAGCAGGTCCGAGGAATACAGCGCGGTGTCGGCCCCCTCCGGGATGATCTCCCGCAGGTGCCGGGCGATCCGTGTGGCCTGGACCAGACCGCGGTCGGTCAATCGGGAGTCGTACCAACCGCCCACCAGCTCCTGGACATGGTGGGTGGCCTCTGGGTGGGTTACCACATACACGCGTTGCATGGTTCTCCTTCCTGGTCTCCCACGCGGGACGATCGGGGTCGCGGTCCTGCCGATTCCCAGCGGGAGGCTAAGGGTCGATCAGTCCGGCGTACATCGGCCGATGCCACCATGGGGGCCGGGCAGGTGCCACGGCGATGAACACATCGATCCCGGCAGTCAGGGAACGGATACGGTCCGCGGAGGCATCCAACCAGCTGACGGTGTCCTCCCGAAAGCTCGCCCAGCGCTTCCGGGACCGGGCCCCAGGCCCCACGCCCCACGCCCCACGCCCCAGGCAGGTTTGCCAGCCGGCCGGGTACATGTCCATCACCATTGTCCAGATAGTACAGGCCTGGAAACGCTGGTTGGCCTCGTGGGTGCGTCGCCACCACGAAGTCCGGGTGACTTGTCTCCGCTGTCGCACCCAGCGCGTTGTCATGCCGCTACGCCTCTGGCTTTGCACTGGCCATGGCCCCAGACTAGCAAAACCCGGGTCGGCGGCTGCCGCTGTGGGGCCGGACAGGTGAGCACCCCCTGTTCCTTTGACCCCAACAAGGCAGAGAATGGGAGCACCCTGAGCCAAGGAGCATACACCGATGCCGCAGCCGCTGGATCTGGAATACCCCTTTACCGGACGTTGGCTGGTGCGCAACAGCCCGGCCAGCCGGGTGCCGAGCCACGGGACCGGGTCGTTCGGGCTAAGCTATGCGATCGATTTCGTTCCGGTGGACCGGGCCTGCAGATCCGCGCCGTACACGTTCTCATCCCTGCTGCGTCCCGAGCCCGCATCGGGTTTCCCGGGTTTCGGACGCCCGGTGACCTCACCTGCCGACGGGATGGTTCTGGGTGTGCAGGCAACCGAACCTGATCATCCGGCCTACCGCGGCCTGCCTTCCGTGGGATATGCGTTGGGCCAGCGGCAGCGCATGGACCGCGGGTGGCTGGCCCTGGCCGGCAACCATGTGCTGCTCGAAACCCGGGCCGGCGGCCGCAACGCCATGATTGTGCTGTGCCACTTGCAGCAGGGCAGCGTCCTGGTCCGCCCGGGACAGCAGGTGCATACCGGCCAGGTCATCGCACGATGCGGCAACTCCGGCAATTCCACCGAACCGCACCTGCACCTGCACGCGGTCCAGGGACGGGACTTCCTGCACGCCACCGCGCTGCCGATCACGTTCGCCGGCACGCTGCCACGCAACGGCGAGCTGGTCGACCTGCCCTGATCCCGGAACCGCTTCAGCCCGGCCAGTCCTTCCGCAGCAACCCGTTTCCCCAGGTGTCGGACACCTCAACGTTGACGATGCAGTCCCCGCGCAGCGGGCCCTCGCGGATGAACCCCGGCATTTCCAGTACACGGGCAGAGCCCTGGTTGCGGGTATCGGCTTCGGACTGCACCCGGTTCAGCATCAGCGAGTTGAACGCCCACCCCGGCAGGGGCCGGGCCGCCTCGGTCGTGTACCCATATCCCCGGGTCATCGTATTGAGGCAGTATCCCAGGCAGGCGCTACGGCATGCGGGATTCCAGTTATCGAAGGTACACCGACCGGTGATGGCCCGGTCCGGGAGTCTTCGCAAATCCGTTGACCCGGGGACCGGTCACTGGTAGAAGAGCGTCATGACGCAATACATTACCTACTTCAACCAGCAGTGGGTGGGTGAGCACAGCCGGGAGTGGTTCCACAGCCGCGGTCTGTTGGCCAACGCGGTCGTGGAGGACATGAAGCTGGCCGGGGTGTACGTGTTCGCCGGCGGGTTGGAGGAGGACATCGGCAAGGCATTCAGCGCCGACCCAACCGGCGAAACCCTCGAAGTCACCGACGGTCCCTTCTCGGACACCAGGCAGTTCCTCGGTGGTCTGACGGTCGTGGATGTTGCCGACGACGAGGCGGCAAGAACGTGGGCTGCCAAGGTTGCCGGGGCGTGCGGATGGCCGCAGGAGGTCCGACGGATCTGGTAACACCGCTGCCGGTGTCGGCCAGACCGGCCCTGCGGCCGGCTTCCCGGTGGATTCGCGGCATCGTGTTCCGCTCCGTGCCCGTTGGGCAGGAAGGCGCCGGGTGGAGATTTGCCTGGGCTCCGGAGTATTTCTCTGCGCGGCCAACACCATGCATCGTCAACGTTCCCGGTCCCCGGTTGCACCAAGTAAGGACACGCTCGGTGCGATTGGCACCACGGTTCACCAGATTCCTCCTGGCTATCCCAGGCCAACCCGCGAAATACACGATGCCGCAGAACGATCGCGCTGTGCAGGACCGGCTCGAACGTGGGACTTCTCCGCAGCGGGCTTCGGGCTGCAGAGCTGCGTTTTCGGGTTCTTGGCTACGCTGAGATCGCTGGTCGGATGGTCGCCAGCTCTACTCCCGGCTCGCCTGGCCTGCGGCGCCTGCAGCATCGGGAATGATCTGGGTGAAGGGCAATCGGGATTTCTCATGGTCCGCTCTGACCCCTGCATCACGACCTGCTCCACGATCGTCGCACCGCACGCTTCGTGACGCACAGGATGAGCGCGTCACCGCCCCGTCCCGGGCCCTGGCGGCCGAACGACTACCAGCGTGCATCCACTGTGCAGGAATCTGCGGAGAAATCGATAGAGTCGGTGTATGCCCATCTCCTTCCTTCCCATGACACCGGCCGACACCGATGATCTCATTGGGTTCCTGGCTTCTAACCGTTTCCCCTTTCACGTCCAGTCGGCCCCGCACACGGCGAGCCTACGGACGAAAATCGAGGGCGGGCATTTCTGGAACGATGACGTCCAAGGCTATTGGGTAGTACGAGATGGCAGCCGGATCGGCATGGTTGCCCTGGAGGATTTGCTGGAGGACAGCTCCCCGCTCTTCGACCTGCGTCTGGACGAAACCCAACGAGGCAAGGGCATCGGAGTTGAAGTGCTGCGGGCACTGTGCGACATGGTTTTCGAAACAATGCCCGCTACGCTCCGCTTCGAGGGGCAGACGCGCGAAGACAACATCGCCATGCGCAAGACATTCCTTCGCGCCGGTTTCCTCAAGGAAGCACATTACAGGTTGGGATGGCCAACCGGCGACGGCGGACACCTCGCTTCCATCGCCTACTCGATCCTGCGTCAAGACTGGGAGAACGGAACAGTGACCCACTTCGAATGGGACGACCTCACGATCTAGTGTTCTAGAGCATTGGCCGAGGCGGGCCCCTGGGAACCGACGGATACCAGGGACTCCACCGGTGCCAACGCCATGGCCGGAGCTCTTGCCCGCAGCGTATGACGTTCCCGACAACGAAGCCATCGGCCCCTACGCCGAACCCGCTTGGCGGCTCCCGCCATCGCCCGCGAACCAGCGCATTCCGGTTTCCGCGGGGACCGCCCGGATCAGCGCCCGGGGATACCAGCACACGGACCCGCCGCGGCGAACCACGTTGTCTTCCGCAACCCGCTGCCCTGCGCACACCGCCGTGCGGTCAATGCTAGGCCAGACCGAGCGTGTCGATCACCCCGGCAACACGCGCACGTTCATCGGAAGTCAACCCCTGGATCGGCAACGGCAGGCAGCGCGGTGGTGCGATCCCCAGGTATTCGGCGATAGCCGCGACCACGCGCAGGCTGCCACCGAATTCGGTGAACAACCCCCACAACGGCGCCAGTCGTTCGGATTCTGCGATCGCGTCGGTGTTGCGCCCCTGCTGCGCGGCCCGGGTGATCGTCAGCGCGGCTTCCGGAAGGGTTCCGCCGATGACCGAATACCAGGCATCGCACCCGGCGTTCAATCCGGTCGCGGCGAAGGCATCGCCGGAGACACCGATGGTGATGTGCTCCGGTATGACCGCACGGATCCCGGCGATATGCGCCCGGGCCCGCTCCGGTTCCAGGGGAACACCGGGGATCTTGATCGATGCGATACCCGGCAGTTCGGCAATGCGGGCATACAGCTCGGGGGTGAAGCAGAAGTGCGTTGTCCCGGGGTTGTCGTAAACAATCACCGGCAAGGCGGAGCGTTCGGAGACGGTGCGGAACAGTTCGAACACGTCGTCGTTGGTGAGCGGCTGATAGGTCATCGGGGCGAGCAGTACACCGGCTGCACCGGCTTCCTCCGCGCAGGCGAGGTTGGCCAGCACCTGTGAGGTGCGCAGCGCACCAACCCCGACGAACACCGGAACCGGACCGGCGTGCCGGACCGCCAACTCCGCAACCCGGGAGCGTTCCGCTGGATCAAGATAGGCGTAGGAACCAGTCGAGCCCAGTGCGGTGATCGAGTCGACCCCGGCCTGTGCCAACCGTTCGACCATTCCGATGAAGGCCGGTTCGTCGACACGGTCATCCGCAAACGGGGTGAGGGGAAAGGCACTGAGGCCCGTGAAGTTCGTCAATCCGGCTCCTATTCGGTCACTGTCCTCAACCCATCCTGCCATCGGTCCGGCCGAATACCACCCTGGCCTCTCCGGCGGCCGCCGGAGACCGGGCACAGCAGCCGTTCGACGGCAGAGGGTATTGCCTGCGGCACGCAACGACCCATGGAATGAACATCAGTTCATTCCATGGGGGCAATCGTGCGGGCAGCAGAACAGAATCGGGCCTTGCGCGAGACTACGCGCCAGGCGATCGAGGATGCCGCGATCCGCGTCTTCGCACGGCATGGATTCGCGGCATCGAGTATCCGGCATATCGCCAACGAGGCCGGGCTCAGCGTCGGCTCAATCTACCGGCACTACGCAGGCAAGGAAGCGTTGTTCGATAAGCTGCTGCAACAGGCCGCACTCGGTCTGGAGTCGGCTTCCCGGGCGCTGTCCGGTACCGGTGATCCACTGGCTACGGTCCGCGGGTTCACCCGGGACTTCCTCACCGACCTCGCGACGGACCATGGCGCCGCCGAGTTCTATCTCGTCATCAACCACGGCTTCCTCAGCGATACCCCGGCGGGAACGGCGGCCCGGCTCGCGGCCGATCAGCGTTCGCTGTGGGACACCTTCGCCGGCCTCATACGCCGGGGGCAGGCCGCCGGGCAGTTCGCGCCAGGCGACCCGGAGCAGCTGACCGCCTTCTACTTCGCCATGCTCTCCGGCATGGCAACCATGCGTCCGGTGATCCGCGACGCCCTGACCGACCCCGGCGTGGATGTTGTGCTGCGCCTGCTCACTGGCAAAGGACAACCATGATTGAGATCAAACGCGGAGATGAGCTGGGCGAAGGGTTCCGCCGGGGCATCACCGAGGTGCTCGTCACCGGGTTCGCCGAGGACTTCGAGTACTTCTCGAAGGATGCGACCGCCCTGGTGGACGCCTTCGAGCACATGCTCATCCTTGAGCGTTTCCACGTGGCCTTGCTCGACGGGACACCGGCGGCGGTGGCGACCGTGACCGAAGGCGACCAGGAGTGCTTCGCACCCGGCCGCCGGGATTTCCAACGTGCATTGGGCGGTTGGCACGGAACGATCAGCTACTTCATCGTCCGGAACCAGTTCCTCGGGGCCTACAGTGGCGCACGGCTGGGACTGGCCGAGATCGGTTTCGTGGCCACCGCGCCGCAGCACCAGGGCCAGGGGGTGGCCACCGCACTGCTGGGGCACCTGCTGCGGTTGCCGTTCAAGGAATTCGTGCTCCGCGATATCAAGGACACAAACGCCGCCGCCTTGGCGTTGTACCGCAAGCTCGGTTTCACCGAATCCCGGCGGCGCCCGGTGAAATTCGCCAAACGCGCCGGGTTCCAGTCCTATGTGTCGATGAGCCTCCGAACGGATTCCTAGCCGCCGCTAACCTCCCGGCCCCGACACCTCAGTTCAGCGGCGGGTCCTCCGGCATGGTCTCACACAGATGGTCCGGGAAGTGCGCGTGAAGAACGGAACGGCTGACACTCAACGGCACCAGCGTGCCTTCCTCATCCATCGCGACGGCGATGAAGTCCTCGTCCACCTCGCCCGCAGCGCGAAGCAGCGCGTCGGCGTGCCTCACCGCCGAGGGAAAACTGCGCAGGAACCGGTTGTAGACGTCGAACCATGCCGCTTCCGGTTGCCGGGCCGCGTATTCCTGGAGACTGCGCGCCCAGCCTTTTTCGACATCGCCGGCTTCCACGATGTATTCCAGGTCGGATCCGGACCAGCGCAGCATGCCGGACCAGTCCCAGTCCTGCCCCGGATGCTTCTGCCGGTAGCCCTCGACCACGCGGGCCAGCGACTCATCGGTGCCGATGGAAACGAGGGGCCAGGAGACCTGGGTGCCGTCCCCGTAGAACTCATGGACGATGGCGCCGTACATGCGCTCAGCTGCGTGCCCCTGACGCACCTGGCGCACCGCACGCAAAATATGCTCGACGGCCGCGGATTCAAGCCCGGCCCAATCGAAGTCGTCATATGCCCGGTCATTCTCCATGTTCATGCGCCATGCCCTTCCCATTGTTCGATTCCACAGCCCACACGCTCGACGATAGCCGACATTGCCGACCGGCAGGGAGGGACAGCAATCCGCATTTTCATCCGCACCGCCCGGGTCGCCCGGGGCTTGCTCAGAGCGCGACGTCGAAGCTGACCGGGATATGACCGGCCAGGTACACCTGGGCGAGCCGTCCCACCGGAGATCTCCGCACGCCGGTGTCGCCCTCGGCGAGCGCGGCAAGATCATCGCGGGCCTTGCCGAGCAGCGCGAGGAACGCGTTGGACCGGATGTCGTCGACGACGGTACGATCCCCGGCCCCGACCGGACGGTCCAGACCAGGGATGGCGGTTGACACGGATGCGCCACGAACCCGCTCGCGCAGAACCGGATCAATGATCGCGTCGCAGGCTTCGAGCCACTGGAATTTCACCGACAAACCCGGCATCGGCGGGTCGGGGCGGTAGTTGAGCAGCCGGTCCTCGAAATCTTCCGAGAGCGGCCGGCCCCCGAAATGCTTGACATCGGCCCGTTGGAAACCTGCCATCCACCGGGGTAGCTCCTCCCCCACCCGGGCACCGATCGGCACAGCCAGCAACGACTCCGCATCGCGCGTGATACTCCGCCGGATCTGCTCGATAGCCCCACCCAGCGCGGGATATGCCCACCAGCGATCACGGGCACGGAGTTCACGTCCCTGGTGACGAATGAACAGGTCCAGCGGGCTATCGGAAGTGAGCTGCAGTGAGCCCTCATCCCAGCTTTCATCGTCGACCTCGTACACCTCGTCATGCATTCCACTCATCACCAGTGCACGGCCCGTGCCGGTGCTCCCGATGACCAGACTGCCCTGCAGCTGCCAGGAATGCGCGCCCTCATTCGTCGCCTCGGTGATGCCCTCGGCAGTGAATACCTCCAACGCGCCCACCCGGGCACCATCGCAGACCAGCAGGAACTCGACCAGTGCCGGAGGCAGCGGCGCGGGAAGGAGCGCGTCGGCAACCGCCAGGGCGACGTCGGTTGCAGGCGGCGCCGTGTCGATTCCGGGAACCCGGTTCAGCTGGTCACTGTGCATACGAGGATTATCCCCCTCCGGGGCCGTCGGGGCATCTTTGCAACATCCAGGCGTTTCGCCGGGGTCCAATGCCTCAGGCGTGCGCCGAGGATGCAAGACTGGCGGCATGGGAATTACCTACCGTGTCGGGCATCTTCCGGAACGCGGCCAGCTCATCGGCCTGTACACCGCAGTGGGCTGGACCGCCTACACCAGGGAACCGGCACGACTTGAGGCAGCGGTGGCCGCGTCCCTATTCGTCGTCACGGCGTGGGATCACGACCAGCTGGTCGGACTCGCGCGTGTGGTCGGCGACGGGCTGAGCATCGTGTACCTGCAGGACATCCTGGTCACGCCCGACTACCACCGTGCAGGGATCGGCAGGGAGCTGTTCCACCGGGCATTCGAGCCGTTTGGCGACGTCCGGCAGAAACTGCTCATTACCGACGATGAACCCGGCCAGCACGCGTTCTACCGGTCGATGGGCTTCACCGAGATCCGCGAGCTGGACACCCCGATCCGCGCCTTCGCCAAGTTCGGCTAACGCAACCATCGGCCCCGGGCACCGACAGGACCTTCAATCCTGCCGGTGCCCGAACCAGACATCGCCCCGTTGACAGTCCTTCACCGTGGGGTGGACATCCGCGGCAACAGGCCGGCATGCAGCTGCCCACCCTTCGGTGTCATTCGTTGATGACGATCGCCGGCATTGACCCGGACAGCAGCGGCCCATAGACCGTCGAGGCGCCCCTCGCCAGGATTCCAGCGGTGCACCCGGTCTATCGCGGCTTCATGTGCCAGGGCCCTGGCACAGTGCCTCCCCCGACATCCGGCCGCAACCATGCTCGTGGCCATAGGCCCGTCGGCTGCCCCGGAGGGCCACTGCCCGGCTGAATCGGCGATCACGATGAACAGATGAGGCTTCTGGCGGATCCCGGCCCAGGAACATCCTCTGGAGTTCCCCTTATCGGCACAACATCAAGGCCCAGGGACAACGTTCCGGATCGACAGCTACGCGTTCCACTGAAGCCTGGCTTTCGCGAATGAATTTTGTCAGCTTGCCTGACGCCCCGGTGTTCGGAAATGTAGTCCCAGATGGATGTCAGGTCTCGCTGCTCCGCCGGTGACAGCGCCAACGACCTCATGAGTTCCTGGCATCAACAAACGCAAACCGGCGCACGGCCTCGCTCGCAGAACGATATCGACCCGTGTTCACCTGCTCGGCAAGAAAGTCTGCACAATGATCGTCAACGCCTCGCGAGGTATCAGCGGCCACACCCGAATTTACCAACGATTGGTAGCCACGCCACAGGGCCGTTCCGGCCCAACGTCCCTCCCACACAGTGAAAAGTGCGCAAGGGCCCGCACTTCCTGCGCAGGAAACAGCCGTGGGCGGGAATGATCAGGCGCTCTCGCCCCCACTTCCAATCACGCTCATCAAGGCACAGTCCGGTCACACCCCACAGATGATCCCATCAGCAATCGAATGAACTCGATGTGCTCGACGCGATCGACGTACCGTTCAAGGAATCAGCCGGCTGACGCCGGTGCATCCTCACCCAGGTGCTCCTGCCGTAGCTCATCAAGCCGAGAGGCGAAGTCGCCACCCTGCTGCAGGAACGATGGCAGCTGCCCCGCAGCCTGGGGATCAAAAACGGCACCAAACCTCGCAAGTTCCACCATCACCGGAACGGTGCGGATGCCCAGCTCGGTCAGCGAGTAGCGTCCCTGCTTCCCACGGGAGGATTCCACCTTCGTCAGCAGGCCGGCCTCGGTCAGATCCGTCAGACGACGGGACAGGACCGGAGCGCTAATACCTTCATCATTGGCGTTCAGCAGCTCACGGAAACCACGGCGACCGTAGGCCGCAATGTCACGAAGGATAATCAAGGTCCATCGGTCCCCCAGCACTTCCAGTGCACGATTGACCGGGCACCCCGACCGTGGTGTTGAGATCACATTCACTCCTATGCGATTGCATTATGTTACCACTACCCCTATTGTCACTAGTAACAGTTTATAACCACTTTACTCGGTGCCGGATTCGCTGCCCGTATATCCATAGACAGGAACATCATGAAGGCTTTCGTCCTGGAGAAGTACCGCTCACCGCTGCGGCAGATCGACATGCCTGAACCCGTCCCCGGTGACCACGAGGTGCTGGTCCGGATGTCCGCGGCGGGAATCAACCACGCCGACGAGCGTGTCCGGACCGGCGAGTTCGCGCGGATCTTCCCTTTCGCCTTGCCACTGGTCATGGGCAGCGAGTTCGCCGGCGAGGTCATCGCCACGGGCAAGGACGTCGAAGGCTTCCCGATCGGGATGCAGGTCTTCGCATACGTGGATCTAGCGCAAACGGGTGGCTTCGCCGAAGTTATCGCCATCGATCAGAAACATCTGGCGCCCGCCCCACGCTCCGCGAGTCTCGTTGAAGCCGCCTCGCTGCCCGTCGTCGGATTGACCGCATGGCAGGGGCTGGTGAACATGGGGCAGTTACGCAAGGGGCAGACGGTCCTGATCCATGGGGGTTCCGGAGGCGTCGGAGCGATCGCCATCCAACTTGCCAAGCACCTGGGTGCCACCGTCGCGACCACGGTCAGTTCCGCCAATGCCGATTTCGTTCGTGATCTCGGGGCGGATATCGTCATTGACTACGGTAGCGAGGACTTCGCCCAGAGGGTCCGGGACGTCGACCTGGTGCTGGACACGCAGGGCGGCGATGTCCTGAAGAAGTCGCTCGGGGTGCTGCGGCCGGGTGGAACGGTCATTGGAATCACCGGCCCGCCGGACCCGGACTTTGCCAAACGGGTAGGAGTCAAGGCCCCTGTGAAGCTCGCCATCACCGCGCTAAGCGCCGGTATCCGCCGACGTGCCCGTCGCCAGGGTGTCACCTACCGTTTCCTGTTCATCGAGCCCAACGGCGAGCACTTGCGCCACATCGCCGGTCTCATTGACCAGTCGGTCCTACGCCCCATCGTCGACCGGGTCGAACCGTTCGAGCGTACCCCGCAGGCGCTGGAAGCGGTCCTCACCGGAGGGCACCGCGGCAAGATCGTGGTCAGCACCCAGCCCACAGACATATCCCATGGCTGAGGGAGGATTCGGGGCCATCCGGGACACCGGAGACGCACTGCTCTGAGGTGAGGAAAGCGGCCTGTGCCGCCCCCTCCCTGTCGCATTGGATATGGTGGGAGCGATCGCCGGCACGGCTGCGGTACCGAGGAATAACGGGCAAGGCTCCGTGGGGAACGTCCTCGCGACTTCCTATCTAATTCGTGGGCACCGTGAAGAGGAACTGCTGTTCCGGGTCGAACACATAGCTGTCGTCGCATCGATACCCGCGCAGCCACGCCTGTTCGTCCACGATGCGCAAATAGAACCCCTTCGGATACATCACGTCGCTGCCCACTGGCTCGGATGCGATATGGATGGATCCGTCGGGCGCACGCCCGGCTGATAGTTCCGAGTCTGGCGCATTCGGTTGAGTAGAGTACGCCAACCGCAGATACGGCGCAGCCTCCAGCGGAACGAGGTTGAGACCCCTGTTGAGGGCGCTGGCGAAGATCTGCGACAAGGTACCCCCGTCGGGCAGTCCTAAGTGCGCCACGACCCGACAGGTGAAAAGCATCGTCCGCTCGCTCGGATGGTCGAATGACGGGTGTTCAAGTAATGTCTCGGCATGGGAGTTCAGTTGAACACCTGCGACATCCAACAACTCAAGGACACCATCACGGGGCTGTCCCCCAAAGCGCACCTCAATGGCCGAATAGGCACTATCCATGGGACGAATCCTATCGTTCCCCATGAGGTTGGGTCTCGAATCTGCCGAACCTTGGAGCATTGCTGCCATAGCGTGTCTGCGCCAGACAGGATTCCGTCAGGCATGCGGCGCTGGACCGTGGCCTGGGTCCGGGACCGGCAAGGCGACTGGCTGCGCTTTCGCTGCCCCAGGCGATCTTTTCATCGGATTCGGGCCAACAAATACCGGTCTCTTCGGTTTAGCGTGGAAAATCCACAGAGCCGCCGTCCACGATTGCGGCAGCCACGTCGCCTCAAGTCATTGCCGCATGTTCACCAACTTCACGGGTGCGGCCAGACATCCATGCGAGGCACAGTGTTCCTGATGTGTCGCTGCCACCCGCCCTCGTGTCTTTCAATACCGGGCCTGGGCAACGCCGGTTGAATGCTGCATGATGGTGATCGCCCGACGAACGTCTAGGGCAAGTCACACATGGGGGCTGCAGACGTCCGGAACGTGCGGGTCATCCCAGGTGCTTCCAATTCAGCCAACGTGGTTCCCAGGTCAAAGCGGTCTCCACTGAACTCCGGACAAAGCTATGGTTCCCCCGCCGCTCATTCGATCGTGAGGCCATGGAGCACCGCGCGCAAGAATGAGACAGGGTAGGGTGCGGGGTGATATCCACACTGAAAGGACACCCCATGACACCGCACCCTGGTCTGGCCGCAGTTGCCGGTCTCATCGGCACCTGGCGGGGTGAAGGCGTTGGCCAGTACCCCACCATCGACTCGTTCAGCTACACCGAAGAGGTGACGTTCACGGATGCGGGAAAACCGTTCCTCCACTACCTGCAGCGCACATGGTCCCCCGCCGGTGCACCCATGCACACGGAGACCGGGTACCTGCGTGTTGTCGAGGGGACCAGGGTGGAGTTCGTGCTGGCGCAGCCCACGGGGCAGACGGAGTTGGCGGAAGGATCGCTGGTGTCGTCCGCGGACGGGTTCACCTGCTTGCTAGCATCACGGATCGTGAACTCGGCGAGCGCCAAACAGGTGGACGCCACCCGGCGTCGCCTCGAACTGGCAGGAGATATCCTCACCACCCATTTCGCCATGGCCGCCGTCGGAGTCCCGCTGACCCATCACCTGGCATCGGTCATGCACAGGGACTGAGCACGACCGATGCGCCACAGCACTGGATCCCCAGGCATCGCGTTGACCACCAAGGCCCAAATGCCCCGGCATCCACAGCCCGGGCACTCCTTCCCTTGGCGACCAGTCGTTGACGCCCGCCTCCACCACGAAGACCTCCCGGAGTAAAGGTCATCGACAGCGGGCCACCAGACCATCGATCACCTGCCGCAAGGCTCACGCCTTGAGCACGTAACGCAATGTTTCCACCACCTGGTCGACGGTCTGGCACCAGGCCTGGGCTTCGGCGTCCACTTCCTTGAGCGGATGCACAAGGTCCTCATCGTGCAACGTCACATAGGGCTTGCCCAACGCGGCACAGTAGCCGGCATCGAAAGCGGCATTCCACTGCTTGTATTTGTCCCCGAACCGCACGACCACAAAATCGCTCTTTTCGATCAGGGTGCGTGTGCGAATGGCATTGACCTTGGCGGACTGGTGATCACGCCAGAACTGGCTAGCCGTCTGCCCCAGATGATCACCGGCGGCATCGCTCGCGGGGTGGTCGGTGACCGGTGCGGTAAAAACAATGTCCAGACCGGCGGCGAGAGCGCCGCGTTGGAGCTCGTCACGCCAGTCGGTGTGGATCTCTCCGGAAAGATAGACATTGAAACTCATCGTTCACGACTCCTTGATTCGAGATGGACGAACCCAACCGGTTCGATGGATCAGCACCATCCTACGTAGTTGCCCGTGGAAGTAGCCCAGCGCGCCCTGCACCAACAGTAACCAACCGGCAAAGAAGCCGGGTCATCATGCATGCTCCAGTGGGATCCGCATGGTGGTGTGCGCTCGCCGGGCTGGGTTTGCGGACGATCGGTCACTAGGCTGGGCCCATGGCGACAGTAATTCTCGTGCGGCATGGCCGCTCCACAGCTAACGCTTCCGGGATATTGGCAGGTCGGGCGGAAGGCATCGGCCTGGACCGGATCGGGAAGGACCAGGCGGCCCTGACCGGCGAGCGACTCGCCTCCGTGCCGCTGGTTTCGGTGGTGTCCAGCCCGCTTGAACGCTGCCGGCAAACCGCCCGGTTCATCCTAGATCGCCAAGCTGGTTCGCCGGGCACTCCCATCGATCCCGACCTAATCGAGTGCGACTACGGCCAGTGGCAGGGTCGGACGCTGGATGATCTCGCCACCGAGAACCTCTGGAAGGTAGTCCAGTCCCAGCCCTCTGCCGCTACTTTTCCGGGCGGGGAATCCCTGGCAACGATGCAGGCCCGGTCGGTGGCCGCGATCCGCCGACACGATGCGGCATTCGAGTCCAAGCACGGGCCCGGCGCCGTGTGGGCGGCCGTCAGTCACGGTGACATCATCAAGTCGATCCTGGCCGATGCACTGGGCATGCACCTTGACATGTTCCAGCGCCTCACCGTGGGCCCCGCCTCCGTGTCCATCGTGCACTACGGGACCCATCGGCCCAGTGTCCACGCGATCAACACCGATGCCGGCGACCTGTCATGGTTGGCGAACGTTCCCCAGTCCGGCGATGCTCCGGTCGGTGGCGGAGCAGGGCATCAGGCACCGTCAACCTCTTCGGCCTAGAATATTGACATGTCTACACGTGTTCACGAGTTTTCCTGGCCAGATCGTGTCGTCGTTGGTGTCATTGGCGCTCCGGGGTCACGAGCCTTTTATCTACAGGTGCGCGCAGGCAAGCAACTGGTGAGCCTAGCCTTGGAAAAACAGCAATCGGCGGCGCTCGCCGAAAAGATCGACGAAGTCCTCGACCAGCTTGGCACCGTTCCGGGCAACCCCTTCAACGTTCCTGCCGGCACCCCCGTTGAACTAGTCGACAATGACCCGCTCGAAACCGTCGAGGTGCAGTTTCGCATCGGCGCGATAGGCCTGGGGTGGGATTCATCCACGGCGCAGGTTGTGATCGAGCTACACCCGGTGGACGACGAGGACTCAGCCGACCAGGACGAAAAGATGCTCGTTCGAATCCCGGTTGGCACGGCCCGCGCATTTGCCAAGCGCACCCGTGAGATCGTGGCCGCCGGACGGCCGATGTGTCCGTTGTGCGGCAATCCCATGGACGCCGAGGGACACATCTGCACCCCACCGGACCTCTGATGCCGGCAGCAGATCTCATAGCCGCAGAGCTGACCCTCACCGGCCGTATCACGACCGCCTCAAACGCCACGTTTCTTGGCAGCATCGGCGATACCGTGGTCGTTTACAAACCGATAGCCGGCGAAAGCCCACTGTGGGACTTTCCCCAGGGCACCCTGGCGCAACGGGAAGTGGCGGCCTATCTGGTTTCGCAGGCCCTCGGCTGGGACGTAGTGCCGCACACATGGCTGCGTGATGGCCCGTTGGGCGAAGGGATGGTGCAGCTGTGGAAGGAACCTGATCCGGGGCAGAACCCCGTGGACCTCATCGCGGCGGACCAGGCGCCGCAGGGCGTCTGGAAACACGTGCTCAAGGGCCAGGATGAAAACGGTGGGATCGTCGAGCTCATTCATGAAGATACCCCGGTGCTCAGGCGCATGGCGGTTTTCGACATCATCGTCAATAATGCCGACCGCAAGGGCAACCACATCCTGGCCATGCCCGATGGACACCGGTACGGCGTGGACCACGGGCTCACCTTCCATCATGAGCACAAGCTGCGTACGGTGCTCTGGGGCTGGTTGGGTGAGGATCTGGCCACCGAGGAGCAACAAGGCATCGCACAAGTCGTTGACGGGCTCTCCGGCGAACTGGGCCGACGCCTGGAAGACCTGCTCAGTGCCCGGGAGGTTGCGGCTCTGGCTGCCCGCTGCGAGCAGTTGGGTTCGGCAGGGATGTTTCCGGCTCCCAGCGGTCAGATGCCGGCTGTGCCCTGGCCGCTGTTCTGAGACCAGGCGTTGAAGCTTTCGTGGAGCTCACGGGCTACTCCTTGGTCCTGAACCCCTCCGTCTTCCGGTACAACCGAACATCTCCGATGGCCATCCCCGTTGGTTCGCGCGAAAATGATCGGCACGGCTGAAACCGGTGTCGGAACCCGCGTTCAATAACCTCTACCAACCACGACATCCGAGATGTTCGAAGTCATTGGACGCTGCCCAGTGCATGGGCGAGCGCAACTCCGACAAGTGCGGGGACGGAACAGGCACAATATTCAGCTTCCCTGATGGCGCCCACGGCACATGGCCATATTTGCGGGCCGAGGCTCCCTACCTGCAACAGGGCATCGCGCCTCAGCCCACCACCCTAGCGCTGCCGTGATCCGTCCGGACCATACTGACCCAAGGGTTCGCCGCCGTCGATAGCACACCCGCACCACAGACCCAGGCGGAGGCAATGACGGGCCCACTCCGGATCCTGGAACTGTCCACACCGATGGACCACCGGTTCTCATTGGCAGCGCTACTCCGGATAGTTGAGCTCCTTGGCCATATGGAAATTGGTCATGACGACACCGCCGATCACGGGATGCTGCTCGGCCACCAGGTGGAAACCGAAGGACTCGAAGAGCGGACGGGCCGTGATGCTCACATTCGAGGAAAGTTGCCGCACTGCGCATCGCCGTGCCCGACGTTCGAGGAAGGCCAACAGCTCGCGCGCCACCCCTCTTCGCGCGAATCGCGGAGACACGAACATCATGTCGATATAGCCATCGGCGCTCACATCGGAGAACCCGGCGGCCTGTCCATCAACGAGGGCCACGTAGCTGTCCCGGGCGAGCATCGAGCGATCCCACCGGCGCAGATCCGGCTTGTCCAGACGCGCCCATGCCGCGACCTGTTCAGGCGTGTAGTCCGCCGCTGCCGTGACCGTAATCGCTTCGTGGAAGATGCGCAACGTCGTCTGGGCGTCAGCGCTTTCGTACGAACGTATCTGGACCGATATTCCCGGGTTGCTCACGCCACCATTATCGCTCCATTCGGACGCCTTCTTCCCACCGGATCCACACGTTAGACCGGCAGGCCCCCGAGTCCCGGCACCGACCAACCGCAGAATGCGAATCCCGCCGGCCGGATACCCGGCGCTATTGACTGACCGCCGCACCTTCATTACCGTGACGAGACAGGCCGTGTCGTTGGAGGGAATTCGCTATGTCCGAAGGATCAAGCACAACCCGCATCTGGTTCATCACCGGTGCCGGCCGCGGGCTCGGCCGGGCGTTTGCGCAGGCGGCCCTGGACCACGGAGACCGCGTCGTCGGAACGGTTCGCCAACCCGGAGCGCTGGCGGATCTGCAGGCCGGCCACCCTGACTCGGTTCGCGAGATCCTGCTCGATGTCCGTGACGCCACCGCCGTCGCCGCTGCCGTCGATGAGGCGGCACGGGCCTTCGGCGGCATCGACATCGTCGTCAACAACGCCGGGGGCGGGCTGGTCGGTGCCATTGAGGAAGTCGACGAACAGCAGGCCCGCGCTCATCTGGACCTCAACCTGTTCGGTGCACTGTGGGTCTGTCGGGCCGCAATCCCACATCTGCGGGCGCGCGGCGGTGGCGATATCGTGCAGATTTCGACTGTCGGTGCGATCGGTGCGATGCCGACCTTCGGCCTGTACAACGCCGGCAAGTGGGCTCTGGAGGGTTTCAGCGAAGCCCTGTCCGCCGAGGTCGCGCCGTTCGGCATCCATGTCACCATTGCCCAGCTCGGCGGATTCGCGACCGACTGGGCAGGGTCAAGCATGTCGTTTGCGACCCCGAAACCGGAGTATGACGATCTTCGCACCGCCTTGTTCGGCACCGCGCAGATCCCCTGGCCGGCAGCCGAACCCGGCGAGGCGTCGACGGACGCCGATCCGCGCACCGCGGCCGACGCGCTGGTTGCGCACCTGTCGAACCCGGGCCGCCCGCTGCGGGTACTCATCGGTGACGACGCACGAGAACACGCAGCCCTGGCGTACACCGCCCGCCGGGATTCGTACGGCGCAGACAGGGACTTCAACTGGCCGTCGTGACTACCGGGTTCCTGACCCAGGATCCCCGCAGATTCCGTCGGAAGGTGGACGCCGAGATCCCAGGTTCGGTGCTTGAGCCGAAAGGCGAAGAGATGTTGAACCCGAATTCCAACGAATTCAGGCGCATACCAACCGCTGGCTACGCGATGGCTGGGAAACTCGTCTCAGCTGTCCGAATCATGTGCCGAGCGTTGGCGCAGCGGTGCCACCCACGGCTCACCGAAGATCAGTTGCGTCCGGCAGTGTGCGACCTGCGGCAGTGCCAGGAGCTTGTCAATGATCAACGTCTGCAACTCGGTGCTATTCGCCACAGCGACGTGGACAAGGTAGTCCTCGCTGCCACTGACGTTGTAGAGGGCTAGCGTTTCCGGCAGCGCGAGGGCCTTCTGCACAAAGTCGTTGGCCGTGTCGCGCGCGTGCGGGCGGATCTGAATTCCAAGGAACGCCTGCTCACCCTTGCCTAGCAGGCTGGGGAGCACGTGCGCGCGTGTGGCGACGATGGTGCCGTTGCGGCGCATCCGCCTGATCCGCTCCAGGCAGGTACTCGGAGCGACGCCGACCTTCGCAGCGATATCCTTGTTCGGCATGGTCGCATCCACCTGCAACAGTTCGAGAATGGCCCAGTCCACCGAATCCAATTCGGGGACTCGATCTGATTTCATTTGACGTTCGCTCATGGTTAAAGAGTAGCGAATCTGGCCCATAACCTTGATCACGGAAGAATCCACGGATCGGAGGCACGGATGGGAGCAGAATCATGGGCGGCGTTTACCCTCGCCCTGTTGGTAGCACTGGCGGTGCCTGGACCGGACCTTGTCCTGGTGGTGCATTCGGCGACCCGCGGCGCGCGGGAGGGCGCATCCACTGCAGTGGGGATCGTCTCCGGTCTGATGCTGCACGCGCTGCTCGCCGCCGCCGGCGCGACCGCCCTGTTGGTGTCCGCGCCGGGCACACTAACCGTCGTGCAGCTACTCGGCGCTGGCGTGCTCCTGTGGATGGGGGCGAGCATGCTGCGGGCATCCCGGAGCGCAGCGAACGACAACCCCGATGCGACCAGGCACCGTGTTCAGGGTGGCTTTGCGCGTGGATTCGTCACGAACGCGACCAACCCGAAGGCGCTCTTGTTCTTCGCGGCGATCCTGCCCCAGTTCATCGGATACGGGGACGGGGCGGAGATGCGAACCGTCACACTGTGCGCCGCCGTCGTGCTCGGCGCCGGACTTTGGTGGGCGGCCACGATCGCGCTGATCCGGCTGTTCGGTTTCCACCGGTCCCCGGCTGCGGACCGGACGATCACTGTCCTGGGCGGCCTCGCACTGTTGCTCATCGGCGCTGGGCTACTGGTCAGCACCGTCTACAGCCTCCTCAGCCCCGGCGCGTGAGCGCGGCGGGCAACAGACTCACCGCCTGGCTCGGGCCCGGCGACTTCCGAAGGGAAAACCAACATATGACACGGACACTCATCGTCGGAGCAGGAGCCACCGGCGGGGCCCTCGGTGCGCGACTCATCACTGCCGGACAGGACGTGGCCTTCCTCATCCGACAGCGCAGGGCCAGACAGCTCACCGCCGACGGCCTGCGCTTCCGCGCGCCCGACGTGGACGTCGTGCACACGGCGTGCGCCGTCACTGAACTGGACGGTGCAGATCCCTTCGACCTCGTGATCCTCGCGGTCAAGGCACCGGCGTTGGAAGCGATCATCCCGACGCTCGCCCCTGGGATCAGGCCAGAGACTTCCATTGTGCCGCTACTCAACGGCATGGCCCACATCGATCTGTTGGAACGCGCGTTCCCGGGGCAAGTCCTTGGGGGAATCGTGAAGATCGTCGCAACACTGGGCGAGGATGCGACCGCGGTGCAGATGACCCCGCTGTGCAGCCTCACCGTCGGCGGGCTGCACGGTGAGACCGTGCCCGACAAGATCCGTCGGACACTCGACGTCGACGGCATCGTCCTGGACATCGTGGATGACATCGTTTCACGGTTGTGGGAGAAGTGGGCCTTCATCGCCGCCGCCGGTGTCATCACCTGCCTTTTCCGCGGCAGCATCGGCGACATCCTCGCCGCCGGAGGTGAAGCGCAGATTCTCCAGGCGATCGCCGAGTGCGAGCAAGTCGCGGAAGCTTCGGGTCATCCGGTCAGCCAGGCCGGGCACGCGCAGACCCTCGGACTGCTTACCGAACGAGGTTCGGCGTTCACCTCTTCACTTTATCGCGACCTCCGGCACGGGGCTCCTGTCGAAGCCGAGCACATCATCGGCGACCTCGCCGCACGTGCAGCAGCTCTCAAGATTCCATCACCGTTGCTGGACTCAGCATTGCTCCAACTGCGAACCCACCACCAGAGTGTTTCCCGCCAACCCGGCAAGGGGTAAAGCGAAAACCGGAACGCTACCGCATTCTGGCAACCGGTACTCGGCGAGGGGCTAGACGAGCTCTGCCGCCCTCGCGATGAGGTCAGGCAGATCCTCAGGGAAAGCTCATGCCGCCGTGTCTCAGACCCGCAACAGGCCACCACCTCCATTCGGTCACGACGGCACGTTCCAGCTCCGTCCAACCGTCACGGTTGAGGTCCGAAGGAGTGGCAGCTCGCGCAGCGAAGTAGTGCTCGATCTGATGGACGGGTTCACCGTGATTGAGGAAGTCAAACTCACGGCGGTGGAAGGGCCCGACCATCGTCATTCCCGTCAGGCCAGTCTCTTCAGCCAGCTCCCGTTCAGCGGCATCGGCCAACGACTCATCCCCATTCAACACCACCGCCTGCAGTGAACCAGAAGCGCGCGGTGTCCCCGGCATCGGAAAGATCCCGTCCTTCAAACAACAGAACCCGCGCCGAAGGATCAAGCAAGAGGACACGGACCGCGTTACGGGAGGAGATCGACGAATATGGGCTCACGACGCGGCCCAGGGATCAACAATCGCGACGCCGGTCAGCGCGAAGTCCCCGGTGTTCCGCGTCGTGCACGCGGCACGATTCGCTAGGCAGATCGCAGCGATCTGCGCATCAGCCATGCTGATCGGCAGTCCTGCCTGCTCACGCACCGCCAGCACCTCGGCATATTCCGCGGCCGCAGCCTCGTCGAAGGACAGCAGGGAACGCGTGTCGCGGTAGGGCTGGATCGCGCCCTCGATCGCTACCTGGAGTTCCTCTTTGCGCCGCCTGTCCGGAAGTCTACGGACCCCGGCGAGCAGCTCCGCCAACGTGATCGTCGTGATCGCGACACCATCCGTGAGTGACTCCAGACACGCGATGACGCGCGGCTCAGGACGAGGACGGAAAATTTCCGAGATGACGCGCGTGTCCAGGACGATCACCCGAAGTCGACCTTTCGGGCCTCATCGACATGTTCAGGGATCACCAGCTCCTCGACACCGCCAGCATCGCGAGCCGCATCTAAGAACGCAAGTCCGATGTGCGAACCTGATGTAGCCCGAGTGAGAATCTCACGCACCTCCGCTTCCATGGAACGGCCGTGCGCCTTGGCCCGCTTCGCCAAGCTCTGTTTTACTGATTCGTCGATTCCCCTGACAACGATGGATGCCATGATGACCACCCCCTGTTGATATCAGTATTGATATCGACCCTGGTCGCCAAGGTCGAGATCAGCACCCGTGTGAACGATTGCATCAAGTCCGCTCAGACCATGAAACGAACTTCACCACGTCGCCGCAGATACCAACCTCACCTCAGCCAGCGGGCAAGCACATCGGTCCACTCGTCGAAAGCGTCGAGGTGGGCATCATGACTGCCGCCACTGAGGTCGAACCGAACAGTGGAAGGTCGGCGACGCACGAGCTCGTCCTTGTCTGATGCCGAGAACGTGCTCCGGGCAGCGAAGATCGCGAGCGTGGGCTCTTGCAAGCTCTCCCATTCGGACCAGCGCGATTCGCGCACCGCATCGCGTGTGCGTTACATGACGTCGGCATCAAATCGCGGCATGAGCCCTTGCTGGGTGGCCTCGGGGTCAGCGATCCAGGCGTCCACGATGGCATCCTCCCCGAGAAACACCCGCGCCGCGGCTTCAACCGGAAACGGTATGGGCCACGAGGCGAACCAGCGTCCGACCGTGGCAGTCTCTTCGGGATCGCCGCTACCGGCGACTTCTCCCTCGAGCATCACCAGACCCCCGACACGGTCGGGATGCATGGCCGATGTGAGGAACGCAGTGTGCGCGCCCATCGACTGGCCGACGAGGAAGCACCGCTCCCCCGGCGCACAGGCGTCCATGACTGCGACGACATCGCCGACGAATGCGGCACGCGACAGATCGTCCGGCCTCCGCGTGCTCCGACCATGCCCACGCTGGTCAACCAGCAGCACCCGATGTCCTTGGAGCGCCCGCGCGGTCGGCAATAGCTCCCGGAAGCTTCATGCCAAGCCGTGGAGTAGAACCACCGTCGGTCTGGCACCGTCGAGGGCGGTGACCGAGATCGTCGCCCCACGGTGCTCGAACATGTGTGTCGTCCCGATGGTCATCGGCGATCATCCTCAGCGGTGGTCGCAGATCCGGCCGAGGCGATTCGACGAATGAAGTCATTCACCCAGATGACGGCTTCGTCGACGGAATGCAGTGCATCCACGCCGTCAGCGGCCTCCGCATACAGTGGATGCCATTGCTCCGCGACGGTGACGACCGGTGGCCACTGCTGTTGCCGCCGATATTCGAATAGCCGTACGTAGGTCTCCCCGATCTGCCCGAGGTCCAGATCCCCACGGTTTTCGAGTAACTGGAGATCCACGAGATCGCGTGCGCGTTCACTTCCCTCGACGGATAGTGCGTGCAGCTTCAGCGCGATCTGATGGTCTGCACGCATGACGCGAACAGGTACCGGCGCTTCGAGGACAACATCCGTGAACATGGTCGCGAGATCGTCCGCGAGGTGCAGCTCTGGATCTTCAGCGTCGCCGATCTCGTTATGACCGAGCTCGAACTTCACCGTGCACCAGGCTCGACCTCGATAGTCGAGCTTCACCTCGAAAGGCTGCATGACATACGCCGCCGGTACCGCTTCCGGGGTGGGCGCGGCTTTCTGCACGAGCCTGCCGGTGAAGCCGACCCAACCACGCGCCAACGCCTCCTCGAAGTCGGCGCGGAACACTGCGAGCGGGCCGATCCTCGCGGCATCGAGATCACGGGTGAATCGCGTGCTCCGTCCGAATCGGAGCGCCATCGCACTGCCACCTTTGATCGCCCCAGCGGGGAGCATCTGGCCGACGACGACCAGAGCCATGCTGACTCTGCGCCGTTGCGCCAACCCGTCGTCGCCTTCGAGATTCCGGATGCGCTGCTCCAGAGAACGCACGCTGATCGGCGCACCGGCGTAGCTCACGACGTGATCTCCTTGCGTACCCGCTGCCACTCCGCAGTCGTCAATAGCCCCTCACCCCGAGCCTGCTTAGCGGCGTCGAGCAGATTCTGCGTCTCGATGCGGCCACGGCATTCGAGGAGAGCATCCGCGACAGACTGCGACGCTAGTCCCTCATAGAGCCGTGCGGAAAATCCGCCCCGCACCGTAGTCAGCTCCACGAATTCGGGAAGTCGGGAGCGGGCTCGCCTGCTCGTCGCGACTTTGATCCGCCGCGGGTTGACGTCGCCCAGCCCGAGCAATGCGAGCACAGACTCTCCGTGCAGATGAGCCCCCTCACCCACGCGAAGCAGCGCTTCCGCGAACTGGTCGTACCGCGTGGGGGGAATATCCGGCACACGATACAGCCCGTATGCGACATTCTCGAGTCCGCCTCGCGCCGCCAGCTTGGGCAACTCTACGGCGGGAACACCGGCTTCGGTCGCGTTTCGCGTGGTGACATATCCGTACTGATCCAGTGCGATCTCACGCACAATGTCTCGGTACTTCAGCTCACCAGCCATGTCACAACTATACCGTAAACGGTATAATTGTGACAGCTCAACTTCGAGCACTGAACGGTTGAACCGGAACGCGGCTACACGTTGCAGCGGAACTCCGCCGATTTCCGGCACACAACAACTTCTGGCTGATCATCACGAACGACCCGCTAGATCAACATCACCGCGGTACTTAGCCAGTTGTTCTGCGGGAAGATGACACGAATCCTCGGGGAAACGTGCGAGCCGATCCTGATGTTCCTCGGCGCTTCGCAAGTAGTTGGTCAGTGGCAGCACCTCAACGGCGATTCGGTGAGCGTCGTCTCTCGCCGCGATGAAAGCACGAGCCTCTTCGAGGTGGGCCAGCTTGTTGGAGTAGACACCAGTCCGATACTTCTGACCGAGATCTGGTCCCTGCTTGTTGACGCTGTAGGGATCAATGATCTCGAAGAGGTAGGCCGTCAGCTGCTCGACACTAACAACCGTCGGATCGAATCGTGTTCGCACGCATTCCGCATACCCGTCGTAGGCGCTGTCGATACACTGGCTGGTTCCGTTGACCCTTCCGGCCTCGGTGGACGTTACCCCAGGCAGCGTCTTGATGAAGGCCTGTACACCCCAGAGACAGCCGCCCGCCAAATAAAGTTCCTCAACCACACGCTCGGCATCCATAGACCGATCCTACTGCCGCTTAAGAGACGATCGCTGCGAGGTGAACGGAACTCGACTGCAACCGATGTCTCGGGAACAGGAGAGGTTGCCGAGAGCCAGTCGATCCACACAACCGCAAATACGGCCCCGATTGCCGAAGCAAGCGGGGCCGTATCTGAAACGCGTATGGGAGCACCAAAAGCTCAGTAAAACTAGACGTTGAAGCGGAACTTGACCGGGTTACGGCACGAAGGACCATCACGGATCTGTAGACCTATCCTTCCGCAGCTGCCGCACCTGAATCGCCCTCGAGAAGGATCTCGCCGAGTCGCGCGCCGAAGCCGGCGCACAGCACGTGGGCCTGCTCCAGCGGTATCCACTGGCACGTCCATCGTTGCGTAGGCCCATCATCTGATGGCATCTCTTCCCCTGCGCGCCAGCGTTCCTCCGAGCGGCCGCCAAGTGGCGCGAGTTGGAAGAAGTGACGCTCATGGAGCTCGGGCTTCGCCGGCCACACGTCGTATCGCTCGACGCCCAGAACACGGACAACCTGGGCGTCGACGCCGGTTTCTTCCCGCACCTCGCGGACCACAGCGGCCACGGGCTGCTCCCCGGGCTCGATGGAACCCGCCGGGACCTGGACACCGGCGACCTCGAGGGGAACACCGTCATGCGTGAACACCAGCAGTCGCCCGCCACGGACTACATAGCCGACGACCTTTCGAACAAGCCGACGTTCTGGACCGACAGTCACGCGACCTCCAGCGGCGTGATCGCTGCGATCTTGTCACGCAGCAGGCGACGCTCGAGCCGCAGCTCGTAGTTGGACTGCAGGTTCATCCAGAACTCCTCGGACGTCCCGAAGTACCGCGCCAGCCGGATCGCCGTGTCAGCTGTGATACCCCGCTTGCCGTGCACAATCTCGTTGATCCGCCGCGGCGGGACGCCGATCGACAGGGCGAGCTTGTTCTGCGTGATCCCGAAGCCCTCAATGAAGTCCCCCATCAGGATCTCTCCCGGGTGGATCGGCTCGATCAGGTCGCTCTCAGTGGTAGTCGACGAGTTCGACATTGTCCGCACCTCCCTCTCTCCAGACGAAGCAGAGACGCCATTGCGCGTTGACTCGGATGCTGTGCTGACCGCGCCGGTCGCCGACCAGCCGCTCCAACCGGTTGCCCGGCGGGATCCTCAGGTCCTCGACATCCTTCGCCGCATGGATCAACTCAAGCTTCCGCAAGGTCGCTCGCTGCACCGTCCGGTCAACGCCTTTGACATACTGCTGATCTCTCTTTCAGTTGCCCTCCCAGTTTAGGAGGGTCCACTGTCCGAAATCTCTAGGCTCACCAATAACGCTAGACGTTAAATCGGAACTCCACCACGTCCCCGCACGGACCAACCTCTGGTGAAACGAGGGGAACTTCTTCGTACCAGAGGTTGCATTGTGACGCCACTCGCAGGAGTGCCCCACGTAGCAAACGTTTCAAGAAGTTCAGATCAATGGCTAAGCTGCGCAGCTATTGCAGCGTGAGGTCGAGCGCCGGGGTCGGCCCGCGTCCGAACCTCCGTGACCTCGAAACGAGCATCAGCAAGGAGTCGAGCCATCTCTTCTACTGGCCAGAAATAGGCAGTGGTGACCGCGTGGCCAAACGCTTCAACCTTTTGCCCTTCGAAGAATCCGAGGAGCACTCTTCCTCCCGGCTCAAGACATCGAGCAAATTCTTGAATGGTGACGGATAACAGATCCGGAGACACATGAATCAAGGAATACCAGGCGAGGATTCCGGCGAGGCTGGCTGACTTTACTGGGAGAGCGTCCAGATCCCCGAGACGGAACGCGGTGTCCGGAAAGCGACTCCGAGCACCGTCGATAAAAGCTGGCACCATATCGATACCCTCAATGTCGGCACCGAGATTGCGCAGATGCGCAGTCCAGTGACCCGGCCCGCAACCAGCGTCGACAATGCGGCCGTCTATGCCACGGGACCATCCTTCGATCGCCGCTAGATCCACCGGAGACATTGCCTCTATAGATCCGAGGACTTTCGTGTACTCGGTCGCGCGGGATTCATACGCTTCGCGCACCACCTGGGATTCATATTCAGTGCTCATAAAGCGCCCTTCAGCGGTATTCCACGATCTCATGGTTCAGCCTCACTAAAGCTCATGCATCTCCCAGTCCACGGGTACGCCCATAATGATCACCACGCGCGACCGCGCAAGTCGACCTCGCCGTCCGGCCAGGAAGCAAGCCGATGTCCTACCGGCAGGACGAGCAGCGGCTGCCCTGGCGGGTCGAAAACTGACTGGCCGGCGCGGTTGATCGAACGCACCGCGGCAGAGATTCGAGTCCACCCGCACGCGATGTAGAACGAGACCACTTCCTCGAGACCCCCCGACACCGGGCCCCACTCCCCGAAACCATGCTGGTACTCGGCGTCGAACAATCAGCGAAGCCCAGCGACGTCGCCTGCTGTCAGATCTTTGTGTGCAACGACGTCGATCACTATCTCAGCCAGCTTGCCCTCGGTCTGCTCGCTTCGTCGCGTCATCGATAGACCTCCCGGCGGTGACCGACTCGCAGCACCAAGACCACAAGCTCATCATCCTGGACGTCGTAGACGATCCGGTAGTCGCCGACGCGAATGCGGAGCTCGCCGTCACCGCCGCTCAGCCGCAGACTTCCCGGCGGACGTGGATCTTCTGCGAGCTCTTGGATCGCAGCCTTCAAGCGTGCAGCAACCTGCGGATGAAGCCCACGAAAGGTCTTCGCGGCTCCCCGCGCGATGGTGATCCGGTACGTCACGTCAACCCGGGATCAAAGCCCAAGCTCTTCCATCAGGTCTTCGAAAGGAACACGAGGCTCCTCGCGCGCTTCCGCTGCCGCGCGGATGTCAGCCTGGTCCTCCAGCGCCCGCACGGCACGGTCGAAGAACTCGGGCGACACGACGACAGCACGACGCCCCGCACCGCGGGAGGTGATCTCGACAGGCTCACGCTGCGCAGCGGCGATGTAGTCGCTCTGCCGGCTACGGAACTGGGAAAGAGTCACTGAAGTCATGTGCCTATCGTACGACTTGTACAAGTTGTACGCAATGTTCGCGCGTGCCCTCGAGTGCCCCAGAGGCCCCCAGAGGTTGAATCGGAACGCGACTACACGTTGAAGCGGAACTCCACCACGTCGCCGCACATTCCAACGTCTGGAGTCGCGGCTTACCGCGCTGAATCTTCGACGCAACAAGGTAGCCATCTCGACACGTTAGCCAAAACCATCACGCGCGTTAGGGCGAACGTACCACTTGGTTGCGCCCAACTTTTCCTTCGTGGCCACCGATATCGAATCGGAAACTCAGCCCCCAAGGCCTAGCCATAGGAGCAAACCAGTCGCCGATATTGAGGAAACGATGCCAACTATATAGGCGGCCAGATGGGGACCCACCCACGCCCGGAACATCTTCCACTTCCTCATCGGACTTGTGTTCACTTGAATGTCTCTCGACCGTGGAGAACCGGTCGACTCCGTGGCCGAGAACTTGACCTGCTTCACCGCCATCTCGACACCGCGCTCCCGCGCTCGGCTGACGACTGTGCGCAGCGCCTCCTCGGTACCCAAGAGGGACGCTCCGGCATAGGCTTCCACCTGGATCTTTTGCGACTTGGCGTTGAACATCCACCCATCAACCCTCCATTGGAGCCCGTCGGTGACGTAGCCCCACGCCAAGGCCGGATATTCAATGTCAAACTTCTCGCGGATAACAGCGAGCTCCCTAACTGTCTGTCGCCTCCATTGCTTATTATCGCCACGCAGTATGAAACCGGGACTGTTCATGAGCCGCCCGCCCGGCTGCACATGCTCGACGCATTCAGCAAGGATTCGGACGGCCTCCCACGCCTTGTTTTCGTCGCTGAACGACGCTTCCGCTTCGAGGCTGAATGTCTCGGCCAAATCTTCGACCTCCTGGGAGTCCGACATGAGCTGAAATCACGCTCGATATTTCGATTTTTGAAAGCCCCGAAATGAGTACAAAAGTACCGCCATCAGGGGAAAACTAGACGTTGAAGCGGAACTCCACCACGTCGCCGTCCTTCATGATGTAGTCCTTGCCTTCGATGCGGGCCTTGCCCGCGGCCTTGGCGTTGGCGATCGATCCGACCTCCACCAGGTCCTCGAAGCCGACGACCTCGGCCTTGATGAAGCCACGCTGGAAGTCGGTGTGGATCACCCCGGCGGCCTCCGGCGCGGTGGCACCCTTGGGCACGGTCCAGGCACGGGATTCCTTCGGGCCGGCGGTCAGGTAGGTCTGCAGTCCCAGGGTGTCGAAGCCGACGCGGGCCAGCTTGCTCAGCCCCGATTCCTCGATGCCGGCGTCCTCCATCATCTCGGCGGCTTCGTCTTCTTCCAGCTCGGCCAGCTCGGATTCGAACTGGGCGTCCAGGAAGATCGCCTCGGCCGGGGCCACCAGTTCGGAGAGCTTGGCCTGCATCTCAGTATCGGCCAGTCCGGCGTCATCGGTGTTGAACACGTAGATGAACGGCTTGGTGGTCATCAGCTGCATCGGGGCCAGCTCATCGAGGTCCACGCCCTTGGTCTTGGCCGCGGCGAACAGGGTGATGCCCTCTTCGAGGATCTTCTGCGCGTTCAGCACGGCGTCCAGGAAGGACTTCTCGATCTTCTTGCCGCGCAGTTCCTTCTCAAGCCTCGGCAGCTGGTTCTCGATGGTCTGCAGGTCAGCCAGGATCAGCTCGGTGGCGATGGTCTCGATATCCGAGGCCGGGTCCACCTTGCCGTTCACGTGGATCACGTCGTCGTTCACGAACGCGCGGGTGACCTGGCAGATCGCGTCGGCCTCGCGGATGGTGGCCAGGAACTTGTTGCCCAGCCCCTCCCCCTCGGAAGCGCCCTTGACGATGCCGGCGATGTCCACGAAGGACACGGTGGCCGGCAGGATCCGCTCGGAACCGAAGATCCCGGCGAGCACCTTCAGGCGCTCATCGGGCAGCGGGACCACACCGACGTTGGGTTCGATGGTCGCGAACGGGTAGTTGGCTGCCAGCACCTGGGCACGGGTCAGCGCATTGAACATGGTGGACTTGCCGACGTTGGGCAGTCCGACGATTCCGATAGTAAGAGCCACGGGAGAAGAGTCTACCTTTTGCTAGTGGTGGGCTGTGAATTCTAGTTGGAGTTGGCCGGGCTGCGGCGCCCGCCCAGGGCGCGGGAGTCGTCGCCTGATTCCTTGAGCTTGCCGCGGATCTCCTTGGGCAGCGAGAAGACGATGTCCTCCTCGGCCAGGGTGATCTCCTCGACGTCGGCGAAGCCGTACTCGGCCAGCAGGGCGAGCACTTCCTGGACCAGCACGTCCGGCACCGAGGCCCCGGAGGTCACCCCGACGGTGGAGACCCCCTCGAACCAGCTCTCGTCGACCTCGTGGGCGAAATCCACGCGGTAGGCGGCCTTCGCCCCGTAGTCCAGCGAGACTTCCACCAGGCGCACCGAGTTCGAGGAATTCGAGGAGCCGACCACGATCACCAGATCCGACTGCGGGGCGATGGTCTTGATCGCCACCTGGCGGTTGGTGGTCGCGTAGCAGATGTCATCGCTGGGCGGGTCCTGCAGGTTCGGGAAACGGTCGCGCAGCCGGCGCACGGTCTCCATGGTCTCGTCCACGCTCAGCGTGGTCTGCGAAAGCCAGATCAGCCTGTCCGGGTTCTTCACGACCACCGTGTCCGCTTCCTCTGGGTTGTTCACGATAGTGGTGGCTTCCGGCGCCTCGCCGTAGGTGCCCTCGACCTCCTCGTGCCCTTCGTGGCCGATGAGCAGGATCTCGTAGTCGTTCTTGGCGAAGCGCACGGCTTCGCGGTGCACCTTGGTCACCAGCGGGCAGGTGGCGTCGATGGTCTGCAGGCCGCGGTCCTCCGCGGATTGCACGACGGCCGGGGACACGCCGTGGGCGGAGAAGACCACCAGTGCACCTTCGGGGACCTCATCGGTCTCCTCCACGAAAATCGCCCCGCGGGCCTCGAGCTCCGAGACCACGTGCAGGTTGTGCACGATCTGCTTGCGCACGTAGACCGGCGGACCGTAGTGTTCCAGTGCCTTCTCCACCGCCACCACGGCACGGTCAACGCCGGCGCAGTAACCGCGCGGGGCCGCCAGCAGGACCTTGCGTTCGCCCACGTCCGGCGAGGCGGCGGCGATCTCCTGGGGGGAACGTCGGGTCCGCGGGATACGGGGCATCGGCAAGGAAACCGGGATGGAAGTGGAAGTAGCCATACCCCTAGTCTACGAAGTGGATGCAAGTAAGCCCATGCTCATATGAGCCGGACCACCTGCGGCGGGCTGTGAGTTTGGCCTCTGGCCGTTGCAGGGAGCCGGTCGGCAGCCGCCGAAGCGTCCTGCCGGTGGTGTAACCTCACAGGTGCGGGCCCACCCCGCCAGCCAGTGCCGTCGTCGATGCCAGGAGAGATGCCCGTGGAGTCGCCCAGCCCGGACACCATGCCGAAAACCGCACGGGAGACCAGCCCGGAAAACCCCTGGCCGTTGCGGGTGCTCTCGGAGAAGCTGAAGGCGCATATCGAGAACTCGCCGGTCTCCTGGGTGGAGGGCCAGCTGCTGGAGGCCAACATCCGCAACGGACACGGCTACCTGACCCTGCGCGACGTAGATGCGGACTTCTCCTTCTCGGTGACCGTCTGGGCTTCGGTGATGCGCCGGCTGGAGACCAAGCCCGAGGTCGGCTCGCGGGTGGTGGCCCAGGTCAAACCGAGCCTGTATGCCAAGACCGGCCGGCTGTCGCTGAACGCCACCGATGTGCGCCCGGTGGGACTGGGTGAACTGCTGGCCCGGCTGGAGAGGCTGCGCCAGGCGCTGGGCGCCGAGGGGCTGTTCGCCGTCGAGCACAAGAAACGGCTTCCGGTGCTGCCGCGCACCATCGGGCTGATCACCGGCCGGGACTCGGATGCCGAGAAGGACGTGGTGCAAAATGCGCGCCTGCGCTGGCCGGCCGTGGCCTTCCGGATCATCAACACCGCGGTGCAGGGCCGAGACGCCGCCGCCCAGGTGATGGCCGCGCTGGCGGAACTGGATGCGGACCCGGCCGTGGAGGTCATCGTGATCGCCCGCGGCGGCGGCGCGTTGGAGGACCTGCTGCCCTTCTCCCACGAGGAGCTGGTCCGTGCGGTGTTCGCCGCGCACACCCCGGTGGTCTCGGCCATCGGGCATGAGGCGGACCGCCCCATCCTGGACGATGTGGCGGACCTGCGCGCCTCCACCCCCACCGATGCCGCCAAACGGATCGTGCCGGATCTGCAGGAGGAGTTCGGCGGGCTCGCCCAGGCCCGGGACCGGTTGGACCGGGCCATCAACCACCAGCTGGAACGCGAAAGGCAACTGGTTGCCGCGCTGCGCGCCCGGCCGGTGCTGGCCCAGCCGCAGACGATGATCAGCACCCGACTCGAGGACCTGGTCCGCTGGCGTGAACGCTCCACCGGGCTGCTGCGCCACCGTATCGAACGGGCGCGGGACGAGATCGGGCACCTGGCCGTGCAGGTAAGGGCCCTGTCACCGCAGCAGACCCTGGATCGCGGCTACTCGGTCACCCAGCTCCCGGACGGCTCGATCGTGCGGGATGCCGCGCAGCTGGGTGTCGGGGACCCGGTGCAGATCCGGGTGGCTGCCGGCAGATTCCGTGCCGAGGTCACCGGCATCGATACCGAACCCGTGCGGCCCTAGCCGGGGCCGCCCACCGGCACCGCATCGCTACCTCACCGTATCGGCACATCGACACGTCGGCGCATCGCCGCTGTCGCCCAACACCAGAAAACCCAGGAACCAGGAAGAGACCATGACCCAGCAACTGCCCGAAGACATCGTGAAGCTCAGCTACGAACAGGCCCGCGAGGAACTGGTTGCGGTGGTCTCGCAGCTGGAGACCGGCGGCGCCACCCTGGAGCAGTCCCTGGCGCTCTGGGAGCGCGGCGAGGCGCTGGCCACGCACTGCGAGAACTGGCTCAACGGGGTCTCCCAGCGTCTGGAGCAGGCCCGTGCGCGGGTCGAGGAGCAGCAGGACGACTGACCGCGCCTGCTACCGGCTGGCTTCGAGCCTCGCCCGCTGTTCGGCCACGTCGTAGGTGACCGGCGGCCAGTGCGGGTCGATGGAAGCCAGCTCTCGCTGCAGCAGCCGGGCCACACACCAGCGGGCCGCCCATTTCTGGTCCGCCGGGACGATGTACCACGGGTTGCGTTCGGTGTGGGTGCGTTCGATCGCGATCTCGTAGGCCCGCTGGTACTCGTCCCAGAGCAGCCGGTCCTCAATGTCGTCGGTGGTGTACTTCCACTGCTTCGCCGGATCATCCAGCCGGGCCATCAGCCGCTGGTATTGCTCCTCGCGGCTGATGTGCAGCAGCACCTTGACCACACGGATCCCGCGCTCCTGCAGCCGGTTCTCGAAGTCGTTGATCTGCCCGTAGCGCTGCTCGATGCGTTCCGGGGAGCTCAGCCGCTTCACCCGGTGGATCAGCACATCCTCGTAGTGCGAACGGTCGAAGACCCCGATCATTCCGCGAGCCGGGATGCGGCGCTCGATCCGCCAGAGGAAGTCGTGGGCCGCCTCCTCGGGGGTCGGCGCCTTGAACGAGTGGTGGGCGACGCCCTGCGGGTCCACCAGCCCCATGACATGGCGCACGATCCCGCCCTTGCCCGAGGTGTCCATACCCTGCAGGATCAGCAGCACCGAGTCCGTCGCGGTTCCGGCGGCCGCCGAGGCGAAGAGCCGTTCCTGGTAGTCGGAGAGGGATTCGCCCAGTTCAGCGAGCGCCTTCTTCCCCTCCTGCTTGGTCTGCGGTGCGTCCTGCGGCCACCAGTTCGGGTTTGCTGTGGGGCGCTGCGCCAGCCCGGGCGTCGGGCCCGCCAGCAATCCCGCTACGAGGTCCTGCGTTGTGCTATCCACGGTGCTACGTCCCTTCCTCAGGTTCCAGGTGTCGGGTCACGGGCTGCAAGCGGTGCCGGTCCTCGGCTCGCGGCCGCTGCCCCGCTCAGGCGTGGGAGCGCCAGTCGGCCAGGAAGTCGCCGATGCGGCCCACCGCGTCCTCCAGTTCCCGCACCCCCGGCAGGGTGACCAGCCGGAAGTGGTCCGGGCGCACCCAGTTGAAGGCGGTCCCCTGGGTGATCAGGATCTTCTGCGCCTTGAGCAGCTCCAGGGCGAACTTCTCGTCGTCGTGGATCGGGTAGGTGTCCGCATCCAGCTTCGGGAACATGTACAGCGCCCCCTTGGCCTTCTGCACGCTCACCCCGGGGATGGCGGTGAGCAGGTCGTAGGCCACGTCGCGTTGCTCGCGCAGCCGCCCGCCGGGCAGGATCAGGTCGTTGACCGACTGGTAACCGCCCAGGGCGGTCTGGATGGCGTGCTGGGCCGGGACGTTGGCGCACAGGCGCATATTGGTCAGCAAATTGATGCCCTCGATGTAGTCGCTGGCCTGATGCCGCGGTCCGGAAATTGCCATCCAACCGGCCCGGAAGCCGCACACCCGGTAGGCCTTGGACAGCCCGGAGAAGGTCAGCACCAGCACGTCCTCGGCCAGCGAGGCGGTGTTGATGTGCACGGCGTCGTCGTACAGGATCTTCTCGTAGATCTCGTCGGAGAACACCACCAGGTTGTGCCTGCGTGCCAGCTCCAGGATGCCCTCCAGGGTCTGCTTGGGGTAGACCGCACCGGTGGGGTTGTTCGGGTTGATGACCACGATGCCCTTGGTGCGCGGGGTGATCTTCGCTTCCATATCCGCCAGATCCGGCAGCCAGCCGTCGGACTCGTCGTTCAGGTAGTGCACCGGGGTGCCGCCGGCCAGCGATACCGAGGCGGTCCACAGCGGATAGTCGGGGGCCGGGATCAGGATCTCGTCGCCGTTGTTCAGCAGCGCATTCAGGCTCAGCGTGATCAGTTCGGAGACGCCGTTGCCCAGATAGATGTCATCCACTCCGATGGTCTGGATGCCGCGGGTCTGGTAGTACTGGGAGACCGCGGTGCGGGCCGAGAGGATGCCACGCGAGTCCGAATAGCCCTGGGCGTTGGGCAGGTTGCGGATCATGTCCACCAGGATCGCGTCCGGGGCCTCGAAACCGAAGGGCGCGGGATTGCCGATATTCAGCTTCAGGATCCGGTGCCCCTCGGACTCCATGCGGTGGGCGTGTTCAAGCAGCGGGCCGCGGATGTCGTAGAGGACGTTGTGGAGTTTGGTGGACTGCTTGAAATCCGGCATATTTCCTACTCTCTGGGGTCGTGGCACAGCTGGTGCCACGCTAGGTACTGTGAGTCCTTGGTTTCCCGGCAGTTGGGGGTGCCGGGGCGCTGCTACTGGATGAGCCACTGCCAATGGCGGGCGACGTCCTCGACGCTGGCCGGTTCCGGGCCCTGTACCATCCGGTTGACGGCCAGCAGGGTGTCATCGGTCAGCGCCGCGGTGACCGTGGCAAGGATGCCCTGGGCCGCGGGGTCCAGGTCCGTGGTCCCGAAGGCCAGCACCGGTTGGCTGTTGAACAACCCGGCGCTGGAGGGGACGGCGATGAAGCCCTCATCGGCGATCAGCGCACGGTTGCGTGACAGGGCGACAGCCTGCGCGTCCGCGTGGCGCAACAGCTCGGCGGGATCCCGCTCGCCGCTGCCGGTGACGGCCTCGGGTGGGCAATCCTCGGCGTCCAGGGCCTCACGCAGTTGCGGTGCGGCCTCGGGCGACGCGGCGAAGGACAGGTCCTGGCACTGGGCCAGCAGGTCCGAGATGTCCTCGATCTTGTTCAGCGCCATGTCCGCCCGGCTCATCACCAGCAGCTGGCCCAGGTCGCCGGGGCTGATCTCGATGCCGGAAAACTCCTCGTCCTGCCCGGAGGTCGCCAGCCTGGTGACCTCCTCGCGGGTCAGTGCCGTGGCGGGGTTCCCGTCGTCGTCAGTGTTTTCCGCACCGTCCGCATCGTCGGCATTGTCCGCGGCGGCCCGGGCAGCCAGGAAGCTGCTGGCCGCGGTGACCGCGAGGTCCGCCTGTCCGTCGCGTACCTGACCCACCGGGTCCGCGGCAGGATCCAGCACCGTGACCTGGAAACCGTCGGCTTCCAGTTCTCGGGCGTAGACCCCGGCCAGGGCACGATACATCGGATCGGCATCACCGGCCAGCACCAGTTCGGGCTGCCCGGAGGAATCGGCGGCGTTCTCGGGGGCCGCGGTACACGCGCCCAGGGCCAGCAGGACGGTCAGCGGCAGGGCCGGCAAAAGTTTTCGAAGTTCCATACGTTCCCCAGTTTAAGCCACCGGTGTGGCGATCAGCGTGCGCGACTGCCGGTCAGATCAATCTGAGCATCTTATCCACCCGCTCGATCCGGGGCAGCTGGCCGATCTCCTCCCGGCTAAACCATGCAGCCTGGCTGGTACTTCCCCCGACTTCGTGGCGGATCGCCCCGCCGGCGATGTGGGCACGGTAGACCACCGCGACGGTTTGCATGGCGTGCGGGGTGTCGGCGTAACGTTTGGCGGCGGGGATGACCCCGGTGGCGGCATCCAGCAACACCAGGTCCTTCACGTGGTAGCCGGTTTCCTCGAACACCTCGCGGGCGGCTCCCTCCTCCAGGGACTCGCCCAGCTCGATCCCGCCACCGGGAAGCGACCATCGTGGCATGAACTTGCTGTCGCGGTGGCGCATATCCCACAAGGTCAGCAGAAATTTCCCTTCGGACTCCACCAGGCAGTAGGCGGCGAGTCTGGTGTCATAGGGTTCGCCGGTCAATTCCGATACACGCGTCATGTACCCAAATATAGCGAAGTCAACTACTAGTTCGCCCATCCTCTGCCCCGCGCGTTCCGGGCCGGAGGTGCGAGCCCGGCACGGCGGCAGGGCATCCGGTAGGCGCGGGCAGGCAACCTTCGAATCTTCGAATACGCCGGAGTGTGATGAAATGTTTCTATGTCACTGCACAGCGAACCACCACATGACGTCGGGCTGGACGAGATCGACCGAATCATCATTGATGAGCTGGTCGACAATGCCCGCATCTCCAACGCGACCTTGGCCCAGCGTGCAGGCATCGCCCCATCCACGGCCCTGCTGCGCACCCGCTCGCTGGTGGACCGCGGGATCATCACCGGCTACCACGCGGAGATTTCGCTGGCCAGCGTCGCCCGTTCGGTCCAGGCGCTGATCTCGGTGAAGCTGCGTGCCCACGACCGCGAGAAGATCGACCGTTTCCGTGAGCGGGTGCCGCAGCTGCCCGAGGTGCTCTCGATGTTCCATGTCTCGGGCGGGACCGACTACCTGCTGCATATTGCGGTCAAGTCCACCGACGAGTTGCGCGACTGGGTGCTGGACAACCTGGCCACCGACGAATCGGTCGGGCACACCGAAACCACGCTGGTCTTCGACCATGTCAAGGGCAGCGGCGGGCCGTTACCCGCACCCACCGACACCAAGTAGCCCCGTCTGGCCACTGGACGATGCCCCCTGTTCGCTGGCTCCTGGAAGTTATCCCCCGGTTGCCATCCCCGGTAGCTATCCGGAGCGAGGTTTGCGGGCGCGGAACACGACAACACACAAGAAAGTCCCGGTGCCGAACCCATGGGTTCGGCACCGGGACTGTCTTTTCTGCCGTAGCCGGCTGTTGCCGGGAGTATCAGGCGCGGCGGCGCTGCAAGACGGCGTCGAGGTTCAGCCGCTGCTTGGAGGACTCGACCGCCTGGTCCTTCGCTGTCGGGGCAGCCTCCGGGAGGTTCGGTTCCGCGGCCTTGGTCGTCGACGCGCCCTGTTCCGGGGCTTCGGCCACCGGTGCGGCCGGGACCCCATCGGCCGGGACCTGCTCGACCTTGGCGCCCTGCCGTGCGGATTCCAATTGGGCCACGGCGGCTTTCTCGGTTTCGGACACCCGGTTGGCGATTTCCTTGGCCTCCTCCGAGGCCTTCAAGCTGATTTTCGCGCTGGGACGCAGGGGCTCGGCCACCGGCAGCGGCTCGGGGCGCACCTGTTTGGCCACCAGGTCACGGGTCTTTTCCGAGGCCTCGCGCACGGTCACGTACTGCGGTTTGGGGACCTCGGTCGGCGCCCAGGTGGCCGGCTGCTGCACCCCGCCGGCCCCGCGGGCCACCCGCAATGCCTCGGCACGCAGCTCATCGGCGGTGATCGATGGGGCGCGTCGGCCGGAGTCCGGGCGGGCGTCGAAAACCTGTTCGTCACGCTCGGGACGGGCGATCACCTGGTTGGAGGCATCGGCGAAGGCCGGGGTTTCCATGGCCTGGCGCCGGATCTGCTCCATGCGCTCGAGCAGTTTGCGGTTGCGGTCCCGCACCGCCAGCGTGCGCAGGGTCGCGAAACTGGCGATCCCCACCCCCAGGCAGAGCAGCACCAGCCCGAAGCCGATGCCGGTGAACGGGGCCAGGATCCCGGTCACCACGGTGGCCAGGACGGCCAGCAGGCCCACCACTGCCACCGACAGACGCCCGTAGCGCAAGCGAAGTTTTGGCTGGGCAGCTGAAACTCGGTCTTGCGGTGCGTTCTGCGACGTGGCAGCCATTAGGTCCTCCATCACCGATTCGATTCGGTCGTATCCTGAATCCACGATAGGGATTCTCGATTCAACCCTATGCAACGTGGCATCCGGCACCTGACAAATTAGCCGGTGTGTCTACAAGTTTTACGACGAGTATCGACTTCTCAGGCCGGAATCCTCGGCACTGGGCAGGAATCCGGTTCACTGTTCGTTAGTGTGTTCGAAGATCGAGGTGCCGAAGTCCTCGCGATTCAGTGCGAAGGTGCGGTGATCACGCCACTGCCCGTCGATGTGCAGGTAGCGTTCGCGCAGCCCCTCGTCCCGGAAACCCAGTTTCCGCACCACCCGCAGGCTGGCCTGGTTCTCCGGCCGGACGTTGATTTCCAGCCGGTGCAAGCGCAATGTTTCGTAACCGTGGTGGCAGACCAGCGCCACAGCTTCGGGGGTCAGCCCCTGGCCGGCGTGGCCGTGGTCGATCCAGTAGCCGATCGAGGCGGTGCGGGCCGCCCCGTACTGGATGCCGGAGAGCGAGACCTGGCCGATCAGCCGGTCCGTCTTCACTCCCCGTCCGCTGCCCGTCCGCGGCAGGGTGACCACCCAGCTGTAACCGAGCCCGTGGGAGGCCGCACGGCGTTGGGTGCGCAGCATCTGCCGGTAGCTGGTACTCGGTGCCTGTCCGGTGGGGTCCGTGGGATCCCAGGGTTTGAGCCATTGGGCGTTGACCCAGCGCAGGTGCATCCAGGCGTCGTAGTCGCGTCGTTGCAGGGCGCGCAGTACCAGCCGGGGTGACGACATGGTCTGGATCGTCGCTGCCGGCCGCCAAGAGTTGTCCATGGTTTCATCGTAGATCGCTGGCCAAATTCGAGGCGGCGATGACACCATCGGGTGCGCAGATGACGTCCGGGTTCCTCATGGGCGGGCTGATTTTCCGGCGTGTCCGGGTGTAATGTCACGAAGTATGATGACTCACCCCGCTTCGCACCGTTTTGGGCACCCCGACCCGGCACCCACCGACAAGGCCAGCTGGCGTCGGGCGATCCGCCAGACCCGCAGGTCGCTGGACGCCGCCGGGCGCCGGGCGCTGGCCGAGGGATTCCGCGCCCAGGTCATGGCCGCGCTGGCGGAGCGGAAGCTGGGCGCGGCCGGCACCGGTGGCGCGCCGCGGCGGATCGCCGCCTATCTTTCGGCCCCCGATGAACCTGATACCACGTTGCTGCTGCGGCAGCTGGTGGATGCGGGGTACCAGGTGTACCTACCGGTGTGCGAGCCGGGCCGCGCGCTGTCCTGGACCAGTTGGGAACCCGGTACCGAGCTGGCCCCCAGCCGGTTTGCCCCGGTGGACGAGCCGGTTGGCGAACGTCACGGGCCCGAGCTGTTCGCGACGATCGAGCTGATGTTCATTCCGGCGCTGGCGGTGGATAGCGCGGGGATGCGCCTGGGCCAGGGCGGGGGCTACTACGACCGTTTCCTGTCCTTGCTTGATGGCCGCGGTACGCGCATCGCGGCCCTGGTACACGACGACGAGTTCGTCGAGGCCGGTTCCTTCGAGGTGGACCGGCATGACCGGCCGGTGGGCCTGGTCATCACCCCCACTGCCCGGCATGAGCTGGAGAACGGCTTCTAGCCCGGCCATCCACACCTCGGGCAACTGCCACGGTGACCGGCCGGTAATTGGGCTGCAATGGGTCCATGAACCGTGAATCCCCGTCCCGTGCCCTGCCAATCCCGCGGCCACGCCGCCGGCCGGCAACCACCCGTGCCGCGGTGTTCCGCCGTTACCGCAAGCCGTTGGCGCTGGCGTTGCTGGTACTGGGAATGGCCAGTTTCCTCAGTGCCCTGGCCCCCGAGCAGCATGCCGAGCAACGGGTGCTGACGCTGAGCGTGCCGCGGCCCGCCGGGGCGGAACTGCGTGCCTCGGACCTGGTCTACCGCACGGTTGCCGGGGATCTGGAGGATCCCGGGTTGCTCACCGAGGTGGAGCAGGCGGTGGGTGAACGCCTGGCCGTGGGATTGCCGGCGGGGGCGCTTCTGAGCCGGCAGATGCTGATCGGTGAGCACCTGCTCACCGGTACGGCACCGGGGACGGTGGCGGTCCCCATCCGGCTCTCGGATCCGGCCACGGTCCAGCTGCTGCATCCCGGGCAGCTGGTCGACATCGTGCTCAGCAGCGGGGACGGGTTCGAACGCGAGATCCGTTCCGAGACGATCGGGCGCCGGTTGCCCGTGTTGTGGGTGCCGGCCACGGCGCAGGAAGGTTCGCTCGGGCTGGTTCCTTCGGCCGCATCACCGGCCGATGGCATGGTGGTGCTTGCCGCAAACTCTTCGCTGGCCGATGTGCTCTCCGGGGCGGTCACCCGCGGCAAGGTCTCGGCGGTGCTGGTCAATTAGCCGGGTCCCGGGTGCGTGCCGGGTGCGTGCTGGATGGGCGTGGGTACCGAACCGGACCATCGGCACGGGGCCGGGCTGGCGGTTCACCCCCAGTGCGGCGGTTTGTCCCTCTTCATCCGCTCGGCCAGGTCCTCGGGTTTCTCGCCCCACCCGGCCGGGTCCTCGTCCTTGGCCCGCAAGTCGGCCAAGGGGTCCTGCGCCCCGGACGGCCCGTCGTCCTGTCGTGCGGCGCTGGGGCTGGCGCTGCGGCTGCGTGCGTCGGCCTGCTCCACGGTTTCCGGGCGCGGCAGCCGTGCGTAGCTGCCGGTCAATTCGGTCCGGGGTTCCAGGCGGCGGGGTTCGGAGATGACCCGCGGGCGTTTCCTGCGGGGTGCGCGCGCCGACGGCGCCGGCACTGGGTGCGCGGCGCCGTCGGCGGGTACGGGGTCCTTGCCCCGTGAAGCGTGCTGGTTCACTTCGTGTTCTTCCCCGTCTTGGTGCTGGCCGGGATCGGGGCCGGGGTGCCGGGTTCGTCCGTGACCTCGTCCGTGGTCGTGTCCTTGGCCTCCTCCGGCGCGTCGGCCAACCGGCCCCCAGGTTGCGGATCACTGCCGGCGGCTTCGCCCCCGGGGGCGGCCGGTGACTTGGCGTCCGCGGCTCCAGCATCACCGGTTCCGCTGGTCTGCGGAGGTGCAACCGGTGGCGTGGCGGATTTGGCCGCCGGGTCGGCCGGCTTGTCCGCGGCGGTGACCGAACTGGCGGGCACCGGCTTGGCGACCGAAATCGTCGAGCGTGGTTCCTTCTGCACTTCGCTGTCCGCCGGCTTGGCCAGGTTCAGGTAGGCGGCCAGCCGGTCGGCCACCGAGGTCGGATCGGTGAACACGTCGATGGTCCACAACGGCAGGTAGCGCCAGCCGTTGCTCTCGAAGAAGTCCGGGCGCAGCCGGCTGCGTTCACGCACCGTGAGGTGGCTGTAGTGCTCGGTGCCGTCGTAGACCACGGCCAGCGGGCGCACGTTCCCGGCCGGCGAATCCAGCACGTGGGCGGACAGGTCCAGCACCCCGCGGTAGTTCTCGGTCACGATCGCCCCGCGCTCACGCAGCCGCTTGGCCAGGTCGGCCACCAGCGGGTCGTGGCGTACCGAGCGGTTGGTGCTCACCCCCGAATCCCCGGCATGCACCCGGCCGAACAGCTCGAAGAACTGCCGGGCGCCGCGGTACACGCGGTTCAGGTCCACGTCCTCGGGCAGCAGGCTGGAGACCAGCACCATCCGCTTGCGCGCCCGGGTCATCGCCGCGACGAACAGGTCGTCCCCGTCCTCGCGGGACAGGGCGCCGAATTCATGCAGCGCCTTGCCATGCGGGGTGCGCCCGTAACCCCAGGCGAAGATGACCGCGTCGCGGCGCAATCCGATGAGCCGGTCCATGGTGGTGACCACGAACGGTTCGGAGGAGCTGCGGAAGAACTCCATGGCGTACTTGTGGTTCGGCAGCTGCACCCGGATCGCCTCGGCGATGGCCGCGGCGTGCACCCGGTTGGAGGCGATAACCGCCAGCGACTCGGTGCCGTTATGCCGGAAGTGCCCGAAGACCAGGTCGACCACCTGGGCGACTTCCGCGGCCGTGGTCTGCACCCCTTCCTCGGAGCTGCTCAGCGTGCCGGTGGCATCGGGCACGTACTGGCTGGACAGCCGCGGCGAGGTGTAGGACAGCGAAGCCGCCCCGGGCAGCCGGGAGAGCTTCGAATCGTAGTAGGCGTGCGAGAGCTGCTCCACCAGGCCCTCGTCGATCCCCCGGTAGACGGTGGATAGCGTGGCGGTGACCAGCACCTGGTTCAGCGCTTCCAGGGCCGAGATCTCGGTGCCGCGCTCCCCCAGCCGGGCGGTGGGGTCCACCGACACCTCGAAGGGCTTGGGCCCGCCGAGCATCGAATCGCCCACCGCGATCACCTGGGTGGAACGGCGGATCGCGTCCAGCACCTCACGCAGCGTCAGGTAGTTCGCGTCGAGCAGGATCACCGCGTCGAATTGCGCGTCATCGGGCAGCGCGGTGCCCAGCAGCAGCGGGGCGGCCACCCAGACCGGGGTCAACGCATTGGCCAGCGGGGCCCCCAGGTCCAGCAGGTCGGAAACCGTGGGCTGCCCGTCCTTGAGCATGGCCCGCAGTTCGCGGGCGCCGGCCCGGTGATCGGCCAGGGCGCCCTTCCAGTTCTTCGCCAGCTCCCAGCGCACACGCTGCGGGCCGGCGGCGATATGCGCCCCGTCGGCCAACCGGTAGTCGGCCTCGATCTTCTCCAGTTTCGCGCCGTCGTTCATGGCCAGGAAATCGTCGCCGGAGATCATCGCCTCCAGCGCGGACTGCCACCAGGCCAGCTCCAGTTCGGAGTCCACCTCGTCGGCGCTGATTTCGCGTTCGGCGAAGTCCGCGAGCAGGTCAGCCAGCCCGGCCTGGGCCAGCTGCTCGGAAATGATCGTGCGTTCGGGCAGTTCCTTCAGGTCATCGGCCCGGTCCACGAGGCTGGCGATGGTATCCAGCAGCTGCTGGATCGGCATTTCGCGCAGCTTCGAGCCCAGTTGGGCCGGCAGCATCTCGGCCAGCGAGTCGATGCGGGTACCGGCATCGTGGTATCCGGCCTCCACATCCAGCAGCCCGCCGGGTACCGCGGGGTTGCGCTGGCTGGTGGCGTAGGCGCGCCAGGCCTCACGCTGTTCGGAGATGGCCTGCAGGGCGGACTGCAGATCCGGCACATGCATGCCCGGGCGCACGTACTCCTTGGCGATCTTGCGCAGCCGGGAGCGGACGATGGAACCCATCTCCACCCCGTGCTCGCGCCGCCACTGGCTGGAGGCGGTGGCCGCGATCAAGTCGTCGATGTCGCCCTCGAAGATGTCCGGCTCGAACTTGTCCAGCGAGCCGCGCACGGCCACCAGCAGCTGCAGCTGGTCCCCCCACTTGTCGTAGCTTTCCTCCAGGCGGATCTGCGACTTCTGGGCCACCTGCACCATGTGCTCGTGCAGGATCGGCAGGTCACGGCCCAACCCGGAGGCCAGGGCCAGGGCCTGCTCGGTCTGGGTCTGGTTGCGCAGCGGCGCACCGTACCAGGGGCTGGAGGTGTGCTCCTTGGAGAACGCACCGAGCTGGGCGGCGCGCTTGAGCTGCGCGGCCACATGCCCGCGCTGCCCCATCGAGTCCAACACCGAACGCTTCAGGCGCACGGTGGTGGACGGCGCCGGGTCCAGCGCCGAGAGCCGGGCCAGCTCCTGCATCGCCTGGTAGGGCGAGCAACCCCAGCGGCTGCGTACCGAATGCAGCGAACGCACGTGCTCCTGCAGGGTGTTGCGGTGCTCGCGCAGCTTGGCGAAGAGCTTTTCCAGATGCGGTTCGGTGGCCTGCTCATTGCGCAGGATGGCGCGGGTCAGCTGGCGGCGCAGCGCGTCGGGGTCCTCGTTGGGGCCCAGCAGCAGGCTGGCGGCATCCAGCTGCTCGTTGAAGCGGGCGACGAATTCCTCGGCGGCCGAACGTTGTTCGGCGATGACCAGCACGCGCTTGCCCTGCGCGGCGAGCAGCGCCGCGGCGTTCAACGCGGTCTGCGTGCCACCGGTACCGGCGGCCGCGTTCACACTCACCGACTCCCCGGCGGCCACGTAATCCAGCACCCGGGCCTGGGATTCGTCGGCGTCCAGCAGGTAGAGCTCATCGGCGGGGTTGCGTTCATCGGAGGAACGGGCGATCACCTGGGTGCCGGTGTGCACGCGTTGCGGGGCGCGCAGCGTCTCGGGCTGGGCCGGGTGTTCCTCGCGTTTGCGGGTGCCCTCCTTGAGCCGTTCGGCCACGCGGCGGAAGCGTGAACCGGTCTGGGTGCCGGGGCCTTCCCCGGCGGACGGGGCCCCGGTTTTCTCCGGCTCCGACCCGGAATCCTGTACGGGGTTGGCCGGCTGGGCCTGCCCGGCGGTATCCAGGGTGCCCGAGGTACCCGGGGTGTCCGTGCCGGTGGAGGTGCCGGCGGAGGATGCCGGCGTTGCGCTACCCGGGCCGGCATCGGTGCGGGCGGCGTTCTCGGCGTGGTTGATCAGCCCGGAGATCACCGGGTGG
This sequence comes from Glutamicibacter sp. MNS18, assembly GCF_026107515.2. Classification (GTDB taxonomy): domain Bacteria; phylum Actinomycetota; class Actinomycetes; order Actinomycetales; family Micrococcaceae; genus Glutamicibacter. The sequence continues at coordinate 365,497 of NZ_JAPCHW010000001.1, read as the reverse complement.
TTGCCCGAGAGCTTGGCCGGATCGGCCGGATCGGTCAGGTCCGCGAAGGTGGAGATCAGCAGGCGGTGGCCGATGACCACCCCGGGGACCTCGGCCAGCTGGGAGCGCAGCGCATCCATCCCGCGTACCGGGTCGAAACGGGCGATCGAATAGGCTGCGTTGTGCACACCCTGGGTGTCGATGGTGTGGTTATGGTCGGCCTGGATCTGCCGGATGAACGCCGGGGAGACGATGGCCTGGCCGATCAGCTGGATGTCGTAGTCGTCCTGGTCCAGGTGGCGGGTGAGCTTGATGCGGCCGAGCATGATCGGCGCGGACACCGGCTCGGATTTCCCCTCGTGGGTGGCACGCCAGTTCGAGACCCCGGCGGCCAGGTAGCCCACATCGATACCGCGTTCCTCCCAGAGCTCGGCGATCTTCGCGTCCAGGGCGCGGGCCGTGCGGCGGGCGCGGGAGAACTGCTCGGCGTCGTGCAGCAGGGTGGAGAGCCGGGTACGTCGTCCGGCAAGGAACTGGGCCAGCCCCGACGGATTGGCGTGGGTGATGTCGATGCTGTTGGAAACCGACGGGGCGAAGCGCAGTGTGGTGTCGGCCCCGGTTCCCTGGCCCAGGGTTTTCACCCAGTTGGCCACACGTTCAGTAGCAGCAGTACGGCCACTTGTCACGACAGTCATTCCCTTCGTTCACTTCCCCTCGGTGGCGCCCTGCGCCCGGTGTCTTCCGCCGGCTGCTGCCGGTCGTTCCCACGGCCGTTTCGGCACGGAATCCGCCACTTCCTAACGTAGTGCACTTTCCGCCCGGTTCGCGGCCACGAAACACTGTTTAAGGAAGCGAGGCGGAACCGGTCGCCGTTGCCCGGTACCGTCGGTGGACGGTGACGCGGCAACGGAACCTGGTTCCGCCTGCCAACCCTACTTGGGGGTTACTCCCATTCGATGGTTCCCGGTGGCTTGCTGGTCACATCCAGCACCACGCGGTTGACCCCGTCGACCTGGTTGGTGATGCGGTTGGAGATCCGCGCCAAGAGGTCGTAGGGCAGGCGTGACCAGTCTGCGGTCATCGCGTCCTCCGAGGAGACCGGGCGCAGCACGATCGGGTGCCCGTAGGTGCGCCCGTCGCCCTGCACGCCCACCGAGCGGACATCGGCCAGCAGTACCACCGGCATCTGCCAGACCTCGTCGTCCAGCCCGGCGTTGGTCAGTTCCTCGCGGGCGATCGCGTCGGCCTTGCGCAGGATCTCCAGGCGTTCCTCGTTCACCGCACCGATGATGCGGATGCCCAGGCCCGGGCCGGGGAACGGCTGGCGTCCCACGATCTCCTCGGGCAGGCCCAGTTCGCGGCCCACGGCACGGACCTCGTCCTTGAACAGGGTGCGCAGCGGTTCGACCAGTTCGAAGTCCAGGTCCTCGGGCAGGCCTCCCACATTGTGGTGGCTCTTGATATTGGCGGTGCCTTCCCCGCCCCCGGATTCGACGATATCCGGGTACAGGGTGCCCTGGACCAGGAATTTCACCGGTTCACCGGCTCCGGCTTCCTTCTCCAGGATCGCGATTTCCGCGGCTTCGAAGGCGCGGATGAACTCGCGGCCGATGATCTTGCGCTTGGTTTCGGGGTCGGTGACCCCGTCCAGTGCGGTGAGGAAGCGTTCGCGTTCGTCGGCGATGTACAGCTTCGCACCGGTGGCGGCCACGAAGTCCTTCTCCACCTGCTCGGCTTCGCCTTCACGCAGCAGCCCGTGGTTCACGAACACGCAGGTCAGGTTGTCCCCGATGGCGCGTTGCACCAGGGCCGCGGCCACCGCGGAGTCCACGCCGCCGGACAGCCCGCAGATGGCCTTGCCGTTGCCGACCTGGGTGCGGATGCGTTCGATCTGTTCCTCGGCGATGGATCCGGCGGTCCAGTCGGCGTCCAGCCCGGCCCCGTCGTAGAGGAAGTTCTCCAGCACGTTCTGGCCGAATTCGCAGTGCTTGACCTCCGGGTGCCACTGCACGCCGTAGAGCTTCTTCGCGTCGTTGGCGAAGGCGGCGACCGGGGCGCCGGCGGTGGTGGCCAGCACCTCGAAGCCCTCGGGGGCCTCGGTCACCGCATCGCCGTGGCTCATCCACACGGTCGGGGCGGTGTGGGCACCGGCCAGGACCGAGCGGGGACCGCCGGAGAATTCGGTGTCGGTCCGCCCGTATTCGCGCAGTCCGGTCTCGGCGACGGTCCCGCCCAGGGCGTTGGCCATGGCCTGGAAGCCGTAGCAGATGCCCAGGACCGGGATCCCGGCGTCGAATAGTGCCGGATCAACACCCGGGGCGTTCTCGGCGTATACGCTGGACGGGCCGCCGGAGAGGATGATCGCGGCCGGGTTCTTGGCCAGGATCTGCTCCAGGGGCATGGTGTGCGGAACAATCTCCGAATATACGCGGGCCTCACGTACGCGCCGGGCAATCAGCTGCGCGTATTGGGCCCCGTAATCGACGACAAGAACCGGCTTATGGTCTGTGGTGAGGGGCGCAGTAGTCACGAGCCCTAGTCTACTAGGAAGCGCGGGCCTGGAAATACTCCGCCCCCTGTCATCCACGTCACCCGGAGCGCAGATGCACGCAGGGCGCGGATCCGGGAGGATTCCCGTCTCCGCGCCCTGTGGCGTCGCCGTTCAACTAGTAGCGTTTGGCCGCCTTGGGGAACTTGGCCAGTTCCTCCTCGACCTCGCGGTGCACCCTGCGTTCGACGAAGAAGGACAGGAACGGCACCACGCCGCCCAGGGCGATGGTGATGAAGCGCATGAACGGCCAGCGCATCATCGACCAGAGCCGGAAGTCGGAGAACAGGTAGACCACATACATCCAACCGTGCACGATCAGGATCATCAGCGAGATGTTGATGCCGCCGGCGACCTCGGCCCGGTTGAACAGGCCGATGGCGTTCTCGGTGCCGTCGATCAGTGTGCCGCCGACAAACAGCTCCAGCTGCCAGAAGTACTTGAAGATCATTTCGATCACCAGCAGCAGCAGCATGATGCCGGTGGCGTAGGAGAGCACCTTGTAGAAGATGAGCGCGGACTTGATCTGCGCCGGGGTGCCACCGAATTTTCGCGGCGCGCTGGAGGGGTTCGGGGTGGACATGGTTTTCCTTCCGCTCACACGGGGTTGGGAGGTGGTTAGCTGTTCGGGTTCCGCTCGGTGTTCGCCTGGCGGTGCTCGGCGGCGGCCGCCTCGGCGACCTCATCCAGCTGGCGCTGGTAGTCATCGCGCACCAGCCGGTACCAGAGGAAGAAGGCGAAACCGGCGAAGACGACCCATTCGATCCCGTAGAACACGTTGAGCCAGTTGATCTGGGCATCCTGCTCGGGCATGCCCACATGGATCAGCTCCAGGCCCGGCTCGTGAACGGCACCCTCGTCGGTATCCAGCTCGTGGATGGCCACGAAGCCGGAGTACAGCGGCAGGTCCCAGAGGTTGGACAGTTCCGCGCTGGAGACCGAGTCGAAGTACGGTTCGCGCACATCGCGGTGCAGGATCGGCCCTTCGGGCGGGATCAGCCGGCCGGTGATCTGCATCTGGCCTTCCGGGGCTGCGGCCGGCGGGTTGGGTTCGGCTTGCCAGCCGCGAACCACGGTGATCGCCTCACCGTCCGGGGCGCCATCCACCGCGAAGCCGCTCACAACCCAGTAGCCCAGTTCGCCGTCGTGGACCCGGTTCTCCACCACAATTTGCGTGTCGGGGATGAACTGTCCTTCGAATTCGACGATCTGATCCGCCTTCAGGCCCAGCAATTCGGTACCCGGCTGCACATGCTCGGTGAGCGGGACCGCGACCTCGGTCTTTTCGGCCTTCACCGGGGGTTCGGAGGTTGAGGAGCCGAATTGCCACCCGGAGAGCAGCACGAATCCGGTGGCGACGATTAACGCACCGAGCAGGGCGGCGATCCATTTGGGTTTCAGGGCGGTTTTCAGCACACCACTACCGTACTTCGATTCATTGTAGAAGAGCCAATGCGCACGGCGTGAGATTCTTCCCTCAGCCGGATTCGGTTATCCCGGGAACCATCTGCCCTAGCCGCGCGTTTAAGGTGCTCCGGGCCGGCCCCCGTGACCAGGGAACCGGCCCGGAAGCGGGGCTGTTAGTTGCGGTCCGGCTCGTAGGGCGAAACCACGACATCCACCCGCTGGAATTCCTTCAGCGTGGAGTAACCGGTGGTGGCCATGGCCCGGCGCAAGGCGCCGACCAGGTTCGAGCTGCCGGTGGTTTCATGGGACGGGCCGAAGAGCAGCTGCTCCATCGGCGCCACGGTGCCCACCGGCACCCGGTCCCCGCGTGGGCTGGATTCGTGGGCGGCCTCGATACCCCAGTGCCAGCCGTTGCCCGGGGCTTCCTCGGCACGGGCCAGGGCGGCGCCGAGCATCACGGCGTCGGCCCCCATGGCCAGGGACTTGACGATGTCCCCGGAATTGCCGACCCCGCCATCGGCGATGACATGGACGTAGCGGCCACCGGATTCCTCGATGTAGTCGCGGCGTGCCGCGGCCACATCGGAGATCGCCGAGGCCATCGGCGAATGGATGCCCAGGGTGCGCCGAGTGGTGCTGGTGGCCCCGCCGCCGAAACCGACCAGGACACCGGCGGCACCGGTGCGCATCAGGTGCATGGCCGGGGTGTAGCCCGCGGCACCGCCGACGATGACCGGCACGTCCAGTTCGTAGATGAACTGCTTGAGGTTCAACGGTTCGGTGGTTTTCGAGACATGCTCGGCCGAGACGGTGGTCCCGCGGATCACGAAGATATCCACACCGGCGTCGATGACCGTCTGGTAGTGCTCCTGGGTGCGCTGCGGGGTCAGCGACCCGGCGACCACGACCCCGGACTCGCGGATCTCGGAGATCCGGGCGGTGATCAGCTCCGGTTGGATCGGGGCGCTGTACAGTTCCTGCAGCTTGGCGGTGATGGCCGGGTCGGTGCGACGCGTGGTTTCCGAGCGCAGGCCGGCGATCTCGGCCAGCACTGCGGCCGGGTCCTCATAGCGGGTCCACAGCCCTTCCAGGTTCAGCACGCCCAGCCCGCCGAGCTGTCCGAGCTGGATGGCGGTGGCCGGGCTCATCACCGAATCCATCGGGGCACCCAGGATCGGGGTGTCGAATTGGAAGGCGTCGATCTGCCAGGACACCGAGACATCCTTGGGGTCCCGGGTACGCCGGTTGGGCACGATGGCCACGTCGTCGAGGGAAAATGCCTGGGTGGCCCGCTTGCCGCGGCCGATCTCAATCTCGTTACTCACCGGTCTAGGTTATCAAGTTCCGCGGCGCTTCACTGCCTTTGCGACGCCGGTGGGCGACACGTCGTGGCGGCCGATCGGCTGCAGGTCAGCCCCGGCGCAGGGTGCTGGCGGTGGCCTCAAGTGCGGTGGATGCCGCGGATTCTGCCTCGGCCAGTGCCCGCAACGATTGGCTCAGTGCTTCCAGTTCCCCGGATTCCTGCGGGTTCGGCAGGCTGGCGCGCAAGGCGGTGGTAAAGGCCTGCCAGCGCTCGGCCAGTGCCCGGTAGGCGGCGGCGTGTGCTTCCAGTGCGGCCAGCTGCGGCAGTTGGGCGGCTTCGGTGAGGAAGTCGGCGAACAGTTCACGGAAGCCGTCGGCGGAAGCGAAACGGCGTTCGGTGAAGAACTGTTCGAACTGGCGTACCGCGTCGGCACGCAGCGCGGGTGCGGCGAGCAGGTGCGCCCACCCGGCCTCGGAGCTGGTGTCGGCCAGCCGGTCGGCGAACTGCAGCAGGCCGGCCACCCCGAAGTTGCGGGCGTAGTGGGCCGGCAGGCCCGGAAGGTCACCGGTGCCCAGCATCCGGCTGCTGGCCTGCCCGATGGCGTTGAGCACACCGGTGGCCAGCAGGGCCGGGCTGGGGGCGCGGCGGGAGGGGACCCAGGCGCAGAAGTTCTTGTCCCGCTTGTGCCTGGCGCGGGCGGTGGCCAGGTCCGCGGGGCTGATCAGCTGCAGCTCGCCGGTGCCCTCGTCGATGAGCAGCGCGTCGTCCAGTTCCCCGAGCACGGCCACATCAATGGTGTCCGCCGCGTCCACGGCCTGCTGGTCGATCCAGGGCAGGGCCGCGCGGGAGACACGCACCACCACGGCGCGGCCCTCGTCCAGCCCGGCGTCCAGGTTGGCGCCGGCGGCCTGGGAATTGCCGGTGGTGCGGATCCGCACCTTCGCGCCGCAGCGCTCCAGCAGGGTGGCGGTGAACGGTTCGGGGTGGGCCCGGGTGACCAGTGCCAGGCTCAAGGAGTCGGCTTCGCTGAAGCTGTGCAGCATGAAGCCCAGGCCACCGCCGAGCCCGAAGAGCAGCGCCTCGCTCAGCGGTTGGCCGGTCAGCGGGTGCAGGACCCCGGCCTGGGTGAGCACGCGGTGCCACAGGGCGGCATCGTACTGCCGGACATTCCCCGGTGCCGGGTATTCGGGCAATTCGGTATCCTGGGCCGGCGTCTGGGCCGGGGTGGGGGTGCGCCCCTGGGAGGTGGCGGCCTGGCGTTCGGCGGCGCGTTGGGCGCTGACCGGTTCGGGACGGTTGGTCAGGATGGCCTTGCGCGCGGTGGTGTAGCTCTCCCCCGTACGGTCCATGCGGGCCCGGGTGAGTTTCTTCAAGTTCTTGGGTTGCGACACTGGCTGCCGATCCTTCCGTTGCCGGCGCCCCGGCGGGTGGAACCCCGCACGCGCACCTCGCGCCGCCATCGAATCATTCTACGTGGCAGCCGGTGGGGTGCGGGTACCGGGGCGGTGGCCGGGACAGGTTCCGGTGGATGCTGCTCAGCCGGTATCGTGCAGCGGCAGGCTTGTTGGCACCCCGGGCGGGACGTGGTTGCGGCGTAATCGCTGGTCCGGGTCCCGGTCCGGGGGCAGCAGCACCCAGGGCAGCCCCTTGCGCCAGATCACCTCGATGAGACCAAGGTCAAGTTCCATGTGGTGGGTGCGGCAGGCCGGAACGATGTTCTGCGGGTTCGTCTTGCCGCCCTGGCTGAAGGGGATGACGTGGTGGAAGTCCAGGTGTTCCACGCTGGCGGTGCAGCCGGGCACGATGCAGCCGCGATCCCGGGCGAGGACCGCCTTTTGCAGGATGTCCGGGACCAGGCGTTGGCGGCGGCCGAAGTCCAACAGGGCCCCGTCGGCGTTGAAGACCGCGGAAATCAGGTCGGCCTGGCATTCGAGTTGCCGCAGTGCCGCCGGCGGAAGATCCACCCCGTGCTGGGTTTCGGCGTGGGCGCTGGCGATGTCCTGCAGGTTCTCGATATACATATGGGCCACCAGCAGTGGGCGGATGCGCTTGCTGCGTCGGAATTTGCGGTTGCCCAACCGGGTCGGGTCTCCCCGGGCGGTCAGTTCGGTGATGTATTCCCCGGTGCGAGGCGGGCAGTTCACCGGGCCGGGGACTTCCGTGTTCTCCCCGTCGTCCCAGTCCCCCGGTATGCACTGCATATCCCCCGGCAGGGTTTCCGGGTCCGGGTCGAACAGCGGGTCCTGGTCCGGTGGGCAGGTGGTGCCGCGCGGTGTCCCGGCCGGTTCGTATTCCAGGACATCCAGCAGCGCGTTCAGCGCCCGTTCGGCGGGGGCGGCTTCGGGTGGTTGGAAGTCGTCCTCGTCCCAGCGGGCCGTTTCGGCTCCCTCGGGAAGGAAGTCCGGGGCCTCCTGTGCCGCAGGCTGCGGTGTTGCGCTCGCCCCGGGGTGCGGCACGGTGCTGGCGGAGTCGGGGTTGTTGCGGGCGGCCTTGCCGGCCTGGGTGCGCGGGTTGTTGGCCTGGGCGATCAGCGAGTCGATGAGTCCGCCTTCCAGGGTGCTCACACGCAGCAGGTATTCGCGGTAGTAGCGGTTGCGCACCGGCAGCTTGTACAGGCCGCGCCGGCGGGAAGCGGCGGTGGCGGTCTGCGGGTCGTTGGCGGCCTGGGAAATCAGGGTGCCGACCTTCTTGGCGGCTGCGGCCGCGGTGAATTCGGTGTCCAGCGCCTGGGCGGCGTGTTCCTCCAGGGTGCGTCCGTCGGCGTGGTGCAGCGTCGGGGTGCAGGCGATGCCGTCGAAGGTGGTGTCGGCCGGTTCCACGCGGGCCAGTTTCTGGCTGATCTCGCGGACCGCCTGCGGATCCTGGGCCGGGTTGAAGAACTGCCGGCCCAGGTGGGTGAAACGTGGTGGGACCGGGGAACCTGTCAGGTCGCGCCGGGCTACCAGGTCCTGGGCGTCGAGCACCCGGCGGTTGGCCTCGGCATACGGGGTGCGGGTCCAGCTGGCCAGCAGTTCGGCCGCGTTCTTGTAGCTGGGCCGGCCGTTGGCGCGCTCGGGGGCGCGGGTGGTGTCCGCCGGTTCCCGGCGCAGGGCCTCCAGCTCGGTCTGGGCCAGCGTGTTGGCCGCGGTGGTGTTCACCCGTTCGGCAGCTACCAGGGCCAGCCGGGTCGCCTCGGCCGCCATCTGTTGGGCGGCGGTGGCCAGCTCCAGGGCCAGGCGCGGATCGGTGGTGCCGGCCAGGTGCTCGCGCAGCTGGCCGGTGAGCCCTAAACAACCGGTGTACAGGGCACGGACCTGGGCGCCGTCAACCCCGGGCGCGGCGGCATCGCCCTTGGTGGCCTGCATGTTTCCCAGCAGGCACCGCAGGTTCTCAATGCAGGTGGCAAGGGCCCGGGTAGTCATGGCCCCAGTATCCGGCGGCCGACCGGCGCCCGGGTTCCGGCGGCGGCGGGGTGTGGACAACCCGCGGCTACGGGCATCGCCCACGGTGGGCGTGGCTAGAATGGCCGAAACGGTTGGGTAACCGCTCGGCCCGGTAGGCATGAGGGAAGGTCGGCATGAAAAGTCCCGTGCACCTGTGGGCGATGGCCACCGTCCCGGGTTACGCCGTGGCGCTGGTGCTGATCGGGTTCTGGCCCAGCCCGGTGGATGCGCAGGCCGGGCCGTGGCTTGACCGGCTGATCGGGTGGCTGCACGGGGCCGGGGTGCCGGAGTGGTTCGGTTATGCGCAAATCGAGTTCGGCGCGAATATCGCCTTTTTTGTGCCCTTGGGGGTGCTGGCCTACTGGTGGCTGCGGCGTATCTGGGCCGCCGGGCTGGCGGGGCTGGGCGTCTCGATGCTGGTGGAGGCCGGCCAGCTGGTGTTCCTTCCGGCCCGGTACCCCTCGCTGCTGGATCTGCTGGCCAATACCCTGGGTGCGGTGGGCGGGGCGGTGCTGCTGGCGCTGGTTCTGCGCTGGTATCGACGACGGGAGAACCCCGCCATCGCCGGCCGGCAATGCGGCGGCGGTGACGGGGTTCGTGGTGCCCGGTGAGGGGCGATCGGCCCGGTTTAGCGGGACTTGTAGTTCGGTGCCTCGACGGTCATCATGATGTCGTGCGGGTGGGATTCCTTCAACCCGGCGGCGGTGATGCGCACGAACTTGCCGCGCGCCTTCAGATCCGGCACGGTGCGTCCGCCCACGTAGAACATGGTCTGGCGCAGCCCGCCGACCAGCTGGTGCACCACGGCGGAGAGCGGACCACGGTACGGGACCTGGCCCTCGATACCCTCGGGGATCAGCTTCTCGTTGGACGGGGCGTCGGCCTGGAAGTAGCGGTCCTTGGAGTAGGAGGTGTTCTTGCCCCGGGTCTCCATGGCGCCGAGTGAACCCATGCCGCGGTAGGTCTTGAACTGCTTGCCGTTCATGAAGACCAGGTCTCCCGGGGATTCGGCGGTGCCGGCCAGCAGCGAGCCGAGCATCACCGAATCGGCGCCGGCCACCAGGGCCTTGCCGATGTCCCCGGAGTGCTGCAGGCCGCCGTCGGCGATCAGCGGCACCCCGGCCGGGATGGCGGCCTTGGCCGATTCGTAGATCGCGGTGACCTGCGGGACACCCACACCGGCCACCACGCGGGTGGTGCAGATGGAGCCCGGGCCCACCCCGACCTTGATGGCATCCGCGCCGGCGTCGATCAGCGCCTGGGCGCCCTCTCGGGTGGCGGCCTGGCCGCCGATGACATCCACGTGGGCGGCGGCGGGATCGGCCTTGAGCCTGGCGATCATCTCCAGCACGCCCTGGCTGTGGCCGTTGGCGGTGTCCACCACCAGTGCGTCCACGCCGGCGTCGATCAGGGTCATGGCGCGCTGGTAGCCCTCGCCGAAGAAGCCCACGGCGGCGGCCACACGCAGCCGGCCGTCGTCGTCCTTGGTGGCCAGCGGGTACTGCTCGGCCTTGTCGAAGTCCTTGACGGTGATCAGACCGGTCAGGTGGCCCTCGTCGTCGACCAGCGGAAGCTTCTCGATACGGTTCTTGGAAAGCAGCTCGATGACCTCGTCGCGCGGCACTCCGACCTTCGCGGTGATCAGCGGCATGCCGGTCATCACCTCGTAGACCTTGGTGGTCAGGTACTGCTCGCGGGGCACGAAGCGGGTGTCGCGGTTGGTGATGATGCCCAGCAGCTTGCGGTTCTCATCCACCACCGGAAGGCCCGATACCCGGTACTGGGCGCACAGTTCGTCCCACTCGTCCAGGGTGGCGCCCGGGTGCACGGTGACGGGATCGGTGATCATGCCCGATTCGCTGCGCTTGACCTGGTCGACCTGGGTGGCCTGGTCCTCGATGGACAGGTTGCGGTGGATCACGCCGATACCGCCCTGGCGTGCCAGCGCGATGGCCATGCCGGCTTCGGTGACGGTGTCCATGGCGGCGGAGCTGATGGGGGTCTTGATGTTGATGCGCTTGGTGAACCGGGTGGTGGTGTCCGCATCGGAGGGGATCACATCCGTTGGGCCAGGCAACAACAGCACGTCGTCGTAGGTGAGTCCTTCAAAGGCAAAGGGGTTGAACTCAGTCACGTAGAAACCTTTCGGGCGAAACGGCGGTTGTTTACATGGTAGAACCATATTCGCCGTGCGGCGATTCCCGTTCGGCTGCTTGTGTCCAAAGTAACCTTCGTGACGGCTACCCGGCCGGTCCGCTCCATCCGGTGGCCTTGGTGAAGCGCTGGGCGAAGATCTCCTGGGCGCTGGCCACGAAGGTCTTGGACAGGTGCGAATCATCCAGGTAGGTCACCACGTTGCCGATCACCGGCTGGCATAACCCGTCCGGGCACAAGAGCTGGGTCATGTCCAGGGACACCACCTGGTTCCCGTAGTCGCGCTCGGCCAGGAAGGTCTTGACCGGGTTGGTCACGGCCATCAGCTCGGTGACCGGCCGGGAGCAGTTTTCCAGGTTGTTCGGGTAGCGGTCCACGCATTCGGGGATGTTGAAGGTGAAGCGCGGGGTGTCGCGCATGGCGATGACCCGGCTGCCCGAATCGAGCAACGGTTCGATCATCCGCTCGTAGTCGCCGGCCACGGCTTCCTGCTCGGCCACTGTGGGGCCAAGCTCGTCTTCCCACTGCCCGGTTACCGAGGCGACGGTGAGCACCATCTCGGGTGAGAGCTCGGCAACGAAGTCCACGGCCGCTTCCTGGAACAGATCGCAACGGTCCACATCGTGCTGGCCGACCCCGCCCAGCCGGCATCCCGGCTCGTGCAGCATCATCCAGCTGCCGCCGTAGTCCTCGATCATCGCGTCCACGGCCTGGCTCCAGTGCTGGATGTGCGAGTCCCCCAACAGCACCAGGTCGGGTTTGCGGTCCAGGTCCCCACCCTGCTGGCAGTAGTAGATATCCGGGTAGTCCGGGGCGAATTCGCCGGTGCACCCCTGGCCCGGGTTCTGCCATTCGTTGGCCAGTTCGGTGCTCAGCGGCAGCGTGATGCTGGCGCGCTGCGGATCCCAGTCGCTGCTGGCCTTGGCCCCGGGGTTCTCCTCCACGGTCTGCGCCGCGGCCAGGGCACGGGTGTGCTCCACCGAACTCTTCCAGGCATTGACCGGCGCCCACACCAGGATCAACCCGAGCACCACCACCAACGCCTGGGCCAGGGAGACCGGCAGCGTCCGGCCGGTCATCGCGGGCAGTCCGGGCAGCTGCGGTTTCCATTGGCGTAGCGGCTTCTCGATCCACCGGGTGCTGAGCACCGCGAGGACAATCGAGACGAGGATCAGCAGCGCGCCGGTGAGGGCATCCACACTCCCCTGTTGGCTCAGGTGCAGGTAAAAGACCAGCAGCGGCCAGTGCCACAGGTACATGCCGTAGGAGACATCCCCGAGCTTGACCAGTGGCTTTTGTCCCAGCAGCCAGGCGACGTTGCGCTTGTCCGGCTCCCCCGGGGCGATGATCACCAGGGCAGCGGCCACGGTGGGTACCAGGGCCAGCCAGCCGGGGAACTGCGCCTGGACTTCCAGCACCGCGCCGCAGGTGATGATCACCAGCAACCCGACCCAGCCGCCGACCCGGCGGGCACGTTCGTTCAGGCGCTGCAGCATCGGCAGCGAGAGGGCCAGGAGGGAGCCGAGAGCGAATTCCCACATGCGGGTCCCGGTGTGGAAGTAGGCCAGCTGCTGGTTGCTGGCGGTCAGCGCGATCGAGTAGCCCAGCGAGAGACCGAAGATGGTACCGAATACGCCCAGCGCCACCGTGGTGTACCGCAGTTTGCGTAGCACGAAGCGCCAGAGCAGTGCCGAGGCAATGAGCAGCAGCGGCCAGATGATGAAAATCTGTCCCTGGACGGACAGGGACCAGAAGTGCTGCAGCGGGGAGGCCGCGGAGGTGTTGAACGCGTAGTAGTCGACGTTGCTGGAGGCCAGTTCCCAGTTCTGCCGGTAGGTCAGCGAGGCGATCGCCTCGTCCATGATCTGGGACCAGCGGGTTCCCGGCAGCCAGAGCCAGCTGGCGGCCACCACCGCGGCGATGACCACCGCGGCCAGGGCGATCAGCCGGGAGAAGGTCTTCAGCCAGTACCGCACCGGGTTGGGCCAGCTGCCGGAGGTGATCTGGCGGGCCATCGAGGCGGTCATGAAGAACGCGGAGAGCATCAGGAAGATGTCCACCCCGCCGGAGACCTTGTTGAACCAAATGTGGTAGCACATGACCAACAGCACCGCGAGGGCGCGCAGGCCCTGCAGGTCTGTCCGGAACGCGGTTTTCTTCCCGGCCTGCGGTGCTGCAGGCCGGGTGCCGCTGTGCTGTGCTGTGCTGTGTGGGTTCATAAAAGTTGTGAAGATGGGTCGCTGAATCGTTGCTTCGGGACGCTATCTGACCCCTCAGCATACCAAGTGTCGTTATCAAATCGTGATTAGCCGGCTGTGAACCAGCTGGGCAGCCGGCCGCTGGCCCCGGTTTTCCGCGTCCTGCGGGTTGCCCGAAAAGACCGGCCACACACCCGGGCTCCACCGCAGCACACGCTCCCAGCCGGCGCACATGCCTGTCGGTCCCCGGCTCCCCGGTGGCCTGATCCGTGATCACAGTTGACCTGGCCCCGATGCAACCCACGGATTGGCATCTCCGGGACGGTGTATCCCAGGTACCACCGTGAACCTGTGGCCCGGTCCTCCTGGTTGCAAACCCCGCACTGTCTGGGGGTTAACGACGAAGCCGCCGCCGGATCGGGCTTTCCAGCCCGGTCCGGCGACGGCTTCTGCCTACGGCCAACGCCTAGTGGGCGTGGGCTGCTTCCTCTTCCTCTTCGACCTTTTCGGCCACGAGGGTTTCGGTGGTCAGCACCAGGCCGGCGATCGAGGCTGCGTTGCGCAGCGCCGAACGGGTGACCTTGACCGGGTCGATGATCCCGGCGGCCAGCAGGTTCTCGTACTGGCCGGTCTTGGCGTTGAAGCCCTCGTTGACTGCCGATTCGGCAACCTTGGAAACCACTACCGAGCCGTCGTAGCCGGCGTTGGTGGCGATCCAGAAGGCCGGCTTGACCAGGGCGCGGCGCACAATGGCCACACCTGCTGCCAGATCACCGGTAGCGGAGGTGGCGCGCTCGTCCTCGTCCAGTGCGGAGAGGGCATCAACCAGGGCGGTACCGCCACCGGCCACGATGCCTTCCTCCAGCGCTGCACGGGTGGAGGAAACGGCATCCTCGATGCGGTGCTTGCGTTCCTTCAGCTCGACCTCGGTGGCTGCGCCGACCTTGATCACGCCGATACCGCCGGCGAGCTTCGCCAGGCGCTCGGAGAGCTTCTCGCGGTCCCACTCCGAATCGGTGCGCTCCAGTTCGGCCTTCAGCTGCGAGACACGGTCCTCGACATCCTCCGCGGTTCCGGCACCATCAACAATGGTGGTCGAATCCTTGGTGATGGTCACGCGGCGGGCCGAGCCGAGCACCTCGGTGCCGACCTGGTCCAGCGACAGGCCGAGCTCCGAGGAGACGACCTGGGCACCGGTGAGGATCGCTATGTCCTGCATCATGGCCTTGCGGCGGTCACCGAAGCCCGGGGCCTTGACGGCCACGACGTTCAGCAGGCCGCGCAGCTTGTTGACCACCAGGGTGGACAGGGCTTCGCCCTCGATGTCCTCGGCGATGATCAGCAGCGGCTTCTTGGCTTCGAGCACCTTTTCCAGCAGTGGCAGGAATTCGGCCACGGTGGAGATCTTGGTCGGGTTGACCAGGATCAGCGCGTCCTCCAGGACGGCTTCCTGGCGCTCGACGTCGGTGACGAACTGTGGCGAGAGGTAGCCCTTGTCGAACTGCATGCCCTCGGTCACCACCAATTCGGTGGCGGTGGTGGAGGATTCCTCGATGGTGATAACCCCATCGGTGCCCACGGTCTTGAAGGCCTCGGCGAGCAGTTCGCCGATTTCCTCGTCCTGGGCGGAGATGGCTGCCACGTTGGCGACCTTGTCCTCCACGGCCACGGCGTTGGCGGCCAGGCGGTTGGAGACGATGTCGGTGGCCAATTCGATACCCTTGCGGATATCGCCCGGGGCGGCGCCGGCGGCCACGTTCTTCAGGCCTTCCTTGACCAGTGCCTGGGCCAGCACGGTGGCGGTGGTGGTACCGTCACCGGCCACGTCGTTGGTCTTGGTGGCGACTTCCTTGGCCAGCTGTGCGCCAAGGTTCTCGTATGGGTCCTCCAAGTCGATGTCACGGGCAATGGTGACGCCGTCGTTGGTGATGGTCGGGGCGCCCCAGCTCTTGGCGAGCACCACGTTGCGGCCCAGTGGGCCCAGGGTCACCTTGACGGTGTTGGCGAGCTTGTCGATTCCCGCCTCGAGGGCACGGCGTGCTTCCTCGTTGAATGCTAGCTGCTTAGCCATGCATTGACTCCTAAGAATCTTGGGTCGTAATCGACGCGTAGCCCCGTGAGGCGATGAAATCGCCATGCGGGGCCCGGTCGGTTACTTGAAGGTGGGTGACGTTACTTGACGACAATTGCCAGTACGTCGCGTGCCGAGAGCACCAGGTACTCTTCGGCGCCGACCTTGACCTCGGTGCCACCGTACTTCGAGTACAGCACGACGTCGCCTTCATTCACGTCCAAAGGAACGCGGTTGCCCTTGTCGTCAATGCGACCGGGACCCACGGCCACAACGGTGCCTTCCTGCGGCTTCTCCTTGGCGGAGTCCGGGATCACCAGGCCGGAGGCGGTGGTGGTTTCGGCTTCGACCTGCTTGATGACAATGCGGTCTTCGAGTGGCTTGATGGAGACAGACACAGTCTCTCCTTTTCGTTTATGAACCAATGGAAAAAACGGTAACGCCCCGTGGCATTGCTCCAACCGTCGTCGCGGTGCCAGTTGGTCATATCCAGTAAGGCATGGGCTGCGGTATCCGAAGTGCTTTCGGGTACTGCATCCAGAGACGACTTTAGGCCGAGCATTAGCACTCGGTCAAGGCGAGTGCTAATGAATGGACATGTTTCCGCGCCCGGGTTCACGCACAGCTAAACCCGGCGCGTCCAACGACCGCCACAAGTCACCGCTGGTTAACGTCCAGTTGGCTCATCCTCAAGGTCGGCCGGCCCGGACAGGTCCATATCCGTCAGTGGCACCACCGTGGATTTGGTGACCATCCGGTGTCCCAGCCAGAGTGCGAGGAAAATCGGCAGGCCGATATAGGCCGAGAGCACCTCGATCCCCTGTCCGGCCAGCACCGCCTGGTAGTTCTGCCCGGCGATCACCAACACCAGTACGGCGAAGGCCACCAACGGCCCGATCGGGAAGAACGCGGCCTTGTAGGGCAGGTCCTGCACCCGGTGGCCCTGGGCCAGGAAGCCGCGCCGGAACCTGTAGTGCGAGAGCGCGATGCCGGCCCAGACGATAAACCCGCACAGCCCGGAGACATTCAGCAGCCAGGTGTAGGCAGTACCCTGCCCCACGATCGCGGTCAGGAAACCGAACAGGCCAATGGAGGCGGTGGCCAGCAGGGCCGGAATGGGCACCCCGCGCCGGTTGAGCCTGCCGAAGATCTTCGGGGCCTTGCCGTCCTTGGCCATGGCGTAGAGCATGCGGGTGGAGGCGTAGAGCCCGGAGTTACCGGCCGAGAGGATTGCGGTGAGGATCACCGCGTTCATCAGGGCTGCCGCGAAGGCGATCCCGGCACGTTCGAAGACCATGGTGAACGGGGAAGCGGCGATATCCGCTTCACCGGAAGCCAGCAGGCTGGGATCGGTGAGCGGGACCAGGGTGCCGATAATGAAGATCGCCCCGATATAGAAGAGCATGATGCGCCAGAATACGGTGCGGATGGCCCGCGGGATTTCCCGGCGCGGGTTCTTCGCCTCCCCGGCGGCCACACCCACCAGTTCGGTGCCCTGGAAGGAGAACCCGGCGATCATGAACACCGCGATGATGGAGATGAATCCGCCGTTGAACACCTCGTCGGGCTGGGTCCAGTTGCCGAATCCGCTGGTTCCCTGGCCGATCACCCCGAGGATCATCAGGATCCCGGCTGCCAGGAACACGATCACGGTCAGCACCTTGATCAGCGCCAGCCAGAACTCGCCTTCGCCGAAAGCCTTGGCCGACAGGGCGTTCAACCCGGTGAGCAGCAGTAAGAACACCCCGGCCCAGATCCACCCCGGGACCCCGGGCAGCCAGAAATCCATGATGATTCCGGCGGCTACCAGTTCGGCGGCCACGGTGATGGCCCAGTTGAACCAGTAGTTCCAGCCGATGGCGAAGCCGAAGGACGGGGAAACGAACCGGGTGGCGTAGGTCTGGAAGGAACCAGCCACCGGGATCTTGGCGGACATCTCCCCCAGGGACTGCATGAGCAGGTACACCATCAGGCCCACCGCCGCGTAGGCCACCAGCGCGCCGCCGGGTCCGGCCTGCGAGATGGTGCCGCCCGAGGCGACAAAGAGTCCGGTACCGATGGAGCCGCCAATGGCGATCATCTGCAGGTGCCGGCTACTCAGGGTTCGCTTGAGCGCCGGTTCGGAGGTGCTGGGGTGCCGTGTCGGCTCCACCATGGTGGTGGAGGAGCCCTGGGTGGCCGGTGACATTGGGTGCCGTTTCCTTCGGTTCGTTCCTTGGTGGCGCCCCGGTCCCAGCCGGTGAATCCGGCAGGGCAGAATATTGCCTGGACGGAGCAATATCCAGTTCCAGGTTCCAAGCAACAGGCCTGCTTGGGTCTTATCCAGCGGTTCGGTCGGGCAAGCCCCAGAACCGCTGGGGCAAGATGCCGTGGGAACGGAACATGTGGACGCCATCCCCGACCCTACATCCGTCCGTTCTGGCTGGCCCGGGCATGGGAGTCGAAAAAGCGCGCCAGCACGGCCTTTCCCGCAGGCACGTGTGAAGAAGATAACGGGGTGGGCCGCTGCCCGGACACCGGATCACCCCATTCTTTCCCCACCGACCCAGTCGGGTGCTACCCACGCCGACAATCCGGTGCCTACGATCGGTGGCACGCAAGACGGACGCCCCATGGTTGCGTGCGCGTCTTGCTCCTCCGCGTGGATCGGTCCCGTACATGCCGGTCGTGGCCCGCAACAATTGCCGGTGCCAGGGTGCCTTCAACAGGGGCGCCCACCCCCTATTCACCCCTCCAAAGACTGTTCACATCCCCCAGCGGTACCTCCGCGGTGCCGCCCTGTACTGTTCAGGGAAGATCACCATGAAAACCATCCGTTCCACTCAGCTGGCCCGCGCACTGGGTGCCGCCGCTTTGACCCTCGGGCTGGCCATGACCGGGCTGGCACCAGCCAACGCGCTGGTCGCCCCGGCCAAGCACGACTCCAAACAGGTCATCAATTACGTGAACCTTGGCGATTCCTACTCCGCCGGTTTCGGGTCAGGCAACCTGCGCGAGGGTCCCATCCCCGACTGCGTCCAGGGTGACGGGCCCAGCCATGTCACCAAAGTGGCCAGTAAAGCCAAGGTGAAATTGACCCTGGATATCGCCTGCGCTGGCTACACCTCCGCCCAGATCGGCCAGGTCGCCTCGATGATCAAGCCCGAACTGAAGAAGGCCAAACTGGTCACCCTCACGCTCGGCGGCAACGACCTTGACCTGCGCGAACTGGTATTGGCGTGCAGCAACTTCGGAAGCAACAAGGAATGCGACGCGTTGGTGAAAACCAATACCAAGAGGTTGCCGAGCCTGGCCAAATCCGTGAACGGCACCCTGCGCACCGTGGACAAGGCCACCCGCGGGCAGATCATTGTCCTTGGATATCCACGGATCTTCGCCACCACCGGCGGGGACAACCAGTTCATCACCGTACGCAACGCCAAGAAGCTGAACAAGCTCGCGGACGGACTGAACAAGGCGGTAGCCAAGGGCACCCGGGGGACCAGCGCGGAATTCGCCTCGGTCACCAAGCAGTTCAACAACCATGGATTCGGTTCGGCCAACCCGTGGATCTACATGAACCCCGCCGATCCCGGGGATCCCCTGAGCCTGCATCCGACCACCACCGGCTATGTGAAGGGCTACTATCCGGTGCTTGAACGCCACTTGGACTTCCGGGGGCACAAGCGCCGCTAGTGGTTCCCGGCAGCATACCGGGCCATGAATCCACTAGTCTGGATTCATGGCCCAGGCTTCGAATGACTCCACCCTGAATGAACTTTTCTCCTCGCTGCTCTCCCCCGAGGGGTGGCAGCTGTTGGCGACCGTTGACCCGTCCATGGTCGCCACCAAGGATGCCGCCTGGGCATTAAACGAGAAACTGCGCAAGGACGGCCACGACCCGGCCATTGTCCGCGCCGTGGTGATGCAGAGCGAGCTGCGGTTCCGTGCCCGGGTGAAATTCGGTCCCTTTGCCGATTCCCTGGTGTTCACCCCCGCGGGCCTGGAGCAGGCCACCCGGCTGACCATTGCCGGGATGCACGCCCGCCGTTTCACAGGGGCCGGGTGCACCCATGTGGCCGATCTGGGATGCGGGATCGGTACCGAT
Organism: Glutamicibacter sp. MNS18; assembly: GCF_026107515.2. Classification (GTDB taxonomy): domain Bacteria; phylum Actinomycetota; class Actinomycetes; order Actinomycetales; family Micrococcaceae; genus Glutamicibacter. The sequence continues at coordinate 346,328 of NZ_JAPCHW010000001.1, read as the reverse complement.
TCCATTGCCCTGGCCAGTGCCGAGCTGCAGGTGACCGCCGTGGAACGTGATGAGACCACCGCTGCGGCCGCGACCCTGAACCTGATGCCGTTCCCGAATGCCACGGTGGTCCATGCCAGTGCGCAGGAAACCGACCTGACGGATATCGACGGGATCTGGCTGGATCCTGCTCGGCGCACCGAGGCCGCAGGCAATACCAAGCGCATCTTTGATCCGGAGGCGTTCTCCCCTCCCCTGTCCTTTGTGGAACAACTGGTGGACCAGGGCAAGGATGTCGGCGTGAAGCTCGGGCCGGGGCTGCCCCATGAGGCCATCCCGGACACCGCTGAGGCGGTCTGGATTTCCGATCACGGCAGTGTCGTGGAAGCCTGCCTGTGGTTCGGGCGGTTGGCTCGGCCTGGGATCAGGCGTGCCGCCCTGGTCATTGACAAGAATGGCGCACATGAATTGACCTCCCCCGTGGTGGCCGCGGAGGGTGAAAAGGCACCGGTTGGAGCGCTATCAAATTTCCTCTATGAACCTGATGGCGCGGTTATCCGCTCACATCTGATTGCCGAATTACTACTGCAGACCGGCGGCACCCTGCTTGATGAACATATCGCCTACTTCACCCATGAGGATCTGGTCGTCACACCATTCGCCAAGGCGTACAAGGTGCTGGCGGTACATGATTACAACGTCAAGAAATTGAAGTCATGGGTCAAGGCCAACGGGATCGGTCAATTGGATATCAAGAAACGCGGGGTGGATGTCACCCCCGAGGAACTACGCCGAATCCTGCTGGCCGGTTCCCCCAAGAGTGCCAAGAACCACGCGACCCTGGTGTTGTCGCGGATCGGTGACAAACGCCTGGCGATCGAAGTCGAACCGGTACGAAACCCGTAATTGTGACGAACATTCCGCGCTGCGGGGCCGGATTTGGTCGTCAGATACTTCGTGGCCGCGTCAAAATGGTTTAGGTTGTATTCACCACATCGGCTGGTGACTGTAGATTTTGGCTGGAGAAAGGCCGAATGCCTGGTCGCCCGAAAACACCTAGGAGCACCGTGCAGAAGATCGATTTTGCCCAGTCTGCGCAGTCAACAATCGGCGTTGAATGGGAAATCGCCCTGGTGAACCAGGACACCGCGGATTTATGCTCGGTGGCCGAAGAAGTCCTGGCCACGGTCAAGGAACGTGACGGCATCCAGCCCGATGAGGAACACCCCACCATCAAGCCCGAGCTACTGCTGAATACCGTGGAGATCGTCACCGGTGTGCACAACACCGTGGCCTCGGCCGGTGAGGAACTACGGCAGAACCTGCGTCTGCTGACCGAGGTCACCACTCCCCTGGGTGTGGATCTCTACTGCGCGGGATCACACCCTTTCGCTGCGCCCACCCAGCAGCCGGTCACCGACAAGGACCGGTACGCCAAGCTAATCGACCGCACCCAGTGGTGGGGTCGGCAGATGGTGATCTACGGGGTACACGTCCATGTGGGTCTCGACAGCCGGGACAAGGCCCTGCCGATCACCGACGGGCTAATCAATTACCAGCCGCATTTCCAGGCCCTGAGCGCTTCCAGCCCCTACTGGGGCGGCGAGGACACCGGATACGCCTCGCAGCGTTCGCTGATGTTCCAGCAACTGCCCGCCGCAGGGATTCCCTTCCACTTCAACGACTGGGCAGAATACGAATCCCACGTCAACGACATGCTGCACACCGGGGTCATCGATGATGTCTCGGAAATCCGCTGGGATGTGCGCCCGGTACCACGCCTGGGCACCGTGGAAATGCGCATCTGCGACGGGGTGAGCAACCTGGCGGACATCAAGGCCATCACCGCCCTGACCCAATGCCTGGTCCACGACATGTCGCTGAGCCTGGAAGCCGGATACAAGATCCCTGTCATGCCGCCATGGTTCCGCACCGAAAACAAATGGCGCGCCGCCCGCTACGGCCTGGACGCCATCATCATCCTCAACGCCCAGGGCGACGAGATGCTGGTGACCGATCACCTGCGTGAAGAAGTCAAACGCCTCACCCCGGTGGCCGAACGCCTGGGCTGCGTCGAGGAACTGCACGGGGTCCTGGACATCATCGAGCACGGTGGCGAGTACAAGCTGCAGCGGCAAATCTTCGCCGCGTCCGGTGGAGACTTCAAAGCCATCGTGAAGGACAACGTGGCACGACTCGAGGGCCTCTAACCGCAGCGTTCCCGGTACTTCCCCGGGCCGCGGCACATTCGTCGCAGGTGCCCACACCCATGGGCTGCCGCTGCCTGGCCGATCGCCCCTTCCCTGCCCAGGGCAAGTATGTGATGCTGTGGTCCATGGAACTGACAGCGGCGGAGCAACGGCTGATCGACCACGTGGTGGCTGGTGAACTTCTCAACCTGGACCCCGCCGACAACGATGGGGCGGTCGTTGACCTGCAGCGGATGGACGGGTGGGGGCCCGAGCACAATATCCGGGCCGAGGTGATCCGCCGGATCCTGCGCGAGCTGCCCCCGCCCGGGGCAGGGTATGACCCGCGAGGCCTGCGGCTGCGCGGTGCCCGGATCATCGGACGGCTCGAATTGGCGAGCCTTCGCACGTCCCTTGCCTTGGAGTTGGAATCCTGTCTCGTGACGGCGGGGATCAATGCCCGGGACTGCACGATCCCCAAGCTCTGGCTCCGCAGATCGGTGATCGGGGCCCAGTCAGCCAGCGGGCATGCGGAGGCGTTGTGCCTTTCGGAGGCACGGATCACGGGCTCACTGTGGTTGTCCGGCGCGGACCTGTCCGCTGAGCAGGGCTGCGCTCTGGTCGCCGACGGGATCGTGGTCGAAGGAGATCTGCTGCTCAACGAAGGTTTCCGCGCCGTGGCCAAGGACGCCTCCGGGACCCTGGTCTTGAACAGAGGCAGCATCGGCGGCCACCTGAATCTGCAGGATGCGCAGCTGGCCAATGCCGCAGGCCCCGCGCTGGAAGCCGACCATCTGGTGCTCGGTGGCAGCATGTTCCTCGACGAGGAATTCACCGCCTCCGGCACCGGTGACGCCGGAACGATCCGGCTGCCCGGAGTCCGGATCCGTGGGGATCTGGGCATGAGTGATGCGCACCTGGACAACGATGCCGGGCCGGCCCTCATCGCGGACCAGATCAACGTCGAGGGCAGCATGTTGCTCGAGGGTGGATTCAAAGCCAGCGGACGGGACGGTATCGGTACGCTGAGGCTACCCGGGGCGCGGGTTGGCGGCCAACTCAGCCTCAACGACGCACACCTGGAAAACGCGGATGGTCCGGCGCTGAACGCAGATGCACTCATCGTCGAAGGCAGCCTCTTCCTGAACGGCACCTTCACCGCCACCGGGCGCGGTGACAGCGGAACGATCCGCCTTGTCGGCGCCCGGATCGGCAGCCAACTCAGCCTGAGTGACGCCGTCCTGGAGAACAAGGACGGCCCGGCACTGAACGCCGACGGGATCACCGTTGAAAGCAGCCTCTTCCTCGACGGCAGCTTCACCGCCACCGGGCGGGGTGAAATCGGAACGATCTGCCTCGTCGGTACCCGGGTCGGTGGACTAGTCAGCTTGAGCAACGCACACCTGGTTAATGCCGAGGGCCCGGCGCTCAGCGCCGACCGGATCATCGTCCACGGCGATCTGTACCTTGATCAGGGTTTCGAAGCCTCGGGCACCGGCGAGGCGGGTACGGTTCGCCTACTCGGAGCCAGAGTCATGGGCCAGTTCAGCATGAGCGGCGCACAACTGGCGAACGGCAGCGGCCCGGCCCTCAACGCAGATGTCATCACGGTGGAAGGTGATCTGCACCTGAGCGATGATTTCCATGCTACCGGCCACGGTGATATGGGTACTATCCGGCTTTCCGGGGCGCGGATCAACGGACAATTCAGCCTGAGAACGGCGCAGCTGGAGAACGCCGCTGGGCCAGCCTTGCAGGCGGACCGGGCCATCGTGGGCAATGACGTATTTCTCGATGAAGGGTTCAACGCAGCCGGTACCGGGCAAGCGGGCGCGGTTCGCCTTCCCGGTGCGCGCATCGCAGGCCAGCTCAGCCTGAACGGTGCGCGTCTGCAGAACCCGGATGGCGCATCCCTCCTCGCTGACGGGGTCGCGGTGGAGTCCGACATGTACCTCGACGACGGGTTTCGTGCCGTGGGTTTGGTCAGTCTGAGGGACGCGGCGATCGCAGGACGTCTCTTCGTGTCCATCCAAGCAGTGCAGGCGGCGGCCAGCCGCGCCGATCCCACATGCCGTTGGGATCTGGACGGCGCGACCTATCGTGGTTATCCCACCCAGGATGTGAGGCAGTGGCTCGACCTGCTGGTGCACGGCACCTGGAGCTATGCTGCCCAGCCCTTCCAGCAGCTGGCGAAGAACGCCCGGGAGGCCGGCCATGACCGCGATGTCCGCAGGATCCTGATCCGGCAGCGAAGGGACCAGCTCCATCGTGCCGCTCCGGGTTCCGGAGAAAGGCTCTGGGGAGCGTTGACCCGGGTCACCGTGGGATACGGTTACCGTCCCTGGCTGGCGTTGCTGTGGGTCGGGGCGGTGTTCTGCATCGCGCTGGGCATGGTCTTTTGGTGGGCCGTCGATGGCCTGGTCACCACACCGCAGATGCAGCAGTCCGGGCTCGGGCTCGCCTGCACGAACACCCAACGGATCCTGATCGCCATCGATCTCTCCTTCCCACTGGTATCAACAGGTGCGGATATCGCCTGCCAGATCGATGCTGGAAGCGCCGCGGGAGAACACCTCTTGCGGGTCGGGGCCGTGCTCAAGGCCTTCAGCTGGGGATTCACCGCCCTCTTCGTCGCCGGATTCACCGGTATCGTCCGCAGAAGCTAGCTCCACCTCGGCCGATACTTCCCGTTGGCACTTCCTTCCTCGAAGCCCCGGTCGACAGCTGGTGGACACAGAGCGCCTGGGAACCGGCCCGATGCACCGAACCCGCCGGACCAGTCTGTGCCACTCCCCCGAGTTCCCCTTTTCACGACCACGGATGTTTCCCTCCACGAGGGTCAGTGTGTGATGCTGTGGTCCATGGTACTGACACCGTTGGAGCAGCGGCTGATCGACCACCTCGTTGCCGGGCTGCGTCTCGACCTGGATTCCGCCTACACCGAGCACTCGGGAGCAAGCGGCGAGGAAATGCTCGGGTGGGGAGCCGTGCGTGAAATCCGCTCGGAGGTGATCCGCAGTATTCTGCGCGGCCAGCTTGTTCCCGTGGAAGGCCCCGATCCGTGCGGATTACGGGTCAGTGGCGCACGAATAGTCGGGCGACTGGACCTGGAAAACATGGTGGTGGCCATCCCCCTTGAATTGGCCGGGTGTCATATACCCGAAGGAATCAACGCACGAGAATGCCGCATTCCACGGCTCGCACTGCACGGTTCGACTATCGGGGTATCCACCGCTGGCCGGAAATCCGGTGCACTGTGCCTGACCGGGGCCAATATCGGCAGCACGCTCCGGCTCACTGGCGCACGGCTGGAAAATGAGCAGGGCCCAGCCCTTTCAGCAGACCGGCTCCACGTGGGCGGCGGAATGATTCTCAATGATGGGTTCACGGCATTGGGCGTTGGCCCCTCCGGTGCGGTGCGCTGTCAGGGCGCCAGCATCGGCGGCCAACTCAATTTGCGCAATGCGCATCTGGAAAATAGTGATGGTCCAGCGTTGTCGGGCGACCGGGTCACGGCCGAGGGTGGCCTACGAATGAACGACGGGTTCAAGGCCTTCGGCACCGGAGATGCGGGGGCGGTCCGGCTTCTTGGGGCACGAATCGGTGGCCAACTCAGTCTGCGCGATGCGCACCTCGCGAACCCCGATGGGCCAGCCTTGTCGGCCAACGGGATCAGCATCGCAAGGGACTTGTTCATGGACGGCACGTTTGCGGCCGTTGGCAGGGTCGGCCTTGTAGGCGCAAGCGTGAAAGGGCGGTTGGTGGTCTCCGCGAAAGCGGCAAGAGCGGCCACGCATCGCCCGAGCAATAACTGGGAGGTGGATGGGTTGGGGTATTCGGGCTCCCCACCAATGAGGTGACGCAGTGGCTGGACCTGTTGCAGCTGGGCACCCCACGCTATGCCGCACATCCGTATCAGCAACTTGCCGGAAATGCCCGGGGTGCCGGCCATGACGGCGAAGCGCGGATGATTCTGATGCGGCAACGGCGCGATCAACTCGCTCGCGCGAATCCGGGTTTCGGAGCGAAGTTGTGGGGAGAGCTGACCCGGGTCACCGTGGGCTACGGGTACCGCTCCTCACAGGCCCTGGCCTGGCTCGCCGGGCTCTTCCTGCTCACTGTGGTTCTCATTTTTTGGATCCTGCCCCAGGGCCTGGCTACGGCCGCGGAACTGCAAGTGGACGGCACCAGCATCGGCTGCATGGCAACCCAACGCCTGCTGGTCGGAGTGGAGCTCTCCTTCCCGCTGGTATCGACCGGAGTGCACGAGGCATGCCAGATCGCCTTTGGCAGCGCCCAGGGAGAGGCCCTGGCGTGGGTGGGGAGCATACTGAAAACCCTCAGCTGGGTGTTTACCACCCTTTTCGTGGCCGGCTTCACCGGGATCATCCGCAGGAACTAGCCACCGAGGCGGTGTCGATGGAACCTCTGCACCAATGCAGGCACACGGCAGCACGAGCAGGGCATCTGGCTGCGAGGAGCCAGTAGCGACGCCCAGTCCGCTCGGGGCGATGCCGTCGACGGGTAAGTGTGGAAGGAGCTGTCGATTGCAGTGCGCAAAGACATGGAAGTGCCCGTGCAAGCACCGGGATTGTCAGCAACGAATAACATCTCAGCAAGGTCCGATTGACTGGTCTTCGAATTTCCCGTGAGCCAGAGCCACTGCGATGGCGTTGTGGCAGTTTGGCGCCTTGTTCCGTACCGGTACAAGCAAGCTGGACACCATCCATCAGACGCTCGATTACGCGACACACTACATCATGGGCTCATGGGTCTATCAGAGCAAGACGAGAACAGCCGCGATCCCCAGGACGTGCTCGCCCGGGCGATTGAGGCGCACGGGGCTCCGAAGGAGCTGCTCAGCGACCATTCCAAGGCGTTCAAGCAACTGCGCCAGGGGTCGACCGATGCAGTGGAAAACTTCCTCGCATCCAAGCGAACCATGCCGATCAGAGGGCTGTCAGGTAAGCCCACGATCCAAGGCAAAGTGAACTTTCATATCAGGTGCCGCAGCATTTTCTAGACGCGAACAAACTACAGAATCTCACGAAGCCGAAGAATCGGATCAAACACTGTCGCCAGCATGACACCCAACGTCGGCCGCATCAATCGCTGCATCAAGCCACCCCACGTTTGGCGTGGGAAACGCTCGTTCATTCCCTTGCAACCGAACCGATCCCCTTGATGGTATTAGAGGACAAAGCGGCGGAGTGTCTTAGGGTGCGCAAATTGCGTCAGGTTGAGCTGGACAAGGCGACTATCGTGGTGCCAATGACAGGTGAAATCATCGACGCTGACATCCTTGATGAACCCACGTCGGAACTGGCCTCGAACCAGATGCTAGTCGAAGTGAGGAGAGAACAGCGCAAGGACTTCTACCAGGAGAAGCACACTTCTGTTCCGACGACTTTTGCTGGACGTCAGTTTCATCGCGCGGTAACCGAGGAAGAGCTCCTACTTTCTGATCCAGACACTACAGAAGTTGTTCTCTCCTTCCCACTGCCGTTGATGGCTTTGCATGCGCGGGGTAAACTCATCGCTTCCTACTCGATCAGGGAATCGGGCTAACGAATACCACCACACAGGGGGAACGCAAGGCCCCTGAGTATCGTGAACAGTCGGTGCTTCGGGAAGACCAAAAACCAGAAGTGTTCAACCACGTCTAACGATGTTGGATGCAGAAACCCTAGGCCCGACGAATCTGCTCTTGGCACCTGTGCACGAAGAGATTGAGATCGGTTGTTCACGAAGTGGCGAGATCCGGTGTCTCCGATGTACCGAGATTCCGCACCAAGTTGCCAGAACAGTGGTACCTTCCGGCTAATTAGCACCCAGCCTTGAATAGGGAAAACAGCCAACGTTGAACTGAAGCGGTAACGGCTCTCCGCTGGCAGCAGATCCTGCTGCCAGCGGAAATCCGCCGTCATGAGCGCTCACTCTTTCTGTCGCACTAAGGCGTTATACCTCCGATGCTGGGGTCGAGGCTTGGAACTATCCTGCATAACCTGCCCGCACCACATCACAGGTACCCTTGAAATATGACTGCCGACGCACAATCAAGCATCATCTTTGGCGGACAATTCGCCCGTGAACTTCCCGAGCTCGCCGTTCACTGGCAGGCGGAGGAGGCTCCGGATCCCCGGCTGCTCGTACTCAACGAGCCACTGGCCGAGATACTGGGCTTCAACTCCGAGTCCTTGCAAAGCCCCGAGGGTCTGCAGCTGCTACTCGGTACCGTGCTCCCCAGTGGCACCACCCCGGTGGCGCAGGGTTATGCCGGTCACCAGTTCGGATCCTACTCTCCGCGACTGGGTGATGGGCGCGCCCTATTGCTCGGCGAGCTCATGGATTCGGCTGGCAACCTTCGAGATATTCACCTCAAGGGTTCCGGACGCACACCGTTCGCTCGCGGTGGCGATGGACTCGCCGCCATCGGTCCGATGCTCCGTGAATACGTGGTCAGTGAGGCAATGCATGCCATGGGCATTCCAAGCACACGCTCACTGGCAGTGGTAGCGACCGGGCGACCGGTTCGCCGCGAGGCGCTGCTGCCCGGCGCCGTGCTGACCCGGGTGTCCAGCAGCCATTTGCGGGTCGGCAGCTTCCAATACGTACGGGCCATGAACAACGAGGATCTGCTGCGCCGCCTCGCAGACCATGCAATTGAGCGCCACTATCCGCAGGTGATGGAAGCGGAAAATCCTTATCTCGCACTGTTCGAAGCGGTGCTCACCGCCCAGGCAACTTTAACCGCCCACTGGATGCTGGTGGGTTTCATCCACGGGGTGATGAACACCGACAATATGACCATCTCGGGGGAAACCATCGATTACGGCCCGTGCGCCTTTATAGAGGTTTTTGACCCGGCAACGGTCTACAGCTCAATCGATGAAAGCGGGCGCTATGCCTATGGCAATCAGCCCATCGTAGCGCAGTGGAATCTTGCCCGTCTTGCCGAAGCCCTCTTGCCACTCTTCCATGAAAACCAGGAACATTCCGTTGCCCTGGCACAGGAATCACTCGGTGCCTTCCACACTCAGTACAGTGCCACGTGGCTGGCCGGAATGAAAACCAAACTTGGTCTGGACGAGAGATTCGAGGATGAAATAGCCACGTCACTCACTGACGAACTCTTCGCTCTCCTGCAGGCAGACCGCATCGATTACACTTCCTTCTTCCGGAACCTGGGCACCGCCGCGCGCGGTGACACCGAGCCCGCACACTCAATGTTCTCCGACCCTGCCGCCTTCGATACCTGGGTCGAGCGGTGGCGGGCATTGGAACCGGATGCGAACCGGATGGACCGGACCAACCCTGTCTATATCCCGCGCAACCACTTGGTCGAGGAGGCTCTCGCTGCCGCCGTCGACGGTGATTTGGAACCCTTCTCGCAGCTCTTGGCCGCGGTCACCGCACCCTTCGAGCAACGCCCCGGCTTCGAACGATACGCCGCTGCCGCCCCGGAAAGCTTCGGACCCTACCGGACTTTCTGCGGCACCTAAACCGCCGTACGGGAAGGGCTATGCCATTCCGCGTCCCTTGGCATTGCCATGGAAGATTCCTCAAGGTGCCGCGTCAAACCCCTAAAATCTATCGGTTAGACAGCAGCATTTCACGGATCTCTAATTTGCGTATGTTCCCTCTCGGGAGATCGGTGAGATCGTGTCATGAGACAGCTGGGTGCCCACCGTGGTTTCCAGATGGTAGGCGATATCCCACACCGTCATGCCCCCGGCGTACAGAGAAATGACCATTCCATCCAGGCCGCCGGTACGACGTGAGCCCTGGGGCACCAGCGTCAGAACGAACGTGCCAGCCCGGTCCCGCGGGATTTGAAGGTCAATATCCCCGGCCATGGTGGACACGGTTTTCGGATATGAGCCGTTGCGGGAGTTCGGGATGAGGCGTCCTTGCTCGTAGCCGAGGTGGTCGGTGAGTTCGGCTTTCAGACCGCGTTCCAGCCCGGCGCGGATGTTCTGTTTCGATGTTGCCGTCTTTGCCGTCGAGCTGGATCTCACCACGGTCGATGAATCCCATAAGTTCGTCGAAAGCACCGGAGTCCTTCACGGCGTCCATGGAGCCAAGTGCCGCGAACTTCTCGGCGATATCTGACGCGTTTTCCATGGATGCTCGGGCCTGTTCTTTCTGGGTGGTCAGCCGTGCAGCAACGAGTGACGCTCTCAATAACGTTCGTTTTTGAGACAGGAAGCTTCCTGCAGACGAGGCATCTGTGACTATTGGTTTCAATTGGCGGTTTTTTAGAGTTGGAATGGCGTATTGCATGGCGTCCGGAACGAGCAGGCGGGCAATGCGTGGCATAAAGAAATGGGTAGCCGCCTCGAAGTTTTCGAAGTGGCTACCCATCAATCGGTGCTATTTTGCAGGTTGCGTCTCTGTGAAACCATGCTGGGTTCCGGTGGGGATTCCGAGAGTGATTGGCTGTGGTTCACCGCAGCATCCAGCCGGTTCGGTATCAACGGTTCTGCAGCCGTCGGATTCTTCAACGGGGGAATCGCATGATCCACCGAGGTCAGTGGAGCATACACCGGTTTCTGGCAGATCGAGCTCGACCATGGCAGCGGCGTGGGCGTCGCCAGCCAGGTGGGCCGCGATGGAGCGTATCTGCTCGTAGCCGGTGGCCATGAGGAATGTGGGCGCGCGCCCGTAGCTTTTCATTCCAACGATGTAGAAGTTCGATTCTGGGTGAGCCAGCACCTTTTCGCCGTGGGCGCTCACTGTTCCGCAGCTATGGAATTCAGGATCGATGAGCGGTCCGAGCTGGCGGGGCGCTTCAACTGCTGGGTCGAGTTCCAGACGCAGCTCTGAGAGCATGCCCAGGTCCGGGCGGAAACCCGTGGCGGGAACGATGAAGTCGACGGTCATCTCACGGTCATCAGCCAACTGCACGTGTAGTTGGTTGTCGCTGGTCAGTCGTGTGATCGATGTGTTCTCCAGCAATGTAATGTGTTCGTTTTCAACGAGGCGGCGCAGACTGGTACCGAGCTGACCACGAGCCGGGAGTTGGTCCGCAGCCCCGCCACCGTAGAGTTTGATCGGATTCGCCGCCCCACGCAGGCCCCATAGGATTTGGGTGTCCTCGTTTTCCTGCTTCAGCCGGCCTAGCGATATGAGGGTGTTGGCAGCCGAGTGTCCAGCCCCGAGGACCAGGATTGTTTTTCCTGTCAGCTTCTCGCGGTCAGCTCCAAGGGGATCAGGCAAGGGCGAGGTGATTTTGCCCTGGGTTCGGGCTTCCTCTTCGCCGGGTGCTTCGAGTCCGGCGCGGCCTACTGGGTTAGAGGTGTTCCACGTGCCCGACGCGTCAATGACTGCTCTGGCCGTGAAATCCTGAATTCCGTCAGGGGTCTGGGCGCGCACCAGGAAGAGTGCTTGATCTCGTCCGCCGGTGCGGGTTTTGTCCAGGCCCGTTCCTTCATCCGTTACGCGGGAGACGGCAAGGACGCGGTGCTGGAAGCGGATGGAAGGTGCTAGGCCAGGGTGCGCGGCCAGTGGCTTGAGGTAGCCTTCGACTAGTTCGCCTCCGGTTGGCAGCGATGTTTCGCGGGGCATCGCCCAGTCCGCGGCGTAGGCTCCTGAGGGCGTTTCCAGTAGGCGGCGCGCAACGGCATCGACGTTGTATTTCCAGGGGGAGAAAAGTTTGATGTGCGCCCATTCGTCCATGGACGCTCCAGCTTGCGCGCCTGCCTCGAGTACCAGGAAGTGCTGCTCGCGCTCGCTGAGGTGGGCGGCGGTGGCCAGGCCGACGGGTCCTGCGCCGATGACAATAATTGGATGCTGCTTAGTCATGAGGGGTGTTCCTAACGCTGTGGCAGCAGTTCGCTGATGAGGGTTTCGATGCGCGCGCGGATCTCGTCGCGGATCGGACGCACTGCATCGACCCCTTGTCCTGCTGGGTCATCCAGCTTCCAGTCTTCGTAGCGCTTGCCGGGGAAGATCGGGCAGGTATCGCCGCAGCCCATGGTGATCACGACGTCGGATTCTTTCACCGCTTCGGTGGTCAGGATCTTCGGGGTTTCCGCCGACATGTCGATGCCCTCCTCGGCCATCGCCTGCACGGCGGCAGGGTTGACCGATTCTGCTGGCGCGGACCCTGCCGAACGAACCTCGATCCGCCCTTCGGAAAGGTGCGCGAGGTATGCGGCGGCCATTTGCGAGCGGCCTGCATTGTGGACACAGACAAACAGTACTGAAGGCTTCAGGTTTTCCATTGTTGAGTCTCCCAAGTTTTTACTTGTTACTAAGCGTGTCGAGCAGTGCACGAACGCGTGTGGTGATGTCTTCGCGAATTTCTTCAAGGTCCTGGCCAGATGCGGCAGCGGGGTCTGGCACGTCCCACTCTTCATAGCGGACCCCGGGAAGGATGGGGCAAACATCCCCGCAGCCCATCGTGATGACAACATCCGCAGCGCGTACTGCATCATCGGTCAGCGGTTTGGGGAAACGTTCAGCCGACCGGCTTTCGCCTTCGATGTCGGTAAGCATGCGCTGAACGCCTGGATGGATTTCGGATGATGGTGCTGATCCGGCGGAGCGAGCAATGACTGCGCCATCTGAAAGATGGTTCAACAGTGCTGCAGCAAGTTGGGAACGCCCAGCATTCGCGACGCAGAGGAACAGCACCTGTGGTGTATCGGAATGCGTGTGGTGTCGAGCGATGTCGGCCAAACGTTGTTTTGCAAAACGCTCAGTCAGCGACACCAGGTGCTGGCTTACGCTGGCCGTGCGCGCCAGCGAGGCGTAAGACTCGCGAACAATTCGGAGCACTAGATCACCGGACAGATCTAGTGATCCCTTGGATAATTCTTGTGCGAGACGGGTGAGCTGCTCATCGTGCGATGCATGTAGTTCGAAAGACATGGCTAACCAGCTAACTTTTCAGAGTTTCAGCAGTGGATGGGAAGAACTTGCGGGACCACAAGGCGGCGTAAACCAGCGCTACCAGTACGGGTACTTCGATCAGCGGACCGACCACGCCGGCCAAGGCCTGGCCGCTGGTGGCGCCGAACGTGGCGATGGCTACCGCGATGGCCAGCTCGAAGTTGTTGCCGGCCGCGGTGAAGGCCAGCGTGGTGGTGCGCGGGTAGCCCAGCTTCAGGGCGTGGCCGATGAGCATGCCGGCGCCGAAGACCACGACAAAGTAGGTCAGCAGCGGGATGGCCATGCGCAGCACATCCAGCGGCTTGGAGATGATGTTATCGCCCTGCAGGGCGAAGAGCAGCACGATGGTGAACAGCAATCCGTACAGTGCCCACGGTCCGATTTTCGGCAGGAATTTACCCTCGTACCAGTCGCGGCCCTTGGCCTTTTCGCCCAGGGTGCGGGTCAGGTAGCCAGCCACCAGCGGGATACCCAGGAAGACCAGCACCGAAGCGGTGATCGCGGCAATGGAGAACTCGGCGCTGGTGGTTTCCAGACCAAGCCAGGATGGCAGCAGCTGCAGGTAGAACCAGCCCAGGGCGCCGAAGGCGATGACCTGGAACACGGAGTTGATGGCCACCAGCACGGCGGCCGCCTCGCGGTCGCCACAGGCCAGGTCATTCCAGATGAACACCATGGCGATGCAGCGCGCCAGGCCCACAATGATCAGCCCGGTGCGGTATTCGGGGAGGTCTGCCAGGAAGATCCAAGCCAGCACGAACATGAAGGCAGGAGCCAGGGCCCAGTTGATCACCAAAGAGGTGATCATCAGCTTCTTGTCGGCAAGCACTCGGCCGGTCTCGTTGTACCGGACCTTGGCCAATACGGGGTACATCATCACCAGCAGGCCGATGGCGATGGGCACCGAGACACCTGCAATGGTGAATCGATCCAGCAGCTCACCGAGCTGCGGGAAGATCCGGCCCAGGCCCAAGCCGACGGCCATTGCAAGCAGGACCCATAGGGCCAGGTAGCGGTCCAGGAAGGAAAGTTTGGCCGCCACAGGGGCGGTGTCGGGCACGGTCGCAGGTGTCATGCAATCATCACTCCAAGTTGAGACATCGACGAACATCGATGTTTCGAGTATGCTTGCTTATATCGACGTTTGTCAATCTCTGATATGAGCGAAGAAACGAGCCGAAACCGATGAGCATTCCCACCCTGATTCCCGCTGGCGCAAGCCCCGCCGAAGCGCCCGAGCTATGCTGCGTCCCATCTCAAGGCGAGCAGATTCTGCAGCCTGAGGATGCCGAGCTGCTGGCAATGCGCTTCAAGGCCCTGGCTGATCCAAACCGTTTGCGCATCCTTTCCATCGTTTCCGCAAGCAAATCGGCCGAAACCTGCGTGTGCGACCTGTCCGAACCGCTGGATCTGAAGCAGCCGACAGTCTCGCACCACCTGAAGATCCTGGTCGATGCCGGGATCCTGCACCGCGAGAAGCGCGGAGTATGGGCCTACTTCTCCGTAGTCCCCGGCGCCTTGGAATCCCTGGGCTCCAGTCTGGTGGCCAAGAAATGAGCGCAAGAGCCAAACCAGCGGCACTCTTCGTCTGCGTCAAAAACGGCGGCAAATCACAGATGGCCGCTGGACTCATGAAGGCCCGGGCCGGTAGCCAGATCGAAGTTTCATCGGCGGGCACGCAGCCGGGATCCAAGATCAACTCCCTCTCAGCCGAAGTGCTGCTCGAACAGGGCATCGACATCACCACGGAGCACCCGAAGCAGCTCACCGAAGATGCAATGCGCCAAGCCGGACTGGTCGTCGTCCTCGGACGCGAAGCGGAAGTCCCTCCGACCGACGGTGTGGAGATCGAAGTTTGGGAACTCGATGAACCAAGCTCCCGTGGCATCGATGGACGCGAGCGGATGCTGCTCGTGCGAGACGAGATCAGCCGCCGCGTCGCAGATCTGGCCAGTCGGCTGCTCTCCCCGAAAAATTAAGACGACACCACAGCGAGAAGAAAGAATCCCTATGATCTCTGACGAAATCCGCGACGTAATCATCGTCGGCTCCGGCCCGGCCGGTTATACCGCTGCGATTTACACCGCGCGTGCGAACCTGAAACCACTGGTCATCGCAGGATCAGTCACCTCCGGCGGCGAACTGATGAACACCACGGACGTGGAAAACTTCCCAGGTTTCCCCGAGGGAATCATGGGCCCGGACCTGATGGACAACATGCAGAAGCAGGCCGAGCGCTTTGGCGCCGAGATCCTCTTCGATGATGTCACCGCGATGGACCTCGCAGGCGAGATCAAGACCCTGTCCCTGGCCGACGGCACCACCTACCAGGCCCGCACCGTGATCATCTCCACCGGCTCCGCCTATCGCGAACTGGGCCTGGACGACGAGAAGCGCCTCTCCGGCCACGGTGTCTCCTGGTGCGCTACCTGCGACGGTTTCTTCTTCCGCGAGCAGAACATCGCCGTGATTGGCGGAGGCGACTCAGCCATGGAAGAAGCCCTGTTCCTGACCAAGTTCGCTGCCAAGGTCACTGTGGTGCACCGCCGCAGCGAGCTGCGCGCATCGAAGATCATGGCTGAGCGCGCCCTGGCGCACGAGAAGATCGACTTCGTGTGGGATTCCGAGGTCGTGGGCATCAACGGCGAGGACAAGGTTCAGAGCATCGAGCTGAACAACCTCGTCAACGGCGCCAAGAGCACCTTGGATGTCACCGGCATCTTCGTTGCCATTGGCAACGACCCACGTGTTGATCTGGTCAAGGATCAGCTCGAGCTGACTTCCGAGGGCACCATTGCCGTCGAAGGACGCACCTCGAAGACTTCGCTGCCAGGTGTATTTGCTGCCGGCGATGTTATCGATTCCACCTACCGCCAGGCAATTACCGCAGCTGCTTCCGGCTGCGCGGCTGCACAGGACGTGGAGCACTACCTGGCTAACGTCAATGAGACTGTAGCTACCGTCTAACCCAGCGGTTTCATCGGGGCGTTGAGAGCCGCTGATTTCCGGTTTTCCTGGAAGTCAGCGGCTTTCTCCAGTTTCGGGGTCGCTGGTAACACCAGGATCACTGGTGTGGGTGCCGGACTCCACTATTCCGGTCGTGCCTTTCATCTCGTTGACGGGCAGGGTAGCTGCCGGTTCAGGCGGCCAGCTGGCCATGCCTCCATTGCTGGTACCAAGCGTGGGCCCGTTCCAGCAGTTCGATCAGCAGCGCTGCTTCCGGTGCGGTAGCCGGTACCAACAGGCCTGTTTGCCGGCTACTGGTGATCAGTTTCCCGGCAATCACGTACAACCGGTACCGCCACCGCTTCACATCCCAACACCCGGCAGGATGCCCCACCGGAAGCATCGCCAGCTGAATCCAGCACGTCAGGTTCATGGCCAGCACCGCCAGGTTCGTCCAGGCCTGATTCGCTGCAAACGACCAGTAAGGCAGCTTGCCCAACCCGGTGGCCTTCAGCGTTTTGATCCGGTTTTCACACCGTCCCCGGGCCCGGTGCCGTGCGTCAAGAAACGCTGGGTTGTAGCGTGGCGCGTTGGTGAGGAACGCGGTGATGCGGTTGCCGTCGGTGTCGAACAGTGAGGCCTTCGCCCCGGGATGCAGCGGTTCGGCGCGCAGGTAGATGCGGGTGCCTGGCGGGTAGTCCTTCAATACCAGCACTTTGCTCGCATCGATAACCCACGCGTCATCGCGCAGGTTGCCGTGTTGGTCGGTGGCTGGTTCCCAGTACTTCTTCTCATCGATCCACCGGATAAACCGTTCATTGACCACCGGCAGGGCGTAGGAAGTGGAGAACTGGATTCCCAGTGCGTGAAGGTGGTGCAGGAACTCGCGTGAAGCACCAGCGCTGTCGGTGCGCACTAGAATCTTCTCACCGATCAATTGCTGGTCGGCGTCGTAGAAGTCATCGGGCAGCTGCGCCAAAGCCTGGTCCAGGATCGTGATGTGGTCAGCGGCAGAATTTGCGCCCTTGTTCCCGGGACGTAGGAGCACGGCCAGGATTTCCCCGGTCCCGTTCTCTTTGCCGTAATCCACCGTAGCGGTCATCGGCGCGAACCCGAAGCCGCGCTTATAGGTGCCCGTAGCGTGTTCTTTATCGGAGTGCACGTGCACCAATGTGGCATCGATATCGAGGGTCAGTGGGTCCTTGGCCGTGGCCCGGGCGGCAGGATTCCTCGCCCCGGCCGCGGCCCAGATGCGGGAGCGCAGCGTGCGGTGCATGGTGGCGAACGCGTACTCGAACGCCGCAGGCTGGTCCTTGATCCGGGCCATCATGCGACTGATCGTGGCTTCGGAGGCCACCGGGCCAAACAAGCCCGGTGAGGAGCTGAGCTGGTCGATATCGGTGACTTGTTCACCCCACGCAGCGAGCATGATGGCCAGGTCAGCGATCATCTTCCCAGGCCGGTGAATGGCCGTGGCTGGGACGAACTGGGAGAACCTGTCCTCGCAGAGCTGGCGGAAGTCCAGGGCGTTGAGGAAACTGGTCAGCACCCCGAGCCCTGCCTGGGATACCAGGGCTTGCCCGGTGAGTTCTGTCGGGACATGCGGGAAAACGCGGGTAGACTGATGCACTGAAAAGGTGATCCTTTGAACTGGGTGGATGAAGCTTCAACACCTCTATTTTCCCAGTTCAGATCACCTTTTCCTCGTTAAAGACAGTTAATGAAGCACTGAACGATGAAACCCCCAGGCTAATTAGTTTTCCCAGAAAGGGGTTCTCTCTTATGAGCAACGCAAAAGCAGTAACTGAAGCAACCTTCCAGAGCGAAGTTCTGGATGCCGAAAAGCCAGTCATCCTCGATTTCTGGGCAGAGTGGTGCGGCCCTTGCCGCCAGCTGGGTCCAGTTCTGGATCAGATCGCTGAAGAGCATGCTGCGAAGGTTGACGTCGTCAAGGTCAACGTTGACGAGAACCAGGGCATCGCAGCCAAGTACGATATCACGAGCATCCCAGCTGTTTACGTCTTCAAGGGTGGCGAGCACGTTGCTACCTCGATCGGAGCCAAGCCGAAGGCTGTCATCGAGAAGGACTTCGCAGACTACCTGTAAATCTTCTTTGATCCTTTGAATCGGTGCGCCAGGCTTTCCGCCTGCCGCACCGATTCTGGATTAACCAGTCAGCCCGACTACAGTCTGAGTTCATACAGGTAGGTATCCAGCCACTGACCGACCGCTTCTCCTCGTGTGGCCCTGGCAATCCTTTCTCGTCGCCCGACTTCGCGAAAGCCCGATCTGCCATGCAGGATTCGGCTGGCATCGTTGTCCGCGATAATTGAGGATTGCACCATCCAGTACCCGTGGCGTCTTGCTAGGGCGATGAGTTCAGTGAGCAACCGGGTCCCGACGCCGCAGCCAGCATATTCTTGGTCAACATAGACTGAATGCTCCACGACCCCTTGGTAAGCAGGACGCTGGGATACGGCTGTGGCTGCCGCCCACCCTGCAACAGCGCCTTCCGGAGTCAAAGCAGACAAAGATAATCCAGGAATCTTGGACTCGAAGAATTTTTCGCGGCTCGGCACCTCGGATTCGAACGTGGCAAGGCCCGTGGAGATGCCCTGAGCGTAGATACGTGATACATCGGCCCAGTGAGCTTCGGTCATTCCCACTAGCTGGATGGATTGTTTTCGCTTGATTCCCACAAAAGAATCCTACCGCCACCCTCAACGTCGATACGTGACCAAAGAATCTGCCACTAGGGAGATAGGGAGATTGCAGCTAGTTAGGGTAACACTCGAGTCTTGCGCAATCATGCGCTGGAGTCATGAGTCATCTACGGATACCGAAAACATTCGTTTTTGACACACTGAAATTGGGGAAATCGCATCACGCCATTTCAGTTGAAAATTCAAGGGTCAACTTTTCGCGCAGAGGTTCAAAACCCAGTTCCATAATCTATGAGTCAGTTCTATCGATGATTGACGGGTTTTGATACATTTCAAAGCATGGGACATCTTCTTGGATACGCGCGAGTGTCTACTGGTGATCAAGACGCTCGGTTGCAGCACGATGCGCTTACTGCTGCTGGGTGCTATCGGATTTTCACCGATACCGCGTCAGGAGCACTTGAGTCTCGCCCCGAGCTAGATGCAGCAGTTTCAAATGGATCGAATACCCAGCAAAACTCTCCCCGATGACATCGGAGTCTCCTATAACGGCTCTTCACAATTGAGGGTGTAACCGGGGCCTGAATCCGCCAGCCTCCAACAGTGAGCGTGCGATATAGTTCGCCAGGTTCCTGAACCCCAGGGCCGATCCACGTAGGTGTTCCAGCCTGCCGTTGATCGCTTCGGTGGGCCCATTCGAGGTCCCTTCCCGGTCGAAATAGGCCAGGATGTCCACGGAACGCCGTTTCAACGTCCTGCCCAGCGAGGCCAGCTCGCTCAGCTGCTGGGGAACCTTCGCGGTGAACAGGTCGATGACCTGTTCCAACGCCCACCGGCCAATCTTCCGATCGTGCTGCCGGTAGGCATCTACGATGCGCTGGTACACGCTCCAGGTCAGCTCGACCGGTTCATGCTGTTCATTGGCGAAGAGCTCTTCTAGTCGCTGGGTCTGTTTCTCGGTGAGCAGCTCATCCCCAGTCAGCAGGGTCCGGCGGGCCGCATAGAGCGGGTCCCCTTTGCGTCAGCGGTGTCCGCAGGTGTGCTGCTGGATACGTTGCCGGCATTTATCCAGTGCTTCGGCGGCCAGGCGCACCACGTGGAAGGGATCCATGACCTCGACCGCGTCCGGTAGCTCCTCGGCCGCGGCGGTCTTGAAACCGGTGAAGCCGTCCATCGCCACCACCTCGATCCCATCCCGCCATGCTTGGGCACGGCCGGCGAGCCAGGACTTGAACACGGACTTGGAGCGCCCGGCCACCATGTCCAGTAGCCGGGCCGGGCCGGGCCGGTGCCTTCGGCCACCGGGGTCAGATCAATGATCACGGTGACGTATTTGTCCCCGGTACGGGTATGGCGCCACACATGTTCATCCACCCCGATCACCTTCACCCCGTCGAAGCGTTCAGGCTGGCTGATCAGCAGACGCTGTCCTTCGGCGAGCACCGCGTCATTGGCGGTATTCCAGGAGACCCCCAACCCCTCGGCGATCCGTGCCATAGACAGGTGCTGGCACACGATCCCGGCCAGCGCCCATCGCAGCCCTGCTCGTGAGATCTTCGCCCGTGGTGCGGCCGCACCGCTGGTGTCTTGGCGCCAGACCCGGCCACAATCCCCGCACCGGTACCGGCGCACCCGGATCACCAGCGTGGTCGGCCTCCAGCCCACCGGCTCGTGGGCCAGGCGGCGCACCACGGTGCCCCGAGGAGTGCCTGCCTGCCCGCACCGCCGGCACCATGACTCTTCCTCGGCGACCCGGCACAAAAGTTCGGCACGCGAAGGCAGCAACCGCTGCCCGTAAGCGATCAGTCCTAGCTCATCAAGGCGGCAGAACGTGGTCAGATCGGGGGCGGTGAAGGTAGGATGGGGCAACGTCGGGGTCTTTCGAAAACGGTCGTGTAGGAACTTCCATTCTCGTGAAGACCCCGACTTTTTTCCTTCCCAACGACACGCCCGGAAAACCCTGTCACCGGCAGTCCTGGTTTACACCCTCAATTGTGAAGAGCCCCTATAACGCTTCGTAATACCGTTGGATAGTTCTTGCCATGAGCACCCGTCGTTCGGCCAAGAACTCAAGATAGTTTGCAGCATCCACACTTTCCAGGTTTATAGGCAGCGCATTTTCCTGCAGATTTTTATCGAGGTCAGTTCCATTGACGATTTCTCCAAGATCCAGTTTCTGGGTTTCGATTTGAAGCCGTATACGAGATAGGTAGTCAGCTGGCGGGGCATCCTTGATGGCAATGTTCACGGCAGTTTCTGTCAATGCGTAATTCGCGACTTGATTATACTCAGCTCTGTCCTTAAAACCTGCCTTCACCAAGTAGTTTTTTGGTACGACATGATGAATATCGCCCGAATGTTCTTGCATCGTGGATACTGTAATATGCCTAGACAGAAAACCGCGCGCACCACTTACGACTTGTGCAGCGATGAACGACTGGAAGTACGGGCTATTCGTACCTGTCGTCTCCAAGTTCTGGGGCAGAGTCACTCTCCAGAATCCGTCACTCAGGTCCGCGCTTTCGATTTGCGCCAGATACTCGTCCGCGCCAAGCTGAGTAATTCTACGCATGTCTTGTTCCCAAGTGGATTCGAAACTCCCTGAGTGCCGTCCAGTGAGTACAGACATCACGAACCAACGACGTGTGATTCGTTTGCGCTCACCCTCGCTAATTGATTTGTCTTGCCGTAGTTTGAGATACAAGGCATACGCAAAATTCAGCGCATTTTTGGAATTGATCAGTTTCGACGAAATGAACCCTGCCGACTTGATCAACATGACGAAATTCTCAAACTGATACTTGGAAGTAATCTCGAATAAAGCAGACTCAAGCTTGTCATACGCCAGAGGAATACGATCGACATCCACCTTGCGACTTTCCGGATCACGCCCAGAAAGTTCGCTCACAATAGATGAAGCTTTGCCACGGTTGAATCCGACAAGGCCTGCAACGCGAACGATGTCGTTATAACTTGGATCATACAAGTCTTCCGCATCATATCGGAGCCATGCGACTTGCGCGAAGTACTTTGATTGAGAGAACGCGGAATCATTTTCAGCGATGTCTTCATAAGCATGTGGAGCTACAGCTAAATGGCAGAAGTAATCGATCAGCTTTCGTAGGTTCCTGCCTCGATCTCCGTAAGTAGCAATCTTACTCATCGCGAAGTCGGCACTCGAGAGAGGTACGCCCTTGGAGTTGATTCGAATGAAGATTTCCGAAACTGTCTCCACGTCTAGATCATCGCTCAATGCTATAACGCCGATCTGCGCATTTCTAATCTCGGCAAGTCGTGCGATGTTCTCGGCAGCTATATCCTGATCCACATTTTCATTTACTCGAAGGTAGTTCGTAACGAATTTGAATGCAGCCGCACTCTTGAAGATCTCGCTAATATCAGAAATCCATTGTGGATCTTTCCGAATCACAGGTGTCAGGGTGGCAAATTCTTCTGTGAGTGGATTGAAGGCAATGGTGATTCGTTTTTTACTATATTTTTTGGTCACGACCGGCAGACCAGCGATTGCTGCCTGAATTGCTGTGACCCGTTGTTGTCCATCAATTAGTATCTGTTGATGCGCAGCTGTTATTCCACCTTTCAGATGTGCCCCTACAGATTGCCAAGTGATCAGGTATCCCACCGGAAAACCACGATAGAGCGAATCCATCAAGTCGCGAACTTTAATGCTGTCCCAGACGAATGGACGTTGGAGCTCAGGGATCGCAATCTGCTCGCTCTGCACCTGTGCAAGTAGAGTACTCACGGGCAACTGGTTAACGGTGTACTTGGCCAAGGGTTATTCCTGATCCACGAAGGTGAATTGCATATATTTGACAGTCTATTTGACTTTTACGGTGCCACAATATCTGTGCACTTACGTGTCGCCTACAGAGGCGGAACAGATGGAAAGAAGAATAAGATATCATTCCTCTGTATCCTCAGAATGTTAAGCAGCTTACCGGTATTTGAAGAACTACATCACTTCTTGGCGGTCAAGACTATTCGCGTCACCGGCTGCGACGAATCGGTAGCAAAGTCCAAGCCGCTCGGTTTCGCTCCGGCCGCCACCAACTGGGCCCCCAACGCTGCCACCATCCCGCCATTGTCCGTGCACAGTGGGAACGGCGGGACGGTCAGGTCGATTCCCGCCGATGCGCAGCGTGCGGCCAGGAGTTCCCGTAGTCGGCTATTGGCTGCCACTCCCCCGCCGAGCAGCAGGGTCTTCAGTCCGTGTTCGGTGCAGGCCTTGACCGCCTTGGAGGTGATCACGTCCACCACGGCTTCCTGAAAGGACGCGGCGATGTCATTCACGGGAACTTCCAGCCCTTGGGATTCGAAGTGCTCCACACAGCGCGCCACCGCGGTCTTCAGTCCGGAGAACGAGAAGTTGTAGCGGTGCTTGCCCGGGTTTTCGGCGCTGCCGGTGAACTTGGGCAGGCTCAGTCCGCGGGGGAAGCGGAAGGCCTTGCGGTCCCCGTGTGCGGCGGCTTTGTCGATGGCCGGCCCCCCGGGATATCCGAGACCCAGCAGCCGTGCGACCTTGTCATAGGCTTCGCCTGCGGCATCATCGATGGTCGCTCCGAGCAATTGCACGTCCTCGGTCAGCGAGGTGATCTTCAGGATCTCGGTGTGTCCCCCGGAGACCAGCAACGCGCCAAAGGTGCTGGGCAATGGCTTGCCATCCAGTACCCCGACGCCCACGTGGGCAACCAGGTGGTTGATCCCGTACAGCGGCTTACCGGTGGCCAGGGCCAGCGCCTTGGCAGCGGCAACACCCACCATCAGCGCCCCGGCCAGACCGGGGCCGCTGGTCACGGCGATCGCGTCGATGTCATCGAGTTCCAGCTTGGCGTCGGCCAGGGCCGCATCCAGGGTGGGGATAAACGCCTCCAGGTGGGCGCGGGCGGCGATCTCCGGGATCACCCCGCCGAAGCGCACATGCTGGTCCATCGAGCTGGAAACGGTGTTGGTCAGCAGTTCGGTGCCACGCACGATCCCCACGCCGGTTTCGTCGCAGGAGGATTCGATGCCCAGCACGATCGGGGTCTTGGTGGTGCTCATTGGTTGTCCTCTTCGTCGCGTAGTCGCAGGCGCATGATCAGTGCGTCGGTGCCGTCGCGGTAGTACTTGGGCCGTTCGTGGATCTTCTGGAATCCCAGTGACAGGTACAGGCCGATGGCCACCGGGTTGTCCTTGCGCACTTCGAGCATGACGTCCCGGGCCCGGCGTTCCCGTGCCTTGTCGATCATCACCTGCATCAGTGCCCGGCCCAGTCCGTGGCCCTGGGTGTCGGGGTGGATGGCAATGGTCTGCACATCGGCGAAGGGCAGCACGGTGCACAGCCCCGCGTAGCCCAGGATCCGTTTCTCGGCTTCGTACACCCAGTAGTCGCGGGTCTCGGTCTGCGCCAGTTCGGCATCGAAGAGTTCCAATGGCCAGGCGTCGGTGGGGAAGGTCGCGGTTTCCAGTGCATGGACTGCAGGGATGTCCGCGGCGGTCATGGTGCGCAGTACCGGTTTCATCCCTTGGCCTGCTTCATGAAGGCCGGGACCTGGGCATCGGATTCGCGCAGGTACAGCGGTGCGGTGCTGGACAGGTCCGCTCCTGTGGCGAGGTCGGCGAGCGCCCGGGGGGCCAGGTCGGCCGCGCGGGTCAGCCAGTTGCTGCTGGTGTCCGCTACAGTGGCGCCGGCCTCGGCCAGTGCTTCGGTATAGAGTCCTGCGCCAACTCCGTGGACGGGAAGGGCCGGCAGTTCGGCGGCCGGGCCCACGTGTGGTCCGTCCAACCGGGTTCCGTCGGTACCGAAGCGTGCCCAGTAGACCTCGCGGCGGCGGGCATCGGTGGCCACCAGGAAGTCGGTGGTTGGTGCCAGTTCCCGGGTGACCCGGTGGGCCAGCGCGCCGAGGGACATGGCCCCGTGCAGCGGCAGTGACCAGACATAGGAGAAGGTGCGGGCGGCGACCAGTCCCACGCGTAGTCCGGTGAAGGGTCCGGGGCCGGTGCCCGCGATGATCCCGGCCAGTTCGTTGCCGGTGATTCCGGTGTCTGCCAGCACGTCCTGGACGTAGCCGGCCAGGGTTTCGGTCTGGTCGTTGCCGCGTTCGCTGTTCCGTTCGGCCAGCACGTTGCCGGTGGCCTCGTCGTAGAGGGCCACGGAGGTGTTGGCGGAGGTGTCGATCACCAGGTATCTACTCATGCTCGGACTCCAGGGCCTTGGTGTGCGTGATGGCCGTATCGATGGTTTGCAGTGTCTCTTCCCAGCGGGCCGGTGGCCAGTCCGGGCCGATCGCGCGCAGGATCAGGGTGCGTGGTTCATCGCCCTCATCCTCGTCGTCGAATTCCCAGGAGGCCGAGGTGTGGCTGGCGGGCAGGGCGGCGCGTTCCAGGTCGATTTCCAGCCGGGAGTCGGACAGGTGCTCGACCTTGTGCCGTCCCCATTCCACCACGGTGACCGAGGTGGGGGCGGTGGCTTCCAAATCCAGGGTGTCCACCTCGTGCGGTTCAGCCAACCGGTAGGCATCCACATGCACCAAATCAGGGCCTTTGATCTCGCTGGGGTGGATGCGGGCCAACACGAAGGTCGGGGAAATGATCCCTTCCCGCACCTGCATGCCGGCGCCCAGCCCTTGGGTGAAGGTGGTCTTGCCGGCGCCGAGCTGTCCGGTGAGGACCAGCAGGTCGCCGTGGCGCACCAGCTTGCCCAGGGCTTCACCCACGGCCTGGGTCTGGGCCACCGAGGTGAGCTGGAATCGTTTTTCGCGGTCACTCACCGGTGGTGTCATCCTCCTCCAGTGCGGATTCGCCCCAGCTGCCCTCCAGGTAGAAGCGCGGGACGCGCGGTGAGATGCGAGTGACCACCTCGTAGTTGATGGTCCCGGCGGCGTTGGCCCATTCGGTGACCGAAGGGCCGTTCTCGCCGAAGATGACGGCGGTGGCACCCAGGTACTCTTCGGGGTCGATATCCGGTCCCAGGTCGACCACGCACTGGTCCATGGCGATGCGTCCACGTACCGGGTAGGTCTTGCCGTGGATGCTCACCGGAGCCCCGGTCGCGATACGGGGCAGCCCATCGGCGTAGCCCAGCGGGATCAGCCCCAGGTACGTTTCACCGGTGGTGCGGTAGTGCAGCCCATATGAGACGCCCTGGTCCTTGTTGACCTTCTTGATATTCGCCACCCGGGCCTGCACAGTCATGGCCGGACGCAGACCGAAGCTGGAGGGCTCATCCCCCTCGAACGGGCTGAGTCCGTAGAGTCCCAGACCGAGCCGGACCATGTCATGGTGGGCGTCGGGACGGGAGAGGATGGCCGGGGTGTTGGCGATATGGCGCACCTCCAGGCCGAAGCCGGCGGCCTCGACCTTGGCAATGGCCGCATCGAAGGCCTCGAGTTGTTC
Source organism: Glutamicibacter sp. MNS18 (assembly GCF_026107515.2). Taxonomy (GTDB): domain Bacteria; phylum Actinomycetota; class Actinomycetes; order Actinomycetales; family Micrococcaceae; genus Glutamicibacter. The sequence goes on along the minus strand of NZ_JAPCHW010000001.1, from coordinate 320,257 downwards.
GTCGGTTTCCACGCGCTGCGGCTCATCGGCCACGGCCAGGTGGGAGAAGATCCCCACCACCCTTAGCAGCCCTTCCCGCTGGTAGTCCTTGGCCTGGGCCAGAAGCTCATCGAGGGTGTCCAGCATCGCGCCGTTGCGTCCCAGACCGGTGTCGAGTTTCAGGTGGACCCGGGCAGGGGTCTCCACTTTGCGGGCCGCGGCGGCAATCCGTCCCAGTTCCAGGCAGCTGGAGGCACCCAGGTCGATATCGGCGGCAATGGCGGATCCGAATGGGGTATCGCAGGTGTGCAGCCACGCCAGCATCGGGGCGTCAATACTCTGCTCGCGCAAGGCGAGGGCCTCGGTGACATGGGCGCACCCGATCCAGCGCACTCCGGCTTCCAGAGCCGCCCGGGCGACCCTGTAGGCGCCGTGCCCGTATCCATCGGCCTTGACCACGGCCATCACCTTGGACGGTGCGACCAGGTCAGCCACCTGGCGGACGTTGTTCCGGATGGCCGACAGGTCGATCAACGCACGCCGTTCCCATAGGTTCCCGGTCTGGTCCGATTCAAGCCCGCTGTGATGTAGCTGCTGTTCCACTTCGAAGTTCACATCAGCCATCTTCCCACTTTTCGCGCCGTGATGCGTATCGGGGGCAACACGGCACAGGGCGGGGCATCCACCTGGTGAAGGTGAACGCCCCGCCCTGAATCGGTTGGTGATGCGTGTGGTTGGTTTCTAGCGGAGTTTCTGTAGCTCGTCACGGATCTGGGAGAGCAGTGCCAGCTGTGGGTCCGGCTCTTCTTCCTCGTCCTCGATCCCACGGTGGCGATTCAGCGCCTCGGTGGCCTTGTTCATCGGCATGACCACCACGAAATAGACGGCCGCGGCGATCAGCAGGAAGTTGACCAGTGCGGTGAGGAACACACCAACCTGGATCAGGTTGCCGTTGATGTCGAATAGGAGGAAATCGTCAAAGCTCGGCGCACCGACCAGGGCCGAGATCAGTGGCATCAGCACATTGTCAACCAGAGCGGTGATGACGGCGCCGAAGGCGGCACCGATGACGACGGCAACGGCCAGATCGACAACGTTGCCCTTCATGATAAATTCGCGGAATCCCTTTAGCATGGCTCGATCATACACAGAGGCGCCCATCTTGGGGATCCTCTATGGGAAGAAGTTCCAATTTTTTTACTAACCCTCACCGCTGGTTAACTCGACGGCTAGATCTTGCGTAGCAGCATCCGGTTCACCGAGTGGTCCCCGCTCTTGCGCAACACCAGTTGCGCCCTCCCCCGGGTGGGCAGCACATTTTCCCGCAAGTTCGGCTCGTTGATACGTTCCCAAATGCCCTTGGCCGTTGCCCTGGCCTCGATGTCGCTGAGCTTGGCGTACCGGTGGAAGTAGCTGGCGGGATTGGAGAAGGCCCCGGAACGCAGCTTCATGAATCGCCGGATATACCATTCGGCGATATCGCTGGTGCGGGCATCCACATAGACCGAGAAGTCGAAGAAGTCGCTCAATGCCAGCCCCACGGTGCCATCGGAGCGGGTACGTGCCGGCTGCAACACGTTCAGCCCTTCCACGATCAAGACCTGTGGGGACCGGATGACATTGCGTTCCCCGGGCAGGATGTCGTAGGTCAGGTGGGAGTAGATCGGTGCGCTGACTTCCGGGACCCCGGATTTCACCGCGGACACGAATCGCAGCAAGGCGCGGCGGTCATAGGATTCGGGGAAGCCCTTGCGCTCCATCAACCCACGGCGTTCCAGCTCCGCGTTCGGGTAGAGGAACCCATCGGTGGTGATCAGCTGGACGTCGGGGGTCTGCGGCCAGCGGCGCAGCATCTCACGCAGCACACGGGCGGTGGTGGATTTGCCCACGGCCACCGAGCCGGCCACCCCGATCACGAATGGGGTCTGGCGGGTCTGTTCGCCAAGGAAGGTGGTAGTGGCCTGGTGGGTTGCCCCGGCGCCACGCACATAGAGATACAGCAAACGGCTCAGTGGAAGGTACACGTCACGGACCTCGTTCAGGTCCAATCCGTCGCCAAGACCACGCAACCGGTCAATGTCTTCCTCATTGAGCGGCTGCTCCATACGGTTCGATAACCTCGCCCAGGTTTGCCGGTCGAGCTCGACAAATGGGGAGATCGAAATATCCTGAAGCTGCGTTGGTTCCACGCAGGAAATTGTGTCAAGAATTGTCCCCATACCCAAACACAAGTCCCAGCCGTGACTCATGACACAAGATTTTCTTGGTTCACCGTGAGGGAATTTCTGCCTGTCCTTGACTACTACAGGTAGTCTTTTTTCCATGTGCGGAATTGTTGGATATGCAGGTACAGCGACCAAAGACAGCGACCATGGCGCGCTCGAGGTCCTCATTGAGGGTTTGCGCCGACTCGAATACCGGGGTTATGACTCGGCCGGAGTGGCAGTCGTTGCCGATGGCGCGATCCACGCCCGGAAGAAGGCCGGCAAGCTGGCCAACCTGGAAAACGAGATCAGCGAGAACCCGTTGCCGGCGTCTCTGACCGGTATCGGGCATACCCGCTGGGCCACCCACGGCGGTCCCAGCGATGTCAACGCCCACCCCCATCTGGCGGACAACGGCAACCTGGCCGTGATCCACAACGGCATCATCGAGAACTTCGCCGAGATCAAGGCCCTGCTGGTCAAGGACGGCGTGGAATTCCTCTCGGAAACCGATACCGAGGTCGCGGCCGCCCTGCTGGGCAAGACCTACCGCGAACAGGACACCAAGGACCTGACCCAGGCGTTGCGGACCACCGTGAACCAGCTCGAAGGCGCCTTCACCCTGCTGGCCACCCACAAGGACCACCCCGGTGTGGTCGTGGCCGCCCGCCGCAACTCGCCGCTGGTGCTGGGGTTGGGCGAAGGCGAGAACTTCCTGGGCTCGGATGTCTCGGGATTCATCGACTTCACCCGCCGGGCCGTGGAACTGGGCCAGGACCAGATCGTGACCATCACCCCGGATCAGCACTCCATCATCGGATTTGACGGAAACCCCGCCGCCGGCAAGGAATTCACCGTCGACTGGGATGCCGCCAGCGCCGAAAAGGGCGGATTCCCCTCCTTCATGGAGAAGGAAATCTACGACCAGCCGGCCGCCGTGGCCGACACCCTGCTGGGCCGTTCGGACGCCGAAGGCCGGATGACCCTGGACGAGCTGCGTATTGACGCCGAGGAACTGGCCAATGTCACCAAGATCGTGGTGCTGGCCTGCGGTACCAGCGCCTATGCCGGTTCGGTGGCCAAGTACGCCATCGAGAAGTGGTGCCGTATCCCGGTCGAGGTGGAACTGTCCCACGAGTTCCGCTACCGCGAACCGATCGTGGATGAGAGCACCCTGATCGTGTCCATCTCGCAGTCCGGCGAGACCATGGATACCCTGATGGCCGTGCGCTATGCCAAGGAGCAGGGCGCGAAAACCCTATCGATCTGCAATACCAACGGGTCCACCATCCCGCGTGAATCCGATGCGGTGCTGTACACCCACGCCGGCCCGGAGATCGCGGTGGCCTCCACCAAGGCGTTCCTGGCGCAGATCACCGCAACCTACATCCTGGGCCTGTACCTGGCCCAGCTGCGTGGCAACCTGTTCAGCGGACAGATCAAGGACATCATGGCCGACCTGGGCAAGATCCCGGCCAAGATCCAGGACATCCTGGACCGCTCGGATGACATCCGTGAACTGGCCCGGTCCATGGCCGAGGCTTCCTCGGTGCTCTTCCTGGGCCGCCACGTGGGTTACCCGGTCGCCATGGAAGGTGCCTTGAAGCTCAAGGAAATCGCCTACATCCACGCCGAGGGCTTCGCCGCCGGCGAGCTGAAGCACGGCCCGATCGCGCTGATCGACGAAGGCCAGCCGGTCTTCGTGGTGGTCCCCTCCCCGCGCGGCCGCGATTCGCTGCACTCCAAGGTCGTCTCGAATATCCAGGAAGTGCGCGCCCGTGGCGCCAAGACCCTGGTGATTGCCGAGGAAGGCGACGAATCGGTCCAGGCCTACGGCGAGTTCGTCTTCTACGTTCCGGAGACCCCGACCCTGCTGATGCCTCTGCTGGCCACCGTGCCGTTGCAGCTGTTCGCCTGCGAACTGGCGACCGTCAAGGGCTACGACGTGGACCAGCCACGTAACCTGGCCAAGTCGGTCACCGTCGAGTAAACGTTCCACCCGGTCAACGGCCGGCACCACACAACGTGTGGTGCCGGCCGTTTTCTATTCCCGTTGCAGGATCGCATAGTCTGGAATCCATGATTGCAGGAATCGGTGTAGACATCGTGGACGTGCCACGTTTCGGACGGCAGCTGGAGCGCACCCCGGCGCTGCGTGAGCGCCTGTTCACCGGGGCCGAGCGGGAGCTGCCACTACGGTCGCTGGCGGCCCGCTTCGCGGCCAAGGAGGCGATCGCCAAGGCGCTGGGTGCCCCGGCAGGGATGAATTGGCAGGATTGCAGCATCATCAAGGATGCGGCCGGGGATCCACAGGTGCACATCACCGGCACCGTGGCCGCGGCGGCAGCGTTGCGAGGCATCGATTCCTGGCATTTATCGCTCTCCCACGACGGGGATATGGCCGTCGCCATGGTGGTGGCCGAACGCTGAATGACCTGCCGGCCAACGAGTTTTTCCGCCTGTCGGCGACACGACGGTCCTGATACCGCTCACTGCCCCGGATGGGTGAGTATTCTGAAGTCATGATCCCCGTCTACAGTGTTGCCCAAGTCCGCGCAGTTGAATCGGCAGAGATTTCCCGCCACGGTTCCAGGGAGCTGATGTTGCGGGCCGCCACGGCTGTTAGTGACACCGCAGCGCAGATGCTCGGCACCGGACAGGGACGCGTCACGGCACTGATCGGGCCGGGGAACAACGGTGGGGACGGACTTTATGCCCTGGCGAACCTGGCCGAGGCCGGTCACCAGACAACCGCGGTGCTGTTGCAGCCGCAGGCCCATGATGAGGCCCTGGCTGCCTACCGTAAGGCCGGTGGCACCATCACCACCCTCGCCGATTCGCCCAAGGCTCTGGCCGATGCCGGGCTGGTGATCGATGCGATCTATGGTCTGGGCTACCGTCCGGGTTCCGGGCTTCCTGCCCTTCCCCGTGGCACCCGTGTGCTGGCGGTGGATATCCCCTCCGGGCTGGATTCAGGGACCGGCAAGGGAGATGACCATGCCCTGCGTGCCGAACGCACGGTGACCTTCGGGGCGATGAAGACCGGGTTGGTGACCGGGGATGGTCCGCTGTTGACCGGGCAGATCGACGTTGTCCCGTTGGACTTCGATTTCTCGGGGCAAACCCCGGAGTTCCAGCTGGTGGATCTTCCTGCGACCAACGACCTGTTGGAGCGCCATCGTTCCTGGCGGGATGCCGGGAGGCACAAGTATCAGCGTGGGGTGTTGGGCCTGATTGCCGGATCGGAAAAGTATCCCGGTGCCGCCCAGTTGACTGCGCGCGCCGCCGTGGATTCCGGGGTGGGGCTGCTGCGTACCTATGTGCCCGAGGCGATCCATGGCTACCTGGCCACCACCATTCCCGAAGCGGTGCCGCTGACCGATGAGCAGGTCGCCGAGGCGCTCTCCCAGGCCCGTCGCCACCTGCACGGGAGGGGTGCGAAGATCTCGGCCTGGGCCATCGGCCCGGGCGTCGATTCCTCCCACCAGCCTTCCGAGGTCATTGCCAACGTCTTCACCAGCCGCCAGCCGGCGGTGATTGATGCCAGCGGGCTGGAAATCGTGCCGACCGGTCCCAGCGAGCAGCCTCGGGTGTTGACCCCGCATGCGAAGGAACTGCGGATGTTGCTGCGTCGTGCCGGGATCAGTGTCACCGCCCAGGAGATCACCGACGAGCCGCAGAAGTGGACCCGCTGGGCCGCACTGGCCTACAACGCGGTGGTGCTGCTCAAGGGGCCGACCAACTATATTGTCGAACCCGGGGGACGTACCCTGATTGTCTGCCAGGCCAACCCGAAGCTGGCCACCGCCGGCAGCGGGGATGTGCTCACCGGGATCCTGGGCACGCTGCTCAGTGATGCCTCGATGACCGGGGTGCAGGGTACCGCTGCCGTCAGTAACCAGCGGTTGCTGGAGCTCAGCGCCTGCGCTGCGGTGATCCACGGTGAGGTGGGTCGTGTGGCGGCCCGGAACGCCACCGTGAGCGCCTCACGGCTCGTGGCCCAGATCCCGCAGGTGATGGCCCGCTTCGGCTTCTAGAAGCATTCCCTGGGCTGCTGGTGCCCACACGAATACCGGACGTAACAAGGCCCCCAACCACCTTCGTGGTTGGGGGCCTCGTTCTGTCTTGGACTGGTCTCAGGCCTGCGCACCGGGCACCGGGACCACGGTCATGGCCCGGGTGTCCAGGTCGGGGCTCGGTACCTCGAAGCGTTCCCCTGGCCCGGTCATGGTCCACCCGGCTTCCCGCCAGGCATCCCTGTCCAGCACGTTGCGTCCGTCGATCAGCTGCCGCTGGTTGACCAGGTTTGCCAGCTGCGCCGGTTGCAGGGCCCGGAATTCATCCCATTCGGTAAGCAGCAGCACCACGTCCGCCTTGGCCGCGGCTTCTTCCCACGATCCGACATAACTCAGCCGGGGGAAGCGGCGACGGGCGTTCTCATTGCCCTGCGGGTCGTACACCGAGACGTCGGCACCGGAGTTGTAGAGCCGCACGGCGATGTCCAGGGCCGGTGAGTCACGCACGTCGTCGCTGTCGGGTTTGAAGGTCACGCCCAGTACGCAGACCTTCTTGCCGGCCACGCTGTAGTCCAGCATGGACTCGGTCACCGAGACCATCCGGTCGCGGCGGCGCAGGTTGATCTGGTCCACCTCGGCCAAGAAGCCCATGGTCTGGCTCAGTCCGAGTTCCGAGACCCTGGCCTGCAGGGCGCGGATGTCCTTGGGCAGGCAGCCACCGCCGAAGCCCACTCCGGCGTTCAGGAAGCGCCGTCCGATCCGCGCGTCGTAGCCGATGGCATCGGCCAGGGTGCGGATATCCCCACCCACGGTCTCGGTGACCTCGGCGAAGGCGTTGATGAAGGAGATCTTGGTGGCCAAAAACGCGTTGGCGGCCACCTTGACCAGTTCGGAGGTCTCCAGGTCGGTGACCACCTCGGGGGTGTGATTGGCCAGGATCGGGGCGTAGACCTTACGGATCAGCGCCAGGTCCGCCTCGTTCTGCACACCGTAGACCAGCCGGTCCGGGGCCAGGGTGTCCTTGACGGCAAAACCCTCACGCAGGAACTCCGGGTTCCAGGCCAGCGAGACCTGCGCGCCGGGGCGCGCGATTTCGGTGATGCGTTCGCTCAGCCGGCGGGCGGTGCCCACCGGGACGGTCGACTTGCCCACGATCAGCGCGCTGCCGGTGACATGGTCCAGCAGGCTGTCCACCGACCCGTCCACGTAACTCATATCCGCCGATTGCGAGTCCGTGCGCTGCGGGGTGCCCACGGTGATGAAGTGGATATCCGCCTCGGCGGCCACTTCGGCATACGAGTCGGTGAAGCGCAGCCGTCCGCTGGCCACATGCTTTTTCAGCAGCTCGGGCAGGCCCGGCTCGTGGAAGGGCAGGATTCCCTGGGCCAGTGCCTGGAGTTTCTCCCGATCCACGTCCAGTCCGATGACCTGGAAACCGAGTTCGGCCATGCAGGCCGCATGGGTGGCACCCAGGTATCCGGTGCCGATGACGCTAACGCGTAGGCTCACGCAGTACTCCCCGTTAGTTTTGGACTCAACACTGTGAGTCTATGACTCACCCCCGGCCGCAACCCGTCTGGCGGGGCGGTCCGGGGGTGAATACTTCACGAACTTTCAGCTGATGCTCAGAGTGCCAGGTGCTCCAAGACGCTGTCGGCCAGTAGCTCCGCTTCGCTCTGGGCCTGTTCCTGGGTGGCGGCCTCGACCATCACGCGGACCACCGGTTCGGTGCCCGAGGGGCGTAACAGCACCCGCCCGGTGGAGCCGAGCCGCTCCTCGGTCTCGGCCACGGCGGTGAGCACCGGATCGCTGTCACTGACCGCGCCCTTGTCCACGCCGCGCACGTTGATCAGCACCTGCGGCAGCACCGTGAGTACCGAGGCCAGTTCCTTCAGGGACTTGCCGGTGGACTTCACCCGGGCGGCTAGCTGCAGGCCGGTGAGCACCCCGTCCCCGGTGGTGGCGTAGTCGGCGAAGATCACGTGCCCGGACTGTTCGCCACCGAGCGAGTAGCCGTGGGCGTTCATGCTTTCGAGCACGTAGCGGTCACCCACCGCGGTCTGCTTCACGGTGATGCCGTTGGCTTCCATGGCCAGCTTCAGGCCGAGGTTGCTCATCACGGTGGCCACCAGGGTGTCGTCCTTGAGCTTGCCCTGGTCCTTGAGGGCCAACGCCATGATCGCCATGATCTGGTCCCCGTCCACCACATTTCCTTCGTGGTCCACGGCCAGGCAGCGGTCGGCGTCGCCATCGTGGGCGATCCCCAGGTCCGCACCATGCTCCAGCACGGCGGCCTGCAGCTTCTCCAGGTGGGTGGAACCGTAGCCGTCATTGATGTTGATGCCATCGGGTTCCGCGCCAATGACAAAGACCTCTGCGCCGGCGGCGTTGAAGACCTCCGGAGAGCAGCCCGAGGCCGCCCCGTGGGCGCAGTCCAGGACCACCTTGATCCCGTCCAGGCGGTTGGGCAGGGTCTGCAGCAGGTGGATGATGTAGCGGTCCTCGGCATCGGCGAAACGGGCGACCCGTCCGACGGCACCACCGGTGGGCCGTGGTGGCTCCATTGTCAGGCAGGCCTCGATCGCGTCTTCCAAGGCGTCGTCGAGTTTCTTGCCGCCGCGGGCCAGGAACTTGATTCCGTTATCCGGGGCCGCGTTGTGCGAGGCGGAGATCATCACGCCGAAGTCCGCGCCCAGGTCCCCGACCAGGAAGGCGGCGGCCGGCGTGGGCAGTGTGCCGGCATCCTTCACGTCGATCCCGGAGGCCGACAGGCCCGCTTCAATCGCAGCGGAGAGGAAGTCACCGCTGATCCGCGGGTCCTTCGCCACTACGGCTACTGGGCGTCGGCCGTCCTCGGACTGGCTTAATCCCAAAACCACCGAGGCTGCCTGCGACAGACGCATCGCCAGCTCCGGTGTCAACAACTCGTTTGCTTTTCCACGGACCCCATCGGTCCCAAATAACCTTGCCATCACCCTCAATCATAAGTGGTGTGCCCCGGGGTTCCGGGCCATTTGTGCCCTTTGGCCGAAACATCCGCACAAAATCCTGATCGGGCATCGGATGAACCGGGCTGATTTGGCCTTGGATACACGTTAAATGGGACAAACCCCACACCCGGTGAACGGGTGCGGGGTTTGCGCGAAGCGGTAGGGTTTAGCGCTTCGAGAACTGCGAGGCCTTGCGGGCCTTCTTCAGACCGGCCTTCTTGCGCTCGATGACGCGGGCGTCACGAGTCAGGTATCCGGCCTTCTTCAGGGTCGGACGGTTGGCGTCACGATCAATTTCGTTCAGCGCGCGGGCGATACCCAAACGCAGGGCACCGGCCTGACCCGAAGGGCCACCGCCGTGGATGCGTGCGAACACGTCGTAGGCGTCTTCCAGGCCAAGAACCTTGAAAGGCTCATTGACATCCTGCTGGTGCAGCTTGTTCGGGAAGTAGGTTGCCAGGTCGCGACCGTTCAGGGTCCACTTGCCGGAACCCGGAACCAGACGCACGCGGGCGATAGCCTGCTTGCGACGTCCCACGGCACCGCCGGAAACGGTCAATGGGGCGCGCTCGACGTCGGTGCTCGAAGCAGCGGACGCGCTGGTCTCGGTGGTGTAGGCCGACGGTGCGTCGCCTTCGAATTCGTTGATCTCTTCAGCGTTCTGAGCCACGATTATCTCCTAATAAGTTTTCTACTCGGGGCCAGGACTACTGTGCGACCTGGGTGATGTCGAATGGCTTCGGAGCCTGGGCAGCGTGTGGGTGCTCAGCGCCGCGGTAGACCTTCAGCTTGCTCAGCTGGGCGCCCGACAGCTTGTTCTTCGGAAGCATGCCGCGAATGGCCTTCTCCACAGCCTGAACTGGATTCTTCTCCAGCAGTTCGGCGTAGGAAGTGCTCTTCAGGCCGCCCGGGAAGCCCGAGTGGCGGTAGGCGCGCTTCTGCACGAGCTTGTTGCCGGTCAGGGCAACCTTCTCGGCGTTGATAATGATGACGTGATCGCCCATGTCCATATGGGGGGCGAAAGTTGCCTTGTGCTTGCCGCGCAGCAGAACAGCTGCTTCGACAGCCAGACGTCCGAGAACGACGTCGGTGGCGTCAATGACATGCCACTGACGGGTCTGGTCAGCAGGCTTAGGGGTGTACGTACGCACAGTAATTGCCTTACGTTGATTCGTTTCTGGTCAAACAGCCGCTTGTGTCATGGCGTGAGATCCATCAGGGACGAGCACTGTCGTGTTTATTCTTGTGTTTGGACCAGTACGTCAGGTGAGGACTGATTTAACCGGCTGTCCATAGGTGTTCGCATACCGGGCAGACCAGCGACTATGCAACTAAGCCGTCACGCCATGGTACGTAGTGTCGAACGTGGACACACACAACTTAGAAGAGTTTACCGGATCTTCGGCCCAACCACCAATTCTCAGTGTCCGGTTCCACCTGCGATGTTCGGTGGATCAGGGGTAGTTTCCGTCACATTGGGGCTGCGCGGCCGGCGTGCGGGAACCGCTGGTTCCCGCACGCCGCGCGCTGGTGGTGACCACCGTTGGTGCGCCTCGCACGCAGTTCCCCCCAAAAATGCGAACTGCGAGGTTGGTCGCCGGAAGGTGCCGGACAAGGTGCCGGTCCACGGGTTCAGTCCAGCAGGCCTGTGCAACACAAGACATTGCGGTGTCCGGAAACCGGGACGTACACCCGGTGGCAGTTGTGCCTTCTCTTGCAATCCCCATCGCAAGTGCCGCCGGTATTGTGCTCGTCACTTTCCATCACCAGAATAGGCCGTCGCCAGGTTAAGCGCATTACGCAGTGACTACTTGTCTTTGGTTCCCGATTACGTAGTGGCGGTGCTCGTGTGCCCCGATGTCCTCGGCGGCCAGCAGCGCCCGGCTGCCCAGCGCGTATTTGTCCAGGATGGCGGCGATATGCCCCTCCACGGTACGGATGGACACGGTCAGCTCGCGGGCGATGTCGCGGTTGCCGCGGCCGCAACGCACCAGGCCGAGGATCTGCGCCTCCCGCTGGGTCAGCTTGCGGCGTTTGGCTTCGTGGGCCGCAAAGGGCAGGACCGGCAGCGATTGTTCCGGTGCGGTGCGCAGCACCTGGACCAGCGGGGCCGGCAAGGGTGGCAGCTGCACGGATTCGCAACGGCGGATCAATTCGCCGGTGAAGGCCATCAGCTCCTCAATGCGCCGGGATTGCGGGATGGGCATGTCGACCACGTGCACCAGCATGCGCCGCAGCAGGATCCCGTCCACCAGCCAGGCGGCCAGGAAATCCTGGCCCATCTCCCGCAGCGTGCCCACCGCCTCCAGCGGATCCAGCAATCCCAGTTCGGCCCGGGTGGCCAGGCTGATCGCCCGGCCCCGCGGATCCTGCAGCCCGTGGGCCAGTTCCAGGGCCCTGGCCAACGCCTCCGGCTCGCGCATCAGGGCCTGGCTCAGCTCCTCCTCCAGCGCGCCTCGACCCAGGCCCAGCAGTTCACTGAGCGGCAGCGGGGTGCGGGCCGTGGACGGCTCGTCGTTCAGCTGCTGGGCGCCAAGCCAGACCTCGAAGGCGTGTGCCCCGTCGCTGACATTGTTCTGGTCCACGTCCCGGGCCAGGGCCGCGGCCTCGGCCAACATCCGGCGCCCGTCCTCCAGGTCCCCGTCCTGCAGCTGGATCATGCCCTGCGCCGCATGCCAGGCCGGTGCGGCGTGGGCGTGCCACGGTGCCGGCTGTTCACGCAACCGGGCGAGCAGGGTGTTCCACTGCCGGTGGTAGCCGCCCAGGGCCAGGCAGATCGCCGCATTGGCCAGGAAGCTGACCCGCAGCGTCCGGGCGTTGGAGGATTGCGGGTGCAGCCCGCATTTGCGCAGTCCGGCGATGAAGTGCACCACCGCGCCGCGCAGGTTGGCGTTCAGCGCCGCGGCCAGGCCACGGCGCATGTGCCCATGCAACTCATCGGCTGGCAGCAGGGCCCAGAACGCCGGATCCCCGTGTTCGGCCGGGACGGGCAGCGAGCCCAGGACGGCCAGGCGTTGTGCGGTGGGCAGCAGCCGCCCGGTTTCGAGGCATTGCTGCACCACCAGGGCCGTGCCGGCCGGGTCGCTCCAGTCGTACCGGTGCGGACCCGTCCGGGAGTTGAGCACCCGCAGCGCCTGGTAGGGACCCTGGAGCAGCGCGGCATGCCGGGCCAACGCGGTCAGCGCCTGCTGGTAGCCCTGCTGCGAGCGCAGGCTGCCCAGCTGCTCCCGGAGGGCCCGGGCGAGCCTTTCGGCCGCGGCGAACTCTCCCCGGTCGCAGGCCAGGTCCAGGGCCTGGCACAGTTCCCCGGTGTCAGGGGATTCCAGGCGGCCCAGCTGCACCAACCGACGGTTGATGCTGCCGACCTGGCAGCACGGGGTTTCGGCTTCCAGCCGCTCGGCCAGGCGTACCTGGTCGTAGGGTGAGAGCAGGGCCGTCCAGTACTCGCCGAGCAGTGTCCCGTTCAGGGCGACCACCATGGTTCCGGAGCACCATTCGCGCCGGAGCAGTCCCCCGGCGGTCAGCTGGTCCAGTACCGCGCGGCCGGACAGGCGGCGGGCCACGGCCACCGGCAGGTGCCCGGCCAGTGCACACAGGTCGAGCAGCTCACGCAGTTCGGGCAGCAGCCGGACCCGGCGTAGCCGCAAGAGGTTCGACAGCTGCCCCGATCCGGTCAGCCCTCCGATCCGTCCGGTGGTCAACCGGGACCTGAGCTGTTCCGGGTCGGTGTGCTGAAGCAGCGCGTCCAGTACCCGCTGCTCTCCCCCGGTGGCGTGGTGCAAGCCGATGGCGCACAACTCGGGCACCGGAATCGGGCCGGTCACCCGGAACAGCTCCGGGATCCGTGCCGCGGGCAGGCGCAGCACCGGACAATGGACCAGGTAGCCGGCCTCGTCCCAGCGCAGCCAGCGCACCGGCAGCGTGCCGCCCGGTACCAGGTGCAGGGCCAGACGCAGCCGTCCCTCCTGGGCCAGGGCTCCCAGCACCCGCTGGCTGAACCCGTCCAGGTCGGCCGGTTGCTGGATGACCAGGACCGGAGTGCCTGGCCGGCTCTCAAGCAACCGGCGGAAATGCTCCAGTGCACCGAACAGTCCTGCGGCCGGGCCCTGGACGGATTCCGCGGCCAGCGCGCCACCGAGTTGGGCCGCCAGCGGCTGCAGGTCCGCGCCTTCGGTCCCGGGCATCCCGGTGGCCCTGATGCGGCCCAGCAGGTGAAGCCCCGGGTGTTGCCGCAGCTGGCCGGTCCACAGATCCAGGCTGTCCAGGAAACCGTCGTGGATCACCCATCCCCAGCGGTGCCGGCCGGCTCCCTGCTCCAGCAGGTCCTGGATCAGTCTGGCTTCCGCGCCCGGCAGCGGGCCGCTCATGCTTTCTCCGCCAGGGCCGTGAAGCGGCTGGACAGCTCGTGGCGGCTGGAAATCCCCAGTTTCCTGTAGGCGTTACGCAGGTGTGTTTCCACCGTGCGTACGGACAGGTCCAGGTCGACGGCGATCTGCTGGTTGCGGGCTCCAGCCGCGGCCAGTGCGGACACCTGGTATTCGCGGTCGCTCAGTTGGCTGAACACCTGCCGTGGATCCACCACGGAGCCGGTGGCGGGTTCGGGCAGCCAGTTGGTGATCCCGGCCTGCCCGGCCTGCTCGCGGGCCATCCGGGCCAGCAGCGGGTCTGATTCGGCGTGCGCCCGGGCGTAGAGGGAGAGCACCTGGGCCAGCCGGCTGGTTGCCCTGGAGGCATCATGTTCAAGCTGCCGCATCGATTCGGCCCCGGGCTGCTGCCCGGCAAGCTGTTCGATACGGTGTGACCACGCATGGAAGAACAGCTTCACCCCGGGGGCGAGGTCTGTCCCGTGCCGCTCGGCCAGCTCGCGGATCCGCCCGATCAGCCGCAGCGGATCCCCCTGCAGGTCGGTGACCAGGTGTGCCAGTTCGCGCAGCTGGACCGTACCCAGCGGGGCCGGGGTGCCGTGCTCGATGGGGTTCAAGGGTGCACCCGAGGGCTGGTTCATCAGCACCGAGAGTTCCGTGCTGAAGCCCGAGCGGTCAACGACCGCCTGCAGTGCGTAGCCCTCGTCAATGTATTGCTCCAGTTCCTTCCATTCCCCGGTCAGGAACAGCACGGTGCGCAGCGCGTCGGCAACGTTCTGCCGGGTGATGGCCGAGGCCGTGGTCTGCAGGTGGCCGATACTCCTGATCCGGGCCAGGGCGCGGGTACCGTGGCCGAGCATGGCCTCGGCGATGGCCGCCAGGGCCGTGATGTTCTGCCACATGGTCAGATCCAGGGCGCTCCCGGCCTGCTCGGCCAGTTCCAGGACCTGTTCGTATTTTCCGTGCATTCCGGCTAGGACAACCGCGGCGCACAGCTCCAGTCCGCCCACCCCGGCGCAGCGTGCGGACTGTTCGGGCCAGAGTCCGGTGGCAACACAGACCAGCGCTTCGGCCGCGCCCAAACGGTCTTGTCCCCCGGGCTGGTCCAGACCCGCCTGGGCCTGCTCGCGGGCCTCGGTGGCCCGGCCTTCCAGCACGTGGGCTTCGGCCCGCAACCAGTGGGCGGCAGCACCCCGGCTTTGGGCCAGGATCAGCAGGGCCAGCTGGGGGTGGCCGTGTCCCAGGGCGTCGCGGGCCGCGGTGAGCAGCACTTCTATACCCACTTCCAGCCCGGCATGTTGCCACCACAGCACGTGGGCCGCCGGGGGCCGGTATCCGGGCTCCTGCAGGTGGCGGTGGACCAGGTCGGCGAAGTCGTCCAGGCCGGAGGGGTCCAGCAATTCGATGCGCAGGCCCAAGTCCAGCAGGCCGTTGGCCAGTTGCACGTTGGACTGGCGGTCGGGTGCGGCGAGCAGGCCCAGGTCCTGCAGGATCTCGAGCCGTTCGGTACCCACCAGGCGCACCGCCTGGGACGGTGGGCAGGGACCGATCACCGACAACAGCCGGGCGGCGTCCATGACCTGCGGACCGTACGCGTGGCGCAGCCGGGACGTGAAGGCCCGCAGCGTTGAATGCGAGCCATCGAAGGGCAGCAGGAACTGTTCCTGCCATTGCGCCGGGCCGGTGGCCTCGGGCATGTTCTGGCTGGTGAAGCGGGCAAGGGTGTCCACCGCCAGCAGGTTCGAGGCGGTGTAGCGTGCCGCGGCCAGCACCTGCCAGGGCAACGGTTCCCTGCCCCAGACCTCGGCCAGGAGGCTGCGGATCTCTTCCCGGTCCAGAGGCCGCAACCGCAGCCGCTGGGCATCGGATTGGATGAGCAGTTCAACCAGCTCGTCCTGGGTATCCAGGCGGTGGCAGCAGATCACCGCGTGGGCCTGGTGCTGTCCCAGGGCCCAGAGCAGCAACCGGCGGGAGGAATGGTCCAGCTGGTCGAAGTCGTCGATCAGCAGCACCGGGCGGGTGGCCCGCTCCAGGCAGGCCAGCAGGTCCGCGTACGCGGTGGCCGGCGTGCTGACCAGGTGTCCCACCGCGGCATAGGGGATGTCCTTGTCCGCGGGATCGCAGAGAACCAGCAGGCTGGTGCGGGTGCCCAGTTGTTGGCGCAACGAATTGAGCACCGCGGATTTCCCGGAGCCCGCGGCACCTTCGACGATGATGACCTGGTGCTCATCCAATCCCGCCAGTACCTGATGGACAATCTGCTCGCGGACCTTCACCTGCTCTGCGCTCCTGGCTGTACCGTGGGCCGGCTACGTAGTGGTTTCATCGGCCGGCATCCCTGTGGACGGTCGAAAGCGCCGCCAACTGCCATCTTCGCCCTGACCTGTACCGGCTGTCAATGACCGGTTGGCCATTCTTCGTCCGCCAATGGAGGGATTACGACCTCGTCAATGCGGCGTTTGGCGCGCGTTTGCGCGGCACGAACGGCCAGTTCCGCGGCCCCCGGGTAGCGCACCTCCTCGAGCACCAGCGCCCGCGGGTGGGCCAGCTTGGTCTTCGAGTCGCGCACCATGGCCACCAGCCGTTGGGCCAGGAACCCGGGCTTTTCGCGCCCGTCCCCCACCATCACCGCGGCGCCGATCAGGGCACGGACCATATTGTGGCAGAAGGCGTCGGCCACCAGGTGCGCGTTGATGATCCCGTCCTCCCCGCGGGTAAAGGAGAATTCCTGCAGGGTGCGGATGGTGGTCGCATCCGGCCGTGGTTTGCAGTAGGAGAGGAAATCGTGGCGGCCCAGGACGCTGCGCGCCTCGGCGTTCATGGCCTCCACGTCCAGTTCCTCGCGGTGCCACATGGTCAGCTGCCGGGTCAGCGGATCCCAGCGCTGCAGGCCGTCGGCAATGCGGTAGGAGTAGCGGCGTTGCAGGGCCGAGAACCTGGCGTCGAAGCCGTCCTCGGCCCGTTGCGCGTCGAGGATCAGCACTGCCCCCTCCTGCGGCCCCAATACCCCGTTCAGGCGACGGACCAGGGCATCGGCCGGGCTCAGTTCCGAGCGCCGGGGCAGCTGCCGGTATTCGGTGGGGGTCAGATCGAAGTGCACCACCTGGGCTCGGGCGTGCACGCCGGCGTCGGTGCGGCCGGCCACGGTGACCCGCACCGGGCGGCGGATCAGCATCGCCAGCCCCTCCTCGATCAACTGCTGCACCCCCAACACGTTGGGTTGGCGTGCCCAGCCGTGGAAGGCCGAGCCGTCGTACCCGATGCGCATCCGCAGCCTGATGCTGGCCGGTTCGACGCTGCCCTCGGTGACCAGGGCTCCAAAGGGGTTGATGGTTTCTGCGCTACTGCTCATAGCTCAATTATGGGGTGTGACCTCACGGCCCCGCGAATCGCCGAGGCTCCTCCTTCCGGGCATGGCAAAGACCCCGGGAGCTACCTCCCGGGGCCCTTGTCTCACCGTGCAACGGTGGGCGTGGCTAACCTGTGATGGCTGCTTAGGCCTCTTCGGTTGCCTCTGGTGCGGCGTTCTCGGCGGCCTTTTCGGCTTCCTTCACCACGGCCTGCTTCGGGGAAACAGGCTCCATGACCAGTTCGATGACAGCCATCGGGGCGTTGTCGCCCTTGCGGTTGCCGATCTTGGTGATGCGGGTGTAGCCGCCTTCACGGTTGGCCATGACCGGTGCGATGTTCTCGAACAGTTCGTGAACGATCGACTTGTTGGTGCGGCTGCGCGAAGCGATAACGGCCTGCACACGACGACGCGAGGCCAGGTCTCCGCGCTTGGCGAAGGTGATCAGGCGCTCTGCGTGCGGGCGAAGACGCTTGGCACGGGTCAGGGTGGTGGTGATCTGCTTGTTCTCGAACAGCTGTGCAGACAGGTTGGCGAGGATCAGTCGCTCGTGTGCTGCACTGCCTCCGAGACGCGGACCCTTTGGTGGGGTTGGCATTGGTGTTCTCCTAGATGAATAATCCTGTGCTGCCGGGGCGAACCGGCTTCACGGATGAAGTAGTTTGTCGCCAGACGCGGTGCCTAGAGGCTGCCGTCTCCGTAGACATCGTCGCCATCTTCCATGGCGGCACGGGAACCGAGATCGAATCCTGGAGGGGAATCCTTCAGGGCCAATCCGAGTTCAACAAGCTTTGCCTTGACTTCGTCAATGGACTTCGCACCGAAGTTGCGGATGTCCATCAGGTCGGCCTCCGAGCGGGTGACCAGTTCACCCACCGAGTGGATGCCTTCACGCTTCAGGCAGTTGTACGAACGCACGGTCAGTTCCAGATCCTCGATCGGCAACGCCATGTCGGCAGCCAGGGCTGCGTCGGTTGGCGATGGGCCGATCTCGATACCTTCGGCGGTGGTGTTCAGCTCGCGGAACAAGCCGAACAGTTCCACCAGGGTGGTACCGGCCGATGCCACGGCATCGCGCGGGGAGATCGATTCCTTGGTCTCCACATCAACGATCAGGCGATCGAAGTCGGTACGCTGCTCAACACGGGTGGCCTCCACGCGGAAGGTCACCTTGAGAACCGGCGAGTAGATCGAGTCGACCGGGATCCGGCCGATCTCGGCGTCGGCGCTCTTGTTCTGGGCAGCGGACACGTAGCCACGGCCACGCTCAATGGTCAGTTCCATATCGAACTTGCCGTTGGCGTTCAAGGTGGCGATGTGCAGATCCGGGTTGTGGAACTCGACACCGGCAGGCGGGGTGATATCCGCTGCGGTGACGACGCCCGGGCCCTGCTTGCGCAGGTAGGCGACAACCGGTTCGTCGTGCTCGGAGGACACGGACAGGTTCTTGATGTTCAGAACCAGTTCGGTGACGTCTTCCTTCACACCGGCTACGGTGGAGAACTCGTGCAGGACCCCGTCGATACGAACACTGGTGACGGAGGCACCGGGGATCGAGGACAGCAGGGTACGGCGAAGCGAGTTACCTAGGGTGTAGCCAAAGCCCGGCTCCAGCGGTTCGATAACGAACCGGGAGCGATTCTCGGAAACAACTTCTTCGGTCAGGGTTGGGCGCTGCGTAATGAGCACTAACATTTCCTTTCGGCGAGCGTCCGCTATATGACGCAACACGGGGGTGGAAACGACGGTAGCCTCGGCGGCGTACGTCTGTTGCAGGCTTTAGGCCCAGAAGGTCACCGACGGCAAAATGCGTGTCGGTGACTGTTCTGAACCGGCCCAGCGGTTGATTTAGACGCGGCGACGCTTTGGCGGGCGGCAACCGTTGTGGGCGCTCGGGGAAACGTCCTGGATGGACCCGACCTCGAGGCCAGCAGCCTGCAGCGAACGGATCGCGGTTTCGCGTCCCGAGCCCGGGCCCTTGACGAAAACGTCGACCTTGCGCATGCCGTGCTCCTGAGCGCGCTTTGCAGCGGACTCGGCAGCCATCTGGGCAGCGTACGGGGTCGACTTACGCGAACCCTTCATGCCAACCTCGCCGGCCGAGGCCCACGAGATCACAGCACCGGTCGGGTCGGTAATCGACACGATGGTGTTGTTGAAGGTGCTCTTGATGTGCGCCTGTCCAAGCGCGATATTCTTTTTGTCCTTGCGACGCGGCTTGCGCACCGCTCCACGAGTCTTAGGGGGCATTTCTTCTCCTACGAAAAAGTTTTTGGATCTAGACCGCTAGGGTTTAGCGAGTCTTCTTCTTACCGGCGACGGTGCGCTTCGGACCCTTGCGGGTACGAGCGTTGGTCTTGGTGCGCTGACCGCGAACCGGCAGACCCTTACGGTGACGAATACCTTCGTAGGATCCGATTTCTACCTTGCGGCGGATGTCGGCCTGAACCTCACGGCGCAGGTCACCTTCCACCTTGTAGGTGCCTTCGATGAAGTCACGCAGCTGAACCAGTTCAGCGTCGGTGAGATCCTTAACGCGAGTATCCGGGCTGATCCCGGTTGCTGCGATGGTCTCTTCCGCACGGGTCTTGCCCACGCCGTAGATGTAAGTCAGCGCGATGATTACGCGCTTCTCGCGTGGAATATCCACGCCTGCTAAACGAGCCATATTTGGCTACCTTTCAACGTTCGGAGGTCTGTAGCAGTGCCATCCCACATCGCTGTGGTCCCCAGCCTCCGAAACCGGGGGTATGCATCGCGCGTTATTTCGATGCGGCACTGCCTTTTTCATGACTACGCGTGGGGAAAATCCCGGATGGGATTTAGCCCTGACGCTGCTTGTGGCGTGGGTTCTCGCAGATCACCATGACACGACCATTGCGGCGGATAACCTTGCAATTGTCGCAGATCGGCTTCACGCTAGGGTTAACCTTCAAGGGTTTACTCCTCTTGCGGTTGCAGTTAATTTTGGAGCGGTAAACAAGCCCGTCTCAAGACAATGTTCAAGCGGCCGTCCAGGCGAGTGCTCGCTAGACGTCCGCATGCTCAATGTCTAAAAACTACTGATTTACTTGTAGCGGTAGACGATACGACCTCGGTTGAGATCGTATGGGCTCATTTCAACCTGCACCCGGTCCTCTGGGAGGATTCGAATGTAGTGCTGGCGCATCTTTCCCGAGATAGTAGCAAGCACAACGTGCTTGTTTGGCAACTCAACGCGGAACATTGCGTTTGGCAATGCTTCGGTTACCGTGCCCTCTACCTGGATGACACCTTCCTTCTTGGCCATTTTCCCCGCTAACTTTGGTAGTCGATACCGTGTGGCACCAACAAGTAATTGGTTCTGGTCGGTTCCGTAACCGTGCCCGCCGTCCCGTGAGGGCTTTTAGGCTCAGTTAAATAGACAACCAACAGTCAAGAATACGCTATAAGCGGTACCTGCCACAAATCAAGATGGGCACATAAAATGTTAGATCCGGCACGCCGGGTGCCGGATCCTTCCATTCGCTAGGCCTTGATGGGTGAGGGGGTGATCCCGAACGGCGCCAGGCCGGCCACTCCCCCGTCAAGGGCGGTCAACACCCAGATACCGCCCAGGTGCACGGCCACGGTGTGTTCCCATTGCGACGCATTCTGGCTGTCGTTGGTCACCACGGTCCAGTCGTCATCCAGCACGCTGGTGGCCAGCTTGCCGCGCACCAGCATCGGCTCGATGGCCAGGGCCATGCCCGGCTTGACGCGCGCGCCGCGGTGGCCACTGTTGTAGTTCAGCACATCCGGGGCCATGTGCATGGCCGAGCCGATGCCATGGCCGCAGTACTCCTCCAGGATGCCCAGGCGCGGGCCGGGTTGGGCAGCGACGTACTTTTCAATGGCCTCGCCGATCTGCCCGATGAACCGGGCTTCGGCGAAGGCGGCGATGCCGGCCCACATGGCCTGTTCGGTGATATCGCTCAGCCGCCGGTCGGCTTCGTCCACGGTGCCCAGCAGTACGGTGCGGGCCGAGTCGGCGTGCCAGCCGTCCACGATCGCCCCGCCGTCGATCTTCAGCACGTCCCCGTCCTTGAGCACGTAGTCGCTGGGGAAGCCATGGACCACCTCGTGGTTGACCGAGGCGCAGATGCTGGCCGGGAAACCGTGGTAGCCCAGGAAGTTGCTGGTCGCCCCGTGGCGTTCGAGGACCCCGGCGAAGACGGCATCCACTTCCTTGGTGGTAACCCCGGGTTGGGCTGCGGCCACTGCCTCGTCCAGCGCCTCGGCCAGAACCAGGCCGGCCTCGCGCATCTTCAGGATCTGGGCGTTGGACTTGTATTCGATTTTCGGTTGTCCCAAAGCCATGGACTTCCCCTCTGCTTGTTCCCCGGGCGGTGTGCGGCCCAGGAGTCGTTGTCCAGAAAATGGCCAAGGACCGCACCGTTCCCGTTGCCGGGGTGATCGGTACGATCCTTGGCCGTGCACGCCATGGGTACTAGGCGTTGACGTTCAGTGCGCTCATCACGCGGTCGGTGACCTCGTCGATGCCGCCGATGCCGTCGACCTTGCGCACGATGCCGCGTTCCTCGTAGCGGTCCACCACGATCTGGGTTTCCTCGTGGTAGAGGGCCAGCCGGTGCCGGATGACGTCCTCGGTGTCATCGGCGCGGCCTTCGATCTCGGCGCGCTTGAGCAGGCGCTCGACCAGCTCGTCGTCGTCGGCGGTCAGCTGCAGGACGGCATCCAGCTTCTGACCCTGGGCCGCGAGGATCTCATCCAGCGCGTCCACCTGGGCGCTGGTGCGCGGGTAGCCGTCGAGCAGGAAGCCCTCGGTGACATCCTGTTGCCCCAGGCGATCGCGCACCATGTTGTTGGTGACCGAGTCCGGAACGAAGTTGCCGGCATCGATGTACTTCTTGGCTTCGATACCCAACGGGGTGCCGCCCTTGACGTTGGCACGGAAGATGTCGCCGGTGGAGATCGCGACGATCTCCAGTCGTTCGGAGATCTTTACGGCCTGGGTGCCTTTGCCGGCCCCGGGGGGTCCGATAATCAACAATCGAGTCATCGCAGAAGTCCTTCGTAGTTTCGTTGCTGCATTTGTGCGTTAATTTGCTTCACGGTCTCCAGACCCACACCGACCATGATGAGGATCGAGGTACCGCCGAATGGGAAGTTTTGGTCGGCATTGAACAAAACGAACGCGATCAGGGGAATCAACGCAACAATCGCCAGGTAAAGCGAACCCGGGAAGGTGACACGGGAGATCACGTAGCTCAGGTAGTCCGAGGTCGGCTTGCCCGCACGGATACCGGGGATGAATCCGCCGTACTTCTTCATGTTGTCGGCCACCTCAACCGGGTTGAAGGTGATCGCCACGTAGAAGTAGGTGAAGCCGATGATCATCAGGGTGTAGACGGCCATGTACCACGGCGAGGAGGTCGCCGAGTGGGTCTGCAGCCACAGGGCCCAGGCGGGCAGTGTTCCGTCATCGCGCATGTTGAACTGCACGATCATCTGCGGCAGTGCCAGGATCGAGCTGGCGAAGATCACCGGGATCACCCCGGCCATGTTGACCTTGATCGGGATGTAGGTCGAGGTGCCGCCCACGGTGCGACGGCCGATGGTGCGCTTGGCGTACTGTACCGGGACACGGCGCTGCGACTGCTCGACGAAGACCACCAGTGCAATGACCAGCAGGCCCACCAGCAGCACGCCGGTGAACACTCCCCAGCCCTGCGAGCGGCCGATGGCACCCATGGCCGAAGGGAACCCCGAGGCGATGGAGATGAAGATCAGGATCGACATGCCGTTGCCGATGCCCTTTTCGGTGATGAGCTCGCCCATCCACATGATCAGGCCGGTGCCGGCGGTCAACGTGACGATCATCAGCAGGATGACCATCAGGTTGTCGTCCGGGACCAGGGGCAGCTGGCACGCCGGGAACAACGTGCCGGTACGGGCCAGGGTCACCAGGGTGGTTGCCTGGAGCAGACCCAGGGCGATCGTCAGGTAACGGGTGTACTGGGTCATCTTGGCCTGTCCGGCCTGACCCTCCTTGTGCAGTGCTTCGAAATGCGGGATGACCACACGCAGCAGCTGGACAATGATCGCCGCGGTGATGTACGGCATGATACCCATCGCGAAGATGGAGACCTGAAGCAGGGCTCCGCCGCTGAACAGGTTGACGAACTGGTAGATGCCGTCGGTGGTTTCACCCATTGCCAGACACTGCTGAACGTTGCTGTAGTTAACTCCCGGAGCCGGGACGAACACACCCACACGGTAGATCGCGATGATACCGAGCGTGAACAGCAACTTGTTACGCAGGTCAGGCGTCCGAAAAACTCGGGCTATGGCGCTGAACAAGCGTCCTCCTGACGTATTAGCTTGAGCCCGGATTCTGGACTCTTGCGTTGACTTTATGAATTCTAGCGGTTCGAAGTACCGGCGCGCCAAATATGCCGCTGATAATGTACCCTGATTAACCCCAAACCCCTACATTACCCGAAATCAGTAGGCTGATTAGCGGATCCTGGTGATTTGTGCTGGTTAAAGCCATTGTCCCGCTGAATCTGAGATGAACAGATTCAGCGGGACAATGTGCTGTGGATCAACCCCGATTAGAGGGTGGTCACCGAACCGCCGGCTGCGGCGATCTTCTCTTCAGCCGAGCTGGAGAAGGCATTGGCCTTCACGTCGACCTTGACCGAGATCTCGCCGGTGCCCAGCACCTTGACGGGCTGGTTCTTGCGAACGGCGCCCTTCTCGACCAGAGCCTCGACGGTGACTTCGCCACCTTCTGGGAACAGTTCGTTGATCTTGTCCAGGTTCACGACCTGGAACTCGACGCGGAACGGGTTCTTGAAGCCACGCAGCTTCGGCAGACGCATGTGCAGCGGCAGCTGCCCGCCTGCGAAGCCGGCCTTGACCTGGTAGCGTGCCTTGGTTCCCTTGGTACCGCGACCAGCGGTCTTACCCTTGGATGCCTCACCACGACCCACACGGGTCTTGGCGGTCTTGGATCCTTCGGCAGGACGCAGGTGGTGTACCTTGAGTGCGTTTTCCTTGTCAGACATGTTTACTTAGCCTCCTCAACCTTCACCAGGTGTGGGACCTTGTTGAGCATGCCTACGGTCACCGGGTCGGCGGTGCGGACAACGGTGTGCCCGATCCGCTTCAAACCGAGTGAGCGCAAGGAGTCGCGGTGGCCCTGCTTAGCACCAATGACGGACTTGGTCTGGGTGATTTCCAGCTTGGCGTCGCTTGGGACAATGTTCTTGGCCATTGCCTATGCACCTGCCTTCTGGGTCTGGATGTGGTGGATCATTGCGGCCGGGGCAACCTCGTCCAGAGGCAGTCCGCGGCGGGCAGCCACAGCCTGGGGCTCTTCCAGAGCCTTCAGTGCTGCAACGGTGCCGTGCACAATGTTGATCTGGTTCTGCGAACCCATCGACTTGGACAGCACATCGTGGATGCCAGCGCACTCCAATACCGCACGCACCGGACCGCCGGCGATAACACCGGTACCCGGAGCAGCCGGACGCAGCAAGACAACGCCAGCGGCGGCCTCGCCCTTGACCAGGTGCGGGATGGTTCCGCCAACGCGTGGAACGCGGAAGAAGTTCTTCTTCGCTTCCTCAACGCCCTTGGCGATAGCTGCTGGAACTTCCTTGGCCTTGCCGTAACCAACACCAACGGTGCCGTTGCCGTCGCCCACCACAACCAGTGCGGTGAAGCTGAAGCGGCGGCCACCCTTGACAACCTTCGAAACGCGGTTGATGGTCACGACGCGCTCAAGGAACTTGTCCTTGTCGTCGTTGCGGCTGTCCTTCGAATCGCGGCCACGGCCACGACCCTCTCCACGGCCACGGCCTTCGCCGCGACCGCGACCGTCGCCACGGCGGGCTCCGGTGCTTTCGGTAGCGGGAGCGGCAGCGCTCTCAACTGCCTCGGTAGCTTCAGACACCTGAGTTTCCTTCTCGTTAGTTGATTCGCTCACAGTGCCAGCCCACCTTCACGAGCGCCGTCCGCCACGGCAGCAACGCGACCGTGGTACTTGTTACCGCCGCGGTCGAAGACAACTGCCTCAATGCCAGCAGCCTTGGCACGCTCGGCTACGAGCTCACCAACGCGCTTGGACTTTGCGGACTTGTCGCCTTCGAAAGCACGCAGATCGGCTTCCATGGTCGAAGCGCTTGCCAGGGTGATGCCCTGCGAGTCGTCCACGATCTGTACAAAGATGTGGCGAGCCGAGCGGTTGACAACCAAACGTGGGCGTACCGAGGTACCGACGATGCGCTTGCGCACACGCAGGTGACGACGGCCACGAGCTGCAGACTTGCTCTTGCCCTTGATTCCGATAGCCATAATTACTTACCAGCCTTTCCGACCTTGCGGCGGATGATCTCGCCAGCGTAGCGAATGCCCTTGCCCTTGTAAGGCTCGGTCTTACGCAGCTTGCGGATGTTAGCGGCAACCTCGCCGACCTGCTGCTTGTCAATACCAGCAACGGTGATCTTGTTGTTGCCCTCGACGGTCAAAGTGATGCCCGCCGGTGCTTCAACGCTGACCGGGTGGGAGAAGCCCAGAGCAAGCTCCAGGTTCGCGCCCTTGGCCTGCACACGGTAACCGGTGCCGTGGATTTCGAGCTTCTTCTCGTAACCCTGGGTGACACCGATGATCATGTTCTCGATCAGGCTGCGGGTCAGGCCGTGCAGCGAACGCGATTCGCGCTCGTCGTTCGGGCGGGAGACGGTCAGGGTGTTCTCCTCCAGGGCGACGGAGATCGGTGCCGCGACGTTCAGCGACAGCTCACCCTTCGGACCCTTGGCGGCAACAGCCTGGCCATCGACCTTCAGCTCAACGCCGGCAGGAACGGTAATCGGTAGACGTCCAATACGTGACATTCTGTATTCCCTACCTTTCCGTTACCAGACGTAGGCGAGGACTTCCCCACCCACGCCCTTCTTAGCAGCCTGACGGTCGGTAAGCAGACCGGAGGAGGTGGACAGGATTGCAATACCCAAGCCGCCCAGCACATGTGGCAGGTTGGTGGACTTCGCGTAAACGCGCAGACCTGGCTTGGAGATGCGACGGACACCGGCGATCGAACGCTCGCGCAGTGGGCCGTACTTCAAAGTGATGGTCAGCTTCTTGCCGACTTCGGCTGCTTCTTCCTCGAACGAGGCAATGTAGCCCTGTTCCTTGAGGATGTTGGCAATGCGGATCTTCAGCTTGCTCGACGGCATCGAAACGCTGTCGTGGTATGCCGAGTTGGCATTGCGCAGACGAGTCAGCATATCTGCGACTGGATCTGTCATAGACATGTGGGCTTCAGCCCTTCCTCGTTACGGTTTCCTTTGTTATCGGACCTGTAACGTAGTGAGTTTAGTTTTCGGTCTTGAATGGGAAGCCCAGGGCCTTAAGCAAGGCACGGCCTTCGTCATCATTCTTGGCGGTGGTCACCACGGTGATGTCCATACCACGAACGCGATCGATCTTGTCCTGATCGACTTCGTGGAACATCGACTGTTCGGTCAGACCGAAGGTGTAGTTGCCGTTGCCGTCGAACTGGCGGTCGCTCAACCCGCGGAAGTCGCGGATACGAGGCAGGGCCAGGGTGATCAGGCGGTCAACGAATTCCCACATACGGTCGTTACGCAGGGTGGCGTGGGTACCGATCGGCATGCCTTCGCGCAGCTTGAACTGGGCGATCGACTTGCGGGCCTTGGTAATCACTGGCTTCTGACCGGTAATGGCGGTCAAATCGCGCACGGCGCCTTCGATGATCTTCGAGTCCTTGGCGGCCTCGCCGACACCCATGTTCACAACAACCTTGGTCAGGGTAGGTACCTGCATCGGGTTCTTGTAGTTGAACTGTTCCTGCAGGGCAGGGCGGATGTCTGCGGTGTACTTTGCCTTCAGACGTGGCTGGATCTTGGTGGCTGCTTCAGTCATTACAGATCCTTTCCGGAAGCCTTGGCGTAACGGACGCGCACAGTCTTGGACACGCCGTTCTTCTCAACGGTTTCCTCACGGAAACCAACGCGGGTAGGCTTCTTGGTTTCCGGATCCACCACTGCAACGTTCGAGACGTGCATTGGGGCTTCAACAACCTCGATACCGCCGGTGGTCGAACCGGATTCGGTCTGGCCTGCCTTGGTGTGCTTGGTGACGCGGTTGACGCCTTCAACCAGAACGCGCTGGGCTTCTGGGAAGACCTTCAGGATCTTGCCCTGCTTGCCACGGTCGCTGCCGGTGATGACCTGAACCAGGTCACCCTTCTTGATCTTTGCACCCATGCTTACAGCACCTCCGGAGCCAGGGAAACGATCTTCATGAACTTCTTATCGCGAAGTTCACGCCCCACTGGGCCGAAAATACGGGTACCGCGAGGTTCACCCTCGTTCTTCAAGATCACCGCAGCGTTCTCGTCGAACTTGATGTAGGAACCGTCGACACGACGAATTTCCTTCTTGGTGCGAACGATGACTGCCTTGACGACGTCACCCTTCTTCACGTTGCCGCCAGGGATTGCGTCCTTGACGGTTGCGACAATGGTGTCGCCGATGCTTGCGTAGCGACGCTTCGAGCCACCGAGAACACGAATGGTAAGGATTTCCTTAGCACCGGTGTTATCGGCAACCTTGAGTCGCGACTCCTGCTGAATCACTTATTAACTCCTGTCGTCTCGCTGGTTCTCATAAATGAGCCTTGCGGAACGGATATGGTCTCCTTGATACGATCGCTTACCCCCACCGGCGTGGGCGCACCGAATGCTGATCCCGAGTGGCGGCAGGGCCGAGGCGTAAAATACCAAGGTTGTGCTGCGTTCTTGAACGATTTCAGTCACGCTGCATCATGGCGAAGGTGGATAGTCCTCGGACACAATGCGCACAAGTATCAATCCTAGCCCAGATTGACATCGATTCGAAATGGTGTGGTAGAGGGAAGTTGAGCGTTCTTGGTCACACCATCCCAGGGAAGCGCTGCGCCAAGTCGTTACGGCAAGGCTGCGAAGTCTATCTGCTCATCCCCCGTCGCAGGGGAAGTGGCCACCTTACCCAAGTTGTGAGCTTGATGGGCCACGAATCTTGTCGCGCGAATCGGCCAGTTTCTCGACTTCCAAGATGAACATCGCGGCGCTGGCTGTCGAGATCTTCTTGGTGTGACCGGCAATCATGAACAGGATTCCCGTGGGAAGCAGGCCGAGAAGCACGCCATTGCCACCGCTCAAGAGCACCAACAGTCCCAGCACAACCCCGGCGACTATCTGGATAGCGCCCAGACGTTCCAGCCAGTCCCCTGATTTGGTGACGAAATCAGTGTCCGGAACGACAGGTTTTAGATTCTTTTCCATATCTCGGATTCTATCCGCGGACAGCCTGAACGGAGCACATGGAACGGATCCCCTTGAAGGGACCGCCGGCGAGAAATTCCGTACTCTACCGCGCACAGGCGGCAGATCAATCCCCGTCATCGACTCACCTTCCGCGCGAGGGCCAGTGGCCTACGCGACCAACCAGACTCGGCAACAACCGCTTCCGGAAGTTCGCACTGAGTGGAAGCAAGTTTGATGTTCCGCCAGCCGGTCTCCTTGACCTCCGCGCACCGGTTCCTCGTGTTCTTCCCCGTTGGACTGCGTGCACGCCACGACAACGACTGCAGCACCCGCTTCTCCGGCTTCCTCGCCGTCGCCCCGGCAAGAATCGCATCCGGGAGGCACCGGTGTATTCGTATTCGGTCCGCCCGACCGCAGTTGCCGGCACGCATGAAACCGGGTTCCCTACGTAGTCAGCGAAGTGAGTTGACGTCGTACTGGGGCTCGTCCTTCGTATATACCAGATATACCAACATGGAGATCACCTTGTGCGCCACCGTGATCCCGAAGGCACCGGCGATCAGGAAGCAGAACAGCCTCACCGCTTCCAATGTCGCCAGAACCTGCAGTTCATTGTTCATGATTTGCTCAAACTAGAGATCGGTTCCGATCGGTTCGACGACAGGACCCCAGGTCACGAGGCCGATTCCAATCCAAGGGAACACCAATGAATCATTTCCCGGTTTCGTGCGCGGTTCCATCTCGCTTCGACCCTTCAACTTCGCCCTTCGAATGCCGCCGAACGGTGCCGGTGCACTACAGCGTAGACCGGGTATGAAGGGTTTCGGGTGACTTCCGTAAATTGGATGAATCGCCCACTAGCATTTCGGCTACCGCCAGTCGTTATACGGTCGCGCGTACGCCTGCGGGAATTCTACGGCAGCATCTGCCCACATTCGTGGTGGCATCTGTCAAGTTCAGTTCCGGGCTTGGAGCCATCCGGCTCATGGAGGCAGGTAGCGTGAGCCGGGCAGGGCAACGCCCTGAAAGCTGGAAGGCATGGAATTCTTGCGGACAATATGGTGTCCTTTGCTTTATTGTTCGGCCGCCCACCGGGCCACGCGTTCCGTGCTTTCGGACTCGGCGAGGTCCTCGACCCTGCTCATGATGGACCACCGTACCCCGAAGGGGTCAATGATCGAGGCGAAACGGTCCCCCGAGACGAAATTCGTCGCCGGTTCGCGGATCGTCGCCCCACCTGCTTCGGCACGGGCAACGATCCGGTCCACATCTTGGCAGTACAGCCCGAGGGAGTAGCAGGCTGCTGGTGGGATGGGAGGTGCTACCAACCCATACTCGGGATTGGGCTCACCAATCTGCAACCTGCCCTGTCCGAAGTCCAACTCCGCATGCACCATGATCCCGCCCATCACGGTGGTGTCCACGATCCGCGCCCCGAAGACCTCACGGTAGAATTCCAGTGCCTCTGCCGCATTGGGGACGGCCAGGAACGGTGTCAGGGTGGTGGATCCATGCGGGATTCCGTTACGTGTATGTTCTCCGGTCACGCCCAGGACCGGTTCATTGAAATTTTCCATATACCCACGCTAGGCGCCTGTGGCACGCTGGTGCTTGTAGATTCGCGACAAGTTCGAAGGCGGTGCGAAGTGTCCAACACCGGAGATACCCGTGGGGTGCTCTACCCCGCGCAATTACCGAAATTTTACCGCGTGGCGCCGGAAGCGGCGCTAGCTGATCGGGTTTCCTGGTTCTGGATCGTTCACTGGCATCTGGCCCCTGGTCGGGTCTCTCGCCAGGAGCTGTTGCCGTTTCCACAAATGAACCTGGTGATCCAGCAGGAAGGCATCTCGCTGTCCGGCCCGGCCACCGGTGCCTCGCACCGGGACCTGCACGGTAGCGGCTGGGCCCTGGCCGCGCTCCTGCGTCCGGCGGCGATACCTGCGCTCTGCAGTGCGCCCCACCAGCTACGGGACCGCGAGGTTCCCTTCCATGCCCCGGGGCTACACCAACGCATCGTGCAGTTGGCCACCCGCGCACCGCAGTCCTTGGCACATCTCGGTGTACAGCTCTTCTCCGAGTGTCTGGAGGAACTGCTGCCCACACCACGAGCGCAGGACCTGCAGGCGAACGCCCTGTTGGAACTCATCGGCAACACTCGCCAACTCGTCCGGGTCGAAGACCTGGCCAACCAGATGAATCTTTCCGTACGCAGCCTGCAGCGGTTCGCGCTGCGCTACACCGGGCTCACTCCCCTGTCTCTCATCCGCCGCTATCGCTTGCAGGAGGTCGCCCAACGGTTGCGTGAGGACCCCATGCTCAGCCTGGCACAACTGGCCGCCGAACTGCAGTACACGGATCAAGCCCACCTTTCGGCAGATTTCCGCCGGGTATTAGGGCATAGCCCAGGCCGGTACCGCCAGGCCGCACAGGGCACGTAGTTTTCCCATCAACCGGCTACCGATCATCCATCGCCAGCACCCTCATGAGATGAAGTCTGCCACCAAGGGAATCAGGAACATCCAGCGGGCAAAGACCTGCAACCGGGGTATCCCTCCGTCGCATTCCCACGGGCACTACGCCAACTAGGCACTCAGCATGCCTAGCAGCAGTACGAGCCACCAGCCCCACCGAATGTAGGTCCGCACCCGTTGAACGTTGGTGAAGAGAACCGAGCCATCAGCGGTACCGATTGTGGACGCTTACGACGACTGCCCATGACTCGGCGGCCCCTACGCCGCGCCCGCCGACTCAACTTTGAAATGCACCCGGTGAAACTGTCCATTACCCGAGTCGAGATCCCGGTAGGCTACGCAATAGGCTTTGAGCTGGAACACTTCAACCGCTTCCACGCCAATCAGATTTCCAGTCAAGAGGGGTAGCCCCTCGTTGGTTTCCTCTCCCGCGGTTCAAAGATCTCGAAGGGTCAACACGACGTATGAGCAGCGACAGGATTGATAATCTTTCTAGCGCACTAATGCAGCTGATGAACAACGACGATTTCAGATCCGCTGCGCTACCAAAGCCCAATTTTTGGAGCATCATTCATTACGGTGAAGCAAGCTACGAAAACCGTTATAACCGAGTATTCCGTTGGTTGCTCGATCCGACAGGCAATCACGGCCTTGGACCTCGGGTGGTGAACGGGCTCTTGAACGAACTCGACCCGCAGGGCCCCCACGTCGGTTCGATCCGCACACAGACTCATACAGAAACCGCTGTACCGCGATCTGATGTCCAGGGTTCAAAGTATGCCCTCAAGGGTCGGATCGACATTACCTTGAACGATCTAACCAACAAGGTCTATGTTGCTTTCGAGTGCAAGATGAAGAGCTCCCAGCACACTGAACAGCTGGGCCGGTATCGCACCTGGGTTCAGCAAGAGTACAGACACTACAACGCCAGATATTTTGTGTTTCTTACCGAACAGCAAGAGGTACCCGATGACGATTACGGATCGGTTTTCCCTGACGAATCATGGGTCAACGTCACTTTCGCTGAACTCGCGAGAATAATCGAGAACGCTGTTAAAGACGCTGGTACTTCGTGTGGTCGCGAAGCTCGGGCAATTATTGAACAATTCCTCACGGATCAACAACGACGCACGGCGTCGAAAATCGATGACTACGTTCATGCCCTGTACCACCAGGACGGAAAACCGCTTTTTGGCGATCTCTTGCTGCACGCGATTCGGAGTCTGGAGCGAGATGCGTCGGCCGTAGAGTCCTACGCAAAACTCAAGAAGATTCAGCTCAGTCCTTCAGCTGTGATCGAACCTTCGCAGGTGCATACTGCGCTAACCGCTGCGTTCGAACGGCTAGGCGGCACGAGTTCTGCGCTTGATAGCATTCTGCAGTTATGTTGGGATCTGCGGCCTGGCTTGCAAGACCATACCAAAAATTCTAAGACCGTAGAGATCATCAGGCAATTCGCAGCGTCCATCGCTGGAACGGAAGTGGAACCAGGCACTGAGTCCCTGGCAGCAGGACTTCCAGAGTTCTTCCACTCAGTGAAGCTCACCCAAGCGGGCCAAGCAGTGCACCTCACCCTGCATAACCAAGATGGAATCTACTTTGCCGGAAATAAGAGTGGGGTTGTCCCTTCGGTTCTGCACCATTACGCCGCGGGTGATCGTGAGTTCAAGGCCAACGGCTGCATCCTTAATCGAGCTAAAGTCAAAGAAGGCTTCGCGACCACCCATGATAGTTCCGGTGTAGTTCTCGCTGCAGCCTTCGTCAACTACTTGCGTGGGCAATCAGCCAACGATGGTCAATTGTGCGGTTGTGGTCGGCACTTCACTGGTCTTGTCCGCTAACCGTATTGTCTGGCAGGCGGGCGAACCCACCGCGGTGGATTCGATCAGTGGCTGGGAATTCCTATCCCGGACATTGCAGCATTAGCCGGCAGGTCCGGTGTCCCTCCCTGCACAGACGCTGTCCGGAAGCTGATTCCCTGTACATTTGTCTGGTCCACGGAACATGAACGATGGACCGAATTCAGGCTCGCACCTCACACCAACCGGCTACCCAGTCAATGCAAAACGCCCCGAACTCTTCTTTCGAAGTGTTCGGGGCGTTTTCAGCAATTCACGTTATCCGTGGAATCACCGCGAAGGACTACTTGGCCTTCTCGACGATTTCCACCAGACGCCAGCGCTTGTCTGCAGACAGCGGACGGGTCTCAGAGATAACAACCAAGTCGCCAATGCCGGCTTCGTTGTTCTCGTCGTGAGCCTTCACGTTCTTGTTGCGACGCATCACCTTGCCGTAGAGGGCGTGCTTCACACGGTCCTCCACGTCAACGACGATAGTCTTCTGCATCTTGTCGGAAACCACGTAACCACGGAGGGTCTTGCGGTCGTTACGCTCGGTAGCGTTATCCACACCGTTCTCCTTCTCGCTCATTACTTGGCTTCCTTGCCCTTCTTGGTCTCTTCAACCGGGACAACGACTTCCTGACGAATGCCCAGCTCGCGTTCGCGCAGCACAGTGTAAATGCGGGCGATATCGCGCTTGACGGCCTTCAGGTTGCCGTGAGTTTCCAACTGGCCGGTGGCCGACTGGAAACGGAGGTTGAACAGCTCAGCCTTGGCCTTCTTCAATTCCTCGTTCAGACGAGCATTGTCGTAGCCATCCAAAGCCTCAATGGTTAGGTCCTTTGAACCGATAGCCATTCCTATTCACCACCCTCACGACGCACGATGCGTGCCTTCAATGGCAGCTTGTGGATCGCCAGGCGCAGGGCCTCGCGAGCTACCTCTTCACTAACACCGGACAGTTCGAAAAGAACCCGCCCCGGCTTGACGTTCGAGATCCACCATTCCGGCGAACCCTTACCGGAACCCATGCGGGTTTCGGCAGGCTTCTTGGTCAGCGGACGGTCTGGGTAAATGTTGATCCAGACCTTACCGCCACGCTTGATGTGGCGGGTCATGGCGATACGAGCGGCTTCAATCTGACGGTTGGTCACGTAGGCCGGGGTCAGAGCCTGAATGCCGTATTCACCGAACGAAACGGTGGTTCCGCCCTTGGCAGCGCCCGAGCGACCCGGGTGGTGCTGCTTGCGGTACTTCACACGACGTGGGATAAGCATTTAAGCCTCTCCTCCTTCCGCACCGGTAGCCTGTGCGGCACCCTTGGGGCGGTCGTTGCGACGACGACGGTCGCCACCACGTGGACGGTCGTTGCCACCGCGGCCACCACGTGCCGGAGCGGCAGCGGCCTGCTGTGCAGCGAGTTCCTTGGCGGTTACGTCACCCTTGTAGATCCAGACCTTCACGCCGATACGGCCGAAGGTGGTCTTGGCTTCGAACTTGCCGAAGTCGATGTTCGCGCGCAGGGTGTGCAGCGGCACACGGCCTTCGCGGTAGAACTCCTTGCGCGACATTTCGGCGCCGCCCAAGCGACCCGAGCACTGCACGCGGATGCCCTTGGCACCTGCACGCATAGCCGACTGCATGGCCTTCTTCATCGCGCGGCGGAAAGCCACACGCGAAGCAAGCTGCTCGGCAATGCCCTGGGCAACCAGCTGGGCTTCGATGTCAGGGTTCTTGACCTCGAGGATGTTCAGCTGAACCTGCTTCTTGGTCAGCTTCTCCAGCTCACCGCGGATGCGATCGGCTTCGGCGCCTCGGCGACCGATGACGATGCCCGGGCGGGCGGTGTGGATATCCACACGCACACGGTCACGGGTACGTTCGATCTCGACGCGGGCGATGCCTGCGCGGTCCATGCCGGTGGACAGCAGTTCGCGGATCTTGATGTCTTCCTTGACAAAATCCTTGTAACGCTGACCTGGCTTGCTGCTATCGGCGAACCAGTGCGAAACGTGGTCAGTGGTGATGCCGAGACGGAATCCGTTCGGGTTTACCTTCTGTCCCATTTACTTTTCCCCACCCTTCTCCGGGGTTGAAACAACCACGGTGACGTGGCTGGTGCGCTTCTTGATCTGGAACGCGCGACCCTGAGCTCGCGGCTGGAACCGCTTCATGGTCGGTCCCTCGTCAACAAACGCTTCGCTGATGATCAGCTCGTCCTCATTGAATGCTTCACCTGCGCGGTCCGCGGCGACACGGGCGTTAGCCACTGCCGATGCGACAACCTTGTACACGGGCTCCGAAGCTGCCTGGGGGGCGAACTTCAGAATTGCCAGTGCCTCGTTGGTCTGCAGACCACGAACAAGGTTGACGACGCGCCGGGCCTTCATCGGCGTTACGCGGAGATGACGCGCAATTGCCTTGGCTTCCATTGCTTTCCTTCTCTCGTCTTTCGAAGAAGTGCTAAGCGACACTAGGTTCCCTTCCGGGCCTAGCGACGCTTGCCCTTCTTGTCGTCCTTCACGTGGCCACGGAACGTACGGGTTGGAGCAAACTCGCCGAGCTTGTGACCAACCATTGATTCGGTGACAAACACTGGAATGTGCTTGCGTCCGTCGTGTACGGCGATGGTATGTCCCAGCATGTCCGGGATAATCATCGAACGGCGGGACCACGTCTTGATGACGTTCTTGGTGCCCTTCTCGTTTTCAGCTTCGACCTTAAGGAAGAGGTGCTGATCGACGAAGGGGCCTTTCTTCAGGCTGCGTGGCATGTTTCCAGGCTCCTATCGCTTGTTCTTGCCGGTACGACGGCGACGCACAATAAGCTTGTCGCTTTCCTTGTTCGGACGGCGGGTACGTCCTTCACGCTTACCGTTGGGGTTGACCGGGTGACGACCACCGGAGGTCTTACCTTCACCACCACCGTGTGGGTGGTCGATCGGGTTCATGGCCACACCACGCACGGTCGGGCGAACGCCCTTCCAGCGCATACGGCCGGCCTTGCCCCAGTTGATGTTGATCTGCTCAGCGTTGCCCACTTCGCCGATGGTGGCGCGGCAGCGCACATCGACGTTGCGGATTTCGCCCGAAGGCAAACGCAGCTGGGCGTAGCGGCCTTCACGGGCCACCAACTGGATCGATGCACCGGCCGAGCGGGCCATCTTGGCGCCGCCACCTGGGCGGAGCTCCACTGCGTGGATCACGGAACCAACCGGGATGTTACGCAGCGGCAGGTTGTTACCTGGCTTGATGTCGGCGTTCGGACCGGCCTCAACGGTGTCACCCTGGTTGAGGTTGTTCGGTGCGATGATGTAGCGCTTGGTGCCATCCACATAGTGCAGCAGGGCGATCCGGGCGGTACGGTTCGGGTCGTACTCGATGTGAGCGACCTTCGCCGGAACGCCGTCCTTGTCATGACGACGGAAGTCGATCAGACGGTAGGCGCGCTTGTGTCCGCCACCCTTGTGTCGGGTGGTGATCTTACCGGAGTTGTTACGGCCACCAGTCTTGGACAGTGGACGTACCAACGACTTTTCCGGAGTCGATCGGGTGATTTCTGCGAAGTCGGCTACCGACGAGCCGCGAAGGCCCGGGGTAGTCGGCTTGTACTTACGAATTCCCATTATTCTTATTCCTCGTTAAAGTGGTCTCCGCTTAGGAAAGCGGACCGCCGAAGATGTCAATCGAGCCGTCCTTCAGGGTGATGATGGCGCGCTTGGTGCTCTTGCGCGATCCCCACCCGAACTTGGTGCGCTTACGCTTACCAGGCCGATTGATGGTGTTCACGGAATCAACCTTCACCTTGAAGATAGCTTCAACGGCGTTCTTGATTTCCGTCTTGTTCGAACGTGGGTCAACCAGGAAGGTGTACTTACCTTCGTCGATCAGACCGTAGCTCTTTTCCGAAACGACTGGTGCGATGACCACATCGTGCGGAGCCTTTGAGAATGCGCTCACTTGGCTTCCTCCTTCTGGACCAGGGCGTCAAATGCAGCCTTGGTGAAGACCACGTCGTCCGAGACCAGAACATCGTAGGTGTTCAGCTGGTCAACGTACAGGGCGTGAACCTCAACGAGGTTACGAACCGACAGTGCGGCAACGTCGTTGGCGCGATCGATCACCAGCAGGATGTTCTTGCGCTCGGTGAGCGAACGCAGGGTAGCCAGTGCTTCCTTGGTCGACGGGGTTTCACCGGCAACCACGTTCTCGATCACGTGGACGCGATCGAAGCGTGCGCGATCAGACAGGGCGCCGCGCAGTGCAGCAGCCTTCATCTTCTTCGGGGTACGCTGCGAGTAGTCACGCGGGGTCGGTCCGTGGACAATGCCACCGCCGGTCATCTGTGGTTCGCGGATCGAGCCCTGACGGGCGCGGCCGGTCCCCTTCTGCTTGAACGGCTTACGGCCGGCACCGGAAACTTCGGCGCGGGACTTGACCTTGTGAGTGCCCTGACGAGCAGCGGCCAGCTGTGCAACAACAACCTGGTGCAGCAGCGGAACGTTGGTCTGGACGTCGAAGATCTCTGCAGGCAGGTCTACCTTAAGTACCTTGGACATGGGGTTATGCTCCCTTCACGGCGGTGCGTACAAGTACGACGCGGCCGCGGGCGCCTGGAACGGCACCCTTGATCAGCAGGAGGTTCTTCTCAGCGTCAATGGCGTGAACGGTCAGGTTCTGCGTGGTAACACGCTCTGCGCCCATGCGACCGGCCATCTTCTGTCCACGGAAAACGCGACCTGGGGTCGATGCGCCGCCGATGGAACCTGGCTTGCGGTGGTTCTTGTGAGCACCGTGGGACGCCGGGGCACCGCCGAAGTTGTGACGCTTCATGGTACCGGCGAAGCCCTTGCCCTTGGAGGTGCCAACGACGTCGACCTTCTGGCCGGCTTCGAAGATCTCGACAGACAGTTCCTGGCCTGCAGCGTATTCGGCTGCATCCTCGGTGCGCAGTTCTACCAGGTGGCGACGGGGGGTCACACCAGCAGTCTCGAAGTGGCCAGCCAGCGGCTTGGTCACCTTGCGAGGATCGATCTGGCCGTAGCCGATCTGGACTGCGGTGTAGCCATCACGGTCAGCGTTGCGCAGCTGGGTGACAACGTTGCTGTCAGCCTGGACCACGGTCACTGGGATCAGGTTGTTGTTCTCGTCCCAAACCTGGGTCATGCCGAGCTTCGTGCCCAGCAGGCCCTTGACAATACGGGTTGCGGTCATAGTTCTCTCAGCACCTCCCCTAGAGCTTGATTTCGATGTTGACATCCGCTGGCAGGTCAAGACGCATCAGCGAGTCAACGGCCTTCGGGGTCGGATCGACAATGTCGATCAGACGCTTGTGCGTGCGCATTTCGAAGTGCTCACGGCTGTCCTTGTACTTGTGTGGCGAACGGATAACGCAGTACACGTTCTTTTCCGTTGGCAGCGGCACTGGGCCGACCACGGTTGCGCCTGCGCGCGTTACCGTCTCAACGATTTTCCGTGCTGAAACGTCAATGACCTCGTGGTCATACGACTTCAGCCGGATGCGGATCTTCTGTCCCGCCATGGCGTCACGCCTCTTTCTGATAGCACTATCTACGATTACTGTGCCTATACGGGTCCTGGTGGACCGGCACGCCTAACACTGCGACTGAATCCGGATCAGATCCGGGTTCCTCACCCACAGGCGGCTCCGACCCCCGCGGTCGGGCGTGTCGTGCAAATTTTTGTCACGACCGTCCCCTCGACGTTCACACGAAGTGCGGGAATCCAATTCATCCGAAGCTGTCGTATCGTTCCCGAGCCCCAGGCATTATCCTGGGTGAGTGCCGATCCCTGTCGTCCGGAATCTGTTTCTGCTCTTTCGAGCATGCGGCTGCAATGAAGCAACTTATCTAGTGTGACAGGTAAACCCCTGCACGCGCAAATCTTTTGGGTGTGCAAACGGTGGTGATCTTCGACTCAGCACCGGCCGGTGTGGCCGAAGATCACCGGTTGCGCTCACTTCGGGGTCTTTTCCACCTTCAGCAGTTTCACTACGGCCAGCACGATCAGCCCGGCCGCAAGGAAGGCCAGCAGCAGGAAGGCATAGTTGCGCAGAAACCACAGCACGGCCGCGGTGATGGCGATTGCCGCCCACCAGATGAACAGCTTCTGCCCGCGGACCAGCCCGAAGGCCAGCAATCCGGCAAAGAAGACCAACACCAGCATCTGCACGACGGCCCCGGCATCGGCGATCGTTGCCAGCTCGGCGGCACTGGCGAGCACCGCAGCGGCGACCATCCAGCCGGTCGTCAGCCCGCTACCCGTTTTCAGGTGCCGCACCGCGATGCCCGCGGCCACGGCCGCCAGGTAGAGGATCGCGGAGCTGGCGGCCGGTTCCCTCTCCAGCACCGTGTAGCTGCGCAAGACCAGCAGGGAAGTGATAACCAGTAACACGTCGGTGCCATGAGGCGCCCAGGCCCGCGGCAGCTCGTGCAGCCGTACAACCAGCAGTGCCAGCAGCAGCACCCCCGCTCCCCCGAGAACGGGAAGGTAGCCGGAGTGCAACAGGTGTGCGGTGGCCCCGGCCAGTGCGCCGGCGAACAGCATTGCGGCGTAGTAGATCCGCGCGGCCTGCCCTACCGCGTGCGGGCTCGTGGTCAACGCCAACGGATACCCCGGCAGCGGTTCGGTGAACCTGCCGTGCAGCAGCGAGACAACCAACAGTGCCAGTGCTCCAGCCAGCATGGACCAACTCAGATCCAGGGAACGGTCCGGACCCAGTGGCCCGTGGGCCGAAAGGGTCCGCCAGCCGGTGTACGCGGCCGCCAGCAGCAATCCTGCTGCGGGCACCGCCGACCAGGCCAGTGAGCGGGTGTGGACCAGCAGCGCGCAGCATACCGCAGCCAGCAACAGGACGAAGGCCAACCAACCCTGGCTGGACTGGTAACCGATGAGCACCGCCCAGGGCACCGACAGCGCCACCAGTTGCAGCTGCCGGTGACTGGTCCGGTTCCGGCGCAGGTATTCACCGCCGGCGGCGGCAACCAGCTGGAGAACCAGCAGCCACAGCACCGTGCTCTCGCCCCACAACGGGGAGCGGATCCAGCCGGTGCCCGGGTTCATCGAAGCTGCCGGAACCATCGCCAGCGCGACACCGCCGAGCACTGCCGGAAGCAACAGCCATTGCCGGTAGGTCTTGGCTGCCAGGGCACGGTGTGCCAGCAGGCCGTAGCCGATCCATGAGGCCAGCCCCAGCAGCACAGTGCCGCGATCCGCCCAGCGAAGCTCCAGCGCGTAACCGGCCAGTAGCAGCGGTACCAGACCCAGCAAGCCCAGGGTGATGGCTTCCAGTTCCCTGCCCGGACCCCGGGCACCGCGCAGGGCGGGCAGCAAGCGGGTGCCCTGTGGAAGCAGAAGGCTGAGCAGCAGCACCGCGAGTTGCCCGTGGACATCCAGGGCGAACTGGTGAACCGTCCACCAGATGGCACCGGTGAAATGCACCTGCGCCACCGCGGCATAGGCGATCTTCCACCGGCCATCATCCACCCGTGGAAGCGCTACAGCCAGGAACGCCAGATTCAGCGCGGCCACCACCGCTGCCAGCCACCAGTAGTCGGTGCGCAAGGCCAGCAGGAAGAACACCAGCAGCGTGGCCAGTACCGCCAGCCGCAGGTAGTGATCGACCCCCTTCCCGGCACCGTACTCGTGGTGCCACCCGGTATAGGCCACCGCCAGGACCCCACCGATCAGGATCAGCACACCCCAGAGAGCGGAGCCCAGGGTCAGGAACGAGTCGCCGGGGTGGAGGAACATGGCATCAGCCCGGGTGACCGCGGCCAGCAACAGCAGCAGCACAAAGCCCGCACCCACCCGTCCCAGCAGATGGTGGCGGGCCGGCCCGGGCTTCAGTTCCCGGCGCAGCACTGCGGCAGTGCGTACCAGCATCAGGCAGGCCACCGCCCAGAGACCGACCAGCCCGGGAAGCAGCAACCGCTGGTCGGCTCCCCCGGCCAGGACATGCACGCTCTGCCCCAGCTTCATGCCGATGACCAGCAGCAGCACCCAGCGCATGGCGGCTGCGGCGCGTGCCAGGGTTTCCGGGGGTCTGCGGCAAACCAGGCCCAGACCCGCCACGGCCAGGAGCAGCGCGGGCAGCGGACGCCACCAGGTCTCCACGGTTTCCAGGTTGGCCGTCCCCGCCAAAACCAGTAGCACCAGCGGTTCGAGCCGGCCTCCGGTACTCGAAACCCAGATCAGCACCCCCATCAGCGCCGGAATCAGTAGCAGGGTCACCCACCAGGTTCCTGGCATACCTGCCCCATCGCGCAGGTACAGGCCCGCGGTGAGGAGCACGCCAAGGGCCCAGAGGATGCCGCGTTCGCTTTGGCTCCAGACCATACCCACCGAGAACAACCGCCGGTAGCGTTCACCGGATCGGGTGAGCACTGCAGCCTGTCCGACCAGTACCAGGATGATCACCACAACGGCTGGTTCCACTGCCAGATCGAGGTACGCCATCGCGGCCACCAGAGCCAGCACGAAGAACAAGCGCGCCGCGGCGAAATGCAGGGCCCGCCGCCGGGTGTGCAACCGCGTGGCCAGCAGGTAGTGGGCGCTGAGCAGCAGGAAGATCCAGAAGGCATCCCGCGCGCCCAGTTCGAAGATCATCACCATGGCGGCAAGGAAGACCAGCGGCGGCAGCACGGTGATGCTGGCGGCCATCGCGGTGTGGAACAAGGATTGGCGCACCCTGCCACTGCGTACGATCAGCAGTTGCAACAGGACCGAAAGCCCCAGCAGGGCCACCAGGTAGGTGAGCACTCCTTGTTGCAGGGCGGCCGCCGAGGACATGGCCGTGGAAATCAGGATCAGTATCGCCAGCCAGGCCAGTACACGTGAGCGCAACGCGATGGTGGCGTAGCCGAAGGCCAGCGTGGCCAGCAATGAGAAAATCCACCAGGTCCCGGCCCCTGAAATCCCCAGGGTATTGTAGGTGGCGATCGCGCACAGCGGAAGCAGCGCCAGCCCGGTTCCGGTGAAGGCCGCGGCGGCCGGTTGCAGGGTGTGCTTGACCCGGTGGACGACCAGCCCGGCGGCATAGAAGCTGGCGGCCACCAGGCACAGGCCGACCAGTTTGGCCACCGGTGCCAGGGCGAAGCTGAGGAACAATGCCCCGGCGGCCACGAGCAGCAGTGCCGCCACGTACAGGGTGATGTTGATATTGCGCAGTTCACGCTCACGGGGTGTCAGATCCGGCTTCAGGTGTCCCACCGGTTCACGCCAGCCGGTGTCCACGGTCCCGGTTCCCTGCTGTTCGGAGGACTGCGGACCCCTCATGAAGGGCAACCCCGCCGGTGCTGGAGTGCCCGGCGGTACGGTTGACACAGCGGACGGCACATCGACCGGTTGGTCCCTGTCCTGCAGGTCGGCGGTGGAGGGCGGGGCATCCGGTGGCGGCTGGCTGGCTGGCGCCGGCTCCACACCGGGTGCCTGGCCTGGTGGCGCTGCCTGCGAACCCGCCATCCGTGATGTCCAGTACTCGGTGGAGCTGTCGTATCCCCGCTGCCAGGCCTGGCCCAGGAGCGTTGCATTGGTTGCGTCCTTGCGTCCGCGGCGTACCCCGATGAGGTAGCCCACGATCGCGGTGAGCAGACCCAAGACGATATAGCCCACGTTTCCCCCTTGTCCCCGGCGTGCGTGCCAGCAGGCCCGCCGCCACATCACGACTAATTAAACCAGCTTCTAGATTTATCGTGGGGGTTTGCGACGTGGCGCGGGCATAAAAAATTCCCCGGGGGTTCTGATGAACCCACGGGGAATTTTTTGCGCTTAGGCCCTTAGGCCCGGATCAGTAAGTCGGACTTACTTGTTGATCTTGGTGACGCGGCCCGAACCAACGGTGCGGCCGCCTTCACGGATAGCGAAGCCGAGGCCTTCTTCCATGGCGATTGGCTGGATCAGCTCAACCGACATTTCGGTGTTGTCGCCTGGCATGACCATCTCGGTGCCTTCTGGCAGAGTGATAACGCCGGTGACGTCGGTGGTGCGGAAGTAGAACTGCGGACGGTAGTTCGAGTAGAACGGGTTGTGGCGGCCGCCTTCATCCTTGGACAGGATGTAGACGTTGGCCTCGAAGTTGGTGTGCGGGGTGATCGAACCCGGCGCAACAACAACCTGACCACGCTCTACGTCTTCGCGCTTCAGACCGCGAAGCAGCAGACCACAGTTCTCGCCTGCCCATGCTTCGTCGAGCTGCTTGTGGAACATCTCGATACCGGTAACGGTGGTCTTCTGGATCGGGCGGATGCCAACGATCTCGACTTCCGAGTTGATGGCCAGGGTGCCACGCTCGGCACGACCGGTCACCACGGTACCGCGACCGGTGATGGTGAAGACATCTTCGATCGGCATCAGGAACGGCTTGTCACGGTCACGCACTGGATCCGGGATGAAGCTGTCAACAGCGTCCATCAGTTCCTCAACGGCCTTGGTCCACACCGGGTCGCCTTCCAGGGCCTTCAGGCCGGAAACGCGGACAACCGGAGCGTCGTCACCGTCGAAGCCCTGGGCCGACAGAAGTTCGCGAACTTCCATCTCCACGAGCTCGAGCAGTTCCTCGTCCTCGACCATGTCGGACTTGTTCAGTGCGACCAGCAGGGTCGGGACACCAACCTGGCGAGCCAGCAGAACGTGCTCGCGGGTCTGGGCCATAGGACCGTCGGTTGCGGCAACCACCAGGATTGCGCCGTCCATCTGGGCGGCACCGGTGATCATGTTCTTCACGTAGTCAGCGTGGCCTGGGGCGTCAACGTGTGCGTAGTGACGCTTTTCGGTCTGGTACTCAACATGCGAGATGTTGATGGTGATACCGCGCTGGCGCTCTTCCGGTGCCGAGTCTACCGATGCGAAGTCGCGCTGCTCGTTCACGTCCGGGTACTTGTCAGCCAGCACCTTGGAGATGGCGGCAGTCAACGTGGTCTTACCGTGGTCAACGTGACCAATGGTGCCGATGTTGACGTGCGGCTTAGTCCGCTCGAACTTTGCCTTTGCCACAGGTTCCTCCTAGAAACATTTACAGAAGACATTCTTCGTCTGCGCGTTTCGCAAACGAACTGGAATCAGTCTACTGGGGGCATGGATAAAAATGAAAATTTCGGTCCTCTGCGGGTCCCACATGTGGTGGATCCCTCGTTGG
This sequence comes from Glutamicibacter sp. MNS18, assembly GCF_026107515.2. Taxonomy (GTDB): domain Bacteria; phylum Actinomycetota; class Actinomycetes; order Actinomycetales; family Micrococcaceae; genus Glutamicibacter. The sequence continues at coordinate 276,572 of NZ_JAPCHW010000001.1, read as the reverse complement.
CCGTTTGCGAGGCCGGATTCAATGGCATTTGAAGCCGGCCTCGCGATCGGCCACTCCCCCACACGGGCGGGGTCACGGCCAAGTGTTGCAGCCTCAGGCGATTACTCGCCGCGGGCCTTCTGAATGATCTCGTCGGCAACAACCTTCGGGACTTCAGCATAGGTGGAGAAGGTCATCGAGTACACCGCACGACCCTGGGTCTTCGAACGCAGGTCACCAATGTAACCGAACATCTCAGACAGCGGGACAGCAGCGCGGATGACCTTGACACCCGCAGCGTCGGACATTTCCTGGATCGAGCCACGGCGGGAGTTCAGGTCGCCGATAACGTCGCCCATGTACTCTTCCGGGGTACGAACCTCAACGGCCATCACTGGTTCAAGCAGGATCGGGTTGGCGCGACGTGCACCTTCCTTGAAGACCTGCGAGCCGGCGATCTTGAACGCCATTTCCGAGGAGTCGACGTCGTGGTAGGCACCATCGAGGAGGGTGGCCTTCACGCCGACCATCGGGTAACCGGCCAGGATACCGAACTGCATGGCGTCCTGGATACCGGCATCCACCGAAGGGATGTATTCACGAGGCACACGACCACCGGTGACGGCGTTCTTGAACTCGTAGACGACCCCGTCGACAACCTCGAGAGGTTCGAAGGAAACCTGGACCTTTGCGAACTGGCCCGAACCACCGGTCTGCTTCTTGTGGGTGAAGTCGACCTTCTCCGCAGCCTTCTTGATGGTTTCGCGGTAGGCAACCTGAGGCTTGCCGACGTTGGCTTCCACGCGGAATTCGCGCTTCATGCGGTCCACCAGGATATCCAGGTGGAGTTCGCCCATGCCGCCGATTTCGGTCTGGCCGGTTTCCTCGTTCTGCGAGACGGTGAAGGTTGGATCCTCCGCCGACAGCTTCTGGATAGCGGTCGACAGCTTTTCCTGGTCACCCTTGGTCTTCGGTTCGATGGCCACGAAGATCACCGGATCCGGGAAGCTCATCGATTCAAGGACGATCGGGTTGGCCGGATCGCACAGGGTGTCACCGGTGGTGGTGTCCTTCAGGCCAATCACGGCGTAGATGTGACCCGCGTGGATCTCATCAACCGGGTTCTCCTTGTTGGAGTGCATCTGGAACAGCTTGCCAACGCGCTCACGCTTCTGCTTGGTCGAGTTCAGCAGCTGTGCACCGGAGGAAACCTTGCCGGAGTACACGCGGATGAAGTTCAACTGGCCGAAGAACGGGTGGGCAGCGATCTTGAATGCCAGAGCGGAGAACGGCGCGTCCTCGCTTGGTTCGCGGGTCAGCTCGATCTCTTCGTTCTTCGGATCGTGACCGGTCATCGCGCCAACATCCAACGGGGTTGGAAGGTAGTCGATGACAGCATCCAGCATCGGCTGGACGCCGCGGTTCTTGAAGGCCGAACCACAGAAGACCGGGTAGGCTTCGCCGTTGACGGTCAGGGCACGGATACCGGCCTTGATTTCCTCAACGCTCAGCTCTTCGCCTTCGAGGTACTTCTCCATCAGTTCCTCGGAAGCCTCGGCCACGTCCTCGACGAGCTTGGCGCGGTATTCCTCGGCCTTTTCCTGCAGATCCGCAGGGATCTCCTGGACCTCGTAGTTGGCACCCATGGTGACGTCGCCCTTGGCGTCGCCTTCCCAGACGAGTGCCTTCATGGTCAGCAGATCCACAACACCAACGAAGTCGGACTCGGAGCCGATCGGCAGCTGCATAACCAGCGGCTTGGCACCCAGACGGTTGATGATGGTGTCTACGGTGAAGTAGAAGTCTGCGCCCATCTTGTCCATCTTGTTGACGAAGCAGATACGCGGAACGTTGTACTTGTCGGCCTGGCGCCACACAGTCTCGGACTGCGGCTCCACGCCTTCCTTGCCGTCGAACACCGCAACGGCGCCGTCAAGCACGCGCAGCGAGCGCTCCACCTCAACGGTGAAGTCAACGTGGCCCGGGGTATCGATGATGTTGATCTGGTTCTTGTTCCAGAAGCAGGTCACGGCCGCGGAGGTAATGGTGATACCGCGTTCCTTTTCCTGTTCCATCCAGTCGGTGGTCGACGCACCATCGTGGGTCTCACCGAGCTTGTGGTTCACACCCGTGTAGAACAGGATGCGCTCCGTAGTAGTGGTCTTACCGGCATCAATGTGAGCCATGATGCCGATATTGCGGACCTTGTTCAGGTCAGTAAGCACGTCCTGTGCCACGTTGTCTCCCTAAAAGGTGAGGCAAGGAACTACCGGCGTCGGTTGACGCCCGGCAGCCCCAAGCGTTTCTTACCAGCGGTAGTGGGCGAAGGCCTTGTTGGACTCGGCCATCTTGTGAGTGTCTTCGCGACGCTTCACAGCGGCACCCAGACCGTTCGAGGCGTCCAGGATCTCGTTCATCAGACGCTCGATCATGGTCTTCTCACGGCGGGCCTTGGAGTAGCCAACCAGCCAGCGCAGGGCCAGCGCGGTAGCGCGACCCGGCTTGACCTCTACCGGAACCTGGTAGGTTGCGCCACCCACGCGGCGGGAGCGAACCTCAAGTGCCGGACGGATGTTGTCCATGGCCTTCTTCAAGGTCGATACGGCGTCGGTACCCGACTTCGCGGCGGCACCTTCCAGTGCACCGTAGACGATACGCTCGGCGGTGGACTTCTTGCCACCAACCAGTACCTTGTTGATCAGCTGGGTGACCAACGGCGAGTCGTATACCGGATCAGAAACCAGTGGGCGCTTCGGCGCCGGACCCTTACGCGGCATTACTTACCATCCTTCTTTGCGCCGTAGCGGGAGCGAGCCTGCTTACGATCCTTGACACCCTGGGTATCCAGCGCACCACGAACAATCTTGTAGCGGACACCTGGCAGGTCCTTCACACGACCACCGCGCACCAGCACGATGGAGTGTTCCTGCAAGTTGTGGCCGACACCTGGGATGTAGGCGGTCACTTCGACACCACCGGAAAGGCGCACACGTGCAACCTTACGCAGAGCGGAGTTTGGCTTCTTCGGGGTGGTGGTGTACACACGGGTGCACACCCCACGACGCATTGGGTTGCCGCGCAGTGCAGGGGCCTTGCCCTTGTTTACCTGCGGCGTGCGGCCCTTGCGGACCAGCTGCTGAATAGTAGGCACTCTCGTGTCCTTCCAATTTTCTAAAATTCTTCGGCGCCGCCGCTCCATCCTGGGACGGTGACCGCTGCGCTATCTGCTCGTTCCATCGCGCACTGAGTCCAAAAGTCCCTAGGCGTGCGAAAGTGTGGCATTCGCTGCGCAACTTACCCGCAACCCGGACCGCGTCCATTTTGCCACACATAAAACAATTGATTCGAGTCTAGCATTAATCCTGCCAGCCCTGTAAATTCACCGCTCTACGCTGCCTGGCTACTAGATTAAGCGGGCCGAGTGAACATCGACCACTAGTCAGACAGATATCCGCTGAACTTTTCCTTGCTTCCATCGTTGCACGCCCACCGGCACCCCGCAACGCGAGTTGGGTCACGTACGCTGCCCTGCCCCGTCAGCAGAATAGTCGATTTATCTGTCAATGACTTAATGACTAGTCGTTTGTGTGAATGCTATTTTGGCAGGTTAACGACGAGACAGCCCGTCCCCCGTGGCCTGGCGGCGGTGGGGAACGGGCTGTCTACTGGGCTAGGACGGTGTCCAGGCTACCGGTTTAGCGGAAGTCCTGGCCGGTGTCGTAGTCGTCCATCGAGATGGCCTGGAATTCCGGGGACAGTCCCCCCTCCAGCCCATCGTCGTACAGGCCCGAGGAGAACGCCGAGGAACCGGTGAACAACGTGGCCTTGGCCTCGTCGGTCGGTTCAACGCTGACCTGGGTGTAGCGGTCCAGGCCGGTGCCGGCCGGGATCAGCTTACCGATGATCACGTTTTCCTTCAGACCCAGCAACGGATCGGACTTGCCTTCCATGGCGGCCTGGGTCAGTACGCGGGTGGTCTCCTGGAAGGAGGCCGCGGACAGCCACGAGTCGGTCGCCAAGGAGGCCTTGGTGATACCCATCAGCTCGTCACGGCCGGCTGCCGGACGCTTGCCTTCGGCCACGGCCTTGCGGTTCGCGGCGGTGAAGCGTGCCCGGTCGGAGAGCACACCCGGCAGCAGTTCGGTTTCACCGGACTCGATGACGGTGATGCGACGCAGCATCTGGCGGACGATGACTTCCACGTGCTTGTCGTGGATGCCCACACCCTGGGACTGGTACACGTCCTGGACCTCGCGGACCAGGAACTTCTGTGCCTCACGCGGCCCGAGGACTCGAAGAACCTGCTTCGGGTCCAGGGTACCGGCGGTCAGCTGGGTACCGGCCTGGACATGCTGGCCGTCCTCCACCTCAAGGCGGGCACGACGCAGGATCGGGTAGGCCTGCTTCTCGTCGCCGTTGTCCGGGGTGATCACCACGCGCAACTGCTTCTCGTCGTCCTCGATGGAGATGCGTCCGGAGACCTCTGCCATCGGGGCCACACCCTTGGGGGTACGGGCCTCGAAGAGCTCCTGGATACGGGGCAGACCCTGGGTGATGTCGTCGGCCGAGGCCACGCCACCGGTGTGGAAGGTACGCATGGTCAGCTGGGTACCGGGTTCACCGATGGACTGTGCGGCGATAATGCCCACGGCCTCGCCGATGTCCACGGTCTTGCCGGTGGCCAGCGAACGGCCGTAGCACAGTGCACAGGTTCCCACGGCCGAATCGCAGGTCAGTACCGAGCGGACGCGGATCTCGTCCACGCCAGCGGCGTACAGCTGGTCGATCAGCACATCGCCCACATCCGAACCGGCTTCGGCCAGTACGTTGCCTGCGGCGTCCTTGACGTCGGTGGCCAGCGTACGGGTGTAGGCCGAGTTCTCCACGGTGTCGTGCAGCTTGCGGAATCCGGAGATGTCCTCGGCAATCGGCACGGTGAGCCCGCGACGGGTGCCGCAGTCGTCCTCGCGGACGATGACATCCTGGGACACGTCCACCAGACGACGGGTCAGGTAACCCGAGTTGGCGGTCTTCAGCGCGGTATCGGCCAGGCCCTTACGGGCACCGTGGGTCGCGATGAAGTATTCCAGGACCGACAGGCCCTCACGGTAGGAGGACTTGATCGGGCGTGGGATGATCTCGCCCTTCGGGTTGGACACCAGACCACGGATACCGGCGATCTGGCGCAATTGCAGGTAGTTACCACGGGCCTTGGAGGTCACCATGCGGTTAATGGTGTTCAGCTCCTCCATGCCGTTCTTCATCGCCTCGGCAACCTCGTCGGTGGCCTTGGTCCAGATGTCGATCAGGTCCTGGCGGCGTTCGGTATCGGCAATCAGGCCCTTGTCATAGGAAGCCTGGACCTTGGCGGCACGCTCCTCGTAGGGGGCCAGGATGGCGGCCTTGTCCATATTCGAGGTGATATCCGAGATCGCCACGGTCACGCCCGAGCGGGTTGCCCAGTGGAAACCGGCATCCTTCAGGTTGTCCAGGGTGTTGGCCACCACGACCTTCGGGTAACGCTCCGCCAGATCGTTGACGATCTCGGACAGTGCGTCCTTGCCGGCCACCTTGGCAACCCACGGGTAATCCGCGGGCAGGGTGTCGTTGAACAGCACCTGGCCCAGCGAGGACTCGATCAGCGCGTCGGTACCCGGCTCCCAGCCTTCCGGAGCAGGCTGCTCGGCGGAGGGAACGAAGTTCTCCACACGGATCCTGATCGGGGCGTTCAGGTGCAGTTCCCGGCGGTCCATGGCCATGATGGCCTCGGCGACCGAGGTGAACACGCGACCGGCGCCGATTTCGTTGGCACGCTTGGTGGTCAGGTGGTGCAGGCCGATGATCATATCCTGCGACGGCAGGGCAACCGGACGGCCATCGGACGGCTTCAGGATGTTGTGCGAGGACAACATCAGGATGCGCGCTTCGGCCTGGGCTTCGGGGCTCAGCGGCAGGTGCACTGCCATCTGGTCACCGTCGAAGTCGGCGTTGAACGCCGCACACACCAACGGGTGCAGCTGCAGGGCCTTGCCTTCGACCAGCTGGGGTTCGAAGGCCTGGATACCCAGGCGGTGCAGGGTTGGTGCGCGGTTGAGCAGTACCGGGTGCTCGGTGATGATCTCTTCGAGAACATCCCACACCTGTGGGCGGTAACGCTCGACCATCCGCTTGGCGCTCTTGATGTTCTGCGCGTGGTTCAGGTCAACCAGACGCTTCATCACGAACGGCTTGAACAGCTCCAGGGCCATCTGCTTGGGCAGACCGCACTGGTGCAGCTTCAGCTGCGGACCGACCACGATGACCGAACGGCCCGAGTAGTCAACACGCTTGCCCAGCAGGTTCTGGCGGAAACGACCCTGCTTGCCCTTGAGCATATCGCTCAGGGACTTCAGCGGGCGGTTACCCGGACCGGTGACCGGGCGGCCACGGCGTCCGTTGTCGAACAGCGAGTCAACCGCTTCCTGCAGCATGCGCTTTTCGTTGTTCACGATGATCTCGGGGGCACCGAGATCCAGCAGGCGCTTGAGGCGGTTGTTGCGGTTGATCACGCGACGGTACAGGTCGTTCAGGTCCGAGGTGGCGAAACGGCCACCGTCGAGCTGCACCATCGGGCGCAGCTCCGGCGGGATCACCGGAACGGCGTCAAGAACCATACCCTCTGGCGAGTTCTCGGTGGTCAGGAACGCGTTGACGACATTCAGGCGCTTGAGCGCACGGGTCTTCTTCTGTCCCTTGCCATTGTCGATGATCTGCTTGAGGTTCTCGGCCTCGGCAACCAGGTCGAAGTTCTGCAGGCGCTTCTGGATGGCTTCGGCACCCATCGAGCCCTCGAAGTACAGCCCGTACTTCTCGCGCATGATGCGGTACAGGCCCTCGTCACCTTCCAGGTCGGCGACCTTCAGGTTCTTGAAACGCTCCCAGACCGCACGCAGGCGCTCGGATTCGTTCTTGGCGCGCTTGTCGATCTGCAGCACGGTCTTCTCGGCGTTGGTGCGGGCCTTGTTCAGCTCCGCGCCCTTGGCGCCGCCTGCTTCCAGGCGCTCCAGTTCCGCTTCGAGGTCCTTGAGCACCGCACGCTTGTCGGCCTCGGCGTTGTTCGCCAGCTGGCGCAGCTCGAGGTCATGCTGTGCCTGCAGGTTCGGCATTTCCGCATGGCGACGCTCTTCGTTGACGCCGGTGATCATGTAGGCGGCGAAGTAGATGACCTTTTCCAGGTCCTTCGGTGCCAGGTCCAGCAGGTAGCCCAAGCGCGAGGGAACGCCCTTGAAGTACCAGATGTGGGTGACCGGGGCGGCCAGTTCGATGTGGCCCATGCGCTCACGGCGCACGTTGGCGCGGGTTACCTCGACGCCGCAACGTTCGCAGATGATGCCCTTGAAGCGTACGCGCTTGTACTTGCCGCAGTAGCATTCCCAGTCACGCGAGGGACCGAAGATCTTCTCGCAGAACAGGCCGTCCTTCTCGGGCTTCAGGGTGCGGTAGTTGATGGTTTCAGGCTTCTTGACCTCGCCGTAGCTCCAAGCGCGGATCTGTTCCGCGGTGGCAAGGGCAATGCGCATGAGTCCGAATGAGGAATCGCTGGACATATGGTCCTTTTCTCTCTTTTCTGGTGTCTGAAGTCAGTACGTGGTGAGTGAATCCGGAAGGGATCCTGCCGGTGCCGGTCCCCCAGGGGGCCCGGCACCGAAGGGATCGGGTCCTAGACTTCCTCGACGGAGTTCGGCTCCGACCGGGAGAGGTCGATGCCCAGCTCTTCAGCAGCACGGAACGATTCCTCGTCCGATTCGCGCCACTCGATGGTGTTGCCGTCGGTACCAAGTACTTCGACGTTCAGGCACAGCGATTGCATTTCCTTGATGAGCACCTTGAACGATTCCGGAACGCCTGGCTCCGGGATGTTCTCGCCCTTGACGATCGCTTCGTAGACCTTCACGCGACCGTGAATGTCATCGGACTTGATGGTCAACAGTTCCTGCAGGGTGTAAGCGGCGCCGTAGGCCTCCAGGGCCCACACTTCCATTTCACCGAAGCGCTGGCCACCGAACTGTGCCTTACCGCCCAGCGGCTGCTGGGTGATCATGGAGTACGGGCCAGTGGAACGTGCGTGGATCTTGTCGTCGACCAGGTGGTGCAGCTTCAGGATGTACATGTAGCCCACCGATACCGGATCCGGGAACGGCTCGCCGGAACGACCGTCGAACAGCCGGGCCTTGCCGGTGTTCTGCACCAGCTGCTGGCCGTCGCTGGTCGGGTTCACCGAGTCCAGGATGCCGCGGATTTCCTCTTCCGAGGCACCGTCGAATACCGGGGTGGAAACGGTGGTCGAGCCGGTCTGGCGAGGCAGATCCGGCAGGTCACGCACCCAGTTCGGTTCGTTCTCGATGTTCCAGCCCTGCTTGGCGGCCCAGCCCAGGTGGATTTCCATGACCTGGCCCACGTTCATGCGGCCTGGCACACCCAACGGGTTCAGGACCACGTCGACCGGGGTGCCGTCTTCCAGGAACGGCATATCCTCGATCGGCAGGATCTTGGAGATGACGCCCTTGTTGCCGTGGCGGCCGGCGAGCTTGTCACCATTGGTGATCTTGCGCTTCTGGGCCACGTACACGCGCACCAGCTGGTTCACACCCGGTGAGAGGTCGTCGTCGTTGTCGCGATCGAAGATGCGCACGCCGATGACGGTTCCGGACTCGCCGTGCGGCACCTTCAGCGAGGTGTCGCGCACTTCGCGGGACTTCTCGCCGAAGATCGCGCGCAGCAGGCGCTCTTCGGGGGTGAGCTCGGTTTCGCCCTTCGGGGTCACACGGCCAACAAGCACGTCGCCGGCCTCGACCTCGGCACCGATGTACACGATGCCGCGGTCATCGAGCTGCGAGAGGATGTCTTCCGAGACATTCGGGATATCGCGGGTGATTTCTTCGGCACCCAGCTTGGTGTCGCGGGCATCGACCTCGTGCTCCTCGATGTGGATCGAGGTCAGCACATCGTCGGAGACCATGCGCTGGGACAGGATGATGGCATCCTCGAAGTTGTGCCCTTCCCAGGACATGAACGCGACCAGCAGGTTCTTGCCCAATGCCAGTTCACCGGCGTCGGTCGAGGGACCGTCGGCGATGATCGACTGGTACTCCACGCGGTCCCCTTCGGAGACGCGCACACGCTGGTTGTAGGCGTTGCCCTGGTTCGAGCGGGCGAACTTCATGATCGGGTACATCGACTGGGTGCCGTCGTCGTTCATCACGACAACCAGGTCGGCCGAGACCTCGGTGACCACGCCCGGCTTGGCGGCCACCACGGAGTCCCCGGCGTCAACCGCGGCGTACTTCTCCATGCCGGTACCCACCAATGGGGACTCGGAGGCCAGCAGCGGCACGGCCTGGCGCTGCATGTTCGCGCCCATCAGTGCGCGGTTGGCGTCGTCGTGTTCCAGGAACGGGATCAACGCGGTCGCCACCGACACCATCTGGCGCGGGGAAACGTCCATGAAGGTCACTTCGCCTGGCTCAACGAGCACGGGCTCGCCGCCGCCGCCCTTTTCACGGACCAGGACACTTTCCTCGGCGAAGCGGCCGTCTTCCATCAGCGGGGCGTTGGCCTGGGCGATGAAGTGCTGCAGCTCGTCATCGGCGGTCAGGTACTCGACCTGCTTGGTCACCACACCGTCCACGACCTTGCGGTACGGGGTTTCGATGAAGCCGAAGGAGTTGATACGGCCGTAGGTGGCCAAGGAACCGATCAGGCCGATGTTCGGGCCTTCCGGGGTTTCAATCGGGCACATGCGTCCGTAGTGCGAGGGGTGCACGTCGCGCACTTCCATGCCGGCACGGTCACGGGACAGACCGCCCGGGCCCAGCGCCGAGAGGCGGCGCTTGTGGGTCAGCCCGGCCAGCGGGTTGTTCTGGTCCATGAACTGCGAGAGCTGCGAGGTTCCGAAGAACTCCTTGATCGCGGCCACGACGGGACGGATGTTGATCAGCGTCTGCGGGGTGATCGCTTCCACGTCCTGGGTGGTCATGCGCTCGCGCACCACGCGTTCCATACGGGACAGGCCGGTACGGACCTGGTTCTCGATCAGTTCGCCCACGGCGCGGATGCGACGGTTGCCGAAGTGGTCGATATCGTCCACGTTCACCGGAACGTCCACGATCTCGCCCTGGCGGGTTCCCTCGATGCTGCGTTCACCGGCGTGCAGTGCCACGAGGTAGCGGATCATCGCCACCACGTCGTCGATGCTCAGCACCAGTGCGCTCTCCGCGTTAACCGGGGACTCGACACCGAGCTTGCGGTTGAGCTTGTAACGCCCGACCTTGGCCAGGTCGTAGCGCTTGGGCTCGAAGTACATGTTGCGCAGCAGTGCCTGGGCCGCTTCCACCGTTGGCGGCTCGCCCGGACGCAGCTTGCGGTAGATATCCAGCAAGGCCTCGTTCTGGTCCTTGATGTTGTCCTTTTCCAAGGTGGCGCGGATCGAGTCGTACTGGCCGAATTCAGCCAGGATCTTCTCTTCGCTCCAACCCAGGGCCTTGAGCAACACGGTGACCGACTGCTTGCGCTTGCGGTCCAGGCGCACGCCGATCTGGTCGCGCTTGTCGATTTCCAGTTCGAACCAGGCGCCACGCGACGGGATGATGCGCGCGGAGTAGATGGTCTTGTCACTGGTCTTGTCCGGGGCGGACTCGAAGTAGGCGCCCGGGGAACGCACCAGCTGGGACACGACCACACGTTCGGTACCGTTGATGACGAAGGTACCCTTGTCGGTCATCAGCGGGAAGTCGCCCATGAACACGGTCTGCTGCTTGATTTCGCCGGTTTCATTGTTCATGAACTCGGCCTTGACATACAGCGGTGCGGCATAGGTGACGTCACGGTCCTTGCACTCGGCAATCGAGTACTTCGGATCGGCGAACTCAGGCTCCGAGAAGCTCAGGGACATGGTCTCCTGGAAGTCCTCGATCGGAGAGATTTCCTCGAAGATTTCCGCCAGTCCGCTGACATCCGGGACGCTGCCATCGCCTGCGGCGACGGCCTCGGCCAGTCGTTCCTTCCAGCGCTCGTTGCCGATCAGCCGGTCAAAGCTCTCGGTCTGCAGCGCCAACAGGTTCGGCACTTCAAGGGGTTCGTGAATCTTGGCAAAAGAAAGTCGGCCAGCGTACGCAGCGTCGCGAGCCGAACTAGCGGTTTGGTTGTTAGAGGTGCTCGAGGCGACCAAAATGGATCCTTCCACAGACCGTCAGGTTTCCGAAACGCCCATCGTGCAAAGGCATCAGCGCACAGCTGATGACCCCTTGTCACATGAACCCACCGCTATATGAAGGTCGCATGCGCAAATAATACGGGCGCAAATTTCCACTCTACCCCAGCTGGACAAACTTGTCGATAGCTATTTTCCGTATTCATGCTATAGTCTCCCCGCCGCGGCGGCGGACCGGTGCGGCAAGTTTTCCCTTGGCCACCGGTGCAGCCTAGTCAACGGCAGGGTTCCCGAGGATTTGCGGGACTTGGCGAAAGCGCCGGCGGCCGCAGGTGTGGGCAACAGCACATGGTCTAACCTTGGATTAGCGAATATTTTTTGCCTACCCACGATTGGATGTGATCCCCATGGCTTCGGCACTGGACGCGGTCATCATAGCCGGTGCACGTACCCCCTTCGCCCGGTTCAAGGGGACACTGTCCTCACTGAGCGCGACCGACCTCGGCGCGGCGGCCATCGCCGGGGCCCTGGACCACGCAGGGCTGGAGCCCGAGCAGGTGCAGGCGGTCTTCATGGGCCAGGTGGTCCAGGCCGGTTGCGGGCAGAACCCCGCCCGGCAGTCGGCCATCAAGGCCGGACTGGGCTGGGATACCCCCACGGTGACCATCAACAAGGTCTGTCTTTCCGGTTTGGCGGCCATCACCGATGCGGCGCGACTGATCCGCCTGGGTGAAGCCGACGTGGTCGTTGCCGGCGGCCAGGAATCCATGTCGAATACCCCGCACCTGCTCCCCCAGTCCAGGTTCGGCTGGTCCTACGGGAATATCAGTGCGGTGGACTCGGTGGCCCACGACGGGCTGACCGATGCCTTCGACGGCAAGTCAATGGGTGTGAGCACCGAAACGAAGAACCGCGAATTGGGTATCGAACGGCCCCTTCAGGACCAGCTCGCCGCCCAGAGCCACCAACGGGCCGCCGCGGCCCAGCAGGCCGGGATCTTCGACGGGGAAATCGTCCCCATATCCATACCGCAACGCAAGGGCGATCCGCTGGTTATTGCCCAGGATGAGGGAATCCGTCCCGGCACCACCGTGGAAACCCTCGCCGGATTGCGGCCGGCCTTCGCGGAGGACGGGACGATCACCGCAGGCAACTCCTCCCCGCTCTCCGACGGGGCCGCGGCCGTGGTGGTGGTTTCCCGTCAGTGGGCCGAACGGCATGGGCATCCGATCCTGGCAGTCATCGGAGCCGCCGGCCAGGTGGCCGGGCCGGATAACTCGCTGCATTCCCAGCCGTCCAACGCGATCCGCGCCGCCCTGGACAAGCAGTCGCTGTCGGTCGGGGACCTGGACTTCATCGAGATCAATGAGGCCTTCGCCGCGGTGGCCCACCAGTCCCTGCTGGACCTGGACTATCCGGGTGACCGGGCGAATATCCACGGCGGGGCCATCGCCCTGGGCCACCCGATCGGCGCCTCGGGTGCCCGCTTGGCACTCACCGCCGCGCTGGAACTGCAACGCCGCGGGTCGGGCACGGCTGCGGTGAGCCTGTGCGGCGGTGGAGGACAGGGCGAGGCCCTGATCCTGCAACGACTCGCCGAGGGGTAACAGGGCCATGGATCCTGCCAACGAACAGAATGATGCGCTCAGCCGCGTGACCCTGGACGCGGCCAGGCGAAACATCCCGCTGGAAATCGTGCCCCGCGCAGCTGCCGCTTCCCTCCGCGAAGCGGCGGACTTGCTGGGCATCGAGCCGGAACGCCTGGTCAAGACCCTGGTCCTGAAGCGTTCCGATGGCAGCTTCCTGTTTGTGCTGGTTCCCGGAGGTCGGGCGATGAGCTGGCCGAAACTGCGGGCCCTGCTGTCGGTCAACAAATTGTCGTTGCCCAATGAGCAGGCTGCGTTTGAGGTCACCGGATATCGCCGGGGCACCATCACACCCTTCGGTTCGCGTACCAGCCTGCCGGTGGTTGTGGATCAGAGCGTGTTCCAGGACCTGCCGTCACCCACGATCGCGTTGGGGAGCGGGGATCCGCGCCATGCCCTGTTCGTCGATCCGCAGGCCCTGGTTAACGGATTTGGCGCGACAGTGGCTGATATTTCCTCGCCGGAGTGATCCATGCCGCGGAAGCGGCGGCGGCCTCCCCCGCCTTCCGGGTCAGCCAGGTCGCCGAACGGATGAACTCGTTGCGCAGCCACAGGCCTGCGGGCTTCTCGATGAACCGCGCCACCAGGTAGGCCAGCGCGAGCATCAGCACCACGGTCAGGGTCAAGAGCACGTACTTGTTCAGTACCGAACTGAACTGCTCGATCATCCACCAGCCCCAGAGCTGGTGGAAGAGGTATAGCGGATAGGTGAGCATGCCGGCGGTCACCATCCAGCGGGCGTGGACGGTCTTGAGCGGGGTCAGCGTGCACAGCAGCAGCAAGACGATGCAGCCCAGCACCAGCACGGAGAAATGCCAGGCGGGAATGTCGACCCCGGAAAGGAAATCGGAGTCCTTGCGTCCCTTGACACCGGTGAAATAGCAGGCCAGTACCGTGTTGAAGGCGATCAGTAGCCAACGCCACGGGGTCTGCATTCCCCGGTGCATCAGGAAGGTGACCATCCCGATTGCGAACAGCGGCGCGTACTGGCCCATAACCCATTCCTGGGCCTTGGTGGCGTTGCTGATATGCAGGTACAGGCCCAGCACCGGCCAGAGCAGACTCAGCCAGAGGATCACCCGGTCCCTGACCAGGCCGAAGGCCACCAGAACCGCGAGGATCAGGTAGAAACGCAGTTCCACCCATAGAGTCCAGTAGACACCGTCCAGGTCGCGCACCCCCATGCCGGCTTGGGCCATGGTCAGATTCGGCACAATGTCCTGCGTGGTGCGCCCGTCCTTGGCTGCGGGCCAAAGCCTGAAGGTCAGCAGGGCGGCCGCGGCCACGGCCAGCCAGTAGGCGGGATACAACCTGCCCAGTCGCGACCCGATGAATTGGATCAGCCCCTTGCCCTGAACAGACATGAGGATGACAAAGCCCGAAATCAGGAAGAAGAGCTGGACACCTATGCTGCCGTAGATCGTGAACTGGGAGAGGATGGGCCAGGCTTCCAGTGCCCCTTCACCCCAATGCTGATGCCCCCAGGCGGTGTAGTGGTAAAGCACTACGACCAGGGCGGCGACTATGCGTAAGGCGTCGAGCAAACCGAGCCGTGGCGTTGGATTGAGCGCGCTACTTCGTTCATTCGTCAACACATTAAATACCGTAGGTGACGAATATGAATATCACCTGTTAATAGAATCGTTATATACCGATAGCGAGGTATTCGATATTAACGGCCAAGGGCCCCACGGACGATTTCTCGTCCGCAGGGCCCTTGGCAGTAGGGTGCGAGTGACCGCTGGAACCTACTTGAGGGTGACGGTTGCGCCGGCAGCTTCCAGGGCTTCCTTGGCCTTTTCGGCAACGTCCTTCTCGGCACCTTCCAGGATGGCCTTCGGAGCGCCGTCAACGAGCTCCTTGGCTTCCTTCAGACCCAGCGAGGTCAGGCCGCGAACTTCCTTGATGACTGCGATCTTCTTGTCGCCAGCCGATTCCAGGATGACATCGAATTCGGTCTGCTCTTCAGCAGCAGCAGCGTCGCCGCCGCCAGCCGGGCCGGCTACGGCAACAGCAGCAGCGGTGACCTCGAAGGTCTCCTCGAACTGCTTCACGAACTCGGACAGTTCGATGATGGTCATTTCCTTGAATGCTTCGAGCAGCTCTTCGGTGGTGAGCTTCGCCATGGTGGCGTCCTTTCGGTTATGGATCCCGGACACGGGAACCGCAATGTTTTGGGGTAAAAGTTGCGAGAGAATCGCGAAGGCCTAGGCTTCTGCCGGGGCTTCCTCGGTTGCAGCGGCTTCCGCCGGAGCTTCCTCGGCGGCAGTGCCACCGTTCTCTTCGAGCTTGATACGCAGGGCGTCGACGATGCGTGCAGCGGCAGAGGCCGGAGCCTGCAGAACGCCGGCAACACGTGCCAACTGGTGCTCGCGGGATTCCAGTGCAGCCAGGGCAGCAATGCCAGCTTCATCCAGGGCGTTGCCCTCGAAGAAACCGGTCTTGATGACCAGCTTGTCATTGGCCTTTGCGAACTCCGTGAGGCTCTTTGCGGCAGCAACTGCATCGCCCTTGATAAAGGCAATTGCGGTCGGACCGGTCAGCTGTCCATCGAATGCATCGATGCCAGCTTCCTTCGCTGCAATAGCAGTCAAGGTGTTCTTCACAACCGTGTACTTGGTGTCTTGACCAAGCGAACGGCGCAGATCCTTGAGCTGTGCAACGGTAAGCCCACGGTATTCGGTCAGGACAGCTGCGGTGGATTCCTTCAACTCAGCGGCGATCGTTTCGATCGCAACGGTCTTGGTCTGCGTTGCCATAACACTCCTTCCGGGGTTCAGTTCGGTACCGTTTCATAACCGGCGGAGCGCATAAAAAACGCCCCGCGCAGGAGCACAGGGCAGTTCAACCTGTAGATGGTTGGAACAAATCTATGAAACCTGCGTTGGTCGCCCTTACGGGCTCTTCGGAGTGGATCACTGGGATACCACTCAACCGACGGTCTTCGGTGTTACCATCCTAATTCGCCGGGGCTTCGGAACACAAATCCAGCAACCGGCAGGAGACTGTGATATGCGGCGCACGATACCCGAATTCCAGGGGGCGTTAAAAAGACAAGGCCCGTGGCCAGCACTTGGGGGACGCTGGCAACGAGCTCTTGTCGACATGAAGCTTGGGGAAACTTGCATGTCCAGCAGCTGCATAGTCTTGGGGGTCCCATGCAACCGCTGCCGAATTATTTCGGTAGGTTTACCGTACCACTAGCAACCCACCGACTAGCAACTCGAGGATGCACAGGCCAAGCGGCACTCGGCAACCGCTGCACGGTAGCCCGCTCCACCCTTTGAGCCATTGATTTGGGTTAATCAGCCCTGCCGGTGAATTACTGAAAACCGTTCATCAGCTGCCCTCAGACGTGATTCCAGGGTCCCGGAGGCCCGGATTAACGTCGCCCCGGAGGCAAGACTCACAGTAAACTGTAAGCTGCATCACCCCCGGGCTTTAGGCATTGGTAGGCTGAATCTGCGAGTCCGGAATACGTTTGTACGCTCAGAGCAGACATTCGAACCGCTAGATGACATCCGGTGACCGCATGCCCTCCCCCGCGAAAGCGGTCGGCTGGACTGCTGCCCCCTATATGACGTTAAAAGACCTCGGCTGCCCCGTACCGTGGTGGTACGGGGCAGCCGAGGTGTATCGGGCTAGGGTTAGCCGATTAGACGTTCACGCGGGTCACGTTCGGGTCCAGGGCGATGCCCGGGCCGAAGGTGGTGGCGATGGTCGCCTTCGAGATGTAGCGGCCCTTGGAAGCCGATGGCTTCAGGCGCAGGACCTCGTCCAGGGCTGCTGCATAGTTCTCGGTCAGCGCCTTGGCATCGAAGGAAGCCTTGCCGATGATGAAGTGCAGGTTGGCGTGCTTGTCGACGCGGAAGTCGATCTTGCCACCCTTGATGTCGTTGACGGCCTTGGCCACATCCATGGTCACGGTGCCGGTCTTCGGGTTCGGCATCAGGTTACGTGGGCCCAGGATCTTGCCCAGACGGCCAACCTTGCCCATCAGGTCCGGGGTTGCCACCGCGGCGTCGAAGTCGGTCCAGCCACCCTGGATCTTTTCGATCAGGTCGTCCGAGCCAACGAAGTCGGCGCCGGCTTCCCGGGCTGCCTCGGCCTTGTCGCCGTTGGCGAAAACAACCACGCGGGCGGTCTTACCGGTACCGTGCGGCAGGTTCACGGTACCGCGAACCATCTGGTCGGCCTTGCGCGGGTCAACGCTCAGGCGGAAGGCCACCTCAACGGTGGAGTTGGTCTTCTCGCCGGCGATTTCCTTGGCCAGGGCGATAGCCTCGGCTGGCTCGTAGAACTTGTCGGCCTGGATCTTGGCCGCTGCGGCCAAATATGCTTTGCTGCGCTTTGCCATCTGCGTTTTCTCCTTATGCAGTCGTGGTCATGAGGACCGCGCTCGGTCCTGCCACTGGCGGGGTCCGCTCGTAGCGGGATCCCCTAATGAAAATTATCTGGGTGTCACCAACAGGAGCTGGCGACGCTGGGTCGAACTTAGCCTTCGACGGTGATGCCCATGGAACGGGCGGTACCGGCGATGATCTTCGAGGCGGCAGCCAGATCGTTGGCGTTGAGGTCTTCCATCTTGGTGTTGGCGATTTCCTCGACCTGGGCCTGGGTCAGGTTACCGACCTTGGTGGTGTGCGGAACGCCCGAGCCCTTGGCAACGCCGGCAGCCTTCTTGATCAGCTCGGCTGCTGGTGGGGTCTTGGTGATGAAAGTGAACGAACGATCTTCGTACACGGTGATTTCAACTGGTACAACGTTACCGCGCTGCGACTCGGTCGCGGCGTTGTAAGCCTTGCAGAATTCCATGATGTTGACGCCGTGCTGACCAAGTGCCGGACCAATCGGAGGAGCCGGGTTGGCGGCGCCTGCCTGGATCTGCAGCTTGATAAGTCCGGTGACCTTTTTCTTTGGGGCCATGTCGGGTCCTTCTACTTTTGCGTGTCCCCGGGCACAGGAGCGTGCTTCGGGGTGTTGGTTGCCGTGGCGCGGCAACCGGACGTGCCTGGCTCACGTAAGCACGCGTGAGTGGCACGAAGTACTAATGCTACTGGATCTTGGTGACCTGGTTGAAGTTCAAGGTCACCGGGGTCTCGCGTTCGAAGATCGAGACCAGCACCACCAGCTGGGCTGCTTCGAGCTTGATCTCCGAGATCGTGGCCGGCATGGTCTCGAACGGGCCGTCGTTGACGGTGACCGATTCGCCGACCTCGAAGTCGACGGTGACCTCGGTGATTGGTGCACGACCTGGCTTCGATGCCGAAGGCTGCTCGGCCGGGTCAACCACGGTGTGCTCGAGCATCGAGAACACCTCATCCAGGGTCAGCGGGTTCGGATCGTGGGCGTTGCCAACGAATCCGGTCACCCCGGGGGTGTGGCGAACAACACCCCACGAGGCGTCGGTCAGTTCCATACGCACCAGGACATAGCCCGGGATGCGCACACGGCGCACGATCTTGCGCTGGGTGTTCTTGACCTCGACGACCTCTTCCATCGGGACCTGGATCTCGTAGATGAAATCATCCATGTCCTGGGTCTGGATTCGGGTTTCAAGGTTCAGCTTGACGCGGTTCTCGTAGCCTGCGTAGGTGTGGATGACGAACCAGTCACCTGGCTGGCGACGCAGCTTGGCACGGAACTCTTCCTTCAGCTGCTCGACATTGGTCTCGGATTCCTCGGCGGCCTGAACCTCTACACCGGTCTCGTCACCGGATTCGGTGGCTTCGGCGGCATTGTCCTCGGATTCGAGGGATTCGGTTGCGTCCTGGGCCTCAACGGCCTCGTCCAGCACTACCTCGTCCACGGTCTGATCCAGTTCGGGGGCTTCAGTGGCAACGTCTGCGTTGTCGACCTGCTCGTCAACGGGGTCGACGAACTCGGCTTCTACCTCGTTGTTGTTCTGCGGTTCGAGTTCCTGGTCGGACACTGCAGCTCCTGCTTTCTGTTACTGATGTACACCTTGGGCCCTGACGCAGCGCTTTCACAGGGCTGCGCGGAAAATTTTACTGCTCTGGTCTGTTTGTGAACAGCAGCGTGGAGCCGGTACCGAAAACGAAGTCCAGGGCAGTCACGATAAGCATCACGATGGCGACGAACGCGATCACGACCAGCGTGTAGTTGATCAGTTCGCTACGGGTGGGAGTGACAACCTTCTTCAGCTCCGCGATGACCTGGCGAACAAAGAGCACGATCCGGCCGAAGAAGCCCTTGCCGGACTTGTTGCCGTTTCCCGAATGGGTGACAGCTGATTCGCTCACCGTGTTCCTCGTTTCAATAAAATTGGCCAGTTGAAACAATCACGGTGTGCCGCAGCCTGGTCGACCACAACACACCGTGACGTGAGATTCGCTGTGCGATACATCTGATCGCTACTGCGCAGGGCAGACAGGACTCGAACCTGCAACCTGCGGTTTTGGAGACCGCTGCGCTACCAATTGCGCCACTACCCTTCGAGCATTTGCTCTGGTTGATCCAACTATATCCGATGACTTTGGATGTGTTGTCCAACCCGGCGCTTTCCGCACCGAGAAACAACTCTACGCAATGTTCCGGACATTGTCGAACTGACAGGGCACAGTGTGTCCCATGCCGCACCGCACCGCGGCGCGCACGCACCCGGTTTGTCATGTTGCCCGTCAGAGCGTGATTATCGGGGAGCCTTGGCTCTAAGCTAGAAGTACATTTGAACCTTCTCGGACGTCAGGATGCCACCAGATATGTCTAGAATTTCCCGCCGCATCGGCGCCATCTCCGAATCCGCGACCCTGGCTGTGGATGCCAAGGCCAAGGCGTTGAAGGCGGCCGGACGTCCGGTCATTGGCTTCGGCGCCGGAGAACCGGATTTCCCGACCCCCGATTACATCGTGCAGGCCGCGTTGGAAGCGGTGAAGGATCCACGCAACCACCGTTACTCCCCCGCCGCCGGGCTCCCGGAGCTGCGCGAGGCCGTGGCCGCCAAGACCCTGCGCGATTCGGGCTATTCCGTCCAGTCCAACCAGGTGCTGGTCACCAACGGCGGCAAGCAGGCCGTCTACAACACCTTCGCCACGTTGCTGGATCCGGGTGACGAAGTGATTATCCCGGCCCCATTCTGGACCACCTACCCCGAAGCCGTTTCGCTGGCCGGAGGTGTGCCGGTATCGGTGTTCGCCGGCCCGGAACAGGGGTACAAGGCCACCATCGAGCAGCTGGAGTCGGTGCTGAGCGCACGCACCAAGGTGCTGCTGTTTGTCTCCCCGTCCAACCCCACCGGGGCGGTGTACACCCCGGAGGAAGTGGCGGCAATCGGGCGGTGGGCGCATTCCAAGGGCTTATGGGTTGTCACCGATGAGATCTACGAACACCTGACCTACGGGCAGGCACAGTTCTCCTCCATCGCCACGCTGGTGCCCGAACTGGGTGACAAGGTCGTGGTACTCAATGGCGTGGCCAAGACCTACGCCATGACCGGCTGGCGGGTGGGTTGGATGATCGGCCCCACCGATGTCATCAAGGCCGCGGCCAACCTGCAATCACATGCCACCTCCAACGTCGCCAACGTCTCGCAGCGCGCCGCGCTGGCCGCGGTCGCCGGCCCGCTGGACGCGGTCCAGGAGATGAAGGTGGCGTTCAACCGCCGACGCCTGGCCATTGTCGAGGCACTGAACGCGATCGACGGGATCTCCTGCCCGACCCCGGAAGGTGCGTTCTACGCCTACGCCGATGTCCGCGGCCTGCTGGGCCGCGAGATCCGTGGCAAGGTCAGCGGCACCAGCGCCGAGCTGGCCGCCCTGATCCTGGAGGAAGCCGAGGTCGCAGTGGTCCCAGGCGAAGCCTTTGGGCCCTCGGGCTACATCCGGATGTCCTACGCGCTGGGTGACGCGGACCTGGCCGAGGGCGTGCAGCGGATGGCCGCGCTGCTGGGCGAGGCCAAATAGCCCATCACCCCGCACCAGACGCAGGTGGCCCGGATCATTGATCCGGGCCACCTTCGTCTTTATACCGGTCTAGAGGATCCTTCGGTCCACGGCCCACCGCGTGAGCTCATGGCGGTTGGACAGCTGCAGCTTACGCAGCACGTTGGAGACATGGGATTCGACGGTCTTCACCGAAATGAACAGTTCCTTGGCCACTTCCTTGTAGCTGTATCCCCGGGCGATCAGGCGCATCACCTGCAGTTCCCGGTCCGAGAGCAGGTCCAGTTCCTCATCAACCTGCTGCACCGCACCGCTGCCGAAGGCATCCAGCACGAAGCCGGCCAACCGCGGGGAGAACACCGCGTCCCCGGAAGCCACCCGGCGTACCGCCGTGGAGATCTCGGGTCCGGAGATGCTCTTGGTGACATAACCGCGTGCCCCGCTGCGGATCACGGTGACCACGTCCTGCGCCGCATCGGAGACGCTCAGGGCGAGGAACCGGGTGGTGTTCAAGAGTTGCGAACAGCCGCGCAGCACCTCGGCCCCACCCCCGCCGCGGCCACCGGGCAGATGCACATCCAGCAACACCACATCCGGGCGCAGCTCGGTGATCCGTTCAATGGCCTGCTCTACCGTGCCGGCCTCACCGACCACTTCGATGCCCTCATCCAGGTCGGCCTTGAGACCGGATCGGAAGATCCCGTGGTCGTCCACCAGGACCACGCTGATCTGTTCGGGTACGGCGGAATTGTTCATGGTTTCTCTTCCCCTTCGGTGCCGTGCGGCATCCTCAACTGTACTTCGGTGCCCTCCTCGCCGCTGCGGATCCGGGCGCTGCCACCGGCGCGCTGCATCCGGCCGATAATCGACTCGCGCACCCCCAACCGGTCCACGGGGATCTGCTCGGCGTCAAACCCGGTCCCCCGGTCACGGATGAACACCTCCACGCTTTGGGCATGGCATTCGATGAAGACCGAGATCAACCCGGTGGCATGTTTGGCCGCATTCATCATCGCTTCCCGGCTGGCCTGCACCAGGGCCTGCTGCCCGGCAAACCCACGGGCGGAGCCCACCGAGACCACATCGACTTCACGCAGCATCAGCGCCTCGATCTGGGCCGCCTCCGCGGCGATCGCCGCCACCACATCATCCTGGCCGGTTTGCCCGTCCCCGTATAGCCACTGGCGCAATTCACGCTCCTGGCTGCGGGCCAGGGCCCGTACCGCGGCCGGATCGGTGGCCCGCTTCTGGATCACCGCCAGGGTCTGCAGAACCGAGTCATGCAGGTGGGCGGCGAACTCGGCGCGCTGCGCGGCCGCCTGCCGCGAGGTTCGTTCGGCCAGGAAGTCCCGCCACAGGCGGGTGCCCCAGGGCAGCAACACCACCACTGCGCCGGCAAAGATGGCCAGCGCCGCCCAGATCCCGCCAATCAGGTCGGTGGTGGCCACGGTGCCGCTGATGAGGGCCAGTAGTCCGCCGATCACCAGCAAGAGGCCCACCCCGAGCCGGATCAGCGCCGCGAACCGTTGCTGCCTGCTGCCGTTGGCCGGCTGCTTGCCGTCGATCTGCAGCCATGCCAGCAACACCCCGGCCACGATCCCGATTCCCGGCCAGATCAGGTCCCAGCGGATATTCCAACCCAGCCACTGCCCCAGCGCCAGCACGGCGAGGATCATCAGCACCGCACCGATGAGGATTTCACGCATTGAGCCGAGTTTCTCGGCCACTTCCCGGGCATTGATGGAGGCGGCGTTTCCCAGCCCCAGTTCCTCGGCCAGGCTGCGGCGCCGGGTCCCGGCACTGCGCAATTCATCGGCCTGCGACTCCTGCGCGCTCGGGGTGAAAACCCATAACCAGGCATACAGGATGATCCCGATACCCCCGAGCGCGGTGAGGAAAAGGAAGGCCAAACGGATATAACCCACGGCAAGTCCCAGATGGTCGGCAACCCCACCGCACACGCCGGCCACCAGACGCGTTTCGCTGCGCACGATATGCCCGGTGCCTTGTGTTCGATCCATGTACCCAGTCAAACACGACTGGTGGCCATCGCCCCAGACCACCGGAAGGTTTACGGGTTGACTCAGGGTCGGAATCAGGGCTCTCCCGCATAGCGCGCGGGAGACGGAACGCGAGAGGATGGGAACATGGACACCGATCACTCACCGCACAAGATCTTCGAAAGCCTGCGCAATGCCGGCATCCGCCGCCGGGAATCCCAATGGATGGGCGGCGTCGCGGCCGGCGTGGCGGAGAAGTTCACGGTTGATACCGTATTGATCCGCGGCATCGCGGTCGCCCTGGCGCTACTGGGCGGGGTGGGCATGATCGCCTACGGCCTGGCGTGGGCCTTCCTGCCAGACGAGCAGGGCCGGATCCATTTCGAGCAGGCCCTGAAGAAGAACTGGACCCTGGGCATGACCGGGGCCACGGCGGTGTTCGTGCTTGGCGTGGGTCCGGCCCCGTGGGTCTTCAGCAGCCTGGCACCGTTCATCTGGCCGCTACTGGTCATTGCCGCGGTGCTGTTCATCGTCTTCAGCCGGAACAACACCAGCTTCGCCAAGGGCACCACCCCAACCCCGGACAGTTCGCCCTCCAGCACCCCCGGGCCAGTTGCCGGCAGCGGGGTCCTCCCCTACCAGGGGCCGCCCGCCCCACCACGGATCGACGAGGATTTCCGGGCCACAGCAGCCGGCTGGGACCGGCAGGACAACGCCAGCGCCCAGGCGCGGGAGCACGAGAAGGAGAACCCGATGCAATCTGAACCGGACGACAGCTATCCCCGGCCCGAACCACGGGCCAAGACCCCGAAGGTCCCCGAAGCGCCACCGATCCCCGGCTGGGTGGCCACCATTGTGGTCGGGGTGACCGCGCTGATTGTGGCGCTGATTTTCTGTGCCGACTACTTCGACGTGATCGCCTTCCCCGGCGGATCCTGGTCCTTGGCCCTGTCCCTGGGCCTGCTCTTCGTGGGCCTGACCCTGGTGGTGACGGCGCTGAGCCACCGCACCAGTGGCGGCCTGCTGGGATTGGCCATTCCGTTGCTGGTGCTGTCATTGATCTTCGGCAACACCGGTTACAACAACACCACCGGCTTCGGCATCCATTCCGGCGGCCAGATCCAGCAAAACAACGACGGCGACTACAACGCGGTGTTCAGCAATGCCTCGATCGACCTGCGCCACTACTCGGATCTGACCTCGTCCACCACGGTGGAAGTCAATGCGGTATTCTCCTCTGTGGATCTGCTGCTGCCCGCGGATGTGCCGGTGCGCATCGAGACCCGCGGCGCCTTCCTCTCCCAAGGCGGAGACCAGCCGTCGAACACCGCCGCCGGCAGTGGCCAACCGGTATTGACCATCGAAGTCAACGGGGCCTTCGCCCGGGTGAGCACCGTGGCTTCCGAACAGGCCGCCCCGTCGAATACCTCGGACTTCTAAGGACTGATTGACGATGAATCCCGAAAAATACGACTCTTCCAAGTTCCCGACCGGTACCCTGGTTTTCGGCCTGATCCTGGTCGTGGTGGCGTTGGCCCAGCTGACCAGGCATGTGTTCTCCTGGAGTTTCGACGCCCCGTTGTTCTTCATCACGCTGATCGCCCTGGCCGGGATCGCCCTGATCATCTCCGGAGTCGCCTCCGCCCGCCGGGCGGCATCAAGGAAGAACACCCCTCCACCCTATGATTCGAACCAACTCTAAGGATCCTGACATGGACAAATTCTTCAACTCCCTGCGTTCCATTCCACTGCGTCGCGGCCCGGCGCGCATGGCCGGTGGAGTCGCCGGTGGCATCGCCGACAAGTTCGGCTGGGACCTGACGATCGTGCGTATCGCCATGCTGCTCTCCTTCCTGCTGCCCGGGGTGGGCATCGCCGCCTATGTGGTGGCCTGGCTGCTGATCCCGGCCCAGGACAATTCGATCATCCTGCAAAAGTGGTTGCGCGCACTGTAGCCATCAGCCACGGCAACACGGCGGGTTCCGGTTCACTTCACGGCCGGCACTCGCCGCGTTGCTGTTTTCCCAGTAGAATCGCATCAATGACGGCTCAACGGCGCGCTGCTGAACAGACAAGAAACCGGCCTTCGGCCCGGTCTGGCGTGTAGCTGCCCCGGTGGTTGCCCGCTGCGACACGGCTGGCCATCCAGGTAGAATCGAGCAGATATGCGCATTGGAATACTGACCTCCGGCGGCGATTGCCCCGGTTTGAACGCCGTGATCCGCGGTGCGGTACTCAACGGGATCAAGAGCCACGATTTCTCCTTCGTCGGCTTCCGTGACGGGTGGCGCGGAGTGAAGGAAGGCGACATCTTCGAGTTGCCCCGCCACCAGGTGCGGGGTATCGCCAAACAGGGCGGCACCATCCTGGGAACCTCGCGCACCAACCCGTTCGACGGGGAAAACGGCGGGCCGGAACGCATCCAGGCCACCCTGGACCGGCTGGGTGTCGACGCCGTCATCGCCATTGGCGGGGAAGGGACCCTGGCCGGGGCCAAAAGGCTCACCGATGCCGGGTTGAAGATCGTGGGGGTGCCCAAGACCATCGACAACGACCTGGACGCCACCGACTACACCTTCGGTTTTGATACCGCGAACCAGATCGCCGTGGAAGCCATCGACCGGCTGCGCACCACCGGTGAATCCCACCACCGGTGCATGGTCGCCGAGGTCATGGGCCGGGATGTCGGGTGGATCGCCTTGCATGCCGGCATGGCCTCCGGCGCCCACGCCATCCTGATCCCCGAGGTTCCGACCAGCATGGAACAGATCTTCGGGTGGGTGCGCGAGGCCCACGATCGTGGGCGCGCCCCGTTGGTGGTGGTCTCCGAGGGATTCGTGCCCGAAGGTGCCGATGCGGCGTTCAGCTCGCGTGGGGTCGACAGTTTCGGCCGTCCGCGACTCGGCGGCATCGGCGAGGTGCTGGCCCCGCTGATCGAGGAAAACACGGGCATCGAAACCCGGGCCACGGTTCTGGGACACATCCAGCGTGGCGGGGTTCCCACGGCCTTCGACCGCGTGCTGGCCACCCGGCTGGGCATGGCCGCCGTAGAATCGGTGGCCGCCAGGCAGTGGGGCACCATGGTGTCGCTGCACGGAACGCAGATCCATCGGGTTCCACTCCGTGCGGCACTGGATAACCTCAAGCGTGTACCGGCCGAGCGTTACGCCGAGGCCCGGATCCTCTTCGGCTAACTGCAGGCAGGGGAAAACCGCTGCGCCCCGCTCCCTGATGGGAGCGGGGCGCAGCGGTTTTTTCCTTGTGTCCTAGACACCCGGGGTGCGCGGGGTGCGCAAGAACCCGGTGAATCGTCCGGCGACCTGCCCGGCATCCGGGGACACGATGATCTCCTGGCTGACCGGGTAACGGGTATCCCCGTCCTCGACCTCCAGTTGCGCATCCGGTTGCACGGTGCGGCGCAGGGTCGCCAGCCCGATGGGCCCGGCCTCGAAGTGCAGCGCCACGGAGGAAAGGCGGCCGACCACGCGTTCGCCATCCATAACCGGCGAGCCTGCCGCCGGCAGGGTGTGCATCGATCCGTCCAGGTGCAGCATCGCCAGCCGGCGCGGCGGATGGCCCACATTGTGGACCCGGGCAATGGTTTCCTGGCCCTTGTAGCATCCCTTGTCCAGATGGACGGCGGTGCGCAACCAGTCCAACTCGTGCGGGATGCTCTTTTCGTCGGTGTCCACACCCAGACGCGGTTCCCAGGCGGCGATCCGCAAGGCCTCGACGGCCATGGTCCCGGCCAGGGGCAGCTGCCCGACCCGTTGTTCAAGTTCGGTGAGCGGGACGATGTATTCGAACCAGTCCCGTTCCGCGCCCGGATGGTCCTCGCGGGAATAGGCGAAGCCTCCGACCTGGATATTCGGCCACGGGTTCGCCCAGACGACCTCGCCCAATTCGGGTTTGGCCACGGTGCTGGCCAGCACCCCGTGGGTGGCCGACAGATCCTGGATCTCGACCCGCGACATGAAGCGCATTGAATCCATGAACTGCGCCAGCGCCGCACCATGCTGCGGTTCGGTGATGATCCACAACAGGTCTTCGGCCGCCACGATGTTCAGTACATGCTCGGCCCGGCCCTGAACGCTCAGCAGCAAGGCCTGGGTGCTCTGCCCCGGGGCCAGGGTCGTGATGCGTTGGCTGCTGATGGTGTCCAGCCAGGTCAGCCGGTCCTCCCCACGCAGCTGGAGCACATCGAAATGGCTCAGGTCGGCCACGGCCTTGCCCTGGAACAGATCACGGGCCTCTCGGGTGGGCGCGCCGTAGTGGGCTGCCACCCCGGCATCCACCCCTGCTGCGGCCACGGCGCCGTCCCTCTTGAGGAGGACCGACTGGTAACTGTCGCTCATGGTCTACCCACCGGCGCTTTCCGTAGGACTCTGCCCACTGTTCGACACGCGTTTCAGGGCTGCGGAGGCATGGGCCTGCAGCTGTTGCTCGCCCTGGGAGATGTCCCAACGCCAGAACAGCTCGCCGCCCACCAACCCGTAGATCCTGGTCGATGAGGCATAGGGCTTGGAATTCGCGCTGCGCAGCAGGGCCTCGGTGGCCAGCTGGATCCGCGGCCCATTGATCAGCCCGTAGTACAGTTCGCTCAGCCCGCCAGGGTGGTTGATACTCGCCTGGATTCTGAAACCGTCGTCGGTGCGTAATTTTTCGACATCATCGGCTGAGCGCAGGACCGGGAACGGGTCTCCGGGAGTCATCCCCGGTCCGGGATCAGCCGGTTCCAACTTGCGGTCCAACGACCAGAACCCGGTTTCCACCGCCAGCGGGCGTAGGCGGGTGCCATCGGCTTCGGTCAGCCATGATTCGCTGCGGTATTCCAGGCAGGGTAGTCCCGTGTCGCGGAATGCTACCTGCTGCCAGAAATAGGCGTCATCCGCTTCGCCTTCACCCAGGCGGCCGGTGCCTTCCCAGGTGCCGATCAGCCAGGATAGCGGGACAAGTTCCGGGGTGAGATCCGTGGGAATTTCAATAGCCATTTACGGCGCTCGCTTTCCGTGGATGTACATGAAGAAGGCGCACACCGTACAGTGTGCGCCGCTTCTACTTCTGACCCTTGAACAGGCGCTTGACAACCAGTCCGGCGAAACCGGCCATACCCAGGCCGGCAACGGTCAACAGCGCCAGGAAGAAGATCTCGAGTGCAAGATAATTTTCGTTCATGTTCCCATCCTAGCGCCACCTGTCGGGGTGCCGGGTAACCGACGAGAGCTGAATCACTTTCAGGATGTCATGTTCCGCCTAGATCCGGCCCATGACCTGCATGGCGTACCAGCTCAACGCACCGGCCACCAGCAGGATCAGGGTGGAGACCGCCAGGATATGCGTGGTGCTCCTGATCGCCCGGGTCGCCAGCACGATGGCGCGCATCGACCCGACCAGCAGCCCGGCCAAGGCACCGATCAGCAGGCAGTGATACCAGTACAGCCCCAAGGGCAGGGCGCTGGCTGCGGCGGCGACCGCCGAACCGGTGAGCACCGAAAGGACCATGACCACCTGGTCGGGCAGCCGGGTCATCGCCACCGCCCCGGAACCCAGCAGGCTGGCCACGGTGACCAGGATGATCCCGAAACCGCCGGCGACCGCCCCCAACGCGGAGAACCCCGCCCCCTGGCTGACCAGGGCCAGCCCGCTGATTCCCGCCACCACATTGGTCAGCCGCCCGCTGGCCGCGGCCCCGCGGAAGACCTGGGATACGAAGACAAGCAGAACGCCGGCGGCAATCACCAGCAGACTGTCCTGCAAACCCGGGTTTGCGCCCAGCCCCACGGCCGCGGCACTGGAAGCCAGGGCCGCCAGGGCCAAGATGACACGCAGCGGCCAGGGTTTCTCACACCCGGTGAAACCCGGCCAGGTGTAGGCGAACACCAGCTGCAGCAGCACGGTCACCACACCGACCCAGATGCCCGGTGTATCAAGGGCTGCCGCAAGAAGCACAGCTGCCGCCGCAAGTAATCCGCTGATCAAAACCTTGATTCTCACACTGTCCATCCTGTGGTGTTACTCGACGCGCACATGGGGCTTTCCGCTTAAACGAACTATCTATTCCTTATACTGTGACACGTACAAAATTTTTTTTCGCCAAACCACCCGGCAGGAGGTCCCATCGAATGGCACACCTGCTACTGCTTGGGCCCGTTGATGCCCAACAGTCCCTGCCACTTCCGGCACTGGAGCTGCTCAGCCACGAATTGCTTGTTCTGCCCGCCACCAGCGAGTCGCTGGCCAAGGCCGAAAATTGCGAACTCGTGGTGCTTGATGCCACCGGAGAGCTGGTCGCCGCGCGCACCATGGCGCAGCTCGTGGCCTCGGTTCTGGGCCTGCCAATCCTGCTTGTGGTCAACGAGGGCGGCTTGACTGTCCTGTCACCGGAATGGCACCTCTCGGATTTCGTCTTGCCCACCGCCTCCCCGTCGGAGGTCGAGGCGCGCCTGCGTCTGATGCTCTCGCGCAGCGCCGAAAACGACGGCCGGGCGGCTCCGGAGAATGTCGGCGGATTGCATATCGACGAGCTGAGCTACACCGCGAAAATCGATCGGCGTGTCCTGGATCTGACATACAAGGAATTCGAACTGCTCAAGTACCTCGCCCAGTTCCCGGGGCGCGTCTTCACCCGGGAACAGCTGCTGCATGAGGTCTGGGGCTACGACTACTATGGGGGCACCCGGACCGTAGACGTCCACGTACGGCGCCTTCGGGCCAAGCTCGGTTCCGATCATGAACAGCTGATCGGTACCGTGCGCAATGTCGGCTACCGTTTTCACGTCGACTCGGATTAGTCTTCCCACCTTCCTGTTCCCTGCCTTGATCGCTTGACGGCGGCCGTGGTGGTTCTGGTACCCAGCATTATCAACGGGGTCCTTCGCATATAGGTGTTAGCTCCCCTGGCTTCCGCGCCACTGAACGAGGTGTGATTTCCATGCCCCGGCCCCGGACCTGGCGCTAGGGTTGGACTATGAGCAACCAGCAGAAACTCCACCTGGCATTGTCGACCCACAACGGGGCGGCCTCCCCCGCACTGCGCGAGCAGGTCCAGCAGCTGGCAAGCAGGGCCCGGACCCACGATGCCAACCCGCCGCTGAGTGACCAGACCTTCATCGACCTGGCACAAGCCGGACCGGAGCAGCTCATCGCGGTGTACGCCCATTCCGCCGACGAGCTGGGCACTGAACGGCTGCTGGGCACCGCCATCGCCCTGCGCGGCACCGACACCGACCCGTGGACGGTTGAACTGGTGGTCGACCCCCGGTACCGGCAGCGGCAGGTGGCCACCCGGATCCTGGAGCAGCTGGAGAACACGCTTGGTGACCTCTCGGCGGTCCAGTCCTGGGCCCATGGGGACCACCCGGGGGCCCGGGTGCTGGCCGAACGCCATGGCCTGGCGCGCCAACGCGACCTGTACAAGATGCGCCGGGACTCCACCGACCTGCTGCCTGCCGGCCGGCTGCCCGAGCACCTCCAGCTGCGAACCTTCGTGCCGGGACAGGATGAGCAGGCCTGGCTCCAGGCCAATGCCGCCGCCTTTGCCGATCATCCCGAACAGGGCTCGATGGGCCTGGCCGACCTGCAGGCACGCTTCGGCGAACCATGGTTCGATGCCGCCGGCTTCTTCCTGGTCGTGGATTCCACACAACAGATCCAGGGCTTCCACTGGACCAAACTGGTGGAACCGGACACCGCAGGTGCACCGCGTATCGGGGAGGTCTACGTGGTCGGGGTGGTACCCAGCGGCCAGGGGCTGGGCCTGGGCAGGATCCTCACCGCGGCCGGCATCAACCACCTGCTCGAGCGCGGGGTGGCCGCCGTGATGCTCTACGTGGATGCCGGGAACACCGCGGCCGTGGGATTGTACAAGTCACTGGGCTTCACAGTGTGGGACATCGATGTCATGTACGGACCTGCGCGGTAGGATATCCACAACGCATCTCCTGGATGGAGGGTGGGGGCCAAGGGCGTTCCCGCCCGGCCGCCAGGGAAGAGAATCGAAGTCAAGAAGCGAGATCAGCCGATGCCAAAACCCGTGATCCATTCGACTACCAAGCTCCAGGACGTGCCCTCCTCGCAGGCCACCGAAGACCGGATCGGGCTACCGGATCTGGCGCCAGCCACTGAACCGGACGGCGGTTTTTCCACCGAACGGTTCCTTGATCGCGAAATCAGCTGGCTGGACTTCAACGCCCGCGTGCTGGAATTGGCCGAGGACGAGAACCTGGCCCTGCTCGAACGCGTGAATTTCCTATCGATCTTCGCCTCGAACCTCGATGAGTTCTTCATGGTGCGGGTGGCCGGGCTCAAACGCCGCATTGCCACCGGTCTGGCCGTGCCCGCGGCCACGGGCATGAACCCGGTCGATCAGCTGGAACAGATCCTGGCCAGCGCCTACGAATTGCAGTTGCGCCACGCAAAGGTCTTTGCCGAGTCGGTCCGCCCCGAGCTGATCGAGGAGGGTATCAGGCTGGTCACCTGGAAGGACTTGAGCGAGAAGGAACGCGCGGAGATTACCGACTGGTTCACCAAGCAGGTCTTCCCGATCCTGACCCCACTGGCCGTGGATCCGGCCCACCCGTTCCCCTACATCTCCGGGCTGTCGCTGAACATGGCCGTGGTGGTGCGCAACCCGCAGACCCACAAGGACCTGTTCGCCCGCTTGAAGGTCCCGGACACCATCACCCGGTTGATCTCGGTGGACGGGTTGCGCGCCGCGCATTCCTCGCACCACCAGGCCCGGTTCATCGCCTTGGAGGATGTCATCGCCCGGCACCTGGAACAGCTGTTCCCGGGCATGGATATCGTTGAGCACCACTTCTTCCGGATCACCCGCAACGAGGATCTGGAAGTCGAGGAGGATGACGCGGAAAACCTGCTCCAGGCGCTGGAGAAGGAACTGCTGCGCCGTCGTTTCGGCCCTCCGGTCCGCCTGGAGGTGGCCGATGACATCAACCCGCAGATCCTCGAACTGCTGGTGCGCGAACTGGGCATCGAGGACGACGAGGTCTTCCGGCTGCCCACGCCGCTGGACCTGCGCGGGTTGGGGGTCATCGCCGGGCTGGACCGCACCGAGCTGCACTACCCGAAGCATGTGGGACACACCTCGAGCTACCTGAATGTCTCCGAAACCTCCAAGGCGGCCAACGTCTTCGCCGCGGTGCGCCGGCGCGACATCCTGCTGCACCACCCGTACGATTCGTTCTCCACCAGCGTGCAGGCGTTTTTGGAACAGGCCGCGGCCGATCCGAAGGTCATGGCCATCAAGCAGACCCTGTACCGTACCAGCGGGGATTCACCGATCGTCGACGCCCTGATCGATGCCGCCGAGGCCGGCAAGCAGGTGCTGGCACTGGTGGAGATCAAGGCCCGCTTCGACGAGCAGGCCAACATCTCCTGGGCCCGCAAGCTGGAGCAGGCCGGCGTACACGTGGTGTACGGCATCGTGGGTTTGAAAACCCATTCCAAGCTGTCCCTGGTGGTGCGCCGCGAGGGTGACAAGCTGCGCCGCTACTGCCATATCGGCACCGGCAACTACCATCCGCGCACCGCCCGGTACTACGAGGACCTGGGGTTGCTGACCTCCAATGACGAGGTGGGCGAGGACGTCTCGAAGCTGTTCAACCAGCTCTCCGGGTACGCCCCGCGCTCCACCTACCAGCGGTTGCTCGTGGCCCCGCGTTCACTGCGCTGGGGGCTGGTGGCCCGGATCGAGCAGGAAATCGCCAACGCCCAGGCCGGGACCGAGGCCCGGGTGGTGATCAAGGTGAACTCGATGGTCGACGAGACGATCATCGATGCGCTGTACCGGGCCAGCCAGGCCGGGGTCAAGGTCGATGTGATCGTGCGCGGCATCTGCGCCCTGCGTCCCGGGGTGCCGGGATTGAGCGAGAACATCCGGGTCCGTTCCATCCTGGGCCGCTTCCTGGAGCACAGCCGCGTCTTCATGTTCGCCAATGCGGGCGACCCGGTGGTCTACATCGGCTCGGCCGACATGATGCACCGCAACCTGGACCGCCGCGTCGAGGCACTGGTCTCGCTGGCCGAAGCCGCGGATATCCGGGGTCTGATAGAGATCCTGGACCGGTACATGGACGAGAAGACCTCTTCCTGGCATCTGCAGTCCAACGGCGACTGGGAGCGGCATCACCGTGACGAGAGCGGCGCGCCGTTGCTCGATGTGCAATCATGGCTCATTGAGACCCATTCGCGGCGCCGCAACCCCGGTCGCGGCAATTAGTGGCCGACAACCAACATAAGGACCCATTACCGCTGTGCTCCTGATACAACGATCCTCCGACCCAGAGGAAATCCTGCTCGGGGAATTCGACGTCATCGCCGCCGGTGCGATCCCCTGGCGGATCGAGGACGGCGAACTGCAGGTCCTGGTCATCCACCGGCCGCGCTATGACGACTGGTCCTGGCCCAAGGGCAAACTTGATCCCGGCGAATCGATCCCCGAATGCGCGGTGCGCGAGGTCCGTGAAGAGGTCGGCCTGACGGTGCGCCTGGGAATCCCGTTGGAGGCCACCGCCTATACCGTGAACAGCAAGGCCAAGGTTGTCTACTACTGGGCCGCCCAACTGGCCAACGGAGCCGAGCCGAGCGTGGACGGGAACGAATGCGACGAGGCCCGCTGGGTCGGTGCCAAACAGGCCAAGTCGATGCTGACCAACCCGACCGACTCCCTGCCACTGGATGATCTGCACGACGCCCACCTGGCTGGCCAGCTCGAAACCCGTTCCTTCATGCTGGTACGCCATGCCAAGGCCAAGCCGCGCGCCAATTGGACACGCGAGGAGGGCCAACGACCCCTGGCGGCCACCGGACGCCGGCAGGCTTTGGCGGTGGCCCGGTTGCTTGAATGCTGGCAACCGGAGCACGTGGCCACCAGCCCCTGGCTGCGTTGCCTGCAAACCATCACCCCGTACGTGACCGCCCATGACATCAAGCCCAAGATGGTCAACTCGATGACCGAGCACGCGGCCCAACGGAAACCGGAAAAAACGGTCAAGTCCCTGGGCAAGCTGCTGGACAAGGTCCGCTCCCAGGTCCTGTGCACCCACCGCCCGGTGCTGCCGCTGATCCTGCCGCTGATCTCGGCACGGGCCCCGCAGGCGGTGCGCAAACTGCTGCCGACCGCGGACCCTTTCCTGGAACCCGGTGGCACGATCGTGTTGCAGCAGCCTGCCGGTGAGCACGAGCGGATCGTCTCGATAGAAATCCATGCACCGTTCGCGGACTAGCCAGCCGCGTGGTCCGCGCAGGGGTGGCATACTAGTACCATAGTGGTATAACTCACAGCAGGAAGGGGATGCGCCTTGTCATCACGGGATTCAGGACAAGAGCTGCCAAAGATCGTGCATCAGGGATTGCGTCTGGACCACGATCCCGGACGGGGCCGGTATGCGCTCTGGCATGGCTCGACCTATGTGGGCTTCATCGGCTACCAGCGTGAAGGGGACCTGGTGACCTTGCAGCACACCATCGTGAACGAGGAGTTCGGCCGCCGCGGTTATGCCCGCGCCCTGGTGACCCTGGTACTGGACCAGCTGCGCACCGAGGGGGTCCGGATCGTCTCCGAATGCACCTATATCGACGGCTACCTGGACAGGTACCCGGAGTACAAGGACCTGTTGGCCACCCAAGCATAGCGTGGGGCGCCTGCCCGTGCGGCTTGTGATGACCACCGCGCAGGAGCCATGCGAAACCCCCTTGCCTTTTCCCCTAGACTTGTGGAGTGAGCATTCCTACCCCATACGAAGATCTGCTGCGTGAAGTACTGGAGAACGGCACCGTCAAGGAAGACCGCACCGGCACCGGCACCCGCTCGGTGTTCGGCCGACAGATCCGTTTCGATTTGTCCGAATCCTTCCCGCTGATCACCACCAAGCGAGTGCATTTCAAGTCGGTGGCTGCCGAACTGCTCTGGTTCCTGCGCGGCGAGTCCAATGTGACCTGGCTACAGGAACAGGGTGTACGCATCTGGAACGAATGGGCCGACCCGGATGGTGAACTGGGCCCGGTCTACGGGGTGCAATGGCGTTCCTGGCCCACCCCCGATGGCGGGCATATCGACCAGATCTCCCAGGTGGTCCAGTCGCTGCGCGAGAACCCCGATTCCCGCCGGCATATCGTCTCGGCCTGGAATGTCGCCGAGATCTCGAATATGGCGTTGCCCCCCTGCCACATGTTCTTCCAGTTCTATGTCGCCGACGGGAAGCTGTCCTGCCAGCTCTACCAGCGCAGTGCCGACATGTTCCTGGGTGTTCCCTTCAATATCGCCTCCTACGCGCTGCTGACCCTGATGCTGGCCCAGCAACTGGATCTGGAACCGGGCGAGTTCATCTGGACCGGCGGGGATGTGCATATCTACACCAACCATCTGGACCAGGTGCGCGAACAGCTCTCCCGCGACCCGTACCCGTACCCGCAGCTGCAGCTGGCCCGCCGTCCGGAGTCGATCTTCGATTACACGCTGGAGGATTTCGTGGTCCAGAACTACCGGCACCACCCCACCATCAAGGGCAGCGTGGCGGTATGAGTCCGGCGCACAGCAGCGAACGCCCGGCACTGATCGGGGCGATCTGGGCACAAACCGGCTCGGGCATCATCGGTGAGGCCGGAACCATGCCCTGGCATGTGCCCGAGGACCTGAAACATTTCAAGCGCGTCACCGCCGGCCACCCGGTCATCATGGGACGCCGGACCTGGGAGTCCTTCCCGGACAAGTTCCGTCCCCTGCCCGGGCGCACCAATATCGTGTTGACCACTAATACCGGTTCCTTCGAGCAATTACGCGCCGCCGGCGCCGAACCGGCCCAGTCCCTGGATGAGGCGCTCGCCCTGGCCGCCCGGAGCGAGGGCAGCGAGGAGATCTGGATCATCGGCGGTGGGGCGGTCTATGCCCAGGCCATGGAACACATCGACACGGCGCTGGTGACCCGGCTGGACCTGCAGCTCACCGGGGACACCACCGCGCCGCAGCTGCCGGACGGATTCGAGCAGGTCCTGTGTGACCCCGAAGCAGGCTGGCATACCTCCACATCACAGATCAGGTACCGTTTCGAGGCCTGGCACAACCGAAGGACATCGCCGTAGTGAAAGATTCATTGGCTGCTTTGAAGAAAAGTTCAGAGGGGCTGTTCGTCATCGGGTACATGCTCTTCCCGCTGTTGGCCCTGGCTGTTGCGGTGCTGGGGTTCTTCCTGGTGCTGGGCGGACACCGGATCTTTGGTGTCATTTTGTTACTGCTGCCCACCCAGCTGTTCATTTTCATCGCCTACTGGGCCATCACCCAGCGAAAGAAGCTGCTCGCCTCACAGGACTAGGTGCGGGTTGCCTCCGGCCGGGCAGCCGGATACCGCTGGCCCGGGTGTTAGCCCTGTAACGAATCGCGGACGCGGGCACGAAACGGCCTACCATTGAAGTATGACTTCTTCTGTTGGTTTTGTTGGTTATCGCGGCATGGTGGGTTCCGTGCTCATGCAGCGCATGGTCGATGAAGGCGATTTCGCCCATCTTGACCCGGTTTTCTTCTCCACTTCGAACCCCGGTGGTGACGCCCCGTCCTTCGCCGACGGCGCAGGCAAGCTCCAGGATGCCTATGACATCGAGGCCCTGGCCAAACTGCCCATCATCGTCACCGCCCAGGGCGGCGACTACACGAACAAGGTCCACCCGCAGCTGCGTGCCGCAGGTTGGGACGGCTTGTGGATCGACGCGGCCAGCGCCTTGCGCATGAACGATGACTCGGTCATCGTCCTCGACCCGGTGAACCGCAATGTCATTGACGCCTCGCTGGCCAATGGCACCAAGGATTTCGTCGGTGGCAACTGCACGGTTTCGTGCATGCTCATGGGCCTGGGTGGACTGTTCCGCAACAACCTGGTCGAGTGGGGTACCGCCATGACCTACCAGGCCGCCTCCGGTGGCGGGGCGCGCCACATGCGCGAACTGCTGACCCAGTTCGGGGACATCAACTCCGCGGTCCATGCCGACCTTGCCGATCCGGCCAGCGCCATCCTGGAAATCGACCGCCAGGTGCTAACCACGCAGCGCAGCTCCCTGGACGCAGCACAGTTCGGCGTCCCGTTGGGCGGTTCGCTGATCCCGTGGATCGACTCGGATCTGGGCAATGGCCAGTCCCGCGAGGAATGGAAGGCCGGGGTCGAGACCAATAAGATCCTGCAGACCAGCGGCGAGAACCACATCATCATGGACGGGCTGTGCGTTCGTATCGGTGCCATGCGTTCGCATTCGCAGGCGTTGACCCTGAAGCTGAGGGAAGACCTGTCGATCAGCGAGATCGAGAACCTGCTCGATGGCGATAACCAGTGGGCGAAGGTCGTGCCGAACCAGAAGGAAGCGACCATGGAGCAGCTGACCCCGGTCGCGGCGTCGGGCACCCTGGACATCCCGGTGGGACGTATCCGCAAGCTGGAAATGGGCCCGCAGTACATCTCCGCATTCACCGTGGGCGACCAGTTGCTGTGGGGCGCGGCCGAACCGCTGCGCCGCATGCTCGCCATTGCCCAGGGCCGCCTCTAACCAGGCCCAGGTTTTAGCCACAGGAGGCTGCCAACCGGAGCGATCCGGATGGCAGCCTCCTTCTGCTGTGCGCAGCGGCCACCGCGCCCGGTTGCCGCTGGTACCGGCTACTGTTCGAGCTGCACACCGATCAGCAGGGGCTCATTCACCAGGGTGATCCCGAAACGTTCTTTGACCCCGCGGCGTACCGCCCGGGCAATGGCCAGGATGTCCCGCGCCGAGGCCCCACCGCGGTTCGTGATGGCCAGGGTGTGCTTGGTGGACAGCGCCGCCCGCCCCCCGGCCAGCAGGTGGCCGGGGGTGCGTTCAAGCCCATAGCCCTTGCAGAACCCGGCCTGGTCGATCAGCCAGGCGGCCGAGAGCTTGACCTTCTGCGGGTCTTCCACCGGGTAGTATGGCGCATTCTCCGGCAGGGACCGCACCACACCCCGCTCGACAATCGGGTTGGTGAAAAACGACCCGGTGGAATGGGAGTCGAGATCCGCCGGATCGTAGACCATCCCCTTGCCCCGGCGCAGCTCCAGGACCATCTGCCGGACCTGCGTTGCCGGGACCCGTTGCCCGGTCTCGACCCCGAGTCGCAGGGCCAGCTCGGCGTAGCGTACCGGGGCGGAGAGTTCATCCATTGGCAGCAGGAAACTGGCTTCCAGCACCATATACCGGGGCGATCCCTCCCGGCTGGTGCGTTTGATCAACGAATCACGGTAGGCGAAGTCCAACTGCTTGTTATCCAGCGTGACCTGTTGCCCGGTATGCCGGTCGAAGGCCAGTACGCTTTCCAGGGTTTGTGAGATATCCGCGCCGTAGGCCCCCACATTCTGCACCGGGGTGGCACCTGCACTGCCCGGAATGCCGGAGAGCGCTTCGAGCCCGCTCAGTCCGGCATGCAGGCTGTGCGCCACCACTGCATCCCAGTTTTCCCCGGCAGCCACCCTCAGCCGTGCCCGGTTTCCGGAGATCTCCTCGATGTCGATCCCCTTGGTGGCAATGCGGATCACGGTGCCGCCGAACCCTTCATCGCTGATCACCAGGTTCGAACCTCCCGCGATCGGCAACACCGGCACCCCCTGGGAGTCGGCCTCCACCAGCGCGGAGATCAGCTGCTGGTCATGGTGGGCATCAACCAGGTGCCGGGCCGGTCCGCCGACACCGGTGGTGGTCAGGTTCTTGAGCATGGGAGATGTCACTTTCCTGGGGAATCGTGGTCACTGCCCGCCGGATCCTTGGGATATCCGGAGGCGTTGGAGGACAGGATGAGGGCCAGCACGATCAATACCGAAATACTGCTCAATGCCGGCAGCAAGCCGATCTGGTTGGCCAGCAGGCCCAGCAGCGGTGGGCCACCGAGGAAGGCGCCGTAACCGATGGTGGAGACCACCGATACCCGTGCCGCAGCATGTAGCGGGTCGTCCGAAGCGGCGCTCATGGCCAGCGGGAAGGTCAGGGCCACTCCCGCACCCCACAGGCCCAGGGCCACAAAGGCCAGCGGCAGGGACTGGCCCAGGGTGAAGACCAGCAGGCCCACCAGTGCCGTCACGGCGCTGATGCGGATCATCACCACCCGGCCGAGTCGGAAGATCAGCTCCCCGCCCAGCATCCGCATGGCGGTCATCGCGGTGACGAATACCGCGTAGCCCAGGGCACCGGTCGCTTCGGTGGTGCCGTACCCGTCGGCCAGGGCCAAGGCCACCCAGTCAGCAGCCGCCCCTTCGGCCAGGGCCATGCCCAGCACCAGTACCCCGAGCAGGATCGTGCGCGACTCGCGCCAGGCCCGGCCCAGGGACTTGTTGGATCCTTCCCGGGAGGTACGGCTGCCGTCCTCGCCGAAGTGCCGGGCACCGAGCACTACACTGCCGGCCACCACGATCCCCATCAGCAGGTAGTGCACACCAATGCCCACCCCCAGCGCCGCTGCCCCGGCACCGATGCCCGCACCGATGACCGTGCCCAGGGAGAAGAACCCGTGCAGCAGCGGCATCAGGGTGCGCCCCATGGTCCTTTCCAGGGCCGCACCTTGCACATTGGAGGCCACATTCCAGCTGGCGACTCCCAGCCCCTGGGTAAACAGGAAGATCCCGGTCAGCCAGGGCTGGTGCCAGATCACCGAGCTCAGGCCCACCAGGGCCAATGAGCTTCCAGCGGTGGCGGCGCACAGCCGCATTACGAGGGTGGCTCCCAGCCGGGAGACCAGCTGCCCGGACAGGCTGACCGAGAGGAAGGAGCCGGCGCTCAGGCACAGCAGGAGCAAACCGACACTGGCATGGTCCAGCTGTAACTCATCACGCAACGCCGGCAACCGGGAAACGAGGGTGGACAGCAGCAGCCCACTGGCCAGGAACGCGGCCAGCAGGCCGCTGCGCCAGCGGCGCAGGGCGAGATCGGTGGACAGGATCAGAGCCGCACCACGGCCTGGGCCTTGACCAGTACCTTGGTGCCGTCCACCGAGACGGTCAAATCGATACGGGCGGTTCGGGCTTCGGCATCCAACGCGCCGACCTTGCCCTGCACCTCGATGGCGGTGCCTTCATGCCCGGCGGGGTTGGTTCCGGCAGGATCCTGGACCACCACCGGCTTGGTGAATCGGGTCTGGTAGTCGATGATGGCCCCGGGATCCCCCACCCAGTCGGTGACGACATCCACCACGGCGCCCATGGTGAACATGCCGTGGGCAATCACATTGGGCAACTCGACTTCGGTGGCGAAACGCTCGTTCCAGTGGATCGGGTTGAAGTCCCCGGAGGCCCCGGCGTAGCGGACCAGGTCCGCACGGTTAACGTGGATGGTCGTCGAGCCGATGACCTGTCCCTTTTCCAGGCTGTCAAATGCAATCATGGTCTACTCCTCGCCTCGCACCAACAGGGATGACACGGTGGTGGCCACTTTCACGCCGTCCACCGTGGAGATCTCGGCGCGCGAGGTGATCATCGCCCCGGCCCCCATGGTACGTACCTGGTCCACGTGCAATTCGGTGACCAGTTCGTCCCCCGCCACGATCGGACGGTGGTGGGTGAAGCGCTGGTCGGCGTGCACCACCCGGGAAAAATCGATCCCGGAGTCGGGATCGGCGATCAGCTGCGCGTCCGCACGCTGGGCGATGATGATCGCGAAGGTGGGCGGGGCCACCACGTCGCTGTAGCCCAGCGCCCGGGCTGCAGCCACATCGTAATGGGCCGGCGAGGTGGCCTTGGTGGCGGTGGCGAATTCGCGGATTTTCTCGCGGCCCACTTGGTAGGGCTCACCGGCCGGATAAATGCGTCCGACCAGGTCGGTGTTGATGCTCATCTATGCTCCTTGAGCGGCAGTGGTGTTCTCGTGCCAGGTTTGTCTGTGTGAAGGGATGCCTATTTTTTGGCGCGCGGCTTCTGGTAGCCGTTGGCGATCCGCCAGGCGCGCGCATCGCGGGCCCGGACCACCAGGGAACCGATGTGCACGCACATGCCGATACCCATCATCCCGATGGCGATAAACAGCAACGGCCGCGAGGACAGGTTGATGCCCACAATGGCCAGCAGGATTCCGCCACCCATGAGTGTCAACGCCGCGAAGACGAATTTCTTGTAGCGTGGCGAGGCCGCTTCCCAGGGAGTGTTGGTCATGGTTCCAGTCTAGTTCAGCCTCCGGGCCGGAACGTGGTTTGCCCTCGCGTGATCCGCGGAACCCCACGGTGATTCAGAACAGGCTGGACTGTCCGCCTTGTTCCCCGAAGTGGGCCGGGCCCACCCGCAGCGATCGGGTCTTCAGTTCGGCGGCATCGAGCACCACCAGGTTGGTTTCCGGCCCGGTATCCACCATCAGGCTTTGGCCCAGCACCCCGCGCAGCTGCAGTGAGATCTTCCGTCCGGGCAATCCCCCGGGCCAGGCCTGCAGGGAGCGGTCGTCCCAGGCCCGCACCACGCTGCGACCATACTCCGGTTGCTGCCAGGGCTCGTCCAGCAGGGTGATCCCGTAGCCTTCCAGGCCGCGCTGTGCGGCCAGGAAGGCTCGGGCCCTCTCGGCCTGCCCGGTATTCAGTGACTCAAGCGAATCCAGGTTGTGTTCCCAGGAGCACAAGCCCTGGATCTTGGCCTTTTGGCGTACCTGTTGGCGCAGACCGCAATGTTCGGTGACCAGGTCTTCCAGGATGCGGATGGCCGCCCCATCGGCGGCCCGGGCGATGTAGCGGGCGCTGACCGCGCCCTGGGTGACCAGACGGGTCCACTTGCTTTGTGTGGAGGTCGTCCCGACCTTGGTGGTCCCGTTGGCGAAGGAGGCCACATAGAGGAAGTGGGGTTGTTCCAGGTAGCGGCGCAGACCCTCGGGGGCTTCACCGGTCTTGTGGAAGTGGTGCATGAACTTGGTTTGATCCAGCCGGCGGCATGCCGCGCACTGGGTTCCGCTGTTCAGCGCCTTGGTGCGCGGGCAGATGTGGTGGCTGCGTCGGCCATCATCCGACATCCTCACGTACCCCAGGCACCATTTCGTCTCCCCGATCTGCAGCGAGAAGGTGCGCCCCTCATCCAGGGGTTCGTTGATCCACTGCCCACCGTGGCGCAGCCGCAGGAACGGTGAGCGTTCGGTGGGTGAAAAACCGATACCGTGGCACAGTGCCATGCTCTGACGTGCCAGTTCCATGTGCGCCTTCCCTCGATGTTATTGCGTTATCCACCGTAGGGCATGGACGGCGGCAATGCCGGACCGCTACTCAGCGTGTGGCCGATTCCAGCATGTGGTGGCGTCCCACCGGCAGGATCAATGGCTTGTTGGTGGTGGGGTCGGCGATCACCTGGCAGCAGAGCCCGAAGACCGTGGCCACCACCTCGGCGGTGAGCACCTGGCCGGGTTCCCCGTTGGCCACGATCTTCCCTTCCCGCATGGCCACCAGGTGTTGGCCGTAGCGTGCAGCCAGGTTCAGATCGTGCAGCACCATCACGATCGTGGTGCCACGGGCGCGGTTCAGGTCGGTGAGCAGGTCCAGCACCTCCACCTGGTGGGCCACGTCCAGGAAGGTGGTCGGCTCGTCGAGCAGCAGGATGTCGGTTTGTTGCGCCAGCGCCATGGCGATCCAGACCCGTTGGCGTTGCCCTCCGGAGAGCTCATCCACGGCCCGTTCAGCCAGCCCGGCGGTGTTGGTCAATTCCAATGCCTCGGCTACCGCCAGGTCATCGGCCGTGGACCAACGGGCCAACAGTTTCTGGTGCGGCTGCCGGCCGCGTCCGACCAAATCCGCCACGGTAATCCCCTCAGGCGCCAACGGGGTTTGCGGCAGCAGTCCCAGGGTCCTGGCCAGTTCCTTGGCAGGCAGCCGGTGCACGGCGTTGCCGTCGAGCAGCACCTGCCCCTGCCGGGGTTTGAGCAGCCGGGACATGGAACGCAGCAGCGTGGACTTGCCGCAGGCATTGGGCCCCACGATGGTGGTGATCGCACCATCGGGTACCTGCAGGTCCAGTCCCTGAATGACGGCGCGCTCACCGTAGCCCACGGCGAGCGCCGAGGCGCCGAGCTGGTGCGATGTCTTGGTCGTGGCATTGGGCATGGTGTGCTGCGCTGGCATGTCTATAGGGCCCCTTGGCTGCGGTTGGAACGGATGATCAGGTAAATCAGGTAGGGAGCGCCCAGGATCCCGGTGACGATCCCCACCGGGTAGCGGGCCGGGAGCAGGTATTGTCCGCAGAAATCCCCCACCATCACCAGCAGGGCACCAACCAGGGCTGCAGGCAGCAGCAGGCAACCGCGTGGTCCGATGATGCGGGCGGCGATCGGGCCGGAGAGGAAGGCGACAAAGGCGATCGGCCCGGTGGCGGCGGTGGCGAAGGAAATCAGGCCCACCGCGGCGATGATGGCCAGTAACCGGGTGCGTTCGACCCGCACCCCCAACCCAGCTGCCGTGTCATCACCCAGTTGGAGGCTGGAGAGGTTGCGCCCCTGCCCCAGGAGCACCGGTGCGAGCACCAGCAAGGCGATCAGGGCCGGGATGACCTGGCTCCAGGTGGTGCCGTTCAGGCTGCCGGTCAGCCAGCGCAGGGCCACTTGCAGATCCCATTGTCCGGCCTGGGTCAGCAGGTAGTTGATGGCCGAGTCGAGCATGGCCGCGATGCCGATCCCCACCAAGATCAGCCGGGTCCCGGCCGCACCGCCTTTGTAGGCCAGCATGTACACCAGCAGGGCCACCCCGAGCCCGGCGGTGATCGCGAACGTGGAGACCACCGCCCCGCTGGCCGAGAGGGTGATGATGGCGAAGGCCGCCGCCGCGGAGGCCCCGGAACTGATACCGATGATGTCCGGGCTGGCCAGCGGATTGCGCAGCATGGTTTGGAAGGTGACCCCGGCCAAGCCGAAGCTCAAGCCCGCCACCAGGGCCATGACGGTACGCGGGATGCGTAGCTCGCCGACCGTGAAGGTGGCCCCGGGAACCTGATCACCGCTGATCACCTGCCAGACCTGGGCCGGGGAGTAGTGGGTTTGTCCCAGGCACAGGCTCAGCACGGCCAACAGCAGCACCGCGGTGGCCAGCAGGCCGATGACCCAGCGGCGTCGGGCCGTGCGCTGGGAGCGCAGCCGTGCCAGCCTGCCTGCGGTACGGGCAGTGGCCGGCGCTCCGGTATCCGTCCCCTGAAGGGGGTTCGTGCTGGTACTGGTGCTCATAGTTCGCGCATTCTGCTTCGGCGGACGATCGCGATGAAGACCGGGGCTCCGATCAGGGCGGTGATGATCCCGACGTCGAGTTCGGCCGGGCGGGCCACGATCCGCCCCAGGACATCGGCGGCCACCAGCAGGGCTGCCCCGGCCAAGGCGGAGAAAGGCAGCAACCACCGTTGGTCGACACCGACCAGAAGCCGGCACAGGTGCGGGATGACCAGGCCGACGAATCCGATGGGTCCGGCCACTGCGGTGGCCGCACCGCACAGGATCACGGCCCCGGCAGCGGCCAGGGCTCGGACCCACACCACCCGCTCCCCCAGACCGACGGCCAGTTCGTCACCCAGGGCCAGTGAATTCAGGCTGCGCGCGCAGGCGAAGCTGATCAGGATCCCGGCCAGGAAGAAGGAGAACATGGGGCTCATGGTGGCGAAGGTGGCCCCGCCGACCCCACCGATCTGCCAGGAACGGATATTGGCCGAGATGTCCCCGCGGGGCAGGGCCACCGCGGTGATGAACGAGGCCAGTGCGGCGCTGGTGGCCGCACCGGCCAGGGCAAGTTTCAGCGGGGTGGCCCCGCCGCGCCCCAACGACCCCACCACGTAGACGAACACGGCGGTCAACGCCGCACCGAGGATGGCGCT
Organism: Glutamicibacter sp. MNS18; assembly: GCF_026107515.2. Lineage (GTDB taxonomy): Bacteria > Actinomycetota > Actinomycetes > Actinomycetales > Micrococcaceae > Glutamicibacter. The sequence goes on along the minus strand of NZ_JAPCHW010000001.1, from coordinate 232,052 downwards.
CCACAGGTACCCGTGCGCGGTGTTCAACCCGAACCAGGCGATACCGGTCACCACGGCCAGCGACGCGCCCATATTCACGCCCAGGATGCTGGGGTCCGCCAACGGGTTGCGGGTGACCGCCTGCATGACCGCACCGGACAGGCCAAGCGCCGCACCTACGACCAGCCCCAGCACGGTGCGGGGCAGGCGTTTGGCCACCGCGGCTTCGGAAATGGTCTCGGAGTACCCGCCCAGGCCGCGCAACAGGTCGTTCCATCCCACATCCCGTGAGCCGATCATCAGGGACAGCGTACAAAGCAGCAGTACGGTCACGGCCAGAACCAACAGGGCGAGCAGACGCGCCCGCCGCGGACGCCGCAAGTCCGCGGCGCCCACGTCGGGCAGTGTGGTGGTGACGGTCATCGGCTACTTGGCAGCGGCTTCGGCCAACAGGTCCAGGTAATCATCCAGCACCCAGGAAATCGCCAATGGGGTCGGATTGGCGGCAGTGCCCAGCGGTCCGGTGCCGTCCAGGGCCACGATGGCCCCGTTCTTCACGGCAGGCATCTGCGAGAGCAACGGGTCCGATTCCAGCGTCTCGACCAGGGATTCGTCGCCGTAGGTGACAATGATGTCCACATCGGCGAAGTCGTCCACCCGTTCGGCGGAGATGGTCCCGGAGAACTTCACCTCGCCTTCCGAGGCCTTGGCCACCGAGGCCGGGGTTTCCAGGCCCAAATCGGAGAAGAAGGCGGTACGGGTGTCGTGGGTGGTGTAGAAGCTGACCTCGCTGAGATCGGAGGGGTCCACGTGGGTCATGAACATGGCCGATTTGCCCTGAAGTTCGGGATGCTTGGCCACCGCGGTGTCGATTTGCTCCTCCAAGTCGGCAACAAGTGCCTGGCCTTCGGCTGCCATGCCCATGCCCTGGGAGTTCAACAGGATGTTATCCCGCCAGCTGGTGGCCCAGGCTGCTTCCGGGTAGGCGACAACGGGGGCGATCTTGCTCAGCGTCGCGTAGTCCTCCTCGGTCAAACCCGAGTACGCGGCCAGGATGACATCCGGGTTGCTGTCGGCGACCGCTTCGAAATCGATCCCGTCGGTCTCGTCGAAGAGCACCGGCATCTCACCTCCCAGTTCCTCGAGCTTGTCCTCGACCCAGGGAAGCAGCCCGTTGCCGTCGTCGTCGCCGAAGTTCGCGGCCGCCATGCCAACAGGAACCACCCCCAGGGCCAGTGGTACTTCGTGGTTGGACCACTGGATCGTGGCGATACGTTCCGGTTTTTCGGTCAGTTCGGTGGTGCCCAGCGCATGCTCGATCGTGCGCGGGTAGTCGGCTCCGCCCTGGGCTTCGGTGCCGGTAGCGGCTTCGGGCTGTGCGGTCGAACCGCAGCCGCTCAAGGTCAATGCGGCAGCTGCGGCCAATGCCACAGCCTTCGCGGCCATATTCATGTGCCTACGCATAGGTGTTTCTCCAGATTCGTTTCAACAGTGGCCCAACACTGAATTTCCCGTCCCGTTGGTTAGGCTACCCGGCTACGCAACATGGAGCGTACCTAATGGGAAGGATGAAGATAAGGTGAGCCTTCCCTAGCCATGGTAGATCCACGGCCATCGAGGCGCAATCGCTGGGATTGGACAGAAATATCGCGATTCAGACACCGTGGGTATCGCGGTACTGTCCCTCCCTACGGCCGGAATGCGCTGGGGGTGCTACCGGTTCCACGCTTGAAGGCCGCCCCGAAGGCGCTGAGCGAACGATAGCCCAGTTTCTCGGCAATCCATTCGGTATCCTCACCGCAGGACAGCTGTGTAATCGCCCATTGCAGCCGCAACATGCCCAGCCAGGCGCTGAAACCTACACCCGTCTCGGTTTGGAAGGCACGGGTCACGGTGCGCGAGCTGACATTCAGTTCCGCGGCCCAGTCAGCCAAGGTGCGCTGATCCCCCGGATCCTTGGTGAGCGCCTGCACCAGCGGCCGCAAAAGATCGCCGTGCGGGATCTGGAGTATGACCTCGTGTGTCGCCGGCGCGAGGTTGTCCACGACCGCCGCTTCGGTGATCCTGCGGGACTTCTCACTGAGCCCTGGTGCCGCCAACCGCTTCAACAACAGGCGCAACAGTTCGTCAACCTCTACCGCCACCGGCGTATCGGAAATCGAGGTGACAGCGTGGAAACCGAAGTGGGTGGAGTTGCACCAGCTGTCTGCTGGCGCCATCCCGGAGTGAAGCATCCCTGCTGGCATCCAGACACCGGTGTTACGCGATATGGTCCAGGTCTTATCCCCCACGGTGACTTGTGATGCCCCGCGGTCGTTCCACAGCAGTTCGTGAGTGGGATGCGAATGTGCCGACCATCGCGTTTCCCGGCTGACCTTCTCCTGGAAATGGTAGATCGCAAAGGGCACCTCTACGGACCCGGCCTCGAATACCGGTAGAGAACGATGGTCAACGCCGGATTCCATCGACAGTTTCCCCGCTTTCGCCGAATTGGGCATGTGCGGTCTTCGGGTGATTCTGACCGCGCTCAAAGGAGCACGATATAGTCTGCCATCAATAGAAGTCATTAAGTATGCGAACCGCGCCGGCCGACCAACTACCGGCAGGTCACCGGTTCATCCAGCCACAGGGGTGAGAGCAATTAAGCCAAGCCAGGAAATCGCCACAACCGAATCCAGCATCGTGAACCAGATGAGCGCTGCTCCCCCGGAGCAAATGCTCGTTTTCGCCCGCACCCTGCGCCAGAAACTGCCGCGCTTCATGATGGAATACCGGTTCGGAGTGGACGAGATGCTGACAAAGGTCTCCATCCTGCGCGAAGAGTTCATCCACCTGCACCAGTACAACCCCATCGAGCATGTCACCTCCCGCGTCAAGAGTCCCGAAGGCATTCTGGAGAAGGTCGTCCGACGCGGGTGCGTACCGACCCTGGATGAGATCCGGAAGAACATCACCGATATTGCGGGGATCCGTATCACCTGCAGCTTCCTGAAGGACACCTACCACGTGCTGGATATGATCACCTCGCAGCACGATATCCGGGTCTTGGAGATCAAGGACTACATCAAGAATCCCAAACCCAACGGATACAAATCACTCCACGCCATCGTCGAGTTGCCGGTCTACCTCTCGGAAGGTCCGGTGCCAGTGATCGTGGAGGTCCAGATCCGCACCATCGCCCAGGATTTCTGGGCCAGCCTGGAGCACAAGATCTTCTATAAGTACGAAGGAGAGGTCCCGGAACACCTGGTACAAAGCCTGGCATCGGCTGCCAGCGCAGCCGAACATCTGGACAAGCACATGGAGCATCTGTATGACGAAGTCCACGGCGACCAGGCTGGAGAAGGGCCGGAGACGGCCGGCACCGGTTTCGACGAACAACTGTGGGAAAAACTCTGGGACCTGGCACGGAACAACGACACCGTGGATGGAACCACGTTTGGCGGAAGCCGGTGAACCCATCCATGGCGACCACTTCGATCCCGTCCTTCCATTCTTCCTCCCGTGCAGCCAGCCAGGTTTAAACACCGCTTTGGAACGTCCGGGGACCATGTCCAGTAAACGTGAGGGCCCGGTTCAGTCGCGCACACCGGTGAGGTCTGGTGAGCCCTGAGCTCATCCCCATCAGCCACCGGTTCATCACTACGCGCAGAAGAAGTCGAAGGCACCAAAGATTCCATCGAGCACTCCTAAAGTTTTCTTCCCCCCCCACGAAAGGTGGGCGACTACGATTATCGTGATGAACACGAGTACCACTGCTTCAGATACTCGATTCCCAGCGTTCAGCCCTTCCCTACCCCCCCCCCGTCAACGACCCCCAAGGGTCTCAGGCTTGCCACAGGGCTCCTCACCCAAGGCGAATTCCCAGGCAGGTACTATGACCTCTGCTGACTTCTGCCCCATCAGTTGCTGACCTCACGGCCCCAACCGCTCCACAGACCTAAGCCCATGATGCACTGGGACAGACCTCCCCAGACAAGAACATCCACTTTCACCCTGCGCCTGCCACATATACACATCTGCCGTTTGTTGATGGAACAAAACTGGTGGAACGGGCTTCACCATCGCGTGCTGGCTCACCCCGGCAAACATGCCTCACATATGGTTCGTGTTCCTCGGTGCAAAGCTTCGCCTCCGGCTTCCTTCCCACCCCATCTCACGGTGACGCAGTTGCCTTCGGCTAGGAGTTAAACCACCTTCTCCTCCAAGGGACTTTCACCCTCAAGTGGACGCCCATGCTGGGCGTACACGAGAAAGACCCCCAGCATTTCGCTGAGGGTCTTGATTCGGTAGCGGTGCCGGGACTCGATCCCGGGACCTCACGATTATGAGTCGTGCGCTCTAACCAGCTGAGCTACACCGCCACAAGTGGGAAACCATCCAGTAGAAGCCAAGATGACTTCCCACTCAGAGCCCCCTGCCGGAATCGATCCGGCGACCTCGTTCTTACCAAGAACGCGCTCTACCACTGAGCTAAGGGGGCAACGAGTAAATACTCTACACGGATTCCGGCCCAAATAAAAATCGCAGTCCGGGTTGCGCGAAATCCCCTCGAAGGTAGGTAAACAATCACGTCAGACCGGGTTTTAACTGCCGGCCAGACGACCCTTCGGAACACCGTGCAACAAAGACTACTACAGTGACGATTCTCACCAGACCACCAGTGGGTTCCGAGCATCACACGGAACAGCATTCCCCCATGGATCCGCAAGCGCCGAAAAGCATGCCCGAGCACCACGACCCCCTGCCAGCGCTCGCTCCGGACAGCAGAACGCGGCCGACTATGTATACACGCAAAACCCTACGATGAGTAGGCTCGATGTGATACAGGGCACTCGGGCTAGCCGGATTTTGTAAACCTTGGAGATGTGTGTAAAGTATTTATCTGTTGCCCCCTTAGCTCAGTGGTAGAGCGCGTTCTTGGTAAGAACGAGGTCGCCGGATCGATTCCGGCAGGGGGCTCCATTCAACAGGGCCGATCTGCCAGTCAGATCGGCCCTGTTGCCGTAGCCAGTGTTTTCGGATTCCGACCCGTCTTCGGGCAGGCCCTTCAACCATTGTTCCGGTTCCACCATGCGCTCTCCCACGACCGGCATCCCTTCCGAATGCTGCCCCCTGGACGCGATGCGCCGTTCACAGTCCGGTCACGGCGCCGGTGCCGTCTCGGGGCCGGCTACCTCCCTGCAACACGGCCAGTGGGTAGGGATCCTCTCCCCCGTCCGGTGTTCTCCCCCGGGGCCTGAACCACGCAGCGGTAGCAACGGTGGCCGTACCGCTGGATGCCCACCGTCATGTGGTGATCAGCGATCCACCTCTTGCCCGGACCCGCATTCCCGTTGTCCTGGCCGGACGTTGTCCGCTGCCCTGAGAGCATGATCGTTCAGCTGGCAGGCCCTTACCCTCTTCTGGAGGCGGATTTCCGCCACCCTACACCCGGCCCAAGGGTCTGGCGGGATCTCAGCACCGCTTCCCGGTCAAAAGGCCAGTGCGCACTTCAACGGGTCGTACATCGTCCCACGGGTCTCACGGGTCTCATGGGTCTCACGGGTCTCACGGCCCACATAAACGAGTCGGCCCCACCCCCATGGAAGGGGATGGGGCCGACTCCTTGTCTTTTAGACGGTGATCCTAGTACTCGCGGCGAGCGCTACGACCGGCGTCGTTGAAGCGGGACTTGCTGCGACCGCCGAAACGCTTGTCGCCGCCACCACGACGCTCGTCACGGCCACCTTCGCGGGAACCACTCTGGCGCTTGCGGTCCTTGAAGCTGCCGCGGTCCGACCGGAAGCCGCCACGGTCATCATCGCGACGGCCGCGTGGGCCGCGGTCCAGTTCCAGGTTGATCGCTTCGCCACCGATACGGGTGTTGGACAGTGCACGCCACTGGTCCTTGCTCAGCTCGGCTGGCAGCTCGACCAGGGTGTGGTCCGAACGGATGTCAATGCCACCGATTTCCGAGGAGTTGAAACCACCTTCGTTGGCCAGTGCACCGACGATGGATCCGGGCTGGACACGGTTACGGCGTCCCACGGCCAGACGGTACATGGCGTTGCCCTCGGCAGCACTCTTGCCACGGCTGCGGGGACCTGACTCGCGGCCCTCACGGCCTTCACGGCCCATCCGGGCCTGCTTCGAGGCCGGAATGGACTGTTCGGTCAGCAGTAGCGGACGTCCGCCCTGGGCCATCAGGGCCAAGGCAGCGGCGATTTCCAGCTGATCCAGGTCCTCGTGCTCAGCGGCGAACTTCTCCACGATTTCACGGAAGATCGTCAGGTCCTGGCTGATGATGGTCTGGTCGATACGGTCGGTGAACTTCTGGATACGGCGGTTGTTCACCGACTCCACGGTCGGCAGCTGCATCAGAGTCACCGGCTGGCGGGTGGCCTTCTCGATTGCACGCAGCAGGTACTTCTCGCGTGGGGTCATGAACAGGATCGCGTCACCCGAACGACCGGCGCGGCCGGTACGGCCGATGCGGTGCACGTAGGACTCGGTGTCATGCGGGATGTCGTAGTTGATCACGTGGCTGATGCGTTCCACGTCCAGGCCACGTGCGGCCACATCGGTGGCGACCAGGATGTCGATCTTCCCCGAGCGCAGGTTCTCCACGGTGCGTTCACGCTGCTGCTGCGGGATGTCACCGTTGATGGCCGCAGCGGTGAATCCGCGGGCCTTGAGCTTGTCGGCCAGGTCCTCGGTGGCCATCTTGGTGCGCACGAAGGTGATCACACCGTCGAATTCCTCGGACTCCAGGATGCGGGTCATGGCGTCCAGCTTGTGGGCTCCCATGACCTGCAGGTAACGCTGGGTGATGTTGGTGCCGGTGGTCTGCTTGGACTTGACCGAAACCTCTTCGGGGTTACGCAGGTATTCGGCGGCGATGCGGCGAATGGTGCGTGGCATGGTGGCCGAGAACAGCGCCACCTGCTTGTCTTCAGGGGTTGCTTCCAGGATCTTGTCGACCTCTTCGGCGAAGCCCATGCGCAGCATTTCGTCGGCCTCGTCCAGTACCAGGTACTGCAGGTTGGACAGGTCCAGCGAGCCCTTGGAGATGTGGTCGATCACGCGACCTGGGGTTCCGACAACCACCTGGGCGCCGCGGCGCAGGCCGGCGAGCTGTGGACCGTATGGGGCGCCACCGTACACCGGAAGGACGGTGAAGTCATCCATGTGCTTTGCGTAGGAGGTGAAGGCCTCTGCGACCTGCAGGGCCAGTTCACGGGTTGGTGCCAGCACCAGGATCTGCGGGGTGCGTGCCGGACCGTTCAGGTCGGCAACCTCGGCCATGCGGGACAGGGCCGGCAGTGCGAAGGCTGCGGTCTTGCCGGTACCGGTCTGAGCCAGACCGACCACGTCGCGACCTTCGAGCAGCAGCGGGATGGTGGCTGCCTGGATCGGTGACGGCTTTTCGTAGCCGAGATCGGCCACGGCGGCCATGACGCGGGCATCAAGGCCCAGTTCGCTGAAGAGCACGGTCGGCTCTTCGGTGGTCTTTTCGTCGGTGGTGTTTGCGGGCATGTCAGTAGACACGAAGAATTACCTCAATCGTTGGGGAAGGCCTATACGTCCCCAAAACGACGAATAGGCAACACAGTCAAAAACAACTCACGCTCATCAAGCGTTCCCCTATGACATAAAGACCCGCACACACTTTGCGGATTCACAACACGAGATAAGGGCTCTGGCCTCAAAAATTGGGCAAGATGCGAGGGATGCCAGATGTTCGCGAACAATCCATTCTATCGCCCCTTCCTGGTAAAAAGCAGATCGAGGCCGTGTGAGTTCCGGCACCGCCCTGGTTGCACGCCGCGCTGGACTATGCTGATCGGTGTGAAGAACACTCCCCGCAGGACCAGCGACCACCACCTTCGTACGCCCGGTGAACTGCGTATCGCCCGGCTGTGCTGGGTCCTGGCTTCGGTGCTGTTCCTGGGATTCGCCGCCAACCTCTTCATCTCCGTAGCCCGTGCCGCCGAGCCATCCAGCGGGCCCTGGTTCCTGGGTAGCCTCCTGGCTGCCGCCGGGCTGCTGATCCTCTGGCTGTCTTTGCGTCTATGGCGTTCGGACCTGATGGCACGCACCCAGTTGACCTGGTTGGGGTTGATTACCGCGCTACCGCTCTTTCTGCGTTTCGGACGCTATTCGATCCTGGCCGGCATGGTGCTGGTGGCGGTGGCGCTGATGTGGACCCCTGCCAGTATCAAGTACTTCCGTACGCTGTACCCCAGGAAAACCCGGCGCAAATAGCCGGTGCCGCGTCACTGATAAGTCCCTTCGATCGCGGTAGATTACCTCCATGGCCTCTGATGACAAGGTGCAGCTGGTTGCCAGCAGGTACGACCAGTGGGCCGAGTTGGCTGCGGGGATGATCTCCCGGATCGGCGTAGCGCTCCCCCATTCCCGATGTGAGCACATCGGGTCGACCTCGGTCCCCGATCTTCCCGCGAAGGACGTGGTTGACATTCTGGTGGGTGTCAATGCCACGGAAATCCGTGATGCCGCCGCACGACTACGGTCCCTGGGTTTCGATCTGGAGGGGGACTTATCGCACCACTGCTGGCTGAGCTGGCCCTCTCGTAACGCACGCGACTATGTGATCCATGTCGTTGAGTCCGGCGGCCGGCCGTGGACCCGGCGGATCGTGTTCCGGGATCTGCTCCGCAGAGATCAGGACGCTCGCTCCGAGTACCTGGCGACCAAGATCAACTCGGCGGCAGTGTCCGGGAACTGGGATGACTACACGCAATCCAAGACCTCCGTGGTGGCCCGGCTGCTGGCCGGGATCGATGCCGGCTAATCCCGGAAAATCCGGAACGTCGCGGGTCTGGGATTCGCAGACAATTGCCCTGTTGGACCCGACGATCAGGGCGCGGAACACGTCGTTCGCATCCGCGGCTACACCACCGCTACAGCTCGCCTACTCCTGCTGGTTCCAGGGTGTCTGATTACCTCAGGGCTTAGTGGAAGTTCGGTGTTTTCTCCGCTGCCTGCCGTGGCTTTGCCGACCCGGGGCCCTGCCCTGTTCCGGGACAGGACCCCGGTTCAACAACAAATCCCCGCCTCACGACTCTTCATCGCGTGGCGGGGATAAGTTGACCGTGGTCTACAGCTTGGCGAAGGCTTGTTCCAGATCCCCGATCAGGTCCTGGACATCCTCGATGCCGACGGACAGGCGCAGCAAGTTGTCGGGAACCTCCAGTTCCGTGCCCTTCACCGAGGCGTGGGTCATTTCCGAGGGGTAGTTCATCAGCGACTCGATCCCGCCCAGGGATTCGGCCAGCTGGAACAACCTGGTGCTTTCGGCCACCTGGCGGGCGACTGCCGCTCCGCCGGTGAATTGCACCGAAACCATACCTCCGAATCCGCTCATCTGCTTCTTGGCGATCTCATGGCCCGGGTGGTCCTCGAAGCCCGGGTAGAGCACCGCGTCGACTTCCTTGCGCCCGCGCAACCACTGGGCCACCTGTGCGGCGTTCTCCTGGTGGGCACGCATTCGCACACCCAGGGTCTTCAGCCCGCGGGTGGTCAGGAAGGCATCCAACGGTCCGGAGACCGCGCCGACGGCAAACTGGAGAAAGCCGATCTTCTCGGCCAGGTCATCATCCTTGACGATGATCGCGCCACCGATCACATCCGAGTGCCCGCCGATGTACTTGGTGGTCGAGTGCACCACCACGTCGGCGCCGAGGGCCAGCGGCTGCTGCAGGAACGGGCTGGCGAAGGTGTTGTCCACCACCAGCAGTGCCCCGTGGGCATGGGTGAGCTCGGCTACCCGTGCGATATCCACGATCTTCATCAACGGGTTGGACGGGGTCTCTAGCCATACCATCTTGGCGTTGTTCTTCTCGATGGCTGCGGCCAGGGCCGTATCGTCGGACATGTCCACCGGGGTGTTGCCGATCCCCCAGGGGCCCAGCACCCGGTCGATCAGGCGGAAGGATCCGCCGTAGGCGTCATTGCCCAGCACGATGTGATCGCCAGGACGCAGCAGGGCGCGGATCATGGAGTCCTCACCGGCCAGTCCGGAGCTGAAGGAGAAGGCGTGGGTGCCGCCCTCGGCGGCGGCCAGCTGCACCTGGAGGGAATCACGGGTCGGGTTGGTGCCGCGGCCGTACTCGTAGCCGTTGCGCAGCTTGCCGATGCCCTCCTGGGCATAGGTGGTGGAGAAATGCACCGGAGGCACCACGGCACCGGTATGCGGTTCGAATTCCTGTCCGGCGTGGACAAATCGGGTGTTGAACCCGCTGGTGTTCTGGCTCATCGTAATCGTCCTTTGTGAGGGGAGGTCTTATTTGGTCAGGTAGGCGAGAAGTTCATCGTGGGTGAGCGGGCAGAGCACGTCACCATCCCGGGTCACCAGCAGTGCGTCCTGCTCGTCCAGCAGTGCGCGGGCACTGTCCAGTGATTGCCCAGCGCCTATCAGCGGGAGCTCAGCGGGCTGCAGATCAGCCAACCGGGTGTCGCGGGCCACGCCGTCGAGCAGGGCACGGGTCACCGACTGCTTGGTGAACACGCCGCGGATTTCACCGATCCGGGCCGGCAAGGGGGCGGTGGCTGACACCAGGGCCGAAGCACGGTTGGCTTCCAGCGCCGCCGCGGCTTCCCCGAGGGTGGCCTGCGGATCCAGGATTTCCAGGGTGGACGGATCCAGGCCCTCGACCAGGTCACCGACTACCGGGCCTTCCGCGGTCTGGGTGGTGAAGCCCTGGGTCTGCATCCACGAGTCGTTGAAGATCTTGGCCAGGTAGCCGCGTCCGCCATCGGGGGCGATCACCACCACGATGTCATCCTCGGACAGGTCCTTGGCTATACGCAGTGCCGCGGCCACGGCCATCCCGGAGGAACCGCCCAGCAGCAGCCCCTCCTCCAGTGCCAGGCGTCGGGTCATGGCGAAGGACTCTGCGTCGGTGACCGGTTCCACCTGGTCCGGCACCTGCGGATCGTAGTTGCCCGGCCACATGTCCTCGCCGACCCCCTCGACGAAGTAGGGGCGTCCGGTTCCACCGGAGTACACCGACCCGTCGGGGTCGGCGGCGACCACCCGGACCGGACCCGAGGAGCGATCCGCCGAAACCTGCTTGAGATAGCGTCCGGTGCCGGTGATGGTTCCACCGGTGCCGGCGCCGATGACCACATGGGTCAGTTTGCCTTCGGTGTCGTTCCAGATCTCCGGGCCAGTGCTTTCGAAGTGGCTGTCCGGGGCGCCCGGGTTGGAGAACTGGTCCGGTTTGTAGGCGCCCTCGACCTCGCGCACCAGCCGGTCGGAAACCCCGTAATAGGACTCCGGGGACTCGGGGGCCACCGCGGTCGGGGTCACCACGACCTGCGCACCGTAGGCGCGCAGCACGTCCCGCTTCTCCTCACCGACCTTGTCAGGGGTCACGAAAATGGTGTTGTATCCCTTGAGCTGACCGACCATCGCCAGACCCACACCGGTGTTTCCGCTGGTGGGCTCGACAATGGTGCCACCTGGCTTCAATTCACCGCTTTGTTCGGCACGCTCCACCATCTTCAGGGCGATACGGTCCTTGATGGAACCGCCCGGGTTCAGGTATTCGAGCTTGACCAATACGGTGGCCTTGATATCGTCGGTGACTCGGTTGAGTTTGACCAGTGGCGTGTTGCCAATCAGATCCAGGACTGTGGACGCATACTTCATGTCAAGAACTTTACCGTCGTCAGTCATACATGTCGTTCCGGGCCGTAGCTTATCGTCATCCACTTGACAGGCGGATCAGAGTCGCGGGATCCCGGACCCCGCTGGAGGAAAGGACACCGTGTCTCCCGAGGAACTTGAGCCAGGAATGCACCTGCAGTGGCGAGGGAGCGCACCGGTCAACCTGCGCCAGACCCTCTCGATCCTGCAGCGCGGGGTGGGTGATCCAACCATTCGCCTGCAACCTTCCGAGGCCTGGCTGGCATTTACCACCAGCCAGGGCGATGCCACCTTGCGTATTGTGCCAGCCGCGAACCGGCAGGATTTCCGGTTCTCAGCATGGGGCCCCGGCGCGGCCCGGGCCCTGCAGCACGGATCCGATCTGCTGGGGGCCAGGGATGACTGGACTGGTTTTGATGCCCCGGAGTTCGCCGGGACTCTGCCGGATCTGGTTAGGCGTTCGCGCGCCACCCACCGGCAGCTGCGTTTGCCGCGCACCGGCCGGGTATTCGATCATGCCGCCGGTGCCGTGTTGGAGCAGCGGGTCACCGGGATCGAGGCCAATTACGCCTGGCGCTGGCTGATCCGCTATTACGGGCGCCCGGCGCCGGGACCTGCCCCGGAAGGATTGCGGTTGTTCCCGTTGCCGGAGCACGTGGCGGGTATCCCGCGCTGGCAGTGGCAGCAGGCCCGGGTGGAACAGACCCGTGCCGCCACACTGATCAGGCTTTCCCAGGCCGCCAGCCGCCTGGAACGCTGGGCGGAACTGGAGTTGTCGCAGTCCCTGCCGGGTGTGGCGGCGCCCGGAACCCTTGAGGCGGCGCTGCTGTCCATCTCCGGCATCGGGCCCTGGACCGTTGCCGAGACCCTGCAACGGTCCCACGGCGCGACCGATCACGTGTCGGTCGGCGACTACCACCTGTCGGGGTTTGTGGGTCAGCTGCTGGTGGGACGGCGCATCGATGACGCGGACATGATACGTCTACTGGAACCCTATACCGGTCACAGGCAACGAGTGATCCGGTTATTACAGCTTTCCGGGCAGCGCAAACAGGCCTTTGGACCGCGCTACGCACCTGAAGATCACCGAAACCGATAGGCTCCGGTGAAGATCAGCCTTCCTTCTGCTGGGCGGCTTCCTCAGCGATCTGCGCATGGACCTCGGACATGTCGATCCCCTTGACCGCGGTCACCAGGTCCTCGAGCTGTGCGGCATTCAAGGCACCGGGCTGGGAAAAGACCAGTACCTTCTCGCGGAAAGCCATCAGCGTCGGGATCGAGGAAATATTCGCGGCACGGGCCAGACCCTGCTCCGCCTCGGTATCGACCTTGGCGAACACCACATCGGGGAACTTCGCCGAGATGTCCTCGTAGACCGGGCCGAATTGCTTGCACGGGCCGCACCATTCCGCCCAGAAGTCGACCAGAACAATGTTGTTCTCCTCGATTACCTGCGCGAACTCTGTTTCACTTACGTTTACTGTTGCCATAGCTCCACGTTAGCGGAATTCAATGACCAAAGCTCAGTTGACGCCCGCATACATAGACAGGAAGCACGTTGAAAACCAAAAAATCCTCCAGATCGCAATGATCTGGAGGATATTTGTGGCAGATACTGGATTCGAACCAGTGAAGGCGTTGCCAGCTGATTTACAGTCAGCCCCCTTTGGCCGCTCGGGTAATCTGCCCGGTTTGTTCCCGTGGGAACGAGAAATAACTCTACCGGAGATTCTCCCGGATGAAAAATCGGAAAGCGGATTTTTGCTGTAACGCTGATCACTTCAGGCTTTTGGCTGGGCAAACCGGTAGGCTATGAGTCAGATTTGACCCCGAACCACCAAGGAGAATATTCGTGGCCAGCGATTCATCGTTCGATGTCGTCAGCAAGGTTGACAGCCAGGAAGTGTCCAACGCACTGAACCAGGCAAGCAAGGAAATTGCCCAACGCTACGACTTCAAGGGTGTTGGTGCCGAGATCGATTTCAGTGGCGAGAAGATCCTGATGAAGGCGAATTCGGAAGAACGAGTCAACGCGGTACTGGACGTTTTCCAGTCCAAGCTAGTCAAGCGCAACATTTCCCTGAAGTCCCTGGATGCCGGGGAGCCTTTCGCCTCGGGCAAGGAATACCGTATCGAGGCCACCATCAAGGAGGGCATCGCCCAGGATGTGGCCAAGAAGATCAACAAGTTGATCCGTGACGAGGCACCCAAGGGCGTGAAGTCGGTGATCCAGGGTGACGAGTTGCGTGTGTCCTCGAAGTCCCGTGACGACCTGCAGGCAACCATGTCCCTGCTACGCGATTTCGAAGAGGTCGACCTCCAGTTCGTGAACCTGCGCTAGGCGCGCTGCCGGGCAATCCGTGTCCCGAAAAGCCTGTGGCCCCCACCAAGCTGGTGGGGGCCACAGGCGTTTTCAGGTTCCCGGTGTCCTAGTTGCCGCGGGCCATGGCTTCCAGGCGTGCCACGCGTTCATCCATCGGCGGGTGCGTGGAAAAGACCTTCTTGAGCCGTGATCCGAAGGGGTTGGCGATCATCAGATGCGAACTGTTGACCAGCTTCTGGTCTTGTTGGGCCAGTGGCGCCTGGTCGATCCCCTGTTCCAGACGGCGCAGGGCACTGGCCAACGCCAGCGGGTCGTTGGTCAGCCGTGCGCCGTCCTCATCGGCGTCGAACTCGCGGGTTCGGCTGACGGCCATCTGGATCACCGAGGCGGCCAGCGGTGCCAGCAGCGACAGGGCCAGGATCGCCAGCGGGTTCACGTTCCGGTTGTTGTTACCGGCGCCGAAGAACATCAGGAACTGGGCGATCGAGGTGATCACCCCGGCGATGGCGGCGGCGACCGAGGAGGTGAGGATGTCACGGTTGTACACGTGCATCAATTCGTGGCCCAGCACCCCACGCAATTCACGTTCGTTGAGCAGTTGCAGGATCCCCTCGGTACAGCACACCGCGGCGTTCTGCGGGTTGCGTCCGGTGGCGAACGCATTCGGCGAGGTTGTCGGGGAGACGTAGAGCCGCGGCATGGGCTGCTGCGCGGTCATCGACAGTTCCCGCACGATCCGGTACATTTCCGGCTGGTCCTGCTCGGTGACCGGATAGGCGTGCATGGAGCGCAGCGCGATCTTGTCGCTGTTCCAGTAGCCGTAGGCGGTGGTGGCCAAGCCGATCATCGCGAAGATCCAGATAAAGGAACCGTTCCCGGTTCCCGAGGCGATCAGTGAACCCAACGCCAGCAGCAGCGCAAACATCCCGCCCAGTAGCAGCGCGGTCTTCAAACCATTGTTATGTCCGTGCACCTTCGGTGATCACTTCCCATCATCGAGCCCAACCTGTTGTGGTTATTCTATTCAACGTGCGGCCGCACGCGGTTGTTCCGCCCCGCGGCTATCACCTGCATCACGACCCGCAAGGGCCCCGTGGGCGCCTCCGGCCTGTGCTCGGCGCCGTCACCGTGGTTGACATCGTGCCTGCGGACTACGTCCAATGGGAACCATGGACTTCGCCCAACTGTTGCACGACCACGAGCTCAAGGCCACCGGTGCGCGCGTCGCCCTGCTCCAGGCGCTGGCCCGTGAACCGCACCTGAGCGCCGAGCAACTCGAACAACAACTGGCCAGCCAGCAGACGAAGCTCAGTGGCCAGGCGGTGTACAACGCGCTCAACGAGCTGACCGAGCACGGGATCCTGCGCCGGTTCACGATCCCCTCCACCTCGGCGCGCTACGAGATCGACCCGAAGGACAACCACCACCATGCGGTGTGCAACCGCTGCGGCAGGATCGAGAACGTACCCTGCGCCCACGGTTCGGCCCCCTGTTTCCATCCCGGCGGGGCAACCAGCTTCAGCATCCACATTGCCGATGTGTTGTTCTACGGCCAGTGCAAGAACGGTTGTGGGCCCGGCAGCGCACCCGGCGGTATCCATTAGCCGGGAATATTTCGCTTTGACCACTGGTTATGGGCAGTGATGCGGTATCTGCCCGGGACAAGGGACGATAGCGCCTTGTCCCGTCACCGCGCACTTCGTAGAAATTGAGCCACCGATGAATCGAGCCGTCGCTGCGACGCCGCGTTCACCCCGCAGTATCGGGATCCTTCAAGGCACCTCGGCCTATCTCATTTGGGGACTGCTGCCGCTGTACTTCCTGCTGCTGCCGCAGATCTCGGCCTTCGAGTTCGTGGCCGTGCGGATCGTCTTCTCCCTGCTGTTCTGTTTCCTGTTACTGGCCCTGACCCGGCAAGTTCCGGCATTGATCGGAATCCTGCGTGATCGGCGGACCACCGGAAGGTTGGTGATCGCCAGTGTGCTGATCGCCGTGAACTGGACGCTGTACGCCTTTGCCGTACTGACTGGCCATGTTCTGGAGGCCTCCCTGGGGTATTTCATCAACCCGCTGGTCGCGATCGCACTGGGCGTGCTGGTGCTCAAGGAAAAACTGACAGGGCTGCAGTGGGTGGCCATCGGTTTCGCCCTGGTTGCCGTGGTGGTGCTTTCCCTCGGCTTGGGCCGGATGCCGTGGATCTCGCTGGGGTTGGCGTTTTCCTTCGGTTTGTACGGCCTGGTGAAGAACCAGGTGGGCCAGAAGGGCACGGCCCTGGCAACACTCAGCGTGGAAACCATCGCGCTCACCCCGCTGGCGTTGGTTTTTGTCCTGATCCTGGCCGGTCAGGGGCAGTCCGCCCTGGCCAATGGCAGCGCGGCGACCTTCTGGCTACTGACTACCAGTGGCGTTATCACCGCGGTTCCGTTGATCCTCTTTGGTGGTGCGGCGCGCCGGCTTCCGTTGAGCACCCTGGGGTCCCTGCAGTTCCTCGCCCCGATCGGGCAGTTCCTGTTGGGGTTGTTCGTCTTCCACGAGGTCATGCAGGTCGAACGCTGGGTGGGTTTCATCCTGGTCTGGATCGCGGTGGTGCTGATCATCATCGACATGGTCCGTGCCCCGGGGACCGGGAACCTGCCCGAACCGAAATCGCTGCCCTGAGCCGTGACGCCGGTCTAATCCAGGGAACATTGCAAGGGAAGCTGTCCGCCTCGCCCCGAGGGGCCAGGCGGACAGCTTCCTGTTCGTTTACGGCGGTGTCGCCTAGGAGTGCTTGCGGATCGCGGCTTCCAGCACGTCGAACCCGTCCGCGAGCAGCTCATCGCCGATGACCAGCGGCGGCAGCAAGCGGATGACATTGCCGTAGGTGCCACAGGTCAGGATCAGCACACCCTGTTCCAGGCACTCGGCGGCGATCTTCTTGGTCAGCTCGGCATCCGGTTCGATCCCGCCGGGCTTGACGAGTTCCAGTGCCAGCATGGCACCGCGGCCACGCACATCGCCCACGGATTTCACGTCCTTGGCCAGGGCGTTGAAGCGGGCGAAGAACTTGGCCTCGATCTGCAGGGCACGGCCAGCCAGGTCCTGCTCCTCCATGAACTTGATGCTTTCCAGGGCCGCAGCGACCGCCACCGGGTTGCCACCGTAGGTACCACCCAGGCCTCCCCCATGCACCGAGTCCAGCAGTTCGGCCCGTCCAATGAGCCCGGACAGCGGCATTCCGCCGGCGATGCCCTTGGCCACGGTCACCAGGTCCGGTTCGATGCCCTCGATGTCGGAGGCGAACCAGGCACCCGCGCGGGCGAAGCCCGCCTGGACCTCGTCCGCGATGAACACGATCCCGTTGTCCTTGGCCCACTCGGCCACCCGAGGCAGGAACCCGGCGGCCGGGACAATGAACCCGCCTTCACCCTGGATCGGCTCGATGATGATCGCGGCGATCTGGTCCCCGCCGATCTGCTTCTCCATGGCCAGGATGGCGCGCTCGGCCGCTTCCTTGCCCGAGATGTTCGGGTTCTCCTCACGGAACGGGTAGCTCATCGGCATCCGGTAGATTTCCGGGGCCAGGGGGCCGAATCCGCGCTTGTACGGGGCCGCCTTGGAGGTCAGGCCCATGGTGAGGTTGGTGCGGCCGTGGTAGGCGTGGTCGAAGGCCACCACTGCCTGTCGTCCGGTGGCGACACGGGCGACCTTAACGGCATTCTCCACCGCCTCGGCGCCGGAGTTGAAGAACACCGCGCGCTTCTCGAAGCTACCGGGGGTGATCGCCGCCAGCTTCTCGGCCAGCTCGATGTAGTTCTCGTACGGTGCGACCATGAAGCAGGTGTGGGTGAAGCGGGCGGCCTGGGCAGCCACGGCCCGGGCGACGGCCGGGTTGGAGGCGCCCACGGTGGTCACGGCGATACCGGAGCCCAGGTCGATCAGCTGGTTGCCGTCGACATCGACAATGATGCCGCCATCCACGTCCGCTGCGTATACCGGCAGTGACGAAGCCACACCGGCGGCCACGGCCTTCTTCCTGCGAGCGGTGAGCTCCTGGGACTTGGGTCCTGGGAACGGTCCGGAAATAGTGCGCTTCTGCTCGATACGGTAGGTAACGTCCACAGCGAGCTCCTTTCTGTCTGTTTGCTTCTGCCGAAGGGGCGTATTCGGCAGATCGGAAGGCCAGCGTTGATGGCCGTTGTCACGAGTACTGCTTGAAGATTATTGCTTCGCTGGTGGTGTGCCAAACCATGAAGCACAGCGGCCAAAAGCAGCTTTTGTGCAGTTGCACAGAAAGAGCCCCGGCCGGCACCTTTCGCGGGGTGCCGGCCGGGGCTCCTCAACCGTTTTCTAGAGGCTGGTTGGCGCGTCGATCAGGTCGTCTTCCGGGTCATCCGGGACATCCGGATGCCGGTTCAGGTTGATCAAGGCCAGGACAAGTCCGCCCCAGATAGTGAGCATTGCCACGATCATCAGGGTGATGGAAATCGCGCTCATGGCTAGTACTCCTTTCCGGCAGGCTCAGGCAATTCTTCGCCTTCGACCTTACCCTTGTGTTCAGCGAATTCGGGATCGGCCAGCTTGGACTTCTTGCTCCACGGAACCAACGAGAGCAGGACAGCGCCGACAATCAAGGCGCCGGCCATGCCCCACCCGAAGATCCCGTTGAACCATGCCGGGTATCCCGAGTACGATTCGGAGATCTTCGTCTGGAACTCGTTGATCAGCATGTAGCCCAGGACGGCCGGACCCACACCGCCCACCAGGACCATCCATCCGGTGCCCAGCTTGATGGAGCTATGGCGGCTCAGGTGCTTGGCCAGCTTCGGCAGGGCGCCCAGTCCGGCACCGATGACAATCACCGCGACCAGGGCACAGGCCAGGATGCCGAACTGGTTCACGAAGGCATCGAGGGTGTCGAGCAGGTACAGCGACGTGGTGGTGGAGAACAACGCGATCGAGATGAGCGCGATCGGCAAGGTGACGATCAGCGTGGCAGCCTTGCGGTTCCAGCCCAGTTTGTCCTGGAACGCCGCCACAATGACTTCGAGGATCGAAATCAGCGAGGTCAATCCGGCAAAGACCAGGGACCCGAAGAAGAGCACCCCGAGCAATGACCCGAACGGCGCCTCCGAAACGATGGTCGGGAAGGCGATGAATGCCAACCCGATACCGCCGGAAACCACCTCGTCAACAGCGGCACTCGCGTTGTAGGCCATGAAGCCCAGGGCGGCGAAAACACCGATACCGGCCAGGATCTCGAAGCCGGAGTTGGCGAACGCGACCACGTAGCCCGAACCGGTCAGGTCGGTCTTGCGGCGCAGGTACGAGGAGTAGGTCACCATGATGCCGAAGGCCACCGACAGCGAGAAGAAGATGTGACCGAAGGCCGCAGCCCACACCCCGGGGTTCATCAGGGCTTCCCAGTTCGGTGTGAAGAAGGCGTTCAGACCGTCAATGGCACCGGGCAGGAATACCGACTGGACCACCAACAGCACGAACATGACCACCAGCAGTGGCATGAAGATGACATTGGCCCGGGCAATGCCCTTGTTCACGCCGGCCACCATGATGATCACGGTAATCGCCCAGACAGCCAGGATCGGGAAGAAGACCGCCGAGACGATATCGAAGGATACGGTGACTTCACCGGCAACCTGCAGGAACTCGCCCATGAAGAAGCCCTCGGCATCATCCCCCCAGGCCTTGGTGACGGAGAACCAGGCGTACATGGCCGCCCAGGCGATGATGGCCGCGTAGTAGATGGCGATGACGAAGCAAATAAGCACCTGCCACCAGCCGAGGACCTCGGTCTTGCGGTTGAGTCGGCGGTAGGCCAGCGGAGCGGAACCGCGGTAGCGGTGCCCCACCGAGTAGTCAAGGAACAGCAGTGGGATACCGGCGCACAGGATCGCCACCAGGTACGGGATAAGGAATGCGCCACCACCGTTTTCATAGGCAACGTAGGGGAAACGCCAGATGTTCCCCAAGCCGGCGGCGGAACCAATGGCCGAAAGGATGAACAGCTTGCGGGAGGAGAAAACCTCCCGCTTTGCACCGGCCACGGGTGCGCCTTGGGTAGAAGATGGAGTGTTCATGTGATTAACGTAACCCACTTGCGTCACGCTGTGTGCATTTTTTGGCAACGATCTGCGATCAACATCCTTGTCCGCCAGCGAAACGCGCACAATCCAAGGCCTAAACTTGATGCATGGCAATCACCCTCGCGAACTTGTTTGAGCATGAAGAGCTGGCATTGCGCCCATTGAATGACTTTTCGACCACGTCGGAGACATCCATCACGTGGGGTGCGGTCACCGAGCTGCTGGACCCTTCGGAGTTCCTCACGGGTGAGGAAATCGTGTTGACCACCGGTGTTAGGCAGAAGACCACAGCCAGCCAACGGGAATTCGTGCACCGGCTGGCCAGAAACGGCGTCATCGCCCTGGGGTTCGGCACCGGGCTGGGGCACCGGAACGTACCGCAAACAGTGGTCAAGACCGCACAGGAAGTAGGCCTTCCCGTGTTCGAGGTGCCCTACGAAACCCCCTTCGCGGCCATTACCAAGCTCATCGCCGAGGAACAACACCGTTTGCATGTCCGGCAATTGCAGCAGTTGCTGCGCTCCCACCAGCAACTGACCCGGACCCTGCTGTCGGCCAACCTGTCCAGCATGTTGGCCGAGTTGTCCAAGATGCTCGGAACTGCGGTCGCCGTGTCCCTGTACGGGACACAAATCCACGGGCCCGATCTGTCCACAGGACGTTGGCACGAGGTTCCGGTGGCCACGGGCATGCGCGACAAGTGCACCTTGTACCTGGCCGAACCCTACCGGCATCACGGGTTGGTCGAGTACGCCCAGTCACTCATCGGCTTGGAGATGGCCAATAAATCACGGCTACGCGAATCGCAACGCGCCGCCAACGGCCAGATCCTCGAGGACCTGGTGGCAGGCACCGTGGAAGGCCCCGAGGGCACCGCCCGGTTGCGGTCCCTGGGGCTGGACACCCGGCAAAACCATGTGGTGATCCTCATCCAGGCCGGTTCCCCGGGCTCGCTCTTGCACCGCCTTCCGCTGCCACCCTTGCTCGATGGACAGGTGGTGTGCAGCATCGAGGACAAACTGGGGCTGCTGGTTCCCACCGACCTGAGCCGGCAGGCTGTGGAGCTGCTGGACAAGTACCTGCAAACAGCGGAAGTTTCCGCCCAGATCGGGTTCGGTGGCAGCTATGCCCATGTCAATGGGGTGCGCTGGAGCTACTATGAGGCGTTGGAGGCCCTGCGCCATGGGGAACGGGTCAACACACCGGCCAAGTTGTCCCTCACCTCGCTGCTGCTCACCGCCCGTGACGTGCCGATCCAGGATCTGGCGCAGGAGGCCCTGGGACCCCTGCAGAAGTTCGACACCGCGAACAAGGGTGAACTGCTCAAGACCCTGCGTGAGTACTTCAAATTGGACGGGTCGGTCGGCGCGGTAGCCGAGTCCTTGGGCCTGCACCGCAACACCGTTCGCTACCGCATGCAACAGATCACCGACCTGTCCGGTTACGATCCCACGGTCACTGGTGACCGTGTGCAACTGTGGATTGCCCTCAGTGCACTGGAACTGGCCTGATTCTCGATAGGATAAAGACATGGCTGACATGTTCCTTGAGAAGTTCCGTTCCCTCGTTCCCAAATACCTCGATGACGCATGGAATGAGGCCGATGGGCTCAGTCGTGAGGAACTGGCCGAAGCGCTGGAGGAATCGCGGGTGCAGATCCCCCTGGTGTTGGAGGAGTTCTACCGTTCGCTGGGTAACTGCGATGACTTCATGGAGGCCTACCATTACTTCTTCGACCCCGAGGAGTTGGAGGTCGAAGACGGGTACCTGCTGTTCCTGGAGGACGAGGAGGAAAAGTTCGTCTGGGGTTTCAAGGCCAGCCAGACGGATGTTCCCGACCCGATCGTCTACCGTCGCAATAACTCCCGCGGGAGCTGGACCAGCGAGGAAGGCACCTTCAGCGAGTTCACCCTGGACATGTTCAGCTGGGTTTTCGAGGAGCTCAGCGCAGAGCTGGAGAATTAGTGCAGATCCCCTCCCACGCCCCGGAAGACTACCAGTGCCCGTTTTGCGAACTGCTTGGGGAACGGGAATTCAGTGCCGGGAACCTGTGCGCTCCCACGGATCTGATCTACCGCACCGAGCATGCGGCGGCGATCATGGCCTGCGACGGTTTCGGGACCTACGGCGGTCACGTGATGATCATCCCGATCCGGCATCTGGAGACCCTGTACGACCTGGATGACGTGGTCGGCGGCGCGCTGATGCGCGAAACCCGGCGCATTGCCCTGGCCATGAAACTGGCGTGGAACCCGGAGGGGACCAGCACCAGACAGCACAACGAGCCTGCCGGGAACCAGCACGTCTGGCACTATCACCAGCACGTGTTCCCGCGCTACACCGACGACATGCTCTACCGGCAGCTACGCCACCGGGTTCCGGTGCAGGTCCGCGCGGAGAAAGCCGACCAGCTGAGGGTCGCGGTGTTCTCGAACCAGCACCCGATGAGGCTGCTTGATAACCAGGCCATATTCTAGTCGCCGGATAGCCGGTGTTCCCATCTTGCATCCGGTTGCCGGATCCGTTTAACCGCAAAATGGCAGCCCGGCCGGGCTGCCATTTGCATTGCATGTCGTTGGGGGTGCTGTTCAGCTTTCCCTGGTGACCACCGCATCGGCGAAGGCGACCAGCGCACTTTTCACCGTGCCCGTCGGCAACGGATCCAGCACCTTGATGGCGTCGTCGGCCCACTGCCGGGCGACCTCCCACGCCTGCTGGGTGGCCGGGTGGGAACTGACCGCGGCAACCGCCTCGGCCAAGGCCTGGTCACTGGTCAGGTCCCCATCCACGAGTTCCAAGGCGGCAATCGCGGCCTGGTCGCCGGCGTCGGCGGCCTCACGCAATTTGAGTACCGGCAGGGTCGGGACCTCTTCGCGCAGGTCCGTGCCCGGGGTCTTGCCCGAATCGGTACCGGTAGCGACCAGGTCGATCACGTCATCGGCCACCTGGAAGGCCACACCGATCTTCTCACCGTATTCGCGCAGGATCTCAATGTACTCGGGGCGCTGGCCGAAACGGGCGCCAAAGGCCCCCGAGGTAGCCAACAGCGAAGCGGTCTTGTCGCTGATCACCTGCAGGTGGTGCTTGATGGGGTCGTCCGATTCCCGTGGGCCGATCCATTCATGCAGCTGCCCCAGGCAGAGCCGTTCGAAGGTGCGCGACTGCCAGCTCACCGCTTCCGGACCCAGTTCCGCACCCAGCACCGAGGCGCGGGCGAAGATCAGGTCCCCGGCCAGGATGGCCACGGAGTTGCCCCACACCTCGTGGGCGGTCGGGGCCCCGCGTCGCATCGGGGCAGAATCCATCACGTCATCGTGGTACAGGGTGGCCAGATGGGTCAGTTCCACCACTGCGGCGGCCTTGATGACCTCGTCATTGATTCCCTCACCCAACAAGGAGGTGAGCAGAACCAGCAGTGGACGTACCCGCTTGCCGCCGGCTTCCACCAGGTGGCGGGACGAGGCGTCAATGAGCGGGTCGGAATTGGCGATCGCATCACGCAACAGCTTTTCGACCTTGGCCAGCCCGGTGGAGACCGCGGGACCGAATTCCGGGTCCTCGGCAATGGGCGCGAAACCAGCTGGAAGATTAAAGGACGCGGCCAAAACCGCGGTTTCGGGATTCAGCTCTATCGAGTCCGGTACCTGGTGTCCGGCTGCAGTCCAGTTGCTTTTCGAATCAGTCACTGTTTTACGGCTTACTTATCTTTCAACGGGTTCGGTTATCGTCCGATGCGGACTGCTCGGCAGCTCACCGCTTCCGAAACTCCTATCACTCTAGCCGATGAACCCCTCGCCATGCTCTTTGGCTCACGTATTGCCCGGCATTTGTCCGGCCTCCACCCCCAGGACGTGAGCGGGGACTCGGTCCCGGGTGAGTCCCGACACGGCCACTGACCGGAGGATCCTGTTCGGCGGTAGGCTTAGCCCTATCATGTCTGCAGATTTGCCCGTCTTTTCCCCTGCCCCGGTACGGGACGAACTTCCCGTCCTGTCGAGCGTGACCTTCAGCTTCGAACGCACCGGCCAAGCCTTCATCATCGATGCCCTGCGTCACCGGGCCATGGTCTGGACCCGCCAGGGCAACGGGCTGGTGGGACTTGGTTCCGTCGCCAGGATCACCACCGGTGGCCCGCAGCGCTTCGCCCAGGCACGGGCCTGGCTCACCGACGTGCTCGCCCGGGCTACCGTCATCGATCCGATCAACCGGCCAGGCAGCGGCCCGGTGGCCTTCGGGGCCTTCGCCTTCTCCTACACCAGCACCTACGCCTCGCGTCTGGTCATCCCCGAGGTCATTTTCGGCAAGGACGGGAACCTGTCATGGATCACCCTGACCAGTGACACCATGCCGGTCTCGGAATTAAGCTATGAATACGCCGTCCGACGCGCCGAGGAGCTGCTGGAGCAGGCCGCGTTTACCGGTGCCCCGCACGGATCCATCAGCCTGCTGCCGGGGCAACTGACCGCCGGCTCCTACCTGGAAGCGGTCACCCGGGCCCTGGAGGTGCTGGAAGGCGATGAGATCTCCAAACTGGTGCTCTCCCGGGATGTGATTGCCCGTAGCACCGGGGGCATCAACCTGGCGGATGTGATCCTCGAGCTGATCAAGGGCTACGACAACTGCTGGACCTATGCGGTGGATGGGTTGGTCGGGGCAACCCCGGAAATGCTGGTCCGGGTCACCAATGGCAGGGCCGAGGCGCGGGTCCTGGCCGGCACACTGGATCGGGCCACCGCGCCGGTGGGCGACCAGAGCTATCCGCACCGCGAACTGTTCCAGGATCCCAAGCAACGAGTGGAACACCAGCTGGCCATCGATTCGCTGACCCTGGCGCTGGACCCCATTTCCCATGGCATGTGTGCCCCCGGGGAACCCTTCATCCTGGAACTGCCCAATGTGTGGCATCTGGCCAGTGACGTTAATGCCCAGTTGCGTCCGGGAAGCAACGGGCGGTTCCCCACCGCACTGGATATCGCGGAGATCTTCCATCCCACCGCAGCGGTCTGCGGTACCCCGACCAAGCAAGCGGGCGCCGTCCTGCGCCGGCTTGAAGGATTGGACCGCGGGCCGTACGCCGGGCCGGTCGGCTGGATCGATTCCCGCGGCGATGGCGAATTCGGCATTGCGTTACGCGGAGGGGTGCTGGAGGACGAGCACAGTATGCGCTTGTACGCCGGATGCGGCATCGTCCAGGGCTCGGATCCGGAATCCGAATTGGCCGAGTCCTGGGCCAAGATGCGCCCCATGCTCCAGGCCCTGCACGCCGAACGCTGAGCCTCGGACACCGCGGCCCGCCACTGCAGCCCACGCTGCGGGGTGCAGTGGCTTGCGGGCATGAACCGGCCTTGCCCGCGTTGGCACGGCCCCAGGGGCCTCCCGTCGTGTGGACATTCTTCATGGAAATCGGGCGTACGGGCCCCTTGGGTCTTGCCATGAACCCCTCACAGCGCGCTTTGTGCGGGAATTGCCCGGTGGCCGACCACACCTGTTCTTTTGGCCCTAAGCTGGGCAGATGACACCGATGGGCCATCAAACATGATGAAACTCACCGGAAGTTACCCCATGAGGCCAAGCATTGCTAATGCTGGCACGACACTCTGTGATGAGAGTCTCACCCTTGTCGTGCCATGGTTATGATTATGACGACGCCTTGTCACTCGCATTACCTGAAAGTAGGTTCCGCCCTTATGCGTCCCTTCAAGAAGAACGTATTGTCCGGTCTCGCCGTTGGATCCGTCGCGCTGATCGCGCTGACCGCCTGCGGCGGCTCGGCCTCGAATGAAAACACCGATGAAGGCACGGCCGACGGTTTCACCCCGCGCGAAGCCGGCAAGCTGACCATGTGCTCGGACATCCCCTACGAGCCCTTCGAATTCAACCGTGACGGCGAAGTCGTTGGCCTGGATGTGGATATTGCCAAGGAGATCGCCAGCGATCTGGACCTGGAACTGAATATCATCGCTTCGAGCTTCGACTCGATCGAATCCGGCCTGTTCAGCACCCAGTGTGATCTGGCGATCTCCTCGATCTCCATCACCGAACCCCGCCAGGCCAATATGGACTTCTCGGATCCCTACCTGGATGACGACCTGATGCTGGTGGCGCGCAAGGACTCTGGAATCACCGATCTGGAATCGGCCAAGGGCAAGAGGGTCGGCGTGCAGCAGGCCACCACCGGTGAGAAGTTCGCCCGCGAAGAGGGCCTGGATACCACCGGGTACGAGGACAGCGGTTTGCAGCTGCAGGCCCTGGATACCAACCAGGTCGATGCGGCGTTGGGCAACCAGTCGGTGCTGCGCTACGCGATTGCGGATAACGACAACTTCGAGATCGTCGAGGAAATCACCACCGGCGAGAAGCTGGGTGTGGCGGTTCCGAAGGACAGCGCCGATTTGCTGGCCAGCGTGAACTCCACCCTGGAACGCCTGAGCACCTCGGGCGACCTGGACGCCATGATCGACGAATGGCTCGGCCAGAAGTAGCCAGGCGTCCCGGCGGTTGAAGCAACCGCCGACCGTTCGCTTCGAAGAACCCCGCGCGGCGGTGTCCGACCCGTTGACACCGCCGCGCCACTATTTCCGTGAGGTTTACCCATGGCCATGACCACAAGTCAACGGGCCCGGATCAGCAAGATCGTCCAGGCCATCATCTTTGTCGCCGTCATCACGACCCTCGTCATCGTGGCCGACTGGCCCAAGATCCGCACCTCCTTCTTCGCCTTCGAGAAGCTCGGGCCGATGTTCCCGGACCTGCTGCTGGTCGGCTTGAAGAACACCATCTTCTACACCGTCATCTCCTTCGCCTTCGGCCTGTCCCTGGGCCTGGTGCTGGCGCTGATGAAAATGGCCAGCTTCGCCCCCTACCGATGGCTGGCTACCGGCTTCATCGAGTTCTTCCGCGGCGTGCCGGCCATCCTGGTGCTGTTGGCCTTCGGCTTCGGTGTCCCGGCCGCGTTCCCTGAAGCCAAATGGCCCTTCGCCGTGACGGTGATGCTCTCCCTGGGCCTGGTGGCCGCAGCCTACATTGCAGAGACCCTGCGGGCGGGCCTGCAGGCAGTGCCGCGGGGCCAGACCGAAGCGGCCCGGTCCCTGGGTATGCCAGCCTGGCGTGCCATGGTCACCATCGTGATCCCGCAGGCCTTCAAAATTGTGCTGCCGCCATTGACCAACGAAATGATCCTGCTGACCAAGGACTCCTCGTTGGCCTTCATCCTGGGCATGACCGCGGCCCAGTACGAAATGACCAAATTCGGTCGTGAGGGCATTACCTCGCTGGGTGCGGGGATCACCCCGCTGATTGTGGCCGGTGCGCTCTACCTGGTCATTACCATTCCGTTGAGCCTGATCACCCGCCGTTTCGAGAACTCCTCGGCACGGACCAAGCGCTAGGAGCACAGAGCATGAGCAAGATCGAGAAAAATCCCGTGTTCCAGGCCGCCGGCGCCACCATCAGCGACCTGCGCAAGTCCTATGGCAATAACGAGGTACTCAAGGGCATCAGCCTGGAGGTCAAGCCCGGCGAGGTGGTCTGCCTGATCGGCCCCTCGGGCTCAGGGAAGTCCACCCTGCTGCGCTGCGTGAACCTGCTGGAGAAGCCCAACGGCGGCACCATCCACGTAGGCGGATTCGAGGCCACCGACCCGGAAGTCGACCTGGACCGCATGCGGCAGAACGTGGGCATGGTCTTCCAGCAGTTCAACCTGTTCCCGCACCTGACCGTGCTGCAGAATTGCACCGTGGCCCAGCTCAAGGTGCTCAAGCGCTCATCGTCCGAGGCGAAGAAGATCGCCGCCGAGAACCTGGAGCGGGTGGGATTGGGTGACTTTGGTGCCCGCTACCCCGACCAGCTCTCCGGCGGCCAGCAGCAGCGTGTGGCCATTGCCCGCGCACTGTCGATGAATCCGACCCTGATGCTCTTCGACGAGCCGACCAGCGCCCTGGACCCGGAAACCGTCGGCGAGGTGCTGGCCATCATGAAGACCCTGGCCAAGGCCGGGATGACCATGCTCGTGGTGACCCACGAGATGGCCTTCGCCAAGGAAGTCGCCGACCGTGTGGTGTTCATGGACGGCGGCGTCGTGGTGGAGGAGGGTCCGGCCGCGGAGGTTATCGGCAACCCTCAGCAGCCGCGGACCCAGGATTTCCTGCGCCGTGTCCTGGATCCGACCCACGTGGATATCTGATCCCCGCCCCTGCTCCGGCACCGTGTGCCGGAACCGGCAAAGGCCGTAACCCCCACCGGGGTTGCGGCCTTTGCCGTCCCTGTGGCCCAGCGACTTCCCGCTCAGGTCATCAGGTGCCCGGGCCAGGACAGACCGGCGATGTGCCGGCCCAGGTCCAGGGTGTGCCGGCGGCGGTTCTCACGTCCGGCGCGGACCTCGATGATCCGCACCCCGGCCGGTTGCCCCGCAGCGAGCAGTTCGTTGAAGTCCCCGGGGCCGGCCGGGGCCCGGTACTCCCACCCGTAGGCGGCGGCCAGCGCATCGATCCGGGCCCGGTGCGGCGTGGCGAACAGCCGTTCCACGGTCTGGCCGTAGTGACCGGAGTCGTGCACGGCCCCGTGTTCCAGGGTGGAGAAAATCGCCCCGCCGGCGTCGTTGTAGACCACCAGGTCCAGCGACGGAACGGGTTCCCCGGGAGCCAGCAGCAGGGAGCCGGCATCATGCAGGAAGGTGATGTCCCCCAGTACCACCCGGGTCGCCTCCCCGCTACCCCGGGCAATTCCCAGGGCGGTGGCGATGCTGCCATCGATCCCGGCCAGCCCCCGGTTGGCGTACACCCGGGGCCCGGGCAGTTCCTCGGGTCGGGCGGCCAGGTCGAAGTCGCGGATGATGTTCGAGGAACCGATGAACAGCGGACCCTGGCGGTGCTTCCACAGGTCCCGGGCCACCTGGTAGCCGCTGAAGCAGTCACCGGTTTCCCGGCGGCCGGCGATTGCCTCGGCCTGGTACTCCAAC
Organism: Glutamicibacter sp. MNS18; assembly: GCF_026107515.2. GTDB lineage: Bacteria > Actinomycetota > Actinomycetes > Actinomycetales > Micrococcaceae > Glutamicibacter. Next base: position 203,055 of record NZ_JAPCHW010000001.1, on the reverse strand, counting down.
TCCTGCCACGCTTCCAACCACCCCGGCGGGGCGCTTCCGGCGAAATCCGCCAGCTCACCGGCATCGGTGATGACCCGTTCCCGGCGCCGTCCCGGTTCGTACCAGGAGACCGGACCGGGCTGCCAGCTGGCACTGGTGATGTCCCGGTCAGCCAGCAGCCGGGCCACCGGGCGGCTGAGCGTGGGCCGGCCAAAGAGCACCACCCGTTCAATGTGTTCGGCGGCCACGGCCAGCAGCAGCCGGTAATGGCCCAATGCGTGGGCCGAAAACCGGGCGTTGGAGGAGGGCTCGGCCAGCAACGGAAGTCCCAGTGTCCGTGCGAAGTGCTGGGCCTGGATCCCGGCACCGTGTCCCGCCAGAACCACCGTGCGCCGTGGGGAACCGGCTGCGGCACCCCACCGGGTCGGATTCCCGGTCGCCGGGGCCGACCAGTTCCCGGGAACCAACTGCCTGGTCCAGGCTTGTGCACCGATCAGGGAATCCGCTTCAGGGACCAGTGGATCCCGGAATTGCAGGTTCAGCTGGGCCGGACCTGCAGGGTGCTCGCGGTCCCCGGCGAGCGCGGCCAGCGCCTGCTCCACGGCGTGCCGGGGCCGGTGACCGGCCGGGACGTTGAGGCTGGCGCGGGTGTGCCGGGCGAACAGATCGCGTTGATCGGTGGTCTGGCTGGCTCCGGTCCCCTGGAGTTCCGCTGGGCGATCCGCGCTGAGTACCAGTAACGGGGTGCCGCTGTGGTGGGCTTCCATGATGGCTGGCAGCAGTTCACCTACCGCGGTCCCGGAGGTGACGATGATCCCCACAGGTCGTCCGCTGGCCTGGGCCAGTCCCAGGGCCATGAATCCGGCGGAGCGTTCGTCGATGCGCACATGTACGCTCAGCAGACCCGCGGCTTCGGCTTCGGCGGCCGCGTACGCCAGCGGGGCGCTGCGCGATCCCGGGGAAAGCAGCAGATCCCTCAGCCCGGCAGTGCTGAGCCCGGCCAGGACCTGACGGGCCGTGGACACCGCGGATAGTTCCCCGGCCGGTTCAGCGGTCAGTGGCGGGGCGGCGGCTGGATTTTGCTGTGTGCACACAGCATCCAGTCTAGGCGTTCGGCCACGGGTCCGGACCCCGCCTTGATCTGCGTCACTGCGGGGTCCGGGCCGGGACGGACTAGTTGCTGCGCGGGAAGTTCCATCCCCTGCGGTAGACCTGGACCACGCTGGGACGTGGCCCGTGGAATTCACCGCGTTTGGCCCGCACCGGTGAGGCCACGAAGTCAGGGAACAGGGATTGCGGTTCGGCATAGGTGCCGCCCTCCCCCGGGTGCTGCACCGCCACGAACACCGAACGTTCTTCATCGCGCACCACAGGTCCGCAGGTTTCCGCACCGGTGGGCACGGCCAGGAACTGCTCGACGCGGCCGCGCTGTTCACCTTCCAGCGTGACCTTGTGCAGCGCATCGGAGTACCCGATGGTGCTCGGGGCCCCATCGGTGGAGATCCACAGGTTGCCCAGCGAATCAAAGGCCAGGTTGTCCGGGCAGGAGATCGGGGAGACCTTCTCGGCCGGATAACCGGAGAAGTAGGTGGAGGAGTCGAATCTCGGGTCACCGGCCACCAACAGGATATTCCACACGAAGTCGGTGGCGGTGGCGTCCTGCGGGTTTTCGCCCAGTTCCAGTACGTGCCCGTCCCGGTTGCGCAGCCGCGGGCTGACCTCGGTGGCGCCCTCGGTACCCGTTTCCCCGCGATCGGTGTTGTTGGTCAACGCCACGTACACCTTGCCGGTGACCGGACTGGGTTCCACGTCCTCGGGACGATCGAGTTTGGTGGCCCCGGCCCGGTCCGCGGCCAGCCGGGTGAAGACCAGCACTTCGTCCACGCTCATGCCCTCCACCTTGGAAACACCGTCCTGGACCAGGGGCACCCAGCGTCCGGTCCCGTCGAAGGAGCCATCGGCCGGTACGGCCCCGCTGCCGTCGATTTGTTCGGCCGGGGAATTGCCGGCGAAGGTCGCCACGTACAGGTCCCCTGCCGAGAGCAGACGCATGTTGTGGGCGCGGTCCCCTTCACGGTAGGTCTCATGGGAAACGAACTTGTACAGGTACTCGAACCGGGAATCATCCCCGGAATAGGCGATGACCTTCCCGTTCTCGGCGATGCGGACGTTGGCACCCTCGTGCTTGAAGCGGCCCAGGCTGGTGTGTTTCACCGGGATCGATTCCGGGTCCTGCGGGTCGATTTCCACGATCCAGCCGAAGCGGTGCGCCTCGTTCTCGTAGCCCTCATGGTGCAGGCCGAACCGTGGCTCGGTATGCTCCCAGCCACGTTCGGTCTCCTCGGGTTTGATCCCGTAGCGCGCCTCCTGTTCGGTGCCGCGTCCGCGGAAGTACTGGTCGAAGTTCTCCTCCCCGGTCAGCACGGTCCCCCATGGGGTGGTGCCGCCGGCGCAGTTGTTCAAGGTCCCCGAGATCCGCAGGCCCTGCGGATCGTCCTTGGTGCGCAGCAGGGCGCTGCCGGCGGCCGGGCCGTCCACGGTGAATTCACTGTCCAGGGTCAGCCGGCGGTTGCGTCCGTTGCCGCGCACATAGCTCCAACGCCGGTCATTCCAGCGCCGGGTGATCTCCACGACGCTGAACCCGTGGGCGGCCATCGCGGTGCGCCGGGCCTCATCGGGGTGGCCAGCGAGCCATTGCGGGTCGAACATCATCTCTTCATTGGTGTATTCGTGGTTGGCCACCAGCACCCCGGTGTTACCGTTCTCCCCGTCCGGCAGGATGTCCAGGTAATCGCAGTTGTAGCCGAACTGCTGGGATTGGGCCCGCGCCGACTGGTTTGCGGCATCGAAGTTCGGGCTGTGGCCGAACAGGGGGTCTCCCCAACGGATGATGGCCCTCCAGTCGTACCCCTCGGGCACGCTCATGGTATCCACCGACCGGGACACCGGGCCGATGGCGGTGAACGGCAGCTTCCCGCTGCCCGGCGTGACCGGGGCGGTGCCAGCCTGGGCAGCCGGGGCGGACAGCCGCTGGGGTCCCACCACCAGTGCGGCGGCGCCCAGGGCTCCGAGCCCCAGGACCTTCCGGCGGCTGAGCGCGGCATCGGCGATGTCCTTGAAGTAGGCGTTCTCCGAGGTGTTCGAGTACGGCTGTGCGCATGCGTCACCGCATTTGTAGTGGCAGGTCGCAGCCGACCGGTTACCCCGGGTGTGGCCTTGCATCGGCAGGAGCCGGCGGGAAGATTCCATGATGGTTCACTTTCATTGGTGGTACTCGCATCGCCCGGTGTGGTGCGGGCGAATCGAGCGTCGCAGGGGAAAGTGACCAGGTCAGATCGGGAAGGTTAACTCCCGGCAAACGAGGAGTCGGCCTGCGGCCGGGTGGAGAGGTGCGCATAGCTCTGCTCCAGGCGTTGCATCCACCAGGTGAAGGAATCCGGTTCCACGCTGTAATGGCGGATCTTCGCCCGGCTGACGGCAGGGCGCCGTACGTCCAGGTACCCGCCGTGCGCGATCAGCGGCTGTTCGGTGACATCGTCCTTGAACAGTGTGCCGGTGGATAACCCGCAGGCGTATTTCAGTTCGGGCAGGCTGGCGGCCAGCGCGGCCGCCTGCCCCAAACCGATGGAGGTGTCCAGCGCGCTGGAGACCACGGCATCAAGACCGGCCTGTTCCACGATCCGCAACGCCTCGGCGATCCCGCCCAGCGGCTGCGTCTTGATCACCATCAGGTCCGCGGCGCCCATACGTGCCACTTCCACGGGATCGGTGTGTTTGCGGACCGACTCGTCCGCGGCGATCTTCAGTTCGACTCCGCGCGCTGCCAGGCGTTCGCGCAGGCGCGCCAGGTCGGCGATGCCAGGGACCGGTTGCTCGGCGTATTCCAGGCCGTATTCGCTCAACCGGGCCAGGGCCGGGACCGCCTGGTCCAGGGTCCATCCGGCGTTGGCATCCACCCGCAATTTGGCGTCGGGGTACAGCCGCCGGGTCTCGGCCACCCGGGCAATGTCGTCCTGCAGGATCTGCCCGGACTCGGCAACCTTGATCTTGATGGTGTGCGGGGCATCGTATTGCCCCAGGACCCGGGACACCTGTTCGGTGGTCACGGCCGGGAGCGTGGCGTTGACCGGAATCCGCTCGATGGTGGTTTCCGGATAGGGCTGGTACGCCGATTCGATTCCGGCGGCCAGCCAGCGTGAGGCCTCGGCCGGGCCGTATTCCAGGAACGGGGAGAACTCCCCCCAACCGGCGGGACCCTGGATCAGCAGGGCTTCTCGTTGCACGACGCCACGGAACATGACCCGCAGGGGCAGGCGCACAACGAATGAGTTTTCCCGCAGCTCTTCGAGGCTGGGCAGTTGGTAATCCATACCGTCCAGCCTAATCAATGTGTTCCGAATCGCGTACTGCCTCCCGGGTGGGTGACATGGATCTGTGGCACTCTGGAAACATGCGCGCAACCTCCGTCGTCTCCCGACCCCGGCATCTGGTGTGGTGGTGGGCTGCGCTCCTGCTGGCGGTGATGGGTGTGATCGAGTATTGGTTCTTCGTCACCCAACGTCCCGGCCAGTGGGCGGATCAGGTGGCCTTTGCCGCGTGGACCCGGTGGTGGCCACGCACCGGGCTGGACAGCCCGGTACGTGATTTCCTTGACCTGTTGCCGACGTTGTGCGCGGCGATCGCCACGGTCTTTTTGATCTACCGGGTGATCCGGGACCGCCGTTTTTCCCGCGCCATGCTGGCCTCGGTCGCAGTGGTTGCCGCCGTGGGGTCCACCCAGCTGCTCAAGCACGTACTGCTGGTGCGCCCGGACTACAATTTCGGGACCACCATGAATTCCTTCCCCTCCGGGCATACCACCACCGCGGCGGCCGCCATGGCGCTGATGTACGTGGTGTCCCCACCCAAACTGCGCCCGGTGATCGGCCCCGTGGCGTGGGGTTTTGCCACCATCACGGGCTTGGCGACATTGATTTCCGGGTGGCACCGCCCCTCGGATATCGCTGCCGGGTTCATGGTGGCCGGCTTCTGGATGGTCGCTGCCTGTGCCGTTCTGCAGGTCGGCCAGCCGCTGTCGGCCAGGGTACGCCCCAGCCGCTGGTCCCGACGTGTCGGGATCGCCTCCCTGGTGTGCTGGGCGCTGGTCATTATGCTGTCCTGGGTGTTGCCTCACCCGCATATCCAGCAGGTCCCGAGCTGGTTGCTTGCCTTATATGCCGCGTTGGGCGTGGTGCATATCATCGCCACCGCCCTCGTGGTGGGACTATGCCTGCGCTCGGTGGTGCTGGGGCCAAGCCGCCGTAAGGCGCGTCACCGGTAGATCCGGGGGCTGCGGTCCCGTTCCCTCCGGCGCTACCGGCCCGGCGCTCGTTCTTCACCGAATAATCCCCGTCATGCCCGCTTCGCTCCGGCGCATGTTTCGGACCCCTCGCGCCGTCGCCGGGCTTTCCCGAAGTGGGACGCCGGGCCCCGCGTCGCGACATGCCAGATGCCCGGATACGGGACATCTGGCTACCGGCGGCAACATCGTGGCAATCCCCTTGCCAACCGGGAAACCGGGAAACCGTCGAGATCAATGCATATGGCTACCGCCGTTGATGTCAATGGTCGTCCCGGTGAGATAGGAAGCGTCTTCCGAGGCCAGGAAGGAAATCACCGAGGCGACTTCGTCGGTTGTGGCAGTGCGTCCGATCGGAATTCCGGCGGCGATCGCCGCCTCCTGCTCGTCGGTACTCCCCACCCGGATATTGGTGTCCACTGCGCCCGGGGTAATGGCGTTGACGGTCACCCCTCCATCGGAGATCTCCCGGGCCAGGGCCTTCGTAAAGCCGAGGATGGCAGCTTTCGCCGAGGAATAGGGAACCTTTCCGAATACCCCACCCCCGCGTTGCGCGGAAACCGAAGACATATTGATGACCCGACCCCATTTGTTCTCCAGCATCCCCGGCAGGAAGGCCTTGGTCATCAGGTATGTCCCCGTCGCGTTCACGTTCATGACCTCGTGCCATAGCTCCACCGTGGTATCCAGGAAGCCCACTGGGGAGGTGATGCCCGCGATGTTGGCCAACGCGCCCACCGGGGGGAGCTTGAGGTCGGCAACTTGCCGGGCGACAGCTTCCTGGGCAAGGGTCACGGATTGCTCGCGGGCAACATCCACCGCGTGACCGAAAGCGGGAACACCGAATTCCCTGGCAATCTGCGCCGCCACCGCTTCAGACTTCTGCTGATCCAAGTCGAGTACGACTACTCCCCAGCCCTGCCGTGCAAGGCGACGGGCAGCGGCCAGGCCGATGCCCTGTTCCGAAGTGGCGCCGGTCAGTACCGCGGTACGTTGTGAGTTTTCCATTTGGTCCTTCTTTCGCGTGATCCGTGCCGGGAAGCAGCTGCAACCGAAAGGTGATGCTCCCACCAGCTGTAATGCAGACCACTATATTTGGGTTAACTGTCAACAGTCAACCAAAACAATTCAACTGTTGACATAGCAGGTGCCCTCGGTCACACTTCTTATTATGTTGACTGTCAACAATGACGGATCATACGCTAGGAGAAACTCCGAGGAGGAACCTCATGAGCAGTGAAAGCTTGAAAATGCGAGGACCGGTGCATGGCACCAAGGATGTACGGCGTGTCGCGGTGGGTTCCGGGGTCGGAGCCACCATTGAAACCTACGATTTCATCGGCTTCGGCACAGCCGCCGCCCTGTATTTCGGGCACGTATTCTTCCCGGGTGCCGACCCGCTCACCGGCACCTTGGCATCATTCGCCACCCTGGGAGTCGGCTTCGCCGCGCGTCCCCTGGGCGGCATCATCGGCGGACATCTGGGAGACAAGATCGGGCGAAAGCCCGTGTTGGTGGCCTCGCTGATCATCATGGGACTGGCCACCTTCGTCATTGGCCTGCTCCCGACTTACGAACAAGCCGGGCTCCTTGCGCCGATCCTGCTGGTGATCGTGCGGATCGTGCAGGGTCTGGCCTTCGGCGCCGAATGGGGCGGGGCCATCCTGATGACCTACGAGCATTCCCCATGGAAACACAAAGGCAAGTTCACCGGTATCGTCCAGTCCGGATTCCCCTTGGGCCTGCTATTGGCCAACCTGGTGTTCTTGTTCAGTGTCCAGTTGCCCGGCGACTGGGGCTGGCGCCTACCGTTCCTCTTCAGCATCCTCCTGGTCATCGTCGGGCTGGTCATCCGTTCGAAGGTTCCCGAATCACCGGTCTTCGAAAACGTGAAAAGCTCCGGGAACATCGTCAAGTCACCCATCGTGGAAGTCATCCGCACCGACTGGCGCAATATCGTGCGTGGGATCGCCCTACGTGTAGCCGAAACGGCCGGCTATGCGGTGTCGGTGACCTTTATGCTTTCCTACCTCCACACCGCCGAGCTTGCCGAGACCTGGCAGACGCTTACCGCACTGTGCCTGGCCTCCGCCATCGGCATCTACGCAACATTCTCGTGGGCAAAACTCACCGACCGTGTGGGGCGTCGTAGTGTCTATATCGCTTCCTGCGCCTTCGCCATGCTGTTCGGTATCCCCATGTTCTTGATGGTCAACACGGGCTCCTTCCTCTTGATCATCGTCACCGTCGTGATCTCCTACGCCGTGTGCCAGAATTCCCTTGCTGGTGCCCAAGGAGCGTGGTTCCCCGAGCTGTTCCAGGCCAATACCCGTTCCTCCGGCGCCTCACTGGCCTACCAGATCTCAGCCATGGTCTCCGGCTTCACCCCATTTATCACGACCCTGCTCTACATGCAGTTCGGGTGGATGGGCCCGGCCCTGTTGTTCAGCATTTTCGCCGCCATCGGCTTGCTGGCCGCACTGATAACCAAGGAGACCTGGGGGCCTCGCGAACGGCAGGCGGCCGACGAAGCCGCAAACGCCGCCACCCCTGATCGCCAGGGCGCCCGGCCATAGGCCTACCCCACCAGAACCAGATTCATCACGAAAGGATAGTCATGACAACCTACACCGCCTCAGGCCGTTCGCCCTTGCGAGTGGATCAGCGGATCGAGGAAATCAGCGACGCTGCCTACCGGATTCGCCACCATGCCCTGAACATGGGCGAGGTGCAAGGACAGGGCTACGTCGGCCAGGCACTGGGTGCCGCCGACATGCTGGCCACCGTGTACTGCGACCAACTCACGTACCAGCCCGGGAATCCCGGGTGGGAGGAACGTGACCGTTTCCTGTTGTCAACGGGGCACTACGCCATTGGGCACTACGCAGCCCTGGCCGAAGCCGGGATCATTCCCATAGAGGAACTGGAAACCTACGGCTCGGATGATTCCCGGCTTCCGATGTCGGGGATGTCGACGTATACGCCCGGTATGGAGATCTCCGGTGGATCCCTGGGCCACGGTTTGACAATCGCGGTGGGCATGGCGCTTAGTTTGCGACACCAGGGAAGGGCACAGCGTGTATTCAATTTCCTTTCCGATGGTGAACTGGACGAAGGTTCCACCTGGGAAGCCGCCATGGGTGCCGCGCACCATCAGCTGGGCCATCTCACGGCACTGGTGGATATCAATGCCCTGCAGGCCGACGGGCCCACTGCCGGGGTACTGCGTACCGAGCCGGTGACCGAGAAGTGGGAAGCCTTTGGCTGGTATGCCCAACGCGTGGACGGCAATGATGTCGGTGCCCTCGTCGAGGCGTTCGACAGCATCAGCGAGCAGGCGCAAGCCGTGGGCCGTCCTTCCGTGGTGCTCTGCGATACCAAGGTCGGCCGCGGTGTCCCCCTGTTGGAAAACCGAGAGAAGGCGCACTTCATGCGCATCGAGGACAACGAATGGCAGATCTGCCGCGACCAACTGAGCGCAGGCTCCCAGGGAAGGAAATAACCATGAGCACCACGAAACCACGCCTGAAGACATCGGCGATGATCGCTTCGTTTGCTGATCCGGGACAGAAAACCTCCTCCGCACCATTCGGGCATGCCCTGGCACGCCTCGCGGATGAAGACCCGCGGATCGTCGGGCTGACCGCGGATCTGGGTAAGTACACCGATATGCACATCTTTGCGCAGCAGCATCCGGAGCGGTTTTTCCAGATGGGCATGGCCGAGCAGCTATTGTTCGGCGCGGCCGCAGGCTTCGCGGAAACCGGGCTCATTCCCTTCGCTTCGACCTACTCGGTCTTCGCGGCCCGCCGGGCTTACGACTTCCTTTGCCTGGACATCGCGGAGCCGAACCTCAACGTGAATGTCATCGGGGGCCTGCCTGGCCTGACCACCGGGTATGGCCCCAGCCACCAGGCCACCGAGGACATCGCCATCTTCCGCGGCATGCCGAACCTGACCATCGTGGATCCCTGCGATTCCCTCGACATCGAGCAGGCGGTACCGCAGCTTGCCGCGTCGGAGGGCCCGACCTACCTGCGACTTCTGCGCGGCAAGGTGCCCACGGTGCTGGACGAATACGACTACTCCTTTGAACTTGGCAAGGCGAAGGTACTGCGTACCGGACGGGACGTAGTGTTCGTATCCAGTGGGTTGATGACCATGAGGGCGCTGGAAGCGGCAAAGTCGCTGGCCGAACACCACGTGAATGTCGCCGTCGTACATTCGCCCACCATCAAGCCGTTCGATGCCGAGACGGTGGTGAACGAGGTCGATTCCAACCGCCTTGTGGTGACCTTGGAGAACCATTCAGTCGTCGGAGGGTTGTACGAGACGCTCGCCGCAGCGATGGTTGCGCGTCAGGTCTCGGCCAAGGTGATCCCGATCGGCCTGCCGGACCAGTTCCTGGACGCGGGTGCGTTGCCTACCCTCCATGACCGCTACGGCCTCTCGGTGGATGCCATCACGGCAACGGTACTGGCTGGACTCGAGAACTAGCGACGCTATCAGCAACAGCCGTGGTGGGCGTGGAAAGCACGCCCACCACAAGCGGTAGGATTAACAGTTAACAGTTATCCTTGGAAGATACCGGTGGAGGAATGACATGACATTGACAGAATCATCGCTGGTGGGGCTGAGAAAAAAGAGCCTGCGCGAACAAGCGCTGATTGCCCTGCGTCGTGCCATCACCACCGGCGAGCTGGAGCAAGGCGCCCATCTGGTGGAAACCGAATTGTCTACCTCCATGCAAATCAGTCGCGGCACCCTGCGGGAAGCCCTTCGACAGCTGGAACAGGAAGGACTGGTGTCCGCCGGGCCGCGGGGCCGTTTGTCGGTGCGCCACCTGGACGACAAGGAAATCAAGGATATCTTTGCAGTGCGCGCCTCACTGGAAACCCTGGCGGCGCACACCTTACTGACGCTCGATGGCCAGGACCTGGCCATCGCGAAGCTGCGCGAGGCCGTCACCGCGATGGATCAACTGGCCACCGCCGGACTGGAGGAACGCATCGAAGCGGACCTCGAATTCCACCGCACGCTCTGCCGACTGTCCGGCAACGAAACCCTGTTGCATACCTGGGAACAGCTGGAGGGATCCATCAGGATGTCCATCATGTTCGCCGGACAGGAACGCGGTGTGCGGAACATGGATGTCGCCCGGCACTTCAAGCTCGTGGACTCGATAGAGCAAGGAGACCCCGGAATTGTCGCGCAGGAAATCGCAGAACATATGGATATCGCGGCCTCGACCCTAGTCGGCGACTAGGATCCCCTCCGTTCGCAGAACTGCACGCGAGGATGTGCGGGCCGGCTACGCACGGATGATATCCGGCCATGAGCTTTCCCGGCCAACGCCCGTTTCCAAGTTTCCGCATGGCGATTCAGGGCGTCATTCCAGGTTGAAGGTGAATGCCCGGCCGGATTCAGCACACGGAAGGTGGCACGGCAGATGGCTGTCGAAGCCTTGGCGCGAGGCCCAGCGGAGCACTCCCGCCGAAGCGCCGGCGGCTATCCCCGCGGCCGGGGCGTGCGCGGAATGAAGTAGCCGAAGATCCCCGCGCCGAGCACTGACACCACCGCGATGGCCAGGACCCCGCTGGCCAGTGTTCCCACCGCAACCAGGCTGGAGAGCAGCACCGGCCCGCCCATGGCTCCCAGATCCGACATCAGGCGCCACAAGCCCAGGAACTTGGCCCGCCCCTGGGCCGGGGAATAGTAGGCCCCCAGGGTCATGACGATGCCTGAGCCGATGCCGTTGCCGAATCCCAGCAGCATGGCCACGGCCAGCATGGTCGGCATACTGCCGGTCAAGGGCAGCAGGAACAAGGCCAGGGCCATGATCCCCAGGCACGGAACCGCGACCCAGACCCGGCCACGGCGGTCAATGACCTTGCCTGCCGGGTAGAAGATGAGCATGTCAATGGCCCCGGAAATCCCGTACACCAGGGAAATGGTGGCCGCATCCAGCCCGATGTTCTCGCCCCAGAGCGGCAAGACGACCTGGCGGGTGGAACGGACCGCGGCAATGCACACCACGCCCAGGCCCACACCGGCCAGGCTTCGCCACTGGGCCCTGGCAATGCGCATCATGGACAGACCGTTAGGCGAGCCAACGGTGGTGGTCGCGGTGCGGGATTCCAGATCCGGGATCCACAGGCTCACCACCATGGCGCCGAGCATGGCGGCAAGCCCGACCCAGAATGCCCCGGTGAGCCCCAGCCAGTGCATGGCAGCGGTCGCGGCGAAGGGTCCGATGAACACCCCGATGCGCATTACTCCGCCCAGGGTCGACATGGCCCGCGCCCTGAATTCCAGGGGCACCGCCTCGGCCAGGTAGCTCTGCCGGGCCAGGTTGAAGACCGCACCGGCCATCCCCAGCATGGCCACGCCCACAGCGAAGAGCCACAGGTTCGAGGGAACGATCCCCAGGACCATGCCCAGCGCGGCCCACAGCGCCGCCAGCACCATGGAGAAACGCTCACCGATCCGCGAGGTCAGCAGCGCCGCAGGCACATTGGCCAGCAACGACCCGACCCCTACCAGGGTGACAATCAGGGCCGCAGTGGCCAGGTCCGCACCCCGGTCCAAGGCGGAGAGGGTGATAATCGGGGTGACCGCGCCCATGCCCACGCCGTAGAGCAGGGACGGCGAATACACCTTGAGCGCGATTCGTCGCAGGCTGAAGGGTTGTTCGCTCATTCTCCCGATCCTACGCGCAGCCCGGCCCGGTGCACGCCGAGCATGACGCAGTACCCGTTGTCAGGACATCCGCCCGCCGCGCAGCTGCGCCAGCAGCTGGTCGCGCACCTGCTCGGATCCTTCCATGGTCACCGCGAACCGTTTGCCGGAGACGGTGTGTACCACCAGTCCGTCCATGGCCTTGAAGACGATCGCCGAACCACCGGGGAAGAACCGCCAACCCCAGCCGCCCCACTGCCCCGGATTGATGTGCTCGGTTTCCACGTCCTTGATCTCGTCCAGGGCGATCCTGCGCAGCGGGAATCCCAGGATGGCGGATGAAATCCGCAGCCCGTGACCATCGACCTGCACCGTCAGCCGGCATAGTCCCAGCACCAGCGGCAGGGTCAACAACATGACCAACGGGCCGATCAACAGTGCCACGATCCCCTCCTCTGCCATATCGGGCAGTGAAATCCAGAAGAGAACGAGCATCAGCAACAGGATGCCAACCGCCATGAGCCACAGCCAGGCCGGTGCGTTGACGGCCTGGCGGAACACGGCTTCCGGGGCCGGCAGGGGTTCAGGCAATGGCCGCCCCTGCGCCTGGGCGATACGCAGCTTGCGCTGGTAGTCCATGGTCCTATTCAGTTCCCGGGAGGAACCGCTGAGCCACGCCGGGGCGATACCCAATAGGCTGCCAAGGATCAGGATGGCCAGCCATCCACCGAGCACCGCCTGTTGCGGATCTCCGGCTGTGGCCGTGGTACTGGCACTGACCAACCAGCTACTGGCGGCGCACCACGCGGCCAGTCCCCCGGTGAACAGAAGCCCGGCCTGCCATCCGGGCTTGCGCAAGCCGAACGCCACCAGCCCAAGGACCGCTCCAGCCACGCTGATCCCCAAACAGGTCATCAAGGTGGCCTGGGTGGAGCTGAACCCATCGGGCAGACTGCTGCCACTCCAGTGGGTGGCCAGTGTCTCGGGAAGGTCCTCTCGCAACAGAATCCAGCTGAGCACGACCATCGGGACTGGCAACAGCAACAGGGCCAGGACAAGTCCCTTGCGTTGGATTCCCCGGGATGCGACTGCCGTGCCCATGTACCGACTCCTTCGATATTTTGTCCGTCGATTATCTGCAAAACAGCGCAGATGAAACACGGATCCTGGTTACCCAGTCTCCCCCGGGCGGCAGCTAAGTGGCAAATTCCTTGCGCTTTAAACGACTTTCGCCCGGCCAATGGCCGGGCGAAAGAATCACCCCCTTAGAGGGAGACGATGACCTGTTTGGGATCGGTCATGGCATCGGCCACGAAACGCAGGAATCCCGCTGCGGTGCCGCCGTCACAGACCCGATGGTCGAAGCTGAGTGTCAGTTCACAGATCGAACGTACCTTGATCTTGCCCTTGACCACCCACGGGCGCTCGACCACGCGGCCGATCCCGAGGATCGCCGCCTCGGGGTAGTTGATGATCGCGGCCGAACCGTCGACGTTGAACACCCCGTAGTTATTGATGGTGAAGGTACTTCCGGACAAGTCGGCGACCTGCGCCTTGCCTTCGCGGGCCAAGCCGGCCAGACGGGCGAACTCCGCGGACAGCTCTTCGGCGTTCAACCCGTGCGCACCCCGGACGTTGGGAACCACCAACCCGCGATCGGTCTGGGCGGCGAAGCCCAGGTTGACCCCATCGAATCGGGTTTGGGTCAACTGCCCGTCGGCCCCCACCTCGATCCGGCTGTTCAGTTCAGGGAACTTCTTCAGACCCAGCACCGCGAAACGGGAGATCAACGCAAGCATGCTCGGGGCACTACCGGCCGATTCCTTGAGCTTGGCCCGCAGCTTCAACAGCTTGGTGACATCCACATCAACCCAGACCGTGGCTTCGGGGATTTCCCGACGCGAGGTCGTCATGGCATTGGCAATGGTGCGTCGCACACCCGTCAGTACCGTGGACTCGGCAACCGGCAGGCCGGTGCGCGAGTCGGTTTCACCACTTGCGGCAGCGGCTACAGCTGAGGGCGAGGTGACCGCCGGGGTGGCCACGGGGGCTACCGGCGCAGCCGTAGCCGGGGCGGATATCAGTGCCTGGATGTCGCTGCGCAGCACCATGCCTCCTTCCCCGCTGCCATTCACCGAGGCGATGTCGATCCCGTGGTCGCGGGCCAGCTTGCGCACGATCGGGTTGATCACCAGCGGGGCGCTGCTGGTTCCGGTTGAAGTGCTGGCGGCGGCCCCGGTGGCCCGGGCCCGGCGGCGGCGTGACCCGCTGGACTTGGCTGCTCCGGTACCGTAGCCGATCAGCACGTTACCGCTGCCCTCATCCGCAGCGTCCGGTGCCTGGGTTCCGGCCATTTCCTCCTCGCGGTAGGACAGGGCACCTTCAACCGTCGGGGCGGAGTCGGCTGGTTCAGCCGGTTCCCCCTCCACCGGCCCGGTAGCCACGGAGATGAACGGCTCGTCAACCAGCATCATCTGGCCGGCGTCCCCGTGCAGGGTGTGCACCACGCCTTCGAAGGGGCACGGGATCTCCACCAGCGACTTGGCGGTTTCCACTTCGGCGATCGGCTGGTCGATGGCCACCGGATCCCCGGTGGTCACCATCCAACGCACCAGTTCCGCTTCGGTCAGCCCCTCCCCCAGGTCGGGGAGCAGGAAAGTCTTGATGCTCATGTCTAGGCCTCCCATTGCAATTGGTCAACGGCGTCGAGGATGCGCTCGGCGCTGGGCAGGTGGTGCTTTTCCAATGTCGGGGCCGGGAACGGGATATCGAACCCGGTGACGCGCAGCACCGGTGCGGCCAACGAATGGAAGCAGCGTTCCTGGATGCGCGCGGTGATCTCACTGGCCACCGAGACGAACCCCTGGGCCTCGCCGATCACCACGGCACGTCCGGTCTTGCGGACCGAGGCGCTGACCGTCTCGTCATCGAACGGGACGATGGTGCGGATATCGATAACCTCGAGATTCCGGCCTTCCTCGGCGGCGATCTTGGCCGCTTCCAGGGCCACCGACACGCTCGGACCGTAGGTCACCAGCGTGGCATCGGTGCCCGGGCGCGCGATCCGCGCCTTGCCTTCGGCCTTGGCGGCCCGTTGTGATTCGTACTGTTCGGCCAGTTCCTCCAGATCCACCTGGTCCTTGGACCAGTACAGCTTCTTCGGCTCGAAGAAGACCACCGGGTCCGGGGAGTCGATGGCCTCACGCAACATCAGGTAGGCGTCGCTGACGGTGGAGGGGGTGAAGACCTTCAGCCCCGGGGTGTGCGCGTAGTAGGCCTCGGAGGAATCGCAGTGGTGCTCCACACCGCCCACGCCGCCGGCGTAGGGGATGCGGATGACCATCGGCAACGGCAGGCGTCCCCGGGTGCGGTTGCGCATCTTGGCCACATGGGAGGCGATCTGCTCGAAAGCGGGGTAGGCGAAGGCGTCGAACTGCATTTCGATCACCGGTCGCATATCGTTCATTGCCATGCCCACGGCCATACCCACGATGCCGGATTCTGCCAACGGGGTATCGAAGCAGCGGGTATTGCCGAAGCGTGCGGTCAACCCGTCGGTGATGCGGAACACGCCGCCGAGCACTCCCACGTCCTCACCGAAGATGACCACCGATTCGTCCGCGGTCAAGGCGTCGGCCAGGGCGGTATTCAGGGCCTTGCCGAAGGTCACCGGCTGGTTGGCTGCGGCCTTGGCGGCGGCAGCCTGGGCGGTTTCGGCACTGACGTTGCCGTTCACGGCTGATGCTGTTGCAGTCATGCTAGGCCTCCTCACGGGCTAGTTCGTCGGCCAGCAGGGCGGCCTGTTCCTTCAGCTGGGCAGTGGGTTGGGAGTACACGTGGTTGAACAGTTCGGCCGGATCGGTGTCCGCTTCCTGGTTCATCCCGTCGCGCAGCGTCTTGGCCACCTGTTCGGCATGGGCGCTGATGCGTTCGCTGACTTCATCCCCGAGCAGGCCGGAGTCGGCCAGATACGATTCCATCCGCTTGACCGGGTCCTTGGCCACCCATTCGGCGACCTCGGCGTCCTCACGGTAGCGCTTGTCGTCATCGGCGTTGGTGTGCGCCTGCATCCGGTAGGTGTGGGCCTCGATCAGCAGTGGTCCACCGCCTTCCCGGGCCAACCGGACCGCACGGCCCATGATGGCCATCAACGCGATCAGGTCGTTGCCGTCCACACGTTCACCGGCCATGCCATACCCCACGGCCTTGTGGGCCAATGACGGGGCGGCGGATTGCGAGGAGAGCGGTACGGAGATGGCGTACTTGTTGTTCTGCACAAAGAAGATCACCGGCAGGTGGAACACCGCCGCGAAGTTCAGCGCCTCATGGAAGTCGCCTTCGCTGGTGGCGCCATCCCCGCACATGGCCACGACTACGGTGTTCTCGCCGCGCAGCTTGGCCGCATGGGCCACACCAACCGCGTGCAGCAACTGGGTGGTCAGCGGGGTGGCCATGGGTGCGACCTTGTACTGCTTGGTGTCGTACCCGCAGTGCCATTCACCGCGGAAACTGGTCATGACCTCCATCGGGGCCACGCCCTTGGTCATCACCGCCACCGAGTCGCGGTAGGTGGGGAACAACCAGTCCCCGTCCTGAAGGCACAGGGCCGCGGCGACCTGGCAGGCTTCCTGGCCGTGGCTGGAAGGGTAGACGGCCATCCGGCCCTGGCGGACCAGTGCGGAGTTCTGGTCGTTGACGCGGCGTCCCACAACCAGTGCCTCGTAGGCCCGGATCAGCTCCGCCGGGCTGGGCAGCGGGTACTCATGCCCGGGCTCGGTGCCCTGCTCCTCGTGGGAGCGCAGCGATCCGTCCGGGTTCAACAGGTTGATCATGTGCCGTGCCGGCAGCATGTAGTCCTCGGGGGAAATGCCGAATTTGCGGCTGACTTCAGCAATGAGGTCCTCGCGTGTTTCCGAGCTCATGGCCACCCACCTTTCCTTGCCTTTGCGTGAACACACACGGAAGCCCGTGTGAGATCACTCACCAAAACATCGTTTGATTCCAATTATGCTGAACGTTGACGTTTTGTCGCCAGTCGGTCGATCAATTGGAGAAAGTTGTGGGAATTTTCCCTATACTTGTAGACGAATAGTTGTTCGATTACAGGTTTGGCGGGTTCCCGTCCGACCGCCCAAAGGAGCTTTCGTGGCCAAGGAAACCGAGACCAAACTCGATGATGTGGATCAGGCGATCCTGGCCGAACTGACGCGTGATGGCCGCCAGTCGGTCACCACCGTGGCCCAGCGCGTCCATATCTCCCGGGCGCACGCATACTCGCGGATTTCCCGGCTGCAGGAGGCCGGGGTGATCACCCGGTATACGGCGGTGATCGATCCGGTCAAGGCCGGTTTGAAGGCCAGCGCCTACGTCACCTTGAAGCTTCGCCAGCACTCCTGGCGGGAACTGCGTGACCACCTGGCCTCGATCCCCGAGGTGCACCATGTGGGGCTGGTCGGCGGGAACTTCGATGTGCTGCTGCTGGTGCGGGCCAAGGACAACCTGGATCTGCGCCGCGTGGTCTTCGAACGCCTGCAGTCGTTGCCCACGGTGCTGGACACGCAGACCCTGCTGATCTTCGAGGACGCCGATACCCGGTAGCCAGGGCCGTTGCCCCGGCATTCGGAATTCGTACCGTGGCCACACTGCGCGGGTACGACACCACTCCCAGCCTGGATTGCCACTGCGGTGCTTGCCGGCAATATTCATCGCCGAAGGGCGCCCCATCATAGGATTGGCATACCTCGACGCAGGTCCCACCGGTGTCCCGCTGCGGCCCATGGCGGAGCAGTTGCCGCGACACCCGGATGACCCCAATGGCCGGGATGAAAGAAGGAAGCAATGCAAAGCCGAACGGCACCAACCAGCTCCGGTGATACCGCAGCACCCGCGAACCGCTGCCTGAAGGTTCCCATGGTGCAGATCGATGCCTTTGCCGATGCCTTGTTCGAAGGAAACCCGGCAGCTGTCATGCTCCTACCGCAGTGGTTGCCGGACGGGATACTGCAGCACGTTGCCCAGGAGAACAACCTCTCCGAGACCGCCTTCCTGGTGAAGGACCTTCCCAGCGGCGTTCTTGCCCCGGATCCTGCCCACCCGGCCTACCATTTGCGTTGGTTCACCCCAGCCGTTGAAGTGGACCTGTGCGGGCACGCGACCATGGCAGCGGCCTCATACCTGTTCGACGATGCCCATCCGGAGGCCGGGGTCCTGCAGCTCTACACCCGCAGCGGCTGGCTCAGCGTGACCCGATCGATCGAAGGCCGGTATTGTCTCGACTTTCCCACCGAGAGACCCCGGCCGGTGTCGATCGACCCGCAGGTTGCCGCGGCGTTGGGTGTCCAGGTGACCGAGGCCTTCCAGGCCACGGATCTGATGTACATGGTTGAAGACCCTCAAACTGTCATCGACCTTGCCCCGGACCTCACCTTCCTGGCCACCCTTCCAGTTCGGGGCGTGATCGTCACTGCTCCCGGCACCGGGACCGATTACGATTTCGTCTCCAGGTGGTTCGGTGCCCAGGCCGGTGTTTCCGAGGACCCGGTGACCGGCTCTGCGCACTGCCAACTCGCCCCGCTCTGGGCCGAACGGCTCGGCAAGAATGAGCTACTGGCCCGGCAGGTCTCGGCACGTGGGGGAACTGTACGGATCGAGTACGCCGGTTCGCGAACCCTGCTGACAGGACGCTGTGTCCGCTTCGTGGAAGGCACAGCGCTCCTTCCCCGCCATAACTAGGCGTTCGGGCGGGAGAGCATACTTCTATCGGCCCGCCCTGCAAGGGCGCAGCGGGAGACTGCCAGGCATCGCGATGTCTCCGGTGCGCCGACAAATCGTTATGCCGTGGTTTCCCGCGGGAACATGTTGATGGCTTGCGGAATGACAGCCAACCCGCAAAGTGATCCCCGGGGCGCTGTCTGTTGACAGCGCCCCGGGGATCACGTGTTATGAAATGGCTAGCGGCGGCCGGTGAATTCCGGGGCGCGCTTGTCCTGGAACGCCTTGAAGCCCTCGGCGTAGTCCGCGGTGTCGCACAGGGCGGCCTGCGCCTTGTTCTCCGCACGCATCGATTGCCACAGCCCCACCCGCTGATCGCGGATCTGGGCCACCAGCTCCTTGGAGGCGACAAAGGCCTGGGTGGCCCCGGTCGCCACCTTGGCCACGATCTGCTCGGTCTGCTCCAGGAGCTCCTCGGCGGCGAAGCTGCGGGAGAAGAGTCCGGAACTGACCGCTTCGGCCCCGGAGATCAGTTCGGCGGTGTAGATCAGATCCAGGGTACGGTGCGCACCGAGCCGTTCGGTGAACAGCCAGTGGCCACCGGAGTCCAGGGTCGCGCCCAGGTTCGCGAACGGGGAGCCGATCTTGGCGTTCTGCGCCACGTACACCACATCTGTGGCCACGGCCAGTCCCAGGCCCACCCCGAGGCAGGCGCCGTGCACCGCAGCGAAGGTCGGTGCCGGGAAGGCCGACATCTTCTCCAACAGGGGCTGCACCTTGCCATCCAGGTAGCCCATCACGTCGTCCTGGGCCGGGTCCACCGCCGAGATGTCGCGCCCGGCACAGAAGCCGCGGCCTTCACCGCGCAGCAGCAGGGCCCGCACCTCGCCGGCGGCCACGGCGTCCGCCGCCTTGTCATAGGCCTCGGACAGCTCGGCCAGGGCCGCCTCGTCCAGCGCATTCATCTTCTGCGGGGCGTTGAGCACCACGTGGGCGATGCCTTCGCGTATCGATAATTCAATCATTGCGCTGCGTTCCTAGGCGTCGAAGTCGACAGCGACCTTGTCGCTGGTCGGGTGGGACTGGCAGGTCAGCACATAGCCGGCTTCGATCTCATCCGGTTCCAGGGCGTAGTTCTCCGCCATCTGCACGCTGCCGCTGGTGACCTTGGCCCGGCAGGTTCCGCAGACCCCGCCGGCGCAGGCGAAGGGCACATCTGGGCGGACACGCAGGGCTGCGTTCAGCACGGTTTCGTTGGTGCGTACCGGGGACTTGACTTCACCCTGCAGCCCATCGAGCTTGAAGGTGATCTCGTAGCTCTTTTCGTTTTCGTCCACGATGACCGGGCGGCCGACCTGGCCCTGTGGCCGGTTCGGCTCGCCGGTGGTGAACAATTCGAAGCGGACCTTCTCGGCCGACACCTCAAGCTCGCCGAGCTGGTCACGCACCAGCTGGACCAGTTCGAAGGGCCCGCACAGGAACCATTCGTCCACGGTCTCGTGGCGGATCACGGAGTTCAGCAGTGCGGTGAGTTTCTCTGCATCAATGCGCCCGGAGAGCAGCGGGGAGATCCGCTGTTCTCGGCTGAGCACATGGTGCAGGGCCAGCCGGGAAGGATAGCGGTCCTTCAAATCGGCCAGTTCCTCCAGGAACATCACGTCCATGGCGGCCTTGTTCGCGTAGATCAGGTCGAAACGGGTGTGGTCGTTCGCTTCGAGGATGGTGCGGGCAATCGCCAGCACCGGGGTGATGCCGCTGCCCGCGGCCACGGCCACGAAGTGATCCTGGGTGACGGTATCCACGCTCTTCGGGTCGTTCATCCCGGTGAGCTTGTGCTTCGAGATGAAGGCCCCGGCAGGGCTCATCACGTCGATCTGTTCACCTGCGGCCAGTTCCTCATTGGCCCAGGTGGAGAACAGGCCGCCCAGGTCGCGCTTGATGGCCACCTTGATCTCGCTGCCGGTGGGGGCGGCGCAGATCGAGTAGGAGCGGCGCACTTCCTGCAGCTGCCCGTCGGCGTTGGGCAGCTCCTTGCGCAACGCCACATACTGTCCGGCGACATAGTCGTATTCGTCCGAGAGTTCTTCGGGAATCGCGAAGCTGACTTCGATCGAGTCCTTGGTCAATCGCCGGACCTCGGAGACGGTGAGCCGGTGGAAGGTAGCACGCCGGCGCGTAGGTGTGGTTTGTTCACTCATGAAAGCACCTTGAAGTAGTCGAAGGGTTCTAAACAGTCGTTACAGGAATACAGTGCCTTGCAGGCGGTGGAACCAAAGCGGGAGAGCTCCCTGGTGTTCAGCGAATGGCAGCGCGGACATTTCACACTCATCCCCAGGGTGACCCGGCCGCGGTGGCCGGTTCCCGTCGGTGGTGCGATGCCGTACTGGTCGAGTTTCCGCTTGCCTTCTTCGCTCATCCAGTCGGTGGACCAGGCAGGCGAGAGCACCAGTTTCACATCGACCTTCGGATAACCGGCGGCGGCGAAGACCTGGTACAGGTCCTGGGTGATCACGTCCATGGCCGGGCAGCCGGAGTAGGTCGGTGTGATGGTCACCTGCACGGTGCCATCATCCAGCTGCTCGGTTCCGCGCAGGATCCCCAGATCCGCGATCGTTAGTACCGGGATCTCGGGGTCGGTGACCTGTGCGGCCAGCGCATTGAGATGCTCGTGGTCGGCCGAAATGATCTGCTCACTCATTGTTGTTCACCCGCTTGGTTCGATCGGTTCCGTTACCAGGTTGCCCCGGGGTGCTTTCGCGCCAGGACCTGCATTTCGGCAAGGATGTATCCCATGTACTCGGAATGCTCGCCCTGTCGGCCCTTGCACATGGCCTGTGGCACGTTGGGCACTTCCAGCCCTGCCTCGTCCAGGACCCCGGCGATTTCCTGATCCCACGCCGCGCGCAAGGTCGAGGGACGCACAGCGACCCCTTCCAGCTGGTCATGCAGCGGCTCATCGGTAAACATCTCATCGATGTAGGGCCACAGGATTTCCAGGGCATGGCGCATCTTCTCCGCCGATTCCTCGGTCCCCAGGCCCAGCCGGATAGTCCACTGGATCGCGTGGTCGCGGTGGTAGTCCACTTCCTTGACCGACTTGGCGGCGATGGCGGACAGGGTCTCGTCCGCCGATTCCATCAATGCGGTGTACAGCAGGTGCTGGTAGGTCGCGACCAGCAGCATCCGGATGATGGTGACACCGAAGTGGCCGTTGTCCTGCTCCACGATATGCAGCGAGGTGAACTCTTCTTCCTCGCGGAAGTAGGCCAGGTCGTCCTCGGTCTTGTCCCACGCCAGTCCGGCATAGGTCAAAAAGGAGCGGGCATGGCCCAACAGGTCCAGGGTGATGTTACCCAGGGCCACGTCCTCTTCCAGCTCAGGGGCCCGGGAGACCCAGTGCGACATCCGCTGGGAAAGGATCAATGAGTCATCCCCCAGCCGCAGGGCGTACTGTGCGATCTGCTCGCTGGGCTTCACGCCGTCCTTGGCGATGTCCTCCGGGCGCAAGGCGTTGCCCGGGGTGACGCGGGTGGCCGAGGCCAGCGCATCGCCGAAGCTGTCCAGGGTGGCGTCCAATTCATCGGATTTCACAGGTGCTTCACTCCCTCACTGGCCTTGTAATAGGTGGCGTGGCGGTAGTCCTTGCCCTTGGGGGACTCGAAGAACTGGTCCTTGGAATCCGGGTCGGAGGAAATGATGTCCTCGGACTTCACAACCCACAGGGACACCCCTTCGTTGCGGCGCGTGTACAGGTCACGGGCGTTGCGTACGGCCATCTCGGCGTCCGGCGCATGCAGCGAACCGGCATGCACGTGCGACAGGCCACGGGAGGAACGCACGAATACTTCCCACAATGGCCAGATGTTCTTTTCGCTCATTGTTAGGCAACCTCACTTTGTGCTTGCTTGTTTGCGTATGCGGCGGCGGCTTCGCGCACCCAGGCACCCTCGCGGTGGGCGGCACGGCGCCGTTCCATGCGCTGGGAATTCATCGGCCCGCCACCCTTGATCACTGCCATGAATTCGTCCCAATTCAGGTCCTTGTGCAGCCACTTGCCCGTTTCCTCGTCGAAACGCAGCTCGGGGTCCGGCAGGGTGAGCCCCAGGACCTTGACCTGCTCGGCAATCATGCCCACGAAACGCTGGCGCAGGTCATCGTTGGAGAACCGCTTGATCTTCCAGGCCATGGACTGCTTCGAGTTCGGCGACTGGTCATCCGGCGGACCGAACATCATCAGGGAAGGCTCGTAGAAGCGGTTGATGGCGTCCTGAGCCATCTTCTTCTGCGCCTCGGTGCCGCGCGAGAGGGACAGCAGGATCTCGAAACCCTGACGCTGGTGGAAGGACTCCTCCTTGCAGATGCGCACCATGGCCCGTCCGTACGGGCCATAGGAGGCACGGCACAGCGGAACCTGGTTGGCGATGGCGGCACCATCCACGAGCCAGCCGATGGCCCCCATGTCGGCCCAGGTCCGTGCCGGGTAATTGAAGATCGAGGAGTACTTGGCCCGTCCAGTGAGCAGCTGGTCGTTCAGCTCATCACGTGAAGTGCCCAGGGTCTCGGCGGCCGAGTACAGGTACAGCCCGTGCCCCGCCTCGTCCTGCACCTTGGCGATCAGGATGGCCTTGCGCTTCAGGGAAGGCGCACGGGTAATCCAGTTGGCTTCGGGCTGCATGCCGATGATCTCCGAATGCGCATGCTGCGAAACCTGACGGGTCAAGGTCTTGCGGTATGGCTCGGGCATCCAGTCGCGCGGTTCAATACGCGAATCGTCGCCGATAATGGCGTCGAAACGGGCTTGCGCCTGTTCCTGCTCGTAACTGGGAACGGCACTCAACTGCGAATCGTTCTGTGTGGTTGCGGCCATGGTTCACCTCACTGATGTCAAAGATATTTACCGACCGTTCGTTCAGTATATGGTCGTGCCGCGCATCACGTCAACACGAAACGGGGCAACGGCAAGATCTACCGGCATTCCTTCGGCCAAACCCGCCCTTAAACAACAGGATTCCCCGGGAATCCAACGATTCCCGGGGAATGCCATGGGTCGGGCTAGGCGTTCGACATCTCGGTTCGATTCGCCCTGGAGGCACGGATATCGGCGATCAAGCGATCCACCGACAGCCGCCCGGCACCGAGCAGCGCAAGGGCCAAGGCACCTGCACCCAGTGCCGCCACCAACTCAAAGCCCCCATCCTCGACGAAGATCCCGGCAGGGGCGTGCACCATGAACAGCGCGCCAACCATGCCCAGCGCCAGCAATCCAGCAAAGACGCGAGTGAACAGCCCCAGCACGATCGCAATCCCGCCGACAAGCTCCAGGGTTGCCATAACCGGGGCCACCAGGCCCGCTGCGGGCACGCCCATCTGCCCGAAGGCCGCAATGGTGCCATCGATGGTGAATTGCGTGTATTTCTGCCAGCCGTGCGCGGCGAACAGGAAGCCGATGACAACCCGCAGGATCATGCGTGCCGCGGTAGTGGAGGCCGAAGTCGGGATGCTGGTATTCATATGCCTTTTCCTCTGGAGGTAGATAGTGCGCCCGCCGGATCGCGGGCACCTTACCTGCCCTCAAGGTTATCGTGATTTAATTGAAGCTTCAATGAATATGTCATATCTCTCGTTTCCGGAGGGACCATTCAAAGCGGCGGACCGCACCCTGCGCGAGGCGCTGGCCAATCACGGCGAAGCCCCACGGAAACGGCTCTGAACCGGAACGGGGCCGCCTACTGGTCACGGGATAAGAGTGCCGGCATGTTTCCGGATAGGGGAAGGGTAGCGAACCGGGCGGGATGTCCCCGTCCGGCCTGGATTTCCTGGCCCATCTGCCCTGCCGGCATCGGGCAGAGCCGCTCAGTGGCGAAGGGTTCACCGGCCACGTCCGGTAGTTCCGAGGAGGCGGATCGATATCGAGCACCACGCAGTCAGTCCCGCGTGGCGAGCCTGTCCACCAACCGCGCGTAGACGTGCCAATCCACTCCGGCCGGTCCGCGGACCAGATGTGTCCTACCGCCCCGGGTCCCGGGTCAGCCGTAGAATCGCGAGGGAAACCGTTCTTCTTTCTCCTGGAGGAAATACATGCGAATCCGTCCCGCAGCGCTCACCGCTTGCCTCCTGCTCACCGGAACAGCCCTCGCCGCCGTACCCGCATCGGCATCACCACAAACCAGCGACACCCGGGTCATCTGGGAATCCGTTATCACCGTGGAAGTCGAGACCGGCAAGATCCTGCACGTGGACACGACGAATCCCACCGTGCGCGACAAGCCGTGGTCCACCCCGGCTTCCCCGCTCCCGACGTTCCATAGTGCGTTCATCGGGTAGCCGGGAAGCGCACGGCTATCCGATCAACCCGGTATTTTCAGTCCTGGCGCACCGTGCCCGGGACAAGCAGACGCCCGGCGCCGGGCTCCCACCCCGCTTCATGCGGAGGGAGCCCGGTGCCGGGCGTTTGCGTCTGTTACCCGCCTAGAGCACCTTGGACAGGAAGTCCTGGGTCCGTGGCTGCTGCGGATTGCCGAACAGGTCGGCCGGTGGTCCCGATTCGCAGACCACACCGTCGGCCATGAAGACCACACGGTCCGCCACTTCCCGGGCGAATCCCATCTCGTGGGTCACCAGCACCATGGTCATGCCCTCATCGGCCAACTCCTTGATGACCTGCAACACTTCGCCGACCATTTCCGGGTCCAGCGCACTGGTGGCCTCGTCGAAGAGCATAATGCCGGGGCTCATGGCCAGCGAGCGGGCGATCGCCACACGCTGCTTCTGCCCGCCGGACAGGGAGGCAGGGCGCGCGTCGGCCTTTTCCTTCAAACCCACCCGGTCAAGCAGTTCCAGGGCACGGGTACGGGCCTGCGCCTTGGACAGCTTCTTCAGCTCCACCGGGGCCAGCATGATGTTCTCTGCCACCGACATGTGCGGGAACAGGTTGAAGTGCTGGAACACCATACCCACATGGCGGCGCACCTCGTTGATATCCACCTTCGGGTCGGTCACGTCGAACCCGTCGACGACCACGGTGCCGCCGGTGATGTCCTCCAGCTTGTTCAGGCAACGCAGCAAGGTGGACTTGCCCGAGCCCGAGGGGCCGATGACACATACCACTTCACCTTCGGCAACCTCCATGTCGATCCCCTGCAGCACCTCGTTGCTGCCGAAGGACTTGCGCAGCCCCTTGACCGTGATCTTGGGTGCGCCCTTGCCGTTTGCGCTCACGTCACTCACTTGTTAAACCTCCGATCGGCGAAGTTCGCCAGCTTGGTCAGGGCCATGATGGCCACGAAGTAGATGATGCCCACGATCAGCAGGGTCTCGGTGACCCGGAAGTTCGCCGCGTAGATTTGCTGGCCCTGGTAGAGCAGTTCGGCAAAGCCGATGGCCAGCAGCAACGAGGAGTCCTTGAGCATGATGATCAGCTGGTTGATCAGCGACGGGGTCATGATCTTGAAGGCCTGCGGAATAACCACCTTCTGCATCGACCTGCCGTACCCGAGCCCCAGGGAACGCGAGGCCTCCAGCTGGCCGGGATCCACCGACTGGATGCCACCACGGACGATTTCGGCGATGTAGGCCGCACCGTTCAGCGACAGTGTCAGCACACCGGCAACCCAGATGTTCACGGTCTGGCCGATCAGCTGGGCCAAACCGAAGTAGAAGAAGAACGCCCAGACCAGGATCGGGGTGCCACGGAACAGGTTGATGAAGCTGGTCGCCACCCCGCGCAACACGATGTTGTTCGAGATCTTCAGGAAGCCGAAGGCCAGACCCAGGATCATGGCCACGGCGAAGGAGACGCCGGTGACGATCAGGGTGTTGGACAGGCCCTTCATCAGTGCCGGCAGGGACTGGGTCAGCAGATCCCAGAAGGTGCTCGGGGCCGCTTCGGTGGGATCGGCCAGGTATTCGTCCACGATCTGCTGGTACTCGCCGCTGGCCTGCAATTCGGCCAGGCCGTCGTTGAAGGCCGCGAGCAGGGCGGTGTTCTGCCCCTTGTTGACCGCGAACCCGTAGGATCCTCCGGGTACCTTCTCGGTGACGGTCTTCAGCCCGTTGCCCTGGGCGATGCCATAGGCCAGGACCGGGTAGTCGTCAACCACTGCCACCGCCGTGCCGGCCTTGACCGACTCGTACATGGTGGCCGACTGGTCCAGCGAGGTGACCCGGAAGCCGTATTCGTCGGCGATCGACTTGGCATAGGACTCGCCCTCGGAACCGGTCTTGGCAACGACGGTCTTGCCTTCCAAGTCCTCGTAGCCCTGGATGTCATCGTTGTTGCGGTCGATGGCCATTTGGACACCGGACTCGAAGTAGGGCTCGGAGAAGTCGTAGACTTCCTTGCGCTCATCGGTGATCGACATGCCTGCGATCACCCCGTCCACCTGGTTCGAGCTCAAAGCCTGCAGGGCCGCATTGAAGCCCAGGGAACGGATCTCGACGTTGAATCCCTGCTTGTCGGCGATGGCCCGCAGCAGATCCATGTCGATGCCGACCAGTTCACCGCCCTGCCGGAACTCGAACGGTGCGAAAGTGGTATCGGTACCGATAACGAAGGTCTTGCCTTCGACGCTGTCATCGCTGGGCTGCGCTACGGCGCCCGGAATCCCGACCACCATGGCCATCATGGCCAACACTGCGGTGGCAATCCAGCGGCTCCAGCGTGTGGGCCTCAGACTGCTGTATGAATTCTTCACCTAGTTTCACTCTTTCTCTCAAGGTGGTTATGATCTGTGCTTTCCAATCCTCCTGGGATTCAGCCTAGAGCCATATTCTCATCGAAGGTACTGTCAACACCGATCAACCGGGCAGAAATGGTCCCGGCTTTTGTCAGCGCTAGGCATAGTTGCCGCCCCGGAGCCCCATCGTGGGTTTAGATGGACACATGAATCATGAGTTGAAAACCCTTCAGCCACCAGTGGCACCCAAGGTTCCCACCACCCGTAGCCATCACGGGGATGAGGTGGCCGACCCCTACGAGTGGCTGCGTGAAAAGCAGAACCCGGAGGTCATCGCACACCTCGAGGCTGAAAACCGATACACGGAGTCGATCACCGCGGACCAGGAGCAGCTGCGCCAGGCGATTTTCGACGAGATCAAGACCCGGACCGTGGAAACCGACCTTTCGGTTCCCACCCGGCGTCGCGGTTGGTGGTACTTCACCCGTTCCGTGGAGGGCAAGCCGTACACCATCCACAGCCGGGTCAAGGCCGATACCACCGGTCACCAGGACACCGACTGGACCCCGCCGTTGGTCGATGCGCAAGCGGACCTGCCCGGCGAGCAGATCCTGGTCGACGGGAACCTGTTGGCCGAATCGCATTCCTTCTTCGCCCTGGGAGGCATGTGCATCAACGAGCCGAGCAACCTGTTGGCCTACTGCGTCGACACCACCGGGGACGAGCGCTTCACCCTCTACGTGAAGGACCTGGACAGCGGGGAACTGTTGCCCGATGTCATTGAGGGGGTGTTCTACGGTCTGGCCTTCTCCCCCGATTCAACCCGGGTGTTCTACACCGTGGTGGATGAGACCTGGCGTCCCCACCAGATCAAGGCCCACGTGCTGGGAACCGATCCCTCCACGGACCAGGTGGTCTTCCAGGAAGACGATCCGGGCATGTGGCTGGGCTTCGAGCTCAGCGCCGACCACGATACGCTGCTGATCTCCAGCGGCAATTCCGAATACGCCGAAACCAGCATGCTGGATTTGACCGATCCCGCGGCCACCATCCAGCTGCTGGTGCCCCGTTCCCTGAGGCTGCTGCACGGGGTGGACCTGCTGCCCGGCACCGACACCCGGGCCCTGATCACCCATGACCACCAGGCCCCGAACAACATGGTCGCCCTGGCCGATCTGGAACAACTGGGCGCGGACGCGGACCCCTCACAGTGGAAGACCGTGGTGGCCCACGAAACCACGGTCAAGGTCGAGGGCACCATCCTGACCTCGACGCACCTGGTACTCTCGGTCCGCCGCGACACCTGCGAGCGGGTGCAACTGATCCCCCTGGAGGGATTGGGGACCGGTGAGCAGCAACCGGTCATCGAACCGGAATTCGATGAGGAGCTGTTCACCGCCTTCCCCACCTCGGCGAACCTGGAATCTCCCATGGTGCGCCTGTCCTACACCTCGGATTTCACCCCGGCGCGGATCTACGACCTGGACCTGGCCAACAACCAGCTGATCCTGCGCAAGCAAACCCCGGTCAACAACTATGATCCGCAAAACTACCGGGCGACCCGGCAGTGGGCCACCGCCGGTGACGGGACCCGCATCCCGTTGACGGTCATGCACCGTACCGACCTGGATCTGAGCCACCCCCAACCGATGCTGGTCTACGGCTACGGGTCCTATGAGGTATCAATGGATCCGGGGTTCGGCATCCCCCGGCTGAGCCTGCTGGACCGCGGCGTGGTATTCGTGATCGCCCACGTGCGCGGCGGCGGCGAGCTGGGACGCGACTGGTACCTGAACGGCAAGAAACTGCACAAGAAGAACAGCTTCACCGATTTCGTGGATGCCACCCGGTACCTGGTGGAGACCAAACTGGCAGATCCGCAGCGGATTGTCGCCATGGGCGGATCCGCGGGTGGATTGCTGATGGGAGCGGTCGCCAATCTCGCCCCGGAACTGTATACCGGGATCGTTGCCCAGGTCCCGTTCGTGGATGCGCTGACCTCGATCCTCGACCCTGAGCTGCCGCTCTCGGCCCTGGAGTGGGAGGAATGGGGCAACCCGATCGAGGATGCCGACGTTTACCAGTACATGAAGTCCTACTCCCCCTATGAGAACATCCGACCGGTCCCCTACCCCCGGATCGCGGCGGTCACCTCGTTGCATGACACCCGGGTCCTCTACGTGGAACCGGCCAAATGGGTGGCGAAACTGCGTGATGTCACCACCGGTTCGGCGCCGATCGTGCTGAAAACCGAAATGGATGGAGGCCATGGCGGCGCCTCCGGACGCTATGAGGGCTGGAAGAACCGGGCCTGGGACTACGCCTTCGCCTTGGACGCACTCGGATTGAATCCGCAGACCCGGTCCTGACTCCTCGGCTCTGCACCGCCCCGCCGGGGCCCACCTCGATGACGGTTGGGCTCCGGCGGCGGCCGTTAACCGCTCGATGGCCCTGCCGACCGGCAGCCGGCGGATCATGGCCGGAGTCTTCCTACAGCGCTGGCCCGATGCTCACGGCCCCTGGCCTTTCCCGGAAATCCGTGGTTTTCCGTTCTTCCCGACCGGTTCCTCCCACATCGTTCACGGAGGAAACACTGGACAGCCCGGCTTGACTTGAGCCACAATTCATTATTACCTAATGATCGTTCGGTAAATAATTCACGCAGGGGTGTCCATGAGCGAAACTCAAGTCAACCAAAGCCTTTCCCACGCCATCTTGACCGACGACTACGCCACCCAGTGGATGGGGATCGAGCTGTTGGCCGTCGGCGAGGGGACCGCAACGATCAGCATGCAACTACGCCAGGAAATGCTCAACGGCTTCGGGATCGCCCATGGCGGGATGGTCTTCGCCCTGGCGGACACGGCCTTTGCCCTGAGCTGCAACCCGGCGGAAGGGTCCGACGAGACGATCACCGTCGCCTCCGGGGTCGATATCAATTTCCTGAAACCCGGGATTCCCGGACGCACACTCACCGCACACGGGCAACGCGTGGCCCAGCAGGGGCGTAGCGGCGTCTACGACATCAAGGTCACCCAGACCACCCCGCACGGCGAGGATGAGCTACTCGCCGTCTTCCGTGGCCGGTCACGCACCATCCCCAAACCCGCCTAGACTTCCTGTCCAGCATCACACGAGCGAAAGATTCGAGCATGTCCCAGAACACCGAAAGAGCAGAGCTGCCCAACCCGTTGGATCCGGAAGAGACCATGAGCCGCGACCAGATCGAGTCGATCCAGCTCACCCGGCTGCAGGAAATCATCGCCTACGCCTACGACCGCGTGCCGTATTACAAGGAGAAGTACGACGCCGCGGGGGTCCATCCCGGTGACCTGAAGGAGCTGGCCGACCTGGCCAAGTTCCCGTTCACGGAGAAGGAGGACCTGCGCAAGTCCTACCCCTTCGGAATGTTCGCCGTTCCGCAGCATGAGGTGGCCCGCATCCACGCCTCATCCGGTACCACCGGGCGGGCCACGGTCGTGGGATACACCCAGCAGGACCTGGATGACTGGGCCAAGCTCGGTGCACGCTGCCTGCGCCTGTCGGGGGTCAAACCCGGTTGGAAGGTGCACAACGCCTACGGCTACGGCCTGTTCACCGGCGGCCTGGGCGCCCACGGCGCCGCCGAACGCCTGGGTACCACGGTGATCCCGATGTCCGGCGGGCAAACCGAAAAGCAGATCACCCTGCTCAACGACTTCCAGCCGGATGCGATCCTGTGCACCCCCTCCTACCTGCTGACCATCGGCGATGCCATGCAGCGCATGGGACTGGATCCGCGGGCCACCTCCCTGAAGGTCGCGGTCCTCGGAGCGGAGCCGTGGACCGAGGAGATGCGCCATGAGCTGGAAGAGATGTTCGCGCTGGATGCCTGTGACATCTACGGATTGAGCGAGGTCATGGGCCCGGGTGTGGCCGGCGAATCCAACGAGCTGAAGGACGGCAGCCACATCTGGGAGGACCATTTCCGCCCGGAGATCCTCGATGCCTACGATTCATCCAAGGTCCTGTCCGACGGGGAACACGGGGAACTGGTTTTCACCTCGCTGACCAAGCAGGCCCTGCCGATCATCCGCTACCGCACCCACGACCTGACCCGCCTGCTTCCGGGCACCGCACGCCCGGGGCACCGTCGGATGGGGCGGATCACCGGACGCAGTGACGACATGATCATCCTGCGCGGGGTGAACCTGTTCCCCAGCCAGATCGAGGAACTGATCCTGAAGGTCCCGGCTCTTTCCCCGCACTTCCAGTTGGTACTGACCCGTCCGGGGCGCATGGACCAACTGGCGGTCAAGGTGGAGCGCCGGCCGGATGCCACGACCCACGAAGTCTCCACCGCCGGCAAGGAGCTCGCGGCACTGATCAAGATCCATGTCGGCTCCAGCTGCGCCGTCGAGGTCCTAGAACCGGAGACCCTGGAACGCTCCATGGGCAAGCTCAAGCGCATCTACGACATGCGCAACGAATAAGGGGTGGGTCAGCGGTGGAGTGTGCGGGCATGTGTCCTTGCTTTCACACTCCACTGTTTTAACCCATCCCATGGGATAATCGAGACACCATGCCTGCAATCGAAACAATGAACACCGCCGCAAAACGTGGCCGTCCCGGTTACGACCAGGATTCGGTCCTGACCATTGCGGTTGAACTCTTTAACCAGCATGGCTATGAAGCCACCAGCATGGGCAAGCTTGCCGATCGACTGGGTATCAGCAAATCCGCGATCTACCACCACGTGCCTTCGAAGGAAGACCTCCTGCGACTGGCATTGGATGAGGCGTTGATCCCCTTGGAAGCGGTGGTCCAGGATGAGCACACACACCAGCGCAGCGCCGACGAACGGTTGGAACTGTTCCTGCGCGAGACCTTCCGGATCCTGATCGCCAAGCGCCCCTGTGTCACCTTGTTATTGCGCCTTCGCGGCAACACCGAGCTGGAGCGTACCGCGCTGGCCCGCCGCCGCGAACTGGATCGCAAGCTTGCCGAGCTGGTCACCCTGGCCCAATCGGAAGGATCGCTGCGCGTGGATCTGGAACCCCGGGCCACGGCCCGGCTGTTGTTCGGCATGATCAACTCCGTGGTCGACTGGTACCGTGAAGATGGTCCGCTGAATGCCTCGGCGCTGGAGCAGGATGCCATCTCCATGGTTTTCGAGGGCCTGCACGCCCACAAGAAGTAGCTTCACAGGTTCTGGTTGTAGCATCGTGGGGGCAGGTGGGTGACCTCTGCCCAGTCAGCAACACCCGTTCAAGCTAAGTAGTGTCGTGGAAGAAATATTCTTTAACCTTTTCTCGCAGCTGCCGGGCACCGAGTCCGGCACCCAGGTCGCCTTGTTCTCGCTCAGCGCCTTGCTCTCGGTGGTCGCAGCCCTGCTGCTGGCACACCGCAATGACCTGGGCTGGTGGGCGCAAATGCTCGCGGTCTTCGCCGGCCCCTTGGTCATCGCCCTGCAGTATGACCTGACGCTGCTCAGCTATGCGTTGCCCTACTTCGCGCTGGCTGCCTTCGGCCTATGGCGCTTCTCTCGCTTTGAATTCCAGGGCAAATTCACCCGCAAGGTCACCTTGGGACGTTTCGGACTGATGCCGATCATCCTGACCGTGCTTGGTGTGCTCGGGTTGACCGCCCTGCATCTGGGTGAGATGTTGACGACCGGTTTCGCGTTCACGGCAGGGACCTCGGTTATCTGGCTGTCCTTCGTATCAGAGGCCCTGGTCGTCACCTCCTTCGCCCTGATTGCCTGTGGCCTGCGCCCGGGGTGGCTATTGATGGCCCTGGCCTCGCTGGTTTACGTGGTCACCATCTTCAACAGCAATCCTGCCCTGGCGTTGCTGGGCACTTGGGTCTTCATGGTGTTGGCCTCGGTCTACGGCTGGTTCGCCTGGCGTGGCCTGCCCACCCGTGGTGAGTCTGCCGCCGATGCCGCAACCACCCTGGAAACGAATTAGGAGCCCTGGCTTCCGTCCCCTGCAGGGACAAGTGATCCCCGCCCGGAAACGACCCGGACGGGGATTTTTGCCTTGGTAGCTGTAGCCAGCGGGCCCATGGCCAAGGCCCCGTCCCGGAGTCCCGGGACGGGGCCTTGGCCGGTGGCATCAGCTGCCTACCGGTCCCAGTTGGCGTAGGTGGAGTCGGTTTTCTCCACCAGGGTCAGAACATCGTAGGTGGCCACGATCTCGTCATCCTGGTTGTGCAGTACCGCATCCCAGGCAACCTCACCGTATTCGTCGGTGACGCGCGGGGTGATCTTCTTGGCGGTCAGGGTGACCCGGATCGAGTCCCCCGCACCCACCGGGGTGATGAAACGCAGGCTTTCCAGGCCGTAGTTCGCCAGCACCGGTCCCGGCGCCGGTTCCACGAACAACCCGGCAGCCCAGGAGACCAGCAGGTATCCGTGGGCGACAATGCCCGGGAAGAAGGGGTTCGCCTCGGCGGCGGCCTGGTCGGTATGCGCGTAGAAGGTGTCTCCGGTTTCCTGGGCGAATGCGGTGATCTCCTCCAGGCTCACCTTGCGCAGGTCAGAAGCGAAGGCGTCGCCGATCCGCAGCTCGGCCAGCGATTTGCGGAAGGGATGGACGTTACCCGGCTGGGCACCGTACTTCTCGCTACCGGCGATCCGCTGAGCGGAGCCGGTGTGCCAGATACCGGTCAGCGCGCTGAGCATATTCGGGGAGCCCTGCACCGCTGTGCGCTGCATATGGTGCTTGACCGAACGGATACCGCCCAGTTCCTCGCCACCACCGGCACGTCCCGGCCCGCCATGGACCAGGTGCGGAACCGGGGAGCCATGCCCGGTGGTCGAACGCGCCGTTTCCCGGTTCAGGATGTGCACCCGACCATGGTGTGCCGCAATACCGACCGTCAGCCGGGTCATGGCATCGGGATCATTGGTGCACACGGTGGCCACCAGCGAACCGGCGCCCTTGGCTGCCAGCTCCACTGCGTGCTCCAGGTCCCGGTAGCCCACTACCGAGGAGACCGGGCCGAAAGCCTCACGTGAATGGAGGGCGGAGTTCCCCGCATCCTGCCAGCGCAGGACCAGCGGAGACATGAAGGCTCCGTTCTCGACCACCGCGGTTTCCTGCTCGGAGATGCGCACCCGCGGGGCATCCAGCGTCCCGTAGGCCAGCTCGCCACCGGCATCGACCAGGTCCTGCACCGCCTGTCGCACATCACGCAGCTGATCCAGCGAAGCCAGTGCACCCATGGTGACACCGTCCACACGTGGATCGCCGATCACGGTTCGCGCATCGATCCTCTCGCCCACCGCCTTGATGACCGCATCCACGAGCGCCTCGGGCACGATACTACGGCGGATCGCGGTGCACTTCTGCCCGGCCTTGCTGGTCATCTCGCTGACGACCGCCTTGACGAAGGCCTCGAACTCCGGCGTTCCTTCCGTGGCATCAGGACCCAGGATAGCCGCGTTCAGCGAGTCGGTTTCGGCGGTGAACTTCACTCCGCCGTCCAAGACGTTCTTGTGGGCTTTCAAGCGGTTGGCGGTAGCCGCCGAACCGGTGAAGGCGACCATATCCCGGTAATCCATGTGGTCCAGGACGTCACGGGCGGATCCCGAGAGCAGTTGCAGTGAACCCTCGGGCAGCAGCCCGGATTCAAGCATCATGCGCACCACGGCCTCGGAGAGGTAACCGGTAGGTGTGGCGGGCTTGACGATCGTGGGCACGCCGGCCACGAAGGCCGGGGCGAACTTCTCCAGCATGCCCCACACCGGGAAGTTGAAGGCGTTGATCTGCACCGTCACACCGGCCATGGCGGTGTAGATATGGGTTCCGATAAAGGACCCGTCCTTGCTCAACGGCTCGGTTGGACCGTCCAGGATCACGTTCGAGTTGGGAAGCTCGCGCCGCCCCTTGGAGGAGAAGGTGAACAGCACCCCGATCCCGCCGTCGATATCGACCATCGAGTCGATCTTGGTGGCACCGGTGCGGAACGAGATCTCGTAGAGCTCCTTGCGGCGATCATTGAGGTACATCGCCAGTTCCTTGAGCTTCAGGGCTCGCTCGTGAAGCGAGAGCTTGGCCAGCTCGCGGTGTCCGACGGTGCGCCCATACTCCAGGGCTGCAGCCACATCAAGGCGCTCGGCACTCACCGTGGCAACCAGCTCACCGGTATTGGCGTCAAGGACGCTGGTTCCCCCTTCCCCTTCTGGGCTGAGCCACTGGCCGGCAATGAAACTGGGAACCACTGTGGTTTGGGCAGTCGACATCGACACAATTCCTTCCTGAACGATCGGTCAGTATTAGAATCTACAGTAACAGCATTGAGTGATCGGCAACACCTCAGGAGGACACTATGTCGCGCACCGAGAAACAGGAAACCACGTTGGAACCCTGGACGATCGAATTGGGCGAGCTGGACCGCAAGATGGGGGTGCGCATCATCGAGGAATCGGTGGACAAGGTGGTGGCCCGCATGCCGGTAGCCGGCAATACGCAGTCCTTCGGCCTGCTGCATGGCGGGGCTTCGTTGGCCGTCGGAGAAGCCGTGGGCTCCTGGGCGGCCGTGAAGTACGCCTCGACGTTCGGCAAGGTGGTTGTCGGGGTTGATGTCAGTGCCACCCACCACCGCTCGGCCACCTCCGGGGAAGTCACCATCACCGCAACCCCGATCAAACTGGGACGCCGGATCACCAGCCATGACGTGGTGCTGACCGACGACCAGGACCGGCGCCTGTGCACCTTGCGGATCACCAACCTGGTGATCGACAAGCCGGCGCACTAGATCCTGGTGGCGCTCAGCGCCCGACCGCCAGCACGGTGCCGCGCAATGCGTGCAGCTCGTCGGCCGATACGCCGATCCCTTGCAGGAAACCCCGAGCTCCGCCAAGCCATCCCATGAATTCTTCCAGCGCCCGGGCACGATCGGCAATCACCGGCTCCAGCTCCCCGGGCGTCTGGTAGCTTTCGTGGGGGTGGCGGTATCCACTGACCCGATGCCATTCATTGATCCCCCGGGTGGCGGCCTCATCCTGGGGCAGAATCTGCTCGCTGTACCCCGACAGGTCCAGCAACAGGCTCGCCACCAGCCCCGACCGGTCCCGTCCGGCGGAGCAATGCACCACCACGCCGCCGGTGCTTGCGGATAGCTCGGCAAACACCTCCCGCATCAGGTCGGGGAATTCCTCACAGACCAACCGGTACATCGCGGGGTGGTTCATATAAGGTACCGCGACCTTCTCGAACCGCCGGTTTCCCGCACGCTCCAACGGCAGATTCAGCACCTCGATTCCCGCGGTCGCACCCTCGGGAAGCCTGGGGTCCGCCGGGCGGGAGCGGTTCTCCCCGGGATTGCGCAGGTCCAGCACCCGCCTCACACCGGCCCGGCGCATCTGTTCCCACCCCTGCGCGGTCACCCATTCCCGGCGCCCCATGCGGTAGGTCGCACCGATAATACGCCGCGCGTTGACCGCGCCATCCCAGCCCACATCCTCTGCCGCGGCCCGGTATTGTGCAGAATCCACCATGAATCCATTGCATCACATGTTCGTCGTGCTGTAGAGTCTTACCGATTGAGTTTTATCAACCAGTCCTGGCCGAAGGAGGGATCCCGATGATTGTCCATATCGCAATGCACCGACCATCCCAACTTTCCGAGGACCTGCTTTGTCTTTTTCCATCCATGAAAACCAGTTAGCCGGCACACCGGACACCTTCCAGCGCAGCCGGCGCCCGAACCGGCGCTGGGATCAAACCTCCCTGGACCAGTTAGCCGAGAACCAACGTCATTCCACCTGGCCGACTATTGAAAAGGGGCTCCGCGGGCCCGAACCCTATCCTTCCTGGCTCATCGAGGATGCGGCCGCGGTCGATACAACCGAGGGCACCATCAAGACCGGCAAGGAGGGTGATGTTTTCCTCCTGGAGCGGGCCACCGCGACCCGCTCGGTGCTGTTGGCGGCCAAACGATACCGGAGCCCGGAGAACCGGCAGTTCACCCGTTCGGAGTCCTACAGCGAGGGCCGCAGCGTACGCCGCTCACGCGATGATCGCGCCATCAAGAATTCGAGCACCTACGGCCGGAAGATCGCGGCCCTGCAATGGGCCAGTGCCGAGTTCGGTTACCTGGTGCGTTGCCACCAGGCGGGGATTGCGGTCCCCTACCCGGTGCAGATCGACGGCACGGAAATCCTGATGGAATTCATCAGCGATCCGCAGAGCCCGCGCATCGCGGCTCCCCGGTTGCATCAGCTTTCGCGTGGTGACCAGCGGCTGCCAGATCTGTGGGAGCAAGCTGTGGGGATCCTGGAGGGGTTCGCTGCCGCAGGACTCGCCCATGGGGACCTATCGGCCTACAACCTGTTGGTGGCCGGCGAGCGCCTGGTAGTGATCGACATCCCGCAATGCGTGGATTTGGCCGGGAACGTGAACGGCCTGGATTTCCTGCTCCGTGATTGCCGCAACCTATGCCAATGGTTTGCTTCCAAGGGTCTGGAGCGCGACCCGGAAGCCCTGTTCACCTCGTTATTGGCCGAACTGTTCAGCGCATGAAAATGCCGGCGGCACCACCCGCGCTGGGTGGTGCCGCCGGCATCGTCGTGTGTTGCCCTACCAGGTGTAGAATCCCTGCCCGGTCTTGCGACCCAGCTTGCCCTGGGCCACCAGGTCCTTCAGGATCTGCGGCGGGGCGAACCGCTCGCCCAGTTCCTCATGCAGGTACTCGGCGATCCCCAGGCGCACATCCAACCCCACGATATCGGTGGTCTTCAACGGACCGGTGGGATGCTTGTACCCCAACACCATGGCATTGTCGATATCCTCGGCGCTGGCCACGCCTTCCTCGACCATCCGCATGGCCTCCAACGCGATCGCCACTCCCAACCGGGAGGAGGCGAACCCCGGGGCATCGTTGACCACCACAGCCGTCTTGCCCAGATGCCTCACCCAGGCGCGGGCAGCGTCCACCAGCACCGTATCGGTCTGCTGGCCGATCACCACCTCGATCAGCGTGGAGGCTGGCACCGGGTTGAAGAAGTGCAGTCCCAGGAACCGTTCGGGCCGCACCAGTTCCCCGGCCAGCCCGGAGACCGACAGGCTGGAGGTATTCGAGGCCAGCACCGCCTGGGCGCCGAGCACCTTTTCCACCGCCTGCAACGAGGAGACCTTCAGGTCCCAGATTTCCGGGACCGCCTCGATGACCAGTTGGCAGGCGGCAAAGTGCTGGTAGTCGGTCCCCACGCTGAAGCGCTCCAGCAACTGCTCGCGGGTCTCGGTGATTCCACCGCGGGCCAGGGACTTGTCCACCGAGGCCACCACCCGTTCGCGGGCTGCGGCCGCCGATGAATCATCACGTTCGATCACCCGGACGGTGGCACCGCTGATCAAGAACGCGTGCGCGATCCCGGCGCCCATGCGCCCACCACCGAGCACACCGACATTCTCTGGAAAAGACTGGGTCATGGTCGTTACTTCTTCTTTCGGTCCAAGAACGCTTGCATACGGTCAAATTTGGCCGGGGACTCAAAAAGCATCCCCTGGGCGAGGGTGTCGATCACCGGATGCGCCTCGCGCGGGGTGTGGAACACGCTCTTGGTGATCCGCACCGCCAACGGGTCCTGCGCCGCGATCCGGTCGGCCAGCGCCTCGGCCGCGGCATCCAGTTCGGCCGGGGCATGCAGTTCGCTGACCAGCCCCACGGCCAGGCATTCGGCCCCGGTGAGCACCTTGCCGGCCAACAGGATCTGCTTGGCCATCGGCTCGCCCACCAGTTCCTTCAGCCGCCAGGTCGCCCCGGCCGCGGCCATGATGCCCAGGCCGGTCTCCGGGTTGCCCATCCGCAACGCCTCGGTGCCGATCCGGAAATCGGCGGCATATGCCAGCTCGGCGCCGCCACCCAGGGCGAACCCGTCCAACGCGGCGATCACCGGCATCGGCAGTTTGGCGATGCGGTCGAAAATCCCGGAGTTGATCCCGGCCAGCGCGTCATCACGCCGGCGTTCGCGCAATTGGGCGATATCGGCGCCGGAGGCGAAAACCCCCTTGGCGCCCTTGGGATTCTGTTCATCCGGCTCCCGCCCAGGGGTGCCGGAGAGGATCAGGATCTTGGGGAATCGCTCCAGATGGGCGCATACGGCGTGCAACTCATCAACCATCGTCTGGTCGATCGCATTGCGCACCTCCGGCCGGTGCAAGCGCACCCGTACCCGGTCCTGCTCCTCGACGACCT
This sequence comes from Glutamicibacter sp. MNS18, assembly GCF_026107515.2. Lineage (GTDB taxonomy): Bacteria > Actinomycetota > Actinomycetes > Actinomycetales > Micrococcaceae > Glutamicibacter. The sequence continues at coordinate 163,491 of NZ_JAPCHW010000001.1, read as the reverse complement.
GCAAGGTGGTGAAATTCGTGGAATCCAGGTTCACCGCTTAGACCCCTTCCACAAGCAAGGCGGTGCCTTGGCCTACACCCACACACATGGTCGCGACACCCAGCTTGCGTTCCTGGCCACCGAGTTCGCGTTCCATGCGCCCCAGCAGGGAAATCACGATCCGTGAACCGCTGGAACCCAGCGGGTGACCCAGTGCGATCGCACCACCATCATTGTTCACGATGCCCGGATCCACTCCGAGTTCGCGGACGGTGGCCAGTGACTGCGAGGCGAAGGCCTCGTTGATTTCCATGGCGCCGATCTGACCGATGTCCAGTGCTGCGCGCTCCAGCACCTTGCGGGTTGCCGGTACCGGACCCATACCCATGATCTCCGGGGCCAGGCCTGCGGCCTGGCCCTCGATAATGCGGGCCCGCGGGGTCAATCCGAAGCGCTCGATGGCGCGTTCGGAGACCACCAGGATCGCCGAGGCCCCGTCGTTCAAGGACGAGGCGTTGCCTGCGGTGACCACGCTGCCGCCGCGGACCACCGGCCGCAGTCCGGCGAGTACCTCGGGGGTGGTTTCCGGACGTGGCCCTTCATCGGTATCCACCACGGTCTCGGCCTTGCGTCCCTTGACGGTCACCGGGACGATTTCGTCCTTGAAGCGACCGGCCGCAATGGCGGCGATGGCCTTCTGGTGCGACTGGTAGGCGAAGGCGTCGCAGTCCTCGCGGGACACGTTGTAGACCCGGGCGACCTCCTCGGCGGTTTCGGGCATGGAGAAGGTGGCCTTGCCCTCGCGCGAAAGCTCCCCGGAGAGGAACTGCGGATTGGTAAAACGCCAGCCGATCGAGGTGTCGAATACCGCCCCGGGCTTCGCGAACGCCTTCGCTGGCTTTTCCATGACCCACGGGGCCCGTGACATGGATTCCACCCCGCCGGCCACCACGATATCGGCCGCGCCGGCCTTGACCATGTGGCTGGCCATGGTGATCGCGCTCATCCCCGAGGCGCACAACCGGTTCACGGTGATCCCTGGTACCGAATCCGGGAATCCGGCCAGCAACCAGCCCATCCGTGCCACGTTCCGGTTCTCCTCGCCGGCACCGTTGGCGTTGCCGAAGATCACCTCGTCCACCAGGGATGGATCGATCCCGGCGGCCTCGATGACGCTGCGGATGGTCAACGCGGCCAGATCGTCGGGACGGACCGAGCTCAGGGCACCGCCGTACCGGCCCACCGGGGTGCGGGCGCCTCCCACCAAGAATGCTTCGCTCATGAATACTCCTTTGTCTGCTGGCCAGATTCCATCCGCGCTAGGCAGCGGCGGGATCACTCAGGTCGACCGGTGAAGTCCTGGGGCGCCCACTGCGGACGCGCCCGATATACTTACCGACCATTCGTTCACTTACAGAATCCCATTCTGCCTGCCGCGGGTCAAGAACACGACTATGAGCCATTCCACAAATACCTGCCTTCATCATAGGTCAGCCGGAGTTTTATCCGATTTCGGACGCAAAGATTTCCATGTCAACGCTTGATCGCCGAGAATCATCGGAGTAGGCTCAACTGCTTGACCGACTCCGGGCACAGTCCCGGATCGTGGACCGTTACCAAGTACGGACGAAACCGGCCGTATTTGGGCATCCGGTCGACGGAAAGCTGAGAGACGACGGAGCAGTAATGCCACCGGTAAACAGCCAACCTAACAATCAGATATCCGAATCCACCTTCACCCCCGATCTGTCACAGGAGATCGGCCCCGACGAGTCAACCTCGGCAGGGCGCAGTGAGATCCGCAAGGCCACCGCCGCCTCCGCCATTGGCAACCTCACCGAATGGTTCGATTACGGCGTCTATGCCGTAGCCGTCACCTACATCACCGCCCATTTCTTCCCGTCCGAAGGCGGCAGGCTGCTGGCCTTGGCCACCTTCGCCATTTCCTTCCTGGTTCGCCCCCTCGGTGGTGCGGTCTGGGGTCCCCTGGGTGACAAGCTCGGACGCAAACGGGTCCTGGCTCTGACCATCCTGATCATGTCCGGGGCCACCTTCCTGATCGGCACCCTACCCACCTTCGAACAGATCGGCGTGCTGGCCCCGGTGCTGTTGATCGTGCTGCGCATGGTGCAGGGTTTCTCCACCGGTGGAGAGTACGGTGGCGCCGCAACCTTCATGGCCGAATACGCTCCCGACCGCAAACGCGGTTTCTTCGGTTCATTCCTCGAATTCGGCACCCTGGGCGGTTTCGCGCTGGGTACCGCGGTCATGCTGGGGCTGCAGCTGCTGTTGCCGGAACAGGCCATGATGGACTGGGGTTGGCGTATTCCGTTTTTCCTGGCCCTGCCCATGGGCCTCATCGGCCTGTACCTGCGCAACAAGATCGAGGACACCCCGGTCTTCCAGGAACTGGAGGCCGCCGGCGAGGTCGAACAGGCCAGCCCGCTCAAGGACCTGTTCAAGGACTACTGGCGCCCGATGCTGGTGATGACCGGCCTGGTCATTGCCCTGAACGTGGTCAACTACACGCTGCTCAGCTACATGCCGACCTACCTGGAAACCCAGCTGGGACTGGATCCCAATGCCTCGCTGGCCACCATCCTGATCGGCGAGGTCGCCATGATGGTGCTGATCCCCTTCGCGGGGTCGCTCTCGGACAGGATCGGACGCAAGCCGCTCTGGTACTTCTCGGTGATCGGGCTGTTCATCTTCGCCCTGCCAATGTTCTGGCTGATGGGCCGGAGCTTCGTGTGGGCGATCGTGGCCTTCGCCGTGCTCGGCCTGCTCTACATCCCGCAGCTGGCCACGATCACCGCCACCTTCCCCGCCATGTTCCCCTCCCAGGTCCGTTTCGCCGGATTCGCCGTCACCTACAACGTGGCGACCGCAGTATTCGGTGGTACGGCCGCCATGGCCAACGAGGCGCTGATCAACTCCACCGGTTTCCTGCTGGTCCCGGCCATCTACATGATGGTCGCCTGCGTCATCGGAGTGGTGGCCATCCGCTTCATGCCCGAGACGGCCGGCGCGTCCCTGCGCGGGACCGGGATCCCCGACGCCCACGACACCGGAATCCTGGCCCAGGTACCAGCCAAGGTGTGACCGGCAACACCACCTGCACCACACGGCGCCGGTGCACCATGAAGCTCAAGGCGGTTTCGTGGTGCACCGGCGCCGTGGCTGTAGCTGGGAGGCCGGAAACGGTACCGTGTCGCCCGTTACGCGGGGCAACATGCCCAGCACCGCAGAACGTACTAGCATGCATAGGGTGAGTAGCCAGAATATTTCCACCCTGCCCGAGAAGGTCTCCGACATCTTCGACCCCACCCAATGGCGGGTTGTCGAGGGCTTCGATTTCACCGACATCACCTACCACCGCCAAGTGGCCCGTGATCCGCAGGCCGGGACCGAAAACGATCTGCCGACCGTGCGGATCGCCTTCCACCGCCCCGAAGTGCGCAATGCATTCCGGCCGCATACCGTTGACGAGCTTTACCGGGCCATGGACCATGCCCGGATGACCAGCGATGTGGCCACGGTCCTGCTCACCGGCAACGGCCCCTCCCCCAAGGACGGTGGCCACTCCTTCTGCTCCGGTGGCGACCAGCGCATCCGTGGCAGGGACGGGTACCGGTATGCCGAGGGTGAGACCCGCGAGTCCATCGACCCGGCCCGGGCCGGACGGTTGCACATCCTTGAGGTGCAACGCCTGATCCGCACCATGCCCAAGGTGGTCATCAGCGTGGTCAATGGGTGGGCCGCCGGCGGCGGACACTCCCTGCATGTGGTCTCGGACTTGACTATCGCTTCGAAGCAGCACGGCAGGTTCAAGCAGACCGACGCCACCGTGGGGTCCTTCGACGCCGGCTACGGCTCGGCGCTGCTCGCCCGCCAGGTCGGCCAGAAGACCGCCCGCGAAATCTTCTTCCTCGCCCGTGAATACTCCGCCGAGGACATGGTGCGAAAGGGTGCAGTCAATGAGGCGGTGGAGCACGAACGACTCGAAGAGGTGGCACTGGAGTATGCCGCTGATATCGCACGCCAGTCCCCGCAGGCGATCCGGATGCTGAAGTTCGCCTTCAACCTGGCCGACGACGGCCTGGCAGGGCAACAGGTCTTCGCCGGCGAGGCAACCCGCATGGCCTACATGACCGACGAGGCCGTCGAGGGCCGCGACGCGTTCCTGGGCAAGCGCGATCCGAACTGGTCCGACTACCCCTACTACTTCTAAGAGCCCGGCAGCCGATGAGACCCAATTCCCTGCACGCCCGGCTGCATACCGCGCTGGCCGAGGCGATCAACGAGGGTGGCCCGGCGATCGAGGTCATCGTTGACCCCGGCAACCCGTACGGTGCGCGCATCGAGTACCTTAGCAACGAGCAACTGCCCGGATTCACCGATCCGCTGGTGGTGGTGCGCACCTCCGGTTCCACCGGGCGTGCCAAGCGCACGGTGTTGTCCACCGCCGCGATGGCTGCCAGCGCCGAAGCCACCGCCGAGTTCCTGGGCCTGCAGGGGCAGTGGCTACTGGCCCTGCCGGTGCACTATATCGCCGGGCTCAGTGTGCTGACCCGTTCGCTGTTCGCCGGCACCCAACCGGTGGTGATGGACCTGGCCGACGGTTTCAGCGCGCAGAAGTTCGTGGAGGCCGCCGAGGAACTGACCGATACCAACAAGCTCACCTCACTGGTACCCACCCAGCTGGCCCGGTTGCTGGATTCCCCTGAACCGCGCACCATTGCCGCGCTGAAGAGTTTTGACGCCATCCTGCTCGGTGGGGCCAGGGCCAGTCGCGACCTGTTGACCGCGGCCCGTCATCTGGGGCTGAAGATCTTCCAGACCTACGGTTCCAGTGAGACCGCCGGCGGCCTGGTCTACAACGGCACCCCGCTACCCGGTGTGCGGCTGCGGGAAGAGGACGGCAGGATCCTGGTCGCCGGCCCGATGCTGGCCGACGGATATGCGCAGGACCCGCAGGCGACCGCGGAGCACTTCGTGCACCGTGAAGGGCTGCGCTGGTACCTGACCGATGATGTGGGCTCCGTGGACAACGGCAAGCTGCGCATCGAGGGACGGGTGGATGACGTCATCAACACCGGTGGAATCAAGCTCTCGGCAGGACAGGTCGAGGGGTTGCTGGATGAGTTCTTCACCCACTGCCTGGTGGTTCCGGTACCGGACGCCCAGTGGGGGCAGGCCGTGGGGTTGGCCTACAGCGGACCCACCGACACCCAGGACGCCTTCGAGGCGGTGCGCCGGACCATCGGCGCCGCAGCGGTACCCAAACGGGTCCTGCACTATCCGCAGGGGTTGCCGTTGTTGCCCAATGGCAAGGTCAACCGCCGTCTGGTCATCGAACAGCTCAGTGGGATCTGACCCTACCGATTAGCCCCCTCGGCCTTTTCAGGCGAAAATGGAGGGTCGAAGATTTTTTCCCGAAAGGACTACTTCCGTGGCCACCATTTCCCAGTGGGTTGCCGGTGCGCGCTTGCGCACCTTGCCGATCGTCATCGCCCCGGTGGTGATCGGTACCGCGGCGGCGATCGGTCCCGATGGCCGGATCCACTGGGTTCGTGCCCTGCTGGCCTTGGCCGTCGGCCTGCTGCTGCAGATCGGCGTGAACTATTCCAACGACTATTCGGACGGGATCCGCGGCACCGATGAGGACCGGGTCGGTCCGATGCGCTTAACCGGATCCGGAGCCGCCGCCCCGAAACACGTCCGCAACGCCGCATTCACCTGCTTCGGGCTGGCCGCCGTGTTCGGCCTGCTGTTGGTGGTCCTGTCCTCGGCCTGGCCGTTGTTGCTGGTCGGAGTGGCCGCGATCTTTGCCGCCTGGGGATATACCGGGGGCAAGAACCCCTACGGTTACCGCGGCTGGGGGGATGTCTATGTGTTCATCTTCTTCGGACTGGTCGCCACCATGGGCACCACCTACACCCAGATCAACCGGATCACCGAGGCCTCGCTGATCGGGGCCATCGGCACCGGACTGATCGGCACCGCACTGCTGATGGCCAATAACGTCCGGGATATTCCCACCGACAAGCCGGTGGGAAAGATGACCCTGGCGGTGCGCCTGGGCGACCGGCTGGCCCGTATCAGCTATGTGGTGATGGTTGCCGTGTCCATCGTCCTGCCGGTGTTGCTGACCAATGACTACCCCTGGATGTGGCTGGTCTTGGCGGCCTTCCTGGTGGCCATCCGCCCCTGCTGGCTGATGTTGCGCGAGGCGGACCTGGCCCGGCTGGTGCCGGTCCTGAAGCAGACCGGCATCCTGAACATGGTCTACGCCCTGCTCTTCAGCGTGGCCGTGGCACTGCAGTACCTGGTGTAGCGGCGGCTACTGCCCGTTCTTGCGCTGTTCCTCGTCGAAGGAATCCTCGATCTCCTCGTCCGCCAGCTGCTTGGCCGACTTGGGGCTATTGGTCCGGGCGAACAGCTTCTGCACATCCTGGCCCGCGGCCAGGCGCAACTTGTTGAAGAACAGGTAGGACACAGCGAAGGCCACGACCAAGCCAATCAGCCCGGCCAGGAAAATGGGCCAGGCCATCAGCTGCCACAGGCAGAAGAAAACGATCAGGAAGATACCGAGACGGATTACCGTATATTTGAGAAACTGCACATAGGACAGTCTACCGAGCATTACGGTCAACGGATCTTTACTAGAATGGATACATGGTCCGCTTTATTGTTTTCGCTTCGCTGGTCGCGGTAGCACTGACGATCTATTCCATGATCGACTGTGCCCGTACCGAGCGCCATCAGGTTCGTTCGCTGCCCAAGACCGCTTGGCTGCTGGTGATCCTGCTGTTGCCGTTGGTAGGTGCTGGCCTTTGGTACTTGTTGGGGCGGCCCAACACCGCACACCCCGGCGGCCCGGCTCCCCGCAGCCAGGCCCCCGACGATGACGAGGACTTCCTGCGCCAGTTGGAGATCTGGCGCCGCCAGCAGCAACGCGAAACCGAGCTGAACCAACGTGAATCCGAAATCAAGCGGCTGGAAGAAGAGAAAAAGAAGAAAAAGAAGGGACCGGATGAGGACTCCACCGGTGAGTCCACCGATAACGCACCGGATCCGAATTCCAAGGACAGCTGAAAAAGGACCAGGGGCCCACGGGCCCCTGGTCCTTTTTCCTGTCCTGCCCAAGGCCCCGGCAAGCCCGTCCAGGGGCGGCGACGCGCCCGAACCCGCTGGCTACTTGTCCGGTGGGATTCACGGACGGTGCAAGCCGCACCAGCAGTCATTTCAGCTGACCGGTCGCTCCGTGCCCCGCCAGGTGTTCACCGCCGCCCACCCCAGGGCAAGCAACATGAGCAGTCCCGCCATGCCGCTTAGCAGGTACACGGGCAATTCCCAGGCCCACGCGGCTTCGGCGTTCCAATCAGCGTAGGTGTCCCCCACCGAGTTCAGGTTTCCGAAGGAGGCGAGGAAGTAGGCCGGCGCGCCCAAGGCCATGAACGCACCCCACACTGCGGCGAGCATCCACCCGGACATTTCGCGTCCGGGACCAACTGCCAGGATCAACCACGCCACCGCGAGCACGCACCCCACTGCGGCGAACACCAGTCCCGGTATCGTGCTGTAGCCCTGGCCGGCGGCCACCATATCGGCCACGGCGGTATCCAGTGGCACGCCGCTAGCCGCGGCCACCGCCAGATCGTTCATGGCGATGGCGCCATAGACCGAGTGGGCCACAACCAGCAGGAAGCCGCAGAGGATCATCAACGGGCGCATGGACCCACCCTAGCAACTTCCGCCCCGGCCGGGTGTCCCGGTGCCTTTAACCCCGTGAAGGGCGCTGCCTGATGGCAGCGCCCTTCACTTTTCGAAGGTGGTCTCGGGTCTACACCCCGGCGTAGGAGTGCAAGCCGTTGAAGTAGATGTTCACCACGGTGAAGTTGAAGATCAGGCAACCGTAGCCGATGATCGACAGCCAGGCCGAACGTGGCCCGGTCCAGCCACCGGTCGCCCGGGCATGCAGGTATCCGGCGTACACCACCCAGATCACGAAGGTCCAGACTTCCTTCGGGTCCCATCCCCAGTAGCGGCCCCAGGCTGCTTCGGCCCAGATCGCACCGGCGATCAGGGTGAAGGTCCACATCACGAACGCAATGGTGTTGATCCGGTAGGCGAAGTTCTCCAGTGCCCCGGCGCCAGGCACCAGGCGCATGAAAGGGAGCTTGTCCGGTTTGCCGGCGGCCAAGCGGTTCATCCGCGAATGCTGCAGCAACTGCAGCACGTTCATGGCGAAGCTGATCGAGAACAGTGCCGAGGCCAACACCGCGATCGAAACGTGGATGACGATCCACGGGCTCTGCAGTGCCGGCACCAGATGCCCGACCGGGGTCGGGAAACCGATGGTCGCGGCGCACAGCATCAAGGTGACCAGGCCGATGATAAAGGAGCCCATGAACCGCAGGTCCTTGACCAGCAGCGCGATCATGTACACCACGGCCACCACCAATGCGCCGGTGGTCAGGAACTCGTACATATTGCCCCAGGGCACACGGTTGGCGGCGACGGCCCGGGAGACCACAGCGGAGCCGTGCACGGCCACACCCAGCCAGCTGAGCACCACCGCGATCCGGGCCATATTGCGCCGAACCGTCCGGGAGGTGTATTCCATCTTGTCGGTGACCACGTGCTCACCGATATTGTCGGCCCTGGAGCCCTTCCTCCGCATCACGGGGCGGGCCGTGGCCGAAGCAGTGGCCAGGACCTTGTGGTCGTTCTCCAAGGCGGCCGCATCCATGGCCGCGATGGTCTTGTTGGTCTGGGCCAGATCCAGTGCGTAGAAGATGAAGGCCACCATGTACACCATGGCCGCCAGCAGCATGAACAGCTGGCTGTAGACGCCCAACGTCTCGTTGATGGGCGCCAACGAAGTGTTGTACCCGCTCAGGCTACTAATTCCCACGGACTTCTCCTTGCTCGTTATCGTCCTGGGCTACCGGCCAGGTCCTCTCGAAGATGGCACGCAGTTCGCGCGCTTCATTTTCCAATCGCGGATCTTCCCCACGTGCCAACAGCGCGAACTCGATGCCGCCGGTTCCACCGCCGTTGGTGAGCTTGACCCACACCCGGCGTCGTGGAGTGAACAACGAAACCCCCAGTCCCAGCAGGGCCAGTCCCGAGAAGATCGCGATCGGCAGCTTCCCGGGATCCGAGTTGATGTCCACCGCGATATAGCGCTTCAGGTCGTCAAAGGTGATGCTACCCAGCCCGTCGGGCAACTCATAGGTCTGTCCGGCTTCCAGGATAATGCCGCCGGCATCCAAGGACCGCGAATTGATCTCGGTCATGTTCTCGGTGTCCAGCACATAGACGTTCTGCGGTACCCCGTTATCGATCCCCAGATCCCCGGCATAGGCGTTCAGGTGCAGCTGGGGGTTGATCGCATTCGGGTCCCCGGAAATGCCGAAGTTGTTCTCATCAAGCATCGCCGTGGGCAGCAGGAAACCCTGGAAGCCGAGCTGATCCGGGGTCGCGTCGGGCACCTTGGCCACCATCATCGAGGTGTAGACCGAATCCTGCGGTACCGAGACCACCGGTCCGGAGAAGGCCACGTTCCCCTCTCCGTCGCGCACCGTGATCACCGGGGCATAGCCGTTGCCCACCAGGTACACATCCGCACCATTGATCCGCAGGGGGTGGTTCACCTTGATTTCCTCGGCCTGCGGTTCGGCCTGCGGCCCGCGCCGGGTGGTCACATGGGCGGTGAAGTCCAACGGCTGGCCGAAGTGGGTCTCGGATTCACGGTCGAAGAGGATCTCGAACTTGTCCAGGGTCACCGAATAGGGTTCAAGGTTCTCCGGGTTGAAATTCGTGCCCGGGGAGAACGCGTCGTAGGACACCAGCGAGTTCACGAAGGTCTCCCCTTCGACGATCACGCGCTGCCCGCCATAGCCGAAGGCGCCGCCCAGCCCCATGGAGGCCAGCACCCCCACCAGGGAGATATGGAAGACCAGGTTGCCGATTTCGCGGGTGTAGCCCCGCTCCGCGGCCACCGAAGGGTCGGCGCCATCAGGGCGCATCTGGACCCGGTAGCCGCGGCGTTTGAGCAGCTTTGCTGTGCCCTGAAGGACCTCCTGCGGTGCGGGAACCGTTCCCTGGGCGTCGTCGAACTCCAGCTTCGTGTACTGCGGCAACCGATCCAGGCGTGCCGGGGTACGCGGTGGCGGGGTACGCAACGACTTGGCGTGCTTCCTGATCCGCGGGATGATACAGCCGATCAGGGAGATGAACAGCAGGATGTAGATCGCCGAGAACCAGGCGGAGGAATAGACATCGAAGAGTTGGAAGCGGTCCAGCCACGGGCCGCTGGCCGGGTTGCGTTCCAGGTACTCGGTGACCATTTCGGGATTGACCCGCCGCTGCGGGAAGATCGACCCGGGCACCGCGGCGATCGCCAGCAGCAGCAACAGGAACAGCGCGGTGGACATGGACGTCAGTTGTGTCCAGATCCACCGCAGCATGCCCACCGGTCCCAGCACCGGCGCGTCACTGCGCTTGACCTGTTTCTTGGGTTTCGTTGCGGTTTTTTCCGTCCGTGCCATTAGATTGGCATCCTCACTTCATTGGCAAACCAGTTCTGCAGTTCAGCCACCCAGGTTCCCCAGAGCCCGGTTGCCATCACCACACCCAGCAGGATCAGCATCCCGCCGCCAAAACGCATGATCGCCAGTTGGTGGGTGCGGAAGAAGCCCATGGACCCCATGCCGCGACGCATGCCCAAGGCGATCAGGATAAACGGTACGCCCAGGCCGATGCAGTAGAACAGGGTGAGCAGCCCGCCACGGGCCGCATTCGCATCGGTGCCGGTACTCATGATCAGCACGGCGCTGAGGGTCGGGCCGATACACGGTGCCCAGCCCAATCCGAAGGTGAATCCCAGCACCGGTGCACCCCAGAGCCCGGCCTTGGGTTTGCGGTGGATTTTCCGATCGCGCTGCATGAAGCCGATCCCGCCCATGAACACCACGCCCATCAGGATCACCACCAGCCCCAGCAACTGGGTCACCCAGGCCCCGTTGAAGTGCAGCCAGGCGGTCACCTGGCTGAAGAGCACCCCGGCGGAGATGAAGACCGCGGAGAATCCGGCAATGAACAGCAAGACCCCGCTGAGCACCCGTCCACGACGGTGCTCGGACAGATCGGCACCGGTCAGCCCGGTGACATACCCCAGGTACCCGGGCACCAGTGGCAGCACGCATGGGGAGAGGAAGGAGACCAGTCCGGCGAGGATGGCCACCGGCGCAGCCAACAGCAGGGAGCCATCCAGCACGATCTCCGCAAACGGATTGGCAGTCAAGGGAAGCGTCACAGCTCCTCGTCGAGCGCGGTCTGGATCAGGGAACGCAAGGTGCTTTCCTCGACCGCACCGATCACCCTGGCGCGGACCCGTCCCTTACGGTCCAGGACCAGGGTGGTGGGCACTGCCTGCAGGGGTACGTACTGGGTCATGGCCAGTTGGATCGCCCCGGAGGTGTCCTGTACCGACTCGTAGGGAATCTCGAAGCTGCGTTCAAAGGCCAGCGCCGCGTCCTTCTCATCACGCACATTAACGCCCAAGAAGTTCACCTTTCCCGCGAACTGCTCATTGAGCTTGCGCAGGTGCGGGGCCTCGATCCGGCACGGGGCGCAAGCGGCGTACCAGAAGTTCATGACCACCGGGGAGCCGAGATAGTCGGCAAAATCGACGTCGCTGCCCTGGTAGGTTTCCGCGGTGATCTGCACCGGATCGGTGCGTTGCTCCACCGCGTATTCCTCCACCGCGCCGTCCCCGGCGATGTAGTTCTTGTTGTCCCCGGCTCGCGCCTGCTGTGCCAGCGGGTCGTCCTTGACCGTGCAAGCGGCCAGCGGCAGGGCAACGGCGGCAAGCAGCATCGAGCGCATCAGGGTTCGCCGACCCACCCGGGGTGTTGAATTCGACGCATCGGTCATGGTCTCAGGCTCCAGGGATGTTCGCTGCGCCGGCCAACAGGTCGGCGTTTGGTTCGTTATATACCAGGTTGACCAGTTGGTCGCCCTCGAATTCGAAGCTGGTGATGCTGGTCAGCGTGCACTCGCGCTGCCGTGGATCATGCCACAGCGGCTGGCGTTGGGAGGCGCGGCGGGTGACCCAGATGGGCAGCTGGTGGCTGACGATCACCACCTGTGCACCGTCCCCGGCCTCGGCCAGCGCGGCCTTGCGGTGTTCGTCCATGGCGGCGCGCATCCGGGATACCTGCTCACGGTACGGTTCACCCCAGGACGGCTTGAAGGGGTTCACGACATAGGACCAGTACCTGGGTTCCCGTAGCTTGCTGGCTACCCGGGACAGGCCCTCGAAACGGTTTCCCGCCTCGATAACCCGCTCATCGGTGTGGATCGGCAGATCCAGCGCCTGGCTGGTCGGCTCAGCGGTCTGCTGTGCGCGCAGCAACGGGGAGGCAACCAGACGGACCAGTTTTGCTCCCGATTCGCGTTGCGCAGTGAAGTGTTCCCCGGCACGCTGGGCCATGTCGAAACCCAGTTCGGACAGCCCGTAGCCCGGGATCCGCCCGTAGAGGATGCGATCGGGGTTATGGACTTCTCCGTGGCGCAGCAAATGGACGGTCGTTTTAGGCATAGCTCCAGTCTCTCAAATATTTTCGGCAATGTAGAAGAATTGTGGCTACACTCGCCTTTTCACAGCTGGTGCATGGGATTCCCATAACTAAAAACCATCCTTTTGGAGGTACCGGTCACAATTGGGCGTCCACTAGGCTTGGAGTAGGAAAACAATTGCCGTCATTGAGGAATGAAAATGAGTAGCAACGACCCGAATCAGCCCGATGACCAGTCAACTCCCGGTCAACCATACAACCCCTACGGCGGTGTCCCACCCCAGCCACCGGCCCAGGGTGGTAATCCCTACGGGCAACCCGACCCGACCCAACCTGCTCCCTATGGACAACCCCAGCAGTTCGGCTATCCTCCCGCAGGTGGATACGCCCCGGTCCAGCCGCCCACCGAACGACCACAGAGCCTGAAGTTGGCCTTCTGGCTGATCCTGGCCGCCGGTGTGGTCTCGGCCATCAGCGCCTGGCTGTTCGAGCGCACCCAGTTCCTGACCAATGTCATCCGTTCGGAATGGAGCCTGTTCGAGTCGGAGTTCCGTTCACAGGTGGAATCCGACCCATCCATGGCCAACAATCCCGAGATCCAGCGCCTGCTGGATAACCCGGACCTGTTCATCGACACCATTGCCGCGACCATCACCGGATTCGTGGTGGTGAGCACGATCGTGTCGCTGGTGTTGTATTTCCTGGTCGGGTTCTTCGTGGGCCGCGGGGTGAACCCCATGCGCATCATCGCCACCATCCTGGCCGGCTTCTCGTTGGTCGGCATGTTGGCCACGATCCCGAGTGTCGCCCTGTACGCCAATGCAGCCGATACCTCGATGCTGGTGCTCACCTATGTGGCCAGCGTGTTGCTGGGCGTGGCCGGTGTGGTCTTCTCCTGGCTGCGCCCCTCGAGCCAGTACATCGCCCAGCGCAAGGCCGCCCGCATGGCCGGCTACCGTTAGGCCTTCACACCCTGATCCGGCCCTGGCCCGGGACTGTGGCGTACCGCTGCTGGTTCCCGGGGCGGGGCCGGCGGGCTTTAAGCCCCTTGTGCCTGCCCGGGCTGCCCGTCCGAGCGCACCGCATGGTAGGTCAGGATCTGCAGTTCGGTGGACAGGTCCACCCTGCGCAGTTCAACACCCTCGGGGACGCGGATCACCTGCGGGGCGAAGCTGAGGATACTGCGCACCCCCAGCAGGGCCAATTCATCAACCAGTCCCTGGGCCGCCTCGCCGGGCACGGCCAGCACGGCGATGTTGATCTCGAACTCCTGGACCACCTCGGCCAGTTGCGCCGAATCACGGACCGTCAGTTCCCCGACGGCCGCGCCGATCAGCGCCGGGGAACTGTCCAGGATCGCCTTGACGTGGAACCCGCGCGAACGGAAGCCGGCATAGCCACTCAGCGCGCGGCCCAGGTTGCCGGCGCCGAGGATGGCGACCCGCCAGTCCTGGTTCAACCCCAGCGTACGGTTGATGTGGTTGGCCAGATCCTGTACGACATAGCCCACCCCGCGGGTGCCATAGGAACCCAGCAACGACAGGTCCTTGCGCAGGATCGCCGGATTCACCCCCGCGGCATCGGCCAGCACCCCTGAACTGGTGCGTTCCAGGCCCTGGTTGGCCAGCGTGTTCAATGCCCGAAGATACTGCGTCAGGCGCATCAAGGTGGCCTCGGGCAGGACTCGTGGTTCGGGCACTGGAACCCCTTCGGTGGTTTGGCTCGGTTGGTTACCGAGGGCTGGCAGGCTTAGCGTTGGCTGCTGAGCAGCCGGTGCAGCCGGTGTGGGTCGATCCGCCAGAAATCGCGAACGGCGCCGTCGATGAGCAGCACCGGGACCTCTTCATGGTGGCGTTCGCGTAGCACCGGATCCGTGTCGATATCGATCTCACCGAAGTCCAGCCCCAGCTGCGAGGTCACCTCCTGCACTGTCTGGCGGGCTGCTGCGCACAGATGGCAGTCCTTACGGACCAGTAACTGGATCTCTGGTGTTCGGCTCACCCTCCCATATTCTCATGATGCGGCCACGGGCAGGTGTGCGTGACCCAATTGAGACTCTCCGGATGGTTCGGTACCCGGCCTCCGGCCCGGCTCTGAGGATAAAATAGATCAAATGCGCGCCAACGAACCAGATCACAGTCCAGGGCACGAATCCGCCGGCGAAAGCGTGGTTGCCGCGTTCTTTGACGTGGACAACACCCTTGTCCGGGGTGCCTCGTTGTATGCGGTGGCCCGCAAGATGCACCAGCGCAAGCTCTTCCAGCTGCGCGAGGTGCTCTTTTTCGCCCTGAAGCAGCTGCGTTTCCTGATGCGCGGTGAACATCTCGGGGATATCAATGTCATCCGCGATCGGGCGCTGAAACTCGTTGAGGGCACCAGCGTGGCCCAGATGGAACAGCTGGGTGACGAAATCTATGACGAGTTCATCCACCCCAAGCTCTGGGCCGGCACCGTATCCATCGCCCGCCAGCATCTGAATGTGGGGCGTGAAGTGTGGCTGGTTACCGCCACACCGACCGAGGTGGCCGGTGTGATCGCCCGCCGCCTGGAACTGACCGGGGCCTTGGGCACCAAGGTCGAAAGCAGGAACGGGCACTATACCGGCAAGCTGATCGGGTCGATCCTGCACGGGGAACAGAAGGCCGAGGCGATGCGGCAGCTGGCGCAGGAGAAGAACATCCGGTTGGAGGACTCCTGGGCCTATTCGGATTCCTTCAACGATGTGCCCCTGCTCGAAGCCGTGGGGCATCCGGTGGCCATTAACCCCGATGCGCGCTTACGTGCCTACGCCAGGACCCAGGGATGGCAGGTGTACGACTTCCGGACGGGGCAACGCGCCGCGAAACTGAGCCTGAAGCTGGCCGGGGTCATCACCGCGGTCTGGGCCGCCCAGCGCAGCCTGCAGCGTGTGCGGAACCGGCTCCGGGGTTAAAACAACAATCGCCACCGCCCGGGTAAACCCTCATGGCGATGGCGATCATCTACACCGAAGTGTTTCGAGAACTCGAAACTACTTCTTGTTGCGACGCTGGTGGCGGGTCTTGCGAAGCAGCTTGCGGTGCTTCTTCTTCGACATACGCTTGCGGCGCTTCTTAACAACTGAGCCCATAGTGGTTCCTCACAGACTAAATAAATGCATCAGCCGTGTCACCGCCAAGCCAATGAGGTCTTGACGCACGGCTGACCGGACGTTAAACGTTCCTTAACAGATTACCCGCTCTTCGGCCAAGTTCTGACCATCGTGAAGCTAACTACCGTATGATCCCGTACCCCTGTGAGGATCAACACCTGCAGCTTGCAGGTAGGCTTCGACGGCGTTTTCCGGAACGCGGTAGGAGCGGCCGAACTGCACGGCGGGTAAATCACCGGCGTGGATCAGACGATAAACGGTCATCTTTGAAACACGCATCATCTGGGCCACTTCGGCCACAGTCATGAACCGTGCTCCAGCAAAATTCTGTTTATCCGCCATAGGGGAATTTCTCCTGACGCTGATCTCTATTTCGTCGCGCTGAAAAGCAATACGTCAACTTCAACGACTTGTGATCAACATCGGCAATCATAGTTGGGTACGCTTCATCCCATAGTCTAATGGTTCGGCCCGTGCTTTACGAAGCAGGAACACACGAGTGACCGAAGAAGTTTGCGCGATTACCCACTAAAACACCACACCGCTGCCGCCGGCAGCATGCCCGGCAACAGCGGTGTGTTTTCGACGGTTCCCTAGATCAGGCCCTGGGCCAGCATCGCGTCGGCAACCTTGACGAACCCGGCGATATTGGCGCCGGCCACATAGTTGCCGGGGACACCGTATTCCTCGGCGGTCTCGGCACAGCGGTCATGGATACCCACCATGATCTCGCTCAGGCGGCGCTCAGTGTGGGCGAAGGACCACGAGTCACGACTGGCGTTCTGCTGCATTTCCAGGGCGGAGGTGGCCACGCCGCCGGCGTTGGCGGCCTTGCCCGGCCCGAAGAGGATCCCGGCATCCTGGAACAGCGAGGTTGCTTGGGCGGTGCACGGCATATTGGCGCCTTCGGCCACGGCCATCAGGCCGCTGTTGATCAGCTTCTTCGCCGAGGCGGCGCCCAGTTCGTTCTGGGTGGCGCAGGGAAGTGCGACAGTGCAGCTCTCATCCCAGACGTTCCCACCCTCAACGTAGCGGACCTTCTTCGAACCGCGACGCTCGGCATAGTCGCTGATGCGCCCGCGCTCGACTTCCTTGATCTGGCGCAGCAACGGCACATCGATGCCGTTCTCGTCCAGGATATAGCCGCCCGAGTCCGAGGCCGCCACCACGTGGGCGCCGAACTGCTGGGCCTTTTCGATCGCGTGGATCGCCACGTTACCCGACCCGGAAACCACCACACGCTGGCCTTCGAAGCTGGTGTTGCGGGTGGCGAGCATTTCCTGGGTGAACAGGACCGCACCGTAGCCGGTGGCTTCCGGGCGTACCAGCGAGCCGCCCCAGCTCAGGCCCTTGCCGGTCAGCACACCGGACTCGTAGCGGTTGGTGATGCGCTTGTACTGGCCGAACAGGTAGCCGATTTCGCGGCCGCCCACGCCGATGTCACCGGCTGGCACGTCGGTGTACTCCCCGATGTGGCGGTACAACTCGGTCATGAAGGACTGGCAGAAACGCATGACTTCGGCATCGGACTTGCCGCGCGGGTCGAAGTCCGAGCCGCCCTTGCCGCCGCCGATCGGCATGCCGGTCAGGGAGTTCTTGAAGATCTGTTCGAAGCCCAGGAACTTGACGGTCCCCAGGTAGACCGAGGGGTGGAAGCGCAGCCCGCCCTTGTAGGGACCCAGGGCCGAGTTGAATTCAACGCGGAAACCGCGGTTAATCTGGACACGTCCCTCGTCGTCCGTCCACGGGACACGGAAGATGATCTGCCGTTCGGGTTCGCACATACGCTGCAGGATCGCGGCTTCGGCGTATTCCGGATGCTTTTGGGAGACTGCTTCGAGGCTTTCGAAGACCTCCGTCACAGCCTGGTGGAATTCGGCTTCACCGGGATTCCTGCGGAATACCTCGTCACGGATGGTCGCTAGATGCTTGTCCAAGTTACTCTCCTCAATCACTTGGGGCAGGCGCTAGGGCATACTTCTACCGCAGAACCGGCGTCAATGCCCCACCGACGAGAATGCCACGAACACCGTGTTCCATGGAAATTCTTCGTCAATTTTTTTAAGCTCTACGTAACGTAGAGCCTCGCTGCCCTCTTCCTTAGCCCAGGGGGTTTCGTGCTCAACTCACTCTTGGCGTTTACGCCCGAATCGTGGGAAACGCTCAATGATTTCGTGGGCCCGCCCGGTCACATGCTCCAGGCGGCGTCCCACGGTACGACCCAGTTGCTGTGCCGCTGCGGGAATCCCGGCAGGGTTTGCCGTATCCAGCTCGGCCACGTGGCTACCTGTTTGGATCTGTTCCGGTTCGGCCACGGGTGCAGGCTCCGGAAGGAAACCGGCACACCATTGCCCCAGTTCCTCGATGGCCGACACACTCAGGGTGTAAATGCGTCGCTGGCCCTGTGCGCTCATGGTCACCAGGGACGCCTCGCGCAACACCTTGAGATGCTTGGACACCGTGGGCTGGGAGATTTCCAACCGTTCGACCAACATCCCCACCGCCAACGCCTCGTCCTTGAGTTCTTCCAGGATCCGACGTCGGGTCGGCTCCGCCAATGCAGAGAACAATTCATCAATAGCCACAGGCATAACCCTAGCGGCATATACGGGTATTCGTCCGGACTTTGCCCAATGTCCTATTCACACAAGGTCCCACCAGGGCCGGTCCCGGGCCCCGCGACCGGTGCAAAACAAGCCCGATTGCGCTAGTCGAACCAGGGATCCAGGCCATATAGCGGGAACACTTCCTTGCGTGTGGCGATAATGGAACGGTCCACCGGATCTGCCGGATCATAGCCCACCTCCCAGTTACGCCACCACAGTTGCGCGTCATCGCCCATCAGGTAGGGAACCGCCTTGCCGTAGGTTTCCAGGACATAGCGGCGGAATTCCTCGGGCACATAGGTGCGCAGCGGGACCGGCGTACCGGCCGCGATGGCGATCAGGTGGCTCCAGGACCGCGGCACGACCCCGGTCACGTTATAGCCGCCACCGCCGGTGGCCAGCCACCGGCCCTCGCACACCTCGTCGGCCAGCTGCGAAATGTCCAGGGCCACCTGCCGTTGGGCATCGACCGACAGCTTCAGGTTCGTTAGGTCGTCGTCGCGATGGGCATCGCAGCCGTGCTGCGAGACGATCACCTCCGGGGCGAAGGCCCGCACCAGTGGGGGTACCACCGCATGGAATGCCCGCATCCATCCGGCGTCCCCGGTCATGGCCGGCAGGGCCAGGTTCACCGCGCTGCCCTGGGCCCTGGCACCGCCGATTTCGTTGGCGAACCCGGTGCCCGGGAACAGGCTCATCCCCGACTCGTGGATGGAAACGGTCAGCACCCGCTCCTCATCCCAGAACAGGGATTCGGTCCCGTCTCCGTGATGGGCATCCACGTCGATATAGCACACGCGTTGCACACCGCTATCCAGCAGGTGCTGGATGGCAGCGGCCGCATCGTTGTAGATGCAGAATCCACTGGCCTTGTCCTTCGCCGCGTGGTGCATGCCGCCGGCGAAGTTCACCGCCCTTACCGCCGTCTGTTGCACAATGGCCTCGGCGGCAACCAGGGACCCGCCGAAGATCCTGGCACTGGCCTCATGCATCCCGGCGAAGGCCGGGTCGTCTTCGGTTCCCAGCCCGAAATCCGGTGCCGGATCGCTCGGATCCTGGCTGACCCGGCGCACCTGCTTCACATACTCGGCGCCGTGCACCTTGAGCAGTTCGGCATCCGAGGCCACCACCGGGGTATCGCGGGAGAGGTTCTTTCCCTCCAGTATCCCCAGCTGCTCGCTCAATCGCATGGTCAGTTCCAGGCGGCAGGGGTGCATGGGATGGTAGTCGCTGAACTTGTATTGCAGGTACTGCTCATCCCAGACAACGAGGGTGGGGCGTGGAGGATGTTGAGGTTCTAGCACATTCTCAGGCTACCGGACTGTGACGCATCTCAATGCTTCGTCTCACATTTGTGTAGCCGCCGCGCGTCATTCCCCGCGCTAGGCCCTCCCGGCCGCCGCGCGGCGTAGATTATCTTTGAGTCAGGACGTCTTTCGACCGGAGAATGAGGCATGGATGAGCGAGTCTTCGCGGCAGCGTCGTGTTGAACACGCTGAACGGCTGCGGGTACGGCACCGCCGCAAGCTGCTGCGCCTGAAGACCGCACTCGCGGATTTCACGGTTCGCTCCCCGGCACGATTGGCCCTGGGCGCGTTCCTGTTGGTCATTACGGTCTTCACCTCGCTGCTGGCCGCACCCTTCGCGGCGGCGGATGGGCAGCCCACGGCACTGCACGATGCCCTGTTCACGGCGGTCTCCGCGGTGTGCGTTACCGGCCTGACCACCGTGAGCACTGCCGTGCATTGGTCCTTCTTCGGCCAGTTGCTGATCCTGATCGCCATGTTCGTCGGCGGACTGGGGATCCTGACGATCGCCTCGCTGCTCTCGCTGGCGGTGTCCAAGCGCCTGGGGGTGCGCGGCAAGCTGGTGGCGCAAAGCTCGATGAACACCGCCGGCACCTCGGCCCTGGGCGAGGTGCGTTCGCTGCTGCGGATCGTCATCCTGACCGCGGTCAGCCTGCAGCTGGTGATCTCGCTCTTGCTGGTTCCCCGGTTCATGGTGCTGGGCGAATCCTTCTCCTCGGCGATCTGGCACGGGGTGTTCTACGCGGTGTCGGCCTTCAACAATGCCGGGTTCACACCGCATTCGGATGGGCTGGTCCCCTATCATATGGATGGCTGGATCCTCGGACCGCTGATGCTCGGGGTCTTCCTGGGGTCACTGGGTTTCCCGGTGATCATGGTGCTGCTGGCCCACCGGTTGAATCACCGCAAGTGGAACCTGCATACCAAGCTCACCTTGCTGGTGACCATGATCCTGCTGGTGGTGGGCACCGTGCTGTGGCTGGCCGCGGAATGGAACAACGCAGGGACCATTGCCGGGCTGGGACCGGGCGAGAAATTCACCAATGCCCTGTTCGCCTCGGTGATGACCCGCTCCGGTGGCTTCAACCTGGTGGATCCCAACCAGCTTGAACCGGTCAGTGTGCTGCTGACCAACGCGCTGATGTTTGCCGGTGGCGGGTCCGCCTCCACTGCCGGGGGTATCAAGGTCACCACCATCGCGGTGATGTTCCTTGCCATTGCCGCGGAGGTGCGCGGCGACTCCGAGGTGCGGGCCTTCGGCCGCCGGCTGCCCGAATCCACCATGCGCGTGGCGATCTCGGTGATCGTGCTGGGTGCCACCCTGGTCGCCGTGGCCACCGCGGCACTGCTGGTGATCGACTCCCGGCTGTCCTTCGACCGTGCCCTGTTCGAGTCGATTTCGGCCTTCGGCACGGTGGGGTTGAGCATGAATGTCTCGGCCGAGCTTCCCCCCGAGGGCAAGTACGTGCTCTCGGCGCTGATGTTTGCCGGACGTATCGGTAGCATTACCTTGGCAAGCGCGCTGACCATGCGCCACCGCGACACCCTGTACCAGTATCCGGAAGAGAGGCCGATCATTGGCTGAAAGATCCATTGACCACAATGCACCGGTGCTGGTGATCGGGTTGGGCCGTTTCGGGATCGCGGTGGCCGAACAGCTGGTCAGGCAGGGACGCGAGGTGCTGGCCATCGAGCGCAACCCCGAGCTGGTGCAGAAATGGGCGAGCACGCTGACCCATGTGGTGGCCGCCGACGCCACCAATATCGACGCGTTGCGCCAGCTCGGCGCCCAGGAGTTCTCCTCGGCGGTGGTAGGGGTGGGAACCTCCATCGAATCCAGCGTGCTGATCACCGTGAACCTGGTGGATCTGGGAATCGAGCACCTGTGGGTCAAGGCGATCACCCCCGCCCACGGCAAGATCCTGACCCGGATCGGCGCGAACCACGTCATCTACCCCGAGGCGGATGCCGGGGTGCGCGCCGCGCACCTGGTTGGCGGTCGGATGCTGGACTTCATCGAATTCGATGACGGTTTCGCCATCGTGAAGATGTACCCGCCGAAGGAAACCCAGGGATTCACCCTGGCCCAGTCCAATGTGCGTTCCAAGTACGGGGTGACGATTGTGGGGGTGAAGTCCCCGGGCGAGGACTTCACCTATGCGGTACCCGACACCATGGTCACCCGCCGGGACGTGCTGATCGTCTCGGGCCATGTGGACCTGCTCGAACGCTTCGCCTCACGCCCGTAACCACGGCCCGGGCACCGCGGCAGGTGCAGGAGTACCGCTAGCTGCCCACCACGGCATCCGCCGTCTCCAGCGTGCTGCCACCGCGCAGGTCCTCAATGAGGAACCGTGCCCCGAGCTCACCGATCAGGATCGATGGCGCATTGGTGTTTCCGGTGGTGATCGTGGGCATCACCGAGGCATCCACCACCCGCAACCCGGTCAGCCCGTTGAGTCTCAGCCACGGGTCCACGACGGCCTGCTTGTCGCTTCCCATGCGGCATGTACCGACCTGGTGGTGGTAGGTGACCACATTCTCGCGGATGTAGGTTTCCAGTTGCTCGTCGGTCTGCACATCCGGGCCCGGGTAGACTTCCACGGCACCCCAGCCTTCGGCCAGCGCCTGCTGTTTGAGGATCTCGCGGCATTGCTTGATCGAGAACAGGAAGGAAGCCATATCCTTCGGGTCATCCAGGGCGTTCAGGTCGATGCGCACCGGGTCGTCAAGGCCCGGGCCATTCAGGGTCAGCTCCCCGCGGCTGGCCGGGGAAATGATCCCCGAATGCAAGGTGAAGGCCGTACCGTCCACCGGCTCCATCCCCGGGGAGAGCATCGGCACGGCGAAGAAGATCGGCTGGGTGTCGGGCACCGGCAGCTCCTCGCGGGATTTGGCGAACAAGTGGGTCTGCGAGACCGAGACACCGGCACGGGGCGGGTCGATCTCGCGTGTCGTGGTCTTGGCGATCACCGGCGCCAACAGGTGGTCGTGCAGGTTCTTGCCCACCTGCGGGGAATCGAGCACCGGTTCGACACCAACGGCGGCCAGCTCCGCGGCCGGGCCGATCCCCGAACGTAACAGGATCTGCGGCGAGCCCAGGGCCCCGGCGCTGAGGACGACCTCGTCCGCGCGCAGCTCCCGGTCCTGGCCGTCCAGCCGGTACCTCACCCCGTGCACCGCACCGTCATCCACGATCACCGAATGGACTTCGGCGCCGGTGATGATCCGCAGCTTCTCACGCACCGGTTTCAGGTAGCACTTCCAGGTGTTGATCCGTTGCCCCTCGACGATGTTGACCTGCTCCTGGGAGACGCCTTCAAGATTCTGGCCGTTGTAGTCAGGGTTGTACGGAACGCCGGCCTGGATGGCCGCGTCCATGATGGAGCGGTGGATCGGATCGAGCTCATAGCCATTAACGACCGGAACCGGTCCCCCGCTTCCGCGCAATTCGCTGGGACCACCGGAGTAGTCCTCCATGGCCTTGTAGACCGGTAGCACGTTCTTCCAAGCCCAATGCTCACCGCACTGCTCGGCCCACCCGTTGAAATCGTGGGGTGAGCAACGCACCCAGATGGTGGCGTTTAACGCATGGGATCCGCCAAGCACCTTGCCCCTTGGCAGGTGCATGGGCTTGTTCGCGGTGCCTTTCATCGGGGCGGTGAAGTAGTCCCAGTCATCGGCGCTGTGCCACAGCTCGCCCAGTCGGGACAGGTCATGGATCGCCGGATTGGTGTCTTCCCCACCGGCCTCGAACAGCGTGACCCGCGCCCCGGCATCCACCAGGCGGCGGGCGACCACCGCCCCGGCCGAACCGGCTCCGACAACAATGACAGATTTGGCATCCATGATTCCCCTATTCCCTTCCCGGCCCCGCAGCGCGCGCCGGGTTGATCTCGGCTTTCGACCTCGGTGAAAAGCAACTTCCCCCATTGTGTCCCGGGACACAGTGGGGGAATTGATTCCGGGTGCACGTCATTTGGCACTGCGTGCACGCCTGGACAGCCGGATAGGACAAGGGCCGGACTACCGCAGTCGGTAGTCCGGCCCTGAAGTGGTTGCCCCGGCGGGTGCTCTGTCCTGGCCGGTTAGCCCAATTCAGCGCTCAGCTGTGCAGCGCGCGCCGCCGCGGCCCGGGCACCGGCTTCGATGGTTGCAGGGACACCGTGTTCGTCAAAGGTGGCGATGGCACGTTCGGTGGTGCCCTTGGGGCTGGTCACCGATTTGCGCAGGGCCGAAGGGTCCGCATCGGGCTCGGCCAGCATCTTGCCGGCCCCGGCCACCGTGGCACGGGCCAGGCTGATCGCCAACTGTTCTTCCAGGCCCATGGCGACCCCGGCCTTGGCCATCGCCTCGGCCAGGTAGAAGGCGTAGGCCGGACCCGATCCCGAGATCGCCGACAAGGCATCCTGTTGTGACTCGTCAATCACGTGCACGTCCCCCGAACCGGAGAACAGTTCCGCCACCTGGTCCAGCTGCGCCGGATCCATCCCGGCCACCGGGCTCAGGCCCACTACCCCCGCCCCGACCTGCAAGGGCGTATTGGGCATGGCGCGCACCAGCGGCTGGTCCACCGGCAACCTGGCCGCCATGGATTCCAAGGTGATCGCCGCGGCTACCGAGACGATCACGGTGGATGGCTGCAGTTGTGCGGCGATGGCGGTGCACAGCTCGGTGATACCCACCGGCTTCACCCCCAGGAAGACCACGTCTGCTTCGGCGGCCACCCGCGCATTGGCGTCGAGGTCCTCACCGACGACCACGACATTGATGCCCAGCTGTTCAAGTTCTTGTTCCCGGTTCCGGCTGCGGATGGTGGCGGTGACCAGTTTCGGGTCATGCCCGGAGGCCAGGATCCCGCGCAGGATCGCCCCGTTCATCGAACCGGTTCCCAGGAATGCCAATTTCAGTGATGCGGTGAGTTCACTCATGGTGTTAGTTTGCTGTCCGTTCCTTGCTGTCCTGTACGGCCAAGTGCTTGCGGGCGAAGTCCAGGGTCTGGGCCAGCCATTCCTCCTTCTGCCCCGCCCCCTTGGCCTTGCGGGTGGAGACTTCCACGGCAATGACCCCGTCGAAGTCGCTGTCACGCAGGTAGTGCATGGTCTCGGTGACCGGTTGGGTTCCGCGTCCGGGTACCAGATGCTCGTCCTTGCCGTTGTTCAACCCGTCGCACAGGTGCACGTGGGCCAGCCGGTCGCCAAGCTGCTCCACCGCTTTCAGCGAATCCATTTCGGCGATCGCCGCATGCGAGAAGTCCCAGGTGACATGCGGGTAGGCCTGCGGCACCGGGTCCCAGTGCGGCAGGTACATCTTGGCCTCACGACCCCGGGCACGCCATGGGTACATGTTCTCCACCGCGATCTTCATCCCGGTGGATTCGGTCAGGCGTTGCACGCCACCGGCGAATTCCAGGGCATAGTTGCCCTGCCAGCGGAACGGCGGATGGGCCACCACCACATCGGCGCCCACCGCTTGGGCCAGGATCACCGATCTTTCGATCTTGGCCCAGGCCGAACCCCAAACCTGTTGGGTCAGCAGCAGGGTCGGTGCGTGGATGGCCATGATCGGCAGCTGGTACTTGTCCATCAGTGCCAGCAAAGCGGTGGCCGACTGCGTGGCCTGGTTGCCGGTGATCAGTACCTCGATTCCGTCATAGCCCACGTCCTTGGCCACGGCGAAGGCATCGTGCACCGTCATCGGGTACACCGAGGCGCTGGATAGCGTAACCGGAATCGGTGTCCTAGCAGGCTCTTGCATCTCTCGCCCTTCCTCCAAGCATCGGTGCGTTGGAACCTCCCCTGATGGGGTCTAGCTTGATTCCACCGGAGCGGGAACCTGCCCCATTCCGGCACCGAGAGCTACCTCTCCTACCCCCACGCTACTACTTAGCGGAGTCGATGAGTCAAACAAGACATGATCAAATCGTCGCAACATCAAACCTTCACGCAACGCCCAGGGACAAATCCGGACCTGTTTGATTTTCAGGGCCTTCATCGCCTCGATCGCCACCAGGGCCCCGGCCAGCATCTGCGGGGCACGCACATGGGAAACCCCGGGCAGCTCCGCCCGCTCATCCCAGGTCATGGCCACCAGCCGGTTGGTCCACAGTTTGAGGCTGTCGCGTTCAAGTACCCGCTTGACGTAGATACCCTCGGCGCTGGGAGCCGCACCGGTGATCCTCGCCAGGGAGCGGAAGGTCTTGGAAGTGGCGGTGGCAATGGACGGTTTGCCGTACTGGTTCAGTTCGGTGGCCGGATCGGCGAGCACGTCGCGCACATAGGTGCGAAGCTCCTTGACCTGTTTCATGGTCGGCGGGTCATCGGGTAGCCACTCGCGGGTCAGCCGGCCGGCACCCAAGGGTACCGAGTAGGCCACCTGCGGGAACTCGTCATTGCCGCGGGCCAGTTCCAGCGAGCCACCGCCCATATCCAGGTTCAGGATCGAATCGTGGGACCAGCCGTACCAGCGCCGCACCGCGTGGAAGGTCATCCCTGCTTCCTGCTCACCGGACAGTTCCAGCAGCGTGACCCCGGTTTCGGTTTCCACCCGTTCCAGCACCTGCTGGCCGTTGGAGGATTCGCGGATCGCCGAGGTGCAGAAGGCCATGAAGTCCTCGACCCGGTGGTTATTGGCGAAGTTCGAGGCCTCCTTGATGAAGCCGATCAGCTCGTTCTGGCCCTCCATGGTGATAGCACCGTACTCGTTCAGGTACTGCACCAGCGACAGCGGACGCTTGTGCGAGGCATAGGGCGTGGGGCGGGCGCCCGGATACGCGTCAACCAGCAGAAGATGCACGGTATTCGAACCGATATCCAGTACGCCCAGCCTCATGGTCTTTCCTTCACATCAGGAGAAAGGTTGCTATTTCTCACTCGTCTTGGCCGTGGTCTTCTTGGCGGTGGCCTTCTTGGCTGGTGTTTTCTTGGCCGCCGGCTTCGCGGCGCTGCTCTTGCGCTTGACCGGGCCCTTGGCCCGTTTCTCGGCCAGCAGTTCAATGGCCTTTTCACGCGTGAGCTCCTCGATCGGCAGACCCCGAGGGACGGTGATGTTGGTTTCCCCGTCGGTGATATAGGGGCCGAAGCGTCCGTCCTTGACCACGATATTCTTTTCGCTGGTCGGGTCGGTACCGAATTCCGCCAGCGGCGGCACCGCGGCACGTCGTCCACGCTGCTTGGGCTGGGCGTAGATCGCCAGTGCCTCGTCCAGGGTGATCGTGAAGATCTGCTCTTCGGACTCGATCGAGCGCGAGTCGGTGCCCTTCTTCAGGTACGGGCCGAAGCGGCCGTTCTGCACGGTGATCTCCACGCCCTCGGCATCGGTGCCGACCACCCGCGGCAGGCTCAACAGCTTCAGGGCCTCTTCCAGGGTCACCGTCTCGACGCTCATCGACTTGAACAGCGAACCGGTCCGCGGCTTGATTTTCGCCGGCTTCTTGGGCGGCTTCGGCTTGCCGTTCTTGTAGTATTCCACCGGCAGGGCGGCGATCTGCTCATCGGTCAGTTCCGGGATCACCTCGGTGACGTAGGCACCGTAGCGGCCGTCCTTGGCCATGATGGTCCGGCCGGTCTGGGGATCCACGCCCAATTCCCGCTCCGAGACCTGCGCATTGGCGAACAGTTCCTCGGCCTTGGCCGCGGTGAGCTCATCCGGTGCCAGTTCTTCCGGGACGTTGGCGCGTTGCGGGTCGGTGCCCTCCGGTGCATCGGCCGGCAGGGTGCGCTCCAGGTAGGGGCCGAACTTGCCCACACGCAGCACGATATCCTCGGTGATGGCGATGGAGTTGATGGCCCGGGCGTCGATGTCCCCGAGGTTGTCCACCACGTGCTTCAGGCCCTGGCTGTCGTCCTTGCCGAAGTAGAAGAGGTTCAGCCAGTCGCTGCGGGCCCGCTCGCCCTTGGCGATCTCATCCAGATCGTCTTCCAGCCGTGCGGTGAAGTCGTAGTCGACGTAGCGGGCGAAGTGCTCCTCGAGCAGGCGGATCACCGAGAAGGCGATCCAGCTGGGCACCAGGGCACCGCCGCGTTTGGTCACGTAGCCGCGGTCCATGATGGTGGAAATCGTCGGTGCGTAGGTCGAGGGGCGCCCGATCTCGCGCTTTTCCAGTTCAGCGACGATCGATGCTTCGGTGTACCGGGCCGGCGGGGTGGTTTCGTGTCCCAGTGCTTCCAGGTCCGAGCCGTTCAGCCCGTCGCCGACCTTCAGCTGCGGCAGGCGTGCCTCGGACTGGTCCGCGCCTTCGGCCTCGGAGGTGGTGTCCTTGCCTTCCTCGTAGGCGGAGAGGAAGCCGCGGAAGGTGATCACGGTTCCGGACGCCGAGAACTCGGCCACCCGGGAGTCGCTGGCCGTGCCGGCCAGCTTGATGGTGGCGGTGAAGCCCTTCGCATCGGCCATCTGGGATGCGACGGTACGCTTCCAGATCAGCTCATACAGCGTGAATTCGTCCTTGGTCAGCGAGCTGCGCACATCCTTGGGGCGGCGGAACATGTCACCTGCCGGGCGGATCGCCTCATGGGCTTCCTGCGCGGCATCGCTCTTGGCCTTGTACACGCGGGGGCGTTCGGGCACCGAATCGGCGCCGTACAATTCGGTGGCCTGCTTGCGCGCTGCGGTGACAGCCTCGTTGGAGAGGAATACCGAGTCGGTACGCATATAGGTGATGTACCCGTTTTCGTACAGCCGCTGGGCCACCTGCATGGTGATACGCGAACTCCAGCGCAGCTTGCGGCTGGCTTCCTGCTGCAGGGTGGAGGTGGTGAACGGGGCGGCCGGACGGCGGGTGTAGGGCTTGTCCTCAACCGAGGTGACCGCGAAGTCGGACTCGGCCAGGTTGTCCACCAGGGAGCGGGCCTGCTCCTCATTCAGGTGGGTGATGGTGCTGCGTCCGGTCTTCAGCTGGCCCCGGTCATCGAAGTCGCGTCCGGAGGCCACGCGTGCCCCGTCCACGGAAGAGAGCTTGGCGCCGAATCCCTCACCGGCACCGTTATCGAACCGGCCCTTGATATCCCAGTAGCCGGCGCTGATGAAGGCCATGCGTTCGCGTTCGCGCTCCACCACCAGGCGGGTGGCCACCGACTGCACACGACCGGCAGACAGGCCGCGGGCGACCTTGCGCCAGAGCACGGGGGAAATCTCGTAGCCGTACAGGCGGTCGAGCACACGGCGGGTTTCCTGGGCGTCCACCAGATCGGTATCCAGTTCACGCATGTTCCCCAACGCGCGCTCGATACCTTCCTTGGTGATTTCGGTGAAGGCCAGGCGGCGTACCGGAACCTTGGGCTTGAGCACCTGCAACAGGTGCCACGCGATGGCCTCGCCCTCGCGGTCCGCATCTGTTGCCAGATAGAGTTCGTCGGCGTCCTTGAGCTTGGCTTTCAGTTCGGAGACACGTTTTTTCTTATCCGGGTAGACCACGTAGTAGGGCTCGAAGTCGTTGTCCAGATCCACCGCGAATTTGCCAACCGAGGTTTTTTTCAGCTCGGTCGGTAGTTCCGAGGGCTGCGGAAGATCACGGATATGCCCCACGGAAGCATCCACGTCGAAGCCGTCGCCGAGGTATTTGGCGATCGACTTCACTTTGGCAGGGGACTCGACGATCACGAGTTTCTTACCGGTTGTTTCCTTGGCCTTCGGGGGCACGGCTCTCCTTTATACAGTGTCGGCAACAATTGGGCCCCGAACCTATCAGGGCCGCGGTCGTTGTCGCCAAAGTGTATTCACGGCTCCGTATTTGAGCCACGATTCCCGATGATCATACATCGAAGAGCTACCCGTTCCGTCTACGCCTTGTGCTCCACGGGGGGCGGGTACTCGGGCAACAACGATACCAAGTAGAACATTTTGGTGGAGTCGATGGCGCGTTCCTCGGCTGTGGCCATGGCCTCATACTCGTAGATCAGGTCCATTAACCGGCGGTTGAATTCCTTTTGCTTCTCCTCGGGCAGGAACACCAGCCCGCTGCTGAGCAACGGAGGCCGGTCATCCGGGGGGATGATTCCGGCTTTCGCTTCGGCCTGCCGGCGCTCCACCTCGGCGTTCAGCCGGGTGCGGAACTGGTTCAGCTGCACATTCAGGTAGGCGGTTTTGGCGTTCGACGACCCGTCGTGGGTATTCAGCTCCAGCCGCTCGCCGGCCGCGCGCCAGCGGCGTTCACGTGCATCGCCCTCGCTGGCCGCCCTGGTCACATAACCGTATTTCTCCAACGCACGCAGGTGATAGCTCATCGCACTGGGGGTCAATGAACACAGCGAGGCCAGCTCCGTGGCTGTCCGCGTGGCCTGTGAGGCGAAGAGCTCGTCAAGCACAATCAGGCGCGCATCATGGGCCAGCGCACGGATCGCCTGGGGGTCGGTGATGGACACCAAAGTCGGTTCCTTCACACCCCCGCCCGGCGACTGTACAGCGCGCCGGTCAGATGTGTTGTGTGTCATAAGAAAAAACTTTAGCCCTTGTTTCACACTTTGCGAAGAAAGCCATGCCGAATTAAGCGTTCAACCCCGCTTAAGAGGGTCGGCATGAAGTCCTCCTCACCCTCACCTATCAGCGCATCAAGGGCATTGGCCAGCTGGTTAATGCTCAATTCCCCGTCACAGGCGGAAATGAAACCAGCTTGCGCCGTATCGAGGATCTCACTGCGGCGCAGCCCCGCCCCCTGGCGCAGGAGTATCACCCCGGGGTGCTCTGCCCCGGGACGCTGGTGGCGTTCCTCGGTAACGTCCTCGGCGACCTCCAGGTGCCAGTGGATCCAGCTTTCGCCCGCCGCACGCAGTTGCTCCAGCGTTTCCAGGTCACGTTGCAGGTATGGTGCCAGGGGCTGCTCCACCGGATGCCCGATGGCCTCGAAGTTGCGGTGGGTGCTGCGCGGGCTGCCGGGCTTGGCCAGGTACACGTAGCCGAATCCCACAGATCCCACAGCACGTGTGGCGAAGTCATTGAGATAAGCCTCATATTCCTGCTGGTACCCGGTCAGGTCCTCGGTCTGCGAGGAATCACGCAACCAGGTCTCCGCGTACACGCTCGGCGAGGACTGCTCACGTTGGATCACCCAGACATCCAGCTCAGCGGCGAACCAGTCGCCGATGCGTGCGTGCCAGGGTTGCTCCCCGGACGGGATTTCCCAGTTGGCCAGCATCTGGGCACTGCCACCGGGGTTCAGGTAGGCGGGCAGCTGCTCGATCAGGGTCCGCACCAGGCGGTCCCCGGCCATTCCGCCGTCCCGGTAGGTGAACATCTCCTGGTGCCCTTCCTGCCGCGGGGTGATCACGAATGGCGGATTGGAGGCGATCAGGTCGAACAGTTCCCCACGGACCGGTTCGAAGAGGTTTCCGGCACGCAGCGAAACCCGCCGGCCCAGGTCCGCGGGGTCCAGGCGCAACTGGCGGTGGTTCAGCAGCAGGTTGAACCGGGCGAAGCCCAGGGCCCGCTCCGACAGGTCCGTCGCGGTGACATGGTCGGCGTGGGCAAGCAGGTGGAAGAGCTGGATGCCGCATCCGGTGCCCAGATCCAGGGCTCGCCGGACCCGCGGCCGCAAGGTGATCTGGGCCAGGGTCGTTGAGGCATGCCCAATCCCCAAGACATGGTCGGTGCGCAGCACCCCGGGACGTTGGTGGGCGCCCAGGTCATGGGCCACCCACAATTCACCGGAGGTATCCGAGGCGTGCGGGGTCAGGGCCACCGCGGCCCGATAACCGTCCTGGTGCTCCTCAAGCAGACCCAGTTCCAGCAGTCCGGGGCAACCGGTGCGCTCGAATACGGCGTCCAGGTCCTGGCGCCCCACGCTCTGGCCCAGCTGGAATAACCGGATCACCGTGGCCAGGGACTGGTCCTGGCCAGCGGTGTGCGCCAACCGCCATAGGGCCGGGGTGATCTGGTCCCGGGCAAAGGCATCCATCGCCTCGGATCCCAGCAGCTCGGCGATCGGGTCCAGCCGAAAACCAGCGGCGTCCAGGTCCTGATGGAGGGCGTCCAGCAGCTGCTGGTTGGCGCTAGACGGGGTATCGATCACGGAGGCAAAGTCTGTGGAAGTCACACAAGCGATTCTAGCCAGTTCCCGGAGCATGTGCCCGGCCGCGGGAACGTACGATACTTCCATGGCACTTGTTACCGTCACCTATCTGGAACTACTCGATCCCACCGAGCTGATCCCGTCCTCCAAGCCCCTGCCCGCCGATGCCCGGATTGAACGCGTTGACCAGATCACGCCCGAGTTCTCCCGCTTCCTGTACCTGGGGGTGGGCAGCGAGCTGAACTGGGCGGACCGCCTGGTGCTGACCCGGGCCCAGTGGGATGAGCAGTTGCAGCGGCCCGGGTCCGAAACCCATGTGCTGTACCGCAATGGTGCCCCGCAGGGCTATATCGAACTGGCTTCCTCGCGTGGTGCGGCGGGCACCGACGTGGAGGTCTTCTACTTCGGGTTGTTCCCCCAAGCCACCGGGCAGGGCCTGGGTGGGGCGCTGCTCACCGAGGGCATCCTCCGGGCCTGGTCGCTGCATGAGCGGGAACCGGCACTGGCCCCGGTGTCACGCATTTGGCTGCACACCTGCTCGTTGGACGGGCCCGCGGCCTTGCCCAATTACCTGGCCCGGGGTTTCCGGGTGTACCGGTCCGAGGAAGAACAGACCCAGGTACTGGACCCGTCGATGGATCTCTGGCCTGCCGGGGCGAATTAGCCCCCGGCCCGGTACGCGAAGGGCCCGGTTCTCCGCTGAGGGGAACCAGGCCCTTCGCCCCGGCAACGGCTAGGATTCGACCGCGGCGCGTTGGCAGTCCGGGCAGCGGCGCAGCTTCTCGTCCTGGGCGCAGTCGGCGCAGAACAGGCGCAGATTGCGGCAGGAGAGATCGGAGCAATTCTCGAACTTGTTGGTCGGGGCCGCACAGCCCACGCAACGGCCGATGGTTTCGGCTTCCTCGCTGAATTCCATATGCATCCGCTTGTCGAAGACGTACAGGGAACCTTCCCACAGGCCCTTGTCACCGTATTTTTCGCCGTAGCGCACGATGCCACCCTGCATCTGGTAGACCTGTTGGAAACCGCGGTTGATCATCAGTGCGGAGAGTACCTCGCAACGGATTCCGCCGGTGCAGTAGGTGACCACCGGCTGGTCCTTGAGGTGGTCGTATTTTCCCGATTCGATCTCGTCGAGGAATTCGCGCGTGGTTTCCACATCGGGGACGATCGCGTTCCTGAAACGTCCGATCTGCGCCTCGAAGGCGTTGCGTCCGTCGAAGAAGGAAACCTCGGTTCCCTCCTTGGCCTTGGTCTCAACCAGTTCATGCAGTTCTTCGGGGCGCAGGTGGGTACCGCCGCCGACCACACCGTTTTCATCGACCTTGAGTTCCCCGGGGGCACCGAAGGTGACTATCTCGTCGCGAACCTTGACGGAGATGCGGGGAAAATCCTCCGCCGAACCCTCGGACCATTTGATGTCCATCTTGCTGAAGGGCCCGTACTCACGGGTAGCCTTGACATATTGCTTCACGGCGGAGATTTCGCCACCAACGGTACCGTTGATACCGTCCTTGGAGATGATGATGCGTCCGCGCAACCCCCAGCGCTCCAGCAGGGACCGCTGCCAAAGGCGTATCGCCTCCGGGTCGCTTAACGGTGTAAATGCGTAATACAAGACAATGCGATGAATGGCCACAAGGTAAAAGGATAGTGGCTTTAAGGCCGGTTCTGTGGATACATGGAGCAACGTCACACTGATTTGTTTATGATTTCAAGTAGGCAACGATTGGCCTGTTGTCAGCGTTTTACTAGGAAAGACAGGGTAGGGTCAAAGCATGGCATCGAACGCAAGTGATGAACTGATTGGCACCTGGGTCGCAGGCTGGGCTGGTGCGCGAGGATACGAGGCCCGTCATGAGGGCCGTGTGCACGCCGCGTTGCGGCATGACACCACCGAGGATTGGGAATACGTCATCTTCGACCCGTCCAAGGAAGAGCTGTTGGCGGTTTCCGAGACCTTGAAGAAGCATCCCTCCCGTCGCCTGACCGCATTTTCCGAGGACATCGCCGGACTGGTCAACCTTGCCGGTGAGACCGGTCTTCAGGTCGCGGCCGACGATGAGGTACTCATGGTCACCGAACTGGCCAGCCACGATGTCGAGGTTCCCCTGCCACCGGATGGGTTCATCTTCCAGATCGAACGCGACGGCACGCACGCCTATGTGTCCCTGCATCCCGAGGACTCGCAGGATATTGTGGCCGCCTCCGGCCACGTCTCCGCGGTCAGCGGTTACGCCATTTTCGACCGGATCATTACCGCACCTGATTTCCGGCGGCGCGGCCTGGGGTCGCTGACCATGCGCGCCCTGGCCTCGCTGGCGCAGGAACACGACGTTGATGAGGGTCTGCTCATCGCCTCGGTTGACGGCCAGAAGCTCTACGCGTCATTGGGCTGGACCAACCTGGGAAGCGTTGTTGCCTTCAAGGCCTGAGATCCACCGTTTCGACCACTCGCCGCCGTCCTGCCAGGGATGGGCGGCGAGTAGCATTTAACACCAGTTAGCCATCCTTTAGTGCGAAAGTCGGTTATGGCCAAGACTGTCAGTGCGCTGCTCGACCCGTTCGAGCGCCAGAATGATCCGGACGCGATCATTCATCGTCGCAGCGTGCCGGCGAAGGACGAGATCACCGCCGATTGGCCGGCATGGCTGGACCCGGAGGTCCGCTCCGTTTTCCAGTCGGTCGGCATCGACCGTCCGTGGCTCCATCAGGTCCAGGCCGCCGAACTGGTCCACGACCGAGTCCATACCATCGTTTCGACCGGCACCGCCTCGGGCAAGTCGCTGACCTACCTGATGCCGGGCCTGGATGCCCTCTACCGCAGCCGCGACTCGGCGTTCAACGACGCCGAGGCCCAGGCGACCATCCTGTACCTGTGTCCGACCAAGGCGCTGGCAGCCGACCAGTTGGCCTCTGTCACTGCGTTGGATGTTCCCGGGGTCAGGGCCGCGGCCTACGACGGGGACACGGATCCGGCCAGCAGGGCCTGGATCCGCCAGCATGCCAACTTCATCTTCACCAACCCCGATATGCTCCACCGCGGGATACTCCCCAACCACCCCGGCTGGGACCGCTTTTTCAAGCGGCTGCGGTATGTGGTCATCGACGAGGCCCACTCCTATCGCGGGGTGTTCGGCTCGCATGTGGCCAACCTGTTGCGACGGCTGCGTCGTATCTGCGCCCACTACCGGGCAACACCGGTTTTCATCGGGGCCTCGGCAACCAGTGCGGCCCCCGCGGAATCCTTCTCCCGGCTCATCGGCGCCCCGGCCCAGGCGGTCACCCACGATTTCTCGGCGGCCGGCGAACTGGTGATCGGGTTATGGGAGCCTCCGCTAACCGATCGGCATGGGGAGAACGGTGCGCCGGTGCGCCGCACCGCGATCGCCGAAAGCGCCTCCATCCTCACCGACCTGATGGCCGACCACATACGCAGCATTGTTTTCATCAAATCCCGACGCGGCGCCGAAACCATTGCCACACTCACCCGCAAGCACCTGGAACAGTTCGCCCCGGACCTCAGCGTCCGGTTGGCCGCCTACCGCTCGGGCTACCTTCCCAGCGAACGGCGGCAGATCGAAAGCCAACTGCGTAGCGGGCAGCTGCTGGCGGTCACCTCCACCTCCGCCCTGGAGCTGGGCATCGACATCGCCGGGTTGGACGCGGTGGTCGTGGCCGGCTGGCCGGGGACCCGGGCCTCGTTCTTCCAACAGATCGGACGGGCAGGCCGGGCCGGGCAGGGATCGCTGGCGATCTTCGTGGCCAGCGAGGATCCGTTGGACACCTACCTGGTGCATCATCCCGAGGCCATCTTCGACATCGGGGTGGAAGCCACGGTCTTCGACCCGCAGAACAAGTACGTGCTCTCCGGGCATCTGTGCACCGCCGCCCAGGAATTGCCGTTGCGCGCCGAGGAACTGGAAATCTTCGGGGACACTGCGGAGATGCTCCTGGATTCGTTGGTGTCCCGCGGCTACCTGCGCCGCCGACCAGCCGGCTGGTTCTGGACCCATGCGCAGCATGCCGCAGCCATGTTCTCGATCCGTGCGGATGGTGGCGGTCCGGTCAATATCATCGACAGCGACTCCGGGGCGATCCTTGGCACCATGGATTCCCCGCAAACCCACTACCAGGCCCATCCCGGGGCCATCTACGTGCACCAGGGGTCGAGCTATTTCGTGGAGGAGCTCGACGAACAGAACCACACCGTGCTGGTCACCCAGGTGAATCCGGACTACTACACCACGGCGCGCGATATCACCACAGTCGGTGTTGAAAGCACCGAGCGCCGGAGCGAGCACCGGAATCTGGCGATCCATTTCGGCGAAGTGGTAGTCACCACCCAGGTGGTGTCGTTCCAGCGCAAGTCCATTTCATCAAACGAGGTACTCTCCGAGGAACCCCTGGAGCTGGAAGCCCGCGACCTGCACACCAAGTCCATCTGGTTCACCCTGACCGAGCAACGACTGGTCAATGCCGGAATCACCCCGGAGTTCTTCCCCGGGGCGCTGCACGCGGCCGAACACGCCATGATCGGCCTGCTGCCGTTGGTCGCCACCAGCGATCGCTGGGATATCGGTGGCGTTTCCACGGCACTGCATGCGGATACCGGTGAACCGACGATCTTCGTCTATGACGCCCAACCCGGTGGGGCAGGCTTCGCCGAACGGGGGTTCGAGCAATTCATGCCCTGGGTCAGGGCAACCCGTGATGCGATCGAAAGCTGCGAATGCAGCAACGGGTGTCCCAGTTGTGTGCAATCCCCCAAATGCGGCAACCGCAACAACCCGCTGAACAAGCCCGGGGCGGTGCTGCTGCTCAGCGCGATCCTGGAGGATATCGAGCCACGGCACCACCGTTAGTTCAGTTGCGGCGGACCCGCCCTGGCCGAGGCCGCGGCCTGGTACAACGTCATGCCCGCAAAAGAAAACCGGACATCGACACCCACGACGAGTCGTACGGTATCCCCCGTTGGTTCGACGGTGCATTCCCGCAGTACCGCCCCGTTCGCCTGGCTGATCTCGGCCGCTACAGCGCAGGCGCTGCCGCTGCGCAGCCCCCGCGCGGTATCCGCGGCAGCCAGCGCCGCCAGGTCGGCTGCGGTACCGGCCCGTGTGGCAGCCTGGCCGGCCGCCAGGAAGAGCAGGACGCAGCCCGCGGCCAGCAGTGCCACCGCCACCAGCAGCAGACCCGTCACGGTCCCGTTGCCCTCCTCCCGGCGCCACCGGCTCATGGCTGCTCCACCGCCACCCGGGCTTCGCCGTGCACCACGACCGTTCCCACCAAGGGCAGCTGCACATTGCGTGTGACCCGTACCGTGGCCACCTCCGACGTGCCGCCCATGTGGTAGGTCGCCTCGCGGCCGGCCAACCTGATGCCGCTGCTCTCGGCCTGGGCAGGGCTCTGGCCCCGGGCCAGCTCGCGGGCAACGGCCGACGCGGCCTGTTGCACCCTGATCTGGTGGGATCCCAGGACTCCCAGGCCCAGGACCAGGGACAGGAACAGTGCCATCACCGGCAGCAGCATTGCCAGTTCAGCGGTGCTGCTGCCCCGGTCGTCACCCGCTTTCATGGCTACAGGCTCAGGGCCCGGCTGATCAGGCCCATCAGCATGCCGCGGACATCCCCGCTGGAGAGGATGCCGATCAGCAGCCCCGCAAACGCCACGGCTGCCAGCGTCACCATCGCGAACTCTGCCGTGGTGCTGCCCTCGTCATCGGTCCAGTGTGGTGTGCCCGCGGTAGTCGCGGGATGCGCGCGGTGCGGGAATCGACTCGAAATCATGATCGGTGTCCTTTCATCGGGTTCCACCGTCGTGTGGCGGTGGTGAGGGATCGGCAGAATGCGTTCCTGCCTGTTTCCAGCATGTGTCCCTGACCGCCGCAGGTATGCGCCGGGTTGACGGTCTGGGGATTACCATTCGGGAAGCAGGGCAAGAATGATCGGCACCACGCCCAAGGCGATGAAGGAGGGCAAAGCACACAACCCCAGGGGAAGTACCAGCTTGGTCCCAAATTGCGCCCCGATCTCCTGTGCCTTCTTGGTTCGTTCACGCCGTTGCAGCTGCGCGAAACTGCGCAGCAGCTGCGCCGATCCGGCACCGGAGCTCTGGGTGAAGTGCAGCGCCCGTTGCAATGGGTCAAGCCACGACGGGCAGTGCTGCCAGGCCTGTTCCCACTCCATGTTCAATTCCAGGCATCTGGCCACCGTCCTCAGATGCGCGCAGTGCCCGATCCTGCTGCCCAGGATCTCCAGCACCCGCCCGATGGGGAGCCCGGACTCCAGCAGGCTGGCAGCCAGGTCCAGAACCAGTTCCACCGGGGGTTGCTCCTCCGGCCCGCCATACCCCTTGCGCCGCGGCCGGGGCCGGCTGGCGCGGAGCGGAGCCGAGGCCAGCAGTATGGCGATGCAACACAGCATCACCCCAAGCACAAGCATCATCCCACCGCCTTCCGGGTACACCGATCGAGCAGCCAGCGGCACCACCATCTGTTGGCCAGCCACAACAGCACCCCAAGCACCAGTGCGACCTGGCCGACGGGGGTCGTGGAGAACGTCGGGAGGATGTCGATTCCGAACAATGCCGCACCAAGCAGCCCCAACACCGGCAACCAGGTCAGGAGCCTGGTGGTGGCCCGCGGGCCGGCCATGGCCACATCGAAGGTGCGTCGGGTCTCCAGCGTGGCTTCGAGGTCATCGGCCAGATGGTCAAGCACCTGGGCCAACGGCGCCCCGCTTTCCGCGCTGATCTGCACGCACCATTCCAGGCGGGTCAGCAGCCATCGCTGGTGCCGGTCCGTTGCACCTGCGGGATCCTGTTCGACAACCCAGGTCGCTCCTCGCCGCAACCGCAAGCTGGTCAGTGCCTGGAGCGCCGACCCGGCATTCCGTTCGATCAGCACCAGATGTTCCAATGCCGTATCCAGGTTCTGCCCGCTTCGCAGCAGGCTGGCCAGTTCCCGGACTACCCGTGCGCTTTCCCGCAGTTCCGCGGCCTGCAAGTCCGGCTGTTTCCGGGGTAACACCCAGCGCGGTAACCAGCGGCGGGCAGCTTTCCCGCCGGGCCTTGACGCGCACGGCGCGGCCCACCACAGATACACTGCCAGCGCCACCAGCACGATCCCGAGCATGATCACCCGCTCCCCCGGTGTCGCCCCAGCAGGCGGCGCATGTCGTTGATGGTCTGCGGCGGGAAACGGGTACCGATCCATTCGGCGCTCGCTTCGGGCAGCGGTTCCCGCGCCGTGGCGTCGATGAGCCCGACGACCCTGATCCTGTCCTTGTCATCAAGCACCAGCCGGCTGAGCTTCACCGGGCCACGCCGCCCCTGCCCGTCACGATCCACATGGAGCAACAAGTCCAGTGCGCTGTTGGCCTGCAAGGCGGTGGCCTGGGTGTCCCAACCGGCCAAGGCACCCAGGGCGGCGAGCCGCGCCGGGATCGCGGCCGGATCGTTCGCGTGGATGGTTCCGGCCGCTCCCTGGTGTCCGGTGTTCATCGCAGCCAGAAAATCCCTGATCTCGGCCCCGCGGCATTCGCCCACGATCAAGCGGTCCGGCCTCATCCGCAGCGCCTGGACCACCAGGTCGCTCAAGGTCACCGCTCCGCTGGATTCCACATTGGCGGCCCTGGTCTGCAGCGAGATCACATGCTCGTGGGTTATGGACAGTTCCTTGGAGTCCTCGATCACCACGATCCGCTGGTTCTCCGGCACCAGGGCCAGCATGGCCTGCAACAAGGTGGTTTTCCCCGCCCCGGTGCCCCCGGAGATCAGGAAGTTCAGCCGGTGGCACATGATCTGCCGCAGCAACGGGCCCCACCAGCTGTTGCGGTCTCCCAGCAACTGTTCCAGGTTGATGCCCTTCGGCCCCTTGACCCTGATGGAAATGACCGGACCATCGGCTGCGATGGGTGGCAGCACGGCATGGATCCGGTAGTTGCGCACCGTGACATCCACGTACGGGCTGGCCTCATCCAGCCGCTTGCCGGCCATGGCCGCGAAGTGCGCGGCCAGCCGCCGCACCTGTTGCGGTGAATTGAACGCGTAGCCGGTGCGTTCAAGCCCCTTGGACGAATCCGTCCAGACCGCTCCGCGGTGATCAACCAGCACGTCGCTGACTCCGGGAGCGGAAGCGAACTGTTCCAGGACCGATAACCCCTGGACCTCATCACGCAATTTCTGCAGGGTCTGCGCCGCCCCGGTGGAGCCCCAGGAGGTTCCTGCCTCGGTCACCGCCTCGGCGAGCGCGATCGGGTCCAGGCTGCCACCGTTTTCCAGTGCCTTGCGGCGCACCGAGGCCAGCAGGCCGGGGTCAAGTTCCGGCTCGGGGGTCGTGCCCAGGGGCTGTCTTACCCTTCTGCCGGTGCTCATGGGTGTCCCGTCCCGGTGGTGGGCAACAGGTCATAGTCGGCGATGCGTTGCCGCAGCCTGCCCGAACGCAGCGAGTCGAATAATTCGGCCCGTTCGATACTTCGCGCGATCCGGGAGGTCGGCGGAAAGCAGCCAAGCAGCTGTTGCCGCAGCTCCCCCGGTACCTCCACTTTCTGCGAGGTGGTGCAGGCAATGAACGGGTGTCCCAGTTCAGCGAGCCGCGCGTCCTGCTCCGGTTGGCAGGTGAGCACCTGCTGGTTGGCGAATTGGGCGATCACACCCGACAACGGGTGGAGATATCGACCAGTGTCAATCACTACCAGGTCAAAGGCCTGGCGTGCGGCGGCCAGCACCCGCACCGCCAGCGATTCGTCGATGTCGTAGCTGGAGGGCTCCTGTTGCCAGGTCAGCACCGCGGTGTCCTGCACCCGGGCCAACACCTCACGGAACTGGTGGGCGGCCAGGGTTCCCCCCGAGCCGCGCAGGTGTTCCCATCCGATGCCATTGGCTGGCTGCCAGTTGAGCATTGGCCACAGGGAACCGGAGTACGGATCCAGGTCGACCACCACGGACCGCAGCCCGCTCAACGTCCCGGCGTGGGCCAGCAGGCCGGATAGGGCACTGGTTCCGATGCCCCCGGCCAGGCCGGAGAACACGATGGTGTGCCCATGGCCGCTGTGCAGGGCCCACTGGCCCAGGTATTCACCCAGCCAGCCGGCGGCCAGCGGCAGCACCGCCACCCGGGCCTGGGGCCTGGTACTGGCCGTCAACCAGAGCTGTTCGTTGTCCGTCTCGGTCCCCAGCAGCACATCGCATCTCCACCTGCGAGCACCGTTGAGGTGGCACAGGGCGTCGGCTCCCCAGAGTACGGGACCCTCCGGCAGCTGTTCCTCGAAGCGTTCGGGCGAAGCGCAGTGGTTGATGCGTACCGCCGCACCCAACGCGATCCCCGCCAATTGGTCGATCAGGTGCCGATCCTCGGTTACCAGGGTGCAACTCAACTGCTCCTGTTCGATCGCGGCCATGGACATCCCGGGGACCGCCGCCCGGGTAGCAGCCTGTCGGGCGGCTGTATGCGGGCGCCGCGGTGGCTCCTGGGCCACGAACCTGGTGTCCACCGGTCCCTGCGGAATTTGACGGTTGAGGTGTGCTAGCCATTTCATCTGCCCACCATGGGCCACCCGGGGCCGCCATTCGGTCCGTGGTGGGCGGAATGGGGATAACCGGCGGGCAAAAGGCACAATGGTGACATGTCGTTTCTCGCCTTCCTTGCCCCAGCCCCCGATCAGGACTTCGCCGTCCTCAACGTGCGCGAGCAGGACTCCGGGAACCTGGTGGTCGACCAGCTGGCGGTATCCCGGGCGGATTTCACCGCCACGGTTGCCAGGATCGAGCAGCGCTACGCCCCACGCTGGGTAATGACCCGGACGGCACCGTGGCTTCCGCTCTTGCTGGAGGCGGATATCCACCTGGGCAAGGCCCACATGCTGGATCTGGCCCAGAGGATCCTACACCGGTCCCCCTTCGTCTCGATGCGGCTTGGGGATGTGGATCTGGAGCCTCGCCCGGCCCGGATGCCCGCCCCGAACCAGGACGCCCTGTTCGCCGAGCCAGCCGAAGCCTCCGCCGATCTGGCGGCGATGGAGGAACGCTACCTGCAACAGCGCCGGGCATTGCCCGAGGACGCAGGTCAGCGGCGGCGGATCGAACTGCTGCTGCATGCTGAAAGCATCGGCGCGGTCATCGCCGCCGAGATGGAACACCACGGATTGGCCTGGGATGAAAGGGCCCATCGTGCGTTGTTGCGCGAACAGCTTGGTCCGCGGGTGCCCGAGGGACAACGTGAACCGCGGCTGGCGGCACTGGCAGACGAACTCGCCCACACCCTGAATACCCCGGGGCTGAACCCGGATTCACCCCAGGAACTGCTGCGTGCCCTGCAACGCGCCGGGTACGGTCTCTCCTCGGTCCGTGCCTGGGAGCTGGAGGCCCACAAGGACCCGGTCATCGAGTTGGTCCTGCATTACAAGCAGCTATCCAGGCTGGCCAGCGCCCACGGGGATGCCTGGCTGGACCAATGGATCCGTGATTCGCGGTTCCACCCGCACTATGTGCTGGGCACCGTCGCCTCCGGGCGCTGGGCCGCCACCGGCGGCGGGGCCTTGCAGCTGCCGCACGCCATCCGCCAGGTGATCACCGCCCCGGAGGGCAAGGTCTTCGTGGTGGCCGACGGCAGCCAACTGGAGCCGCGAATCCTGGGCGCCATCTCCCAGGACTCCGCACTGCAGCAGGCAGGGCAGGGCCAGGACCTGTACCAGGGGCTGATCGACTCACAGGTGGCCAAGGACCGCGACGAGGCGAAGCTGGGCATGCTCTCGGCGATCTACGGCGGAACCTCGTCCGGGGCGGGGGCGGTGGTCTCCGCACTGGAACGCGGGTTTCCCCGGGCCATGTCCTATGTGGCCCGGGCCGCCCAGGCCGGGGAACGCGGGGAGGGGGTGCACAGCTGGCTGGGCCGGGGTTGCCCGCCGGCCGATGAGTCCTGGCTGCATGCCCAACGCAATACCGCCGATGCCACCGCGCAGAGTGCCGCCGACATGGCGGCACGTTCCCGGGGGCGGTTCACCCGGAACTTCGTGGTCCAGGCGACCGCGGCCGAATGGGCGCTGGTCTGGATGGCGCAGACCCGCCACCTGGTGTTCTCCGCCGGGTTGCACACCCGGTGCCGGCAGGTGTTCTTCGTCCATGACGAGCTGGTGTTCGAAACCGAGCCGGAACTCGCCGAGGGCCTGGCCCGGGCGATCCGGCTGGGCGCCCACCGGGCCGGGCAGAGCTTGTTCGGCCCGCAGTCCCCCGATTTCCCGGTCAGCATCGCCACGGTCCGCAGCTACGCCGAGGCCAAATAGCTGGCCCGCGGCCCGTCTAGCCCATCTTGATTTCGCGTTTGGCGTTCCACTGCCGGGTCCAGCCCAGTTCGTTGAACAGCCGATCCAGCACAATGGCGGTGAACCCCCAGATGATCCGGCCCTCGTAGTCGAAGGCCGGGCCCTTGAACTGGCGGTTGCCGCGTTCGACCACGGCGTTCAGCCGGTTGTGCGGATCCAGCAGTCGGGCCACCGGCGCCCGGAAGACATCCTGGGATTCGCCCGGATCCACCGGGTACACCTCGCATTCCTCACGCCACCATCCGATCACCGGGGTGACCAGGAAGTTGGTCACCGGAAGTTCGGCATCGGAGAGTTGCCCCAGGATTTCGATCCCGGAGGTCCGCACCCCTGTCTCCTCGTTGGCCTCGCGCAGGGCCGCGGCCGCGGGCGAGGGATCCTCGGGGTCGATCCC
Organism: Glutamicibacter sp. MNS18; assembly: GCF_026107515.2. Lineage (GTDB taxonomy): Bacteria > Actinomycetota > Actinomycetes > Actinomycetales > Micrococcaceae > Glutamicibacter. Next base: position 120,166 of record NZ_JAPCHW010000001.1, on the reverse strand, counting down.
GCCGCCGGGGAACGCGATCTGCCCGGCATGGTCGCGCAGGGTGGCCGCACGCGTCACGAACAGCAAATCCAGCTCCTCTGCCGGGCTGTGCTCATCCAACGCGGTATCCCCGTGCGAGCCGAAGAGCATCAGCACCGCCGCGCGGCGGACGCTGTGCTGGTCCATCGCCTTGGCCACCCACTGGCCGGGCATCCGTTGGGTGGCCCCGACCTTGGCCCGGTGCTGCCGAATGACATGGTCCAACTCGCTACGTGCGCTCATGCTTCCAATCCGTATCCCTGGGCCCGAAGTTCCCTTCGGGTGGCCCCGGCACGCATTTTCTCCAGTAGGTCCTCACGGCCGGGAGCCAGCTCGTACTTAAGTAACCGTCGGGCCTTGGCAGGTATTTCCTCGCCGATCCCGGCCGAGGGGCACAGCCTGGCCAAGGGGCAGACTCCGCAGGCAGGGGTCCGGGCATGGCAGACCCGGCGCCCGTGGAATACCACGTGGTGGCTGAGCATGGTCCAGTCGCGTTTTTCGAATAATTCACCCACCGCATGCTCCACCTTGACCGGATCGGTTTCGGTGGTCCAGCCGAACCGGTTGGCCAGCCGCCCGAAATGGGTATCCACGGTGATTCCCGGGACGCCGAAGGCGTTGCCCAACACCACGTTGGCGGTCTTGCGTCCCACTCCGGGAAGCTTGACCAGCGCCTCGAGCGTGCCCGGCACCTGCCCGTCATGGTGATCAACCAATGCGGTGGCCAAACCCAGCAGGGACTCGGTCTTGGCCCGGAAGAAACCGGTGGGCCGGATCAGCGTTTCGAGTTCCTCGCGGTCCGCCTGGCTCATGGCCAGCGCGTCGGGATACCTGGCGAACAGCGCCGGGGTGATCGAGTTGACGCGAATATCGGTGGTCTGTGCCGAGAGCACCGTGGCCACCAGCAGCTCGAACGGGTTGTCGAAATCCAGTTCCGGCACCGCGTACGGGTAGGTTTCGGCCAGGATCCGGTTCATCTTGCGCGCCCGGCGTTTCAAACCCAAAGCGGATTCGGTCATAGTTTTCTGTGCCACCTTCCGATCGTGTCATGCAGTGGGCCGTTTCGCAGCCCCGGGACGCAGTTCGCCGCAGCGGGACGACCGCTCGGCGCACAATCCTAACCTCTGGCACATAAAAACGTGACACATTTCACGGGGTGGACGTTCTTGGGGGTAATTTGGATCACAGGATATATTTGCAGCCAACCCGGAAGGGAACCACACCGATGAGTGAAGTGAAGACCTTGGATAACTTGTCGCACGAAACCCGTTCGTTCGCCCCGAGCGTCGAATTCGCCGCCAATGCCATTGGAAGCGCCGAGCAGTATTCCGCCGCCCAGGAGGACCGCCTGGGGTACTGGGCCGACCAGGCCCGGAAGGTGATCACCTGGGATACTGATTTCACCGACACTCTGGACTGGTCCCAGGCCCCGGTGGCCAAGTGGTTTGTGGGCGGCAAGCTCAATGCCGCCTACAACGCGCTGGACCGCCATGTGGAAAACGGTCTGGGCGACCGGGTGGCCATCTACTTCGAAGGCGAACCGGGCGACACCCGATCCTACACCTATGCCGAGTTGACCGAAGAGGTCAAAAAGGCCGCGAACGCGTTCGAATCCCTGGGTGTGGCCAAGGGCGACCGGGTCGCGGTCTACCTGCCGATGATTCCCGAAGCCGTGATCACCATGCTGGCCTGCGCCCGTATCGGCGCGATCCATTCGGTGGTCTTCGGCGGTTTCTCCGCCGACGCCCTGCGCAGCCGCGTCGATGATGCCGAAGCCAAACTGGTGGTCACCGCGGACGGCACCTGGCGCCGCGGCAAGCCGTCCCCGCTGAAGCCTGCCGTGGACGAGGCGCTGGCAGCCCCGGGTCACACCGTGCAGAACGTACTGGTGGTCAAGCGCAACGGCCAGGACGTGGCCTTCAACGATATCGACAAGTGGTGGGATGACGTGGTGGGTTCCGCCAGCACCGAGCACACGGCGGTGGCCCATGATTCCGAGCACCCGCTGTTCGTGCTCTACACCTCCGGCACCACCGGCAAGCCCAAGGGCATCGTGCATACCACCGGTGGCTACCTGGTGCAGGGTGCGGTCACCCACCGTGACACCTTCGACCTGCACCCGGAGTCCGATGTCTTCTGGTGCACCGCCGATATCGGCTGGGTCACCGGCCACTCGTATGTCACCTATGCACCGCTGGTCAATGGCGCCACCCAGGTGATCTACGAAGGAACCCCGGATACCCCGCACCAGGGACGCTGGTGGGAACTGGTCCAGAAGTACGGGGTCACCATCCTGTACACCGCCCCCACCGCGATCCGCACCTTCATGAAGTGGGGACGGCAAATTCCCGATAGCTACGACCTGTCCAGCCTGCGCCTGCTCGGCTCGGTGGGTGAACCGATCAACCCCGAGGCGTGGATGTGGTACCGCGAGGTCATCGGTTCGAACAACGGCAAGAATGGCGAAAAGAAGGAGCACCCGACCCCGATCGTGGACACCTGGTGGCAGACCGAGACCGGGGCGCACATGATTGCCCCGCTGCCCGGGGTCACCTCCACCAAGCCGGGATCGGCCCAGGTCGGCGTCCCGGGAATCACCGTGGATGTGGTGGACGAGGAAGGCAACTCGGTCGGCAACGGCGAGGGCGGCTTCCTGGTCATCCGCGACCCGTGGCCGGCCATGCTGCGCGGCATCTGGGGCGACATGGAACGCTACAAGGACACCTACTGGTCCCGTTTCCAGGACATGTACTTCGCCGGGGACGGGGCGAAAAAGGACGAGGATGGGGATATCTGGTTGCTGGGACGCGTCGATGACGTGATGAACGTGTCCGGCCACCGGTTGTCCACCACCGAGATCGAGTCCTCACTGGTGGCCCACCCGTACGTGGCCGAGGCCGCCGTGGTCGGCGCCAAGGACGACACCACCGGCGAGGCAGTGGTCGCCTTCGTGATCCTGCAGATCGAGCCGGAGCAGGGCGAGGACGTGGTCGCCACCTTGCGCAACCACGTGGGCAAGGATATCGGCCCGATCGCCAAGCCGAAGCACGTGCTGGTGGTGCCGGAACTGCCCAAGACCCGTTCGGGCAAGATCATGCGCCGGCTGCTCAAGGACGTGGCCGAGGGCCGCGAGGTCGGGGACGCCACCACGCTCTCCGACGCCACGGTGATGACACAGATCGCCGATTCCATGCGCCAGGGCTAACACCCCCCGGCGAGGGACAACTGTTCCACGGGCCGCCGTTGCTGCAGGAAACTGCCGCAGCGGCGGCCCGTGTTGTGTTGCGGCAGCTACCGGCGCAATGCTGGGAAACATGCCGGTCACTGCAGTAGATTTAGCATCATGACCCCTACCGCACCACGTAGCATCCTGTTGCTCAACGGCCCGAACCTGAACCTGCTCGGCACCCGGGAACCGGAAATCTATGGCTCCGATACCCTGGCCGATGTCGAGGCGTTGGCCCGTACCACCGCCGCAGCCCACCAGTTGGAGTTGCAGGCGCTGCAGTCCAACCATGAGGGGGTGCTCATCGATGCGATCCATGCCGCTCGTGGCACCGCCGCGGGCATCGTCATCAACCCGGGGGCCTTCACCCACACCTCGGTGGCTATCGCCGATGCCCTGGCCGGGGTGGCCCTGCCGGTGATTGAGGTGCACATTTCCAATGTGCACAAGCGCGAGGCCTTCCGCCACCACTCGTATGTCTCCCCGGTCGCCGCCTCGATCGTCATCGGGGCCGGGATCAATGGCTACCGGTTGGCCATCGAGCAGCTGGCCTGGTTGTTACCCGAGGCCTGATTCCCGCGACAAGCACCTGCGCCGTGGCCCGCCACCCTTCACGGGTGGCTGGCCACGGCGCTGTTTTACTTGCCCTGACTGGCAGCGGCTAGTCGATGCACTCGCCGGTCTTAATCGAGGTGGTTCGGCCATCTGCCTGGTCCATGGCCCGTTCCACCTCGTCCAAGCTCAACGCGAATCCGATTTCCTCGTCGCTGCGCGACTTGGCGAAAATCATTCCGACGGCTTGGCCGGCGTCATCGAGCAGCGGCCCGCCGGAGTTGCCCTGCATGACCTCGGCGGTGAGCTGGTAGACGGACAGCGATCCGGGATCCTCGCCGTAGATGTTGGCGATCGAGACCGTCGCCTGGGAAGCGACCACCGCACCCCGGGTCTGCAACGGCCCACCGGACGGGTGCCCGCTGAACGCTGCGGCGTCCCCGCGTTCCAGGTCCTGCGGGGCCAGGGACAGGCTCGGTGTCTGCATGCCTTCGACATAAAGCACAGCGATATCGGCAGCTGGGTCGAAGTACACGACCTTGCCCCGCAACAGCCCTTCCTCGGGCAATTCCACGGTCGCGGCGCTCAGGCCGGCGACCACGTGCGCGTTGGTCATTACCATCTGGTCGGCCACCACGAATCCGGAGCCTGAGAGGTTCACGCCGCATTGCACGGCCGTGCCCGAGATTTTGGCAACCGAGCGCTCGGAGGCCAGTTGCGCCTCGGTGGGTTCCCAGTCGCCTTCCTCCACCGGTTCAACCGTGGGGGCGAATGGTTCAAGGATCGCCGGCAGGGTCTGGGCCATCACCGCCGAACGGGCCGAGGAGATCGCGGATGTGACGAATTGTGGCGTCGCTCCACGGATCGCCTCGATCATCTTGGAGTTGGCGATCTCCGTGGAGAGCCGTGGGATACCCATCGACGAGGTGGAAAACGCCAGGGCCCCGATCACGGTGGCGGTGATCAGTACCGAGAGGGCACCGCCCATGAGCCGGTCGAAGACACGGACCACGTCGAAGTTCAGGCGGCGTTTGATCCAGGTGGCGATCACCCGGCCCAGGGCCTGGCCCAGCAGGATCAGTACTGCCGCCACCCCGACCATCAGCCCGACCCGACCCCAGGGGTTGGAAACCCATGTGGAGACCAGGGGAATGGCGAAGAACGCCGCTATGCCACCGGCAATCAGGCCGAGCATGTCGCCGACCGTCAGCAGGAAACCACGCCGGATACCGGCGATAAAGAAGGAAAGCAGAGCAATGCAGATGGCAATGTCCAGCCAATTAAACGCTCCGAGCACCGATACTCCACTTCGTTCTATGATTGTCGGCTAATTCCAAGGTACCTTCGTTACCTGATGGATTTCTGTCAGTTACCCCGAGCTTCAGCGGCCGTTCAGCGTGATTTATAACATTTTTCCAGCGAAAACACGTGTGGAAACTGTCACATTGTTACCGGATGCGGCACAATGAAGGAAGCGCTCACTACATGTTGACAGGAGATTTAATGGATATCGAGGTTCTGCGCCGCGCGCCGCTTTTCGCATCGCTGGGTGATGAAGTATTCACTACCTTGACCGAAGAGCTGACCGAAGTTGACCTGTCCCGCGGTGCTTCAGTGTTCCGCGAAGGTGACCAGGGCGACCAGCTGTACTTCATCGTTTCAGGCAAGATCAAGCTGGGACGTACGTCTGCTGATGGCCGTGAAAACCTGATCGCCGTGCTCGGCCCAGGCGAGCTGTTCGGCGAAATGGCACTATTCGACCCGCACCCACGCAATGCCACGGCCACTGCGGTATCCGAGACCCGGCTCGCTGGCCTGCGTCACGAGAACCTGCGCCGTGCGATCCTGAATTCTCCGGAAGTCTCCATCCAGTTGCTTCAGGCCCTGGCTGCACGCCTGCGCCGCACCAATGAGTCGCTGGCTGACCTTGTCTTCTCGGACGTTCCAGGCCGCGTGGCCAAGGCGCTGTTGGATCTGGCCGACCGTTTCGGTCGTCCAGCAACCGACGGCATCCTGGTAGCCCACGAACTGACCCAGGAAGAACTGGCCCAGTTGGTTGGCGCTTCACGCGAAACCGTAAACAAGGCCCTGGCCGAGTTCGTCCAGCGTGGCTGGCTGCGTCTGGAAGCACGCGCCGTGGTCATCCTGGACATCCAGCGTTTGCGTCAGCGCTCGCGCTAGTACCCCACGAGAACAAGGGACCCGGTCACCGTGCGGTGACCGGGTCCCTTGTTTTCTCTGGCACCTTGCCTCATAGCCGCCGGGTGAAGTCGGCGTCGTCCTCACTGGAAACGATTTCCAACAGATAGCGTCCGTCGCGTTCGAGCAGGTTGGGGTGCTGCAGGCCCAGGTTACGTACCCTGGACAGGTAGGCGATTGCCCCGTTGGCCTGTGCCATCCGTTCCAGGATCAGCTCCACCGCCGGGGTGGTGATCTGGCTCAGCCGCAGGCCCACGGTGTCATGTTGCCCCACCAACTCGCCCAGCCATTGGCTCTGGCGCTTGCCGATCACTTCGCGTGCCGATAGCCAGGCCGCCCATCGCCCCTTGGATCGCAGCAGGCTGGCATGCTGGCCCTGTGGCACGGCGGCACTGAAATACCAGGTGTCGAACCGGCGCAACGCAAAGTTGGGGCTGAGCCAATGGGCAATGGGCCGCAAGAGGTCGGTGCGCACGCCCAGACCACGACGGGCCAGGAAGGTGCTGAATCCGATATCCTGGCCGGCGATCGACTCGCGCATCGACATCCATTCCTGGTCGTCGTTGATTTCGGCCACGGATTGTTCGTCGGTACCGGCCAACAGGATTCCGGTTTCCTCAAAAAGCTCGCGAATCGCGCAAATAATGTAGGAGCGGACCATTTTCTGGTCCAGGATGCCCAGTTTTCGGGCCCACACCCGCAGCGACGGGCCGAACCAGCGCACGTCGGTGCCGTCCTCGTGTTCCATGCTTCCCCCGGGGAAGGCGACGCTGCCCAGGGGCGAGTCTCCCGGCCGGTAGCCAAGATAGGTCTGCACTCCGGCGGCGTCCTCACGCACCAGGCACACCGAGGCGGCACGCATGGCGCTGCGCGGGTCCCTGCTACCGAAGGCCACCCAATTCTCGGCCGCGGAAACCTGAGCCGGTGGTAGTTCAAAGACCCGCCGGTGCACGCCGATGGACGGGTGTGCGGAAAGCTTTCCGCCCACCCGTCCATCACGCGTGGGAAACCGGTTACTCAAACTCGGCGATAACCTCGACCTCAACCGGTGCGTTCAGCGGAAGCGAGGCGACCCCCACGGCGGAGCGGGCGTGCAGCCCGGCATCGCCAAGAACCTCGCCGAAGAATTCCGAGGCACCGTTGATCACGGCAGGCTGACCGGTGAAGGCCGGGTCCGAGGATACGAATCCGACGACCTTGACGATCCGCTTGATCCGGTCCAGATCACCGATTTCGGCCTTGATCGCCGCCAATGCGTTCAGTGCACACACCTGCGCCTGCTTGGCCGCATCCTCGGCGGACACCTCGGCGCCAACCTTTCCGACAGCTGTGAGTTCACCCTGAATTAGCGGTAGCTGCCCCGAGGTGTAGACGTAGTTCCCGGTGGTGATCGCCGGCAGATAGGCCGCCACCGGCTTGGCCACCTGTGGCAGGGTGAAGCCCAGCTCGCTCAGGCGGGCTTCAACACGCGAAGAATTCGCTTCTTGCATGGGGTTTTGCTCCTTAATCAGTTAGCCCTTCGGGCGCTTGAGGTAGGCGACTGGCGAGGTCCCGTTCGGGCCGGGAACGACGGCGACCAGCTCCCAGCCGTCATCTCCCCACTGGTCCAGAATCTGCTTGGTCGCATGGATAACAAGTGGCAATGTTGCGTACTCCCATTTAGTCATACTCGATACGTTATCGCGTCCTTGTAAACTAGTAGGCATGGCAGCTAAGAAGTCCCCCTTTTTTGATACAGCTACCACCCTTGGCAAAATCGTTGCATTCCTCGGAATCAGTGCCTTGTGTGGTGTGCTCGCAGCAGGGATGCTCATCCCCGTCGCAGCGATGGCTAAATCCGGTATGACCACTGGAAACAACATCCTCAACGCGCTCCCTGCGTCCTTTGACAAGCTCCCGATCCCGCAGCCTTCCACGGTGCTGGATAGCAAGGGAAAGGTCATTGCGACGTTCTATGAGCAGAACCGCGATCCGGTGAAACTTGAGGACATCTCCCCGTACATGCGCAAGGCGATCGTGTCGGTGGAAGATGAGCGCTTCTACGAGCACAGCGGTGTCGACCCGCGCGGCATCGCCCGTGCCGCTATGTCAAATATCACCTCGACCTCCCGTCAGGGTGCTTCCACGTTGACCCAGCAGTATGTGAACAATCTGCTGATCAACAACCAGGAACTGACCGGCTCGGAGGACAGCACGGTTCCCGGTAACAAGGACTACGCGGACAAGATCCGCGAGATCCGCTATTCGGTGGCTATCGAAAATGAGATGACCAAGGACGAGATCCTGGAAGGCTACCTGAACCTGGTGCTCTTCTCGGGCCGTGAGTATGGCGTGCAGGCTGCCGCGCAGCGCTTCTACTCCGTTGATGCCAAGGACCTCAACCTGCAGCAGTCGGCCATGCTGGCCGGCATGGTGCAGCTGCCGAATGTGTACAACCCGCTCACCAACCCCGAGCGTTCCAAGGATCGTCGCGATAAGGTGCTGGGCAATATGCTGCGCGCCGGGGCCATCACCCGCGAGGAATACGACGAGGCCGTGGCCTCGGACCTTGAAACCGATCCGAGCGTGGCCCAGTCCGGTTGTATCGCGGCCGGGGACAGCGGTCATTTCTGCGACTACGTGTCCCGTCTGATCACCAGCGATGAGGCCTTCGGCAAGACCAAGGAAGACCGCACCAACTTGCTGTACCGTGGCGGCCTGACCATTAAGACCACCCTGGATTCCAGCGCACAGAAGGTCGCTGCCAAGGAAGCCCGCAAGATGGTCGATCCGAGTGATGACTCCAACTTGGGTACCGCCATCGTCTCGGTGGAACCGGGCACGGGCAACATCCTGGCCATGGCGCAGAACAAGTATTACAACCCCGAAGTGTCTGATGAGAACTCCGAGTTTAATTTCTCGGTATCCCGTGCCTTGGGCGGTTCCGGCGGCTTCCAGGGCGGATCCACCCTGAAGCCGTACACCACACTGGCGTGGCTGCACGAGGGCCACAACATGTGGGACAAGGTAGATACTAGCCTGCGCGCGTACAGCACCAGCTATAACTGGAAAGCCTCGTGTCTGCCCGGCGGCTCCACTCGAGTCGGCTCTCCTTGGACACCGCAAAATGCGGTCAAATACCCCAACTCGATGACCGTGGCCGATGGCCTGTACTGGTCGGTAAACTCCGCCACAATTCGCGAAGCATCGCAGGTGGATCTGTGCACCATCACCGATTACCTGACCAAGCTCGGAGTTTTGAACCACGAGCCATACAAGAATGAGGACGGGGAGACAGTCTACGAGCCCCGCCCGATTTCCCCACAGTATCCTTCGTTCGTGATCGGTGGTTCGGGCCAGATCACCCCGCTGTCCCAGGCAGCGGCCTTTGCGGCATTCGCCAACAAGGGAAAATACTGCGAGCCTCGGGCCCTGACATCGGTCACCGATGCGGACGGCACCGAATACAAGGTCAAGGGCGAGTCCTGCGAACAGGTCATCGATGAACAGATCGTTGCCGACATGAACGGTACCCTGCAGAAGATCGCCACCCAACGTGTTTCCAAGGGCCGGGTTCCCGGACCGATCGCGGGTAAGACCGGTACCAACAACAAGGCAACCTCGACGTGGTTCGTTGGCTACACCACGGGCATGTCCACCGCCGCATGGGTCGGCCGCCACAAGGACCAGGGCCTTGATGTCCGGAATACCACCGTCAATGGCCAACGCTACGGCTGGGTGGACTCGGCCACGTTCGCCGCACCGCTGTGGACCAACTACATGTCCCAGGTCGCCGGCAACTACGAACGCGAGTCGTTCGGCAATGCGCGTTCGGCTCCGAAGCCCAAGCCGTCGCCAAAGCCGCAGGAATCCGACGATTCGGATGACTCATCGCCGTCCAGCTCTCCGAGCGCGTCGGCCAACCCCCAGGAATCGGACAACGATTCCGGTGGGAACAGCTCCGAACGACCGGAGGCTGACCAGCAGGGTTCGCCGTCGGACGAGGACGAAGACTAAACTGAAGGCCGTGGTCACCAGCTGGTGGCCACGGCCCTCGTGTATCCGGCGGCATCGGAATTTTGATTGACACGCTTCTGCGTCGAAAGGACGTTGACGGTCCCCTTATGGCATCACACAGCGATTTCTCCCAGGCCCTGGCCAAGACTGCCCGCAACACCGCACTGTTGGCCGGTTCAGCCTTGGCGCTGGGCACCGCCATGATCGGCTACGGCATGTACGAGACGCAGAAGTTCACGCTACGCCGTGAAACCCTGCCGCTGTTGCCCGCTGGTGCGGATGACATCCGCATCCTGCACCTGTCGGATATCCATATGGTCCCCGGCCAGCAGCTCAAACGCCGTTGGCTGCAGGGGCTCGCGGCCCTGCAACCGGATTTCGTCATCAACACCGGAGACAACCTCAGCCACCCCCGAGGCGTTCCCGCCTTGGTCGAGGCCCTTGAACCGCTCATGGCCTACCCCGGGGCTTTTGTTCCCGGATCCAACTGCTACTTCGCGCCACAGCTGAAGAACCCTTTGCGCTACCTGCAAAGGAACCGCTCCACGCCACGCAATTCCCCACGTAATGCACTCCCCCATGAGCAGATGCACCAGGCCTTCGGTGCAGCCGGCTGGGTCAACATGACCAACCGCAACCTGTCCGTTCCGCTTAAAGGCATCAGGCTCGATCTGAGCGGGGTGGATGACGCGCATATCGATCGCGACAGCTTCGCCGGCTGGCCTTCGGGCTCGGCCAGCGCGTTGCGCTCACCCCATGTCAAGATCGCGCTGGCCCATGCCCCCTACCAGCGGGTACTCGATGAATTCACCCGGACCGGGGCGGATGTCATCTTTGCCGGCCACACCCACGGCGGACAGGTATGCATCCCTGGATACGGTGCCCTGGTCACCAACTGCGACCTGCCCACCTGGCGGGCCAGCGGCCTGACCAATTGGGAACTGGATGGACGCAGCGTTCCGCTGAACGTCTCGGCCGGGATCGGCAATTCCCGTTTCGTCCCGATTCGTATTGCCTGCCGGCCCGAAGCCATCCTGGTGACCCTCACCGCCAAGGACGAATAATCCCGGAGCACAGCGTCCACCTGCTCCAACGCCAAAGGCCGGCACTGTTCGCGGTGCCGGCCTTTGGCATCGGCCGGGCCGGTGCACCGGGATCGCCAGCCACACCCCGAATGATTGATATTAGTCAACCACTCCGCTACCCTATAGTGAGGTCACATCAGCATTTGGGGAGAATCACGAGGTTGGAATCACCGTGCCGGCAATGAAAAGCATGAGGGGCACAGCCCCGGACACCTCACTCAGAACCACCCTGCGGCGACTAGGGCCCTTCGTCCGGCCGATCCTCCCCCGGTTGTTGGTCGGCTTCCTCTGCGCCCTCAGCGCCGGCCTGGTCGCCCTGGCCATCCCCCAAGTGCTGTCCTGGCTGGTCAACACCGTCATCGCCCGGGACGGCGCCAGCACGCAAGTCTGGATGGCCGCCGGCATTCTGACCGCACTTGGCTTCCTTGAGGCATTGCTCTTCTTCCTGCGCCGGCAGTTCGTACTGGCCCCGGCCGCGCGGCTCGAAACCCAGATGCGCATCCGTTTCTACACCCATTTGCAGCATCTTCCCATGGCCTTCCACGAACGCTGGGGGTCTGGCCAACTGCTGTCCCGCTCCATGTCGGACCTCTCGCTGTTGCGTCGCTGGCTGGCCTTTGGGGCCATGATGCTGGTGGTCGATACGGTCACCGTGGTCGTGGGAATCGGCCTGATGGTCTACCACAGTCCTTGGCTGGCCCTGCTCTACCTGATCGGTGCCATCCCGATCAGCTTCCGTGCCTTCAAGTTCCGCAACAACTTCCGTGCGGTCAGCCGCCTGAGCCAGGACCAGGCCGGCGACCTGGCCACGGCGGTGGAGGAATCGGTCCACGGTATCCGTGTCATCAAGGCCTTCGGCCGTGGCCCGCACGTGTACGAGGGCTTCAAGAACCAGGCCGAGGCCCTGCGCACCACCGAGCTGTCCAAGGCACGCACCCTCTCCGGGTTCCTGACCACCGTGGTGGCCGTTCCCGAGACCTTCCTGGGCATGGGGCTGGTCCTGGGTCTGGCGCTTTGCGCCAACGGTTCACTGACCGTCGGCTCACTGGTGGCGTATTTCGCCACCGCAGCGGTTTTGGCCCGTCCCGTGGAAGGCATGGGCATGCTGCTGGGCATGACCCTGACCACCAAGACCGCCCTGGATCGCCACTTCGAGGTGATGGACGCGAAGAACCATCTCACCAGCCCACAGAACCCTGGAACCCCGCCGGGCCCGGCAGGAACCGTGGAGCTGCGTCATGTGCGTTTCACCTACCCCGATGAGACCGGCAATGCCCGCCCGGTCCTGGCCGATATCAACCTCAGCCTGCGTCCAGGCGAAACCATGGCCCTGGTGGGGATGACCGGTTGCGGCAAGTCCACCCTGTTGAACCTGATCCCGCGGCTGCACGATGTCAATGGCGGCTCGGTACTGGTTGACGGCCTGGATGTGCGCGAATGGGATCTGGAGGCGCTGCGCACCGCCATGGCGGTGGCCTTTGAGGACACCACCTTGTTCTCCACCTCGGTACGCGACAACGTGCTGCTCGGTGCGGATGAGGAACTGGACCAGGGCAGGCGTGATGCCCTGCTGGAATCGGCCCTGGATGTTGCCCAGGCGCAGTTCGCCCACGAGCTGCCCGATGGGGTGGACACGCTGATCGGCGAGGAAGGGCTCTCGCTGTCCGGTGGCCAACGCCAACGGCTGGCTTTGGCCCGTGCTATCGCCGCCCAGCCGCGCATCCTGATCATGGATGACCCGCTCTCCGCACTGGATGTGCGTACCGAGGAGGCTGTCACCGCGAAACTGCGCACCGTGCTGGAAGGCACCACAACCCTGGTGGTGGCCCACCGTCCCTCGACGGTGATGCTGGCCGACCGGGTGGCCCTGATGCGTGATGGACGGATCGAATCCGTGGGACGGCATTCGGACCTGTTGGCCACCAGTGAGCACTACCGATATGTCATCGCGTCCCTGGAGGACGAGGACGCTGAAATGGATGCGGAGATCCGGCCATGAAGAAATCCACTGCATCGGTTCACCACGGGGTAGCCAACGAGGATGCGATCACCCTCTCCGGTGTCGAACGCACCGCGGTGCGCCGGCGCTCCTTCCAGCTGCTGGCCGCATTGGCAGGACCCCAGAAGAAGACCCTGGCGCTGACCGTCGCGTTGGTGCTGGCATCGAACGCGGCACGGGTGGCGCTGCCGGTGATCATCGCCTTCGCGATCGACAGCAGCCTGCCCCAGGTGCGCGAAGGCAACTGGGGTGCACTCGGGGTCGTGGGGATCGGCTACATCGTCTGCGCCGTTCTCGGTGGCATCCTGCTGGGCTGGTATATCCGTACCGCTGCCCGGATCTCCCAGGCCATGCTCCTTGACCTGCGCCAGCAGGTGTTCCGGCATACCCAGCGGCTGAGCCTGGAATTCCACGAGAACTACACCTCTGGACGGATCATCTCGCGGCAGACCTCGGATCTGGAGACGCTGCGCGAACTGCTCGACCAGGGCATCAGCGAACTGGCCTCGGCCGTGGTCTTCGTGGTGTTCACCCTGGCCACGATCTTCCTCTTGGATTGGCGCAGTGGCCTGGTGGTGTGCGCCGCTTTCATCCCGGTGATCCTGATCTTCCGCTGGTACCAGTCGCGCTCGGAGGTGCTGTACCGCGAATCCCGGGTGGTCTCCGCCAAGGTGATCTCCAGTTTCGTGGAAACCATGACCGGGATGCGTGCGGTCAAGGCCTTCCGCCGCGAGGCGGCCAACGACCGTTCCTACACCACCGTGGCGGAGGACTACCGCGACAATACCGTCAAGGCATTGAACCTCAACGGCATCCTGCAGCCGGGCCTGATGTTGATCGGCAACCTCACGGTAGCCACGGTGCTGGCCTACGGCGGGTTCCGGATACTTGATGGCACCCTGGCCGTGGGTGTGCTGGTGGCCCTGCTGCTGGCCTCCAAGCGGGTCTTCCAGCCGATGGAAGGCATTGCGATGTTCTATTCCTCATTGCAGTCCGCCACCGCGGCCCTGGAGAAGATCTCCGGGCTGTTGGCCGAGGAACCGAGCCTGCGTGAACCCCGGCAGCCGCGAAGCATCGAAAAGGTCGCCGGGCATATCGAGTTCACCGATGCCGTCTTCGGCTACGGCAACGGGCCGGTGGTCATGGACAAGTTCAACCTGGATATCCCGGCAGGACAAACCGTGGCGGTGGTCGGCCAGACCGGTGCCGGTAAATCCACCCTGGCCAAGCTCATCGCCCGCTTCTACGACCTGCGTGAGGGTTCGCTCACCCTGGATTCGGTCCCGGTAAACCAGCTGGCCAACACCGAGTTGCGCCGCCACGTGGTGATGGTGACCCAGGAGGCGTTCCTTTTCTCCGGTTCGGTGGCCGAGAACATCGCCTTGGGCCGACCCGGGGCCAGTGACGAGGACATCGAGGCGGCAGCCCGGGCCGTGGGAGCCCACGAGTTCATCCTGAAACTGCCCGAAGGCTACGACACCGATGTGAACAAGCGTGGCGGCCGGGTTTCGGCCGGCCAACGCCAGCTGATCTCCTTCGCCCGGGCCTTCCTGGCCGATCCGGCCGTGCTGATCCTGGACGAGGCCACCAGTTCACTGGACATTCCCTCGGAACGTGCGGTGCAGGCCGGGCTGCAGAAGCTCTTGGGCAACCGGACCGCGCTGATTATCGCGCACCGGCTGTCCACCGTCCGGATCGCGGACCGGGTGCTGGTGGTCCATGACGGGAAGATCGTGGAAGACGGCAGCCCCGAGGAGCTGATAGCTTCCGAGGGCCGTTTCGCCTCGCTGCACAAGGCCTGGCGCGACTCGTTGGTCTAGGCACAGCACAAAGCCTCGCACCGGGAAGCGTATTCCTGGTGCGAGGCTTTTTCATCTGCCGGTAACTAGGCGTTGAAGACCTGTCCGGTCAACCGTTCGTAGGCCTCGATATAGCGTGCCCGGGTCTTGGAGACGATCTGCTCGGGCAGCGCCGGCGGCTCGTCACCGGAGTTCTTGTCCCAACCCGATGCGGCGGAGGTCAGCCAGTCGCGCACGAACTGCTTGTCGAAACTGGCCTGCGCCTTGCCCGGTGCGTAGTCCTCCGCGTCCCAGAATCTCGAGGAGTCGGGGGTCAGCACCTCATCGCCCAGGGTGATCACCCCGGTGGCCGGGTCGGCCCCGAATTCCACCTTGGTATCGGCCAGGATGATCCCGCGCTGCCGGGCGATCAGTTCGGCCTGTTCGTAGAGGGCCACGGTCTGCTCACGCAGGGCCTCGGCCACCTCCTGGCCCACCCGCTCGACCGTCTGCGCGAAGGAGATGTTCTCATCATGTTCACCCACCTCGGCCTTGGCCGAAGGGGTGAACAGGGCCGGGGTCAGCTTGGACCCGTCGACCAGGCCTTCAGGTAGCGGCAGCTCGCACACGGTGCTCGAGGCCTTGTACTCAACCAGCCCGGAACCGGTCAGGTAGCCGCGGGCGATGCACTCGATCGGGTACATGTCCAGCTTCTTGCAGACCATGGCCCGCCCGGCCACCTCGGCCGGCACATCGGTGGAAATCACGTGGTTGGCGAAGTCCGAGAGCTGCCCGAACCACCACAGGCTCAACTGCGTGAGCACCTTGCCCTTGTCCGGGATCTGTGTGGTCAGCACGTAGTCGAAGGCGCTGATCCGGTCCGAGGCGACCACCAGCACCCGGTCGGTATCCTCGAAGCTGTGCCCGGCCGGGATATACAGGTCGCGGACCTTGCCCGAGTAGAAGTGGTCCCAGCCGTCCAGGGTGGTTACTTCGGTTTGGAAGCCGGCCATATCAGTTGCTCTCCTGGTTCACTACGATCTCGCCGCGTTCGGCCTTCAAACCAATGTCGCTGCGCGACTGGGCCCCGGGCCAGGAAATCTTGGCTACCCCCTCGTAGGCTGCCCTGCGGGCCGCCGCGAGGTCATCGCCCAGCGCCACCACGGCAAGGACGCGGCCGCCGGCCACGGTGATATTGCCTTCGGCGTCGGTTGCGGTCCCGGCGTGGGCCACATGGACGTTCTCGATGGCGTTGGCTTCATCCAGGCCCTGGATGGTGGCTCCCTTGACCGGGGCGTCCGGATAGTTCTCGGCGGCGATCACCACGTCCACGGCGGTCTGCGGATGCCAGTGCAGCTGTTCGGCGTCATCCAGCTCCCCCTTGGCGGCGGCCAGCAGCAGGGAACCCAACGGGGTCTTGAGCCGGGCCAGCACGGCCTGGGTTTCCGGATCGCCGAAGCGCGCGTTGAACTCGATGACACGGATGCCGCGGCGGGTGATGGCCAGGCCGCAGTAGAGCACACCGGTGAACGGGGTACCGCGCTTTTCCATTTCACGCAGGGTCGGGTAGGCCACGCGTTCCATGACCTGTTCGGTGAACCCCTCGGGTAGCCATGGAAGCGGCGAGTAGGCTCCCATGCCGCCGGTGTTCGGTCCCTGGTCGTTGTCGAAGATGCGCTTGAAGTCCTGCGCCGGGGACAATGGCACCGCGTGCTTGCCGTCGCAGATGACGAAGAGCGAGACTTCCGGGCCATCCAGGAACTCCTCGATGACCACGGTTCCGCCGGCCTCGAAGCAGAGCTCGGCATGGGCCAGCGCCTCGGCACGGTCATTGGTGACCACCACGCCCTTGCCCGCTGCCAGCCCGTCATCCTTGACCACGTGCGGCGCCCCGAAGGCGTCCAGCGCCGCGGCGGCTTCCTCGGTATTGGTCGCCACCCGTGCCATGGCGGTGGGCACCTCGGCCTCGGCCATGATCTCCTTGGCGAAGGCCTTGGATGCTTCGAGCTGGGCTGCGGCCCGGGTGGGGCCGAAGACCGGGATGCCCGCGGCGATCAGCGCGTCGGCCACACCGGCTGCCAGGGGCGCCTCGGGGCCCACGACGACCAGCTCGCTGGCCAGTTCCCGCGCCAGGGCCACCACTGCCTCGGGGTCCTGTGCGTCGATGGGGTGGACCGGTACATCACGGGCGATTCCGGCGTTGCCGGGGGCGCAATGAACCTCTTCCACATAGGGGTCTGCAGCTAGTGCACGGACAATTGCATGCTCGCGGCCGCCGGGGCCAATAACCAGTACCTTCACAGGCCAAGAGTTTACCGGACGGGACACCACGGTGACCGGTGTGTGACCCCACCATGAATCCCTCGGCTCGATTGGTGGCCGGCGCTGCGCCGCTTGGGCTTGCGGACCGGACCTCAGGCCACCACGAGCGCGCCACCGGGCGGGAAAGCGCCATGGTGCCGCTACCGGCGGGATCCGACCGGGCCATCATTCCCCTTCGGGGCATCGGGAACCCCTGCGCCATCCTCCGTTCCCCGCACGAAGGTTCAGCAGATGCCCAGTGCGGATTCCGCCGGACAGTAAATGTGATTAACCAAACGCGGCCCTGCCGGCACCCGCGCACTGGGCGTCCGGTTCCTTCGAAGAATATGGGCGCAGCGCCCCCTCGGGTCGGTGCCTCCGGCTATACACTGGATGGCTGGCAGAGTTGGCGGAACCCGCAGGAGGTACAGCGTGGCTATCAAGCGCAAAATCGACCCAGTGGCCGGTGCATCGGCACTTCGGCAGTGGAGTGATGAAGCCGCCACGGGAACCGTCCCCGCGCGTCAGGTACGGGCCACCGCAGTGCGCTTTGCGTTGGAGGAGCTCGCGGAACGCGCCGAAGGCAATTCGGTGGAGGTGCGTGTACCGCCCTTCGGTGTGACCCAATGCATCGCCGGACCCCGGCATACCCGTGGAACTCCGCCAAATGTCGTGGAAATGCCCGATGACATCTTCTTGTCCCTAGTCACCGGGAAGATCTCCTGGGACCAGGCAATAACCGACGGCGCCTTGCAGGCCTCCGGGCTAAGGGCCGACTTGTCTGCGCATCTGCCGCTCTTTGAGTAGGCTTAACCCCATGGAGCAAAACCCCTCTCGTCCCCACGTCTCCCCGCAAGGCGGCGGGCAGCCGTTCGAAGTTGATGTCCACTCCTCCCCCAAGCTCTGGCCGATGCTGATCACCGGCGGTGTGACCGGGGCGCTGGCTGGCGCTGTCATCGCCCTGTTGGGTGAGCCCTCGGCCAACTACACCGTCGCCGCCACCCTGGGCTTCTTTGCAGCCATGTGCGCCGCCATCGGGCTAGCCGTGGCCGCCGTGGTCTATCTGGTGATCGACAGGGTCACCGCCAAACGCACCACCCGCAAGGTCGCCGTACCCCTACCCGAGTCCGGGCAACCGGGTCGCGGCACCATCACCGAGGGCGAATAACCCGAGAACTACCGACCATTTCCGGATGTTCTTTCATCTCCGGGATGGCCGTAACGAACCACACTTTTGGCCGACGACGGCCCGGATACATGAGAGAATATTGACATGGCGCGTGGCGATGGAAAACTGAATCATGACCTTCTTCCCAACGAGAAGGGACCCCAGGACGAATGCGGCGTATTCGGTGTCTGGGCACCGGGCGAAGAGGTCGCCAAACTGACCTACTACGGCCTGTACTCCCTGCAGCACCGCGGTCAGGAGTCAGCGGGTATCGCAACCAGCGATGGTGAGCGGATCAACGTCTACAAGGACATGGGTCTGGTCTCCCAGGTCTTTGACGAGAACACCCTGAATTCCATGTCCGGCCACCTGGCCATTGGCCACTGCCGCTACTCGACCACCGGGTCCAGCCACTGGGCCAATGCCCAGCCGACCCTGGGTCCCACCAAATCCGGGACCGTGGCGCTGGCCCACAACGGCAACCTGACCAACTCCGCCGACCTGGCCGAACTGGTCCGCGCCAAGATCGACGCCGAGGGCGGCAAGGTCACCGGCGAGCTCGCCCAGGGCAACACCACCGATACCGCCCTGGTCACCTCGCTGCTCAACGGCAACGAAGGGCTGACCCTGGAGGAAACCGCCATGGGTCTGCTGCCGAAGATCGAAGGTGCCTTCTGCTTCGTCTTCATGGATGAGAACACCTTGTATGCCGCACGTGACCCGCACGGCGTACGACCACTGGTCCTGGGACGCCTGGACCGTGGCTGGGTGGTGGCTTCCGAACAGCCCGCCCTGGCCACCGTTGGCGCCTCCTTCATCCGCGAAATCGAACCGGGCGAACTCATCGCCATCGACGAGGCCGGGGTCCGCTCCCAGCGTTTCGCCGAATCGACCCCGGCAGGCTGCGTTTTCGAGTACGTCTACCTGGCCCGTCCCGATGCATCCATTGCCGGCCGCTCGGTCTACGAGGCCCGGGTGGAAATGGGTCGCCAGCTGGCCCGCGAAAACAGCTCCGAGACCGACATCGTCATCCCCGTACCCGAGTCCGGAACTCCTGCGGCCATCGGCTACGCCGAGGAATCGGGTGTGCCCTTCACCCACGGGTTCGTGAAGAACTCCTATGTGGGCCGTACCTTCATCCAGCCCAGCCAGACCCTGCGCCAGCTGGGTATCAAGCTCAAGCTCAACGCCCTGGAGACCGTTCTGAAGGGCAAGCGCGTCGCGGTGGTTGACGACTCGATCGTGCGCGGCAACACCCAGCGCGCCGTGGTGCGGATGCTGCGTGAAGCCGGTGCCGCCGAGGTCCATGTGAAGATCTCCTCCCCACCGGTGAAATGGCCGTGCTTCTACGGCATCGACTTCGCCACCCGGGCCGAGCTGATCGCCAACGGTGCCGCCGTGGATGAGATCGCCAAGTCCATCGGTGCCGATTCCCTGGCCTATATCTCGGAGGACGGGATGATCGAGGCCACCAACCAGCCCCGGGCCAAGCTGTGCACCGCTTGTTTCACCGGTGAGTACCCGATTCCGCTGCCGGATACCGGACGCCGCGGCAAGAACCTGCTTGAACAGGCCAACCAGTCCGGCTGCGAGCCGGGACCGGACGCCGATCTCGAGATCACCCTCTAGGCCAAGCGCCCTGACTTCCCCACAAATCCGCGCCGGAATCCGTGCGCGGGTGTTCACGACAGAAAAGGACCCATCTGCCATGAGCGGCACGCAAGAGCAGCCAACCTCCATCACCTATGCCGGTGCCGGCGTCGACGTCGAGGCCGGTGACCGTGCCGTCGAGTTGATGAAGGGTGCGATCAAGGCCACCCATACCGATGGGGTCATCGGCGGGGTCGGCGGTTTCGCCGGCCTGTTCGACGTCTCCTTCCTCACCGGGTACAAGAAGCCCTACCTGGCCACTTCCACCGACGGTGTGGGGACCAAGGTCGCGATCGCCCAGAAGCTGGACATCCACCACACCATCGGCCAGGACCTGGTCGGCATGGTGGTTGACGACATCGTCGTGGTGGGTGCCAAGCCGCTGTTCATGACCGACTACATCGCCTGCGGCAAGGTTGTTCCCGAGCGGATCGCCGATATCGTGCGTGGCATCGCCGAGGGCTGCAAGCTGGCCGGCACCGCGCTGGTGGGCGGGGAAACCGCCGAACACCCGGGCCTGCTGGCCGAGGACGAATACGATGTGGCCGGCGCCGCCACCGGTGTCATCGAAGCCGACCAGCTGCTGGGTCCGGATCGGGTGAAGGCCGGCGACGTGGTCATCGGCATGGCCTCCTCCGGCATCCACTCCAACGGATATTCGCTGGTGCGCCGGGTGATCGCGCACGCCAAGTGGGAGCTGGAACGCCAGGTGGCCGAGTTCGGCCGCACCCTGGGTGAGGAACTGCTTGAACCCACCCGCATCTACACCTCCGCTTGCCTTGACCTGGTCAACGAGCTGAACCAGGACGGGACCTTCGGTGTGCACGGTTTCAGCCACGTCACCGGTGGCGGCCTGGCCGCCAACCTGGCCCGGGTGCTGCCCCAGGGGCTGATGGCCACCGTGGACCGCTCCACCTGGTCGCTACCTGCGGTGTTCCAGACCATCGGCGAGTTGGGCAATGTGCCGCAGGCCGATCTGGAACGCACCCTGAACCTGGGGGTGGGCATGGTGGCCGTGGTGGATGCCGCCGTGGCGGACCGCGCCGTGCAGCTGCTGAACGCGCAGAACATGGGTGCCTGGGTCATGGGCGGTATCCAGGATCTGGATCCTTCCGCATCCTCCGCCGGTCTGGACTTCGTGCAGGGCGCCAAGGGCGTGGACGGTGGCGCGGTTCTGCTCACCGGCAACTACGCTTCCTAGACCCGCAGAACACTTACCGATGCGCCGCTCCGCTTGGGGCGGCGCATCGCCTTTAACCACTGGTTTATCCTCTCGTATCGTTTGCACGCAGAAGAACCAGTGGCGCCGCTGGCAGCCGGGAACAGGCAAGAGGCAACCGGTCTATGGGTAATTCCACCCATAGGCCGGCGCACATGGGCGATCCTCCCGATGCGCAGGGTGCATCCGTAACCGTAACGTGAATATCCCAACGGTTCGGGCCAGCCCGCAATGCGGCCCGGCTGCCGGTCCGTCGGTACACCATTTGCACATTCGGAGGCAATCATGATTCCTGCGAACCAGCCGGATCCCTACCCGAGCGGACCCAGTGAGATCGACACGTTGATCATTGGCGGCGGCCAGGCGGGACTGTCCTGCGCCAGGCAGCTGCAGCAGAAGGACTGCCCCTGCCTCGTGCTGGAGGCAGCAGCCCACATAGGTGACCAATGGCGGCACCAATACGACTCCTTGCGGTTATTCACCAGCAACCGGGTCAACGGCCTGCCCGGCATGAGGTTCCCCGGCCCGCCCGCCGGCTTCGCCAGCAAGGATGAGGTGTCCGATTTCCTACAGGCCTATGCCGATAAGCACGCGCTGCCCGTGCAGTGCGCTACCCGGGTCACTGCGGTTTGCCGACATCCCTCTGGCTTCCGGGTCCAGAGTACGGCCGGTGAGTTCCTGGCCCGGAACATCATCGTGGCGACGTCCCCCTTCGGCGGGCGGCCAGCCCTACCGGCAGCTGCCGACCAGCTGGACCAATCGATCCTGCAACTGCATTCAAGCCAGTACCGGCGGCCGGGACAGCTACGTCCTGGACCGGTTCTGGTGGTCGGCGCCGGCCACTCGGGATGTGATATCGCTCGTGAGCTCGCCCTCTCGCACCCGACGTTCCTCTGTGGCCGCGACACCGGTGAAGTCCCGGTGCCTTTCGATAGACAGGTCGTCCATCTGGTGATTCCGCTGGTCATGTTTTCCCATGCCCACCTGCATACGCGCAGGACCAGCCGTGGCCGGGCCGAACGCCTGAACGTCCTGGCCCATGGTGCGCCGCGGCTGCGGGTCAAGCGCCGGGACTTGCTCGATGCCGGGGTCATCTGGAATGAGCACCGATTCGACCGGGTACGCCATGGACAACCGGTTCTGGCCGATGGAACCGAGTTGAGCGTATCCAATGTGGTCTGGGCCACCGGATTCCGGCATGACTACTCATGGCTTGACCTGCCGGTCTTCGACCAACGAGGATGGCCACGCGAGTACCGCGGGGTATCCACCGATGTTCCCGGACTGTACTTCTGCGGGTTGGCCTACCAGTACTCCATGGCCTCGATGAACTTCTACGGCGTCGGTCCGGATTCGCGCTACATCGCCCGACGGATCGCCGCAGGGGTGCGGCAGCAGACGGGGAGCAGGACGATTGTCTAATTGCACTATGTCGGCGTACTCTCGAAGTGGAGGCGTTGGCCATGGATGCAGCCACAATCGAAGATCCCGGGGATCGAATACCCGGGGCCCTGTCACCGGACCAGCTGCTGTCGCAAGGTACGGCGGCGTACCTTGCTGGTGATCCTCGGCTGGCGGTACCCATGCTATATCGGGCCTTTATCACCTACATCGATTCGGGTCATCGGGCATCAGGGTTTCAGGCCGCCTTCCGGTTGGCCATGGTCTACGGCACGACTGGACAGCTTTCCTTGTTTAACGGCTGGTTGGCCAGGTCGCGGAACCTGCTGGCTGAATTCTCCAGGGAGAACGGTTCGGATCCGACAGAGCTGGAGATCGCTGCCGGATATGTGAAAGTCATGGAAATCCATCGGCTCCTGGCAAACAGCGGCTTTTCCACGGTGGCCGAACCTGCTGGCCAAGTCCTGGCTATCGGGCGACAACACCATTGCCCTGACCTGCTGGCCCTGGGCTTGGTGGCCCTGGGACGGGCGAGGATTTATGGCGGGCAGGTAGGTCCCGGTCTGGACATGCTTGATGAGGGCATGGCGCTGGTACTTGCCGGTGAGTGCACCGAGATTCCCAATGGATTGGCCTGGTGCGCTGCCATCGAGGCCTGCCAGGAGATAGGGGCCATCGAGCGAGTCGCGGAATGGACCAGGGCGTTGGCCGATTGGCGGGGATCACACCCGAAGATGACCGCCTTCGGTGGTGAATGTTCCTTACATACCGGACAGCTGTTGGCACTACATGGTGCCTGGCGTGAAGCCATCGCCGAATTCAATGCGGCCCGCACCCGATTCGAGCACAATGCCCAGGTTTACGCCGCCGGCGCGGCCGAGCGCGAGCGTGGAGATCTGCTGCGGATCCAGGGCAAGCACACCGCGGCAGAGAGCGCCTACCAATCGGCGGCCGAATACGGCTGTGATCCGCAGCCCGGTCTGGCCTTGCTGTGGTTCCAGTCGGGTTCGCTACGCCCGGCGGTCGCTGCCCTGGAGCGTTGCCTTGCCGAGCACACCTTGCAGGCGCAGCGGGCGGTGTACCTGCCAGCGGCTATTCTCCTGAACCTGGAACACGGAGATCGCCCCAGGGCCCAGGAACTGATTGCGGAACTGGACGCGCTGGCGGAGCTCACCGGTTGCCCTACCGCGCACGCCGAAGCGGCTGCGGTCCACGCAATGGTGGCGCTGAGGAACAATGACCCGTCCGCTGCCCTCGCCTACGCGCGGAAGGCCGGGCAGATCTGGACCGAACTGGACTCGCCCTACCGTTCGGCCCAGGCAAGGGTGCTGCTGGGAAAGGCTCTCGGGGAGCTTGGTGATACGGAATCCGCCCACGCTGAGCTGTCCGCCGCACGGACGGCGTTCACGGCCCTGGGCGCGTCACCGGATGAGGGTGGGGTCCAGCGCCTGCTCCAGAGCCTGGCCGCCCCTCCAGGGCGCCCCGCACCCTGCGGCTTGACGGCGCGCGAGGTACAGGTCCTGCGATTGGTCTCCGCCGGTAACAGCAACCGGCAAATCGCCACGGCCTTGTTCCTCAGTGAGAAAACCGTGGCCCGGCATCTGAGCAACATCTTCGGCAAGGTCAACGTCGGCTCCCGCACCGCTGCCGCGGCGTGGGCCCATGAACACCGGCTCCAGCAATACCTTGAATAGCCGGCCGGAAACCGCCTACACCAGCTGCGCCAGCGCCTCGGTCAGGGGCACCCGCCAACGCCAGGTCGCTTTTTCCTCCCCGCGTACGTGCCCGTTGGTCACCAGGGCCACCGGTAACTCACGCTTCACGAAATCCAGCAGGATCCGGTAGCCGCTCATGACCGCCAAGGAGGACCCCATCACCAACAACGCGGTGGAATTCGCTTCGAGTTGCGCGATCCGTTCCTTGCGTTCAGCCGGGACACTTTCGCCGAAATACACCACATCCGGTTTCAATGCCACCGACCCGCACCGCAGGCAAGGCACCATCACGAAATCCTTGACCAGGTGCGCGGGCAGGTCCACATCCCCGTCGGGATTCACCGCCGCCGGCTCAAGCTCCACGCGCTCGACATAGCCTGGATTCGCGGCCAGTAGCCGCTGGTCCAGTGCCCGGCGGTCCTCGCTGTTTCCGCAGTCCAGGCAATTCACGATCGACAAGTTCCCGTGCACCGGCACCACGGCACGTGACCCGGCTGCCTGGTGCAAACCATCCACGTTCTGGGTCACGATCCCGCTGATGCGCCCCTCGTTTTCCCAACGAACCAGCCGGTGGTGGATGGCGTTGGGTTCGGCGCTGAACATCTGACGCCAACCGATGAAGCTGCGGGCCCAGTACCGCTGCCGGGCATCCGGGCGATACCGGAATTCCTGATAGGTCATCGGGCGGTGCCGCTGCAGTGATCCATTGGGGCCGCGGTAATCCGGAATTCCGGAGTCGGTGGACACCCCTGCACCGGTGACCACCAGCACATTGCCGGTATCCAGCAGGTGCTGTACCCCGGCCCGGGCCTCATCCGGGTCATGTGGTTCGGCACTTTGTTCCACGATCCGCTGCATGGAACGGATCGCCGAATGATGTGCCATCTGGATCGATAACGAATGGTGGTCTTCCACTAATGGCCTTTCGCGCTGGCTTCCGGACACGACAAATGCCGCAACGAGCTAGGGCTAAATTTAGCCTAGTTGTTGCGGCTTGTCCTGTGATGTGTACTGAAGGGTCAGACTTTTCCGATACGGAGAGATGCCGGGTTCATCACCACCCGAAACCCGACGGTCTAATGCTTACCGTCGCCCTCCGGGTCATCGGAATATTTCTTGGCCAGATCTTCGTACTCCGAATAATCTTCTTCGTACGCCGATTCGACTGGCTCAGGTGCATGAGTGTATCGCTCGGTGCGTACACCGAGTTCACGCTCTAGTGCGGTCAGATCGGTTGCGGGCGAGTAGTACTTGATGTCTCGCGCCTGACGCTGTGCTTTAGCCTTTTGACGGCCGCGCCCCATGGCGTGACCCCCTCTTTTCAGTAGAGTCGGGAGGTGGTCCACCGCTAAACGGCGAAGGCCCCCGAATATGTGATCAGTTCTTTCGTAATTCAAGGTTAACACGATTCCACGGCGAGCGCTCATCGCAACACGTGCCCGAACCGCTAGACTGACGGCAAGCCCTATGAACAATTGCCCGCAACCCAAATCCATGTGAAGGAGTTCACATCGGTGGCCGATAGCAATCTCCCCTCGCCGCAGGCGGCCTTGCCGCCGTTGAAGCCCGAGCCGGAGCCGGAGAAGAGGCGTACCGGCCAGTGGATTCTGCTTGCAATAGCCTTCCTGGCCTTGGCGGCGGCAGCGGTGTTCATCGTCCTGCGTTTCATCGCACCAGCCCCGGGGCCGGTGGGTGCCGAGGTTGAACGCAATCCGAACCCGGGGCTGGACGGGGTCATTGCCCAGGGGATGGCCCCGGAGCACCTGGAAGTGGGCGAATGCCTGCGCGGCTTCACCTCTCCCCTGGATCCGCAGACCGTGGTCACCTGCGAGTCGGCCCACAATGCCCAGCTGATCGGCACCTTCGAGTTGGAAGGCGAGGAATTCCCCGGGGCCGATACCTTGCTCAATGAGGCCGAAAACCTGTGCAAATCCATCTCGTTGGATCCCAGCTCTCCACTGGACTCCAGCTGGACCTACCATTTCTCACGGCCCAGCCAGGGCACCTGGTCCCAGGGTGACCGCCTGGTTTCCTGTTTCCTCTCGCTGAGCGACGGGAATATCCGTGGCTCGTTGCTGCTACCGCCCGAGGAAAGCTGATATCGCAGGGAAGGGGCCGCACCACCTGGTGCGGCCCCTTCCCTTGTTAACCGACCCCCTGCGTGGTTATGCCGGGGCAACCGTCAGCTGGTTGCCCTCGACGTCCAGGCCCACCTTGACGGTGTTGCCGTCCTGGATGGTCCCGGCGAGGATCTCGCGGGCCAGCCGGTCGCCGATCTCACGCTGCACCAACCGGCGCAGCGGACGGGCACCGTAGGCCGGATCGTAGCCGGAGATGGCCAGCCAGTCGCAGGCCGCGTCATCCACGTCCAGGGTCAGCCGGCGTTCGGCCAGCCGGGTGGAGAGCGAGTCGATCTGCAGCTGAACGATATGGGCCAGTTGCTGCACACTCAGCGCATCAAACAGGATCACCTCATCCAGCCGGTTCAGGAACTCCGGCTTGAACGAGGAATTGACCACGTTCATCACCGCGTCGTGTTTCGCAGCGGGTTCCAGGTTCTGGTCCACCAGGAACTGGCTGCCCAGGTTCGAGGTGAGGATCAGGATGGTGTTCCTGAAGTCCACGGTGCGCCCCTGCCCGTCGGTGAGCCGCCCGTCATCAAGCACCTGCAACAGGATGTCGAAGACCTCGGGGTGGGCCTTTTCCACCTCGTCCAGCAGGATCACCGAGTAGGGGCGGCGGCGTACCGCCTCGGTCAGCTGGCCGCCCTCCTCGTAGCCCACGTACCCCGGAGGGGCACCGACCAGACGGGAGACCGCATGCTTCTCCGAGTACTCGGACATGTCGATGCGCACCATCGCGCGTGGGTCATCGAACAGGAAGTCCGCCAGGGACTTGGCCAGCTCGGTCTTGCCCACGCCGGTGGGACCCAGGAACAGGAACGACCCGGTGGGACGGTCCGGATCGGCGATCCCGGCCCGGGAACGGCGCACCGCGTCGGAAACAGCGGCCACGGCCTTCTCCTGGCCGATCAGCCGCTGGCCGATGACGCTTTCCATCTCCAGCAGCTTCTGACTTTCACCCTGCAGCATCCGCCCGGCCGGGATCCCGGTCCAGGCGGAGATCACCTCGGCGATGTCATCCGCGGTCACCTGTTCGGCCACCATCAACTCGCGCTCCCCCTCAGTGGCCTCGGCCGCGGCGGCGGCCTCCAGTTCCTGTTGCAGGCCCGGGATCTGTCCGTACAGCAACCGGGAGGCGTTCTCCAGGTCACCTTCGCGCTGGTACTTCTCGGCCTGGCTGCGCAGGTCGTCCAATTGCGCCTTGAGGTCACCCACCCGGTTCAGACCGGCCTTCTCGGCCTCCCAGCGCGAGTTCAGTGCGTCGAGCTGCTCCCTCTTGTCGGCCATGTCCTTACGCAGCGCCTCGAGCCGTTCCACCGAAGCGGGGTCGGTCTCGGTGGACAGGGCCAGTTCCTCCATGGTCAGCCGGTCCACATCGCGGCGCAGCTCATCGATTTCCTCGGGGGCCGAGTCGATTTCCATACGCAGCCGGCTGGCGGCCTCATCCACCAGGTCAATGGCCTTGTCAGGCAGCTGACGCCCGGAGATGTACCGGTTGGAAAGCGCCGCGGCGGCCACCAGCGCGCTGTCGGCGATCGCCACCTTGTGGTGCGCCTCGTAGCGTTCCTTCAGGCCGCGCAGGATCGCGATGGTGTCATCCACACTCGGCTCACCCACATAGACCTGGGCGAACCGGCGTTCCAGGGCCGGGTCCTTTTCGATGTTCTCGCGGTACTCGTCCAGCGTCGTTGCACCGATCAGCCGCAGTTCCCCACGGGCCAGCATCGGCTTGAGCATATTGCCGGCATCCATCGCGCCTTCGGAGGCACCGGCGCCGACCACGGTGTGGATCTCGTCGATGAAGGTGACCACCTGTCCGTCGGAGGCCTTGATCTCTTCCAGCACGGCCTTCAGCCGTTCCTCGAACTCGCCGCGGTACTTGGCCCCGGCCACCATGGCACCCAGATCCAACGAGATCAGCGTCTTGCCGCGCAGGGATTCGGGTACATCCCCGGCCACCATGCGCTGGGCCAGTCCTTCGACCACGGCGGTCTTGCCAACGCCCGGTTCGCCGATGAGCACCGGGTTGTTCTTGGTACGGCGCGAGAGCACCTGTACCACGCGACGGATTTCCTTGTCCCGGCCGATCACCGGGTCCAGTTTTCCGGCGCGGGCCAGCGCCGTCATGTCGGTGCCGAACTTCTCCAGCGACTGGAAGGTCCCCTCGGGGTCGGGACTATCCACCTTGCGGTCCCCCCGGATCGAGGGCAAGGTGGCGGCCAGCAACTCACGGGTCGCCCCGGCCTCACGCATGGCCTCACCGGCCTTGGTCACATCCGAGGCCAGGGCGATGGCCAGGTGCTCGGTGGACACGTAGCTGTCCCCCAACTCGGTGGCCAGCTCCTGGGCGGCATTCACCGTTTGGAGCAACTGGCGGGAAAACTGGGCCTGGGCCACGGATGAGCCCGAGCCTGTGGGCAGGTTCTTGATGACGGAGCTGGCCTTGACCGACAGCCCGTCCACATCGATGCCGGCGGTCTTCAGCAGCGCGACAGCCACCGAATCACGTTGGTCCAGCAGCGCTTTGAGCAGGTGGGCCGGTTCGATCTGCGGGTTGCCTGCGGTAGAGGCATTCATGCCGGCAGCAGACAGTGCTTCCTGGCTCTTGGTCGTGAGTTTGGTATCCACGCGAGTCCTCTCTCTGAATCAAACACCTTGTAAACTTGAGTGTACTTAACTCAACTTCAATTTGGGGGTAACTATTCCGAACTTCACAAGAATTTTTCGCAGGATTTGCCGGCCCGTTAAACGCCGCATCGCGTGTACCCCGTTGGGAAGTACACGCGATGCGGTTGTCCACCGGCTACCGGCTACCGGCTACCGGCTACGCATGGTGCCGATGTAGTAGTCGGAGGGGACAATCACCTTGCCCAGCGGCATCAGCGACACCGGGATCATCTTCAGGTTCGCGATCCCCAGCGGGATGCCCACGATCGATACGAACATCGGGATAGCGGTCACCACATGTCCGATGGCGATCCAGATCCCGGCGACCACCAGCCAGATCACATTGCCCAGCGTGGAGAAGGCACCCACCGGACCGCGGTCAACCACGGTGCGGCCGAATGGCCAAAGCGCATATCCGGCAATCCTGAACGAGGCGATCCCGAAGGGAATCGTGATGATCAGGATGCAGCAGATGATGCCGGCAAGGATGTAGCCCAGGGCCAACCACAGCCCACCGAAAACCAGCCAAATAATGTTGAGCACCGCACGCAAGAGATTCATGTTCCCATCCTTGCGCATCCCGGGCACATCACACCATCCGGGAAGACCCTGAAAGTTCCCCCGTCCACCCGCGTTCACAGCGACGGTTCTCACCCCGGACCGACCCGGCAACGCACCCGAAGCTCGGCTAGGATAAAACATCATGAGCGACAGTAGCGTGAGCCCCGATCCAACCACCGACCCCGATTACCGCGACCCGGAACTGTACCGAAACGAACCGGTATCTTTCGTCCGTCGCGGCAACCGCCTGCAGGGTCGGCGGGCCAAGGCGTGGGAACGCAACGCGGATCGCTACATCATCGAACCGGACCGCAAGCGTGCCGACACCTCGGTGGCCGAGGACCAGCATCTTGATCTGTACTCGACATTCGGGCGCCAGGCCCCGCTCATCGTGGAAATCGGCACAGGGCTTGGCGAATGCATCGCCAATGCCGCCAAGGAGGACCCCGCCAGCAACTACCTGGCCGTGGAGGTCTACCGCCCGGGCCTGGCCCAGCTGATGCTGAAGGTCGAGTCCTTCGGTTTGGAGAACGTCCGCGCGATCCAGGCCAATGCCCCCGAGGTGCTGGATGTCATGTTGGAAGAGGGCAGCGCCGATGAGATCTGGATCTTCTTCTCCGATCCGTGGCATAAGACCCGCCACCACAAGCGCCGCCTGATCAAGGCCGGCTTCCTGGACAAGGTGGCCCGTGCCCTCAAACCGGGCGGCACGCTGCGGTTGGCCACCGACTGGTCGAACTATGCCGAGCAGATGCGCGAATTGCTTGAATCGCACGAGTCCTTCGAGAACCAGTACCCGGGGCATCTGGCCGGCGAGGAAAGCAACCTGACCCGAGTGCGCCGCGGTGGCCTGGAAAACCATGAGAAGGAACCGGACTTCGTGGATGAGACCGGAGGCTGGGCGCCACGTTTCGATCGCCGGATCCTGACCAGTTTCGAGGGCAAGGCGTTGAAGGCCGGGCGGCTTGTCTTCGACCTGGCCTACACCCGCATAGCCTAGTTCCGGTTCGGAGCCAACGGGGACGGCACACAGGTCCCCAGGTGCGGACGGTGACTCCGTGATCCAAGTGGGGTGGTCTTGGAAATTGCGCGTGTTCGCGCTCCTCCGGGTGGATGTCGGTGGGCTCCCCGAACACGCGGCCCAGCGTGGGCGCACCCGAGCGCTCCAAGACCACCGATGAACGACCTGTCACGTCATCCGGAATCGGCCACGAACCGGGGCCATTCATTGGGGTAAGGGTCGGGTCCACCGGGAGCGGCTCCAGCGCCGTGGTTTCGGCAGGCAGCGAAGGGAATCCGGGCGTTGGGTAGGCATCCGAACTGAAACCCGTCACCCGCCCTTTCTGCTGGATCGATGCTGACGGGTTCGAAGCAGCTGGATCCCGACCAATAGGGCGCTCATCACGAGCATCAGGTGGAGTGAGGAATCGTTGCTCGCCTTGACCAGCCAGCCCTGCCACCCCGGAAGTGCGCCGTCGGCAACGCTGAGCAGGGAGTCCCCACCCTGGATATTGGCGAAGGTGTAGATCAGCAATGCAACGGTACAGGCCAGGAAGCTGCTACTGATCGCGATCCGCTCCGGCACGGGGCGGTGGCGCGGCGCAGAGGCCACGGCGTAGGCGGCCAGCAGTGCTCCCCCTACGATTGCGGACATTTGCCAGTACGGAATGCTCGGTGGTTGCACCCCGACGACGATGTTGTCCAGGTCGAGGACTGCCCCGGCGCGGGCAGCCAGCGCCTGCACGGAAAGCAGGCCAACCGCAGCCGTGTAGCCTAACGACACCCCGATTCCTGCCAAGACATATAACCCGACTCTCAGGTAGCGCATCACGGATCCCCGTCGCCTCATGGAACAAGTGGTTTCTGCCCGATGTACCCAATCGGCCCAGCGCGGGCCCCGCTCCAGGATGGCGCAGGGCCCACGAACGGCTGTTTCTCGGCCTCTGCCCGGGCCATCCGCCGGCTGGTTCCAAGAGCAGCAACTGCACGTTCGCAGTACGGCACACCTGGAGTTCGTCGGCACACAAACCATCCCCGTGGAATGCCGCACCGCATTCCGGATCGGTTCCCGGGTGTCCGCCACCCGTTAACCGGTGCTACACGTAATGTACAAGTATGGATTTTTCTTCGTGCCCGACACTGGAAGCCGGAGGCGTCCGGCTTGAGCAGCTTTCCCTGTCGCATGCCCCGGATCTGCGCGCGGTGATGGACAAGGACCGGCTGGATCGGGTGTGGTTCGCCAAGACCCCCTCGGCAGCCGGCATGGAAGCCGAGATCGAGCGTCGCCTGGGACTGCAGGGCGCGGGGACCATGGCACCCTTCGCCATCATCAGCCAGGACACCGGGCGTGCGGTGGGGGCAACCACCTACATGAATATCGATCCGGTGAACCGACGCCTGGAGATCGGTTCCACGTTCCTGGCCGTTGCCGCCCAGGGTACCGGGATCAACCCTGCGGCAAAGTACCTGCTGCTCACCCGGGCGTTCGAGGAGCTGGAATGCATCGCCGTCGAATTCCGCACCCATTGGCATAACCAGGCCTCACGCGAAGCCATCTCCCGGCTGGGAGCGAAACAGGATGGGGTGCTTCGCAACCACATGTTTGATCCGGTGAGCGGGACCTTGCGTGACACCGTGGTGTTCTCGATCCTGCCCCACGAATGGCCCGCGGTGCGGACCCAGTTGCTGGCCCGGCTCGAACGCCACGGACGGGCGGTTTAGCGCCCGATCGCGCGTTGCATGGTGAAGATCCCGAACGCCGTTTCACGGCGCACCGGGCGCATGCCGCGGGCCAAGCTGACCACATCCCCGGCCGTGGTCCCGGCGGCGAAGACCCGGGTTTGGTTGTTGCGCAGTTGCTGCACCTCGCTGGACAGGAGCTGGACCTCTCCACGAAGACGGTCGACCTCGGCCTGCAATTGCAGTATCCGGCGGATGCCCTCCAGCGATACGCCTTCCTTACTCAACTGCTGCACCTGACGCAGGAGCTGGACGTCCCGCTGCGAATACCTGCGTTGTTTCCCCGCCTGACGGCTGGGGGAAACCAACCCCATGCGGTCATATTGGCGCAGTGTCTGCGGGTGCATATCCGCCAGCTGGGCGGCGACCGAGATGACAAAAACCGGACGGATGAAGTCCCCGGTCATGTTCACCAACCACCTTTCCTGGGTCGATTCCCGTCAATACGAGTTTAGTGCCGGCCACCTGCCCTATCGGCAGGTGGCCGGCATGTTGCTACAGGCGCGCTTTGGCCGCCAGATCGGTGCGTGGGTCTTCCCCTGCGGTGGCCGCGGCGAAGTCCTCGATGGCCTGCTTGGCCGCCGGACTCAGGTTCTGCGGCACCACCACGTCCAGGACGATCAACAGGTCCCCGGTGGTCTTGGAGGTCTTGACCCCGCGCCCCTTCAACCGCAGGGTGCGGCCGGCATTGGAGCCGGCAGGTACCTTCACGGTGACCTGCTCACCGTCCAGGGTAGGGACCTGGATCCGGGCGCCCAGAACGGCCTCATCGAAGCTGACCGGCACGTGGATCCGGATGTTGTTCTCCTCGCGCTTGAAGAACGGGTGCTCGGCTACCTTGACCTTGACCAGCAGGTCCCCGCTGCCGGCGGCACCGGGCTGACCCTTGCCGCGCACGCGCACCGACTGCCCGTCCTTGATCCCGGCCGGGATGCGCACGTCGATGACCTCGCCATTGGGCTCGCGCAGCCCGATGGTGGTGCCGCTGATCGACCCGGCGAAGGAGATCGAGGTGCTCGCGGTGCGGTCGGCACCCTTCTGCGGCGGGGCCTGGCGACCGAAGCCGCCGAAACCTCCGCCACCGCCGAAGCCCGGTCCGCTGCCACCGAACAGGTCGGCGAATTCCGGGGGTACCTGGCTACCGCGGCCGGGGCCGGGGCCACCACCGAAGAGGTTGGAGAAGATGTCCTCGAAGCCGGCGCCACCGGCACCACCCTGGCCGCCGGAGGTGAACCGGGCGCCGGACCCCATGGCGCGGATGGCATCGTACTGTTTGCGTTCCTCCGGGTCGGAGAGCACCGAGTTGGCCTCGGAGATGTCCTTGAACCTCTGTTCCGCCTTCTCATCACCGGAGTTGGTGTCCGGGTGGTACTGGCGGGCCAATTTCCGGTAGGCCTTTTTAATATCCGCGTCGCTGGCGTCCTTGGAGACACCGAGGATCGCGTAGAAATCCTTTTCGATCCAATCCTGACTTGCCATCAGGCGTCCAACCTTTCATCGGCCGATTCGACACTGCCCACTGTCGAAACTCGGCAGTGGGCAGTGTCGGTGTGTACTTTATTCGGCGACTACTCGCCGGTGGATACCATCACTTGGGCGGCGCGCAGGATGCGCTCCCCCTTCTTGTATCCAATGCGCAGGATCGCTCCGACGTGCTCGGCATCGATCCCCTCAACGGCCTGGCGCAGCAGCGCCTCGTGCACGTTGGGGTCGAATTCCACGCCTGGCTCGTCGATGCGTTCCAGTCCGTGGGACTGGAGCACACCGTCGAGCTTGTTGGCGATGGCCGCGAACGGCCCGTCGGCCAGATCCCCGTGCTTGCGTGCCGCGTCGATGTCATCGAGCACCGGCAGCAAGGTGGAGAGCACCGACTGCACCGCGTTGTCGCGCACGACCTCGCGGTCGCGTTCCACGCGCTTGCGGTAGTTCACGTACTCGGCCTGCAGGCGCAGCAGGTCGTTGCGCAGTTCGGTGACCACCTCACCGACCTCGTCCTGCTCAGTCTCGACGGACTCGCCGGCTTCGTTCAGGATCGCCTCGGCCTGACCCAAAGCGTCGGCGTTCGGCTGCTGGTCGGCGGCCTCCTGCTGGTTCTCCGGCTCCTGGCCGGAGTTGGCGTTCTGGTCCTGTGCCTCGGACATGATTACCTGACTCCCTACTTCTTCTCGGCTTCGTCTTCGTCGATGACCTCGGCGTCGACGATGTCTTCCTCAGGTTCCGGGCTCTGGCCTTC
This sequence comes from Glutamicibacter sp. MNS18, assembly GCF_026107515.2. GTDB lineage: Bacteria > Actinomycetota > Actinomycetes > Actinomycetales > Micrococcaceae > Glutamicibacter. Next base: position 85,536 of record NZ_JAPCHW010000001.1, on the reverse strand, counting down.
GCCTTCGGTGGCCGCCTCGGCCTGGGCGTTGGCGTAGATGGCCTCACCCAGTTTGGTCTGCGAAGCCTGCAGCTTCTCGAACGCGGCCTTGACCTCGTCGTCGTTGTCCTGCTTCTCCAAGGTGGCCTTCAGCGCATCAACGTCGGCCTGGACCTCGGTCTTGACCTCTTCGGGCAGCTTGTCCTCGTTGTCCTTGATCAGCTTGTCCACCGAGTAGGCTGCCTGCTCGGCGGCGTTGCGGGTTTCGGCGGCCTCGCGGCGCTTCTTGTCCTCTTCGGCGTGGGCCTCGGCCTCCTGCACCATGCGCTCGATGTCCTCCTTGGACAGCGAGGTGCCGCCGGTGATGGTCATCGACTGCTCGGTGCCGGTGCCCTTGTCCTTCGCCGAGACGTGCACGATGCCGTTGGCGTCGATGTCGAAGGTGACCTCGACCTGCGGGATGCCGCGTGGGGCCGGGGCGATACCGGTCAGCTCGAAGGTTCCCAGCGCCTGGTTGTCGCGGGTGAACTCGCGTTCGCCCTGGAAGACCTGGATGGACACCGATGGCTGGTTGTCCTCGGCCGTGGTGAAGGTCTCCGAACGCTTGGTCGGGATCGCGGTGTTGCGCTCGATCAGCTTGGTCATCACCCCGCCCTTGGTCTCGATACCCAGGGACAGCGGGGTGACGTCGATGAGCAGCACGTCCTTGCGCTCGCCCTTGAGCACGCCGGCCTGCAGCGCCGCGCCCACGGCGACAACCTCATCCGGGTTCACGCCCTTGTTCGCTTCCTTGCCTGCCATTTCCTTGACCAGATCGGCCACGGCAGGCATGCGGGTGGAGCCGCCAACCAGGATCACGTGGGCGATATCCGAGACCTTCACGCCGGCTTCGCGGATGACGTCCTGGAAAGGCTTCTTGGTGCGCTCGAGCAGGTCTGCGGTTAGTTCCTGGAACTTGGCACGCGAGAGGTGCTCATCGAGGTGCACCGGGCCGTCGGCGGTGACCGAGAGGTACTGCAGCGAGATGTTGGTGGAGGTTGCGCTGGACAGTTCCTTCTTGGCCTGTTCGGCGGCTTCCTTCAGGCGCTGCAGGGCGATCTTGTCCTTGGACAGGTCGGCGCCCTTCTGCTTGGCCTGGGCCAGCAGCCAGTCAACGATGCGCTGGTCCCAGTCGTCGCCGCCCAGGCGGTTGTCACCGGCGGTGGCGCGGACCTGGATGGTGGAGAATTCGTCCTCGTCCTTGCCCACTTCCAGCAGGGAGACGTCGAAGGTACCGCCACCGAGGTCGAAGACCAGGATGAGTTCGTCTTCCTTGCCCTTTTCCAGTCCGTAGGCCAGGGCGGCCGCGGTCGGCTCGTTGACGATGCGCAGGACGTTCAGGCCTGCGATCTCACCGGCTTCCTTGGTGGCCTGGCGCTCGGCGTCGTTGAAGTAGGCCGGCACGGTGATGACCGCGTCGGTGACCTTTTCACCCAGGTACGATTCGGCGTCGTTCTTCAGCTTCATCAGGGTACGGGCCGAGATTTCCTGGGCGGTGTACTTCTTGTCGTCGATGTTGACGTCCCAGTGGGTGCCCATGTGGCGCTTCACCGAGGCGATGGTGCGATCGATGTTGTTCACGGCCTGGCGCTTGGCGATATCGCCAACCAGGACCTCGCCGCCCTTCGAGAAGGCGACGATCGACGGGGTGGTGCGATTGCCTTCCGCGTTGGCGATAACGGTTGGCTCCCCGCCTTCCAGAACGGAAACGACGGAGTTGGTGGTTCCGAGGTCGATACCTACGGCACGCGACATAATGGCTCTCCTTTGCCTTGGTGAAAATTACCTAACGCCGGGACAAATGCCCCAGTTGAGCGTTCCGCACTCAAGTTTACTCTCGAGTGTTCCACTGTCAAATCAAACCTGAGTGATAGTGACTCAACTTTGCGTTCTGTCTTGTTCAACGGGTGCCGGGGGTGAATAATTCCCGGGTTCCGGATATCTTTTAAGTCCGGCTTCGACAAGGGACTTTTCCGCTCGGCCGGGGGCCAGGGAGGGCAAGATGAACACGAAACGAAAATTTTCCGAACTGTCGCGACGGGAGCGGATCGGCATTGCCTGCGGCGCCGCAGTGCAGCTGGTGTTGCTGGGTGCGGCGCTGCGTGACCTGTCCCGACGGGCACCGGATGAAATCCGGGGGTCCAAGGGCCTCTGGGCGGCCGCAAGCTTCGTGAACTTCATCGGCCCCTTGGCCTACTTCGCCTTCGGCCGCAGGAAACCGGCGAACTAGGAATCCACCGAACAGCACAACGCACCCTGCGAATGCCTTCGCAGGGTGCGTTGCTCCGGGCAGCGATCGGTTACAGCGAACGCAGGACAGGTATGCCCAGGCCGGCCAGGATGCCGAAGAGCACACCCCAGAGCACAATCGAGATCAGCTGCCAGAAGATGACCTTCTGCTTGCCCGCCCCAAAGGACACCAGTGCCGCCGAGGTGATTTGGGATGGCAGGATGGTCTGCCCCAGCAGGCTCACGCCGGCGATGCCGTACTTGTCGAAGGCATTGTGCAATTTCTCGTACTTGCGCGCCTTCTTCTCTTCCTGGCCCTTTCGCACCCTGGCCCGCACCGCATGGGCGCTGTTGACGAAGAGCAACATCGATATGGCGTTGCCGATCACCGCAACGAGGATGGCCACCACTGCGGGCAGTCCCAGGATCACGCCGATCACCGCACCGCCATAGGACTCGACGAAGGGGATCGCGGCCAGCAGCCCGATCGCGATCCATTGGACGGGTTCGGGGAAGGATTCGGCAAAGTTCTGTAGCGATGTCAGCATGACTCGTCTTCCTGGTACTGGATTCTCCGTGAATTATCTCGAATCAATTCTATGTTTTGCCATGTCATCACCGGCTCATCCGCATGGGCTAAACTTTCGGACCAGCACTGTAGGCCTCGGGTTGCCGGAGAACAAAAAAAATCCTTCGTCGCGGGCGACTGGCCCGGGACGAAGGATTCCCTGTCTGGTAATTCGGTTCGGCCCTACCGGCTACGGGTGGCCGGGCTGGTCGCCCGACGTGGACCGCGCGAACGCCCCGAGTTGGACGAAGCCGATGCCGGCGCGCCCTCACGCGAGCCGGAGCGTGCCGTCCGGTTGCCGGTGGCCGGACGTTCGGAATTGGCGCTGCGGCCACCACGGGCTGGACGATCCGCGCTCCCCTGGGCTGCGCGCTCGGAGCGACGGCCGCTGGTGCCGCGCTGCTGTCCCTCGGCTGCGGGCCTGCCGCCGCGGCCCTGGCGTCCGCCACGGCTACCACGGGATCCTCCGGCTTCGCCGGTGGTGCTGCGGCTGGAGGTGCGCTTGGGCTGCTGCTTCACCGGGGCGGCATACGTCACCAGCTCGGCAATCTCGCCGACCACTTCGGCAACGGCCGGGGAATCGCGGTTGACCTTCTCGAAGGGGACCTTCAGTCCGGCCTGCTTCAGCAGTTGGGCGACATCCCCCTGCTGGTCGGGGGTGACGATGGTGACCACGGTGCCATCAGAACCGGCACGCGCAGTCCGTCCCGAACGGTGCAGGTAGGCCTTGTGCTCTGCCGGCGGATCGACATGCACCACCAACTCGACCCCGTCCACGTGCACACCGCGGGCTGCCACGTCGGTGGCCACCAGGACCTTGGCCGAACCTTCGGAGAAGGCGGCCAGGTTGCGGTCACGGGCGTTCTGGCTCAGGTTGCCGTGCAGGTCCACGGCCGGAATCCCGGATTTGGACAGCCACAGGGCCATCTTCTTGGCGTGGTGCTTGGTGCGCATGAACATGATGCGCCGGCCGGTCCCGCTGGCCAGGGTGCGCACCAATTCCTTCTTCTCATCGGCACCCACGATGAACACGTGGTGTTCCATGGTGTTCACGGCAGCCTGCGGGGCATCGACGGAGTGCACGGTCGGATTATGCAGGTAGCGCTTGACCACCTTGTCCACCCCGTTGTCCAGGGTGGCGGAAAACAGCAGGTGCTGGATACCGGAAGGGGTGCGGTCAAGGATCCGGCGCACCACCGGCAGGAAGCCCATATCGGCCATGTGATCAGCCTCATCCAGCACCGAGACCTCGACCAGGGACAGGTCAACGAGCTTCTGCTTCATCAGGTCATCGAGGCGGCCTGGGCAGGCGATGACGATATCCACGCCGTCATTCAGGGCCTTTTCCTGGCGGCTTTGGGCGACTCCACCGTAGATCACGGTGGTGCGCAATCCGGCGGCTTCCGCGAGCGGTTCGGTGGTCTTGGCGATCTGGGTGGCCAATTCACGGGTGGGGGCCATGATCAATGCGCGGGGGAACCTGGCCTTGCGGCGCTGCGGGTTGGCGGCCAAGCGGGTGACCACCGGGATGGAGAAGGCCAGGGTCTTGCCCGAGCCGGTCTGCCCGCGACCCAGGACGTCCCCACCGGACAGGGTGGAGGGAAGGGTGGCTTCCTGGATCGGGAAGGGGCTGCTGATCCCCTGCGACTTCAGGACGGATACCAGCTTTTCGGGCACGCCAAGGGCGCTAAAAGTTTTAGTCATTGACGAACTTCCTCTTCAAGAGCTTGTACGCCGATTCTCGGCGCACCGGGTCGCCGAAAGCTGGAGAAAGTCCGCAGCCGCGCCCGATCCAGGTTCTGGTTCGGATTATGTACGCGTGGCCGCGCGGGCGCAAAAGCCCCGAGACCTGAGGGAAATCTTTGTCAGTCGACGCATGCAGTCATCCGGGCGGCGGCGGGTGATCCGCGTCCAGCCGGGGTTGCACATTAATGATTCTATCAGCGCGCGGGCCGTTTTCCGGTGGTACAGGCCACCATAAACCCGCCGGGGCAGGAGACTTGCGCCACCTGCGGCCCGGGATCAGCGACCGGCCCGAGCCAATTTGCTCGGCCACCACACGGTGCGCCCGACCTCGTGGACCAGGGCCGGGACCAGCAGCGAACGGACGATCAGGGTGTCGAGCAGCACGCCGAAGGCCACGATGAATCCCAGCTGGACCAGGAACATGATCGGGATGATGGCCAGCGCGGCAAAGGTCGCGGCCAGCACCACCCCGGCCGAGGTGATCACCCCGCCGGTGACCTTCAGCCCGCGTGTTACGCCCTGGATGGTGCCGTGCCTCAAGGCCTCCTCGCGCACCCGGGTCATCAGGAAGATGTTGTAGTCCACCCCCAGTGCCACCAGGAACACGAACCCGAACAGCGGCACCGCAGGGTCTGCCCCGGGGAATTCGAAGAGATGGTTGAAGACCAGTGCGCTGACACCCATGGCGGTGCCGTAGGACAGGACGGTGGTCGCCACCAGCAGCACCGGGGCGAGGATCGAACGCAGCAACAGCATCAGGATCACCAGGATCGCCAGCAGGATCAACGGGATGATCTTGAACAGGTCCGCAATCGCCGTGGCCGCGGTATCGATTTGCGTGGCGGTGGTTCCGCCGACCAGTCCCCCGGGGTCCTGCGCATGGACCAGTTCCCGCAGTTCGCTCACGGTGCCCTTGGCACCCTCGGAATCCGCGGCATCGGCCAGGGTGATGGAAATCAGCGACCGGCCCTGGACCACCTGGGGCTCGGCTCCTCGTTCGGCCATGGCCGGTCCACCGTCCGCGGCCTGCAGGTAGGCGGAGTCCACGCCGGGCAGCGCCTCGACCTGCGGTAGCAGGTCGGCTGCGGCTTCCTCGTGCACGACGGCCACGGCCGGGGAGCCGGAGCCGCCGGGGAAATGCTCGCCCAGGGCAATCTGCCCGTCCCGGGCCTCGGATGGGGCGGTGACCAGCTCGCTTTGCGGCACCCCGGTGGCCTTCAGCTGCGTCATCCCCAGCGCCCCGGCCACCAGCACCAGCGTGGTCAGGATCCAGACCATCCGGCTGTGGCCGGCCACGAAGTTCGCGATCCTGCCCCACAACCCGTCACGCACCGTGGCATGCGCAGCCTGCGTTTCCGGTTTGGGGGCATAAGGCCAATAGGCGGCACGGCCGAGCAGTCCGAGCACCGCAGGCAGGAAGCTCAGTGCGGCAATGATCGAGAAGATGATCCCGCTGGCGGCGATCGGCCCCAGCGCCTTGTTGGAGTTCAGGTCGGAGAAGAGCAGGCATAGCAGGCCCACGGTCACCGTGCCGCCGGAGGCAAGAATCGGTTCAAAGGAACCACGCCATGCCGTGGCCACGGCTTGCCATCGACCCTGCCCCTCGGCGAGCGCCTCCTTGTGACGGGCCACCAACAGCAGCGAATAATCGGTGGCCGCGCCGATCACCAGGATCGAAAGGATGCCCTGGGACTGCCCGTCCAAACGGATCCACCCGGCATCGGCCATGTAGTAGACCACGACGATAGCGGCGCACAGCGCCATCACGCTGGTGAGCAGCACGGTAAAGGGCAACAGCGCCGAGCGGTAGACCAACAGCAGGATCAGCAGCACCGCGGCCAGGGCCACCGAGAGCAGGATCCCGTCGATCCCGCCGAAGGCCTCGATCAAATCGGCGCTGAACCCGGCCGGACCGGTGACATAGCCGGCAGCTCCCTCGGGTAGCACCTGCTGCAGCAACGCGCGCAGGGCTTCGACACCTTCATCGGCCTTGACCTCGTCACTGATCGGAACCAGCAGTTGCACCGCCAGCTCGTCCTGGGCCAGGAAGGGACCGGTCACCTGCCCGTCCAGGTATTCGAAGACCGCCAGATCCTCGGCCAGTGCCGTGGCAGCGGCCTGGTCGAATCCGGCGGGCGACGTCACCAGCACCACGGCCGGGATCGCCTCCGAATCACGGAACCTGTCCTGCCATTCCAACGCCTCGGTGGCTTCGGCCGTGGCCGGCAGGAAGGAGGCCTGGTCGTTGGTCTGCACCCCGGAGAGCTTGCCGAACGTCGGGCCGCCCACGCCGGCCACCGCAACCCAGACCAGGATCAGCACGCAGGCCAGCACCACACGCAGCACCGTCGCCTGCCCCGGGCGTTTACCGGATGTCTTCGCCTTGTGTTCAGCCACGGGGTTCCTTCTTGGTGGGGGCCGGTCGGCGGCAGAAATGGTTCCGGCCCGAATGACCCAACGGTAAAAATAGTTCCATCATCGAACTATATCACCGACGAATAGGATTGCAGCTATGGAATCAAGCCCGTCCCTTGAACTGGTCCACCTGCTGCAGCGCTTCGCCCAGGCCTCGGACCGTTACGTGGAATCCACCGGTACGCTGCATGGCACACATCGCACCGACATGAATGCGCTGGCCGTCATCCTGGGCTTTGAGCGGGAAGGCTCGGCACCGACCCCGGGGGATCTGTCCCGGGCATTGCAGCTCAGCGCCCCGGCCACCACGGCCCTGCTCGACCGGCTTCAGCGGCTGGGCTACATCCAACGACAGCGCACGGACAAGGACCGGCGCGTGGTGTGCATCACCTTGACCGATCGGGCACGCAGCGACGGACGGGCCATGTTCATGCCGCTGGGCGAACAAATGCTCAAGCTCATTTCCCGGTATACCCCGGAGCAGATCGAGTTCCTGGGCGAATTCATGAGCCAGGCCATTTCCGGGGTGGATGCCGCACGTGAAGCAAACGAGTCACAGAAGCACTAGCCGAATCGCGGGCGCCGTCAGGACTGGACTAGGCTGTTGCGGTGACCCTTCCCCTTTGGCTTTCGCTGCTCGGCGCCTCCGTGGTCATCAGCTTCACCCCCGGAGCCGGCGCGATCAACACCATGAGCAACTCGATCCGGATGGGCTGGCGCGGCTCCATCTGGGGAATCATCGGCCAGCAGATCGCCCTGCTCGTCCACGTGGCAATCGTCGCCGCAGGTGTCGGGCTGCTGGTCACCAATTCGCCCACCACCTTCGAAGTCATCCGCTACGCCGGTGCCGCCTACCTGGTGTACCTGGGTATCCGGATGCTGACCGCCCGGCCGGAACCCGGTGAACTGAGCGCGCAGCGCACCAACGGCCGATGGCGCATGGTTCGCCAGGGCGTTCTGGTGAACCTGCTGAACCCCAAGGCCATCGTCTTCTTCCTGGCACTGACCCCGCAGTTCGTCCGACCGGACCAACCGCAGCTGCCGCAGTACCTGCTGTTCATCGGCACGATCGTCGTGGTGGATATCCTGGTGATGTTCTTCTTCTTTGCCGCCACCGCACGAAGTTTCCATCGCTTTGCCGCCACGGCCCGGGGAGCGCGGATCCAGAACATCACCTTCGGGACCCTGTTCATATTTGTCGCCGTCCTGCTGCTCCTGGCACGCTAGGCCGGCCACCGGCAGATAATCGTTGCCGATTCGTTGCCCCAGATCAGCGCGTAGACCTCGAATGTGATCGAGGTTTCAATCTAGACTTAAGACATGTTCCGGATTATGACCGTGTGCACGGGAAACATTTGCCGCTCGCCAATGGCCGAATTCATGCTCAAGAACGCCCTGGAGGATGCCGGGATCACCGATGTCCAGGTCATATCCCGCGCCGTCGGTGACGGCGAGAGCGGAAATCCCATCGACCAACGGGCCGAAGCGCTGCTGCGGGCCCACGGCCTGTCCGGCGAGGAGCATGTCGCCACCCAGATCACCGCCGGGGAAATGGCCACCATGGACCTGGTGCTGGCCATGGACACCGATCACTTCGAGGCCCTCATCCCGGAGCTGACACAAATCGACCAGGACAAGCGCCCCCAGCTGCGGATGTTGCGTTCCTTCGATCCGGTGAGCGCCGCCAAACCCCATGAACAGCAGGGGATCTACGACCCCTGGTACGGGGATGCCGGGGACTTCCGCGAAACCTGGAAACTGATCGGTGCCTGCCTACCCGCCCTCGTTGAATACGTACGGAGCAATATCGCCTCTCGTGGAAACCGTTAAACCACTCATCATCGCCCTGGACGGGCGGTCCGGAGCAGGTAAGACGTCGCTGGCCAACGCCCTGGCCCAGATTCTGGGTTCCTCGCGGGTTGCGCTCTTGCATGTCGAGGACCTCTACCGGGGCTGGCAGTCGCTGGCCGCCACCGGTCGGCGTCTGGCCGGGCTGCTGGAAACCCTCCGCTCCGGACACCAGGCGACCTGGACCACCTGGGATTGGGCCGCAAACACCCCGGGCACCGGGCAACGGTGCCTGGCGCCACGGGAGATCGTCATCGTCGAGGGCGTGGGCAGCCTGCATGCCGCCGGGCGCCCCCACATTGATTTGGGCATCTGGCTCGATGCCGACGACGAACTGCGCAAGACCCGCGCCCTGGGCCGCGATGGCGACACCTTTATCCCGCACTGGCAGCTCTGGGCCGAGCAGGAGCAAGAGTACCTGGACACCGAGCACCCCCGTGAGGCGGCCGACCTGTTGCTGGACGCCGAGAGCCCGGACAGCCCGCTGGAACAGTTCCGGCGCCTGGCGCGGTTCCTGCCCCCGGCTATCGGGCAGGGGTTGCCCGTGGGCGGGGGCACCGATCGGGTTCTCGAATCCGTCCAGCTGCCGGCCCCCGAATGCGCTGCCTCGCTTTTCGAGGCGCTCTCGGCCGGATGCCGTGATGCCGCGCTGCTCGAATCCACCAGCCACGGATTCGAAGATCCGCTGGGCCGAAACCGCTACACCATACTGGCCCTGGCCCAACGGTCCACCTCACCCCGGCTGACCACCATCGGCCAGCAGACCACGCTGGATTCCGGGGCGGGCAGCCTGCGCCTGGGCACCGGGTTCTTCGACGCCCTCGGCGGGATCTGGCCGGCCACGGAGCAGCAGGAGACGCCAGCAGCGGACCCTGCACCGTTGCCGCAATGGGTCGGCTACCTGGGGTACGAACTCAAACGGGAACTCGGGGCCCGGGACCTGGCCGCGTACCTGCCCGACGGTTCGGTGCGGGCCGATGCCCGGTTCTTCGAACCCGATACCCTGCTGGTCATCGACCACCAACAGCGGACCCTGGTGCTGAAGGCCCCGGCATCACTGCTGGAATCCACGGAGCACCGGGTGCGCCAGCTGCTGGGCACCCGGCGGAAACCGGCTCACTTGGAAGCCCCGGTGTTCAGCTGCCCCGATTCGGCGGCCGGGTACCGGCAAAAGGTTCGTGCGGCCAAGGAGCAGATCAGGGAAGGCAACACCTACGAGGTGTGCCTGACCACGGAACTGCAGGCGGTGGTCGACAACTTTTCACCCTTTGAGGCCTATTGCCGGTTGCGTGTCTCCTCCCCTGCACCCTTCGCCCACTACCTGCGGCTCGGGCAATTGGAGGTGGCCAGCATCTCTCCCGAACGTTTTGTCAGCATCTCGCCCACCGGCAAGCTGCGCGCCGAACCGATCAAGGGCACCCGGCCGCGGGGTATTGACGAACAAACCGACCTGGCGCTGCGCCACGACCTGGCCACGCATCCCAAGGACCGGGCCGAGAACATCATGATCGTGGATCTGCTGCGCAATGACCTCTCGCATTACGCGGTGCCCGGTTCTCTGGCGGTCACCCGGTTGTGCGCGGTGGAGACCTACGCGACCGTGCACCAGATGGTCTCGACCATTGACGCGCAATTACGCGACCGTTCACTGGCCGCGGCCGCCCTGCGGGAGACCTTCCCCCCGGGGTCGATGACCGGTGCCCCGAAACTATCCACCATGAATATTCTCGATCACCTGGAGGAGGGCCGCTCGCGCGGGCTGTACTCCGGGGCCGTGGGCTATCTGGGGGCCGATGGCAGTGCCGACCTCGCGGTGGTGATCCGGACCCTGGTCTGCGACCATCTGGCGGACGGCCGTTGGCGCCTGGGTCTGGGATTGGGTGGGGCGATCACCGCCGACTCCGATCCGCAGGAGGAGTGGGACGAGGTGCGTACCAAGTCGGTGGGGGTGCTTGGCGCCCTGGGTTCGGCCTTCCCCGTGCCGTTGCACCGTTAGCCGTGCCGGAAGCTGCCTGATTCCCACCTAGACTTCATCTCATGAAAAGCATCGGGAAAACCGGCCGGGACCTGTGGTTGACCGGCGCCCTGGCAACCGCCGTCTGGATGGTTTGCACCCTGGGCCATGTGCTGCTGACCCGCACGGCGCAACTGCCGACCCAGTTCGTTGACCTGCTGGTCCCCTCCCCCTGGGGCCATCGGCTGCAGACCATGGCCCAACCCTGGCCGGTGCTATCCGCTGTACTATGCGCCGTGGCGGTGGGGGTGCTCGCGGTCATGCTGCTGCATGCAGTGCACTCACGTACCGGGGCCGGGCCGGGATTCGCCGCCAGCTGGATCTGCGTGGCGGTGGCGGCCCTGGCCGCCACCGGCCTGGCCGGGTTGGGCCTGGTCATCGCCGATTGGCCACCGGCCAGGCTCGCTTGGATCGTCCAGGACCTGCAACCCATGCTCGGCACCGCGGCCTACTGGGCCTTCATCTGGGGCTGGATACCGGGTCTGGGTCTGCGGCTTCTCACGGCCCGGCGCGCCGGACAGCATCGGGCTCCGGACGCCATGGCGCCGGTGCTCCTCGTCTCGGTGCTCGTCTCGTTGCTGCTGGTCACCACGGTGGTGCAGGCACGGCAGGCCAGCCTCACCGCAACCCAGACACCACCCACCGCCCCGGAGCCGGTGCCGGTCCCGAGCCCCGTGGCCTATGGCTGGCCCGAGGTGTCCGATGCCACCGTGGAGGCCGGGGTGAACTGGTGCACGGGCGAGCAGGTCGAGATCAGCTGGGGGCAGACCGAAGCGGCGACCGGCCACCGGGCGCTGGCGATCGGATTGGAAAACACCTCGCAGACCAGCTGTGAACTGCAGGCCTATCCGGACGTCGTCTTCAACGACACCACCGGTAACGCGATGGAGGTGCTGCTGGTCCATGGCGGTTCCTTCATGACCCGGGATTCGGGACCGGGAGGGGTCAATCTGGCCGCGGGCGGGCATGCCGTGGCCTACCTGGGATGGAATGCCATGGCGGCCGCCGGGGACACCAGCGTGGGCAGCATGCTCGTTGCGCCCTACCCGGGGGCGGTACGGCAACAGGCACCGGCCGCACTGGATATCGTCCATGGGGGCGCCGTAGCCGTCACGGCCTGGGAGCAGGCCCCGGATGGTGCTCAGGGCACGGAACAGCAAACGCCGCGGCCCTGAACCGGATGCCGGCGCCTACTGCAAGGTCGCGGTGAGCCGGGCGGCGTTATCCACCCAGCGTTGCAACCGGGGACGCTTCTGCCATTGGGCCAGGGTCAGTTCCCGGGAAATGCTGCGGTAGTGTGCCTGCACCTGGTTGACCTGGTCGACAATGTCCTGGCCCAACAGCATCACCGAGATCTCCATGTTCAGGCTGAAGGACCGCATGTCCATATTCGAGGAGCCCACCACGGCCACTTCGTCATCCACGGTGAAGCACTTGGCGTGCAGCACCATGGGCGCCGGGTAACGGTAGATCCGCACCCCGGCTTCCAGCAGGGTCTGGTAGTAGGACTGTTGCGCATGGTGCACCAGGAACTGGTCCCCGGTTTCGCAGACGAACAGGTCCACCTCGATACCGCGCTGTGCGGCGGTGGTGATCGCGTACAACAGCGAGTCGTCGGGGACAAAATACGGGCTGGTGATCTGCAACCGTTCGGAGGCCGAGTAGATCAGCGTATTGAACAGCCGCAAGTTGTTCTCGTCCTCGTACCCCGGCCCGCTGGGAACCACCTGGGCCACGATGTCACCGGGCACATCCCTGATCTGCATGGGATACGGGGCATCGGTCAGATCCTGCAGGACATCCTCGGTTTCGGCTTCCTGCCACCAATCGGTGGCAAAGACCACGTCCAGCGAACGCACCAGCGGCCCGCGCACCCGGATCATCAGTTCCACCCATTCGCGACCGACTTTGTGCGCACTGGCCCGCTTGTACCCCGGCTCGATCAGGTTCTGGCTTCCGGTGAACGCCACCTGCCCGTCCACGACCAGGATCTTGCGGTGGTTGCGCAGGTCCGGCCGGCGCCACCGGCGACGGAAGAGGTCCACCGGCAGCATCCGTTTCCATTCGATCCCCGAGGCATCCAGGCGCTTCTTCAACGCACCGTACCCGTTGACCCGGGCGGTACCAAGGTGGTCGAAGAGCAGGCGGACCACCACACCGCGCCGGGAGGCGTTTTCCAGGGATTCCAGGACCGGTCCCACATAGTCCGGGTCATCGCCCATGATGTAGAACTGGATGTGCACGAACTTCTGTGCCGCGTCGATTTCCTTGCGCATGGCATCCAATGACGCCCGGTAATCGGAAATCACCTCGACGTGGTTGCCGCCTTCCAGCGGCATCGCCCCCAGCGTGCGGTTCAGCACCGCTGCCGATTCGATCCATTCCTCGTCGCTGTGGAACTCCACCGGGGATTCCATATGGGCGGTGGCTTCCAGGATGGCCTCGTTGGCGCGGCGTTGCTTTTCCAGCCGCCGCCGGGACAGCCGCGGGTTGGCGAAGAGCAGGTACAGTGTCAGCCCGACCAGCGGGATAAAGAAGATCGCCAGCAGCCAGGCCATCGCGGTAGTCGGGCGCCGGTTGCCCGGGACAATACCCACCATCAGGACACGGACCACGATATCCAGAGCCACCGCGCTGGCCCACACGATCGGTCCCAGCTCTCGCAAAAAGTTCTCGCCAATGATCATGCAGTCGCCTCCTGTCGTTCGCTGGTGCCCGACGATGACGACTTTGGTGCAGTCAACCGAAGGTTTCCCTACCCACAGCCTACCCAATCCCCGGGCAGATCACCGACTACTTTGTGCCCCGGTATCAGGGATCGGTCGCAAATTCGATAACCTAGTGCCTATGAGCTCATTGGTTTTCCTCGACCCGTCCTATCCGGCCGGTCGAATGGCGGATATCACCGCACCTCAATTACCCGTTACGGCCCAGGGCATCGCGCGTGGGGACGGGATCTTTGAATCGATGCTCTACAAACAGCAAAGCGTGCGCAAGATCGACGCGCATCTGGCCCGGCTGCAGTCCTCGGCCGTGTTGTGTGAGTTGGAGATTCCGGACGAGAACCGCTGGCGTGCCGCGATCGACACCGCGATCGCCGACTTCGATGCCACCGGTGGAGCCGAGGAGGCCGTGGTTAAACTGGTTGCGGCCCGCGGCGATGCGGATTCGGACCCGGCCCTGTGCTGGGTGACGGTGACCCCGGCCCCGACATTGGGCCAGGCCCAGCGGAATTCGGGTGTTGACGTCCTGCTGCTGGATCGCGGCTACGATTCGAAAATCGCCGAACGCGCCCCGTGGCTGTTGATGGGTGCCAAGACCCTGTCCTATGCGGTGAACATGGCCGCCTTGCGTTATGCCCGCGCCCATGGGGCGCACGATGTCATCTTCACTTCCTCGGACGGGGCGATCCTGGAAGGCCCGACCTCCACTGTGCTCATGGCCCAGCGCGATGGGGACACCAAACGGCTGATTACCCCCTTGCTGGAGACCGGGATCCTGCCGGGCACCACCCAGGCGGCCCTCTTCGCCGTTGCCGCGGAGGCCGGCTGGGAGCTGGGGTACGGCCCGTTGCGGCCCGAGGACCTCTACCAGGCCGATGTGCTGTGGCTGGTCTCCTCGATCCGGCTGCTCACCCCGGTGAATTCACTGGATGCCAAGCCATTGCGCTTCGATGCCCAACTGCATGACGAGCTGAGCGAACTGGCCGAGAACATCATCTAGCCGGTCACGAAACGGATAAGGGATCCGGCCCACAAGGCCGGATCCCTTATCCGTTAACAAATCCCCGGCTCAGCTCCAGACCAGGTTCCAGTGGCCGGTCCACACCGCGATCATGGCCGCCATGGTGGCCACGGCCAGGCCCACGCCGATCACCAGCACATCCCGCCATCCGAAGTGCGGGGTATGCAGCCAGCTGCGTGGCCCCACCCCGAAGCCCTTGGCTTCCATGGTGGTGGCCAGTCGCCCGGCGCGCCGGATCGCCTGGACCAGCAAGGCCAGCACCTGGCCGAGATTGGCTTTCAATCGTTGCACCGGTGAACCGAAATTCCCCACCCCACGGGCCCGTCGGGCCAACTTCAACGTGGTGAATTCCTCCGCCAACAGGCCCAGCAAACGCATACCGGCCAGGGCGCCGAGCACGAACCGGTGCGGCACCCGCAGCTGCTGCGACAGGGCCGAGCCCAGGTCGCTGGGGCTGGTGGTGCTCAGGATCAGCACCATCGGGATGGCCATGCCCAGGGCACGCATACCGGTGGCGAATCCCCCGGCCAACGACCCCTCGGTGATGGTGAACACCCCGAGGGTCAGCAGCGTGCGCCCCGCATCCTCACCCACCAACGCGATCCCCCAGGCGGCAACCACCCCGGCCAGCACCAGCGGCCAGGCCCGTTTCAGGAACCGGCCGATCCCCAGGTTGGCCAGGGGCAGCATCAGCAGTGTGGCCACGATGACCACGGCGCCGGAAACCGGATCGATCGTGGCGATCAGCGGAACGGTGATGGCGATAATGGCTGCCAACTTGGCCAGCGGATTGCGTCGGGCCAACCAGCTGTCGGGAACCGCCGCAGCGATCGGGCCCTCCTGCCGGGGTGACCCCGGTGGGGCTGCGACAGCTTCCAGGTGGATTTGCTCCGCACCCAGTGCACGGGCGAAATGCTCATCATGGGTTACCGCGATGACCGCGGCCCCGTCCAGCAGCACTTCGCCCAGCAGTTCGACCACTTCCCGCCAGGTGTTGGCATCCTGCCCGAAGGTCGGTTCATCCAGGATCAACACGTCCGGGCGGGCGGCCAATACGGTGGCCACCGACAGCCGGCGCTTCTCGCCGCCGGAGAGGGTGTAGGGATTGGCCTGCGCCAGGTGCAGCAATCCCAGCCGTTCAAGCAGTTCACCGGTACGCTGCTCAATGAATTCCTGGCTGAACCCGGCGTCGGGATCGGCTGCCTGGGCCCGGCGTGGACCATAGGCCAGTTCCTCGGCGACGGTCTGCGCCACGAACTGGTGCTCCGGCTCCTGGAACACACTGCCGATCCTGGCCACCAGCTGGCCGGCCTTCCAACGGAACGGGGTGCTTCCCGCGTCCCCTGCCAACACGTCGCTGGCGTGCAACACACCGGCGGCCGGTTCAAGTAGTCCGCCCAGGGTCAGTGCCAGCGTCGTCTTGCCCGCCCCATTGGCCCCGCGGATCACCGTGGCGCTACCGGCCTTGATCTCCAGGTCCACCGCTTCTCCCGCCCGGGCTGCGGACGCACGGCGGGCTTGCAAGCTGTCGGCCGTGAGCAGCGTGGCACCCGGGTTGCGTGTGAAGGCGGAGGTGGCCGGCAGGTAGTCGGGGATCCAGATCCCCGCCGTGGCCAGTTCGCTGCGCAGGTGCAGATCCTCGCGCAGTGCCCGCGGTGCCACGTCGTGGCTGATCCCCCCTCCGGGGGCCAGGACCAGGACCCGGTCCATGGCATCAAGCCAACGCTCCACCCGGTGTTCCACGACCACCAGTGTGGCACCGCTGTCGGAAGCCGCTTGCAGCACCGCCTGGCGCAACAGGCCGGCCCCCTCGGGATCGATATTGGCTGTGGGTTCATCCAGCAACATCACCGACGGACGCATGGCCAGGATCCCGGCCAGGGCCAGACGTTGTTTCTGCCCTCCGGAGAGTTGTTGGGTCGGGTGCTCGGCCGACAGGTCGGATAGTCCGACCGCAGCCAGGGCCGGGGTGATCCGCGCGGCGATCTGAGCCGGGTCCACCCCCAGGTTCTCGGCACCGAAGGCCACATCGTCGCCCACCTTGGCTTGAACAATCTGCGTTTCCGGGTCCTGCTGCATCAAGCCGACGGTCGCGGTATGCGCAAAGGCGCTGTGGTCACCAATACTCAGCGTGCCGCTGCTGGTTGTTGTCTCATCATGGTGCAGCACCCCGGCCATGGCGTGCAGCAGGGTGGACTTCCCGGCTCCGGATGGCCCCAGCAACAGCACCTTCTGCCCCGGCGGAATCCGGAAATTCAGCTGGCTGAAGGCCGCCTGCTCCCGGTCGGTATGCTGCCAACTGAAATTCTCGGCCGTGATCGCCAGCGCGCGGGTTCCGCCTTCCAGGCCGTTGCGGTGCCCGGTATGCGCGGTTCTCATGGGCGCACCGTGCCGAAGACCGGCTCCAGGTTGGCCCGCCGGCTCGGCAGGGCGGACAGTGCCCCGGTCCGGGCCAGCGCCCGGGTGGCCACGAAGCTGAGGATCCCGGCGATGACCAGACCCGAGAGGCTCATGGCCACAACGTGGAAGATCTTCATCCCGGCGGTGTATTCAACGAAGTAGGCCAGGATGTATGCCTCGGTCACGGCCCCGAAAAGCCCTGCGAAGGTGCCGGCAAGCATGGCGGCAGGCAGGTTCCACAACCGGTAGCGCAGGGCGGCGAAGATGACTTCGGCACCCAGGCCCTGGACCAGGCCGGAGATGAGTACCGCGATCCCCCACTGGGATCCGAGCAATGCGGATATGACTGCGGCCAACAGTTCGCAGTAGAGCGCGGCACCGGGCTTGCGGATGATCAGGGCTCCGAGCACTGCCGGGAAGAGCCACATGCCGCTGACGAAGGCCGAAGCCGGGGGGAAGGCCACGAAGGCCAGGGACACGAAGCCGTAGCTGGCATTCCATCCCCAGAAAACCACCCCGGAAGCCACGGCAATCACCGAGGCGACGACGATGTCTGCCACGCGCCAGGTGGAGGTTCGGCGTAGTGGTGTAGTTGTCAAAAGATATTCCTCCTGAATCAGGAGGGGAGCTGCACGCGCACCTGAAAAAGCATGGCCGCGTATCTGAGATTCTCGACTTCCTTCGCCGGTACTAGCCGGAGCAGGTTCGAGGGTCTGCGATCTATCGCACTCTCAGCGCCTTTTATCAGCTGTGTCGCCACCCGGTTATCGGGCGGACAGTCCAGCGATACGACGCTCCCCTGTCGGTTATTTGTCTGCACAGCCACCATACATCAAGATAGGCTCTAGACAGAACGTGATGAAGCCACACGAAATGGAGACCAGAGAATGAACATGCTCATGAAGCTGCTTGCCACCGGAATTTCGTTGGGAGCAGGGTTTCTTGGAAGCAAGCTAGTGGACCGGTTGTGGACCGGGTTCACAGGTAATGAGCCTCCACGCCATGGCAAGGAAGCCGAAGCCGAGGCCTCGATGCGACAGGCCCTGGCCTTTGCCGTGTTCTCTTCCGTGGTGGCCGCGATCATCCAGGTCCTGGCGGACCGGGGCGCGCGCAATGCCCTGGCCAAACTGAACAAGTAGACGACCACAGGGGCAATGGGCGGCTCCCCTTGGAGGGGAGCCGCCCATTGCCCCTGTGCTTCTGCTATCCGCGTCAGTCCTTGTCGTCGCTGCGGCTGGCGTTCTCCACCACGGTGCGCAGCTCGTCGCTGTACAGGCTTTCGCGTTTGACGTGCTTGGTCCGGTAGCCTGAGCGTCCGATCATGTGGGCCGAGACCGGGGCGGTGAGCAACTGCACACCCCAGGCCAGGGCCAGCACCGGCACCAGCGCCCAGGAACGCAGGTGGATGGCCAACCCGATGAAGATCAGCAGGAATCCGAGCACCTGGGGTTTGGTGGCCGCATGCATGCGGGTGAGCAGATCGGGGAAGGTCAACAGGCCGACCCCGGCGATCAGGGACATCAGCGAGCCAGTAACCAGCAGAACCGCGACAATGATTTCCAGGAACAATTCCATCAGGCATTCCTCTGATCTGACACGAAACGTGAAACGGTCACCGAACCGATGAACCCGATGGCGCAGGCGATCACCACGAACAGGATGCTGTTGTTGTGTTCGTTCAGGTACATCTCCAGGCACAGGGCCGCGGAAATGATCAGCAGCATCACATCCAGGGCCAGCACCCGGTCCAGGATCGAGGGACCCTTGGCAACACGGATCAGGCAGGCCACCGCACCGATGGCCAGGAGCGTTCCGGCAATGGCGACAACGATGTAGGTCATTGTTCCTCCCCCGTCTCGCCCCTGCCCCGTTGGCGGTCGACGATCTCTGTCCGGATCTTCCTCACTGCCTCGTATTCCTCCCTACTGCCGATCGCCATGATCACCCGGCGTTCGATCTCGTGGATCTTGGCCCGTGACCGCGCGACCTTGATCGCGTTGGTGGCGTTGAGGTAGTGCAGGTACAACGTGGAGGTCCGGCGGTCCACCTCCACCACGAAGGATCCGGGGATCAGGGTCAGCACGTGGCCGACCGCGGTGACGATCAAATCGGAATCGGTATGCAGCCTCACCGCGATGATCGAGGAGCGGGTCTTCTTGCGCCGGAAGAAGGCCAGGTAGGCGACTTCGACACTGGCTGCCACCACTTGCAGAATGAACCAGCCCAGCAGCAGGAAGCAATACCAGAGGTTGATCCGCCCGGAGAGCACCACCGGCGGCAGCGGGAACAGGGCCACGACCAGCAGGGCCAGCAAGGCACCGAAGATCAGGTTCCCTGCCGAGAAGTCCTGCCACAAGGCACCCCACATGAGCACCAGGAAGATCAGTAGCGGCCATTCCTGTTTCAGGGTGGGACGATTCCGTTTACCCGAGGCTTCATCCAGCGCGTCGTCGATGCGCTGGTCACGAGGTTGTTCAGTACGTTTTGACATGCTTCCTTCCTCCTAGCCTGGCGGGAGTACCGCAGTGATGTATGGTTCGCGGGCCAAAAGCTCCACGGCCACGCGCTGGCAGAAGGCGAACAGCGGTCCGGCGAAAACCGTCAAGGCGATGCCCGCCGCCACCAGCACCCCGGTGGAGTAGCGCATCCCCCATGGAAGATGGCCTGCTTCCATCCGCCGGGCCAGTTTGGCCCCAAGCAGCGGACCGGAGTTCCCGCCGGCCTGCACCACGGAAGTCAGTTCCTTGGATTCGGCGACCAGGGTCTCGGTGGGGTTCTCGGCATCCGCGGCCCGGCGCCAGAAGGCACGGGCCCAGACCCGGACAATCGCCAGCAGGGTCAGCAGGCTGGTGAGCAGGCCTGCGGCAATGACCAGCCAGGTCAGCACGCCACCTTGCTCGGCCGCCGCGTGCAGCAGACCGAACTTGCCCATGAAGCCCGAGAACGGTGGTATGCCGCCGAGGTTGATGGCCGGGATGAAGAACAGGATCGCCAACGCCGGGGAGAGCTTGGCCAGGGAGCCCAGCTCGGTCAGGTTCGCGCTTCCGGCTCGCCGTTCAATCAGGCCCGCCACCATGAACAGGCTGGTCTGCACGATGATGTGGTGCCCCACGTAGTAGATTGTCGCGGCCATGGCGACCTCGGTGCCCACTGCGATGCCGAAGATCAGGTACCCGATATGGCTGGTGAGCGTGAAGGAGAGCATGCGCTTGAAGTCCGCCTGGGCCAACGCACCGAAGATCCCGATCACCATGGTCGCTGCGGCCACGATCAGCAACGCCGAATTGACCCTGCCTTCGGGAAACAACAACGTTTCGGTACGTACGATCGCGTAGACGCCCACCTTGGTCAGCAGCCCGGCGAACACCGCGGTCACCGGGGCCGGAGCCGTCGGGTAGGAGTCAGGCAGCCAGAGCGAGAGCGGGAAGACCGCGGCCTTGATGCCGAAGGCGATCAGCAGGAACGAGTGCAGGATCAGCTGGGTTCCCGCGTCCAGTTCGCCCAGTTTCACCGACAGGTCGGCCATGTTCACGGTACCGGTCGCCGCGTAGATCAGGGCGATCGCGGTCAGGAACAGGATCGAGGAGACCACCGAGACCACCACGTAGGTGATACCCGACCGGATGCGTTCGGCCGTACCGCCCAGGGTCAGCAGCACGTAGCTTGCGGTCAGGAAGATCTCGAAGCCGACGTAGAGGTTGAACAGGTCCGCGGCCATGAAGGCATTGGACACGCCGGCCAGCAGGATCAGGTAGGCCGGATGGAAAATCGAGACCGGACCGTGTTCGTCACCGTCGGCCAGCCCCTGGCTGGTGGCGAAGAGCAGCACCGCGAGCGAGACGATTGTGGAGATCAGCAGCATGAAGGCGCTGAAGCCGTCCACCACCAGCGCGATCCCGAAGGGTGCATCCCACCCGGCGATGGAGATGGCGTAGGTCTGGCCGTTCCAGGTCGCGGCGACCATGCCGATTTCCAGCAACATGGTCAGGCACAGCACACCGATGGTGATGATGCGTTGCCAGCGCACCTTGCGGCGAACCACGAAGGTGGCACCGGCCCCCAGGATCGGCAGGATGACCGCCAGCGGGGACAGAGACATGAAATCCATTTATTCCTCGCCCTCTCGAATCGGTCGGCCTTCTTCATCCACGAACTCCGTGGTGTCTTCCTCCACCGGGGCGTCTTCTTCCTCATCGTAGGCACTGGCCTGCGATACGCGGATGTCTTCTTCGTCATCGCGCACGGTATCGGCGTTGGTCAGCGACCAGGAACGATAGATCATGGCCAGCAGGAACGCGGTCACCGCAAAGGTGATGACGATGGCGGTCAGGATCAGGGCCTGCGGCAACGGATCGGAGTATTCGTCCGGGGCCACCTCCGGGCTGAACAGGGGCGCCTGGCCCATCCGGCCACCGGCCGTGAGGATCAGCAGGTTCACCGCATTGCCCAGTACCACGATGCCCAGCAGGACCCTGGTCAGGGTGCGTTCAAGCACCAGGTAGTAGCCCACGGCCAATAGCACGCCGGTGATGGCCAGGAAGGTGATATTGACGCTCATCGTCCCACTCCCCTTCGGTAGCCGGCCACCACGTCATGTCGGGCAACCGGTGATCGTCCCTCGGAAAGCACGTCGATCTCGCTTCCCAGGGATCGCAGTACGTCCTGCACCAGGCCCAGTACCACTAGATAGACTCCAATGTCGAAGAATGTTGAGGTGACAAATTTGTGTTCCCCGAAGATCGGCAGCGCGAATTCCCACACATAGGTGCTGAACACCGGATCGCCAAGCAACAGCGGGAAGATCCCGGAGAACCCGGCGACGGCCAGACCGCCACCGAGCAGGATATTCGGCGAGACACGCATCGATTCGGCCAGTTCCACCCGGCCACCGGCCAGGTAGCGCACGGTCAGGGCCAGACCGGCCAGCAGGCCACCGGCGAAACCGCCGCCAGGGGTGTTATGCCCGGTGATCAGCGTGAAGATCGAGAGCATCAGGATCGCGTGGAATATCACCCGGGTAACCACTTCGAAGATGATCGAACGACGTTCGGCCACCAGGGTATGCCCGGCGATCAGCCAGTCCTTGTTGTTCGAACGGGCGAACTGGCGGGCGATATCGAGCCCGGCTTGGCTGAATTCACCGGTGGATATCGCCTCTGAGCCGTGGTCGATCGAACCGGACTTGATCTCCCCGGCACGCAGGCGCCGGGCGACCGGGGTGGCAACGAAAATCAGCGAGGCCACCCCGGTGGCGGCGGCGGCCAGCACCGTGATTTCCCCGAAGGTATCCCAGACACGCAGGTCCACCAGGGTCACGTTGACGATATTCGCCCCGTACCCCTCGTAGTAGGCCAGATCCGGGAAGGCCAGCGAAATACGCGACTCGTTCCGGGCAGCCATCATGCCGATGGCAACATACACGGTCATCGCGGCCAGTGCGGTGGCCAGCAGGGCGCGGGCCGGCTTCACCTTGGAGATCCCCACCCACAGCCGCTTGGGCAGCGCACGCAGGGCCAGCACGAAGGCAACCAGCACAATCGTTTCAACCAGCAACTGGGTCAAAGCCAGGTCCGGGGCGCCCTGCAGGGCGAAGATCGCCACCATCCCGTAACCGGTCACCGAGACCATCAGCACGGCCATGAAACGTTTGGCCGCGCGAATCGCCGCCAGGGCGCCGACGATCATGATGGCGCCGATGATCATCTGCGCCGGGTGATCGGCGATCACCCAGTGGGTGGGCCATGGGGTCGGCACGGTCAGCGCGATCGACAGCGGCACCACCAGGGCCACCGCCAGGATCACCCCGAGGTAGAAGGACAGGGAACCACGCTGGGTACGACCGGTGACCCAAATCGCCAGCTCGTCCACCGCGTTGACCAGGCCGCGGTAGATCTCCTCCGCGGAGAGCACCTTACGGCGCAGCGGCACCCCGGTGTCGGTCCTGGCCCGCAGGATGTAGAACGCGACGCCGACCAGCAAGGCCACCGCGCTCAGGCCCAGCGCAGGGGTGAAACCGGCCCAGACCGCCAGGTGGACTTCCGGGTCCTGCGGGTACAGGGTCGCGGCGTGCTTGACCAACGGTTCCACGAACCCGGGCAGCAGACCCAGCAGCACGGTGCCCACGGTCAGCACCAGCAGGGGAGCCAGGAAGATCAGCGACGGACGGTAGCATTCGACCGGTGCCACCTCGGCTTTGCTGCCGAAGGCGCCGATGACGAAACGCAGCGAGTAGGCCATGGTCAGGGCGGCGCCCAAGACCACGCCGACAAGCGGCACCCAAGCCAGTTCTCCGTCCAGATGCAGCAGGGCGTCGAACACTGATTCCTTGGCCACGAACCCGTACAACGGCGGGATGCCGGCCATGGAGGCGGCGGCGATCGTGGTGGCGATGGCCAGCAGCGGCATCTTCCGGCCCAGCCCCGAGAGCTTGCGGATGTCGCGGGTACCGGTGTTGTGGTCGATGATGCCCACGGCCAGGAACAGGGTTGCCTTGAACAGCCCGTGGGCCAGGGTCAGGGCCAGGGCGGCAAAGGCCGCGTCGGCGTTGCCCAGCCCGAAGATGGCGATGATGAATCCCAGCTGGGAGACCGTACCGAAGGCCAGGATCAGTTTCAGGTCGTATTGCTTCAGGGCCCGGTAGCCGCCGATGATCATCGTGGCAATACCGATCCCGACCGCCAGGGGTGCCCAGAACGCGGTATCGGCGAATCCCGGGGCCAGCCGGGCCACCAGGTAGACGCCGGCCTTGACCATCGCCGCGGCGTGCAGGTAGGCCGAAACCGGGGTGGGCGCGGCCATTGCCCCGGGAAGCCAGAAGTGGAAGGGAACCAGCGCGGACTTGGACAACGCGCCGATCAGCACCAGGCCGATGGCCACATCGATATGCATGCCCATGCTGCTCAGTTGCGGGGCGGCGGCGATGATGTCCGAGAGCCGGTAGCTGCCGGTGGAGGTTCCCAGGATCAGCAGGCCGGCCAACATGGCCAGGCCGCCGAAGGTCGTGACGATCAAGGCGTTCATGGCCGAACGGCGGGCGGTGATCAGCGCCTGGCTGAAACCGATCAGCAGGTAGGACAGCACCGAGGTGATTTCCCAGAAGATGAACATGATGATGACGTCATCGGCGGTGACCAGGCCGATCATGGCCCCGGCAAAGGCCACCAGCTTCGCGGCAAACGCGCCGACGCCCATGTCATCGTTCTTGAAGTAGCGCCCGCAGTAGACCAGGACCAGCGCACCCACACCCAGGATCAGCAGCAGCAGTACCGCGGCCAGGGTGTCGAGTCGGAAGTCGAGGTTGACCAGGAAACCGTCGATCCAGGTGTATTCGATGCTCGGCGGGGCGTTGGGTTGGCCATTGGCCGAATCCAGCTGGGAGGAAAGGATGGCGGGAAACTGTGTCAGCAGCCACGCGAATCCCACTGCAGGAACTGCGGCGACAATATAAAACCCGTTGCGTCGGAAATACCTGAAGATCAACGGGCAAAGCGCAGCAGTTGCGAAAAGCGCAATGAGAATAATTAACACACGTCTCCTCTGTCGAATTGAACATGGGCAGAGTCCGACGATTTACACCGACCGGTTTTTTTATTTTATCAGTCCAGACGGCACTTTTACCGAACGGTAACAGTGGCGAATCTCCCTTCGGTGCACCGCCGATGGCAAACCCGGGGATCCAGCGAATTTCCTAGCCAACCTAAATTCATGTTCTGATCACTGTTTACAGGCTACGATTCCCACATGGAGAGCAATCTGGCACGAGGTCTGGTCGAACCGAAAAAATCATGGCTTAATAGTGCGACGCTGGCGTGGGCGAGCTGGGACTGGGGACAGGCCGCGATCAACGCCGTGATGACCACGTTTGTCTTCACCGTCTACCTGACCAGTGAACTGTTCGGCTCCACCGACCACGCATCGGTGGTGCTTGGCCAGGCGCTGACCTACGCCGGGATCGCGATCGTGTTGCTGGTGCCGGTCACCGGGATGCGTTCGGATGCGGCCGGGCGGCGCAAATTGTGGCTGACCGTGAATTCGTTGGCCGTGGTGGCCCTGACCGCCGCCTGCGTTTTCGTGGCACCGGATCCCAAGTACCTGTGGCTGGGGGCCGGGTTGATCGCCGCCGCGTCGGTGTTCTCCGAATTCGCCTCGGTGAACTACAACGCGGTGCTCACCCAGATCTCCACTCCTTCCACCATCGGCAAGGTCTCGGGCTTCGGCTGGGGTATGGGATATGTCGGCGGCATCCTGGCCCTGGCACTGGTGCTCTTCGGGTTCGTTGATCCGCTGTTCGACTGGCCGGGTGCCAATACCGAGGACTCGTGGAATCTGCGGTGGGTCGCGGTCTTCAGCGCCCTCTGGTTCCTGGTTTTCGCCCTGCCGATCTTCTTCAGGATCCCCGAGGCCCCACCCCAGCTCAACCGGAGGATTCCTCTGGCCAGCTCCTACAAGGTGCTGTTCGGGCGGATCGTCTCGCTGTGGAAGGAGGACCGGAATCTGGTGTTCTTCCTCGGTTCCTCGGCGGTTTTCCGTGACGGGCTGGCCGCGATCTTCACCTTCGGCGGGGTGATTGCCGCCGGAACCTTCGGTTTCGCCCTCAGCGAGGTGATCATCTTCGCGATCGTGGGCAATGTGGTCGCCGCGATTGGCGCCATCGTGGGTGGCTGGCTGGATGATTACGTGGGTCCCAAATGGGTGATCACCGTGTCCCTGGTCGGGTTGCTGGTGGCCGGTGCCGGGGTGTTCTTCTCCCCGGATGCCTTGGGATTCTGGCTCTTCGGGCTGCTGTTGTGCCTGTTTGTCGGGCCCGCGCAATCCGCCGCGCGTTCACTGCTGGCACGGATGGCCCCGGCAGGGCGTGAAGGCGAAATGTTCGGCCTGTACGCCACCACCGGCCGAGCTGTCAGCTTCCTGGCCCCCATGCTGTTCACCACGGCCATCGCGATTGCCGCCACCCAGGTGGCCGAAGGGCAGGCGCAACGCTACGGCATCCTGGGCATCCTGCTGGTGTTGCTGATCGGGCTGGTCCTGCTGCTACCCATCCGCACCCCGAAGGGCGCGGCCCGCCGTTAGTTTTCCAGGGTGGTGCGGTGGAAGTTCAGGTGGCTGCGTGAGGCGGTGGGACCGCGCTGGCCCTGGTAGCGGTTGCCGTACGGGCCGGACCCGTACGGGTGCTCGGCCTCCGAGGTCAACTGGAAGAAGCACAGCTGCCCGATCTTCGATCCCGGCCACAGCTTGATCGGCAAGGTGGCCATATTCGACAACTCCAGGGTCACGTGCCCTGAGAAACCCGGGTCGATGAAACCGGCCGTCGAGTGGGTCAGCAGGCCCAGCCGGCCCAGCGAGCTCTTGCCTTCCAGGCGGGCGGCGACCCCATGACCCAGGGTGACCTTCTCATAGGTCGCGCCGAGCACGAATTCGCCGGGGTGCAGGATAAAGGGCTCCTCCGGTTCCACCTCCACCAGACGGGTCAGCTCGGGCTGATCGGTGGAAGGGTCGATATGCGCGTACTTATGGTTGTCGAACAACCTGAAGAAACGGTCCAACCGCACATCGACCGAGGCCGGCTGGACCATCTCGCCCGCATAGGGTTCCAGGGCAATCTGCCCGTTGGCAATCGAACGACGAATGTCACCATCTGAATACAACACGCCACTAAATTTATCCTGCCGCACGCCGTCCTCCTAACCCACGGCCGATTGTGGCGCCACGACGTGTGACCGCGCGCGGCCGGCGAGTCCGGCAACACATGGTTCCCAAGACCGACAGGCAGTATTCTTGAAGGCAATACCACCGCACTGACTTCCAAGGATGGCAATTGACCAGCATGCGCTTCATGACCCGCGCCGCAAGCGTGATACTTGCATCACTGCTGTTGGCCGCCGGTGCACCCGGCGCGAACGCCGCCCCCACCGCAGAACTGCCTCCGGTAAGCTCCGAAGAGCTCAGCAGTAGCGACAGCATGCTGGCCTTGATCAACCCCAGCATCCAGCTGTCCACCGCCGATTACCACCCGACCGACCTGCGCACCGTGGCCGGCAGCAGCCACCAGTTGCGTGAGGAGGCCGCCGATGCGGTGGAGGAACTGCTGGTTGCCGCCCGCCAGGCCGGCCACAGCCTGCAGCTGATCAGCGCCTTCCGTTCCTATGAACGCCAGCGCGTGTTGTTCAACCAGTATGAAAGCCAGTACGGCGCCGCGTACGCCGAGCGGATCTCGGCCCGCCCCGGAACCAGCGAACACCAGCTGGGTCTGGCCGCGGATGTGGGCTATGCCGGGGGCAACTGCCAGTTGCGTATCTGCTTTGGCGACACCGCCGCCGGAAAATGGCTGGCCCAGCACTCCGCCGAATACGGGCTGATCATCCGTTACCCTGCCGGACAGGAAGAGGTCACCGGCTACAGCTACGAGCCGTGGCATCTGCGCTACATCGGCATCGACCATGCCCAGGCCATGCAGGATGCCGACGTCGCCACCTACGAGCAGTACTACAACCTGCTGCTTGACCAGGCCGAAGAAGCCCCGGCCGAGCCCACCGAGAACGCGGTGGAAACCACCCCGGCCGCCGAGTCCAGCCCGTGGGGCAGCTCCCCGGAGCCCGAGGCCTCCGCGGATTCCTCCGATGACCTGGTGGTGCTACGGTTCCTGCCACCCTTCCGCGATTGGTCCTTCGGGCTGAGCCGGTAGCACCGCTTCCACGACACCGGTCGGAATCAACGCTTAAAGACCGTGGCAGGGCCGCGAACCAGTACTGGTTCGTGACCCTGCCACGGTTGGCCCGGCTTCCGCCTGTGCGACTAGCTGGCGCGAACCGGGATACCGGTGAAGGTGGGCTTTGAGGTGGCCTCGAAGAAGTCGTTGCCCTTGTCATCGACCACGATGAACGCGGGGAAGTCCTCGACCTCGATCCTCCAGACCGCTTCCATGCCCAGTTCCTCGTATTCGATGACCTCGACCTTCTTGATGCAGTCCTGGGCCAGACGGGCGGCCGGGCCGCCGATGGAGCCCAGGTAGAACCCGCCGTGGGCGTTGCACGCGTCGGTGACCTGTGAGGAGCGGTTGCCCTTGGCCAGCATGATCTTCGAGCCGCCAGCAGCCTGGAACTGTTCCACATAGGAATCCATGCGACCTGCGGTGGTCGGCCCGAAGGATCCCGAAGCCATGCCATCGGGGGTCTTGGCCGGGCCGGCATAGTAGACCGGGTGGTCCTTCAGGTATTGCGGCATCTCCTCGCCGGCATCCAGCCGTTCCTTGATCTTGGCGTGCGCGATATCGCGGGCCACCACCAACGGGCCGGTCAAGGACAGCCGGGTCTTGACCGGGAACTTGGTCAGTTCGGCCAGGATCTGATCCATTGGCTTGTTCAGGTCGACCTTGACCACCGATCCCCCACCGGTGCCCGAGACGCCCTGGCTGTCGTCCCCGTAGGCGGCCACGGCCGGGTGGGACTCGTCCGGCATGAAACGGGCCGGGTCGGTTTCCAGCTGCTCAACGAAGATGCCCTCTTCGGTGATCTTGGCCAGCATCTGGCGGTCGGCGGAGCAGGAAACGGCGATGGCCACCGGCATCGAGGCACCGTGTCGGGGCAGACGCACCACGCGCACGTCGTGGCAGAAGTACTTTCCGCCGAACTGGGCGCCGATCCCGAAGTTGCGGGTCAGTTCCAGGACCTTCTCCTCCAGATCGGTGTCGCGGAATCCGCGTCCGGTGATCGCCCCTTCGGTGGGCAGAGAATCCAGGTACTTGGCAGAACCGTACTTGGCGGTCTTCAGCGCCATTTCGGCGCTGGTGCCGCCGATGACGATGGACAGGTGGTACGGCGGGCAGGCCGCGGTCCCCAGCGAGCGCAGCTTCTCGTCGAGGAACCTCAGCATCGAGTTCTCGTTCAGGATGGCCTTGGTTTCCTGGTACAGGAAGGACTTGTTGGCGCTGCCGCCGCCCTTGGCCATGAACAGGAACTTGTAGCTGGTGTCCGCCTCGGGCTTGGTGTTGGCGTACAGGTCGATCTGTGCCGGCAGGTTGTTGCCGGTCTGCTTTTCATCCCAGGTGGTGATCGGGGCCAGCTGCGAGTAGCGCAGGTTCAGCTTGGTGTAGGCGTTGTAGATGCCGCGGGAGAGCGAGATCTCGTCCTGTTCCTCGGTCAGCACCCGCTGTCCGCGCTTGCCCATCACGATCGCGGTTCCGGTGTCCTGGCACATCGGCAGGATGCCGCCGGCGGCGATGTTCGCGTTCTTCAGCAGGTCCAGGGCCACGAACTTGTCATTCGGGCTGGCTTCCTCGTCGTCGAGGATATTGCGCAACTGCTGCAGGTGGGCGGGGCGCAGGTAGTGCGAGATGTCGCGCAGCGCGGTTTCGGCCAGCAGCTCAAGGGCTTCGGGAGCCACCTGGAGGAAGTTCTTGCCGTCCGGGCCGGTGACGACAGTGACACCCTCGGCGGAGATCCTTCGGTAGTTGGTGGTGTCCTGGCCAATCGGCAGGAGGTCTTCATAACGGAATTCAGGCATGCTCGGTCCTTGCATCTCTTTGTGGTTGCTCGTCTGTCATTTTAGGCGCAATTGGCAATTTTGCGGATTCCGCGGTTGCACGTGACGTTGGCACCACGACATGCTTGGGGATATGAGCAACCAGAAACCCGATCCCACCAATGCTTCCGGAGCTTCGAGTGAAACACCGCACTCCCCCGGGGAAGCGTCACCGACCCCGGACCCGGCGGGCACCATCAACCACTTCGAGACCGTGATTGCCGCCGGGTTGAACAAGCCCGAGCTGTCCGGGTCGGTGGTCGGCGCGTTCATGAGCGCGGAAGTGTACTTCCTGTCCCGGGAGGAAGTCACCGGCGAGAACCCCAATGCGCAGCCGTTGCTGCTGAGCAATGCGGCTGGGGCGGCGATGGTCGCGGTCTTCACTTCCCTGGAACGCATTCCCGGCGCCTATATCGACCAGGCCCCCTATGGGGTGAAGGTCCAGGGCGCGGCGATCATCCGCTCGCTGTCGAAGACCGGGGTGGTCATCAATCCGGGCGATGAGTTGAGCTTCCAGATCCCGGCGGACGGGGTGGCGGTCTTGCAGCAGGAGCTGCTGGACCACGGCGGGGATGGCCGCTAACGCCACACCCCGAGGGAATATGTGACTCTGATCATATTTCACCCCGTGATGGGGGCGGGAATTCCGCGCAACAACTGGCTCCACGCCGCTCGACGGAACCTGATCGGGATATCAACAGGTCATCAACTTGGAAACCACCATCAGTGGTGCGCTATGCTGGGATACGCCCGGGCCGCCAGCAGGCCGCTCGGAGCATTGCGGGCGTAGCTCAATGGTAGAGCGCTAGCTTCCCAAGCTCGATACGCGGGTTCGATTCCCGTCGCCCGCTCGCATGAATCAGACGCCGGGGTCCCATGGGACCCCGGCGTCTGGCGTTTCCACGACAGCTGCCCCATCGCGAATCCCTGGAGGTCATTGATGACCGGAGTGTTATCCGGATTCTCGATCATCTGGGTTGTCATCCTGGTCGGCTACTTCGTCGGACGCACCGGGGTCCTGGGCGAACAGGGCCGCTGGGTACTGAACCGGTTGACCTTCTTCGTCGCCAGCCCGGCCCTGCTCTTCATGACCATCGCCGATTCGGAACCCACCCAGGTTCTCGGGCCGCTGCTCTGGATTGCGACCATCTCCGCGTCACTGACCGCGGTGGTCTACCACCTGGCTACCTTCAAATGGCTCAAGCGGACCCCGGCCGAACGTATCATTGCGGCAATGAGCGCCTCCACGGTGAATTCCGCGAACCTCGGGCTGCCCATAGCCTTGTACGTGTTGGGCGACATGTCCCATGCCGCACCGGTCATCCTCTTCCAGCTGGCGCTCTACCAACCGGTGAACCTGGCCATGCTGGATGCGACCACGTTGACCCACCGCACCACCTTCCTGGCCCTGCTCACGGCCACGGCCAAGAACCCGATGATCATCGGCTCCATGGCCGGGCTGGTGGTGGCGCTGAGCGGCTGGCAGGTGCCGCAACTCGTCCTGGAACCCATCGAGCTGATTGCCGGGGCCTCGATTCCGGCGATGCTGTTGGCCTTCGGCATCTCGCTGGTGGGGTCCAAACCGCTGGATCGGGCCACCGGTCGACGGGCCGACGTGGTGGTCGGTACGGTGGCCAAGCTGGTTCTCCATCCGCTCATCGCCTGGCTGCTGGCCGCCTTTGTCTTCCAGCTGTCCACTCCGATGGTCATCTCCTCGGTGATCATGGCCGGACTGCCGACCGCCCAGAACATCTTCGTCACCGCCTCACGCTACGAACAAGGAGTGGTCATCGCCAAGGACACCGTCATGTTGACCACGATCTGCGCGATCCCGGTGATGATGCTGCTGGCCTCGATCCTGGGGATCTAGCCGGCCCGCCCCGGGATGATGAATATTTATGACCCGCCCCTTCCGATGCCGGGACACTTTATCGGGCCGTGGGGAATACTGGATGCTGACGGCAACGTTATGCCGTTTGAACCACACCCGCTTTCGAGTCCCGCTGAGGTCAAAATGAAACGATCCCTGACTGCCCTTTCCACTGCCGCCGTACTGGCATTGACACTCAGCGCCTGCGGCTCGGGTGGTTCCGGGGATACCCAGGGCCAGTCCGATTCACTGCTGGAGCATGTACAGGAATCCGGTGTGCTCACGGTGGGCACCGAGGGCACCTACCGCCCGTTCTCCTACCACGAGGGCAACGACCTGGTCGGCTTCGATGTGGAGATCATCGAGGCGGTGGGTGACAAGCTGGGCGTGGACGTCCAGTTCGAGGAAACCCAGTGGGACGGCATCTTTGCCGGGTTGGACGCCAAGCGTTTCGACGTGATCGCCAACCAGGTCACCATCAACCCCGAACGCGAGGAGAAGTACCTGTTCTCCGCCCCGTACACCGTCTCCAACGGCGTGGTGGTGACCGGCAGCGACAACACCGACATCACCTCCTTCGAATCCCTTGAGGGCAAGACCACCGCCCAGTCGCTCACCAGCAACTGGTACGAGGCCGCCCAGGAAGCCGGAGCCAACGTCGAGGCCGTCGAGGGCTGGGCCCAGGCGGTGACACTGCTGAAGCAGGGCCGTGTGGACGCCACGATCAACGACAAGCTCACCTACTTGGATTCCCAGAACACCAGCCCGGATGACTCGATCAAGATCGCCGCCGAGTCCGAGGAACAGTCGAGGGTCGGCGTGGCACTGCGCCAGGAGGACAGCGACCTGCGCGACGCCATCAACACGGCCCTGGAGGAATTGCGCAGCGAGGGAACCCTGGCCGAGATCTCCGCGAAGTACTTCGACGCCGACGTCACCGAGTAAACGGGTGGCTCCCCGGTAGCCCCTGCGTAGACTTGCCCCTAGGACCTTTCCTGGGGGCAAGTGCCCGTGATCAGTGAATCGGAAGAAGGACAATGGACGAGACCTGGCAGTTGGTGCTTGATTCGCTGTGGCCTTTGGCCAAGGGAGCATTGACCGGAACCATTCCCCTGACGCTGGCCAGTTTCTCCCTCGGGCTGATGCTGGCCTTGGTGGTGGCACTGATGCGGATCAGCACCAGCCGGGTGCTCTCGGCGATTGCGCGGATCTATATCTCTATCATTCGCGGTACCCCGCTGCTGGTACAGCTGTTCGTGATCTTCTACGGGTTGCCTTCCCTGGGCGTGACCATCGATCCGTGGCCCAGCGCCATCATCGCCTTCACCCTGAACGTGGCAGGCTATGCCGCCGAAATCATCCGTGCCGCGATCCTCTCGGTACCCAACGGGCAGTGGGAGGCCGGCTACACCATCGGGATGTCCCGGACGCGGACCCTCTACCGGCTGATCCTTCCCCAGGCGACACGGGTGGCCATCCCGCCGTTGTCTAATACCTTCATCTCGCTGGTGAAGGACACCTCGCTGGCCTCGCTGATCCTCGTCACCGAAATGTTCCGCCGCGCCCAGGAGGTCGCGGCGACCTCGCTGGAATTCATGACCCTCTACCTCACTGCAGCGGCACTGTACTGGGTGATCTGCCTGGTGCTGTCCACCATCCAGACTCGTATGGAAGGCAGGCTCGAGAAGTATGTCGCCTAAAACCGGATCTCCCCTGCTCACCGTCACCGGCCTGCACAAGTCCTTCGGCACCAACCAGGTGCTGCGCGGCATCGACTTCACCGTGCACGAAGGCGAGGTCCTGGCGCTGATCGGCCCGTCCGGCTCCGGGAAAACCACCGCTTTACGCTGCCTGAACGGGCTGGAAATCGCCGACAACGGAGTGGTGGCCTTTGCCGGTGGCCCCTCGGTGAGCTTCCACCCCGATACCCGAAAGAAGACGGCAAGCATCCTGCGGCAGCGATCGGCCATGGTGTTCCAGGGCCACCACCTCTTTCCGCACCTGACGGTGCTGCAGAATGTGAGCATCGGCCCGTTGGAAGTCCAGCGGCGCCCGAAATCCGCGGTGCTGGAGCAGGCCGCCAAACTGCTTGACCGTGTGGGATTGGCCGAAAAGGCGTCGGCCTTCCCCTCCTCGCTCTCCGGCGGTCAGCAGCAACGGGTGGGGATCGTGCGGGCGCTGATGCAGGAACCGGATTTGCTGCTGTTCGACGAGCCGACCAGTGCGCTGGATCCGGAGCTGGTAGGCGAAGTGCTCACCGTCATCAAGGAACTGGCCGCCGAAGGCTGGTCCATGGTCCTGGTCACCCACGAGCTGGCCTTTGCCCGGGATGTGGCCGACACCGTGGTGTTCATGGACGGTGGGCACGTGATCGAGCACGGCCCGGCGGCCCAGGTGCTACGCAACCCCGGCAACCAGCGTACCCAGTCCTTCGTCCAGCGTCTGCTCAACCCGTTCTGACAAATCCTGGCCGGGCCTCCCGCCGTGAAACACGCAGGCAACCGGTCCGGGACAGGCACGGGCGCGAGGGATCTCCGACACGCGTAAACGTCGCCGGGCCGGTCGTTGATTTAATAACTGGACTGTACAACCGCTAGCCTTAGTGGGACATGAACGAACCAAATCCCGTGACCCGCATCGCCTTACGCTGGGCTCTTGCCGCGCTGGCCGTCGTGATCCTGCTGATCCTTTCGATCATCATTTCCAATCGCACGGTCTTTTCGGCGTCCGCCCAGGTCAAGACCCTCCAGCAGTTGTTGGTCGAAGGCCGGGGCGGTGAGGCGCTCGGGTTGTTGAACGCGACCGTCCCGGAAGGGGATGCGGTAGCCCTGGATGGCGTGGTGCTCCAACGCACCCAGCAGGGCATCACCGATTTCACGGTTGACCGGCCACTACCCGATGCCCAGGACGCCGATCTGGTGAGCGTGACAGCGCATTACAAGGCCGGCGGGGTGCCGATGGAGTCCAGCTACCGGCTGCGCCACGACGGGAAGTCCTGGTTCTTCTTCGACACCTGGAAGTTCGAGGAAACGGTGCTGCCAACCGTATTGGTCAAGGCCAATACGGTCAATGAGATCGAACTGAACGAACAGAAGATCCCCCTGGACCAGGGGCGGACCACCCTGCCGGTCTTTTTCCCTGCGGTCCTGGATGCCGGCTTCGAAACCAGGAATTTCCAGGCCGACACCCGGGGCATGGTGGTGACCGGGCCTTCGGATGAGCCGGTGGAAATCGCATTGCGTACTGAGCCGACACCACATTTCACCGAAACGGTTAACCAGCAAGTCCGGGACTACCTGGACAAGTGCACCGAGCAGAAGGTGCTGATGCCCAGCAACTGCCCCTTCGCCTATCACACCTCCGCCCGGGTGGATGCCGAGTCCATCAACTGGAAAATCGCCGACTACCCCGATCCCGAGGTCTCCTACTACGACGGCACGTGGGTTCTCGGACCGCTGACCGTGACCACCGAACTTCATCTGACCGAACAGGACCTGCGCACCGGGGCCAAGGAAAACAAGGTCATCAAATCCGATTTCGGGTTCAACGCCAAATTGGAAACCAGCACCACCGAGGTCAGTGTCCGCCCGCAGTCCACGACCGAGCAGCAGGTGGCTAGCGCGCCCGCCAGGTAAGGATTCGTTGCATCTGCCGGCGCAACGGTATCGCATCGGCCCGGTATTTCTGCCACATCACCACGGCGAGCACACCGGCGATCAGCGACAGCCCACCACCGACCCCCACCGCCATTCGCGGTCCGAAGAGCGTGGCCAGCCAGCCCACCAAGGGCGCACCGAGCGGCGTCCCACCCTGCACCACCATCAGGTACAGGGCCAGCACCCTGGCCCGGTAATGACCGGGGACCGATGTCTGGACCATGACATTGCAGCTGTTCAGGAACGTCAAGGCGAACAGTCCCACCGGAACCAGCGAGAGCATGAACAGCGTATAGCTGGGCATCAGGGCCGAGGCCAGGGCGCTGGCGCCGAAGAAGACTGCTCCGAAAATGATGTAGCGCCATCTGGGCCGGGAGCGCCGGGCCGCCAGCAGCGCCCCGGCAAAGGTCCCCACGGCCATCACCGACCCCAGGATCCCGTATTCACCGGCCCCTACGCCGAAGACCTCCGCGGCCATCATCGCGTTGGTCAGCTGGAAGTTCAGGCCGAAGGTGCCCACCACGAAGGCCAGCGAGAAGATCAGCAACAGGTCCCGCCGGCCACGGACAAACCTGAAGCCCTCGACGATCTGGCCCCTGCCGCGCTCGACCCGCGTGGCAGCAGTGATCTGCTCCCGGTCAAGGGCGGTAAGCGAAAACAGCACGGCAATGAACGAGGCACCGTTGATCAGGAAGGCCGGCCCGGTTCCGAATGCTGCGATCACCAGCCCGGCGATACCGGGCCCCGCCAGCCGGGCCAGGTTGAAGTTGGCGCTGTTCAACGCCACCGCGTTGGTCAGGTAGGAGCCCGGGACGATCTCGGAGACAAAGGCCTGACGGGCCGGGGCGTCAAAGGCCGAGCCGATGCCGAGGGCCGTGGCCAGCAGGTACACATGCCATAATTCGGCGGAATCGGTAATAACCAGCACTCCCAGGACCAGGGCGCACACGGCCATGAAGCTCTGGGTACAGAGCAATACCTTGCGTTTGTCGTAGCGGTCCGCGATCAGTCCCGCGTAGGGGCCCAGCACCAGCACCGGCAGGAACTGCAGCCCGGTCACAATCCCGGTCGCCGTCCCGTCATGATCGGTCAGCTCGGTCAGCACCAGCCAGTCCTGGGCCACCCGTTGCATCCAGGTGCCGACATTCGAGACGAGAGCGCCAATCACCCACAGGCGGTAGTTGCGGATCGACAGTGCCCGGAACATCTTGCTCGCCACGAATTCACATAGCCGAAACGCTCAGGTCCCGGCATCCTCCTCCCGCACCAGTCTAACCACATGCCGCCGGTCGTCCCGCGTGGGCGTGGGCGGCTGGGGCGCGGGCGGAACACTTGGCGGTCCACCCACCGAATATCGCGGCGCCGGCCCGTCAAATGGTATTTTCGATGCGGACCAAAGGAGCAAGCAGATGGACAACAAGAACGGCCTCATGGAACTGGGCGGTGCCACCCGCCGCATCGGCGACAGGCTCATCCTCGAGTTCGACGAGGCTTCCAGCAGGCGATTGCCCAGCCGCGGACAGGTCGCGGTGCAGGGCACCATCAACGGGCAGGAACACACCCTGGTCATCGAACCCGACGGGCGGCGCGGGCATTGGCTACCGCTTGACCGGCCCGAGGCCGCGGCCCTGGCCTCCGCGCCGGGCCAGCAGGTAGGTTTCACGGCGCAGCTGGCCGCCCGGTGGCCCGAGACCGCTCTTCCCGCCGATCTGGCCGCCGCGCTGCAGGAGGCCACCGATCTGGAAGACACGTGGCAGTCGTTGACCCCCATGGCCCGCTGGGAATGGGTGCGCTGGGTGAAATCCACCAAGAACCCCGATACCCGGCAACGCCGGGTCGAGGTCAGTATCTCCAAGCTGCGCGATGGCAAGCGCCGCCCCTGCTGCTTCGACCTGTCCTCCTGCACCGATCCGGAGGTCGCCAAGAGCGGCAAACTGGCCCTTTGACAAGGCCGGCGACCGACGCACCGCACCGGTCGCCGGGCACAAGCCAAACCCTCCCAGAATTCCAGGTATCCGGGGAGGGTTTGGCTGTTGCCGGCTAGTTCACGCCGCGCAGATCCAGCGCCAGCTCATCCTCGCCCTCGGTATCCAGCAGCACCGGGATGCCCCAATCCTGCTGGTACAGGTGGCAGGCCGCGTGGTCCGGGATATCGCCGCCCGGTTCGCCGTCGCAGGCCGCTGCGCGGGCGGTAATATGCAGTACGCCTTCGGAGACCTCCGGATTCAGCTGCAACGTACGCAGCAGGCCCACCGAGGTTCCGCCGCCCTCGAGCAGCAGTTCCTCTGGGCTGGAGGAAATCTTCAACTGGGTCGGGTCGCCCCACCGGTCATCGAGTTTCTGCCCGGTCGGGGCGGAGAAACGCACGGTGATCCGGTGTTCACCGGCGCGGACTTTGGTGCGTGGACGCTGGGTCTGGCTGGCCCCCTCGTCAACGTTCAGGGCCTCGGCCGGAACCGGGATACGCACCAGCTGGTGGGCGTTGGTTTCCACCACCAGCAGGACCGGGTCGCCGTCCACCGAGGTGTCCAACAGGACGTCCGCCGGTTCCTTCAGCCCCTTGGCCAGGGTGGAAACCGTCTTGGTCACCGGGTCGAAGCGACGCACCGCCCCGTTGTAGGAGTCGGCAACGGCCACCGAACCGTCGGGCAGGTTCGCCACACCCAACGGGTGCTGCAGGCGCGCCTGCTCGGCATCGCCGTCACGGAATCCGAAGTCGAACAGGCCGGTGCCGATCGCGGTGCTCACCGTGTCGGCGTTCCCGTCCTCGCCCACGGTGATGCTGCGCAGCGCGCTGGTCTCCGAATCGGCAACCCAGACGGTTCCCTTGTCGTCGATGCTCAGCCCCGAGGACTGGGCGAACCAGGACTCCAGCGCCGGACCATCGGCCAGCCCTTCCAGCCCGGTCCCGGCAAAAACGCTGACGGCGCTGGTACGCGGGTCGAAGGCGAAGATCTGGTGGGTACCGGCCATGGCGATGATGACCTTGCCGTTCGGGTGGTAGACCACGTCCCACGGCGAGGACAGCGAGATGTTGGTGGCGTCGGTTCCCAGCTCGATCGGCTGTTCGGCCTTGCGCGCGGTCTCGGCGTCAAGCAGTCGCTGCACCCCGTTGCCGGCCAGGGTTCCCACCTCGCCGGTGTCCAGTTTCACCGAACGCAGCCGGTGGTTGACCGTATCGGCCACCACCACGTCATAGCCGACCTGTTGCGCCAGTTTCTGCGGCAGGACGGTCAGCCCCTGCAGTTCGTTGAATTCTGCGGTGGCGGCATCACCATCGGCGTAGCCGCGTTCCCCCGAGCCGATGGTGCGCACCACGGTGCCCAGGTCGTTGGCCAGCTCCACCAGGCGGTGGTGCCCGGAGTCTCCGACCAGGAAGTTCCCGTTGGCCAAGGGCACGACCTTGCCCGGAAAGCGCAGGTCCCCTTCGCGTGCCTCGGGGGCCACGTAGGGTCCATCGCCGCGGTGCAGGGTTCCCTTGGCCTCGTGCTCCGCGACGAGTTCATCCACCAGGGATTCCAGACCGGAGGCGTGACCTTCACCGGAGAGGTGGGCCACGATGTAGCCTTCCGGATCCAGCACCACCAGGGTCGGCCAGGCACGAGCCGCGTAGGCCTGCCAGGTCTCCAGTTCCGGGTCATCCAGTACCGGGTGTTCGATCTGGTAGCGTTCCACGGCGGCGGCCAGCGCCTCGGGATCCGCCTCATGCTCGAACTTGGGAGAGTGGACACCCACGGTGACCAAAACGTCGCGGTACTTCTCTTCCAGCGGTCGCAGTTCATCGAGCACGTGCAAGCAGTTGATGCAGCAGAAGGTCCAGAAGTCCAGGATCACGATCTTGCCGCGCAGCGCCTCGAGATCCAGTTGCTGTCCACCGGTATTCAACCAGTTGCGTCCGACCAGTTCGGAACCGCGCACCTTGTAGGAGGTGCGGACGGAAGAAGTTTCAGGGCTCACGGTGGGGGCTCCTCACATTGACAACGGGATTACCGGGATTAACCCAATGGTAGTCGCGTGTATTCCGCGATCGCGCGAGGATGACGTGAGGCTACGCAAGCGGCATCCCTCCGACCCCGCAGCCGCACCAGGCATTAACGGGTTGACCTGGGTCTCGGCGTGATTCCCGGGGAACCTCCGGCGGTTGAGAGCACGCTCACCCCGACCGTTGGGAGACATGGATGGGGTCGGGTAACGGGCACGGCAGGAGGACGCCTCAGCGCAACAGGTTCCACGACGGTGCCGGGCTGCGGCGGTACCTAGAGTTGGGCCAGGACGCTGTCCAGGATCTGCTTGCCCACCAGGTTGATGGTGTCATCGGCCAAGGAGGTCCCCGACATGAAGGACACCATGGCCACGTACTGCCCCGTGCTCTGGATCAACACCACGGTGTCCTGGGCGGTAGCAGAGTTGCCGCGGCGGGTGTAGGACAGCTGCGATTCGACCCCGTCCACACCCGGGTTGCTGAACTTCAGGGTTTCGGTGAACTCCACCCAGTTCAACTTGATCGAGGAGCAATCGGTGCGCATCTTCAGCACCGTGCGGAAGTGCTCCTCCAGATCCACCCGATCCTCCAGTTCGGCCACCTCGATCGATCCCGCCACATTGCCGGCGGCATTGGTGAAATCGGTGCGCGCCACCTCGGTTCCCAGCTGGGCCGGTGACCAGTTCAGGGCCTCCAACGGGCCCTCGCATTGCCCCGGCAATACCACCACATCAGCGAGCGTATCGGTCGGCGGCTTGGCCAGTTCGGCCAACTGCTCCTTGGTGATCCGCTGGGACTGGTCGAATCCCAGTTCGGCGGCAAACACGGCGCCCACCTGGGTCGCCAGATCCACGGTACCCAGGTCTTCGGCGGTTGGTTCGCCGGGTGCGCCCTGATCGGTGTCCGGCTGCGCTGTCGGGCTTTCGGTCAGCGCCTGGTGCAGCTCGTCCTGCGGCATGTCCTGGGGCTGGGCCTGACTTGAGCAGGCGGTGAGCGCAAGCCCACCGGCCAGCACCAGGGCCACCCCCACTTTGGTTCGGCTAGCGGCCACGATGCTCCCTCTGGTCGTGTTTCTTCAGTTGCGCGAACATGGCGTTGTATGCTGCCAGTTCGGCATCTCCATCGCGGTCCGCCTGCCGGTCCACGCGTTTCTTTTCCCGGTCGTCGCTGCGCGACCAGGACACCATTACGGCGATGGCGATCACCAGGGTTGGCACTTCGCCGATGGCCCACATGATCCCGGCACCGACCACCTGGTCCTCCAACGCGCTACCGCCCCAGGTGCGCCCCATATTGCCGAACCAGTCCCCGGCCAGCAGGGTTTCCATGCCCATCAGCGCCACCCCGAAGAAGGCGTGGAACGCTACCGTGGCCAGCAGGATCAGCAACCGGAACGGATAGTTGAAACGGAACGGGATCGGATCGGCATCGATATGGCTGAGCACGAACAGGTATCCGGTCAGCAGGAAGTGCACGATCATCAGCTCATGTCCGGCATGGTACCGCATCGCCGGTTCCAGGATCGGGGTGAAGTAGAAGATGATGATCGACCCGGCGAAGTTCACGGCCGCGAAGATCGGGTGGGTGATGACCTTGGAGTACCGGGAGTGCACCAGCCACAGGATCCATTCACGGGCCCCGCGGGTTCCATCGGTACGGCTGGGCAGCACCTTCAGGGCCAGGGTGACCGGCATGCCCAGCACCAGGAAGATCGGCACGATCATCGTCAGGGACATGTGGTCGATCATGTGCACGGAGAACTGGATCTTGCCGTAGACGGCCGGGGCACCGCTGGTGACATAGAACAACGCCACCAGCCCCACAATCCAGCTGATCAGGCGCAGTACGCTGGCCTGGTCCCCACGGCGGCGGAGGGTTATGAATGCCCACAGGTAGAAGGAGAGCAGGAAGACGATGATCGCTGCCCATAACCAGTCGATGCGCCACACCGTGAACCAGCTGGAACTCACCAGTGGTTCGGGTAGCTCATAACCGGTCAGCAACCGGGCAGGGGTGGCTTCCACCGGCGGGGTATCCGGGGTTGGCGGCGGGGTCCGTGCCAGCACCGTGGCGACCGACATGGTCGCACCCATCAGAGCCACTTCCACCATCACGACCCGCCAGGCGGCAGCCAACGCGCCGAGCTTTCCGGCCAGGAGCCTGGGGATAATCCAGTTCCGGTGGGCCAGGCCCAGGGCGCCAAGCGCCAGGGTCAACACGATCTTGGTGATGACCAGCCCGCCATACGGGGTGAGCCACTGCTCCGGGCTGGTGATGCGGATCAGCGCGGAAACCAGCCCGGACCCTGCCATCAGCACGATGGCCAGCGCGGCCATGGTCGAGTAGCGGCGCAACACCACACCCAGTAGCAGCGGACGGTCCTGGTAGCGTCCCGGGGCCTTGCCGGCCAGGGTGGGGGTCAGCAGGCCCAGCACCATGATCCCGCCGAACCAGAGCACCACGGCCAACAGGTGCAGGCCAATGCCGTTCACCGCCGCATAGTGGTCGTCTCCCCCGGCGGCGTGCCCGATGAACGCCAACGGAACGATCCCCAGGAAGGAGAACGCCGCGCTGAGCCCGACCCCGAGCTGCGAGCGGACCGCCAGGGCCAGCGAGGTGACGATTGCGGCGATCACCACCATCCAGGCCCAGGCCCGCCCGGTGGTGATCTGCAGGATGTAGTCCAGGATCGCGGACGTGTAATTCGCGGCGAAGCTGATTTGCAGGCCTGCCAGGTCCCAGAAGGTCAGCAGCATCACGCAAGCGGCCGAAAGCGTCCAGATCACACCGGCACCAGCGGCGATATTCAGGGCACGGGTGAATGAGGGGTGCTCTTCACCGGCATCGGTATGGGGATTCTCCGGAGTCGGACGCCGCGACTTGGTACTACGCGGGATGATGCAGGCAGCGAAAACCAGGCTTGCGATCGCAATGGACATCGCCGTGTGGTGGATGACACGGCTAATCGGCAGCACCCAGCGCACCAAGGCACCGGGATCGGCCAGCAGACGTGGCGCGGCAATGCCACTGACCAGCACCGCCAGCAGGAACGCCACCACCATGAACAGGATTCCGGGCAGGACGAAGCGGCTCAGGGAAGGGGCATCGGTACCCGGGGATACCTGCCGCGGTTCGCGTGATTGTGTGGCCATAACCTCTCCATCATCTCATTGTGCGCACCGTCGGGCCGTTGCCCTTACGGCGCGAGCGGTGCATCTCACACCGGACGGTCCCCCGCCCGTGGCGGGGGACCGTCCGGTGCTAGCTGCGCCCCGCCGCCTCGAACAGCTGCTGCCCCAGGTACATGCCTTCCGCGACCCCCGGAAGGATCCCGTAGACCGCCGATCCAATCGGCGTGGTCCATTCGTTCAGCGCATCCAGTTCGGCCAGCCTGCTCTGCACCGGAATGAAGCTCTCTGCCACATCCCGCTGGTAGCTGGCGAAGAGCAGACCGGCGTTGGAACCGTCCAGATAGCTGTATCCGCGACGCCACAGGACCTCCTGAGCACCGTGTGGCATGGCCCGCGCAACATGGGCGTGCGCCGAGATCCGCGGCAGGCCCATCTCGTTGACTGCGTTCAGGTCCACCGGATCCTGTACCTGGTTTCCCGAAAGCGGGGAGCCGTCGGTTTGCCGGCGCCCCAAGGCGAAATCACGCCCCGGCCGGTCCACTTCATCCCAGCTATCCAGATCCATGGAGATCCGCCGCAGTACCAGGGTGGTCGCGTCGGGGAACCAGGTGTCCCCCGGTTCGAATCCGAACACCGCGATCTCCCGGTTCCCGCCCACCGGGTTGTTGATCCCGTCAACCTGGCCGAACAGGTTTCGGAACGGGGACCCGGCCGG
This sequence comes from Glutamicibacter sp. MNS18, assembly GCF_026107515.2. GTDB lineage: Bacteria > Actinomycetota > Actinomycetes > Actinomycetales > Micrococcaceae > Glutamicibacter. The sequence continues at coordinate 42,684 of NZ_JAPCHW010000001.1, read as the reverse complement.
TCGCGATGACGTGGCGTGGGTGAACCCGCGCTGCTCGAATTTCACCGTGGTGATGGAGCGCAGGTTCTTGCGTAACGCGCGCACCGCATGGGCAAGCACCGTGGGGTCCTCGGCACACAGCTGGATGATCACATCGGATTGCCCGTACTCCTCGCGCAGTTCATCGATTCCGAAGTCCGGGAGTGGGCCCAGGCTGTCGGGGGCCAAGGAATCGCCAATCAGTTCGATCATCGTTCGGCTCAGCCCCACCGTGAGGGTCAGGTTCGCCGGCATCACGGCCATTTCCGGCTCGGTGTCGGCCAGGACCCCCTGCCCTGACATCAGCCGCTGCGCGTCCTCGGTGAGCAACTTGAGAATGGATCGCAGCCGTTCGCGTTGCCCGGAGGCGTCCAGGTCACCGGGCACCAGGTCGATTCCCAGAAACACCGCATGGGCCTGGGCATCGTCCAGGATTCCGGCCTGGTGGCGTCCGTGGAAACCACGGTAGCCGGCGGAAGGTGCCGCCGGATCCGTGGTGTTCCCGGCCTCGGCCCTCCCGGTGGTGATCTGGCCGATCCCGAATCCGCCGACCAGCCCGCCCAGCGCCGCGGCCGCCGAACCGGTCAGCACCACTCGACGTGAGGGCCGGGGCGCGGGGTTTGTCATCTAGTGGCCGCCTTCCCCGTGTTCCGCCTGCTCGGCGTGATCCGCATGCTCCCCGTCGCCGTGGTAGCTTTCATTGGCACCGTCGTAGTTGCGGATGGCGAAATCCACATCCTTGCTTGACCCATCGGAGAAGTTCAGCGTCAGCGTGGAGGTTTCGGCCGGAACCAGGGGCTCGGACAGGTCCATGTACATGATGTGGTTGCCGCCCGGGGCCAGTTCCACCCGGTGCCCGGCGTCGATCAGCAATGGGCCGTCGATCTGCTGCATCACCATGTCGGTTCCCTCGCCGTCCATTTCATGGATCTCCATGGTGGTTCCGTGGTCCTTCTCGGTCACCGATTCGAGTTCCACGGGCAGTTCCGAAACGTTGTTCAACATCGCGAACGCTGCGCTCATCCCCGAGTCTGCGGCCTTCGCCCAGCTCTCGGTGACTTGCAGGGCGTCGGCCTGGAGCGGTGAATTATCGGGTTGTACCGCTGCTTCGGAATCGGTGCCCTGCGCGCACCCGGTGAGCAGCAGGCCCGATCCCAGGGCCAATGCGCCCAGGGTCTTGGTGGTCTTCTTGGAAAAAATCATTGGGAATTCACTTTCGTGCACACCGCTTCCGGGCCATGGCGGCCTGGGGCATCGCCCGTGACCCTTGTGGGGTGTGGCTGGTAGGGCCCTGCCCGGCGCTCGTGGGGGCGCCGGTGGGCCTGGGAAGGGGAAGTTACCTGGTGTTGTTCCGGCGGGTGAAGTTCACCAGCACGGCGATCGCCGTACCGGCAATGGCGACACCGATGACGATCCACAGCACGGGGCTGATTCCGCCGGTCGCGGCGGTCTCATCGGCCGGAGCGGGTTCCTCGGCGGGGGCTGCGGTGGATTCGTCGGCGGATACGGTTTCAGGGGCGGCGCTTTCGATCGGGGCGGCGGAGTTCTCGCCGCTCTCAACCGTGAAGCTGATGGCCTTTTCAATCGGGTGGCCGTCCGAGGAAATCACCCTGCTGGCCACGGTGTACTCGCCGCTGACCAGTTCGGTGGCAGGGGTGATGTGCACATCACGTCCTTCGACCTCGAAATCGTTCCCGATCTCGTCCCCCGCCTGGTTGCTGATGACAACGACGGTTCCGCCGTCATCGGCCAGGGTCTGGAGTTCGCCTGAGAAGTTCAGGACGATCTCCTTGGGGCTCTCGGTCAGGGTTGTGCCGGCCTCGGGAGTGGAACCGATCAGTTCATCGTGCGCGTGGGCGGCTGTACCTATCGTAAAGAGGGCCAACAGCGAAATCATCGCGGCGGCGAAAAGCCGGGTCAGGAGGGTACGTTGGCGGGGTATGGCAAAGCTGTTCATGGATTCGTGTCCTTTTCCCTGCCCGTGGGGCTGATGCCGCGGTCTGCGGGCAGGGCTTGGTATTGATGTGCTGGTTCTAGGCGTGGATCAATACCGTGGACGGTGGGCCACGAAGCAGGGGCAACGAATCCCTGTCCCGGGAGAGGAACGGGTGCCGCTGGACATCAACGGCCGCAGGCTTGTATCCCAATGGCAAGGCCAGATGCAATACTGCCAGGATGCGGCGGACCGTAGCCAGGCTCAGGGTGTCAACCAGGGCCACGGCAATCCGTTCGCCCTGGCGCAGGATGAAGATGCTGACCACAGCGGCCAGCAGGTGGGCCAGGACCATGGAATTCGATTCCGGGGCCCCTGCCGCATTCGTCACGCCCAGGGCGGTCACATGGTGCGCATGGGCGCCGGTCCCGGTGGTGGCCACCAGCTCGGCTCCCTGGTGGGACATCACCGACAGCGCGAAGTGGTACATGCCCTGGCTGGCCAAGGCCACCAGGCTGGTGGTCAACAAGTTGATTTTTCGCCCCAGCAGGGCCATGGCGATAACGGCAGAGATACAGGTGATCAGCAGCATGACCACGGCGGAAGCCGCCGTGGGGGTGGCTTGGGCGTGGGCCGCGAACGCGGTCCACGAGCACACCGAGGCAGCGATCCACCCGCGCACGACGCGAGGTGCTGCTGAGCTGTTATGCATGCTGTCCTTTGCTGGCCGGTCCACCACCGCAATCTATTCTACGACAGGTAGAAGCCGGGGTGAAACGCAGGCAGGAGCCGCGAGTTAAAACTATTGCGGGTGGCCTCCTGTTCCCAGGAAGCCACCCGCAATATTTGATACCTCATACGGCATCACAAGTCTGAAAAGAGACTACTTCTTGGCGACAGCAGCCTTCAGCTTCGAACCAGCGGTCAGCTTGACCGAGTGGCCAGCTGGGATCTGGATGGCTTCGCCGGTCTGTGGGTTACGACCGGTGCGAGCTGCACGGTCGGTGCGCTCCACTGCCAACCAACCTGGGATGGAAACCTTCTCGCCCTGGGAGATCTGCTCGACGAAAACATCGAACACGGCATCCAGCACACCGTTGACGGCAACCTGGGAGTTATCGGTCTTTGCTGCAACAGCAGCAACAAGTTCGCTACGGTTCATAGCCAATGTATGGTCCTCCTGGACTAGTTTTCCTTGGCCCGTTCAAGCCTTGGACGCCACGCGGTCGCGCGGTCTTCTAGAAAATGAACCTATCAAATGATTCGGGGCGAAACGCTCGAAATCACCGGAAATCTAGGGATTTTTTTGGAGATCGGACGAATTTCACGCTCAGCGGAGAGTTCTGGGAGGCAAATGGATGCTTCCGGGGTGTTTCCGGACACGTAAAGGCCCATTCGGCGCGTGTGTGGATTCTCCGCGCACCCTGTGCCTGGGTGCCCACCCTGTGCCGTCCTTGCCAGCTACCCGATCCCTCAGCGGGGTAGTCGACCTGCGGTGCCCCACGGGTGCCCTCAGAGTTCGAAGGGGTCCAACCCGTCGTTGGCTTCCGTGAACATCTCCCACACCGGGTCCAGCAGCTTCTTGCGACGGGTCAGGTTCGCCGGTTTCACCATCCGTGTTTGTCCCGTGGATAGCCATTGTGGCCCGAGATAGATGCCTCGTGCGGTACTGGATATTCCCGGATTCAACGCCGCTTCAACAATCGGCACCACACCGTGGTGCTTGCCCTGGGCGAACCCGCGCTGAAGTTGCCCGACGAACCGCTTGCCGAATCCGGGGTCGTTAACACCGGGCACCTGCACTGTCAGGCCGGATACGGAATAGCCCGGGTGCACGGCGATCGATCGTGCGGGCCAGGACAACAGCTTGAGCCGGTGGTCCAGGCCCAGGGTGAATGACTGCAGGGCCGCCTTGGATTGTGTATAGGAACGATAGGCACCGTACCCGTGGTGCAGCATCAGGTTCTGTGGTTGGGCGGGCAGGATCCGGGTGGCCATCGAGCCCAGACCGATGAACCGTAGCGGACGCGCCTTGAACTGCGGTGCCAGTTTCCCCACCAGCCGGACATGGCCGAGGTAGTTGGTGGCCATAACCAGTTCGTGTCCGGCAGCATTCTCCTGCCTGCTGGTCGGGGTGTGGATGATTCCGGCGTTGGCGATGATGATATCCAGGTCTACCGGTTCCAGCTGTTCGGCCAGCCGGTCCACCGAGGAATAGTCGCTGGTGTCCAGGAGTCTGGTGGTGATTTTGGCGTCGGGGACCCGTTGCTCGATCTGCAGCCGGGCCCGATCGGCCCGCTCGCTGGATCGACAGGCCATGATCACATGTGCACCACTGGCGGCAAGGGCCAGGCTGGTGAAATAGCCCAGACCGGCATTGGCTCCGGTCACCAAGGCGGTTTGCCCTGCTCCCCAGCCTTCCCACCGCATCCGGTTGGCATGAACGGAGTCCAACGGCTCGCCGTGGCCAAGCTGCTCCAGGGACCCGTAACGCGGTGTTGTGTTCATGCTTTCCACGCTACTACGCGCGCCGGTCCGCCATCGGTTTCCTTCCCCAGGGTGTTGCCCGGGAGCGCCGGCGATGAAAGCATGGATGGATGGGCAGCGAATCCGAATATCCGCAGCGTGATGCATCCCTGAATGCGGCGCGCTACCGGGCGAAACGTGCGGACCAGACACCATTACCCGTTGATGAATACGCGCAGCGCACCGGGCGACACCACCCGGTGGAGGAACCGCGCACTCCACTGCAGATCCATGCCGCGGACGAGGCGTGGGAAGTGGCCAATTCCGTATTGGATGAGGCCTTTGCCCGGGGGGACTTCGACAATTTGGCCTTGGCCGGGCAGAAAATCGATCATCTCATTGGCGGTAATGATCCAGATTGGTGGATCAAGGGCCTGATGCAACGCGAAAAGATCAGTGGCCTGGGCCCGCCGGCGCTGACCCTTCGCGTCGAGGACCGGCAATTGGAGCAGACCCTGGACCAACTCGCCGGGGAGGCACAGGTCCGTGAGTACCTATTGGACTTCAACCGCAGGATCATCGAAGCCCGGCGCCAGTTGCAGGGCGGACCTCCTGTGGTGACCGATGTGCGGGATCTGGACGTCGAGGTCGCCCATTGGCAGGCCCGTCGGCGGGGACGGGCCGCGGAAGCGGAACCACAGCCCCTCCCCCAGGCACGCCGCCGCTGGTGGCGTCGGCGGGGTGACTCTTGAGTTCTGCTGGCGGTTGAAGCCCCGCCGTTGTGGATAAACGAGAACACCGCCGCCCTTCCCCGTCTCGGGGATGGGCGGCGGTGTTCGCCAGGGTTCTAGACCCCTAGGCTTTGGTGCTTACCAGGAAGACTTGGTAATGCCCGGCAGCTCACCGCGGTGAGCCATATCGCGGAAGCGAACACGGGAAATACCGAACTTCTGGAAGGTGCCGCGTGGGCGACCGTCGATCGAGTCGCGGTTGCGGACGCGAACTGGCGAAGCGTTGCGTGGAAGCTTCTGCAGTCCAACGCGGGCCGCCTCGCGGGCCTCGTCCGATGCGTTCGGGTCAACCAGGGTCTTCTTCAGTTCGAGGCGCTTTTCAGCGTAACGCTCGACGATGACCTTGCGCTGTTCGTTCTTTGCGATCTTGGACTTCTTGGCCATGTCTTAGCGCTCCTCTCGGAATTCAACGTGCTTACGGACAACTGGGTCGTACTTCTTCAGAACCATGCGGTCTGGGTTGTTACGACGGTTCTTGCGGGTCACGTAGGTGAATCCGGTACCGGCGGTCGACTTCAGCTTGATGATCGGACGTACGTCCTTATCCTTCTTCGCCATGTTAGAGCTTCACACCCTTCGCAAGCAGGTCGGTGATGACTGCGTCGATACCGCGCACGTCGATCAGCTTAATGCCCTTGACGGACACGTTCAGGGTTACCTTGCGGCGCAGGGAAGGCACGTAGTAGGTCTTCTTCTGCACGTTCGGATCGAACCGACGCTTGGTGCGACGATGCGAGTGGGAGATGCTGTGTCCGAAGTTCGGAACTGCACCGGTCACCTGGCATACAGCTGCCATGATCACTCCTCAGTTAGTAGTAGTAAAATTTGACGGTACTCGCGCGTAATGCGGGACCGAATCCCACATCACTGATGCGTTAGTGAGTCCCGCCAACCAGTGAAACACCGTTAATACTGCACACTATGAAGGTAACCAGGCTGGGTGAGAACCAACCGAAGCGCCTTGAAGTATGTAAGACGGTGAACTTCGCAATCTGTCGAGCATTTTCCCCGTACTCGGGCGATCACGATATTCGGTATTACGGGCTACGCGCACACGCTTTGCCACCACCGTAGGGGCATCACGAAGCGCGCGATTAACGCCTACTCATGATAGCCAGTTAATCTCCGGCAATCCAAATCGGGTTAGGCCGGATCCAGGATCCAATGTTCCTCGTCCAGGGCCCGGACAATCTTTCGCGAAATCCGCGAAAGATCCTTAACATCCTTGTCATCCAGCGAATCAAAGACCAGGGACCGCACTGTTGCCACATGGTGCGGAGCTATCTGCACCAGCACGTCCCAGCCCTTGGTGGTTAATGAGGCGATCTTCACACGGGCATCTTCCTTGGACTGCAACCGCACGACCCAGCCGCGTGCTTCCAGCTTCTTGACCACATGTGAAAGCCGGGACAGCGAGGCGCTGGTTCGCGCCGCCAGATCAGTCATGCTCAGGTTGCGTTCTGGCGCTTCGGAAAGCATGGCCAGCATATGGTAGTCGAACAACGTGATGCCCTGCAGTCCTTGCAGATCGGTGTCCAAGACCCCCGGCAACAAGGTGAACAGGCTTTGCAGTCCCAGCCATGCCTCGCGTTCCTCGTCGTTCAACCAGGCCTGCTGTTCGTCCATGGCTCTGATTCCTCATTCATTCTCGGTCTGTTCGGTGCGTGGGTGGCTCCCAACAGTCCAGTGTAGACGTTTCCGTATCGTGGGACGGCTGTATCTCAAGATGGTGGGCTTACGCGCTTCCAGTACGCCCTGCAGCGAACGTGTCGGGGTTCCAGCCCTCCAGCCCCGGCTGGCCTACTGTGCCTTTTCCAGCGCCTTGCGTTTACGGTAGGACATGATCTGGGCGATGATGACCACGAGCAGGGCCAGGAGGAACATCGCCGAACCGATGACATTGGCCTGGGCGGGGATACCACGGGTCGCGGCCACGTAGATGAATTTCGGGAAGGTCTGCACGTTGCCCGAGTTGAAGTTGGTGATGATGAAATCATCGAAACTCATCGCGAAGCTGAGCATCGCCGCGGCGATGATCCCGGGCAACAGCAGTGGGAAGGTGACCTTCCAGAAGGTCGTGCGCGGGTTCGCGTAAAGATCTGCGGCCGCTTCCTCCAACCGCGGGTCCAGGGCCGAGACCCGGGCCCGCACCGTGACGATCACGAAAGCCATGCAGAACACCACATGGGAAATCACGATGGTGGTGAAGCCCAGTTCCCATCCCAGGTTCAGGAACTGCGCCAGCAGGGCCGCGCCGAGCACGACTTCGGGTGTGGCCAGCGGGAGAATAATCAGGATATCGGTGGCATTGCGGAACCGGAACTTGTAACGCACCAGGCCCAGGGCCACGCAGGTACCCAGCGCGGTGGCGATCACCGTGGCCAGCAAGCCGATCTGCAACGAATTCACCAGGGATTCGCAAACCGCCGGAGCGCCACAGGGGTTCTGCCAGTTCGACCAGGTGAATCCCCGCCATTCCAGGTTGGTCCGGCCGGCATCATTAAAGGAATAGACGAAGATGTAGGCGATGGGCACCAGCAGGTAGACGAAGGCCAACCCTCCCAGCACCGGAATGATCCAGCGTCCCAGCTTTTGTTTCATCGTCAGCTCCTACATCAATTCCCTGGTGCCGAAGCGCCGAATATAGATGATCACCAGAATCAGGATCGAGACCATCAGCACGAAGCTCAGTGCCGCGGCTCCCGGGTAGTCGATGACCCGGAAGAATCGTGAGTCGATGACCTGCCCGATCATGGTGGTGTTGCGGTTGTTGCCCAGCAACGAGGCATTGATATAGTCACCGGCCGCGGGAATGAAGGTCAGCAGTGTTCCGGCGAAAACCCCCGAGGCGGACAAGGGCAGGGTGACCTTGGTGAACGTGGTCACGGGGTTGGCGTACAGATCTCCGGAGGCCTCCAGCAAGCGGGTGTCGAGCCGATCCAGATTGGCGTAGATCGGCAACACCATGAAGGGCAGGAAATTGTAGGTCAGACCGGCAACCACCGCGATAGGTGTCGCGGTCAGGTGGCCATCGGCAGGCAGCAGGGACACCGCCTTCAATGTCTGGGCGATAAACCCCTCATCGGACAGGATCTGTTTCCACGCCTGGGTCCGCAGGATGAAGCTGGAGAAGAACGGGGCGATGAGCAGGACCAGCAGGATCCCCTTAAGCAGTCCGTGTTGCCGCAAGCGGACCGCCACCAGGTAGGCCATCGGGTATCCGATGAGCAATGCCAGCACCGTGGCGATCAGCGCAAACCAAAAGGAGCGCAACAGCACCGGCCAATAGGCCTCGAGCATCACCGCATAGTTGCTGAATTGCAGGGCAGGGACGAACTCGCCGATCTCGGCACCCGGCGGTTTGGTGTAGAGGGACATCGCCAGCAGCACCAGGACGGGCAGTGCGAAGAACAGCGCCAGGCCGATCATCCCGGGAAGCACCAGATACTGTCCGGTGCGCCCCTTCCGGCGTTCGGCCCGTAATTCCTCCGCGCTACGCAGATCCAGTTTTTTCCCCCGTCTGCCAAGAACCCGGGAACTCATGCCTCTTCCACCCCGGCCAATTCGCTTTCACTGCCCCGTAGCCCGAAGGTGTGGACCGGATCCCAGGACAGGAAGACCCGTTGCCCCATCTCGCCGGGCTGCTGGCCGCGATTCTGCGCGAAGGTGCCGATCAAGCCGATACCCTCGACCTCGATCAGGTATTCGGTGGTGGTCCCGGTAAAGGAGGCGTCCTTGACAATGCCGTCCAGCCGGTTCATTCCGGCGGTTGTGTCCTCGGTTGCCGAGATCTGCAGTTTCTCCGGGCGGATCCCCACCATGATCTCCCCTTCGGTGGCCACCGCCCTGGCCGCCGGAAGCAGGATCCTGTTACCTGCGACATCCACGCTGAGCAGCTGGTCCTCCTGGCCGCTGACGGTGCCGCGCATCAGGTTTGATTTTCCCAGGAAATTCGCCACGAAGGCGGTGCGGGGCAGCTCGTACAATTCTCGCGGCGGCCCCAACTGCTCGATGCGTCCTTCGTTCATCACCGCGACCACATCGGCCATGGTCATCGCCTCCTCCTGGTCGTGGGTGACGTGGATGAAGGTCAGGCCGACCTCGGTCTGTATGGTTTTCAATTCCAACTGCATCTGACGGCGCAGTTTCATGTCCAGGGCACCGAGCGGCTCGTCCAGCAGCAATACCTGCGGCCGGTTCACCAGCGCCCTGGCCAGTGCGACGCGTTGCTGCTGCCCGCCGGAGAGCTGGGCGGGTTTGCGCGTGGCCAGATGTCCCAGTTCGACCATTTCCAGGGCCGCCTTGGCCTTGGGCATCGCCTCGCGGTCCTTCTTGCGCTTAAGCCCGAAGGCGACATTTTCCAGGACGCTCATATGCGGAAACAACGCATAGGACTGGAATACGGTATTGACCGGACGTTTGTGGCTGGGTAGCTCGGTCACGTCCTGGCCACCAATGGAAATACTGCCTTCGCTGGGGGCCTCAAGCCCGGCGATCATCCGCAAGGTGGTCGACTTGCCGCATCCAGAGGGCCCCAGCAGGGCGAAGAACTTGCCCGAGGGAACCACCAGGTCCAGTTGGTCCACGGCGATGAATTCCGCGAAGCGTTTGCAGATACCGGTCAGTTCAAGGTCCGCGCCCTCGGATGAACCGCGGGCCCGACGTCGAGTGGTCTGTGTTTCTGTATCCATCTGGCCTATACCCCGATAACGGCTTGGAATTGGTTTTGCAGGTCGGTTTCCTCGTCCACCGACAGTTCACGTTCAGTGGTGGCTTTTTCCAGGAACTCCGCGTCCGGGAAGATCAGCGGATCGTCGACCAGCTCCGGGTCGATCTTCTCCATTGCCTCCTGGGCCCCCACCACCGGACACAGGTAGTTCACGTAGGCGGCCACCTCCGCGGCCACCTCGGGATCGTAGTAGAAGTTCATCAGCTCTTCAGCATTGGCCTTGTGCCTGGCACCGATGGGAACCAGGAAGTTATCGGACCAAATCAATCCGCGCCTTTCGGGCAAGGTGAACTCCCACTGGTCCCCTTCCTCGAAATTCAGCTGGGTGATATCCCCCGAGTACACGATGCCGGCCAGTGCATCACCAGTGACGAAGTCCTGCTTGTACGAATTGCCCTTGACCTGGCGGATCTGGCCGTTGCTGATATTGCGTTCGAGCACCTCCAAGGCCGCGGCGTATTCGTCTTGCCCCCAGTCCCCGGCGATGTCCACCCCCTGATCCAGCATCAGCATCGGCATGGTGTCACGCATTTCATCCAGCACGGTGATCCGGCCCTTCAACTGCGGATCCCACAGGTCCTCGACATTGCGCAGGCCTTTCGGGAAGGCCTTCTTGTTCCACGCCAGTCCGGTATACCCTGACTGCCAGGTCAGCGAGTGCCTCCGGCCCGGATCGAACCGTACGTCCTTCAGTTCAGGCAGCAGGTTGGTGATGTTCGGGATATTGGCGTGGTCCAGTTCCTGCACGTAGCCGCGCCGGATGAGCCTTTCGCTCATCCAGTCGGTCAGGGTGACCAGGTCCTGGCCGATATCCTGGCCCGCCGAAAGCTGACCTTGGATCTTCCCGTAGTAGGAATCGTTCGAGTCGATGTCCTCGGCATAGCGCACATCGATGCCGGAGCGTTCCATGAACTTTTCCAGCGTGGGATAGTTCTTGGCCTGGTCGTCGTAGTCCAGGTACAGGGTCCAGTTGGCCCAACCCAGCCGTTTGTCCGTCGCCGAGATATCCTCGGCCGGGGAAAGACCCGAACCGGTGGAACCGGTGTCGCCGGTCCCACCGGTGCCGCAGGAAGCAAGCAGTCCGGCCAGTGCGAGGCCTGCTGCACCGGACAGGACTCCGCGACGGCTGAGCCGGGCCTCTGTCAACGCCAAGGACAACTGCCTGTGCTGGTTGGCCACCGCCTGTTTGCGGGTCATGACTATTCCACCCCTGTCTTCTCAGGCTCCGATGCTTTGCTGGAATTCCGAGGTGAACGAGGTTTCCTCGTCCGCGTCCAGGGACCTGAACGCATAGGCATGTTCCAGGTCATCGTCCGTCGGGAAGATCAACGGGTTATCCACGAGTTCGGGGTCAATGGCTTCCATGGCCTCTCGGGCCCCGACCACCGGGGATATGAAGTTCACATAGGCGGCGACCTGGGCGGCGACTTCCGGCTGGTAGTAGAAGTCCATGAGCCGTTCGGCGTTGGCCTTGTGCGGCGAGGCGACCGGGACCAGCATGTTGTCGCTCCACAGCGTTCCACCGCCTTCGGGAATGACGAATTCCCATTGGTCGTCATTTTCGAAGTTCATCTGCACGATGTCCCCGGACCATACGATCCCGGCAATGGCATCCCCGGAAATGAAGTCCTCCTTGTAGGAGTTGCCCTTGACCTGGCGGATCTGTCCGCTGGCGATGTTCTCACGCAGCACATCCAGACCGGCACCGAATTCCGATTCGCCCCATTGGCCGGAGATGTCCACCCCGGCGTCCAACAGCAGCAGGCCCATGGTGTCACGCATTTCATCCAAGACCGTGATCCGCCCCTTCAGCTCCGGCTGCCACAGGTCGGAGACCGATTTCAGGCCCTTGGGGAAGCGCGACTTGTTCCAGGCGATGCCGGCATAGCCCGACTGCCAGGTCAACGAGTGATGGCGTCCGGGGTCGAAGTCGACCTCCTGCAGATTAGGCAGCAGGTTGGAGATGTTAGGGATATTGGCGTGGTCCAGCTCCTGGGTGAATCCCTGGCGGATGATCCGGGCAGCCATCCAGTCGGTGAGGGTCACGATGTCCTGGCCGATGTCCTGGCCCGCGTTTAATTGCGCCTGGACCTTGCCGTAGTAGGTGTCGTTGCCGTCGATGTCCTCGGAGTAGTTGGTGCTGATGCCCGTCAGTTCCTTGAACTGCTCCAGGGTCGGATACTTCTTGGTCCCATCGTCGTAATCCAGATACAGGGTCCAGTTGGCCCAGTTCACGATCTTCTCCGACTCGGACAGATCCGTGACATCCACCGGGGCTGCGGAAGTGCCCCCGCCCCCGGAGGTGCCGCTGGTACCGCAGGCGGCCAGCAACCCCGTCACCCCCAGGGCACCGGCCGCCCCCAATACCGAACGGCGGGACATCGACCGGGAGGCAATCATCTGGGCCAATGCGCGGATCTGCGGATCTTCTGGACGTCGTCTTTGCGAGTGAGACATGAGGTTTCCTTTGCCAGCAAGGTTCCAATATGAGGTATATGGCCTGGGCCACATGCTGATTGTGTCGCTCATCATTCCAGCAAACACAGCGTGAAACAAGAGTTGCACCCAAGAATCCACCATCAATTGCGAAGCTTCTCAACGAAATCTTTTTCAGTCAGGCACTTCCACAACCGTTTCCGTGGCTGTATGGTCGGTCGTATGCTCGATTTGCCGCACACCAAGGCGGTGTCGGGCGCATCGGTGGTGACCGGGGAGGTCGATGGGATATGACGGTACCGCACAATGGTGGGCCCGGGAACGCGATTGACGCGATTTCCAAACAGATCATTGAACAGCTCCAGGAGGATGGCCGCCGATCCTACGCGGCGATCGGCAAGGCAGTGGGGCTCAGCGAGGCCGCAGTCCGGCAACGGGTGCAGAAGCTCGTGGAGAACCGGACCATGCAAATCGTGGCCGTCACCGATCCGCTGCAGTTGGGTTTCACGCGCCAGGCCATGATCGGCATCGTGGCCGCCCAGGACATCAACGCGACCGCCGATCGGATCGCGGCTCTGCCCGAGGTCGACTACTGCGTCGTGACCGCCGGGCCCAGTGACATCCTGGCCGAGGTCATCTGCGCGAACGACGAGGACCTGCTGAGGGTCGTCACCAAGATCCGGGGTATCGAAGGTGTGCAAAGCACCACGACCTTCATGTACCTCTCACTGAAAAAACAGGAATACAACTGGGGAACACGATGAGTAGCACTCCACGCGGTACGGACCGCCAACAAGCTGCACGCGACCACCTTTGGATGCATATGGCACGGCATTCCTCACTGGCTGCCGGAGGAAAAGTCCCCATCATCTCCCGCGGTGAGGGGCACCATATCTATGATGACCGGGGCAGGGAATACTTCGACGGACTGTCGGGATTGTTCGTTGTCAATGCCGGGCACGGGCGAACGGAACTGGCCGAGGTCATGGCCAAGCAGGCAGAGCAACTGGCGTTCATGCCGCTGTGGTCATATGCCCATGAACCGGCCATCGACTTGGCCGAACGGTTGGCAGGCTACGCACCCGGGGATCTGAACCGGGTCTTCTTCACCACCGGCGGCGGAGAAGCGGTCGAGTCGGCCTTCAAACTGGCCAAACAGCATTTCAAGATGAAGGGCAAGCCGGGAAAAACCAAGGTGATCTCCCGTGCGCTGGCCTACCATGGCACCCCGCAGGGGGCCTTGGCCATCACCTCCCTTCCCGATATGAAGACCCCTTTCGAGCCGTTGGTCCCGGGGACATTCCGGGTGCCGAACACGAACTTCTACCGCGCGCCGGAGATGTTTGCCGACAACGAAAAGGACTTCGGCCTGTGGGCTGCCGAACGGATCCGTGAAGCCATCGAATTCGAGGGAGCCGATTCGGTGGCCGCGGTGTTCCTGGAACCGGTGCAGAACTCGGGCGGATGCTTCCCGCCGCCGCCGGGCTACTTCGAACGGGTACGGGAAATCTGCGACGAGAACGACGTACTGCTGGTCTCGGATGAGACCATCTGCGCCTTCGGTCGCATCGGCTCGATGTTCGCCTGCAACGACTTCAACTACGTCCCGGATATCATCACCACAGCTAAGGCCATCACCAGCGGCTACGTCCCGCTGGGCGCCATGGTGGTTTCCGACCGGCTTTTCGAACCGTTCGCCAAGGAGCAGAACACCTTCTACCACGGGTACACTTTCGGCGGGCACCCGGTCGCGGCGGCTGTGGCCATGGCCAACCTGGATATCTTCGAACGCGAGGGCCTGAACGAGAACGTCAGGGAGAATGCCGACAAGTTCAAGGAAACCCTGGAGAAGCTCAAGGATCTGGACATCGTCGGGGATGTGCGCGGTGCCGGGTACTTCTACGGCATCGAGTTGGTCAAGGACAAATCCACCAAGGAAACCTTCAACGATGAGGAATCCGAACGGCTACTGCGCCAATACCTCTCCCCCGCCCTGTGGGAGGCGGGACTGTACTGCCGTGCCGATGACCGCGGCGACCCGGTGATCCAGCTGGCTCCCCCGATCACGATTGGGCAACCAGAATTCGATGAGATCGAATCGATCCTGCGTTCGGTACTCGGCGAGGCGGCGAACAAGATCTAACCCGGAATCCGGCATCGAACCGTTGTCCAGCAAACAGCGCGGGGCAACGGATCGATGCAGCCCGGTTACCCGGACGGTTTGCACCATCGGTCGTCTCTGCCGGGCACCCCTACCGGTCAGTCACTTTCGGCGCTAGGCTGGGGACACCCCCAACGGTACGGCAAGTCTGCTGGTCGCCGGCAGACAGTGCACTGGTGCAAAGGATCTGCCATGAACCATCAAGCCGGTACGTCAACCCACCATGTCGATGCGGCGCGAGCCCGTGAAGTCGCCGAGCAGTCCAGGGACCAGGAGTGGCAGCGCCCCAGCTTCGCCAAGGGCCTGTATATGGGGGATGTGGATTTCTCCCTTATCGATCCCTTCCCGCAACCCGACCCGGAAGCCGCGGCGCGTGGCGAGCAGTTCCTGCAAGTGCTCGACGATGTCGTTGATTCCATCGACGCCACCCGCATCGAGACCGAGGGCCGTATCCCGGACGAGACCGTGGCCGCGCTCCGCGAGATCGGTGCCTTCGGGATGAAGATCCCCCGCAAGTACGGCGGGTTGGAACTGAGCCTGCTGGACTACGGCCGGGCCTTGATGCGCATCGGTTCGGTATCCCCTGCCATCGGGGCGCTGCTCTCGGCGCACCAGTCCATTGGCGTTCCCGAGCCGGTTAAGAGCTTCGGCACCGAGGAACAGAAGCAGGCCTACCTTCCGCGGTGTGCGGCCGGGGCCATCAGCGCCTTCCTGCTCACCGAAAACGATGTCGGATCGGATCCGGCCAGGTTGGGCACCACCGCCAGGCTGGGCGATGACGGGGAACACTATGTCATTGATGGGGCCAAACTGTGGACCACCAACGGGGTGGTCGCCGAATTGCTGGTGGTGATGGCCGCCGTTGAACCCCACGAGGCCCACGGTGATGCCCCTGCAGGTAAGGGCGGGATCACCGCATTTATCGTCGAGGCCGACACCGAGGGCGTTACGGTGGAAAACCGCAACGCCTTCATGGGGCTGCGCGGGATCGAAAACGGGGTCACCCGCTTCCGCCAGGTACGGGTCCCGACCGCCAACCGCCTGGGCAAGGAGGGTAGCGGGCTGAAGATCGCACTGAGCACCCTGAACACCGGAAGGCTGTCCATTCCGGCCATGTGTGCAGGAGCCGGCAAGTGGGCCACCAAGATCGCCCGCGAATGGTCGGCCGCCCGTGTGCAGTGGGGGCACCCAGTCGGCAAGCACCAGGCCATCGCCTCCAAGCTGTCCTATATCGCCTCCAGCACCTATGCACTGGAAGCGGTGTTCGAGCTCAGCGCCTCGCTGGCGGATGCCGGCATGAAGGACGTGCGGATCGAGGCCGCGCTGGCCAAGCTCTACAGTTCCGAGGTCTCGTGCACGATCGCCGACGAACTGCTGCAGATCCGTGGTGGGCGCGGCTACGAGACCGCCGCCTCCCAGGCAGCCCGCGGCGAGCGTGCCGTACCGGTGGAACAGCTGCTCCGTGATCTGCGCATCAACCGGATCTTCGAAGGCTCCACCGAGATCATGCACCTGCTGATCGCCCGCGAGGCAGTGGATGCCCACCTGCAGGCCGCCGGCGATTTGGCCAAGGCCGATTCGACCATGGAGGAAAAGGCCAAGGCCGCGTGGGGTGCCTCCGGGTTCTACGCCAAGTGGTTGCCGCAGCTGGCCCTGGGCTCGGGCAACCTGCCCAACGCCTATTCGGGGCATGGTCCGCTGGCCAGGCACCTGCGCTTCGTGGAGCGGGCCTCGCGCCGCATCGCCCGCCAATCCTTCGCCGGCATGGCGCGCTGGCAGGCCGGTATGGAACGCCAACAGGTCTTCCTGGGGCACATCGTGGATATCGGTGCCGAGCTCTTCGCCATGTCCGCGGTCATCACCAAGACCCATGCCCTGGAAATGAACGGTTCCCCCGAGCACGCCTCGGCGCTGGTATTGGCCGAGGCCTTCTGCGAACAGGCCACCGAACGCTGCGAGGAACATTTCGAACGGCTCTGGGACAACACCACGCAGACCGATGAACAAGTGGCCAAACAGCTGCTGAACGGGGATTTCCGCTGGCTTGAAGCCGGGATCCGGGATGTCTCGGAAGGCACCGGACCGTGGATCGCCGAATGGTCCACCGGGGATCAGGAGGACCGCCGGCAGCTGTACGGCGACTCCTAACGTAGCTGCATCGTCATCGTTTGGTTTTGCTTTGCTTTGGTGTTCCTCCTTGAACGATCGAAGTTCCTGTATCTTTTCTTGGATGCGTCGTACCCAGGAAGTGCAGCTGATCAAGGTCAAATGACAGGAAAGCAGTGAGCCAGTGAGCTACATAGGAAACATTGAATATCAACGTCTGTATTTCGAGGGTGTCGCTGCTTCTCAAGAAGTAGCGACGACAGTCGGGGGTCTGGTAACGATTGACGATGAAGGGTTTCTTTCCGTCAACGTCGCCACAATGTATGGCCCCATCAGCGTCGAAGTGCAGGTAATTGATAAGTCACCTGGATCACTCGACCCGTCGTGGGCAGACGTGACCGAAGTCAGCGCAACCAAAGTCGAAGGAATCGTGGCACGATTAGTCAACGGATCTGGCGACGAGCTTCAGCAACCAGAAGTAATCTTTGGAAGCGGTACATCAGGAGTATTCCGCTTACGGTTACACCGCAAAGGTGAAGGATTTGCTGAGGGGCGGGCACCGACAGGCCCAGGGGATCCTCGAATGGAGAGTCTGCTCATCGGCACCCAGAGGTGCTGCTTATGACATCTGATTCGGCAATGGAGACTCAGCAATGGGCCGACGAGCACGGAGACGAGCCAAACTGGTATGTCGAAAGCGACAATGATGAGGAAGAACGCTTGGAACAAGAACGACTTTCGAACGGACTCGGATGAGTCACGTAACTTATGGATAGGCTCGCTGAAACCTGAGGGCTCAGGCGAGATGGACAAAGACTCGGAGTACTCACAGAGGCCATTTATGACTGGGGAAATGAAAACTGCGTGAGAAGAGCTGAAAAAACGAACCGTGATCCTTCGGTGCGTCCCTCGACACTCCTCTACTAGCCGTGCAGCCGGTACCACATCAAGGCCACCTGCAAACTGGCCCTTGACTCTGCAGTTTCCAGGGACAGGCCGAGTTTTTCCTCCAGCTTCGCGAGCCTGGCGTAGAGCGTGGGACGCGAGAGGTAGCCGGCCTTGGCCAACGCCGACTTGTTGCCGCCATGGCTCAGGTACAGTTCCAGCAATTCCAGGCCCTCCGGGTCCGGGGGCGAGAGCAGCCCGGCCAATTCGGTATGGGCGAAACCACGCATCCGCCCATCGGTTCCCATGGCGGCCAGTACCCCCCGCAAACGCAGGTCGGCAAAGCGGTAATAGGGACGGGCGCGGGTGGGCAGGTTCGGCACGATCTCCGCCACCTGGGCCGCTTCCTCCAGGTTGCGGGCGCACTCGGCGATCAGCGACGCCCCGGTGCCCACCCCCACGGCCACCGGCCTGCTCAGGCTCTCACCCAGTTGCCGGGCGAATCGCTGCAGCGTCCCATCCACCAGTTCCCGGGCTGCCACCGGCAGGATCACCGCCAGGATGCCCGAACGCAGGGACCCGGAGAGTACACCCAGGCGCATGGTCTCGGCCACCTGGTCCACCACTTCCAGCACCTCACGTTCCCTCAGCTGCATGCTCGTTGGGCTTTGCCCCTGCGGCAACATCAGTCCGACCGCCACCGGGACGTAGTGGATAGCGGTATCCAACCCCAGGGCCTCGGACCGGACCTGGACTTCCTTGTCCGTCAGCGAGTGGTGCTGGAGCAGTTCGTGTAACAGCGAAGTCCTGGCCTGGTAGAGCAGTTCGCGTTGGTCCCGTCCGGACAAGCGGGAGATCGTCAGGGTTTGTCCGGCACGTTCGAGCACCAGTGCGGCGCTGGATTCGTCTTCCAGCACGGCCGGGACCACCAGCCTGCCCCAGCGGCTCTTGACGGCCCCGACCGGCGTCTGCAACCAGTCCTCGGCGCCATGGCTGCGTCCGGTGGACTCGGCATACCCCACGAACCGCGAACGGCCGACCCAATGCTCCAGCACGGATTCGGCCCCCTGCCCCGCCCCGGCGTGGGCCAGCACGCGGTGGCGCACATCCTCCAGCACTACCGGGGCATGCAGTAGCTGCGCGGTCCTTTCGACAATGGTGTGCTCGTCGGCTTCGCTCAACGACAATTCGGTGTAGATCTCGTGCACGGTACGGGAGAACTCGACCACGCGCAGTTGTTCGGCCACCAGCAGTTTGTGGATCACCTCGGTGATCTGCACGAAACGCACCTGGCGGCGCAGCCAGATCACCGGTAGCTCCAGCCCCCCGGTGGCCTGGATGAAGAGTACATGGGAAGCCCGCCGGTCCCCGCTGTAGTGCTCGATCAGCACGCCCGCAGCCCCGGCGGCGCGCAACCCCTCCAGGAACTCGCGCAGGCGCCGCGGGTTGGGCTCGACATTGCGCAGGGTGGTCAGCACGAGTTCACGGCCTTCAAGCAACCCGGCGTTCTCGGTGGATTCGGTGACATGAACCCACCGCACCGGGACATCCATCGCGGTGTCGCCACAGAGTACCAAGGGGTCCGCGGCCTGGACGATTCCCAACTCCAGCACATGCCCCATCGTCAAATCAGCCATCATCGACCTTTACATATCGTCAAAGCTAGTACATAAATCATGACACAGTGTTTGTGTGGTCGGTCATACTTATGGCCCATGATGATTCCAAGAGCATCAACCTGCCCCACGAAAGGACCGTTTCGATGACCACCACGATGACCGAAACCCTGCAGCACTGGATCAACAACGCCCCGTTCACCGCCGAGGGCGATACCCGCACCGGCAAGGTCTACAACCCGGCCACCGGTGAGGTCGCCCGCCACGTCGCCCTGGCTTCCAAGGCCACCACCGAGGCGGCGATCGCCGCGGCAGCGGCAGCGTTCCCGAAGTGGCGCGACACCTCGTTGACCCGTCGTACCGCCATCATGTTCAACTTCCGCCAGCTGCTGGCCGAGCGCAAGGGCGAGTTGGCGGCCATCATCACCGCCGAGCACGGCAAGGTGCTGGACGACGCCCTGGGCGAGGTCGCCCGCGGCCTGGAAGTTGTCGAGCTGGCCTGCAACGCCCCCTACCTGCTCAAGGGCGAGTACTCGGAAAACGCCTCCACCGGGGTGGATGTGCAGTCCCAGCGCCAGCCGGTCGGAGTGTCCGCCATCATCTCACCCTTCAACTTCCCTGCCATGGTTCCGCTGTGGTTCTTCCCGGTGGCCATCGCCTCCGGTAACGCCGTGGTACTCAAGCCCTCGGAGAAGGATCCCACCGCCGCCAACTGGCTCGCCGAGCTGTTTGCCGAAGCAGGGCTGCCCGAGGGCGTGCTGAACGTGGTGCATGGTGACAAGGAATCGGTGGACACCCTGCTGAATGACGAGCGCGTCTCCTCGGTGTCCTTCGTCGGCTCCACCCCGATCGCCCAGTACGTCTACTCCACCGGCACCGCCAACGGCAAGCGTGTCCAGGCGTTCGGCGGCGCGAAGAACCACATGCTGGTGTTGCCCGACGCCGACCTGGACCTGGCCGCCGACATGGCCATCAATGCGGGCTTCGGTGCCGCCGGCGAGCGCTGCATGGCGATCTCGGTGGTGGTCGCCCTGGAAAACATCGCCGATGAGCTGGTGGCCAAGATCGCCGAGCGGTCCAGGAAGCTGCGCGTGGGTGACGGTACCCGCGGTTGCGACATGGGCCCGTTGATCACCGGCGAGCACCGCGACAAGGTGGCCGGATACATTGACGCGGGCATCGCGGCCGGGGCCGAGGTGGTGGTCGATGGTCGTGGTGGCTCGGTGGACGCCGACGGCGAGGGCTTCTTCCTGCACCCGACCCTGTTCGACAAGGTGACAACCGATATGTCGATCTACACGGACGAGATTTTCGGCCCGGTGCTCTCCGTGGTCCGTGTCGAGTCCTTCAACGAGGGCATCGACCTGATCAACGCCTCGAAGTACGGCAACGGCACCGCGATCTTCACCAACGACGGTGGGGCCGCCCGCCGCTTCGAGAACGAAATCCAGGTGGGCATGGTCGGGGTGAACGTGCCGATCCCGGTTCCGGTGGGATACCACTCCTTCGGCGGCTGGAAGGCCTCGCTGTTCGGCGACCAGCACGCCTACGGGCCTGAAGGGTTCAAGTTCTTCACCCGCAACAAGGTGGTGACCAAGCGCTGGCTGGACCCCAGCCACGGCGGCATCAACCTCGGCTTCCCGCAGAACGACTAGTTCGCCCCTCACGGCACCGGTTTTTTGAGATAAGGAAAGAATTCATGACCGAACAATTGACTTCGGTGATTTCCGCGGAGGAGATCGCCGCCGGGAAGCGGGCGCACGAACTGGACAAGGCCCATGTCTTCCATTCATGGCAGGCCCAGGGCCCGTTCAACCCGATGACCATCCTGCGGGCCGAGGGCTCCCATGTCTGGGACGGCGAGGGGCGCAAGCTCATTGACATCTCCAGCCAGCTGGTCAACACGAATATCGGCCACCAGCACCCGAAGGTGGTTGCCGCCATCCAGGAGCAGGCCGGCAAACTGGCCACCATCGCCCCGCAGCATGTCAATGACGCCCGTTCGGAAGCCGCCCGGCTGATTGCCGAACGCACCCCAGGGGACCTGGACAAGGTCTTCTTCACCAACGGTGGTGCCGACGCGGTGGAACATGCGGTGCGCATGGCCCGGCTGCACACCGGCAGGCACAAGGTCCTTTCGGCTTACCGCTCCTACCATGGCGGGACCCACCTGGCGGTGAATATCACCGGGGATCCGCGGCGTTTCGCGTCGGATAAGGCCACCGACGGGATCGTGCATTTCTTCCCGGCCTACCCGTACCGTTCCTACTTCAATTCGACCACCGAGGCCGAGGAGACCGAACGGGCGCTGAAGCACCTGGAAGACACCATCATCCTGGAAGGTCCCGCGACGATCGCCGCGTTGATCCTGGAATCCATTCCGGGCACCGCTGGGATCTACCTCCCGCCGGCAGGGTACATGGAAGGTGTGCGCGAGCTGACCCGCAAGTACGGCATCGTGTACATCGCCGACGAGGTCATGGCCGGATTCGGCAGGGCTGGCGAATGGTTCGCGATCAACCGGTGGGGCATCACCCCGGACCTGATCACCTTCGCCAAGGGGGTGAACTCCGGCTACGTCCCGCTGGGCGGGGTGGCCATCAGCAATGCCATCTTCGAAACCTTCCGCGAACGGGCCTACCCTGGAGGCCTGACGTACTCGGGACACCCGCTGGCCTGCGCGGCGGCGGTCGCCACGATCAACGCGATGCAGGACGAGGGTCTGGTGGCCAACGCCAAACGGCTGGGGGACGAGATCATCGGCCCACGGTTGCGCCAGTTTGCTGCCGACCACCGATCGGTGGGAGAGGTGCGCGGCGCCGGGGTCTTCTGGGCCATCGAGCTGGTGAAGAACCGCGAAACCCGTGAGCCGCTGGCGGCCTACGGGGGCAGTTCCCCGGAGATGAACGAGGTGGTGGCCGCGGCCAAGGCCGCCGGCTTGCTGCCTTTCGCGAACTTCAACCGGTTGCATGTCGTTCCGGCGATGAACATCCCGGATGAAGTGCTCATCGAGGCGCTGGACCGTCTGGAGCAAGCCCTGGTGGTAGCCGACGGGTACGCCACCGCATAGGCCACCGGGAAAACCGGATTCGACCCGGGTGGGGCACTGACGTGCCCCACCCGGGTCGCTGGCTTCCCAGACCGGTCTTACATTGGCTAAAAGTCTTCACATGCCGGCCTCACCGGGATAGATTAAACCCATGGAGGCACAAAATTATGCGGTAGTAGATTTCATGACCCCGATGATGCACTTGGGTGTTGGAGGCATACTGCTGGTGTTCGCCATTCCCTTGATCATCCACGCGCTGTTCCGCAGGCGTCGATTCGCCCGGCTCACTGAGGGCTATCAGACCTACAAGTCACGATCCTCGATCCGCACCGAAATGCTCACCGGGGCCCTGTGCCTGGCCGCGGCCCTGGTCTTCGGGGTGCTGGCGTGGACCAATTACTCCACCGCCACCAGCAATCTGACCGCGAATATCGAACAGCGCTACCAGCCCGCGGAGTTCACCCTGGGTTCCTGGAACGGATCCTGGGCCACGGTGGATATCACATTGGAGGACGGGACCCGGTTCGCCGACAGCGTGGTGGTGGTCCGTGCGGGCAACGAACCGTTCATCGAGGACGTCTGGTACCACACCAGGGACAACGCGGACTGATGGTCACTCCCGAATCACCTTAACGGCCCGATGCCTTGGGCCCGCGAGATGTCGGCGCCCGCTCGTTGCGCACGCCCGCAAGCACATGGTTCCGCCCGAGGCAGGCACCTGTGCGTCCTTCCCCGGTTGCTCCCCGTCTCCGGCTGGTGGTTAACCTGACCAGGGCGCCGCACCCGTGGGGTGCGGCGCCCTGGTGATCGCCTGTTAGCCGTTGATGATCTGCGGCTGGGCCAGGGCCTTGAGCCCATCCAGGCCGAATTCCAGCCCGTAGCCCGACTGCTTGGCCCCGCCGAAGGGGACCCGCGGGTCGATGGTGCCGTGGGAGTTGATCCACACCGTCCCGGCCTGCAGCCTGGATGCCACTTCGGCGGCCTTGGCCCGATCCGCGGACCAGACCGATGCGCCCAGGCCGACCTCCAAGGCGTTGGCGTGTTCAATGGCCTCTTCCACGTCCTTGACCTTGATGATCGGCAATGCGGGACCGAATTGCTCCTCGGTGACCAGCCGGTTGCCCGGATCGATGTCCCCTATCAGGGTGGTCGGGTAGAAGTTCCCGGTGGCCTGCTCATCCGGGTTGGCGCCCAGCAGCACCGTGGCCCCGGAATCCACCGCATCCTTCACCAGGTCGGCCACGATCTCGTACTGCGCCTTGTTCTGCAACGGCCCGAGCACGTTCTGCTCCTCCAGCCCCGGACCCATCGGCATCTTGGCGGCCACCTCCACCAACGCCTGGCAAACCTGGTCGTAGATCGATTCCGGGACATAAAGCCGTTTCAGGGCCGCGCAGGTCTGTCCGGTATTGATGAACGCGCCCCAGAAGAGCCCTTCGGCGATAGCCGCGGGATCGGCGTCGGGCAGCACCACCCCGGCGTCGTTGCCGCCCAGTTCCAGGGTCAGCCGCTTCACGGTATCGGCCGAGGAACGGATGATCGCCTTGCCGGTACGGGTCGAACCGGTGAACATCACCTTGTCGATCTCCGGGTGCGCGGCCAGCCGCTCGCCCACCTCGCGGCCGCCGGCGATCACCTGCAGCACCCCGGCTGGCAGGACCTGGTTCAGCACATGCCCCAGGGCCAGCACCGACAGCGGGGTGTACTCGCTGGGCTTCATCACCACGGTGTTGCCCATACGCAGGCTGGGAGCCAGCTGCCAGATGGAGATCATCATCGGCCAATTCCATGGGCCGATCGCACCGATGACACCCAGCGCCCGGTAGTGCTTGACCGCATGGGTTTCCCCGTCGTCCACCACCACTTCCGGTTCCACCTCGTAGGCGGTCGCCGCCCGCAACCAGGCGGCAGCCCCGCCCACCTCGAAGCGGGCGTTCGGGCCGTTCAACGGCTTGCCCTGCTCACGCGAGAGCAACTCGGCCAGCGCCTCGGCGTTGGCCTCGATGTTATCGGCCGCGGCGTTGAGCAACCGCTTGCGCTCCTCGTGACCCAGCGCATCCCAGCCCGGCTGGGACGCACGCGCCGTGTCGATCGCGGCATCCAGCTCGGCGACGGTGGCTTCGGCCACCCGGCCCACCACCTCGCCGGTGGCCGGGTCACGGACTTCGGTGCCTCCGCTCTCCGGTTGGATGGCTGCCAGCAGTTCTTCGGCGTTTGCATATGACATGGAGTTCTCCTCGTTCTACTTGATCTCTAGGTCGACGTCGGACAGGTTGTTGGTGGTGCGGTTCCTGGTGCGCAGCAGCGCGGCCACCGCGAAACCGATGATGCCCGGCAGGATCACGATCCCCTGCAGCACGTACTGCAGCGCTCCGGCCTCCTCCAGGCCGATCAACACGTCGAAATTCACCACGATCTGGCTGAATACGTAGCTCAGCGCGATCCCGGCCGCCACCGGGGCGATGACGCGGGTGATCAGCGAATCGGTGGTGCGGTTCCGGGCGAAGTACCCCACCACGGCAAAGGAGGTCAGCGCCATCAGCAGCACCAGGCCGTAGGCCCCCGAATTGGTCATCCAGGTGAACATCGTGAAGACGATGAACATGGGATCCTGGCCGCTGGAGACGACGGCGAAGACGATGATGACCAGCAACGCCAACAGGGACTGGGCCAGCGAACCGGCCACCGGGGCGTGGGTGCGGGGCGAGGTGATGGCCAGGGCCTTGGGCAGCGCCCCGCCGCGGCCCATCGCGTAGAAGTAGCGGGCCACCACATTGTGGAAGGCCAGCAGGGCGGCAAAGAGGCTGGTGATGAACAGCAGGTTGGCCAGATCGATAAACCAGCCCGGGGCGTAGCTGCCCAGGAAGACGAAGATCAGGTCAGGTCCGAACTCCTGAGAGGCTTCCACCACGTTGTCCGGGCCGAGCGCCATGGACACCGCCCAGGCGGAGAAGGCGTAGAAGGAGGCGATGATGCACACCGCGATGATGGTTGCCCTGCGGGCGGTGCGCTGCGGGTCCTTGACTTCCTCGTTGTAGATGGTGCCCGATTCGAAGCCCATGAACGCGGCAATCGAGAAGGCCAGCACCGCCCCGAGCCCGGGGGCGAACAGGTCCCCGGCAACGAATCCGGTACTGCTCACTCCCTGTGGTGCCTGGCTGAAGGCCACCGCATCGAAGATGATGACCACCAGGAATTCCAGGCCCACCACGATGCCCAGCACCTTGGCGGAGAAGTCCACCCGGTTCATCCCCAGGAAACCCACGATGACCCAGCAACCCAGGGCGCAGGCCCACCAAGGCAGGTTGGTTCCCGCCATCGAGTTCACGAAGGAGGCCGTGGCGAAGCCGAAGAGCCCGTAGATCCCGATTTGCATCAGGTTGTAGCTGACCACGGCGACCATGGCCGCGCCGACGCCGGCCGGCTTGCCCAGCCCTTCGGCGATG
Source organism: Glutamicibacter sp. MNS18 (assembly GCF_026107515.2). Classification (GTDB taxonomy): domain Bacteria; phylum Actinomycetota; class Actinomycetes; order Actinomycetales; family Micrococcaceae; genus Glutamicibacter. The sequence continues at coordinate 17,048 of NZ_JAPCHW010000001.1, read as the reverse complement.
TAGGCGTAGAAGGCGCCCGCATTGGTGATATGCCGGCTCATGGCGGTGTATCCGAGGCTGAATACCAGCAGGATCAGACCCAACACCACGAAGGACAGTGGCACACCCATCAACCCGGTCACCGCGAAATTGGTGGTCACCCCACCGGCCACGACGGTCAATGGAGCGCTGGCGGCGATGATCATGACGACCAGGGCCGGGACGGTCAGCGTGCGTTGTTCGTTACCCATGAGGCACCCCCCCTATCAGATGACGTTCATCCAAGCATCTGTGATGCCCTTCGCCCGCGTCTTGTCATCCGGTGCATACCCCTAGGCATTGCGTGCCATTAGGCCGCGACGCTGCGGTACCGACTGGGGCTCAGTCCGAAGTGGCCCGAGAAGGCCCTGGTGAAACTCGCGCCATCGGGCATGCCCACCCGGGTACCGATCAACTGGATCGGCACACCCGCCAGCAATGGGTCACGCAGCAAATCGGCCGCGGTCTCCAGGCGGCGCCGGCGGATGATCGCGGCCACGGATTCGGGTTGGTCCGCGAACAGGGCATGTAGCGACCGCACGGAGATGAAATGGGCCTGGGCGACACTGCGCGGGTTCAGGGCCGGGTCGGCCAGATGCGCTTCCAGGTAGTCCAGGATCCGCTCGCGCTGCCCCTCGCGGTGGTTCATCCCGGTAGCCGTTCCCAAGGCCCCACCCAGGACCGTGGCCAGCAGGTCCGTGGCGTTTCGTGCCAGCGCCGCTCCACCATGCTCGTCCCAGAGCTCCAGGTTGGCGCCCAGATGCTGGAGCATCGGGGTGACGGTTCCGGTCAGCGGATGCCCGCTGTCCAGGCGCATCGCGGTGATCTGGTTGACCTGTTCATGACTCAAACGGAACTTGTCGTGGGGAATCATGACCACCAGGATGGTTGCATCCTTGTCGAAGGACAGTGTGTAGGGCCGCTGCGTATCGTAGATCGCCAATTCACCCGGCGCCAGGACCACTTCGCGGCCATCCTGGACCAGCAGGCCATGGCCGTGCATCTGCAGCGAAACCTTGAAATAGCGGCCGTCTCCGGCCGCGGCCAACCCGTCGGTGCGCACCACGGCATGCGGCTTGGCGTTGACCTTCATCAGCCCGATATCCCCCAGCATATTGATCCCCAGGCTGGCGCTGAAATGTCCGGAGCGAACCGGTTCGCTGTGCAACGGCACGAAAGCCGTGGAAACCAGCTTCGACCAGGCCGTGAACGAATCAACATGTTGTATGTGGTACATCTGAACTTCCCCCGCGAGTGGGCAACGACGTAATGCGTGTCACTGAAGAATGTACGACACAAAACCGCGGATGTCACCCGCGACCGGTTCCCCGCGCCCGGCCAGCACCCCGTTAGTGCAGGGATTCAAGAATGTACTCCAGTTGCGTCAGCTGCTCCTGGGCGCTGGTTCCCACATGGTCCAGCACCGCGGTGATCTGGGCTCCCAGGAGGAAGGTCATCAGGGTGTTGCGCGCCGTTTCCACGCGGGAGGCCTCCACCCCGGGCACCTGCCCCAGCCACTGGTCGAGCATCTGCCGCCAGTCGTCCATCGAGGTGCCGTTCAGTTCCGCCATCTCGGCATCCTGCAAGGCCACATGCCAGAAATGGATGACCACCCGGGCTTCATCCCGGCGTTCCTCATCCAGCGGCAGGACCTCGTGGGCGAACGCGCGGATCGCCTCCATCCCCCCCAGCCCACGGGTGACCCGCGCGATACGGTTTCCGGTGGATTCGAAGACGTAGTTGAACGTGGCGGAAAGGATCGAATTGCGGGTCGGGAAATACGGTTTCAGGGCCCCGTTCGCATACCCGGCCGAGGCCGCCAGATCCCGCAGGTTGAGCTTGTCGAACCCGCGTTGCGCAATGAACCGCCAGGTGGCTTCGACGATTTCCCGGCGGCGCTGCGCATGATCAACAATTTTCGGCATGCCACCAGTCTAGGCCGCAGAACTTCTTCGCCGCCCCTTGCCAATGCCGGCCACACTCCGTATTCTCTACAAGTAGAGAATTAAAAGTGCCCTTCCTCACATCACCCGAAAGGTCGTACCGATGAAAACCCGAACCGTGGACTACACACTGCTCTGCGCAGACGAAGTCGCCCGAGCCCGCGAACTGCTCGAATCCCACGGGCTTTTCACCGCAACCTCCCGCATCGCCTACCTCGGCCTGGAGGACCCGGATCCGCAGGCTCCGGCCCGCCGGGTGCGTGCCATGCTGATGGATGCAAAGGCGAACGAGCCCAAGGACGTGGTGTTGGATCTGACCGGTGGCGCAGTCCTCTCCGTCACCGACATCGATCCGGCAGCCGTCGGCCAGCTACCGGTCCTGGAAGAGGAATTCGAGAAGGTCGAGGCCATCGTGGCCTCCGACGAGGGGTGGATCCAGGCCCTGGCCAAACGCAACCTCACCGTCGACCAGGTGCGCGTCGCCCCGCTGTCCGCCGGTGTTTTCGAATACCCGGAGGAATCCGGTCGCCGCATCCTGCGCGGCCTGGCCTTCCGCCAGGACTTCGCCGAGGACTCGGCATGGGCCCACCCGGTGGATGGGCTTGTCGTCTACATCGACACCATCGCCGGGGTGGTGGACCAGATCCTGGACTTCGGTCCGGTGGACATCCCGTCCGACCACGGCAACTACACCGATCCCGAGCTGACCGGCCCGATCCGCGAAACCCAGAAACCACTGCTGATCACCCAGCCGGAGGGTCCGAGCTTCACCGTCAGCGACGGCAACCACGTCGAGTGGGAAAAGTGGAGCCTGGACGTGGGCTTCGACATGCGCGAGGGACTGGTGCTCTACAACATCGGTTTTGATGACCAGGGCCAGCGTCGACGTATCCTGGACCGCGCCTCGATCGCCGAGATGGTCGTCCCCTACGGAGACCCCTCCCCGGTGCGCAGCTGGCAGAACTACTTCGACACCGGCGAATACCTCATCGGGCGCATGGCCAATTCCCTGGAACTGGGCTGCGACTGCCTGGGCGAGATCCACTACATCTCCCCGGTGGTGGCCACCGCCCGCGGCGAGGCGCGCACCATCCACAACGGCATCTGCATGCACGAGGAGGACGCCTCGATCCTCTCCAAGCACGCCGATGACTGGTCCGGGGTGAAGTACACCCGACGCAACCGCCGCCTGGTGATCAGCTTCTTCACCACCGTGGGCAACTACGACTACGGCTTCTACTGGTACCTGTACCTGGATGGCACCATCGAGTTCGAGGCCAAGGCCACCGGTATCGTGTTCACCTCCGCGATGCGCGATGAGCGCTTCGCCTCGGAGATGGCTCCCGGTCTGGGCGCCCCGTTCCACCAGCACATCTTCGGTGCCCGACTGGACTTCGCCCTGGACGGCGGACCGAGCCAGGTCATCGAGGAGGAAGCCGTCCGCCTGCCGATCAGCGAGGAGAACCCGCGCGGCAACGCCTTCACCCGGAGCCACACCGTACTGGCCACCGCGGGGCAGGCGGTACGTGATGCCAACATGCCCGCCGGACGAAGCTGGGTGGTGACCAATCCCGAATCGGTGAACTACCTGGGCAAACCCGTGGGCTACAAGCTCCACCCGCAGGGGTTGCCGACCCTCCTGGCCGCCGAGGGCTCCTCGATCCACAAACGCGCCGCCTTCGCCGCCAAGGCGCTGTGGGTCACCGAACGCGATGCCGGGCACCGCTACCCCACCGGCGATTTCGTGAACCAGAACCCCGGTGTGGACGGGATCAACGACTGGATCGCCGATGACCACAGCGTGGATACCAAGCAGATCAGCCTGTGGCACACCTTCGCCCTGACGCATTTCCCGCGGACCGAGGATTGGCCGATCATGCCGGTGGACACCGTGGGCTTCAAGATCCGTCCCGAGGGCTTCTTCGACCGCTCCCCGGTACTTGATGTGCCCGAACCGGTGAAGCACGGTTGCTGCTCGACGGACCAGGCCGATGGTTGCGGCTGCGGCCACTAGCACCGTCGGTGTCGCGCACCGCCAGGGATCACCGGCCCAACGCCTGCTGGGCGCGGCCTCCCTGGCCCTGGCGGCCGCACACCTGCTGATCCTGGTCCTGATCCCGCACTCGCTGCCCTGGATGCTGGGCCTGCTGGCCATGACCCTGTGGTGCGCCAAGTGCTCCTGGTGTGTCTGGCGCGGCGGGTCGGCCGGCAGCCTGATGGCCATGTGCGCGCTCATGGGTGTGGCCCATATGGCGATGGTGCTCGGCATGCCGTGGTTCGCCGGCCACCACGGGGCACACGCACAGCACCCGCCCGGCCACGCCGCGGTGATGCTGCTGGTCGCCTTGGGGGAATTCATCCTGATGTTCGCCGCCGCCCTGGTCATCCGTGGACGCCGCAGCCGGGTTCCCTGGAACACCGCCGGCCCTTGACAGCCGGTTAAACCACGGGCGATATTGGGTAATGAATCACATTCACTATGTGGGTTCCCGGCGACGATACCCGGTGACCGCAGCCCTTTGCGGTCACCGGCCCGGTTCCCCGGCGGCCGCCCTAGGAGAACGCATGGCCAGCAGCAGCCCCACCACCTTCGACCGGCATGAAGCGCGTATCGATGCCCGGCTCATCACCGACGCGCTCGCCGGGGCCACCCACACCAGCTACTGGCTCGAGCACAACGACCGCCCCGCCGCCCGGCCGGCGCTGCACGGCGTGGTGGACACCGACCTGCTGGTCATCGGCGGTGGCTACACCGGATTGTGGACCGCGTTGCAGGCCAAGGAACGCGAACCGCACCGCGAGGTCATCCTGATCGAGGCCCAGCGCATCGGCTGGGCTGCATCCGGGCGCAACGGCGGGTTCTGCGAAGCCTCCCTGGTGCATGGCGAGGCCAATGGGGCCAACCACCTTCCCGGGGAAAACCAGCGGCTATCCGAACTGGGCGCGCAGAACCTCGATGAGCTCCAGGCGACCATCGAACGCTATGCCATGGATGTGGACTTCATCCGCGAGGGTGTACTCACCGTGGCCACCGAGGACCACCAGGTGGCGTGGGTGGCCGAGGAAGCCGGGACCGACGGTGTCGAGTTCCTGGACCGTCCGCAGGTGCGCAAGATGGTCGATTCCCCGGACTTCCTGGCTGGCAGCTGGGACCACGATTCCTGCGCCCTTCTCCACCCGGCCAAGCTGGCCTGGGAATTGGCCCGCGTCTGTAGCGAACTCGGGGTGCGGATCCATGAACACACCCAGGGGCTGGAATTGGGTGAAGAGGGGTCATCCCTTCAGGTGCTGACCGCCGATGGTCGGATTCGCGCCCGCCAGGTCGCGCTGGCCACGAATGTGTTCCCCTCACTGCTCAAGAGGCACCGCAGCCGGATCATTCCGGTCTACGATTACGCGCTGATGACCGAACCGCTAACCGCTGCCCAGCGTGAAGCGATCGGTTGGGATCGGATGGTGGGCCTGGCGGATCTGAACAACCGGTTCCACTACGCGCGGCCCACCATCGATGACGCGGGCGGCTTCCGGATCCTCTACGGCGGGTACGACGCGGTCTACCATTTCGGCGGCAACGTCCGGTCCAGCTACGATTCGAACACCGCGACCTTTCGGAAGCTGGCCGCCCATTTCCTCGGCAGTTTCCCGCAGTTGCAGCAGGTGCGCTTCTCCCATGCCTGGGGCGGCGCCATCGACACCTGTTCACGGTTCTTCTCGTTCTTCGACCTGTCCCACGGCGGGCGAGTGGCCTATTGCGCAGGATTCACCGGCCTCGGGGTCGGGGCCACACGTTTCGGGGCCAAGGTCATGCTCGACCTGCTGTCCGGGCAGCAGACCGAACTGACCGGCCTGCAGATGGTCCGCAGCAAACCGATTCCCTTTCCACCCGAACCGGCCGCATGGCTGGGTGTCAACCTGATGACCAGCCATCTGGTCCGTGCCGATCGCCAGCAGGGCCGGCGTTCGGCCTTCCTGAAATCCATGGACAGGATCGGGATGGGATTCGACTCCTGAGCCGACCCGACGGCTATTCTTCCCCGCAGACCAGCCGGCGCAGCAGTTCGGTGGCCTCACCCGCTGCGGTGGTGGCGAAGAAGTACCGGGCCAGCTCACCTTGGACGGTACTGCCGGTAGCCGCCAGGGCCAGGACCCGTTCGGCCAGGTCCGTGCAGTCCGCCAGTTGCTGGCTGGCCGGCAACCGTTTGGTCAGTTCGCATTCCTCGGTGCCCGCAAGCAGCAGCGGGATGTTCAACGCCAACGCGTCATAGGCCATCGCCGAGATATCGCAGATCACCACATCGCTGTCGGCCAGGGATTGGCCCGCATCGTCCACCGGGTCAAGTAGTGCCGCGTACTTGCGCCGCAGCGAGGCGATCAGTTTCGCCATGGCCGCCGAGCTGCCCCCGGTTTTCGGGTGCGGCCTGAAACGCACATCGATGCGCTCATCGGCGCAGAGGCCTGCCAGGATGTCTTCCCCATGGGCCAGTAGCGAGGAATACCCCATGGCCTTGGAGTCCCCTTCCCAGGTCGGCGCGTACAGCACCCGCACCCGTCCCCGGCCGGGGCTGGCCGTGACGGCATCGAGTTGCGGCCGCCCGATGGGTACCAGCTTCCCCGCATCGAAGCGCGCAATACCCCGGCCGATCCGCTCGAGGGCCGCTGCTCCCGCCACCGCGACCTGGTCATAGGCCTTGAGCTGGTTGGAGACCATGGAGGACTTCTCGCTCTCGCCATGGTTCAGGTGGATATGCCGTGGACCGTTGAAACGGAGCATGGTGAAGTTCGCCTGCGCGTTGTTGACGTAGCAGATGGCCCGGGTCCCGGCGCTACGCAACCGGTGTTCGACCTGTTCCATGTTCCTGGAGTAGAACACCGGCAGGGTGGTCTTCTCCAGCAGTGCGGTGGCGGTCAGCGCGTTCATCACCACGATCCCCACCCGGTGGCCTGCGGCGGCCAGGCGTTCGAAGGGTGCCAGCCAGACTTCCAGCTGATAGATCTGGCTGGGGGGCTCGGAGAAGAACAGGACCGTCTCGGCCGTGTGCAGCTCACGCCGGTGGTGCGCGATCCTGCGTTCGAGCCCGGGCTCGGCGGCCAAGGCCCGGGCACGGGCCACGGCGAGGGAAAGTTGTCTGGAGATCAGCGACATATTCCCAGTTTACGGATCCCCCGGGCCGCTAGTGCCCCATGACCTCGGACAGCGCGTTGATGTGCCCGGCCATCCACTGCACGTAGTGCTGGTCGGTGTCCATGGTCTCGGCGAACTCTACCACCGGCACCGAGCCGGCTTCGGCCGTGGCGCGGATGGAGATGCTGTCGGCACCTTCGGTCTGGATGTTGTAGGCCAGCAGGTCGATCGAACCGGAGGCCAAGGCGTCATTGAGCTGTTTGAGGATCTGCGGTGGGATATCCGAACCGGATTCCACGGCGGCACTGAGCCCCTCCGGGGTGGCATCCACCATGCCGGCGTCAACCAGCAGGTGGTACGGCACCGGCTCGGTCATGGCAAAGCTCCGCCCCTGAAGCCCAGCGGATTCCAGCTGACCGGCCAACTGCTCGATCTGGGCCGCGAATTCTCCGGCATTGGCCTCGAACACGTCGGCATGTTCCGGGTCCAAGGCCGCAAATTGCTCGGCCAGTTCCCCTGCCAGTGCACTCATCGATTCGAGGTCGAACCAGATGTGCTCGTTGTAGCCGGCGTGGTCGTGGCCCTCATGCCCCTCTTCGTCATGGTCGTGACCCTCATGGACATGGTCTTCCCCGGCATGCTGGTGGTCGGTGGAGTCCTGGGCATGATCGGACTCACCGGGCACCGGGGAGGAATCAACGGCGTACACGGTCTGGGCCCGGCTGTCCTCGGGCAGCGAGGACACCAATTGGGTCATGAAGTCGTCATAGCCCCCGCCATTGGCCAGGACCAACTGCGCATTGGAGACAGCCAATTTATCCCGCGCACTTGGCTCGTAGGAATGCGGATCCTGCGCCGTGGAGGAAATGATCTCGGTGGCCTGGACGTGCTCGCCACCGATGCTCTGGGCAATATCCCGGTAGACATTGGTGGTTGCCACCACCTCGATACCTGCCCCGTCCCCGGGGTCCTCGGAGCCCGACTGCAGCTGGGCTGCACCTTGCGTGCACCCGGCCAGGACCAGCGCCGTGAGGGGCAGGGCCAGTATCGACAGGGCAAGACGGCGGGACTTCATAGGCGGGACTCCATTCCAGCTGATCACTAATGAGAACTATTCTACATTGATATGAGAATCATTCACAACAGCGCGTGATGCCGCACGTCGCCCGGTCCGTACCGGCCGGGTTCCATGGGCGCCTCCGGTACCGGTGGCCTTCACCACCACTACCGCGATCAGGGTGGTGACCGGGATGGCCAGGACCAGGCCGATCGATCCGATCAGGATACGGATCACTTCCTCGGCCATGGACCCGGTGGTCAGCGTGTTGCCGAAACTCTGGTCGCTCATCGCGGCAATCGCCAGGATCGGCAGTGCGGCACCGGCATAGGCGAAGGCGATGGTGTAGACCGTCGAAGCGATGTGGTCCCGCCCGATGCGCATCCCCTTGAAGAACAGGTCCCGGGCCGTGGCGTGCGGCGCGGTCTCGGCCAGCTCCCACACGGTGGCGGACTGGGTAATGGTCACGTCGTTGAGCACACCCATCCCACCGATCAGCAACCCGCAGATCAACAGCCCGGTCAGCGAGACCTGGGGCGCCACCGTGGACAGGGTCATGGCATGTTCATCGGTGGCTCCGGTCAGCGCCGCCGAATCGGTCAGCCATACCGCCAACCAGGCGGTGACCGCCAGTCCGAACAACGTTCCCAACAACGCCGTGGAGGTTTTCGCGTTCAGGCCGTGGGCGAAATACAAGGCCCCGAACATGATCACGGTTGATCCGGTCAATGCCACCAGCACCGGGTTCTGCCCCTCCAGCAGCGCCGGGATCATGAACGCCATCATGAAGGCCACACCTCCGAACAGGCCGATCAGGGCACGGCCACCACGCCACCCGGCCACCAGCACCACCACCACGGCGTAGGCGATGGCAAGCAGGAGCATCGGGGTGGTGCGCACGAAGTCCACGAAGATATAGGGGACCCCTTCACCGGTCACCTGGGACAGGTCCAGGAACCGCACTTGGTCACCGGCCTTGACCTCCCGGGAGCTGAGGGTCTCGGGAGGGACCTCCAACTGGATTTCCGCACCGCCATGGGCGGGCATCACGTAGGTCACCGGGCATTCCAGCTCCCGTCCGCCATACTCGTCCAGCCCCGCACTGGAGGGGCAGATCTCCACCTCGGTCCGGGTGACCGTCCCGGTGGACATGTTCACCCCTTCGCTGGTTTCCATGGGATTGTTCAACGCGAAACGGTCGTAGTTTCCCTGCGGCCACAGCGCAATGACCATGACCATGGCGATGATCCCCACCGGGGCCAGCAACGCCCACAAGATGATCGAGGCCCGCTGACGGCGTTTGGGATCCTGCAGGATCGGGGAATGATCGTGATGATGGCCCAAGAGCCCACCTACTCCTTCAGGGTCGGGGTCGCAACAGTCGCTACCGACCCAGTTTAGCCACGAATACCGAGGCCGCCAGCAACACACCACCCTTGCGGACGACCCCCGATATCGTCCCAAAGGTTCATGGGAAATCGGCGGCGCAGGGGTGAGAATTACTGTATGAGCCAATCGTTGCCGTTCCCTCCCGACCAGCCCCGACATTGGCCGCAGGACGCCGAAACCCCGACCGGAGAACCGCGTTTCGCCTATCATCGGCTGATGCGCCGCGATCCGGCGTACCGCTGGTGGCGTCCATTGGCCCTCGGCAGTACGGCCCTGGGCTTCTACCTGGTCCTGTTGGTGGTGCTCGTGGTGGCCATGGTCATCATGCTCATGACCAGCCCGTCCATGTGGATGAACTCGGATGCCAGCAGCGCCCTGGAAACCGCCGAGAGCCTGGATATGACCGATCCCTCGGAATTCATCCTCACAATGCTTTCGCTGATCATCCTGATCCCGGCCTGTTTCGTCGCCTACCTGCTGCTTGGCCCCAAACCCGTGGGCCTGCTCTGGTCCGTGCTGGGCAAACTGCGTTTCAAGTGGCTGGGCATCGCCACGCTGGCCTCGCTGATCGTCTACATCATCTATTTCGGGATCAGCTTCGCCCTGCAGGCCGCCGGGGTTATCGAAGCCGAGAAGGTCCCGGCCGAGAGCATCCCCGATTCGCCGCTGCTGATGATCGTGCTGGTGCTGACGCTGGTACCGTTCCAGGCCGCCGCCGAGGAGTACCTGTTCCGCGGCCTGCTGATGCAAACGATCGGCAGCTGGCTCAGGCACCCGCTGTTCGCGATCCTGCTGCCCATTCCCTTGTTCGTGATCGGGCACCTGTATGACGTGTACGGGCAAATCGATGTGGCGGTCTTCGCGCTGGCGGCCGGATACCTGACCTGGCGTACTGGCGGACTGGAAGCGGCCATTGGCCTGCATGTTGTCAACAACGTGGTGTTGTTCCTGCTGGGCAGCGTCGGCCTGCTGGACATGAACGCCACCGGTTCCACCCTGGGCAGCCTGATCTCCTCGGTCTGCCTCACCGCCGTGGTCACCTTCCTGATGGTGCGCCTGGCCATCCGTTTCAACGTCGAACGGACCGCTGGACCGGCCCCGCTGCCGCCACGTACGCAGTACCTCGTTCCATGGCCGGCCCCGCAGCATCCGGGCTACCAGCAGCCTCCTGGCACCCAGGCGCCCTACGGCTACTACCAGCCACAGCAGCAGCCGACACCCCCGCCACCGGGACACCCCACCGGTGCCTACTGGTCGCCTCCCCCGGGCCCGGTGCCACCTGCCGCAGCACAACCGGATCCCGGTCCGGCCCTGGCCGACCGGCCCGATACGGACCGGGATCCGCAGGACCGGAGCTAGGCAAAAGGCGTGAGCATTATGCTCACGCCTTCATGCGTGTCCCGACCGGGGCTATCCGGCGTTGCGTGGCCAGCGCAGCAACGCCGCGATGCCCACCCCGTCGGGTAGCAGCCCATCCGGTACATACCGGATGGTGGCATCGGTCAAAGCGGTGGCCCGTAACAACACCTCAGGGGCCGGCCACTGCCCGATCACCGCTTCGGCGTGGTTCGGGTCATCCTCGGCGGCAAGCCACGGTTCGGCGTTCAGCGCCCGCAGGGTGTGCTCGTCCTGGTACTGGCTGACCAGCACGATCTCGGCCTGGGCTTGCTGCAGCGCCTGGACGACCTGCTCGATACCCAACGCCAGATGGCTCTTGGAATTTCCGTTCTGCGCCGCCACCTTGTCGGAGAGCTCCTGCAGATCCATGGCCGTGACGTTGTCCACCAGTTTGCGGATCTCCGCATCCTGCGCCTTCCTGTCGCCACCCCCGGAGCGGTTATTCGCATCGAGCATGGCCACCAACGGCTTGAGCGAGGTATGCACCAGGTCGCTGACCAGTTCCCGGGACTTGACGTCCCCGGAGATCACGATCAGCCGCACATAGGTTTCGCTGGCCATCTCGCGGATCAGTTCGGCCACTTCCTCCGCGTTCCGCCGCGCCATCTCCTCGGCCGCGGACTGGTTCTTCGGCTGGTCGTATTCCCCGGGCACCTTGCGCGCCACATGGGTTTCCTCCGGCAGCCCCACGATCCCGCGGCTGGCCACCCGTTCGGGTGAGGTGGTGTTGTACAGGTGCACCTCCCCGCCGTCACGGCCCACCTCGGCCACCAGGTAGGAGAATGCCCCACCGCGGGCGCGGGCCAGGGAAACGAAGTTCGGGAACGGGCCCACATCCACGCTGGTGTGTTCCACCTTCAACCCGGGGATCAGTTCATTGAGCACCACTTGTCCCTCATGCACGGCCACACAGCGTGCCACCGGCGCCCTTAGTCCTTCGGCGGGGGTCAGCGCCTCGGTCATGGCGGCGATATCACGCGCGTCCGCCTGCTGGCTTTTGAGTGTTTTTGCCACCTCTGCAGGTAGCTGGTCTGCGGCTTCCTGTGCCGCGGTCGTTCCCAGTGAAGCATCTGCCAGGACAGTGCTCCAAGAGCCGGTCTTCCGATAAAGCGAAGCGTCGATTCCATTAGAATCCGCGCGCAGTGCCATGCTGACTCCCTTCCGCACGCGACCTTGATGCCGCGCAGCGACTAGATCCGTGTGACTAACCTAACACCCCAAGTGGATACCCGGAAGAGGTATCCGCCGATGAGACGCCATCATGACAGTCTGCCCCTGCTTAACAGCAAAAGGCACCGCGGATACGAAGTTCTGCGGTGCCTTTCAGGCTGTTACCAGCGCCCTCGCCAATAGTGCGGCGGGTAGGCTTTCTCCGCTCCGAGCCGCTCGGCGGCCCGGTTGGCCCACTGCGGGTCCCCCAGGGCCGCCCGTCCGATGCTGACCCCGTCTGCTTGCCCGGTGACCAGTACCTGTTCGGCCTGCACGGCCTGGGTGATTCCTCCCACGGCCGTCACGAAGGCATCTGCGGGCAGTGATTGTTTCACCGCGGCGGCCAACGGGATCTGGTAGCCGGGTCCACTGGGGCCACGGAACGGGCCAATGCCCGCACTGGAGAGGTCGAAGGCCCGGATGCCCTGGTCATAGAGTTCACCGGCCAGCCTCACTGTCTCGGCGATACCCCAACCGCCCTGGACCCAGTCCTCACCCGAAAGCCGGATGCCCAGCACCTTCTGCGCGGGCCAGACCTCGCTGATGGCGGCAAGAGCCTCCTTGAGGTATCGGGTGCGGTTTTCGTAGCTTCCCCCGTACTCGTCGGTACGCCGGTTCGATAGCGGCGAAAGGAACTGGTGGATCAGGTAGCCGTGGGCGCCATGGATCTGGATCGCATCAAAACCCGCCTGGTCGGCGCGTTGCGCGGCTGCGGCCCAATCCCGGAGGGAACGTTGGATTTGCTCCCGGGTCATGGACTCGGCCGGTGCCAGCCCGTAGAGTTCCGAATCCGAGGAGGTCACGGTCTGCCATCCGCCGTCGGACCGCGGGATACTGCCGGACCGTCCCTGGCCCGCTTCCCCCGGAAGCCAGGCGTAGGTCGAGGCCTTGGCCCCGGCGTGGGCCAACTGGATCGATATCCTGGCACCGTGCCCATGCACGTAGTCCACGATCCCGGCCCAGGCCTGCTCCTGTTCGGTGTTCCAGATCCCCACGTCCTTGTCCGAGATCCGGCCTTCCGCGGCTACCGCGGTCGCCTCGGTATGCAACAGGGAGAATCCGCCATGGGCCATGGATCCCAGGTGGACCAGCTGCCAGGAGTGCGGGATACCGTCGCGGGCTTCCACCGCGTACTGGCACATCGGGGCGAGCACAGCCCGGTTGCGTAGCGTCAGGCCGTCTCCGCGGCGGGTGGGGATGGTAACAGGGGAAAAGAGTTTGCTTTGAGCCATATCCTGTATGACGTACCGGACCGGGTGGTTTATTCCCGGGCACACCCTTCGGCACCTGCCCGCATCCCGATGGTTATCCGCCGAAGGCGTTCAGCACGCTCATCGCGACGCTGAAGTAGACCACCAGACCGGCGGCATCCACGAAGGTGGAAATGAACGGATTGGAGAAGACCGCCGGGTCCACCTTGAGCATTTTGCCGATCAGCGGCATGATCCCGCCGACACCGGCGGCAATGGTGCACAAGGCCAACAACGTGCAGCCGATAATCAGACCCATCTGCGGCCCGAAGACCAGGGAGGCGATCGCGAATCCGAGCGCTCCCAGGCCCAGCCCCAAAATGGCGCCGACCCGCACCTCGCGCCACAGCACCCGTGCAAAATCGGCGGAGCGCACATCACCCATGGCAATGGCCCGGGTGACCGTGGTCGCGGCCTGGTTGCCGGTGTTCCCGCCGATGCCGACCACCAACGGGATGAACAGGCTCAGCAGCACCATGGATTCCAGGGTTTCCTCGAAGCTGGAGAGTACCTGCACAGTCAGCGTCGCCCCGATGCCCAGGATCAGCAGCCAGACCAGCCGCGAGCGGACCAACAAGCGGATGGGGGTGTTCAGGTAGGGCCGGCGCAGCGGCTCGGCACCGGAGCTTCGGGCCGAGCGCTCTTCCTCCTCCTGCTCCAGCAACCGGATCGCGTCGTCAACAGTGAGTACCCCGACCAGTCGGCCCTCCAGGTCCAGTACCGGCATCACCATGACTCGGGTGTCGATGATCCGGCGTGCCGCAGTGGCCACCGGGGTGTTGGCACTGACCGTGTAGGCTTCCTGGACCAGCTCGCCGATCGGCGTGTTCCCCTCGGCACCCATGAGTTCACGCAGGCTGACCACACCGAGTAGTCGCTTGGCCCCATCGGTGACCATGATGGTGTAGATACTTTCGGCATTGTCCAGCTGTCGACGGATCCGGCCCAGGGTCTGTTCCACGCTTAATCCGGGATGGGTGGTGACGAAGTTGGGGCTCATCACGTGCCCCACCACGCCGGAGGTGTAGCCGAGCAAGACGTTGGTTTCGCGGCGTTCGCGGGCGCCCAGCCCCTTGAGCAGGTTGGCGGCCACCCGGGCGGGCAGTTCGTCAAGCAGGGCCACCCGGTCATCCGGGTCCATGGCGGCGAAGACCTCGGTTACCGGTGTTCCCTGCAGGGAGTCGAGCAGGTCGGCCTGCATCGGTGGATCAAGCAGTTCGAAGACAACCAGCGCCCGGTCCTTGGGCAGCATCCGGTAGGTGATGGCCGCCAGATGTTGCGGCAGGCTTTCGAGCTGGTCGAGGATCTCCGGGATTTCCAGGGTCTCCAGCAGCTGTGCGAGATCCGCCATGGCGCGCTCATCCAGGGCACGGCGGATCAGGCGGGAAGTAGTGGAGAAGTCCACCTTCTGGGGAGTGTTCACGGGCATCAGTCCAAACGCGTTTCGGGACGCGCACAGCCGTGGAGTTCAGGTATTCGACCAGGGCTCGGCACCAAAAACCGGTGCTCAGGTCCGGGGGATTAATCCACCATTATTTACGGCTCGCGTCAGATAAGGGATGAAACGTCGCGAACCCGTGACATGTCTACACGACCGCATGGCCGGGAATTCGGCCGGCGGTTCAGGAAGAAAGGGCGGGGGTTCGCGTGGTGATAGATCGACTTGGTCCGTCTTCCATGCGGTTCACCCCCTCGATACGGCAGGATCCATGATCCTGCGAATGTGTACACCTTTAGTTCTACCATCGAACCGCTCAATTCCCGAATCCGCGCCCATGCCGCAGGGTCGGGTGTTAAACGCAGCGGGGTGGCGGACACCAGTCCCCCACCCCGGCAAAACTCCTAGCCGATCAGCATTCAACCACGTTGACCGCCAGGCCGCCCATGGCGGTTTCCTTGTACTTGTCGCTCATGTCCTTGCCTGTTTCGCGCATCGTGATGATCACTTCGTCCAGTGTCACATGGTGTTGCCCGTCGCCCATCAACGCCATCTTGGCGGCGTTAACGGCCTTGGAGGCGGCAATCGCGTTGCGTTCGATACACGGGATCTGCACCAGGCCCCCGATCGGGTCGCAGGTCAATCCGAGGTTGTGTTCCATGGCGATCTCCGCCGCGTTCTCGACCTGGGCCGGGGTCCCGCCGAGCACCTCGGCCAAGCCGCCGGCGGCCATCGAGGAGGCCGAACCGACTTCACCCTGGCAGCCGACCTCGGCGCCCGAGATGGAGGCCTGTTCCTTGTACAGGACGCCGACGGCCCCGGCGGTGAGCAGGAACTTGACCACGGCCTCGTTCCGTTCCTCCTCGTTCCAGAACTTGGCTCCCGGTGCGTAGTGGGTGGCGTAGAAAAGGACGGCCGGGATGATTCCGGCAGCGCCATTGGTCGGGGCGGTGACCACGCGCCCTCCGGAGGCGTTTTCCTCGTTGACTGCCAGGGCCACGAGGTTGATCCATTCCTGCCAGTAGACCGGATCGCGGTCCTTGTCTTCCTTGCGCAACCGTTCATGCCATTCCGGGGCGCGGCGGCGCACATTCAGTCCGCCGGGTAGCACCCCGGTGCGTTCCAGCGCTGAGTCCTTGCACTGTTCCATGACCTGGTAGATGTGTACCAGTCCGGCATGGATTTCTTCGCGGGTACGCCAGGTTTCCTCGTTGGCCATCATGATCTCGGCGAACGACTTGCCGGTTTCGGCGCTGTAATCCAGCAGCTGCTCGGCGGTGGTGAACGGGTAGGGAACGGACTTGGCCTTTTCCTCCAGGCTTTTTTCCACCCGTTCCTCGGCCCCGTCCTTGACGATGAAGCCACCACCCACCGAGTAGTAGGTTTCCTCCAGCAGTGTATTTCCGGCCGCATCGACGGCGGCGAACTTCACGCCATTGGTGTGCCGCGGAAGAATCGTGAGCGGGTGCTGGATCATGTCGGGCACCGCGTAGCTGATATCCTTGCGTGCTCCGAGCTGGTCGGCCAGGCGCAGCGGGCCGCCGTCCTCGATATCGGCCAGTCGTTCATCGACCTGGGAGGGCAGGATGCTCTCCGGTTCGAAGCCTTCCAGGCCCAGCAGGATCGCGGTGAAGGTGCCGTGGCCACGTCCGGTGGCGGCTAGCGACCCGTAGACGTCGACCTTCAGGCTCTCCAGGTCTTCAAGCACTCCCCGTTTGAGCACATGGGCTATGAAGGCGTGTGCGGCACGCATAGGTCCTACGGTGTGGCTGGACGATGGGCCGATACCCACGGAGAACAAGTCGAAGACACTGATGGCCATCGCAAATCACTTCCTTCGGTGTTGCCTGTGGCTCACGGTGGAGCCTGTGTGGTTGCTACTTCGGTACCCCGGTCGGGGTCGGTGCTCAGGGTTGTTAAAAGGGGCTGGAGAGACACGAAGGGCCCGGGAAGCACACGGCGGCGCACTTCCCGGACCCTTCATTCAGGGTCTGCCTGGGTGCCTACTTGGCGACCTGTGGCAGTTCCGGGTACAGCGGGTGGGCTGCGGCCAACGAGAGCACGCGGTCCTTCAGCCCGGCCAAAGCGGCGGTGTCACCGTCCGCGCCGGCAATCAACGCCTGCGCAATCACCTCAGCCACCTCGGCAAACGCCTCCACCGAGAAACCACGCGTCGCCAACGCCGGAGTACCAATACGCAACCCACTGGTCACCATCGGCGGAC